>NZ_JBIVQO010000033.1:877-1007 GCF_044755265.1 Streptomyces sp. NPDC092370 | reverse complement strand
GCTCACCACGGCTGTCACGGTCGTCACGCCGGAAGGCGGGACGCTCACCACGGCTGTCACGGTCGTCACGCCGGAAGGCGGGACGCTCACCACGGTTGTCACGGTCGTCACGCCGGAACGGCGGACGCTC
>NZ_JBIVQO010000033.1:0-779 GCF_044755265.1 Streptomyces sp. NPDC092370 | reverse complement strand
TCACCACGGTCGTCCCGACGGAACCCACCGCGATCGCGGTCGTCCCTACGGGGTCCGCGGTCACGGTCGTCACGCCGGCCGACGCCACCGCCACGGTTGTCATCACGCCGGAAACCACCACGGTCCCGGTCATCCCGACGCTCACCACGGTTGTCACGCTCGTCACGCCGGAACGGCGGACGCTCACCACGGCTGTCACGGTCGTCACGCCGGAACGGCGGACGCTCACCACGGTCGTCCCGACGGAACCCACCGCGATCGCGGTCGTCCCTACGGGGTCCGCGGTCACGGTCGTCACGCCGGCCGACGCCACCGCCACGGCTGTCGTCACGCCGGAAACCACCACGGTCACCACGGTCGGGACGGTCACCGCGGTCACCGCGGTCGCCTTCACGACGTCCGTAGCTCGGACGGTCGTTGCCGCCGCGTTCGTTGTCGCGGCGGAAGCCTCCACGGTCTCCGCGGCCCCCGCGCTGACCGCCGCGGTCGTTCCGGTCGCTCCGGTCCCCCTCCCGTCGCCGCTGGTCGCGCTCCGGTCGGTCCTCGGGGGAGTTGGTGGACATGGTGACTCCTGTCTTAGGTACCGCAAGTCATTCTCGCGCAGCCGGATGCCCGGCGCGCACTGCAAAAACAAAAAGGACCCCTGGTCCCAGCTGAACGCTGGGACCAGGGGTCCTTCCAAAGATTGTTCGGCGGCGTCCTACTCTCCCACAGGGTCCCCCCTGCAGTACCATCGGCGCTGTAAGGCTTAGCTTCCGGGTTCGGAATGTAACCGGGCG
>NZ_JBIVQO010000032.1:0-1076 GCF_044755265.1 Streptomyces sp. NPDC092370 | reverse complement strand
CCCGCTACCGGTACGAGACTCGCCCGGGCGACCTGGGTGCTGATCCTCATGTTGGCGTTCGCCGTCCTTCCTGCCGCGGTGCATCCCACGGCGGCCAGGGCCGACAACCCGATCGTGCAGAACGTCTACACCGCCGACCCGTCCCCGCTGGTGCACAACGGACGGGTCTACCTCTACACCGGGCACGATGAGGACGGCTCGACCTCCTCCTTCGTGATGAAGGACTGGCGGGTGTATTCCTCCGCCGACATGGCCAACTGGACCGACCACGGCTCACCGCTCAGCCTGAACACCTTCAGCTGGGCGGGCGCCAACGCGTGGGCGGGTCAGGCCATCGAACGGAACGGCAAGTTCTACTGGTACGTGCCGGTGACGGTCCGGGCGACCGGCGCATTCGCCATCGGCGTGGCAGTGGCGGACAGCCCCACCGGACCGTTCCGGGACGCCCTCGGCCGCCCGCTGCTGGAGAACACCGAGTTCGACCCGACCGTCTTCATCGACGACGACGGTCAGGCCTACCTCTACTGGGGCAACCCCAACCTGTGGTACGTCAAGCTGAACGCCGACATGATCTCCTACTCGGGCAGCCCCACCAAGATCCCGCTCACCACCTCGGGATTCGGCACCCGCACCGGTGATCCCAACCGTCCCACGCTGTACGAAGAAGGGCCGTGGGCCTACAAGCGGAACGGTCTGTACTACCTGGTGTACGCGGCCAGGTGCTGCCAGGAGTTCATCGCCTACTCCACGGCACCCAGCCCGACCGGACCCTGGACCTACCGTGGCACAGTCATGCCCGCCCAGGGCAACAGCTTCACCAACCACGCGGGCCTCGTGGACTTCAAGGGCGGTTCGTACTTCTTCTACCACAACGGAGCCCTCCCGGGCGGAGGCGGCTTCACCCGCTCGGTAGCCGTGGAGAAGTTCTCCTACAACGCCGACGGCAGCATTCCGACGATCAACATGACGAGCGCGGGTGCCCCGCAGGCCGGCTCACTCGATCCGTACGTCCGCCAGGAGGCCGAGACGATCGCCTGGGGTTCCGGGATCGAGACCGAATGGACCAGCGACGGCGG
>NZ_JBIVQO010000031.1:0-1121 GCF_044755265.1 Streptomyces sp. NPDC092370 | reverse complement strand
TGTACTGACCCGTGAGGTTGGGGACGCGGCTGGCGGGTGGTTGGCCTTTCAGCGCGGTGTGTCCGCGGTGGTGATTGTAGGTGTGCAGCCACTGCGGGAACGCTTGCCTGCGCTCGGCTTCTGACCGGTAAGGGCGGGCGTAGGCCCACTCGTCCAGCAGGGTGCGGTTGAAGCGTTCGACCTTGCCGTTGGTCTGGGGCCGGTAGGGCCGGGTGCGCTTGTGGGTGATCCCGGTCCGGGTCAGCTCGTCGCGCCAGTCGCGTGAGCGGTAGCAGGAGCCGTTGTCGGTCAGCACCCGCTCGACGGTGATCCCGGCCCGGGCGAAGAAGGCGTGGGCCCGCTGCCAGAAGCCAGTGGCGGTCTCCTTCTTCTCGTCTGCGTGGATCTCGCTGTAGGCGAGGCGGGAGTGGTCGTCGACGGCGGTGTGCAGGTAGCTGTAGCCGAGGTTGGGGCGGCCGTGGCGGGTGCGGGGCCGGGTGGGATCGCGGTGTGCGGAGCTGTTGCGGCTGCCCTGGGCCCTGCCGTGGACCTTGTGACCGCCGCCGTCGGGGATGTTGCCCAGTTTCTTGATGTCGACGTGGATCAGCTCACCGGGACGGTCGCGTTCGTAGCGGCGCACGACGCGGCCGGTGGCCCGGTCCAGGTGGGACAGACGGGCCAGACGGTAGCGGGTCAGGACGCGGTGCACGGTCGAGGGCACCAGGCGCAGGAAGTGCGCGATGCGGGCCGGTCCCCACCGGCGCAGCAAGCGGACCTTGATGATCCGTCGCTCGGTGCGGGTGGGAGTACGGCCAGGGCTGTGGCGGGGCCGACTGGAGCGGTCGGCCAGGCCGGCTTCGCCCAGCTGCCGGTAGCGGCCGGCCCATCGCTGGGCCGTGGTGGGTGAGACCTGGAAGCGTTCGGCGGCCCGCCGAAGCGGCCAGCCGTCCTCGACCACGCAGCGGGCCAGGCGCAGGCGGCCGGTCTCGGTCAGGGGTGCATTACGGTGGGGCACGAGGGCCTTTCGTCGTTCGGTGGAGATGTCGCAATCCACACCGAACCCGGAAGGCCCTCACCTGTTCAAGATCCCTCAACCGAGACCTGGCTCACCTGTCCACAACCTCCCCGGGCAGAACAGCTAG
>NZ_JBIVQO010000030.1:0-1230 GCF_044755265.1 Streptomyces sp. NPDC092370 | reverse complement strand
GCCTGAAGGCGCTCGCCGACGACGTGAAGGGCATCGCCGTCGCGGTGTGGGTGAACACCCTGCCCCGGCTCCAGCGCGGGGAGCCCTGGTACGAGATCGGCGTCGACGACCCGGACCGGCGCCGCCGACGCTACCCCGAGCCGCCCGGCCGCTGACTGCGCGCGCGACGCCGGGCACGCCCCCCCCGCAACGAAGGGGGCTGCCCGACGTCCGGCCCGGTGGGCGGAACGGGCACCGAAGACCCGGCTACGCCATGGCGGCGGCCACGGTCTCAAGAACGGCGCGCTGCTGCGGGTCGACCGGGACGTCCGCCTGGCGCAGCGAGCGAAGCGTGGTGCCTTCGGCGCACAGCCTGCACAGCCCGATCACCGGCATCGGACCGGCCCCGATCAGAGTGTGCGAGGAAGAGCTCTCGTAGACGGGCCGGTAGCAGCCGGGGCACAGTCGGCAGTCCTCGAGTTCGTCCGCCGGCGGCGCGTCCGGACCGAGCAGCGGCACGATCCGCAGGAGTCCCTCCCCGGCTTCGGCCCACAGCCCCATAGGCCGTTCCGCGCTCCGCTCGAAGACGACGTCGCCCTCCGGGCCGTCGCTCGTGCGGACTCGTGCCAGCGTGCCGACGCCGTCCTCGGGGTGGTTGGGCATGAACGCCAGGACGGTCCTGTGTCCAGGCCCCTCGGACGTGACCTGACCGTGCCCTCGCCCGGCAGCCAGGGCTGCGCCCAACTCGTTCAGCCCCTGGCCGTCGTCATCGTTGCGCACACGCAGCGCCCACGAGGCCGGAGCGCCGTCGATCTCCGCAGGGGAGGAGGTGATCAGGATGCCGTTGCCGGACTGGCGAACGTCCAGGTGCTGCATTCCCTCGGTGGAGTGGAACGCCGTGCCGAACCACTCCGTGGCCGGCCGGTCGTTCTCGCCCCGTGGGCGGCGCGGCTTGTGCTGCTTGTGACGTCCCATGATGTGCCTCGCAGACGTGACCCCGTGCACGGGCCGGATCGGTCCGCTTGAACCCACAACCGGCTGCCCGGCAGCCCGGGTGCGCCACGGGCCCGTCATTCACCCGCCCAGCCCATTTGGCTGTCGGGTCCCCACTGTGGAAGCGGTCGTTGTCAGCCGGCTACGACGTCGCGTAGTTCCTGTACGGCGTGCTCGCGATGGTGCTGGACGGGGATCGCCTCGTACAGGTCCAGGGCGCGGCGGCGGACCAGGCCGGTGCGGTAGTCCGCCGGCAGC
>NZ_JBIVQO010000029.1:0-1321 GCF_044755265.1 Streptomyces sp. NPDC092370 | reverse complement strand
GTGCGCGGCGTCGCTTCCAACCGGTGCCTCGATGTGCCGGGCGCCAGCCAGACCGACGGCACGAACGTGCAGATCTGGGACTGCAACGGCGGTACCAACCAGCGGTGGACGCTGACGGACAACAACCAGCTGACCGTGTACGGCAACAAGTGCCTGGACGTTCCCAACCACGCCACCACGGCCGGTACCCGGCCGGTGATCTGGTCCTGCAACGGCGGCACGAACCAGCAGTGGCGGGCGAACGCCGACGGAACGATCGTCGCCGTGGAGTCGGGGCTGTGCCTGGACGTCAGCGGCGGCGCCACGGCCAACGGCACGGCGGTGCAGCTGTGGAACTGCAATGGCGGCAACAACCAGAAGTGGACCGGCCTGTCCGGGACGAGCACCACGTGCGCACTTCCGTCGACGTACCGGTGGTCCTCGACCGGCCCGCTGGCGCAGCCGCAGAACGGCGCGCTCGCGGTGAAGGACTTCACCACCGCGAAGATCAACGGCCAGAACCTGGTCTACGCCACCACCTCCGACGGAAAGTCGTGGGGCGCGACGATGTTCAGTCCCTTCACGAACTGGTCGGACATGGGGACAGCCACCCAGTCCAAGGTGAGCGGGTCGGTGATCGCGCCCGAACTGTTCTACCTCTCGACCAAGAACATCTGGGTGATGGCCTCGAACGGGTGGGACACCGCCTGGCCCTTCACCTACCGCACGTCCAGCGACCCCACCAACCCCAACAGCTGGTCCGCGCCGCAGCCGCTGTTCACCGGCAGCCTCCCCGTCGGCGGCCCGATCGACCCGACCCTGATCGCCGACGACCAGAACATGTACCTGTTCTTCGCCAACGACAAGGGCGGCATCTTCAAGTCGACCATGCCGCTCGCGAACTTCCCCAGCAGCTTCGGCTCGTCGTACGAGACGGTCATGAGCGACACCGAGGAGCGCCTGTTCGAGGCCCCGGAGGTCTACAAGGTCCAGGGCCAGAACCAGTACCTCATGATCGTCGAGGCGCGGGGGGCCAACGGGCGCTACTTCCGCTCCTTCACCGCCCCCAGCCTGAAGGACAAGTGGACCGAGCAGGCCGGCACCGAGAGCAACCCCTTCGCGGGCAAGGCCAACACCAACCAGACCTGGACCAACGACATCAGCCACGGTGACATGATCCGCGTCAACTCCGACCAGACCATGACCATCGACCCCTGCAACCTGCAGTTCCTCTACCAGGGCAGGGGTCCCTCACCGGACGGCACCGACTACCTGTCGCTGCCGTACCGACCGGCCCTGCTCACCCTGCAGCGCTGACCCGCCCCCTCCACGGTGATCGCGA
>NZ_JBIVQO010000028.1:0-2887 GCF_044755265.1 Streptomyces sp. NPDC092370 | reverse complement strand
GCCTGAAGGCGCTCGCCGACGACGTGAAGGGCATCGCCGTCGCGGTGTGGGTGAACACCCTGCCCCGGCTCCAGCGCGGGGAGCCCTGGTACGAGCTCGGCGTCGACGACCCGGACCGGCGCCGCCGGCGCTACCCGGAGCCTGTAGGCCGCTGAGGGGCGGAGCAGGCCTGCCGGAGACGACGACGCTCCCTCATACAACGGCCGTGGGGGTGTCGTTCCGCGGTCTGTCGCGGGCGTTGTCAGTGGCGTGGTCTACGGTCCTCGTGTCCCGGCACGGGACTGTTGTGCTCTCGCCTGGCCTTACGGCTGGCCAGGCGAGAGCGGCATGGCCCGCTTCCCCCCTTTGACGGGTTGGCACGGGGGCGGGCCCTTCCGGATGGAAGGCCGACACCAACGGCGTCCGTTCTATTGACGTCTCTTCGACGTGCAATTGCAAGGAAATCCGGGAACTTCCACCCGTCCGCGCGCCTGCTTGCGTTTCTGACCGACGTCGTTCTGGCGAGGCGTTCGGATGGTGTCGGTGATCGTCATTGTTCCGTGATTCCTTGATCACGTGGCGTCACAACTGCCGTTCTGGCCATGCTGGTTCACCTCCCGGGCACTGCGGCTTGGCACCCGCCCGCCCGGGGTGCGCGGCGGCCCTTTCCGGATGGGCCGCCGGATCCCTGAGGCCGACCTCCCGACAGCAGAGGAACCTGGATGAAGTCCCGTCAGATAGTCGTCACCGCGGTCACGGCAACGGTGTTCGCCTGGAGCATCGTGCTGGTCGCCGCTGGCCAGACGGCCGCAGTGGCCGCGCTCGCCCCGGCCCTTGCCTTGACCGTGCAGCAGATCGTGCACGCCTCCCGTTCCCACACCGCGCCCGGCACCGGCAACCCCCTGGACGCGGCCACGGACAAGGAGGACGACGCCCCGTGATCACTCCTGCCGAGCCACCGGTACCACCCGACAGACCGCTCACCGCCCGGCCCGGCCGCAAGCTCGGACCGATCGCCTCGTTCGTGGGCAGCGCCCACCGGGCCTGGCTGGACCCGATGCGCGAGAGCTACCTCGCCAGCGGTCTGACCCTGAGCGATCTCAGCACACGCATGCGGTTCGCCAAGTCCAAGCTCTCCGAACTGCTGCGCGGTGTCGGTCTCTACCCCCGCTGGGAAATCGTCTACCTACTGGCCACCGAGCTGGGCATGCCGAACTGGCCCCTGTACCGGCTGTGGTGCCAGGCCGCGCTCGAAGCCCACAGGAGCAGCGAGTGGGTCGACGACTGCACCGAACGGACCCCCATCCTGACCGCCACCCACACGGCCCCACCCCTGGACCACCGCGCGTTCCGCGAACTCGTGGAACTGGACTACCTCCTCTACGCCCAGGTCTTCCTCGACGACGACCGACGCGACGCCGCTGTGTCCAACACCTTCGACATCCTCTGGCTGTCCTGGGACGACGCCCTGGCCAGCCAGGACACCCGCCGCTACGCCTGGAACGTCCTGCGCGCCACGGTCATGGCCAGTACCCCGCACCGGGACGGACGGCCCGAGCTGGGGATGGCCGCCTTCGACACCGCCGCCCTTCAGTCCCTCGCCGACCCGGCCGACCGCATCGACCAGATCGCCGAGAGCCTGAAGCTGTTCGCGGCCATGAGCCGCCTGCCCGGCAGCCAGCTCGATGTCATGGTGCTGCGCCGGCTGTGGAATCGCCCGCCCGAGACCGTTTCCGCCCTCCTGGGCGTGCCGCTGGCCGCCGTCCGCTCAGACGAGCGTCACGCCACCCGCTTCCTGGAGAGCGTCCTGTGCCCGCCGCCCGCGACCGAAGGGAACAACCCGTGACCGGCATCGAAGAACTCCTCTCCAGAGCCGTGCTCGTCCGCGAGCGCACCCTGCCGCGCGACATCGTCCACTCGACCGCCCCATCGTCCACGCCTGATGCCGACTCCACCGCCCACAGCTCCCCGGACGGTAGCCGCTACGCGGCGGCTGAGGACCTGCGTACTCTGTGCGAAACGCTCGTCTCGCACACTCCGCCGGGCACCGTAGCTAAATTCGTCACCGACCAAGTCCCCGAACCCCGTGCCGCCCTGATCCTCGCGTGTGTCCTGCAGCTGACCGACACAGACGAAGGCGCCCGCTTCTGGTGGCAGTACGCCGCCGGTGCGGGACAAGCAGCCGCCGCCTACTGCCTCTACCTCCACCACCTGGCACTGGGGGAGGGGGACACCGCCGACTTCTGGCACCGGCAGACCGACGACGTCCAGCCCCCACCCCAACCCCCAGCGTTCGACGACGGCGGCACCTGGCACCCGGCAGAACACCGCATCACCAGCACGACCACCACCCACTTCATGCGGATCCTTGGCCACCTCGCCAAGCAGACTGTCCGCTCCCGGCCCGCCGGAGTCAGCAAACTTATGGCCTACATCCCCACGGCCGTCACGGCCGGCTACCTCCGCGAGCCCGACACCGAGCTCCCGCTGCCCGGCCACGAGTTCGCCCGCCGCATCAACAGCCTCCTTGCCGCAGCCGACCACCCCTCCATCTGGGACAGCCGCCCCAGCCGCCCTGCCCCCGGTCCGTTCACATCCCCGGACACCAGAGCGGTCGACCGTGAGCACAGGCAGACGACCCCCGAGCAGATGCGCACCGCGAAACGCTGAACATCACAAAGGGCACCTCGGATGGCCACACCGCGAGCCCCGGAGAAGAAGCCGCCCCTGGGCCAGGCACTTCAGGTCTCTTCGCTCACGCTCGACCTGTCGGACTACTCGATTTCAGGCCGCCAGGACGTCTCGCAACTCGCGTACGGCGTGCTCGCGATGGTGCTGGACGGGGATCGCCTCGTACAGGTCCAGGGCGCGGCGGCGGACCAGGCCGGTGCGGTAGTCCGCCGGCAGC
>NZ_JBIVQO010000027.1:0-3247 GCF_044755265.1 Streptomyces sp. NPDC092370 | reverse complement strand
GAATTTTCCTCAGTCGCCGGCCCCAGTGCACTCGGACCGTAAGGGTTCGGGGTGATGGGTGGCTGGTCGTTGTTTGAGAACTGCACAGTGGACGCGAGCATCTGTGGCCAAGTTTTTAAGGGCGCACGGTGGATGCCTTGGCACCAGGAACCGATGAAGGACGTGGGAGGCCACGATAGTCCCCGGGGAGTCGTCAACCAGGCTTTGATCCGGGGGTTTCCGAATGGGGAAACCCGGCAGTCGTCATGGGCTGTCACCCATACCTGAACACATAGGGTATGTGGAGGGAACGCGGGGAAGTGAAACATCTCAGTACCCGCAGGAAGAGAAAACAACCGTGATTCCGGGAGTAGTGGCGAGCGAAACCGGATGAGGCCAAACCGTATACGTGTGAGACCCGGCAGGGGTTGCGTATGCGGGGTTGTGGGATCTCTCTTTTACGGTCTGCCGGCCGTGAGACGAGTCAGAAACCGTTGATGTAGGCGAAGGACATGCGAAAGGTCCGGCGTAGAGGGTAAGACCCCCGTAGTCGAAACATCAGCGGCTCGTTTGAGAGACACCCAAGTAGCACGGGGCCCGAGAAATCCCGTGTGAATCTGGCGGGACCACCCGCTAAGCCTAAATATTCCCTGGTGACCGATAGCGGATAGTACCGTGAGGGAATGGTGAAAAGTACCGCGGGAGCGGAGTGAAATAGTACCTGAAACCGTGTGCCTACAAGCCGTGGGAGCGTCGGATACGTGCTTGCACGTATCTCGTGACTGCGTGCCTTTTGAAGAATGAGCCTGCGAGTTTGCGGTGTGTTGCGAGGTTAACCCGTGTGGGGAAGCCGTAGCGAAAGCGAGTCCGAATAGGGCGTTTCAGTAGCACGCTCAAGACCCGAAGCGGAGTGATCTAGCCATGGGCAGGTTGAAGCGGAGGTAAGACTTCGTGGAGGACCGAACCCACCAGGGTTGAAAACCTGGGGGATGACCTGTGGTTAGGGGTGAAAGGCCAATCAAACTCCGTGATAGCTGGTTCTCCCCGAAATGCATTTAGGTGCAGCGTCGTGTGTTTCTTGCCGGAGGTAGAGCACTGGATAGGCGATGGGCCCTACCGGGTTACTGACCTTAGCCAAACTCCGAATGCCGGTAAGTGAGAGCGCGGCAGTGAGACTGTGGGGGATAAGCTCCATGGTCGAGAGGGAAACAGCCCAGAGCATCGACTAAGGCCCCTAAGCGTACGCTAAGTGGGAAAGGATGTGGAGTCGCAGAGACAACCAGGAGGTTGGCTTAGAAGCAGCCACCCTTGAAAGAGTGCGTAATAGCTCACTGGTCTAGTGATTCCGCGCCGACAATGTAGCGGGGCTCAAGCGTACCGCCGAAGTCGTGTCATTCACACAATAGGGCCAACGCCTGTGTGGATGGGTAGGGGAGCGTCGTGTGCCGGGTGAAGCAGCCGCGGAAGCGAGTTGTGGACGGTTCACGAGTGAGAATGCAGGCATGAGTAGCGATACAAACGTGAGAAACGTTTGCGCCGATTGACTAAGGGTTCCTGGGTCAAGCTGATCTGCCCAGGGTAAGTCGGGACCTAAGGCGAGGCCGACAGGCGTAGTCGATGGATAACCGGTTGATATTCCGGTACCCGCTGTGAAGCGTCAAACATCGAGCATCGTGATGCTAAGGCCGTGAAGCCGCCCCGGAGCCTTCGGGCAAAGGGGAGTGGTGGAGCCGCCGAACCAAGCGGTTAGTAGGTGAGTGATGGGGTGACGCAGGAAGGTAGTCCATCCCGGGCGGTGGTTGTCCCGGGGTAAGGGTGTAGGCCGTGCGATAGGTAAATCCGTCGTACATGAGGCTGAGACCTGATGCCGAGCCGATTGTGGTGAAGTGGATGATCCTATGCTGTCGAGAAAAGCCTCTAGCGAGTTTCATGGCGGCCCGTACCCTAAACCGACTCAGGTGGTCAGGTAGAGAATACCGAGGCGTTCGGGTGAACTATGGTTAAGGAACTCGGCAAAATGCCCCCGTAACTTCGGGAGAAGGGGGGCCACGTCTGGTGAGAACACTTGCTGTTCGAGCTGGGGGTGGCCGCAGAGACCAGCGAGAAGCGACTGTTTACTAAAAACACAGGTCCGTGCGAAGCCGTAAGGCGATGTATACGGACTGACGCCTGCCCGGTGCTGGAACGTTAAGGGGACCGGTTAGCTCCATTTCGGTGGGGCGAAGCTGAGAACTTAAGCGCCAGTAAACGGCGGTGGTAACTATAACCATCCTAAGGTAGCGAAATTCCTTGTCGGGTAAGTTCCGACCTGCACGAATGGCGTAACGACTTCTCGACTGTCTCAACCATAGGCCCGGTGAAATTGCACTACGAGTAAAGATGCTCGTTTCGCGCAGCAGGACGGAAAGACCCCGGGACCTTTACTACAGTTTGATATTGGTGTTCGGTTCGGCTTGTGTAGGATAGCTGGGAGACTGTGAACTCTGGACGCCAGTTCAGGGGGAGTCGTCGTTGAAATACCAGTCTGGTCGTGCTGGATGTCTAACCTGGGTCCGTGATCCGGATCAGGGACAGTGTCTGATGGGTAGTTTAACTGGGGCGGTTGCCTCCTAAAGAGTAACGGAGGCGCCCAAAGGTTCCCTCAGCCTGGTTGGCAATCAGGTGTTGAGTGTAAGTGCACAAGGGAGCTTGACTGTGAGACCGACGGGTCGAGCAGGGACGAAAGTCGGGACTAGTGATCCGGCGGTGGCTTGTGGAAGCGCCGTCGCTCAACGGATAAAAGGTACCCCGGGGATAACAGGCTGATCTTCCCCAAGAGTCCATATCGACGGGATGGTTTGGCACCTCGATGTCGGCTCGTCGCATCCTGGGGCTGGAGTCGGTCCCAAGGGTTGGGCTGTTCGCCCATTAAAGCGGTACGCGAGCTGGGTTTAGAACGTCGTGAGACAGTTCGGTCCCTATCCGCTGTGCGCGTAGGAATATTGAGAAGGGCTGTCCCTAGTACGAGAGGACCGGGACGGACGAACCTCTGGTGTGCCAGTTGTTCTGCCAAGGGCATGGCTGGTTGGCTACGTTCGGGAGGGATAACCGCTGAAAGCATCTAAGCGGGAAGCCTGCTTCGAGATGAGTATTCCCACCTCCTTGAGAGGGTAAGGCTCCCAGTAGACGACTGGGTTGATAGGCCGGATATGGAAGCACGGTAACGTGTGGAGTTGACCGGTACTAATAGGCCGAGGGCTTGTCCTCAGTTGCTCGCGTCCACTGTGTT
>NZ_JBIVQO010000026.1:0-10718 GCF_044755265.1 Streptomyces sp. NPDC092370 | reverse complement strand
GATTCGCTCGACAGTTGCCAGCGCGGTGACAGCCGCGGTGCCCCGGGCGATCTGGCTGACCCGCTCGGCTTTGAGCGCGCACGCTTCGGCGATCCGGTTGAAGGAGATCCCCGCGTCATGGGCCATGGCGAACACCGTGGTGAAGTCCCGCTCGCGCAGAGCCCGGACGAACGCCGGGTCGGCCAGCAGACTGCGCGGCACTTGAGCGGGTGACGGCGGTAAGTCGTCCACAAGTCCCCCTGAATCTCGTGGAATGACAGTGCGTCAGCCCATCGACCATACCCACCGTGGGGGCCCCGTCACGGGGTTATCGCCAGCCCTTGCCGTGGCTGTACTGACGGGTGTCGCGGCCGCGGCTGTCCAGGGTCCGGCCGACCGATCAGGAGGAGGGTCCTCATGCAGAGTCCCGTCCAGCCCCCGCCCGCCACGTCCGGGCCGCAGGCCGACGGCCTGGTCCGCTCCCGGCAGCGGATCGTCGCCGCCCGCAACCGCAACGCCATCCCCTCGGACGGCGGCGGCACCGGCCGCAGCGACGGCAACGACTGACGATCGGGAGCCCTGACGCGATGACGGATCTGTCCATCGCGGCATGCCTGGGCGAGGACTTCCTCGCCCAGGCACTGCACCGCGAACACCGCCACGTACCCGGCGCGCTCGACGTCGCCGGACTGATGACCTGGGACGACCTCAACCACATCCTCGCCAGCCACCGCTTGGAGCCGCCGCGCATGCGGCTGTCCCGCGACGGCGAGACACTGCTGGTCGGCGGATACACCGCCCCGGTGGCCACCCGTCGGCACACCGTGTGGCACCGCCTGCACCCCGCCGAACTGCACGCCCGCCTCATCGAGGGCGCCTCCCTCGCCCTGGACAGCGTCGACGAACTCCACCCGCCCCTCGCCCGCCTCTGCGAAGCGATCGAACGCAAGCTGCGCACCCGCGTACAGGCCAACCTGTACGCCTCCTGGACCAGCACCGAGGGCTTCGGGGTTCACTGGGACGACCACGACACCGTCATCGTCCAGCTGGACGGCGCGAAGCGGTGGCGGATCTACGGCACCACCCGCCCGTTCCCGCTCTACCGCGACATCGAGGACCCCGGCGAGGCACCCACCGAACCGATCGCTGATCTGGTCCTGCACCCCGGGGACGTGCTCTATGTGCCGCGCGGCGTCTGGCACGCGGTCTCCGCCGACCAGGGCGTGCGCTCCCTGCACGTCACCTGCGGACTGCAAACCCACACCGCGACCGACCTGATGACGTGGGTGTGCGAGCAGCTGCTCGCACACGAGGACTGGAGGCGCGACCTGCCCCTGCTCGCCGCCCCTGACGTCCAGGCCGACGTCGTGGACGGGATGCGCAAGCGGCTCGCCGAACTGCTGGACGACCCCGGGCTGCTCGCCCGCTACCGGGCCGCGATGGACGGACAGGCCGTCGGCCGCATGGTGCCGAGCCTGCCGTACATCGACGGCATCCCGGCCGACCCGCACCTGCGGGTGCGGCTCACCACCGCCCGCGCTGTCCTGGACGTCGGCGAGGACGCGGTGACGCTGTCCGCCGCCGGGAGCACGTTCGAGTTCGCCCCGGCGGCGGAGGCGGTGCTGCGCCCGCTGGTCGACGGCCGCACCGTGGACCTGGCCGCGCTCGCGGAAACAGCCGGCCTCGCCCTGGAGGACGTCGTCGGGCTGGTCCAGGAGCTCGTTGCCGGGCAGGCCGCCGCGGTGGGGAGCCTGCTGTGACGGCACGACTCGCTCTGGGCACTTACCGGTGCCGGGCGATCTCGGAGGCGGCTGCCCGTGCGGCCGCCTCCGGCGCGCAGTGGATCGACACCGCTCCCAACTACGCCACCGGGCAGGCGCAGACCCTGCTGGCCCCCGTCCTGTCTGCTCACCCGTCGGTGCGGATCGCGACGAAGGCGGGGTACTTCACGACGGCCACCGGCATCGACGCCGTGAACGCCGGTGTCCTCACCGCAGACCAGAACTCGGCAGGGCACAGCCTCGCCCCCGACTACGTGCGCTGGCAGATCCGCCGCAACCGCGAGCAGCTCGGGCGCGAGAGGCTGGACCTGGTCCTGCTGCACAACCCCGAGCGCGCACACCCCAGCGACCGCCCCGCCCTGCACCGCGCGATGCGGGACGCGTTTGTCGTCCTCGAGGAAGCCGTGGCGGCCGGGCACGTGGCCGGGTACGGCATCACCACGTGGGCGGGCCTGGAAGAAGTGTTCACGGTGGGGGAGCTGCTCGCCCTGGCCGCCGAAGCCGCGGGCGGACAGCACCACCTGGTCGCGGTGCAGCTGCCGGTCAGCCTGGTGATGATGACGCCGATCACGCAGGCCCTGGACGGCCGCGGTCCGCTTCCGGCCGCCGTGGGCGCGGGCCTGCGGGTGATGGCCTCAGCTCCGCTGCACGGCGGCGAGCTGCCCGGCATGGTCGACCAGGAGCTCGCCGACCTCATCCGGCCGGGCTTGACCCCCGCACAGGCGTGCCTCCTCACCGTCGCGTCATGCCCAGGAGTGACGGACGTCCTCATCGCGGCCTCCAGTACGCCACACTGGAGGGACGCGGCCGACGCCGTCGCCCAACCCTCCCTGACCGCCGCCCAGTTGCGGGAGATCACTCATGTACTCGCCTCCCCCTGACCCGGACACCGAACAGCGCATGCGCACCCACCACGCCCGCGCCGCGAAGGCCCTGGCCGTCCAGACTGAGCTGGGCGGGGAGTTCTGGGGGTGGGCCGGGCGCACTCTGGGTGCCCCGGCCCGCACTGCAGCCGGCGCCCCGGCGTGGCTGCGGCTGGTGTCCGCACCGGCGGACAAGGCGTCGGGGAAGCTGTGGGACGGCGCCCTGGACGCACAGCATGCTTTCGGCGATCTCGACGGGCACCGGCCCGAGCTCCTGGGGGTGCATGACGCTTTCGACGACGGCACGGCCTACCGGGCGGAGCTGTCAGCCCGCGTCGACCAGCCCGTCCTGTCCGATGACCCGATCCTCCAGCACCAGGTGCAGCTGCCGGACTCCTGGTGGGCCGACCTGGCCAAGGCGCTGGAGAAGGTGTCGGCAACTGTCACTGACCGTGTCGCCGTACGTCAGCAGTACATGGACCGGGCGATCCCCGAGTTCGTCGGCATCCCGGCCCCGGCCGTTACCTGCTGGACCACCGCCCACGCCGACCTGCACTGGGCGAACCTCACCGCGCCTCTGCGGCTTTTGGACTGGGAGGGCTGGGGGCGAGCTCCGGAGGGGTTCGACGCCGCCACCTTCTACGCCTACACGCTGCTCCAGCCGGACACCGCTGCCCGCGTCCGCGACGCCTTCCCCGTCCTGGGCAGCCCGGCCGGCCTCGCCGCCGAAGCGACCGTGTGTGCCCAGCTGCTCCAGACCGTGAGCCGCGGGGACAACCTCATCCTCGAAGGCCCGCTCCGGGACTGGTCCGAGGAACTTCGCCGCCGCTGAGCCCGCCGCATCTGACGTGCCGTACCAGGCGTCTCGCGCAGCTCGACCACGGCAGGTCAGCGCGCTGCTCACCCGCCACTGGCTCGCTTCGGCCTGCCCTCGGTCAGCTGGCTGGCGGTGTTCTCGATCCACAGCAGCGTCCACTCGACGCCGGCCCGCCACCCGGGTTCCGCGCCGTCGTACCGGCCTTCGGCGTCGGCGCGGATGGTGGCCGCGAGGGTGCGCAGATCCTTCTGCAGTCCCTGCCGCCGTGCCGTGTCCACGGCCCGGCGCATCTCGTCAGTGATATCACCGGGTCGGAGCTCGCTCATCGCCCCACCTTGGACGACCGGCCCCACCGATGGCCATACCGGAAGGTCACCAACCCCCCACGGCCGAAGCTCTGGCCAGCCAGTGATCACCCGTGGCAGGCTCTTGCCCTCCAGGCGAGGGGAGTGTCTCGATGCAGGGCTGGGCGGAGACAGAAGGCGAAGTGTGTCCCGACTGCAAGGCAGGACCAAGTCCCGAAAACGCCCGCGTCGGGGGCGGGACGCCCCACCAGATGTGGCACACGCCCGACTGCCCGCAGTACATCATCATGCGGATCAACTGGAAGGAAGGCGCCCGGCGCGTCAGGGAGCAGGAAGAGTGGGCCCAAGGCGTCTTCCCGGCCGCGCACGAACGCCTGAAGATGGCAGCCGCCGAGATGCCGCCGGGCACAGCCGCGCAACCGTTCATCGACGCCCTGACCGAGCTGGTCCAGGCGCAGGCCGGCACCACCGGCTTTGTCGTCCTGCACCGGTGGGCGGAGATCCTGGAGCGGCACTTCCCGCCAGAGCTCCCCGACCCCGACCACGCCGCCGACTAGGCACCCGGCAGGCCGACCACGGCCCGGGACGCCCCGACCACGGGCCCGACCAGGGGCAGGTCAGCGTGCTGGTGTGCCTCGCTGATCGCCCGATCGCCCGGCGTTCCTCGAGGACGCCGCCCGGGCGGTCGCCTTCCCCGGCGTCTTCCGCACCGCGGCCTTCTTCGCCGGTATGGCCGGCGCCTCCTGCGGGTCCGTGTCGCCCGTCTCGCCGCGCGCCGCCCGGGCCTTGTCGACGGACTCCTGCAGCGCGGCCATCAGGTCCACCAGCTGACCTGGCCGCGCCTCTGGCTCCGGGGCCTGTGGCAGTGGGCGGTCTTCCCGCTTGGCCTCGATCACCTCGTGCAGCGCCTCGCTGTAGTGGTCGGTGAACTCGGGGCCGGTGAGGTCGTCGCGGGTCATGGCCTCGATGAGCGCCACGGCTTCGCCGATCTCGTCTTCGTCCAGCTGGACCGGCGGGGGCGCCACGGCGGCGGGGTCGCGGATTTCGTCCGGCCACAGCAAGCCGTGCAACGCGATCACATCGCCACGGGCCCGCAACAGACCGAGCCGCTCACGGCCCTGCCACGCGAACCGTGTGACAGCGACCCGCGAAGCCCGCTCCAGGGCGTGCCGCAGCACCAGGTACGGCTTGGCGGCCACGGCGCCCTGCGGCTGGAGGTAGTAGCCGGGGCCGATACGGAGCGGGTCGACGGCGGCGGCCGGGATGAAGGCGATCAGCTCGATGGCGCGCGCCGTGGGCAGCGGCAGGGCCCGAAGCTCTTCGTCCGTGATCGGGATGACCCGGCCGTCCGGCAGTTCGTAGCCTCTCCCGATCTCGCCGAAGGTGACCTCGCGGTCCTCCACCTCGCACCAGTAGCGGTTGCGCACCCGACCCCGGTCGGCGGTGTGGATCCGCCGGAAGCGCACGCTGTGATCTTCGGTCGCGCTCAGGACTGTGATCGGGACGCTGACCAGCCCGAACGAGATCGAGCCGTTGAAGACACTCGCGGGCATGGCACACCTCCGCAGCCCCGAGCACCTCCAGCGTAGGAGCCGCGCCAGGGCTCGTCACGAGCAAGGCCGGCACCCTGCCGCAGGCCTAGGCGTCGGCGTCCTGGTGCAGGTCCAGGAAGAACCGAAGCCGTACACCGGGCTCGCCTGGCTCCTTGGTCGTACAGTCCGCCGGCGCGATCGCACACTGCGCGGCCAGCAGTTTCTGAACAGCGAAGGCGGTCTCGTCATCGGAGGCCGCCACCTCCACCACGGCCAGGCCCGGCAGCGCCACATGCGCGTCATTGATCTGCCTCATACCTGGCACGACGTGCCGACGCCCCCGGAGGTTCTTCCATCCGAACGTCTTCACCCGACCGGGGACGGCTACGCGCGAGGCCTTGGTGGTTGCCAACCACCCCTGACCTGAAAAACGACGATGCCTCCGGGACCCAACCGGCCCCGGAGGCATGTCGCTTGCTCCGCAGCCCCGTTCAACGAACGGGGCCCGTCGACGTCACGCCACGGCGGCCTGCCTCGCCAGCACCGCGAGCGGGGAGCGCCGGCCTTTCTCCACCGAGCGCAGCTGCTCGAAGTCGACCTCGGGGTGCGCGGCGGGGATCGCGTCGACCGACGCCGTGGTGTACAGCGCGACGTCGACGGCCCCGGCCCGGCTCGTGCCGAAGCGGACCTCGATCGACTGCGGCGAGCGGATCCAACCGAGCCGCACCATCCAGTCGAACTCAACCCTGCGCACACCGAGTCGCGCGGCGGCCTGCTCCGGTCCCAGCGGGGTATCGGCGGCCACCAGCTCCGCCAGGTCCTCACGCTGGCAGACCTCCGCGACCTGACCGGGATGGTGCAGCGTCCCCTCGGGGTTCGCGCTCACGTCGGCGAGCAGCCCCCGGTCAACGAACCGCCGCACCACGAACGCCGTCACGCTCGCCTTCTCACCGATCACATTCGGAGTGCCCAGGGCTTCGGCGATCCGGTCCGCCGCCGCGCTCCCGGAGATCGGCGGGGAGGGCATCGCGGCCCGGATGGCGTCGGCGTCCAGCGCCTCCACAGCCTCCCGGGACCACTGCCAGGAGGACACGTCCGGATCGGGGATGAGCCTGGCGTGCCGCGCCCACCGGAAGGCAGCTGCGGACACCTTCAGGCGCTTGGCGGCCTGGCCCTCGTCGTACTCGGTTCGTCGTGCCATGAGATCACCTCTCGCTCGTTCGCCTCGAAGACGGCGAACAGAACATGGCAGAACATCCTAAAGAGTGTTAATACCCTTTGAAAATGGGCAAGTTGGACGCGCACCGCTAGAACGGCGCCCGCGTACGCGAGGGAAAAACACCCGCCCGGACCCGCTGCGGAGCACTGGCCGATCCGTCGTGGTCGGGGCTGACCACGAACCCCGACCATGAGGCCGACCACGACTCCAGTCGCACCGCCCCCAGGCCCGACCGTGACTGGTCGCCCGGGCGGCGTGTCCGAGATGACAATGAATTCGAACAAACGATCTAATGCCGGTATGGACGTGACCGACTTCCCCGACGACCTGGTGCAGACGCAAGCCGCCTGGAACGCCACCTACCAAGCGCTCGCCGCACCCCGCCCCCGCGACACCACCGCCCTGCGCCGCCGCCTGCTGCTCCTGTCCGTACGGCTGTGGTGGCACCCCTACTGGAGGACTGTCTCCTCGGTGCCAGCGGCACGCTCCGAGCTGCGCCACCTGACCCGCGCCCACGGAGCCGTCCGGGCCGCGTGACCGCACGCCTCGGTCGACCAGGAGCACGAGGTTGCGGCAGAGGTTGCGCTATCTGTTGCGCTGGATGTTGCGCCAAGGGTTGCGCTGGGTGTTGCACGGCCCGCAGGACCGTTGCCGTGTCCGCGCAGGTCACCTCGCAGTTTCGCCGTGGTCGGCCTGCTGACATCCCCGTTGCGGCTGCTCTGCCCATGTCCCTTGGCTGGAGTGGAGGAGGAAGGGACGGGCGGGATGGGCGGCGCGGTCGCGGCCGGGGATCGGGGCGCACTCAGCCGGTTGCGCGTCGGCCGGGGCCGCCGCGCCGCTGTCAGCCTGGAGGCGACGTCGCCGTGGTGCGCTTCTTCTTCGCCTTCGGCTTGGTCGGTGGCGGTGGTTCTTCTCCGGTGGTGCCGTTGTTCATCCGAGCACTGGCTTCCAGGACCTGGTCGATGATGCGGCGGCGCATCTCACTCTCAGGATCCTCGCCCAGGTTTTGGGCCAGGCGCTCTGCGGTCAGGTAGTAGCCGGTCAGGACTGGCTGCTCGAAGTAGCGGTTGAGCTGGCTCAGGGTCTGCCCGTACATCTGCAGGTAGGTGCGGTTGAGGAAGGCGGAGAGCGCCGCGGCGACGCCCGCGATGGCGGCGACGAAGACCTTGGTCTGGCCGTTGGCGAAGTACAGGCCGGCGGCGAAGCAGCCCACGATCACCAGCAGGCCCAACGCCATGGCCCGTTGCGAGGACCGGAAGGACCGGTCGGCTTGGTCGGTGGCGATCCGGTGGTATTCGTCGATCTGGGACTGGTTGAGTTCCAGGAGCGTGGCCAGGGGCGTGACGGTCTTGAGGTCCGCGAGCTTTTGCGCGTCGATCTCTTTCTGCCGTTCGGCTGCCTCTTCAGCCGCCTGCACCTGGAGGTCCTCTCGGCGGATCTGTTTGAGCAGCAGGTAGATCGCGATCCCCGAGACCGCGGTCACTGTGACGCCTATCAGGATCCACAGCCATAACGGCACCGATGCCACGCCACCTTGGCCGATGCCCCAGATCGCCACGACCGCAATGATCACCAAAGGGGAGAGGGACGGTTGGGAGCCTGATCGGCGGTAGTGGCCGCCGCGGACGGTTGTGGGTGCGCTCGGCAAGGAACCCCCTTGGGTCTCTGCGTACGGCGCCACGGCCGTGCAGTGATCAGTTCAACCGGCTGAGTGTGGCAGCCAGCCATCTCCCCGCCCAGCATCTGACCAGCCAACTGCGGCCGCACGGAGGCCGAACTGTCGCTGCCGACGGGGCGTACAGGCGACTGCTGGGTATACGGGAACATCGACCGTCGGGTGCTCGAAACAGCTTGTCCGCTGCGCCGCGATGCCTGCCCGGCGCGGCTGATCGGGTGATGCCCGCTGCTGCCTCCGACGCGAGGGCCCCGCTTGTGACGTTGAGCGGGTGACACGGCACCCATTACGCAAGGCGATGTGTACCGCACTGTATGAAACCGGTACGGTCACCGCATGTCTGGGGAGCACAACACAGAGGGCGCCGCTCGCACGGGAGTTGGCGCGGGCCTGGTCAGCGCCGAACTGCCGGCGCAGAGCGGACCACCGCTGACGGAGTTCGAGCTCTCAGTCGGCGAGCGCAAGATCCTCCAGTTCAAGAAGAAGCCTCAGATCACGGCAGTCGCCGAACTGGTGTGGAACGCCCTGGACGCCAACGCCACCGAGGTCCACGTCGAACTGCGCCGCTCCAGCATGACGGCGATCACCGACGTCGTGGTGACCGACAACGGCCACGGCATGACACCCGAGCGAGCACGCACCGCCTTCCAAGCCTTCGGCAACACCTGGAAGACCAGCAGGACGCACACCGAAGGCGGGGAACGCATCCTGCACGGCCGCAACGGCGAAGGCCGCCTCTTCGCCTTCGCCCTGGGCGACCAACTCACCTGGGAGTCCACTGCCAAGGTCGGCGACACCTTGGTCGGGGTCCAGATCCGCGGCAACGCCGACCACGCCACCATCTGGCAGGTCGAAGAGACAGCGCCAGCCAGGGAAACGCCCGGCACCACCGTCCGCATCTCTGTACCTCAGGGCAAGCCCCTGAGCAGCCTGGAGCGCGACGACGCCGCCGCGAACCTCACCGCCAAGCTGGCGTTTTACCTCCTGGCCTACCCGCACGTGCGCGTCACGCTCGACGGCAAACGACTCAACCCCAGCGACATCATCGTGGGCGAACCCATCGACCTGGAACTGGACCTGCCGGAGGAGTACGCCAACGCGGACCCGCCCCCGGTCGTGACCTTTGTCGAGTGGAACAAGCGGATGGGCGACCGCAAGATGCTCATCTGCAATGCCGACGGCATCGCCCTTGGCGAGCACGGCAGCGACTGGTCCGACGGCATCATCAGCTTCACCCCGTACCTGCGCGCCAACCTGTTCAACGGCCTGTCCGTCGATGACCTGCACGGACTGACCATGGCCCACTCCGGTCTCCTGGACGCGGCCGTCAAGGCCGTCCAGCAGCACCTGGCCGTTCGCGGAGCCCAGATCTCGGCAGAGGTCGTGCGGCAGCTCAAGACCGAAGGCATCTACCCCTACGACGACCAGCTGGCGACCGGCGCGCTCGCCATAGAGCGCCAGACCTTCGACGTCGTCGTCACCGCCGCCCGCCACGCGCTTCCCAACAAAGGCGCGGCCCGCAGCCTGTCCGTCAACCTCATCCGCACCGCCCTGGAGAGCAACCCCAGCGACCTTCACACCATCCTCGAAAAGGTCCTGGCCCTCAGCGACGACGACCGCCGGCACCTCAAGAACCTCCTGGACAGCACCGACCTGACCCACGTCATCGGCGCGGCCACCACCGTCACCAACCGCCTGAACTTCATCCAGGCCCTGCGCAAGCTCCTCGCCGACGAACACCTCCGCAAGAACCTGCGCGAGGTCGACCAGCTCCACCCCATGGTCGCCAAGAACCTGTGGCTGTTCGGCGAGGACTGGCACATGACCAGGAGCGAACTCGGACTCACCAACGTCCTCCAAGCCCACCTGGAAGACCACCTCGGTGAAGACGTCGTCCTGGAGCACGACCTCGAGGCCGTCACCCAGCCGGACGGGCGCAGCGGCCGCGTCGACATCCTGCTGTTCCGCAGCCGCCGGGACGACAACTCCACCGAGCGCCTCGTCATCGAACTCAAGCGGCCCACAGTGAAGGTCGGCCCGAAAGAACTCGATCAGATCAAGGGCTACGCCCGCGCCATCATCGACGACCCCCAGTACAGCGGGGTGGGCTCCAAGTGGCGCTTCTACCTCGTCACCTACGACTACTCGGACAAGATCCTTCGCGACATCCGGCAGAAGGACCGCCCCGCCGGCCTCGCCGACGTACAGGACGACTACGAGGTCTGGGTCAAGAGCTGGGGCGAGATCCTCGACGCCGGGGAGAAGAAGCTGCGGTTCTTCCAGGAGCAGCTGAACTACGAGGCGACCGACGACCGCGTCACCCAGCACCTACGCGAGAGCTACTCACACTTCATCCCCGACGCCCTGACACAGCCGCAAGGTCAGGCTGAAGCTGAGCCGACGGGCCCGCCGGAACAGGAACAGTGAAAAAGTGAGGCCCCGAGATCGTGTCCCAGGGCCTCGTGCACTTCGACTCAACGGCCGGGCGGTGGCGGCGTCATGCCCATTCCACGCCCAGTTCCCGCAGCGCGGCCAGCTGGTCCTGGG
>NZ_JBIVQO010000025.1:0-17432 GCF_044755265.1 Streptomyces sp. NPDC092370 | reverse complement strand
CCGCTCCCGCTCCACCAGCAGCGGCAACGGCTCGCTGCTGGTGACGAGCTCCCGCAGCGGATGCCGGGCCAGGACCTCGTCCACCTCCGGCGTCAGCGCCGCCGCCAGACGAGACGCCGCGGGACGGCTCTCGTCCCGCAGGGCATCGACGGCGGTGAGGATCACGTCGCGCAGTCCCTCCTCCTCGGGCACACCGGCGGCCGCCCGCTCGTACAGACGCGCGCCCTCCTCCAGGACGACGTCCGTGTCCATGCCCGCGGGGATCTTGATCCGGGCATGGTGGCGCCAGGTACTGACCGGGTCCCCCCAAGCCTCGACGGTGAACGTCCACAGGCCGGGTTCCCCGGCGGTGACCGTGGCTCCCCACCGGTCCGTCCCCGGGGTCAGCTCCCGCAGGGGCGTCCACGGACCGGGGCGGCCCTCGGGGTCCTTCAGGACGACATTGGCGGCCACCGCGTCGTGCCCCTCCCGGAACACGGTCGCCGAGATCTCGAAGGTCTCACCGGTGACGGCCTTGGCCGGCCGGCGGCCGTGCTGGACCACCGGGCGGACATCCAGGACGGGTATGCGCCCGACCGCGGTCGTCTCGCTCACGGGTGGTGGTGGCGAGGCCGGTGGACCGGCGTCGGCCGGACGCGCGGGGCGTGCTTCACCGCCGGGTGCGCGCGCCCCGGTGGTGCGGCGGTTGGGGGGTGCTGGCGAATGGTGCTTGGCGGGCATGACCGCTCCTGTCCGCGTCAACGTGGGTAGGCGGATGTGTGTGGGGAGGTGGGTCCTGCGTGGTGCTCCTGAGAGGGGTACCCGCAGGAGCCTTCCCACCCTCTTCGGGTGGGCAATCCGGCACTTTGTTAACTACTCACGCGTATGTCGACACACAAGACCGGCCTCGTCCACGACGGACGAGGCCGGCCCTCCGGCGTGGCTGTTCCTTCGCCCTACCCCCGCGGCACCCGTAATAACTTGTCCGGCGAACCGATGCCCCGGCCCACGACCTTCCCGGTCGCCGCCGCGGTGCTCAAAGCCCTCCCGACCTGCGCCGGAGTCGCTTGTCGATGATCGGCCAGATAGAGCGCGGCCACACCCGCGGCATGCGGAGACGCCATCGAGGTACCCGACCAGGTCGCCCGCGCGGTGTCGCTCGCCGCCGACGCCGAGGTGATGGCGACGCCCGGGGCGAACAGATCGAGGGCGGGGCCGTCGTTGGAGAAGGCCGGTTTCGCATCCCCCCGGTCGGTCGCGCCGACCGTGACGGCCTGCTTGACGCCGCCCGGGGAGTACAAACCGGCCGGCATCCCGTCGTTGCCCGCGGCGACCGTGTAAGTGACGCCGGAGGCGATGGAGGCACGGACCGCGGCGTCCAGCCGGTCGTTGCGCGGGCCGCCCAGGCTGAGGTTGGCGACCGCGGGCTTCTTCGCGTGCCGGGTCACCCAGTCGATCCCGGCGATCACCCTGGCCGTGGTGCCGCCGCCCGCGGCGTCGAGGACCCGCACGGAGACGATCCGGGCCTTCTTGGCGAGGCCGTGGACCGTCCCCGCGACGGTGCCGGCGACGTGCGTGCCGTGACCGCCTGCGTCCGAGGCGACCCGGTCGTTCCCGACGAAGTCCCAGCCGTGGCTCGCCCGGCCCGCGAAGTCCTTGTGGGTGGTCCGGACACCGGTGTCGATCACATACACCGTCACCCCCGCACCGGCCTGCCCCGGCCAGGTGTAGCTCCGGTCCAGCGGCAGCTTCGGCTGGTCGACGCGGTCCAGCCCCCAGGACGGCGGGTTGCGCTGGGTGCCGTCCAGCCGTACCCGGGTGTCCTGGACGACCGAGGCGACCCGGGGATCGGCGGCCAGCCGCCCGGCCCGTTGCTCGTCCGCCCGGACCGCGTAACCGTTGAGGACCGTGCCGTAGGTGTGGCTGATCTCCACCCCGTACTGTTCGGCGAGGCCCTTTCCGGCCGCCGACCGGGCCCCTGTGCCCTCCTTCAGCGTCACCAGGTAGCTTCCGTGCACGGAGCCGGGTGATCCGGCGCCGAGTATCCGCCCCTCCGGTACGGCGTGCGCGGGCAGGGCAGTGGCCGAAAACGCCGCGGCGCAGAGCAGCGCGGTCAGGCCCCCCGTCCGGCGCAGACGCCGCTCGCGCGTCCGAGCCATGGTTCGAGTTCCCCTCCTCGACTCGGCGTACGGCTGCCGCGTGGCGCCGCGAGCGGCGGGTGCGGGCCGGTACGCCAGAGGCAGCCTCTCGTGACGGGCGGAGCACCACAAGGACGCCTATGGGGGTGGAATCGGCCATATCCGCGGATGGTGCTGTTCAGGCCGATCGGGGGTCCGGTGGCGGAGCTTCAGCGGCGGGGGCGCCGACGCCGGTACTGTCGTAGGAGACGTCGTCGAAGCCCTGCGAAATCCAGCGAACGCGCCGAGGTGGAACCCGTGAAGGCGATCCGTCGATTCACCGTCCGACCCGTTCTCCCCGACCCCCTCCGGCCCCTCAGTGATCTGGCCCGCAACCTGCGCTGGTCGTGGCATGCGGAGACCCGTGACCTGTTCCGGTCCGTCGACCCCGAGCGCTGGGCGGCCTCGGGCGGCGACCCCGTCCGGCTGCTCGGCAGCGTGCCGCCCGCGCGGCTGGCGGAGCTGGCCCAGGACCGCCCGTTCCTGCGCCGGCTCACCGCGGTCGCGGGCGATCTGCACGACTACACCACCGGCGACCGCTGGTACCAGACCCAGCCGGAGGAACTGCCCGCCGCGATCGCCTACTTCTCACCGGAGTTCGGCATCACGGCCGCCCTGCCCCAGTACTCCGGCGGCCTCGGCATCCTGGCCGGCGACCACCTCAAGGCGGCCAGCGATCTCGGAGTCCCGCTGATCGGCGTCGGCCTGCTCTACCGGCACGGCTACTTCCGCCAGACCCTGTCCCGGGACGGCTGGCAGCAGGAGCACTACCCGGTCCTCGACCCGAACGAGCTGCCCGTCGCCCAGCTCGAGGAGCCCGACGGCACGCCCGCCCAGGTCGCCCTCGCCCTGCCCGGCGGCAGGCAGCTGCACGCCCGCATCTGGCTGGCGCAGGTCGGCCGGGTCCCGCTGCTGATGCTGGACTCCGACGTCGAGGAGAACGACCTCGGCGAGCGCGGCGTGACCGACCGGCTCTACGGCGGCGGCAGCGAGCACCGGCTGCTCCAGGAGATGCTCCTCGGCATAGGAGGGGTCCGGGCGGTACGGACGTACTGCCGGCTGACCGGCCACCCCGAACCGGAGGTCTTCCACACCAACGAGGGGCACGCCGGGTTCCTCGGCCTGGAGCGCATCGCGGAACTCTGCGACGGGGGGCTGGACTTCGACTCCGCGCTGGAATCGGTCCGCGCCGGGACGGTCTTCACCACCCACACCCCCGTCCCGGCCGGCATCGACCGCTTCGACCGGGCGCTGGTCGCCCGTCACTTCGGCCCCGACGCCGAGCTGCCCCGCATCGACGTCGAGCGCGTCCTGCGGCTCGGCATGGAGACCTACCCCGGCGGGGAGCCCAACCTGTTCAACATGGCCGTCATGGGCCTGCGCCTGGCCCAGCGCGCCAACGGCGTCTCCCTGCTGCACGGCAACGTGAGCCGGGAGATGTTCGCCGGGCTGTGGCCAGGATTCGACGCCGACGAGGTGCCGATCACGTCCGTGACCAACGGCGTGCACGCGCCCACCTGGGTCGCCCCCGAGGTGTTCCGGCTCGGCGCCCGGCAGATCGGTGCCCAGCGCGCCGAGGACGCCCTGGCCGTCGGCGGCTCCGACCGCTGGGACGCGGTCGCCGACATCCCCGACCAGGACATCTTCGAGCTGCGGCGGGTGCTGCGCGAGCAGCTCGTGACCGAGGTGCGCGAGCGGCTGCGGGCCTCCTGGCGGCAGCGCGGCGCCCATACGGCCGAGCTGGGCTGGATCGACGACGTGCTCGACCCGGACGTCCTCACCATCGGCTTCGCCCGGCGCGTCCCCTCGTACAAGCGCCTGACGCTGATGCTGCGCGACCGGGACCGGCTGATGGACCTGCTGCTGCACCCCGAGCGGCCGATCCAGATCGTCGTGGCGGGCAAGGCGCACCCCGCGGACGAGGGCGGGAAGCGGCTGGTGCAGGAACTGGTGCGGTTCGCGGACGACCCGCGGGTGCGGCACCGGATCGTGTTCCTGCCGGACTACGGCATGGCGATGGCGCAGAAGCTCTACCCCGGCTGCGACATCTGGCTCAACAACCCGCTCAGGCCACTGGAGGCCTGTGGCACCTCCGGCATGAAGGCGGCGCTCAACGGCTGTCTCAACCTGTCCGTGCTCGACGGCTGGTGGGACGAGTGGTTCCAGCCCGACTTCGGCTGGGCCATCCCCACGGCGGACGGGGCCGGGACCGACCCGGACCACCGTGACGACATAGAGGCCGCGGCGCTGTACGACCTGCTGGAGCAGCGGGTGGCGCCCCGCTTCTACGAGCGCGGCCGGAGCGGTCTGCCCGACCGGTGGATCGAGATGGTCCGGCACACGCTGAGCCTGCTCGGGCCGAAGGTGCTCGCGGGGCGGATGGTCCGCGAGTACGTGGAGCGGCTCTACGCGCCGGCGGCCCTCGCCCACCGCTCGCTGGAACCGGACTCGGCGCGGGAGCTCGCCGAATGGAAGGGGCGGGTGCGCGCGGCCTGGCCGGGGGTCACGGTCGACCACGTCGAGACATCGGCCTCGGCGGCCCTGGCGGAACTCGGCACGACACTCGCTCTACGGGTGCGGGTCGGGCTCGGGGACCTCGGGCCGGACGACGTCGAGGTGCAGGTGGTCTCCGGCAGGGTGGACGAGCAGGACCGGATCGGTGACGCGACGGTCGTCCCCCTGAAGCCGGTGGGGTCACCCGACCAGGACGGGCGCTGGGTGTATGAGGGGCCCTTGTCGCTGGATCGCACCGGGCCTTTCGGGTACACGGTGCGGATCCTTCCGGCGCATCGGCTTCTGGCTTCGAGCGCGGAGTTGGGGCTTGTGGCCGGGCCGTCCGAGGAACTGGTGGAGGCCGCGGGGTTGTTGATGCGGTGAGTAGCGCCTGCGGGTGCGCGGGGACGGCTCGCGCCCACGCGGCGGAGCCGCACATCGATGAGCCCCGCGCCCCTCAGGTGTCGGCACCACCCTGGGTCGACAAGGTCCGCAGGACGGCGCCGCACCTGCGTGCGTAGGCGTGCTGGAGGCCTCGGGTTGCCGGGCCCCCGGCGCGTGCGTACCACTTCGCCGCGCGGCTGAAGGCGTTCACCGTCAACCAGACGGTGCCGTCGCCGGTGCGGTCGACCACGAAGGACTCCTCGCCGGTCTCCGGGTGGCCGGGCAGCGTGCCGTAGGCCCAGCCCGCCCGGCGGGGTTCCTCGACCGTCCAGACCACGCGGCAGGGAGCCTTGATCATGCCGGCCAGGGTGACGGTGACGTCGACACCGGGGGCGGCTCGTTCCGCGCCCGCGTCGAGGCCCACGCCCATCGCGCGGTGCATCTCCCAGGTGAGGACCGCCTCCGAGGCCCGCCGGAAGACCTCCGCGCCCTCGCCGAGACGGGTGCGGACGTTCATGAGATGGAAGCCCGGCGGGCAGAAGCCCTGGTCGCGGGTGGCGCCGACATCGGCGTAGGTGAAGTCCTTCGGATCCGGATAAGACACGGTCACCAAGAGTAGGGCGGTACCCGGACCGGACTGCGTCCCGGGTACCGCCCTGTGGTCGTGCTTCGGTCAGCCGACGTTCACGGCCGACCAGGCGGCCGCGACCGCCTTGTACTCGGTGCTGGAGGCGCCGTACAGCGCGGAGGCCGCGTTCAGGGTCGCCGTACGGGCCTGCGCGTACTTGGTCGTCGACGTCATGTACGTCGTCAGCGCCTTGTACCAGATCTGCAGCGCCTTGGTCCGGCCGATGCCGGTGACCGTGGAGCCGTTGGAGGTGGGCGAGTTGTAGGTCACGCCGTTGATCGTCTTCGAGCCGCTGCCCTCGGACAGCAGGTAGAAGAAGTGGTTGGCGGGGCCCGAGGAGTAGTGGACGTCCAGGCTGCCGAGGCTGGAGGACCAGGCGTCGGCGGAGTCGCCGTCCTTGCTGGGCTTGTCCATGTAGCGCAGCGGGGTGCCGTCGCCGTTGATGTCGATCTTCTCACCGATGAGGTAGTCACCGACGTCGGAGGAGTTGTTGGCGTAGAACTCCGCGCCCGCGGCGAAGATGTCGCTGGTCGCCTCGTTCAGGCCGCCGGACTCACCGCTGTAGTTGAGGCGCGCCGTAACCGACGTCAGGCCGTGGCTCATCTCGTGGGCGGCCACGTCGAGCGAGGTCAGCGGGTGGGTGTTGCCCGAGCCGTCGCCGTAGGTCATGCAGAAGCAACTGTCGGACCAGAAGGCGTTGACGTAGTTGTTGCCGTAGTGGACGCGTGAGTAGGCGGCCTTGCCGTCGTTGCGGATGCCGCTGCGGCCGAAGGTGTTCTTGTAGAAGTCCCAGGTCACCTGGGCGCCGTAGTGGGCGTCGGCGGCGGCGGTCTCCAGGTTGGAGGGGCTGCCGGTGCCCCAGACGTCGTCGGAGCCGGAGAAGAGGGTGCCGGTGCCGGAGGTGCCGCGGTTGAGGTTGTACGTCTTGTGGCCGCCGCGCGTGCCGTCCGTCAGGTTGTAGGACGACCCGGACTTCGTGGTGCCGAGGGTGACCTTGCCGCTGTACGCGGTGTTGCCGGTGCCGGTCTCGATGCCCTGGTACTCGTAGAGCTTCTTGCCGGTGGCGGCGTCGGTGACGACGTGCAGCTCGTTCGGGGTGCCGTCCTCCTGGAGGCCGCCGACGACGGTCTCGTAGGCGAGGACCGGCTTGCCGTCGGCCGCCCAGATCACCTTGCGCGGAGCGGAGTTCGCCTCGGTCTTGGCCGAGCCGGCCGCCTTGGCGAGGGTGACGGCCTGCTTCTCCGCCTTGGCGGCGGTGACCGCGGGTTTGAGCGAGGCGACCTTCAGGGCCGCCTTGGTGGCTCTGGTGACGCCCTTGGTCTCGCCGGACTTCGACTCGTGCACCACGAGGTCACCGCCGAGGACCGGCAGGCCCGCGTAGGTGCGCTCGTAGCGGGTGTGGACCGAGCCGTCGGCGTCCTTCACGACGTCCCTGACGACCAGCTTCTCCTGGGCGCCGAGGCCTATCTCGTCGGCGGTCCGCGTGGCGTCCGCCTGCTGCTCCTGGATGAGCGCCGTGCGGGCGGGCGCCGAGAGCAGCATGGGGGCGGCGGCGAGGACCGGCTTGCTCGCGGAGTCCGCCGCGACGCTGCTGCCGGACGTCAGTCCGGTGGTGAGCAGGGCGCCGGCGGCGACGGCGGTGGCGATGGCGAGCGTGGCGCGCTTTTGACGCGCGTAGAGAGGGGTGGACACACGAGCTCCTCGTTGTGGGGGAAGTGCTGCGGTGCTGTGCGGCGTGGGGGAAGAGTGGCACCAAGGGCGCGTACATGTCAGGAGTGAGGCGTGATGTTGGCCGGAAAACGACGACCAGATGTACCCGAGAACAGGTGAAACGGACGCCGCCCCGGGGGATTCGAACCCACCGGGGCGGCGCCCTGACTCAAGGGCCTACGGGAACGTCAGCTTCCAGCTGTTGATGTAGCCGGTGTCGGCAGCCGCGTTGTCCTGCACCCGCAGCTTCCACACGCCGTTGGCCACCTCGGAGGAGGCGTTCACCGTGTAGGTGGTGTTGATGTTGTCGGCGCTTCCGCCGGTGCCGTACCCCTTCAGGGTGTACGCCGTGCCGTCGGGGGCGACCAGCTCGACCTTGAGGTCACCGATGTAGGTGTGGACGATGTCCACCGCGACCTGAAGGTTGGACGGCGCGTTGCCCGTCCGGCCGGAGACGGTGACCGACGAGGTGACCGCCGCGCCCCGGTCCGGGATCGCCACGTCGGCGGTGTTCTCGAAGGACGTGCCGCCGCCTCCTCCGTCGCCGGGGCGGGTGCCGACGTTGATGCCCGCCCACGCGTGCTGGACCGCCTTGTACTCGGCGCTGTCCGTGCCGTAGAGCTCACCGGTGGCCGCGAGGGTGCCGGTGCGGGCCCCCGCGTAGTTGGTGGTCGAGGTGAACTTCGTGGTGAGCGCGCGGAACCAGATCTTCTCCGCCTTGTCCCGGCCGATGCCGGTGACCGGAAGGCCGTCCGAGGTGGGCGAGTTGTAGGTGACACCGTTGATCGTCTTGGTGCCGCTGCCCTCGGAGAGCAGGTAGAAGAAGTGGTTCGCCGGGCCCGAGGAGTAGTGCACGTCGATCGAGCCGATGCCCGAGTACCACGCGTCCTTGGACGAGCCGTCCTTGCTCGGCTTGTCCATGTAGCGCAGCGGCGTGCCGTCGCCGTTGATGTTGATTTCCTCGCCGATGAGGTAGTCACCGACGTCGGAGGAGTTGTTCGCGTAGAACTCGACCGTCGATCCGAAGATGTCGGAGGTGGCCTCGTTCAGACCGCCGGACTCGCCGCTGTAGTTCAGACCGGCGGTGTTCGAGGTGAGCCCGTGGGTCATCTCGTGCGCGGCCACGTCGATCGACGTCAGGGGGTTCGCGTTGCCCGAGCCGTCGCCGTAGGTCATGCAGAAGCAGCTGTCCGACCAGAACGCGTTGACGTAGTTGTTGCCGTAGTGGACCCGGGAGTACGCGCCCACGCCGTCCCCGCGGATGCCGGAGCGGCCGTGCACGTTCTTGTAGTAGTCCCAGGTCAGTGCCGCACCGTAGTGCGCGTCGGCACCCGCGGACTCCAGGTTGGACGGGCTGCCGTTGCCCCACACGTCGTCCGGGCCGGAGAAGAGGGTGCCGGTGCCGGAGGTGCCGCGGTTGAGGTTGTACGTCTTGTGGCCGCCGCGGGCGCCGTCGGTGAGGTTGTACGTCGACCCGGACTGGGTGGTGGTGAGGTCGACCGTGCCGGAGTACACCGTGTTGCCGGTGCCGGTCTCGATGGCCTCCCACTCGTACAGCTTCGCGCCGGTGGTGGCGTCGGTGACGACGTGCAGTTCCTGCGGGGTGCCGTCGTGCTGGAAGCCGCCGACGACCGTCTCGTAGGCCACGACCGGCTTGCCGCTCGCGGCCCAGATCACCTTGCGGGGCTCGCGGTTGATGCCGGGGTTCTTGGCCTCGTCGGCCTTGCCGGCGGTCAGGGCCTGCTGCCGGGCCTTCGCGGCGGGCACCGCGGTCTTCGTCGTGGCCGGCTTGACGGCGGCGCGGGTGGCCTTCACGACGGCCGCCGTGGCGTCCGCCTTCGTGCTCTGCACGACCAGGTCGCCGCCGAGGACCGGCAGGCCGTCGTAGGTGCGCTCGTAGCGCGTGTGCACGGTGCCGTCACGGTCCTTCAGGACGTCCCGGACGACCAGTTTCTCCTTGGCGCCGAGGCCCAGGTCGCGGGCCGTGCGCGCCTTGCCGGCCTCGGCGTCGCGGATCAGCGCTGCGCGCTGCGCGGGGCTGAGCCTGACCGATTCCGAGCCGGGGGCCGCCTTGCTCGCGGCCGACGGTGCCGTCGGAGGGGCTGCGACGGCGGTGCCGCTCTGGACGGCGGCGGCGATCAGCGCGGCGACGCCGGCGAGGGCCACGGCCGCGGTACGGCGGGTGGTGTGGGGAGTGCGTCTGTGGGAGGTGCCTCTACGCGAGGAACTGCTTCTCAACACTGACTCCTTCTGCGGGACCGGGGGTCGCCCGGCCTGGGGAGGTGGAGGTGTTGCTGTGGGGTTCCTGTGGAGCAGTCGTGGGAAGCGTGGCAGGTGAGCGCGCTTTCTGTCAGGACCGCGTCAAGACTATGGCCGGAAACGGTTCGTTGTCCGGAAGTTCATGTTCGCTATACGGACACTTCGCCGTCCCCGGGCGGATCCCCGTGCCAGGAGTGCCACAGCGCCGCATAGGCCCCGCCGGCCGCCACCAGCTCGTCGTGCGTGCCGAGTTCGGTCAGCCGGCCGTCCTCCATCACCGCCACCCGATCGGCGTCGTGCGCGGTGTGCAGCCGGTGCGCGACGGCGATGACCGTGCGCCCTTCGAGGACGGCGGCCAGGGCCCGCTCGGTGTGCCGGGCGGTCGTCGGGTCGAGCAGTGCGGTCGCCTCGTCCAGGATCAGCGTGTGCGGGTCCGCCAGCACCACCCGGGCCAGGGCGAGTTGCTGGGCCTGGGAGCCGTCGGTCCGGCAACCGCCCTGGCCCAGAGGGGTGTCCAGGCCCTGCGGCAGCTCCCGCACCCACGCGTCGGCGCCCACCACGGCCAGCGCCTGCCACAACTCCTCGTCCCCGGCGGACGGTTCGGCGATCCGCAGGTTGTCGCGGACCGAACCCAGGAACACATGGTGCTCCTGGGTCACCAGGACGACCTGGCGACGCAGCCGCTCCGGCCCCAGCCCGACGACCGGCACGCCGCCGACCGTCACCGAGCCGGAGGTCGGCGCGTCGATGCCCGCCATCAGCCGGCTCAGCGTGGTCTTGCCTGCGCCGGACGGTCCGACCACGGCCAGCCGCTCCCCGGGCCGCACCGTCAGGTCGACGCCGCGCAGCACCTCGACGCCCCCCTCGTACGCATAGCGCACCCCGGTGACGTCGATGCGGTCACCGTCCGGATCCGGACAGTCGCCCTCGCCGGCGGCGCGCGGCGCCCGGCCCAGCCCCTCCACCCTCGCGAAGGAGGCGCCGCTGGACTGGAGTTGCTCGATCCGCACCAGAACCTCGTCCAGCGGCGCGCTCAGCTGCTGGAGATAGAGGGCCGCCGCTACCACCGCTCCCAGGCTCATCGAGCCGGACGAGTACAGTGCGCCGCCGATCACCAGCGCACCGGCGACCGGGAGGACGTATGACGTCTCCACGACCGGGAAGAACACCGTGCGCAGGAAGAGCGTGTGGAAGCGGGTCCGACGGGACGTCTCCAGCGCGTCCCGGCTCGCGGCCGTGCGTTGCTCCCGGAGCCCGAACGCCTCGACCGTGCGGGCGCCGGCCGCCGTCGACGTCACGATCTCCGCCACGCCCGACGTGGCAGCGCCCTCGGCGAGGTACCCCTCCCGGGCCCGGTTCAGGTACCAGCGCAACACGACCCAGATCGGCGTCGTCCCCAGCACCGTGAGAGCGCCGAGCAGCGGGTCCGTCAGGAACACCGCGGCGACCAGGAACAGCGCCTGAACCAGGTTGACGAGCAGGACCGGACCCGCGTCGCGCAGGGTGTTGCCGACGGTCGTCACGTCCGCCGTCCCGCGCGCCGTCAGATCGCCGGTGCCGGCGCGCTCCACGGAAGACGCGGGCAGCGCCAGTGCCCGGTCCACGAACCGCTCCCGCACCCGGGCCAGCGTCCGCTCCCCGAAGCGGTGCCCCAGGTACCGGGCCCAGCGCGCCAGCAGAACCTGCGCCAGCGCGCACAGCAGGAGGAGCAGGGCAAGCCGGTCCACGGCGGCCACCCCCCGTCCGGCCCGCACATCATCGATCATCCGGCCCAGCAGCCACGGCCCGGCCAGTCCGACCAGGGCCGCCAGCGCGTTCAGGGCCAGGACGACGCCGAAGGCACGGCCATCGGCCCGTACGAGGTCGAGCAGGGCGCGTCGGACGTCGGCCCGTCCGGCGACCGGCAGGTGTCCCTGGCTCATCCCAGGACCTCTTCGGTGTCCCTCGCGACAAGGGCCCGGTAGCCAGGGGTGGTGTCGAGCAGTTCGCGGTGAGTGCCGGATGCCGCGACCTTCCCGTCGACCAGGTACTGGACGGTGTCGGTGCGGTCCAGGAGGAGGGGAGAAGTGGTGGTCACGACCGTTGTGCGGCCTTGCCGGGCGGCCCTGAGCCGGCCGGCGACGATGGCTTCGGTATGGGCGTCGAGGGCTGAAGTGGGCTCGATGGTCAGGAGAATCTCCGGGTCGGTGACGAGCGCTCTCGCCAGGCGGATGCGCTGGCGCTGGCCGCCGCTGAGGTTGCGGGCCTGGGCGGACATGGAGGTGCCGAGGCCGTTGGGGAGGGCTTGGACGATGTCTTCCGCCGCGGCTGTGTGGAGTGCCTTCCGGAGTGCCCCGGCGGGCGCCGGCCGGTGGGGGCTTGTGGCGCGGTTTCCCGCGCCCCCGGAAGACGGGGCGATCATGTCCTGGAGGGTCCCCGCGAACAGGTCGGATTCGTGGTCGGCCACCAGGATGCGGGCCCGGATCTGATCCAGCGCGATGTCGTCCAGGCGCCTGTCGCCCCAGGTCGCGTTCGACGGGGCGTAACGGCCCAAGCGGTCCACCACCGTCGTCGCGTCCGCAGGGTGTTCGGCGACCAAGGCCGTCAGGCGGCCCGGCAGGACGTGTACGCCCGACTCGGGGTCGTACAGGGCCGAGGGTTCGCAAGGGGCGTCGCGTGTGCCGGTGTCGGCCAGCGGCTCCAGGCGCAGGAACCGTACGACGCGCCGTGCGCACACCAGGCCCCGGCTGATCTGGTAGCCGCACTCGACCAGGAAGGCCACCGGCCACACCAGCACGGCCACATAGCCGTAGACGGACACCAACTGACCCACGGTGATGTCGCCCTGCGCGGCGAGCCGGGCCGCCAGCCAGGTCACCACCGCGAGGAACAGGGTCGGGAGCCCGACCCCCAGCGCCTGCACCCAGCTGGTCACCGCCCCCACCCGGTACCCCTGCTCACGCAGTCGCACCGAGTCGTGCCGGAAGGCGTCCGCCACCAGCTGCTTGCCGCCCAGGCCGCCGAGCACCCGCAGTCCGCCCGCGAGGTCGCCGATCCGCGCGGTCAGCACGCCCTGCCGCTCGCGGTACTCCTTCTCCGACCCCTGCAACCGGCCGAGCAGCGGCCCGACCAGCAGGGCGATCGCTGGAAGGCCGAGCAGCACGACCAGGGCCACCAGCCCCGAGACCGACACCAGCAGCAAGGCGATCACCAGATAGCCCACGACAGCGCCGACCCCTGGTCCGACGACCGTGAGCGACTGGCTGACCGTCTGCACGTCGCTGACGCCGATGGTGACGACCTCCCCGGCGCCCGCTTGCCGCCGCAGAGAGGCACCCAGCCGCGCCGCATGCCCGACGACCACTTTCACCGTGCGGAAGTTGGCGTCCATCCGCACCCGTGTCATCGTGCGGTGCCGCATGATGCTCAGCCAGGCGTTGAAGGCGCCCACCGCGAACAGCGCGCCGCTCCAGAGCGCCAGCGCGCTCATGTCGCCGGGCTCCAGGCCGTCGTCGATCGCCCGGGACATCAGATACGGCGTCGCCGCCAGCAGCACCATCCACACACTGCCGAACATCGCCCCGGCGGCGCACCGCCCCGGCTGCCGGGTGACCAGCCACCACAGGTAGCGGGCGCCGCTCCGGTCGTCGGGTGTGCCGGGGTCCTCGTACGCGTCGATCATCCGCCCGCTCCTCGCCGCCGCTCTACGCCAGACTGTCCCGCCAGGCCCGGTGCAGGTCCGCGAACCTGCCCGTGCCGGCGATGAGTTCGCCCGGTTCGCCGTCCTCCACGATCCGGCCGTGCTCCATCACCAGGACCCGGTCCGCGATCTCCACCGTCGACAGCCGGTGGGCGACGACCACGGCCGTTCGGCCCTTCAGCACCGTCGTCATGGCCCGCTGCACCGCGCGCTCCCCGGGGATGTCCAGCGAGCTGGTCGCCTCGTCGAGGATCAGCACGGCCGGGTCGGCCAGCAACGCCCGGGCGAAGGCGACCAGTTGCCGCTGCCCGGCGGAGATACGGCCGCCCCGCTTGCGCACGTCGGTGTCGTAGCCGTCGGGAAGGGCGCTGATGAAGTCGTGTGCGCCGATCTCCTTCGCCGCCTGCTCGATTTCCTCGCGGGTGGCGTCCGGGCGGCCGATCGCGATGTTGTCGGCGACCGTGCCCGAGAAGAGGAACGCCTCCTGCGTCACCATGACCACCCCGCGCCGCAGTTCGGACACGGCGAGGTCGCGCAGGTCGACGCCGTCCAGCAGCACCCGGCCGCCGGAAGGGTCGTAGAACCGGGCCAGCAGCTTGGCCAGCGTCGACTTCCCGGCGCCCGTGGAGCCCACGACCGCGACCGTCTGCCCGGCCGGGAGGGTCAGGTCGAAGGCGGGCAACACCTCGCCGCCGGTGCGGTAGCCGAAGCGGACGCCGTCGAAGACCACCGCGCGGCCGGGGTGCTCGCTCTTCGGCGGTGGGAGCTGCCGGGGGGTGGCCGGCTCGGGGACCGACGGGGTCTGCGCGAGCAGGCCGGCGATCTTCTCCAGGGAGGCGGCCGCCGACTGGTAGGAGTTCAGGAACATCCCGAGCCGGTCGATCGGGTCGTACAGCCGCCGCAGGTACAGCACGGCCGCCGCCAGCACACCGAGGGCCAGCGTGCCGTCCGCGACCCGGTAGGCGCCCCACAGCACGATCGCCGCGACCGCCGCGTTGGCGACCAGCCGGGAGCCGGTGACGTAGCGGGCCATCTCCAGCAGCGCGTCGCCGTTGGCCCGTTCGTGGCGCCGGTTGAGGACGCCGAAGTGCGCGTCGTTGACCGCCTCGCGACGGAAGGCGCGCACCGGGCGGATGCCGTTCATGGTCTCGACGAACGTGACGATGACGGCCGCGATGGCCGTCGACCGGGCCCGGTACACCCGGCCGGCCCGCCGCTGGTACCACCGCACGAGCGCGTGGAGCGGCACCAGGGACGCCACCGCCACGCCCCCGAGGCCCAGGTCGAGCCAGAGCAGCATCACCGAGATGTAGACGAAGGAGAGGATGACGGTCACGAGCTCCTGGAGGCCCTCGTCCAGCAGTTCGCGCAGCGACTCCACGTCGGTCGTGGAGCGGGAGATGAGCCGGCCCGAGGTGTAGCGCTCGTGGAAGTCGACACTCAGCGCCTGCGCGTGACGGAAGATCCGGCCCCGCAGATCCAGCAGCACGTCCTGGCTGACCCGGGCCGCGGCGCCGACGAACGCGAACTGCAGCCCGCCCGCGGCCAGCGCGCACGCCAGGTAGCCCACGCCCACCACGATCAACGGCCCGTGGTCCTGCGCCCGGAACGCCGGTACGGCACGGTCGATGGCGTACGCCACGAGCAGCGGACCCGCCTGCACGACCGCCTGCTGGAGCAGCAGCAGGACCGTCGTGACCGTCACCCTGGCCTTCATGGGCGCGAGCAGGGAGCGGAGCAGGGCTCCGGTGGCGCCCGGCGGGGTGGGCAGGACGTCCTGGTCGAAGGGATCGCCGGTGGCGGCCGGCCGATCGCCGGGCCGGTCGTCGGGTTGATCGTCGGGTGTGCTGCCGGCCGGTGTGCTGGTGGCCGCCGTCATCGTGCGCCCTCCTCTTCCCCTGACATCAGATGCGCGTACTCGGCGTTCGTCCGCAGCAGTTCGTAGTGGGTGCCGACCGCGGTGATCCGGCCGCCGGACAGCAGGGCGACCCGGTCGGCGAGCAGCACGGTGGACGGGCGGTGCGCCACGATCAGGGCGGTGGTGTTCACGAGGACCTGCCGCAGGGCGGCCTCCACGGCGGCCTCGGTGTGCACGTCCAGGGCCGACAGCGGGTCGTCGAGGACGAGGAACTCCGGCTGCCCGACGACGGCCCGGGCGAGCGCGAGCCGCTGGCGCTGGCCGCCGGAGAGGCTCAGGCCCTGCTCGCCCACCCGGGTGTCCGTGCCCTGGGGCAGGGCGTACACGAAGTCGGCCTGGGCGACGGCGAGCGCACGCTCCAGACCGGCCGTGCCGGCGGTGTCCTTCGCGCCCATGAGAACGTTGTCGCCGACCGCGGCCGAGAACAGCGTGGGCTCCTCGAAGGCCACGGCGACCTTGGCGCGCAGCGCTTGTCTGGAGAGGTCCGTGATGTCCACGCCGTCGAGGGTGATGCGGCCCGAGGTCAGCTCGTACAGGCGGGGGATGAGCGCGGTCAGGGTGGTCTTGCCGCTGCCGGTGGCGCCGACCAGGGCCATGGACTCGCCCGGGCGGATGTGCAGGTCGATGTGCTGGAGGACGGGCGGGGTGCCGGGCGGGGCGTCCGGGTAGCGGAAGCGCACCCCGTGGAAGCGGAGTCCCTTGTCCCGGACGTCCACCCTGCCGGAGACGGTGCCGGCGGCGGGGACCGCGGCGGCGATGGCGGTGGTCCCCTCCGCCGCCCCCTGGGTATCCCCCTCCACGTCCTCGTCCATCACCTCGAAGTACCGCTCCGTCGCCGTCGCCGCCTCCTGGCTCATCGCCAGCAGGAACCCGATCGACTCCACCGGCCACCGCAGCGCCAGCGCCGTCGACAGGAACGCCACCAGCGTGCCCGCCGACAGGGCGCCGTCGGCCACCTGGACGACGCCCACCACCAGCGCCGCACCGATCGCCATCTCCGGCAGCGTCACGATGACGCCCCAGATAGCGGCCAGCAGCCGCGCCTTGCGCAATTCCGTGCCGCGCAGCTTCGCCGACAGGTCCCGGAAGGCCAGCGCCTGGCTGCGGTGGCGGCCGAAGCCCTTGATGACGCGGATGCCGAGCACGCTCTCCTCGACGACCGTCGTCAGGTCGCCGACCTGGTCCTGGGCGCGCCGGGCCATCGCGGCGTATCGCTTCTCGAAGATCACGCAGGTGACCATGACGGGCAGGGCCGGCCCGAGGATGACCAGCCCCAGTGTCCAGTCCTGGAGCAGCATGATGATCACGCCGACGAGGATCGTCACCCCGTTGACCAGCAGGAACGTCAGTGGAAAGGCGAGGAACTGGCGCAGCAGCATCAGGTCCGTCGTCGCCCGGGACAGCAACTGCCCCGAGGCCCACCGGTCGTGGAAGGACACCGGCAGCCGCTGGAGGTGCCGGTACAGACCCGCCCGCATCGACGCCTCGACATGGGAGAGCGGACGGGCCACCAGCCACCGCCGCAGCCCGAACAACAGGGCCTCGGCGAAGCCGAGCAGCAGCAGGTACAGCGCACCGAGCCACACCCCGGCCGGGTCCCTGTCGGCGATCGGCCCGTCCACCATCCACTTCAGGACGAGCGGGATCACCAGGCCCACGCAGGAGGCGAGTATCGCGACGAACGCGGCGCCGGACAGCCGCGCTCGCACGGGCCGCACATACGGCCACAGGCGCAGCAGCGTACGCACGGCGGAACGATCCTGGGCGGAGGCGGGTGTCGTGGCCATCAGCAGCGAGCCTACGGATCGCCACTGACACTGCCCACCGAGTTTCCGCCGGACCCGAAGCGGCCGTTGCTCCTACGACCTGCGAGTTCGGCAGATCGTACGGCGGGACCGGCCGGGTCGTACGGCCGCATCAGCCGATCGGCTGATGCCCGTTCGAGCGAGACGGCCGATGTGGCGGACGCCGCCTCGCCCGGACCCTCGCCGTACGCCGACCGCACACCCGTCATCGACGTCACCGCACTGCGCGAGGCCTACGCGGGCCGTCCCGCCGTCGACGACGTCTCCTTCGCCGTGGAGGAGGGCGAGATCTTTCGGGAGCCTCGGCTAGCTGTTCTGCCCGGGGAGGTTGTGGACAGGTGAGCCAGGTCTCGGTTGAGGGATCTTGAACAGGTGAGGGCCTTCCGGGTTCGGTGTGGAT
>NZ_JBIVQO010000024.1:0-18454 GCF_044755265.1 Streptomyces sp. NPDC092370 | reverse complement strand
CACGATCCACGGCCGCGACTGACGTTTCCCCACGCCTCGACCAACGAGCAGACAAGCCGACGGTCACTTGATCAACAACTTCTGTTAGGACCTCTAAGGACGGAGCTGCAGGTGTCGACAAGCTGGTGTGGCGCCAGCAGGCACAGCTTGCCGAGTGGTACGCCGCCCTGGACGAGTTCACCTCCTCCGTGCACACCGCCGAGAGCCTTCCCGAGTGGGGCCATCCTGGCGACCAAAGACGAACTCATGGACTGGCATCGGACCCGCGAGTACCTGATAAGCGCTGTTATGGAGTATCACCATGGCGACGTCGGGCCACGTCCCGACACCGTGTTCGGCAATCTGTGTCTCCGCTTCTCGACGGCCGAGTTGGAGCTGGCGCCCTCTCCAGCTCACTAGCCGAGATCACTTGAGATCCCACAGGAGTGGGTCCCCGACGCAACGGCCGTGCCCCGCCATCAGATTCCTGACCGGGCGCCCGCAGGCGTGCCCCGGCAGAGGTGAGGCGCTCGCCGAACACGTAGGGCACAGCGCACGCCGGGATTGGCCTCGCCGAGATGAGCGCAGTACTTGGCGATCTGTGCCAGACAGGGCACCCAGTCACATCCTCGTGCCCAGTGGCACCACACTTTGATCGTGCGCCACCGAATGTTGATCGACACGATAGAACCCCTCGCGTCGTTCTGCTCACGGCCGGTCGGGCCACAAGAGCGATGACGGGAGCCGTACGGAGGGCAGTCGCACCGCCTGGATCGGTCCGAGAGCAGCTGCTGCGGCGCGAAGGGCTTCGTCGTGAGTGCCAGAGCCAAGGATCTCTGCGGAGCAGGCAGGGCAGTCACCGGGGCGGCGGGCGTGACCGGTGCTGCGATCTCCAGAGCCCCGGACGTGTGCGAAGGCATCGTCAGGGAAGTCGGCCCGAACGGCGTGCCATACCCCGATGCGTTCGGCGTCGGGCAGCCCGGCTGCTACCGCCGGTCGCATCGGCGGCAGCAGGCGTTCGTGGTCCTGGACGAGGAAGATCCGGTCGGTGAAGTCGACGCTGTCCCCCCCCGGGCGTTCGTGGTCCAGCCACGCCCGGGCCTCCGCTCGGGTGCCCGGCCCCCACAGGTATTCCGTGGGGAAGCGTGTGGTCTCGTAACGGGTATCGAACTCCGCCCAGTGCTCGTCATTCCAGCGACTACCCGGGATGAAGGGGACGGCCCGTACCACGAGGTGCTGGTACTCGTCGTCCTCCTGATCGTCCAAGGAGTCGGGGGCGGTGAGCGCACCGGCGGGCTCCATTCGCGTCCGCCCGGAAGTGTTCCAGCTCAGCACGGCGATCTCTCGATGCAGAGGGGCCGGGTACAAGCGTCCGTCGGGAGTGGCCTGCCCCCACAGCTGGTTGATCAGTTCCGCCAGATCCCGCACCGTACGGGCAGCACCGACGGGGGTGTCGACATGATGGCCCGACGGATGGGCCACGTGGTTACGCAACTTGGCAAGCGCCTCTTCGACTGCCCGACTGCGCCGCCCGCGGAGCAGCCCCGCCGTCCGCGCCCACCGGCGGAGCCCGTGCAGCGTCCCATTGAACTCGATTGCGTCGGTGCCGACAACCAGCTTCGCGCGTCGCCGCGTCATACTGTCCGCGCGCTTCTTGACGTCGTCGTACGACGTGACGGTGCAGGAGACGTCTGCGGCCTGGGACACGCGGAAGGTAATGGTGCCGGCGCACCACTCCATGAAGCGGTCGCGCAACGCCTGCTCGTAGATGAGCAGGGCGTGGTCGCCGACAACGGTGTACACGTCGTAACACAGCACGCCATAGGCGAAGACGGTGCGCAGCCGCTCGAAGGAGTCGCGTGTGCCAGTTGCGACACCTGCAGCCAGGTCGCAGTCGGCGATCTGCCGCTGTTGGAACTCCGCAGCGTCTTCGGGCCCCATGCGGCCGCCAAGCCCGTAGGGATTGAACGCCAGCGACAGGTCATCCGCGGTGCGCAAAGCCGCGAGCGGCCGGATTTCCATCTACCTCTCCTTCCGATGGGAAACGGGCCAGTTTGCACCTACAGGCTCCGTGGCCGCCACCCTCTTTTCCTTGGGAGCGTCAGTTCGGCTGCCGATACGGCCGTTCGGCGCTGGCATTCGACACAAGGGCGGATGCTTCCCATCCGCTTGTGAAGGTTCACGGCATGGAAGATGACCTTGCTTCTTCATTGCGAGCTGTATGCGCGTTGTAGCGCACTGAGCGCGCAATCCAAGGGCTCTTATGACCCCATACAGGAGAAGGGGTGCAATTAGGGACTTTTCGGGAAGATGGCTCTCCGGCTCGACCGTGAGGCATATCGTCATCTCTGCGATGTCGGCCTGTCCGACGAGTGCAACTCCAAGCATCAGCACATGTGTTCGTGGTCATGCCACGCCCATCGATGCATTGGAGGCACACATGAACGACGGGGAGTCTCGCAACAAGGGGAAGGGACCAGCAAAGGTCTTAACGGCCTTCCTGTCAGCGCTGGCAGTTCGAGCAATTGCCGACTGGTTCAGCGACTGGAGGAGGCGCCACGGCCTGTAGCCGGTCCCCGGTCACCCTTCGCTGACCGCATACGCGGCCAGTTGGCCGGGCCTCATACACCCGGCCTCGCGGGGTCACGCCTGTGCCGGGCGTGATCCCGCTCTTTTGCTGGCAGCAAACTATGTACCCGACGCCGCTCATTCAGTGGTGAGGCATGCGTCAAGTTATTCGCGTCGCCACCCCAAGCACTGTAGCGCTCTCCCCGCTCGCGCGGGGGTGGTCCGCGCTTCTTGCCGTTATGTCGAATCTGGCAGGTCGCGGCGTCGGTTCCCCGCGCACGTCGGGTGGGCCGAACCCCGCGCCCAGGGCCTCAAGGCACAGTCGTAAACCCAATTAAGCAATGGAGGTGGCGCTCAGCGTTGCCGCCAACCGCCGCATCTGGACCACCTACGCCGCCGACTGGACTTCGCCGAGGTGGCGCTTCCAGGGCCGGGTAGAGCAGTCAAGACACTTTGTCGGCCTCGGGCTGCTGACCTTCTCGCCCTCAGCCTGCATTGCGGCGACAGCCTTGTTAACCACGGGAACGGCCTTCCTCGCAGTGCCCTGCCGCCAGGACTCCCGCCCCGCCGCCTCCGCCGTTGCCAGGCCACCGGTCAGCGCGTCCGTCACTGCGTCGTGGTCAGTGTCCGGTCTGTGGCCGATCGGCCAGCGAGTGGCCATTGACGCCCAATGGTCGGCCTACTTCACCCGTGACGTCCCCGGCGAGGCGGTGGTCGACTTCCTCGTCGCGCTCGACGCAAGCGACCAGCCTGCCGTGCCGCTCGCCGGATCCGAGCTGGTCCTTGACGCTGTTGCCGCCCACGGATGGTTCCGCGACATTGACCAACCCCAGGCGGCGGCGTCGGACCCGACGTTCACCTCGCACATCAGCCTCGGCGAGGTCCCGCCCCTCATCCAGGACGCCGACCCGCGGGCCCTGTCCGCCGAGGACGACGAGAGGGGACCGGCCGGATGGCAGGCGTGGGCCGAGCCCGCGCTCGGCGCCCCGCTTCTGTGGGTGGCCTCGTTCGCGGCCAGCGTCCCGCACGATCTCGTCGCTGCCTTCGCCGCCTCCCTCAGCGCGACCGCACCGGTCCTGCGGCGGGTACTGCCCGAGGCCACCCAGGAGCGCCTCCTGCGCGCGCCGGCCATCTAACGTCCCGCGTACCGCTCTCGACGATCGCAGTCCGGCATCCTCCCAGTTGGGGGGAGCCGGGCTTTCTTGCTTCTCGGGTGAAGTGGCCGGTCGGGTCGTCGATGCTCAGCCCATAACGCACTGCTGCCCTCGACCCGCGGTGGTCGGAGGCAGCAGCGTGACGTGCACGCAGGTCAGCTCTTTGCCGTGGCCTTGGCGAGGGCCTTGTTGAGGTGGCGGTCGACGAGGGCCGGGGAGCCGGACACGATCAGCAGCAGGTTGCCGTCGCGGCCACGTCGGTCTGCCCAGCCTTGCAATGCCTATTGCGCACGGCGCCGACGGCCTCCCGATCGGTGTGCAGCTCGTCGGACCGGCCTATTCGGACCGGACCCTGCTCGTGATGGCCGAGCACCTGGCGCCCCTGCTCGGAGGGACGGCCGAGGGCGTCATCGCACCACGGAGCGGATGACCTCTACGTCACCGTTGTAAGTGACTGCGTCTCCATGGCGGTAGGCGGTTCGAACCGAGCGAAGAAGTCGTCCAAGGCTCCGGGAATGGCGGTCAAGGCATTGGCCTCTCGACGCTGGTTGCGTGCGGCGAGGCGCCGCTGGAGGACCTCCTTGGACGCTGGCAAGGTAGACGAGCCGTGGGCGTCCTCCCACGGCCCGGACGGTCGTCTTCCACTCGTCGCAATCGGAACGACGCCAGAGGCCGTGGGTCGAGGACGATGGACCGGTCGGCGCGCCTGCCGGGCCCCGGGCGCGGATGTGGACTCCGCACAGGCCGAGGTGCACGGCCCGCCTGGAGTCCCCGCCGGTCGGCGGTTGCCCTGCGCGTCAGACGACCATCCACTGCTGGTTCGCGTCGGCGGTGCACGCTGTCTGGTCCAAGGCGGCGCCGTTGGCGGTCGACGCCCCGGCGACCTCCAGGCACTTGCCGCTGCGCACGTTGGCGAAGGTGACGTAGCCGCCGATCACCGCCGTCCTCGTCCACAGCTGGTGTGAGGCCCCGGTGCACGTCGACTGGCGGCCACCGCACCGGCGGCGGTGGAGGCGCCGGAGATCTGCAGACACTCCGCGATCAAGGGCTGGAAGCTGCTCTCTGCGCCCCCACCCTTCGGGGCATACCAGAACAAGGAAGGAGGTAGGGCGACAATCATGATTAACTGCACCACTGTTGCTCGCAGTCGCTAGCATGCACCCCTCCTGAGTGATTGTCATCTAGATGCCCAGAAACGGGGTTGGCGTCCATGCCTCTGGTGTTCGTCCATGGAGTCGGCAACCGCATCAACGGCCGTCATGCGCAGCTGACCCGCGCTCGGGACGACTTGTTCCGCCGCCACCTTCTGTCGTCCCACGTACGGGCGGACGGACGGCAGATCACCATTCACAACCCCTACTGGGGCGGAATCGCGTCCTCGCTCGCCTGGGGTGGCGCGAGCATCCCCGCGCGCGGCTACACGGACATGGAGCACCTCGGCGCGGAGGACCACGAGGATGTCCTGGCGGACCTGGGGGCCGCCTTCGTCCCTCCCGGAACCCAGCTGCCCCCGGTGCTGGCGACGGCGCGGCTCGGTCTGGGCGAGGCGGTCGACCTACTGTGGGCGGCAACGGCACTGGAGCACCCCGAGGACTCGGAGGAACTGGCCGAGATGTCCCGCGTGGCGGTCGCCTACGCAGCAGCGAACCCCCACCCCGAGTGGCTGGAATCGGTGCACACAGATGCGGAGTTCATCGGACGGCTCCATCAGGAGCTGGAGTTGTCACATGCCGCCGATCAGCAGCCGTCGGACGGCGGCCGGGGCCTGGCGGAGGATACGCGGTGGGAGAGCCTCGGCGGCCCGCTGGGCTGGTGGGACGCTATGCGTGCGGCGGGGCAGCACTTGGGGCAGGCCGTGGTGAACCGCACGGTCGGTGCGGGTGCCGAGGGGTTTCGCAGCCGGGCGGGGAAGCAGGCGGCGCTGTTCCTCGGCGACATTTTCGCCTATCTCCGGCAGAACACTGCGCCGGCCGGCTTGCGCAATGCTGGCGACAGCAGCGCATCCGCATACGGCGGGTCGGCATCGGACTGGGGAGACATTGCAGAAGGCGTCGCGAACGCCGTGATAGCCGCTCAGGCCGAAGCGGAGCAGGGGGACCCGCTGGTGATCGTCGCGCACAGCATGGGCGGCAACATCGTGTACGACGTTCTGAGTGGCCTGCTCAGCCCAGCAGATGTCCAGGTCGCTCTCCTGGTGACGGTCGGCTCTCAGGTGGGTCTCTTCGAGGAACTGAAGCTGTTCTCGTCGAGCCGAGGGGACCTGCCCGGGCCGGCGGCGCTCAAGGTCCCACGTCCGGAAACGGTTCAGCGGTGGCTCAACGTGGCCGACTACAGCGACCCACTGGCGTTCGTGATCGAGCCGGTCTTCGACGGAGTGGAGGATCTGCTGTACCGCACAGGCCGTCTTCAGGCGCACAGCGCTTACTTTCTGCAGCCGCGTTTCCACGCCCTGCTGGCCGCCCAGGCCGGGCAGATCGCATGACCCTTGTGGTCGACCGGATCGACTCCTCGGTGCCGCAGGTGCACGCCCTGGTCATAGGGGTGGGCGGATACCGCTATCTGCCAGGCGGACAGGAGGAGGTCAGCCCTGCTCTTCTCCGTCTGGGTCAGCTGCTGTCGCCGCCCTTGTCGGCAGCCGCGTTCGGTGACTGGATCGAGACCGAGCTCCGGCACCCTGGGGCCGAACTGGGCAGCATCGACCTCCTTGTCTCCTATGCCCCCAACAGCGACCCCGCGCACCACCGGGATGTCGACATGCCGTCGACCGGCGGGGTCACGACTGCCGTACGGCAGTGGAAGCGACGCTGCGACACCCACCCCGGCAACGTCGCCCTGTTCTTCTTCTGCGGCCACGGCCTGGAGTTCGGCAGTTCGTACCTGCTGATGGAGGACTATGGCGCCGACGTCGAAGAGGCTCCCCTGGAGGCCGCGTTGGATCTGACGCACCTGGTCAAGGCAATGCGGGGGTGCCAGGCCAGGCACCAGTACTTCCTGGTGGACGCCTGCCGCACCACGCCGCGCTCGTGGAGTCTCATCGACCTTCCGTCGGGGGTCCAGCCGCTGACATTCTCCCCCACGGCCGCGGACCGGCGTGAGGAAGTGGGCGTGCTCCAGGCTGCTGCTGGGGGTGCAAGGGCGTGGGCGCCGGCACAGGGGCGTGGGCCGACCTTCTTCACAGCGGCGCTCCTGGAAGCACTGCGAGGGCAGGCGGCGGTCTACGACGACGAGTCGGAACGCTGGCATGTGCTGTTCACTCGGGTGGTCGAGGCGGTGTCCGGACTCTGTGTAGCAAGCCAGGTGCCGGACGCCCGGGTCCAGGGCATCAAGCCGTGGCATCTGCTGGCGGGGCCGCCGCGTGTGTCCGTCGTGGTCCGCTGCCGCCCCGAGGACGCAGCGGGGCAAGTGAATCCGTCGCTGAAGCCGCACGACCCGGCCGCTCCTGAGCCAGACGCATGGCAGCTGCTGCAGAGCAGTTGGCATACGCAGGCCACCGCGGGACAGCATGAGCTGGAGGTGACGTACCGGCACGGGGGGTCCTTCATGCAGCCGCCCTCCCGATCGGTGGAGATCCGTCCTCCCTCCCGCACGTTGTGGGCCGACTCGGGGGAGGCGCGGTGACGAAGGTGCGCCTGGTCCTGCCGCCTGATGCCGGGGAGCCGGGCACTCCCGTAGCTGTGGAGGCAAGCGGCGGGCCCCGCGGGGCGACGTGGACCGGCGTGGCTGTGGTGGGACAGCGCACTTCCCTGCCGCTGGCGCCGGGGTCCTATGTCATCCGCGGCACACCGCCCTACGGACCGCTGCTCGAAGCGACGTGTGAGGTGGTGGATCGCACCGCGGTGGACGTACGCCTGGAACCGATGCCGGATCCCAGCTCACGCAGCCCTGATGAAGTCTCGGGCTTGTCCCGGGTACCGGTGCTTTGGCCGGGCGAAGCGGCAGCTTACAGTGCCGGATTCATCGACTGGCTCTTGCAGGCTCTCGACCGCTGGGAGACACGGTTCCAGCGGCCCGCAGGCGGGTGGCAGGTCGCCGTCGTCCGGGCTCGTCAGGGGGCACAGCCGCGCACGTTGATCCAACCTCGGCCTGTTCTCGCACCAGGTACTGAGCTGAAAGACGTACGCACCGGGGGCTCGCCTACGTATCTGCGGCTCACCGGGCCCGCGCCCGACGGGCAGGACGACGCAGCGTCGTCATCGACGTGCTATGTGGCGCTGCCGACGATGACGCGCGCCCGTCTGCGGGTCCTGCTGGAAGCGATCGACGAAGGAACTGGGAACGCCGGGGAAGTCGTGGCCCGCGTGCGGCTGGCGGACCGGGATGCCGATGCGCTGTTGGCGTATCTGGCGGCGCACCGGCCCGTGCGGGCCGCGCAGATCGCCGACCGGCTCAGGAGCCGGGAAAAGCTGATGGGTAGGAGGGATGCCGCACCGGCGTGCCTTCTGGGCTATTTCCTGCTGACTCACCGAGCATCTGCCGACCCCGATCTGTCGGCGTGGACGTCCGCGCTGGCCGAGCGGTTCGCCGACGTTCCCGACGCGCTCGTGATCCACGCCGCTGCACTGACCGCACAGCATGATCCGCTCTCCGGTCAGGTTCGGGCGTTGCTGCTCAAAGCCGCGGATCCCGATCTGGGCCTGCCGCGGTTCACCCAGGGGCTGCGGTTGCTGGTGTCCGTACTTGAGGATCTCAGTGCCTTCGACGACAGCAGAGGGATGGTCCATCAACGCACGGCAGACGCTTTGAGGCAGGCGCGCGGCTGGCTGGTCTCCGCCGATCCCGATCAGTTCCTCGCGACGTACGACGGCCGCAGCCCTCTTGCTCCCCCCGGTCTGCCGCCGGAGTGGATTCCGTCGTCGGGATCCGTTCCGGCGGAACACCTAAGGGCCCGGCCCATCGCCGAGTACCTGGACGAGGCTCTGCGCGCGCTGCCGGACGGCAGGAAGCTGTCGGACAGCGTGAGGCGGGCGGGCCCCGTGACGGTAGCCATGGACGTCCTCGGCACGGGGCCCGGTGCTGTGGAGGCTGTGGTCACCGTCCGGCGTGAGCAAGGCGGTGTGCGGCGTTCTGTCGGGGATGTGGCGATCGCCTACGGCACGTCGGATGGCGAGACGGTTATCGCCGTGACCGACACGGACGGGCAAGCGGTGTTTCCCCTGGCTCCCGGTGGTGGGCGTCCGTCGGACAAGGCCCGCGCCTCCCGGCGGCAGGGGTTTTCTCTCGCCCCGACTCAGAAGGTCAGGCACATCCCGCTGGTGCGGGTTCCGGACCGCGATGTCGTACTGGCCGCCCATACCGCTGAGCGCAGCCGCCTGCAGCAGCGTGTGCAGGTGGGCGGAATCACGTTCGACCTTCAGGAGTACGACGACCGCTCGACCGGGGCTCCCACTCTGCGGGTCGAGGCGCACGCCTCCTCCTCGAAGGGGTGGGCGACGTTCCTTGCTCGGCCCGCAGCCGCCCTGGATGCCGTCCACAAGTTGTACGCCGTTCCGCTCGTACCGCGCGGCGGCGGCCGCGGGAGCGGCGCGCTGAACATGGGGCCGGCCACGGACGGCCTGGACTGGTATGTGAGTCCGTTCCTGACCCACTCCATCGATCCAGACGTGGCAAAGCGTTCCCTGACGCGTGCCAGCGACTCCCGGACAGCACAGGCACTGGACAAGGCAGTCCGCGGCGGACATTCCACATGGTGAGGAGACCGGCTGTGTCCAGGGAGTGGGGCGCGGTGCAGCGTGTCCTGTGGGCGGGACGGTCATGGTCGCCGCCCCGTCTGCGCAGGCGCCGGAAGGTGAAGTTGACGGTGGTCGTGGCCGATGGGCCAAGAGCGACAGCGGAACGCTGCGTTCTGCTGGTGACGTATCACGCCCGAACCTCGGGGGCCGAGCGTGGCAGCGCGAACGGGGGCAGCACGGACGAGGGGCGGCTGCCGCTGGTGGCGCGCTCACCCGCACCGTCAACAGACCGTGCCTTCGACGAAGCGGTGGATGCTGCTCATTCGTGGGCCGCCGGCCAGGCCCGCTATCCGCGCACGGGATCGCTCACCTGGCAGCTCACCCATAGCGACGGGAGGCCGGTCTCTCGGGTCGAAGGCGGTTCCCTCGGGGCCGCGATGGCGACCGCCCTGTCCTTCCTGCTGATCCTTCACAAGGGTGCGCGTCGTCCGGTCGACCCCCAGGCCGTGCTCAGTGCCACCGTCGATCCGGCAGGGCTGCTGGGCCCGGTCACGCATCTCGGCACCAAGGTCACCGCACTGGCTCAGCCCCGGATGCGGCTGGGGATTGCTGTGCCGGACCGGGATACGGCCGAGCGGGCGCGCACCAGCAGCCAGCCGGATCTCGCCCCCCTTGTTTCGGTGCCCGAAGCGGTCGGTCACAGCAGGCTGCGGCGTTCCTGGAGACTAGCCGCTGCAGTGATGGCGCTGCTGACGGGACTGGGCACGGGAGGGTGGGCGTGGCAGCAGCAGGAGGCGAACACTCAGGCAGAGCGCGACCGTGAGGTAGCGGATCTGCTTGCCCGGACCGACGCAGCGCTGGGGTCGGCTCCCCAGTGCGCGGCGTCCTATGCCCTCAAGGCGCGCACACTGCATCCTGACGCCGAGGACACCCGAGCCCGCCTGCTGGCCGCCGCTTACACCGACCCCAGGCTGCACGACGTCCTCTCTCTCGACACGGCCGCGAGCGCCATCGCGTACACGGCTGACGGCCGGTCGCTCGCCGTGGCCGAAGGCGGCAGCGTCCTCGTGTACGACGCCGGCGACAAGAAGCTGCTCACGCGCATGCCGTCCCTGAAAGGTGACAAGGTCACCCACCTCGTCCCGCTCGGCGACCGCGGGCTACTGGCGATGGCCACCTCACGGGGCACTGTCCGGCTCTGGGATCCCACCGCCCCAACCTCACCGGTTCGGCTGGTGGCCGACGGGCAGGATGACGTGATCGCACTCGCCACGTCCCCGGACCGCACCCGTCTGGCCTGGGCGGGCACCAAGCCGGTCGTCACCGTCGCCACCGTCGGTACGCCCGAAGTGCAACGTATGCCGGTGAAGGGATCCTTGCTCACCTCTCTGGCATTCGCATCCGCCAAGACCCTCGTCGTTGGTTCCGCACCCTCCCAGCGCGATACCCCCGCTCTGCAGGCGTTCGACCTCACCGGGCAGGCACCGCCCCGCGCTCTCCAGTCCGGAGGCGGTCCGCTGCGCGGGAACAGCGTCGGCGCCATCGCCGTGCAGCCGCGGCGGCATCTGATGCTGACCGGAAACCTCAACGGGACCTTGAACGTCTGGGACACACGGACCCTGGAGAACACCGCGACGATCTCCCCGGAAAGGGGCGATGGCGCGTGGGGGATCGGCGGCCTCGCTCTGGGCAGCGACGGCCGTACGGTCCTCGTCGCACGGAACAACGGGCTGGGACCGACCAGCGGCTCGCCCATGAATACCGTCCAGGCGTGGGACCTCAGGCGGCAGCGCCCGATTGAAAGCCCCTATTTCGGCGACCGGTTCGTGTTCACGGCCGCCCTTGCCCTTCGCCCCGGGACGAACGAGGCGGGCATCGTCACCACCTCCTCCGCAGTCACGGTGTGGCGGGCTCCCCAACGGCCGGCATTCGACCGCCCCGTCGTGTCCGTGCTGGCGGACCCTCTGCAGCGCTCGTCGGCCCTGGCCTTGGACTTCGAGGGAACGCTCACCCGCGTGCGAGCCGAAAGCGGCACGACGACGACTGTCCTGCGGGCTCACCGAGACAGCGCATACGCCATGAGTATGGTGTTGTCCCCTCGGCACGACATGCTTGCGATCTCCCACACCGACGCCTCGGTGAGCGTGTTCAGCTACCCGGAGGGCCGTCTGCTTCGCACGCTGAAGGCGCCCAGCCGCACCAGCCTGTACCGGACCGCCTTCGCTGCGGAAGGCGACCGCCTGGCAGCCGGCGGCGATCGAGGCACCGTGTACCAGTGGAATCCCGCTACCGGAAAACTGCTGGGCACCCTTGGCCACACCGGGTCCGTGGCCTGGCTGTCGTTCACCGGGCAAGGAAACCGGCTGGTGGCGACCTACCGTGACGGCGACGCAAAGCTGATCAGTGTCTCCGGCGCCCAGCGCCCCGTCAAAACGACACAGCTGCGATACGGCTGGGGTTCCGCCGTCCCGGACCAAGCCGGAGGCTTCTACGTCGGGTTCGCCGACGGCAGCATCGCGCAGTACACCGATGACCTTACTGCGGTCCGGAACCTTCCCGCGCAGCACACCGCGAATGTGGTCGCGATGGCGCTCTCCCCTGACGCCCACATCCTGGCAACGGCCGGTATGGACGAGGAGGCACTCCTGACCGACCCACACACCGGAATGGTGCTGCTGAAGCTGCCCGGCACCGATGTACTCGGCGAAGGAGACGCCCCGTTCTCCCACGCGGGATACGTCTCGCTCGCATTCACGGCCGACGGGCGCCACCTCGTGCTGGGGACCACCGCAGGGCACACGGAGGTCGTCCACCTGACGGAAGACGCGGTCAGGTCGCGCGTGAGTCACCTGGCCAGCACCGCCGCTTCGGACGAGAGGTGCCCATGAACGCCCCAGGACGTGATCACGAACAGCGCCTCAAGGAACTCCTGGCTGGGGATAGCACTGCCCTCCAGTCCACCGAGGCGCTTTGGTACGACCGGCTGTGGTTCGACGCCTGCGCGCAGGCCGCCCGGACCGGCAGTACGTGGCTCTTCGACGAGCCCTCCGAACAGGAGAGCCTGCTCGAGCAAGTCCGCCGGTTGCTCGCCGAATACGTTCCGCACGCCCTGCCCGCCATGCAGGCGATCCTGCACGCGGCTCGCGCCGCACACTGCCTCACCCACGAGCGTGGGCTTCGGGTGGTGCACCACCGTGTACTCGCAGCCCTCGCCTGGGCCGGTTCCGGCCGACCAGAAGACTTGGTCTGGCCCGAGGAGAGCGGTGGCTCATGGGCGGCCCTGCCGGACGATGCTGGGCCGACAGTCACCGACTCGCTGTCCAGCGCCAACCCTCACCTGCCATGGGACCAAGTGGACGACCTGGTCCAGGTCCTCATGTCGGACCCGCCAGAGGCTACCCGTTCGTGCACGGTCCCCGTCATCGCCGATGCGGCAGACGGACACGTCATCCGGCTGTACCTCACCGCCGTCGAAGACAGCGCAGAGGGGGTCCTGCCCGAGGCGTTCTTCGCCACCCTCCTGCCCGACGCGTCACGCACCACGGCTCAGATTGCTCGCGCCTTCAGCTGGGCCCGGGCTCGTGAAGGCTTCCCCCGCGGAACCGGCCTGCGATGGCAACTGCTCGGCCGCAACGGCCAGCTGATCAGCGACTGCCTGCCCATCGACGCCGGCGCCGCCGCCGCAGTCGGCCTGACCTGGATGTTCCTGCCCCGGCCCCGCCGGGCGAGCCGCCAGGACCCCACTGCCGTCGTGCACGCCAGGCTGGCGCCCAACGGGCTACTCGTTCCCGCACCATCGCCACCGGGACAACTCGGCCTGCCCACCGGCACACCGCTGGTGGTAGCAACCGGCCACCGCCCGGCGTCCCCGTTCTCGGCCGGCCACCGAATGATTCGGTCTTGCCGCAGTGTGGCCGATGCCTGGAAAGCGACCCGTCGGCCCAAAGGCAGACGCACAGCGGTCGTCTCACTTCTGACCGCCCTCATACTGACCTCCGCCGCAGGCTTCGGCTGGAACTGGCTGCAGTCCAGCCAGGACAACAAGAACCATCAGGCAGCGGACGACCTGGCCTCAGCCGCCCTCCAGACCGGGCCGGACAGCCCCGCCGACGCGCTGAGGCGAGCGCTCGCCGCCTCGGTCCTGGACCCCGGCAATCCGCGCGTCCAGCAAGCTCTGCTGGCCGCCAGCAGAAGCGAGACAGACCTCAGCCGCATTGTTCCGACCCGCCTGCCCCATCTGCGGCAACTGGCGCTCAGCGCCGACGGCCGCTACCTTGCCGCTGTCGGCGCCGACCGGAACCTGCACCTGTGGGACATCCAAAGGGTCGAAGAAGTCACCCCCGCTCACCCACCTGACGCGGTGGACGCCATGGTCTTTGCGCCAAGGGGACACCTGCTGGCCGTCTCCAGTGAAGCCGGGCTACAGATGTGGGACGCCTCGACCGGCAAGGCCACGCGAACCCTGGACGGGGCCGAGTCCGCCGTCTCTCTCGCCTTCGACTCCGAAGCTCAGTCCCTGGCTGCGGGAACCACAGACGGCGAAGTGCTGCTCTGGCGGAAAGCAGAACGCCCAGGGGAGAAGCCTCTCGTCCTGAGACGACGTGCATCTCCTGTGCGTTCGATGTGTTTTTCCTCCGCAGGCACCCTCGCCGCCACCGGCGCGGATAAGACCGTCACCATGTGGAACACCAACGCCCGCAGCTCTCCCACTCACGTGGCGAAACTGGTGTCGGCCGGCTCGTCCGTCATGTGTGTCAGCAAGGGCCGCATTGTCGCGGTCGACCGAAGCAAGCTCTACTTCCTGTCTCCCACCCTCACAGAGCTCAGGAAGCCCGTACAACTGGTACTAGACCCCGGAGCGGTGTACCGGCCCCACACAGACTCCGTGCTTGTCGCCCTCGCCAACGGCGTCAAGGAGATCAGTGTCGATGCCCTGGCCTCGCTAGACGAGGAGAGCAATGCTCTGGGCGGCGGCACCGCCTACGCGGCCAACAGCCACCCCGGAAACATCGCCGCAGCCAGCAGCGACGGAGACGCCGTTGCCGTTCCAACGTCGGAGGGCGACATCCGGATCTACCGGGGTCCGAAGTCGACGGGCACCACCGACCAAAGGCTGTGGTCCGCCCTCGCCGTCTACCCGCTTGATCACTGTGACCGACTACTGGTCGTTGGCGGTGGGATATGGGGACCAGGGCAACTGACATTGACCGACTCACGGACTGGCAAGGTCCTCGCATATCGCGCTCTCGGAGACCGGGTACGCAACACCGGCGGACAGCCCACAGCCTTCAGCCAGAAGCACAATCTCGTGGCCACACCGACGAGCACAAAAGGCATCCTGCTCACGAACATCGCCAAGAACGGTTTCGGCAAGCCTCTCCCCCTGCCCAGACCCTCGGCCCCGGCAAACGCGTCATCCCAGACCCGCAACGAAATCCTGACTCCCATCGGAGCGGCCTTCGACGACGAACGGAATCTCCTCTTCGCCTTCTGGGGACGTTCAGTGATCACCTACAAGCTCTCCGATGGCGCCGCACCCAAGGAAGTCTCACGCACCTCCGTGCGCACCTCTCTGGGAGGCACGGTCTTGTCCGACGACGGCACCCTGCTTCTGACCAATACCAACCGAGGGCAGGAAGCCCACACCATCGACGCGAGAGGCCGGGTTCACGCCTCATCCGAGCAGATCTCGACCCGCCCGGCTCTGTTGCTGACCCCGGGCCGCGGGCAGAGCCTGTTCACGGCGAGCATCACAGGCCAGGTATTCCGGTACACGCGGAACGCCCAGACCGGAACCTGGACCGAGTATCCGATGCACGGACACGAGAGCTTGCCCCTACTCCTGCGGGTAAACGGCAACCTCGTCATCTCCGCCGGGCGGGACTACACCCTACGGCTCGCCCGTGCCGACAGCGGACAGGAGTTGGGCGAAGTACGCATGCCGCTCCTCGTACCGACAGCCGAGTGGGCAGGCCAGGGGATACTGCACATTCTTTCTAATTTCGACGAGCGCTTCTCGGTGCCCGTCAGTGTGCAAGCTCAGCGCCGCCTCGCATGCGAATTGCTCGGCAACGCAGCCCCCGACACAATCGCCGAAGCCTGGCCAGATGCCGACACCAACAGGTCAACCGCAGTCTGCCGGTCCTCGTGACCAACCCGCTTCCCCTCACAGCGCCGCCGGACTGGCCGTACGTCGGCTCTAAAGTTACGAACGAGTAACGGTTCTCGGCCGTCAGTGAGACACTGCCCGTCTGGTTCTAACTGATCGTTTCAGAATGAAGTTCGTTGTGAGGCTTGGCGGTTGGGTGTTCTGTCGGCAGGATCTGTTGGGTGTCTGCTGATCTTGTGCCTGATGACCTGTGGGAACGTGTGGCCCCGCTGTTGCCTGCTCGTCCGTCTCGGCGGCACCGGTATCCCGGGCGGTTGCCGGCGGATGACCGGGCCGCGCTGCGGGGCATCGTTTATGTGCTGTGCAAGAGCGTGAGCTGGCGGGACGTTCCGGCTGAACAGGTTGGCTGCAGCGGTGTGACGGCCTGGAGGCGTCTGCGGGACTGGACCGAGGCAGGTGTCTGGCCGCAGCTGCACGAAGTGCTGCTGGCCGAGCTGAGGGCCGCGGGCCTGCTGGATATGGCCGACGCGGCCATCGACGCCTCCCGTGTCACGGCCCTCAAAGGGGGGGCACACCGGACCTTCGCCGGTCGACCGGGCACGTCCGGGCAGCAAGCACCACCTGATCACCGACCGCCACGGAACCCCCTTGGCTATCTCGCTGACCAGCGGAAACCGCCACGACGTCACTCAGCTGATGCCATTGCTGGACGCGATACCGCGCATCCGCGGGCGCCCGAGGCACCGGCCGGGCCGGCTGTTCGCGATCGCAGCTATGACTACGACTACGACAAGTACCGCCGCCTCCTGCGGGTCCGCGGCATCACACCGAAGAATGCCCGCAAGGGCACATCCCATGGCTCCGGTCTGGGCAGGACCCGCTGGGTCGTCGAGCGAACCTTCGCCTGGCTCCACCAGTTCAAGCGCCTCCGGATCCGCTGCGAGATACGTGCCGACCTTCACCTCGGCCTGCTTCAACTCGCTTGCAGCATCATCTGCTTGAGACGACTCCGAACCTCATTCTGAAACGATCAGTTACTGGCGGACCAACTTGTAGTCTTGGCCGTTTCGTTTAGATCATCTTGGACTCCGGTCCGATGCCGATGGGCATTGGCCGGGGGGCGACGACCCGTTTCATGACGATCGTCGACATGAGCTGGTTCACGTTGGGCAGCGTGGCCAGCTTCTCCTCGAAGAGTCGCTGGTAGGCGTCGAGGTCTGCGGTCACTACCCGCAGTAGATAGTCGGGGGTGCCGAAAAGCCGCTCCGCCTGGATCACCTGGGGGATGGCTGCGAGCCCTTCGTCAAAGGCCGCGAGGTGCTCGCGGTCGCCGTGGCGGAGGTGGACGAAGACCAGGACCTCGAAGCCCAGCCCGACGGCGGCGCCGTTCAGGGCGGCGTGGTAGCCGCTGATCACGCCAGAGCGTTCGAGTTCCCGCAGCCGGCGCTGGCAGCGGGACACGCTGACCCGGACCCTTTCGGCCAGTTCCGTGATCGTCTGCCTGCCGTCCCGCTGAAGCTGTGCAAGAATTTCGCGGTCAATCTCGTCCATACGTCGAATCTTCGCATGCCTACCCGGCTTTGGGTCGAAGACGCAAACATCGGGTGGGGAATCCCACCTACCCTTTGCATCATGAGCAGTATGAACGGTGGGACATCCCGCGCAGCGAACCCCCTGTGTCATCTCTCTCTCGACCAGCTCCAGCTCCGCACGAGCGAGAAGTGGCACGCGTTCCCCCGCGATGTGTTGCCGCTGTTCGTGGCTGAGATGGACGTCCTGCTGGCAGAGTCGGTGGTCCGGGCCATCACGGACGCGGTCACCCGGGGCGACACCGGCTACCCGGCCGGCACCGCGTACGCGGAGGCGCTGGCGGAGTTCGCCCGTAAGCGGTGGGATTGGGAGGGCATCAGCGTGGAGCGCACGGCGATGGTGCCGGACGTGATGCGCGGCATCGTCGAAATCCTCGACGTGATCTCCTGCCCGGCTGACGCCGTGGTGATCAGCTGCCCCGTCTACGCGCCCTTCTACCACTTCGTGGAGCACACCGGTCGGCGTATCGAAGAGGCTCCGCTGGGTGCTGACCAGCGCCTCGACTTCGCCGCCCTGGAGGAGGCGTTCGAGCGGGCCGCTCAGCACGGCCCGCGGCCCGTGTATCTGCTGTGCAGTCCGCACAATCCCACCGGGACCGTGCACACCGCCAACGAACTGGCCACCGTCGCCGCCCTGGCCGCCCGTCACGGCATCCGCGTCGTCTCCGACGAGATCCATGCCCCGCTCGTGATGCCGGGGGCCGTGTTCGTGCCCTACCTGAGCGTTCCCGGTGCGGAGAACGGCATGGCGCTGATGTCGGCGTCGAAGGCATGGAATCTGGCCGGTCTCAAGGCCGCCGTCGCCCTCGCCGGCCCCGCCGCGGCCGACGACCTCGCCCGGATCCCCGCATGGGTGCAGGAGAGCCCCAGCCACCTCGGCGTCATCGCCCACACCGCCGCTCTGCGCGACGGCACATCCTGGCTTGACGACCTGCTGGACGGTCTGGACGCCAACCGCCGGCTTCTCGCCGATCTCCTCACCGAGCACCTGCCCGGCATCCGCTACCAGCCCGGCGAAGGCACGTATCTCGCCTGGCTGGACTGCCGGAACCTGGGCTTGGGAGACGACCCCGCGGCCGTCTTCCTCGGACACGGCAAAGTCGCCCTCAACTCCGGTCCCTCCTTCGGAACCGGTGGTGCGGGACATGCCCGACTGAACCTGGCCACCTCACCTGAACTGCTCGCTGAAGCAGTCCGGCGCATGGCCGCAGCGACAGCCATCGCAACAGCGTGCTAGGGGGTTTCGTAGCTGTCGGTTCTCTCCACCACCACCGACGGCCATGGGAAGACGCATCCCGGCCGTCGTAGCCGCTGCCGGCGCCGCCGCGCTGCTGACCATCGCGGTACCTACGAGCGCCCAGGCCGCCACCGGCACGTTCCTGTACA
>NZ_JBIVQO010000023.1:0-25975 GCF_044755265.1 Streptomyces sp. NPDC092370 | reverse complement strand
CGGGCGGCGACCGCGGCCGCCAGCGTCGCCGCGGCCGTCGGCCGGGTGCCGGCGGTGTGCCGGGCCTGGTCGGCGAGGCGGGCCGCCGCCTTCGGAGCGCCGTAGTTGAGCGGGACCATCGCTTCCCGGGCGAGGACCCAGGCGTGCAGCTGGTCGTCGCCGGATTCGGCGGCGGCCCGGGAGGCGGTGGCGAACCAGGCGCGGGATTCCTTACGGCTGCCCAGGTCGTGTAAGACGATCGCGGTCATCCCGGCCATCTGCCCGGCCGTCCGGCACAACCGTGCCCGGACCGGTGCGGGCTGCGGGACGGTGAGGAGCGGACGCAGGGTCGTGAAGTCGGTGACCAGGTCGGCCAGGACGCGGGTGGGTGCTTGTCCGTGGTAGCCGTGCCCGTAGCTCTCGGCTGCGGCCTCCAGGTCGGCGAGGTCCTCGAGGGCGCCGAGGGAGAGGGTGCAGTCGACGTCGGTCCGGGCGGCGGTGAGGGGCGGCGAGCGTTGGAGCGGTGAGGCCGGCGGCCAGCGCGCCACGCAGCAAGTTGCGGCGCTTCATCGGATCATCTGCTCCATGGTGGGACTCCGAGCTGAGAGTGGCGGTGTCCTCCCAGGGTTGCGCAGCCAGCCCCAGGAAGGCACCGGGAATGCGCAGACCGCCGGAGATTCGCTCGACAGTTGCCAGCGCGGTGACAGCCGCGGTGCCCCGGGCGATCTGGCTGACCCGCTCGGCTTTGAGCGCGCACGCTTCGGCGATCCAGTTGAAGGAGATCCCCGCGTCGTGGGTCATCGCGAACACCACGGTGAAGTCGCGCTCATGCAGGGCCCGGACGAAGGCTGGGTCGGCCAGCCGGTGCGGCACGGACCGCCGAACACCTTCCCACACTTGGCGAGACACCAGCGTCGCTCCCGGTCCTATCCGTTCGCCTGAATGAGTGGGCTGAGACGAGCAAGGGCCTGCTGGCAGTTCCCCGCCGTCTGCGCCTCGCAGGGCGACCTCGTCGACGCACTGCCCGGCACCCGTCGCCCCCACATGGCCCAGTTGCGTGAGTACGGAGTGCTCGGAATCGCGGTCAACCTCGAACACATCGACGGCCTCGGGACTGGCGGGGCGCGGTCAGGAGGGCTGCCGACCGGTCGGGTCTCCGCCGGGGTCGTCGGCCAGTTCGATGGCCGCGGTGATCCGCTTGCCCACCGGTTCCCGGTGAACACAGAAGGTCTGGGACACCGCCATGACGATCTCCAGGCCGTGCTGACCGATCCGTTCCGGGTCGGCCGCCTGGATAGACGGCTGCGTGGTGCTGCTGTCCCACACGCTGATCTGGACGGCGCCCTCGCTGATCTCCAGGTCCAGCAGGCACGGGCCGGGCGCGTATTTGCGGGCGTTGGTGACCAGCTCGCTCACGACAAGCTGCACCATGCCCATGGCCCGCGCCGACACCGACAGCCCGTGCACGGCCTGCACGGACACGAGGAAGTCGCGGGCCATGTCACGGGCCTCGGCGATCTCCGCGCTGCCCTCGAACGCGGCGGACGCCGCGATCGGACAGTCGGCAAGCGGCTCCTGACCCTCATTCTGGGCAGCAGTATCCAAGGACTCGCCTCACTTCCGAAGCGCCGAGCAATGCCCAACCCAGCTACCCCTGAAACTTCGCAGCCCCCTCACGCTGAGGAGATCTGTTTCCGGAAATTTGTTGCGGGTATCTCCACCCGGGCAAAGACGAAGGGGACGGAACAGAACGTGAACGAGCAGGCCGTCAAGTGGGACTTCCTCACCAACCACGCCCGGGTGCTGTTCGCCATCGCACGCGACCCTGCCGCCCGCCTCCGCGACATCGCCGCGGTCTGCCACATCACCGAACGCACCGCGCAGAGCATCGTCAGCGACCTCGAACAGGCTGGCTACGTGCGCCGCGAACGCGAGGGACGGCGCACGCGCTACATCCTCTGTCTGGACGGCACCCTTCACCATCCCGCAGAGGCGCACGTGCCCGTCCGGGAACTGCTGGACGTCTTCACCTCCCACCACGGCCGGCGCTGACCAGCGCCCGTCCGCTGGGCCGAGTTCTCCCAAGGCTGCCTCGTAAATTCGCGGTACGGCTCAACGATCGTCCGTCAGATCAGGACTTTCCAAGATCTCCGGCAGCGTCAGGCACTGACCACGGGCCCGACCATGGACCGCCCTGACTCGTGGCTGGCCCACGCGTCCTGTGCCCAGCTCGCGATCACGTGCTCGCCGTCGTCGGCGCGCTCGGTCAGGACGATTTGGGGGGCGACGGGTGCCGGGCAGTGCGTCGGGGAGGTCGCCCTGCGGGGCGCAGACGGCGGGGAATTGGCCGCAGGCATGGCGCAGCTCGGGGAGCTGCAGCGGCGGCACACGCAACGTGGGAGGCGTCGCGAGGAAGCACTCCCGGCAGGGATCGAGCCAGCGGGCCCGTGTGATGGGTCGTGGATCACGCCGCTAGCGCGGGTTGGCCGGCCGTAGGCTGAGCAGGGCGGCTCCTACTGCAATCGCCCCCAGGTCGCGGCGAAACGGGGCGCGGGCGGGGCAGGGGGGAGGGAGGCCGTGTCGACCAGGTGGTACTGGTGGAAGCGGATGGAGTGGTCCTCGGTGGCGCTCTGGACGTTGATCGGCACGGTCACGAGACCAAAACTGATGGCACCTGACCACACGGTTCGGGGCATGACGGACCTCCGCGGCTACCCCGAGCACCACCAGGCTACGAGGGCCAGTGCAGGCGCGCACGTGGCCGTTTACAGCCACTTGTTTCGTCGCAGGGCGCGGTAGATGAGAGTGCAGGCGGCGACGATGACGGTGAGGACGGCGGGGTAGCCGTAGCGCCAGGTGAGTTCGGGCATGTGGTCGAAGTTCATGCCGTAGACGCCGACGATCATGGTGGGCACGGCGATGAGGGCGGCGAAGGCGCTGATGCGGCGCATATCGGAGTTCTGCTGGACGCTGAGCTGGGTGATGCTGGCGTTGAGCAGGCCGCCGACGAGTTCGTCGAAGGCGGCGATCTGCTCGCTGACGCGCTGGTGGTGGTCGGCGACGTCACGGAAGTAGGCGGCCACCTTGGCGGAGACCTGAGGGAGGGTTCCCTCGCTGAGGCGTTGCAGGGCAGGGGCGAGCGGCACGACGGCGCGCTTGAACTCCAGCAGCTCCCGTTTGAGCTGGTAGATGCGGGAGGCGTCGACGGGCAGGTCGGGGGAGAAGACCTCGTTTTCCAGGGTGTCGACGTCACCGGCGAAGGCGTCGGCCACCTCCAGGTAGCGGTCGACGACCAGGTCGGCGACGGCGTGCAGTACTGCGGAGGGGCCGTGGCCGAGCTGGTGGGGGTCGGCCTCCAGTTGGCGGCGTACCTCGTTCAGGGGCGGAGCGCTGCCGTGGCGGACGGTGATGGCGAACCCGGGGCCGGCGAAGATCATTACTTCGCCGGTGTCGACGATTTCGCTCGTGGCGGTGACCTGCTCGTGGTCGATGTAGACGATGGTCTTCAGTACCAGGAATAGCACATCGCCGTAGCGTTCGAGCTTGGGCCGCTGGTGGGCGTGGACGGCGTCTTCGACGGCGAGGGGATGCAGGTCGAAAGCATCAGCGACCTGCTGGAGTTGCTCGACGGTCGGCTCGTACAGTCCAATCCATGCGAACCGGCCCGCATCCGGGTCTACCCGGTCCAGGATTCTGTCCAGGTCCACCCGGCCCGGGAGGCGTGCACCGTCCTCGTACAGGGCGCAGTCGACCACCGTCGCCGGCATGCCCTCACCGTGCCCGGCCCCATCAGTATTCTGCTCCGCCATCGACGGCCCCCTCCTGTCTCGGCTGTCCGTCTTCCCCGACACAACGCCAGCCCGTGGGGCTATTCGTTGAGGTAGATGTACACGGTGATGAAGACGATCCAGGTCACCAGCGCGGCGACCAGTAGCCTGCGCATCAGAGCCGGCTTCATCGGTCCCCCTTCCTTTTCCGGTTCCAGGCAGGCCTCGGTCATAGCCAGTCCCGGCGCTTGAAGACGACGTACAGGCCTACGCACACGGCGCCCATCAGCAGCAGCGCGAACGGGTAGCCGAAGACCCAGCCCAGTTCGGGCATGTGGTCGAAGTTCATTCCGTAGATGGTGCCGACCAGGGTCGGTGCGAAGAGGATCGCCGCCCAGGCGGAGATCTTCTTGATCTCTTCGTTCTGTGCGTGGCTGGCTTGGGCCAGGGCCTTCATTTCCTCGTTCTGCTGCTGGGTGACCAGGGTGGCGTTCACGGTGAGGATGTCCTGCAGGGCCTGCTTGAACCCGTCAACGCGCTCGGTGACGTGCGTAGCGTGGTCGGCGACATCACGCAGGTAGCGGCGCAGTTCCTCGTCGATGTTGTACTTCTCGAACCCGGCCGACAGCCCGCCGACGATTCCCGCCAGCGGACGGGTGGCGCGCTGGAACTCCACCACCTCGCGGGACAGCTCGTAGATACGGCGTGAGACGCCCGGGGCGTTGCCGAACACCTCGGTCTCGATCTCGTCGATGTCGTTCTGCACGCCTGCGACGACCGGAGCATAGCCGTCGACGACCGCGTCCATGATCGCGTACAGCACTGCCTCGGGGCCGCGCTTGAGCAGCTCGGGGCTGTCCTCCATCCGGCGGCGGACGGCGGCCAGATCGGGGGCGGCGCCATGGCGGACGGTGATGACGAAGTCCGGGCCGACGAACACGTGCAGCTCGCCGAAGTCGACCTCTTCGGCGGAGTCCATGTAGCGGGCCGCTCGCAGCACAACGAAGAGGGTGTCGCCGTAGCGTTCCAGCTTCGGCCGCTGGTGTGCCTCCAGCGCGTCCTCGATCGCGAGCGGGTGCAGATCGAACTTTTCCGCAAGGGACTGCAACTCTGCCGGATCGGGCCGGTACAGGCCGATCCACGCCATGCCGCCAGGCCGCCGACGCAGCTGCTGGAAGGTCTCCGCCAGCGAACCGTGGGTGCTGCTGCGCTGGCCGTCCTCATACAGCGCGGCGGTGATCACGCTCCCCTTGCGCCCCGGCGGCCCGGCCGAGGGCGGGGTAACGGAGTGCTCGCCTGGGGCACTGCCGGAAGCAGAACGCCTAAGGGGCTTGGCTCGCAGGCTGCGCAGACGACGCTCAGACATGACGGAAAAGGCCTTTCCGTGGCAGGAAGACTCTGGGGGTGACGGGCAAGCGGCATGCCGCTGACGCCGCCACCAAGCCCCCTGCTCAGGTCCCGGTACGGGCGGCGCCGTGCGGCATGCGACTGGGAGGTTCACCGCTCATCGCGGACTCCACCACCTTTCGACGCACTGCGGACACGGCCGCTGAGCAGCGTATACCCCACCGCGTGAAGACAAGACCGCCGCACACACGCCCATACGCAATCTGTACGCCTGAGCATGCACGCGGCGGCTCGGCCTGTCGTGTCAGCGTTCGCTCCGTCGGTCCATAGGGCTCAGGGCCGATAGATCATCTCGATGAGGCCGGCCGCGATCAGAGCCCATGCGGCGAGTCCACAGAGCCACATTGATTCGGTGAGGAACCCGGCACTTCCCAGGACGGCCATAAGGAGAAGAAGGACGTAGTGCGGGGTTCAGCCGCCGACGTGGATGCCGGGGCGGCGGTCGGGGTCGGGTTCGTTGCTGCGGATGATCTCGCGGGTGACGGGGGCGGTGTCGCCGCGGCCGAGGAGGAAGTAGCGGAACATGTGCTTCAGGGGGCTGCCTTCGGCCCAGGCGAAGTAGCAGTGCGGCCGCACGCCGGTGGCGTCGCGCAGGGCGAGCAGGACGGCGGCGATGGCGTTGGGTGCGGCCGGGGCTTGGGCGCGCAGGATGCGGTGGCCGTCGACTTCGACGCCGTGGACGGTGAGGGTGTCGCTGAAGTCGGAGGGGTCGACGACGTCGATCTCGAGAAAGAGCACGTCGGCGAGGCCCGGTACGGGGTTGGTGCCGCGCTGTTCGCGTTCCTTGGCGCTGTACTCGGCTTCGTCGCCGGCTTGGCGGCGGTTGGCGATGATGTTGATGGACTGGTCGTGGGTGAGGGTATCGGTGATGAACCGGCGTGCGGTCTCGTCGAAGACGATGCGGTCGGCGCGCAGTTCGGTGGTGCGCGAGACGCGGGAGATCAGCGACACGGTGATGATGCCGAGGATGAAGAAGCCGGAGATGGCGATGCCGTCGGGCTTGTCGATGATGTTGGCGATCAGCGCGTAGAGCAACACTGCGGTCAGCGAGGCGAAGCCGGCCGTGGCCACGCGTCGGCGGTTGCGTGCGACGAAGACGGTGACGGCGAAGGCACCGGAGACCATCATCGCCAGGATGCCGGTGGCGTAGGCGCCGGCCTGCTTGTCGACGTCGGCGTCGAAAGTGATGGTGATCAGGATGCACAGGGCGGTGTAGACGAGGACGACCGGGCGTACCGCGCGTCCCCATTCGGGGGCCATGCCGTAGTCGGGCAGGTAGCGGGGCACGATGTTGATCAGCCCCGCCATGGCGGAGGCGCCCGCGAACCACAGGATGAGGATGGTGCTGATGTCGTAGACGGTGCCGAACGCCTCACCGACATGCTCGTGGGCCAGCCAGGCCAGGGCGCGGCCGTTGGCGGCGCCTCCGGGCTCGAACTCGCCCTCGGGGATGAGGACGGTGGTGACGAAGCTGGCGGCGAGCAGGTAGACGCTCATGATGAGCGCGGCCGCGGTGAGGAGCTTGCGGGTGTTGCGGATGCGGGCCTTCAGCCGCTGCTCGGCGTCGGCGCCGTCGGCCGCCACCAGCGGCATCATGCTCACACCGGTCTCGAAGCCGGACAGGCCCAGCACCAGCAGGGGGAACGCCAGCAGGGCAGGGCCGGCCAGATCACCAACGCCGCCCAGGTCGGTGAGGGAGCCGGTCCACGCCGACCAGGCGGCCGGGGTGGTGAGCACGTGTGCCACACCGATGCCGATGACGACGGCGTTGAGGGCGAGGAAGACGGCCACCAAGGGGATGGCCACCTTGACCGCTTCACTGAAGCCCAACAGGAACACCCCGCCAAGGATCAGCAGCAGCGCCACCGTCAGGGCCACTTCGTGGCCGTGCAGGGCGGCGGGGAAGAAGGGGTTCTCCACTACGTGCACGGAGGCGTCCGCGGTGGACAGGGTGATGGTGATGATCCACGAGGTGGCCACAAACCCAAGCAGGACCAGCACGAACAGCTTCCCCCACCAAAACGGCAGCAGATCCTCCAGCATCGCCACCGAGCCCGCCCCATGCGGGCTTTCCTTGGCCACCCTGCGGTACATCGGAAGCATTCCCAGCAGCGTCAACGCCACGATCAGCAGCGTCGCCAGCGGCGACACCGCCCCCGCCGCAAGAGCCGCAATCGCCGGGACGTAGGCCAGGCTGGAGAAGTAGTCGACACCGGTCAGGCACATCACCTTCCACCAGGCATGCGGCTCGGCATGACTCTCACCGGCCGCCGGCCCCACCGGCTGCACCCGATGACGCAGCAGCCACCGCGCCGCCGCACCGGTCGGCTGCGCCCGCAGCGCGGGACTGTCCACCGTCTCCGGCATCACCGGCCGACTCGCCTCGCTCATATCCCCCACACCCTCTTCGCCTGCGTCGGATCGATCACCGCACGCCACCGCCTACCCGCTCGTGCGACGATCACTGAGTATGCGCCCTGCCCAGTCACCAGCCGGCACCGAGGCGCCGGGGCACGAAATGGATGACCATGGACCACCGGAAGGCGCTGCTGGTCAAAGCCATTTATTGCGGCGCAGGGCGCGGCAAATGAGGGTGCAGACGACGAAGATGACGGTGAGGACGGCGGTAGCCGTAGCGCCAGGTCAGTTCGGGCATGTAGCGCACGCCTATGGCTCCGCGACCGGCTTCATGCACCGGAGGGCGGCGCAGGGGGGCCGTGCCTAGTGCTGTGACCGGGAAGGTTCGCCGGGTTGGTGCTTGGGGCGGTTGGATGGGCGGTGACGTCGGTTCCGACCGCTGGAGGTGTGGTGGCTGAGCCTGTGCGCGTGCGCAGACTGACCAATCAGGAAGGGCAGAAGCTGCAGCAGATCGTGCGCCGGGGAAGTACCAGCTCGGTGCGCTACCGGCGGGCGATGATGTTGCTGGCGTCCGCCGGCGGAAACCGCGTCCCGGTGATCGCCCAGCTGGTCCAGGCCGACCTGCCGTGAGCGCAGCAGCACCCGCCCGCCGCCGTGCACGGCGAGGTCGGCGCCATCTGTGGGAGATCCGCGAGCGTCTGGGGGCGCACCCAAACCCATCGACAAGCGACGTCACTACTGCTCGATAAAGCCACCGATGCCCCTGCGTACGGCACGAAGCTGCGCTGGATCGCGCCGAAGTCGGCTTCGTGGTCTTCCTCAGCGCAGCCGGCATGGTGAGCCAGGCAATCCGCACCAGCCGGTCCGCCCACGACAGCCAGCCGGTCCGGCAGGACGTGACGGACCAGCCGCGCCGGAACTCCGCCTGACCTGCGGACCATCGCGGGCACGTCCATCGACATGGAGACCCGCGGTAAGACACCGCCCTACCGAACCGCTCAGGGGGTGGCCGCGTGGCGGCCACCCCCTGAGCCTTCTCCCGTCCGACCGGCGGGTGAGGAACCGGGCCCGCTCCAGGCCGATGAGGTCGGGGCGCCAACGCGTGGCCGCGGTGAGCAACGCGAGGCGGTCCGTAAGCGACGACTCCGGGCAAGGACCAAGCCGAGGGCGAGGCCTCCGGACTCCCTGCCGCGCCCGCAAGGCACTGATTTCCTCACTACGGCATTTCCGGTCTCTCAGGTGGTCGAGGTGCGTCGCCCTCGGTTCAGCGTTCCGTCGTAGTCGAGTGGGAGAACCGCCAGTCCTGGCACCTTTCCGGCAGCGTCGCCCCAGCGATGTGCTGGGGCGGGCTGGCTGCGAGTCGGCCCAGGGCCGGGCGAGGGTGGTCTCAGCTGTGGAAGTTGATGTATCCGTTGCCGTCGGGGTCGTTGCTGGACTTGGTGTAGGTGTGGACGTCGGCGCGGCTTCCTGAGGGCTTGTACAGGTAGATGGTGTCCTTGTCGTTGTTCCACAGGAAGTTGCAGTTGTCGCGGTAGGCGACGTTGTGGGTGTCGGAGTCGGTGCCGTGGCCGCCGCGCAGCTTCACGTAGTCGCCGGGCTGCAGGTAGTGGTTGGCGGTGAAGGTGAAGCGGTTGCCGGTGGCGTCCTTGACGACGTAGCCCTTGAGGTTGATCGTCGTTTGGGAGGAGTAGTTCTTCACCGTCAGGTACTCCTGGTCGGTGTTGCCCGAGGAGCAGCTGTTGGAGTCCCGGCCTGGCGCGTCGTACTGGACTCCGCGGATCTTCAGCGCCGAGTTGTACTCGGCGGCGTGCGCCGGAACGACGGACAGGGCGGTCAGTGCGCCGACCGCAACAGCGGCCGCCGTGACGAGGCTCTTGCGCAAGAGCGGGCTCCTCATAGTCGAGCGGGTGGTGTCGCCTGTGCACGACACTCACCCCGGGGCCGGCGGTTGCGCGGGATGCGGACCTTCACCCCTTCGAAGGGCGCAGAACCAAACGGCCAACACCGGTCCAGGGGGCGGAGTGCTGAGGCACCGATGCTGCTGTAGACCGGCTCCGCACCGAGGACGCGAGACTGACCTGAGCGACACCAGTGCGCCCGGCTCCACGCTCACGAGTGGAAGCCGGGCGCTGGCGCCAGGGCCCCGGACCGAGGCAACGCCAGAGTCCCTGTTCGCGCATCCGCTCGGGGGACGGACGTTCTCGGCGCGATGACCTGATCAACTACGGGCCGGACAGCGCGTCACGCCCACGCACAAAATCTGCACAGGCTGCCTCCGGCAGCAGGGCCGCGTGCTGTGCCCACAACAGTCGAAGGTCCCAGTCAGGGTGATCCCCCGAGATCGCAGTGAATCGTGCGCTTCCCTCCTGCCAGGGTGGTGAGTTGCTGCGGTATGCAGGGTTTCATCCCGTTGAAGAGGTGGGGCTGATTCCTGCTGGCATGGGACGGCAGATACGGGGAACGGCCCGTCGCGTTGTGTGCTTCTTGTGACAGCTTGTGTGCCCGAGGTGACCGAGTGGGTCGCCTGTTCTGACTGTCTGTCTGACTTCCGTGGGGGAAGCTGATGCATTCACGTGCGCAGAGCACGTCCCTGTGGCGTGCCCGAAGAACACACAGAACCGCTCTCCTGTCCGCGCTCACGGCCGCCGCCGTGGTGCTCTCGGCGGCACCGGGTCTGGCCGCGCCGCCGAAACCGGAGTTACCCGAGCCGGAGAGCCCCTGGACGAGACCGACGAAGGTCGAGGCGCCCACCACTCCGGCCGGGTCGGTCAAGGCACCCGAGTCCCAGGCGGAGGCCGAGCCGTCGGCGGAGGTCGCCGCGTGGCGGGCGGCGCAGCGGGCCCGTACCGCGGGCGGCAAGGCCGGCGCCGAGCGCGCGGCGACCGCAGCCGAGGCCACGCCCTACACCCCGGAAGGGCAGGGCGGTGTGCCGTGGCACCGCATCATCGACACGCGCTTGAACGACGCGCTGGTGGCGCGGGTGAACGTCTCCAACGGCAACCTGATGCTCGCCGCGACGGACTTCGACATCGCCGGCGTGGGCCAGAAGCTGCAACTGGCCCGGACGTACAACTCCCTCGAGGCGCCCTGGGGGAAGGTGTCGCAGCGCTGGTGGCAGGCCTACGAGCGTTACCTCCAGCCCGGCGACGGTGAGGCGGTCGTCTACGACGCCACCGGCGACGCCCTGCGGTTCAAGGAGACGTCCACCGGCGGCTACACCACGCCGACGGGCTACTCCAAGGACCTGAAGAAGAACGCGGACGGCACCTACACCCTCACCGACCGCAAGTCCGGCACGAAGGACACCTACGACGAGCACGGCACGCTGACCAAGGTCACGGACAGAAACGACGGGACGATCACCGTCGACCAGCACGACGAGGGCAGCGAGCACAAGGGCTTCAAGCTCACCGAGACCCGCTCGGGCCGCTGGATCGACCTGGTGAAGACGAACGCCAGCCAGTGGCAGGCCAAGGACCACACGGGCCGCACGGCCGTGTTCGACCTGGACCCGGCGGGCAACCTCGCGAAGGTCACCGACACCGATGGCAAGGCCACCACCTACGCGTACGACTCCTCCCGCCGCCTGACGAAGGTGACCACGCCCGAGGACACCGTCACGCTGTTCACCTACGACGCCCACAACCGCGTCAGGTCCCTGCAGCGCGCCACCGAGGTGACGGGCAGCGGCCACATCGGTCCGACCTGGCGCTACGACTACACGGCCGCGACCCCCTCCGACGCGGGAACCACCACGGTCACCGACCCCGACGACGACGCCACGAAGTACCAGCACAACGCGGACGGCGAGGTCACCAAGGTCACCGACCCCCTCGAGCACTCGCGCCACGCCAAGTACACGGGCCACCTCACCCAGACCGCGATCGACGCGATGGGCACGGGCGCGGACGGCACCGGCGGCAACACCACCACCTACGGCTGGGACGGCCGTAACAACGCGCTCTCCCAGAAGCTCCCGCTCGGTGCGACGGCGTCCGTGACGGCGTATCAGACGATCGCGGGCACCGATCTGCCGAACGATTTCACCTCCGCGGACGGCCGCAAGGACACCTTCAGGTACGACACCAACGGCAACACCATGTCGGTGACCACCTCCGGCACCGCAGGCGGCACCCGCGAGTACACCTACAACAAGGACACCCCGACCTGCGGCGGCTTCGAGGGCCAGCGCTGCACCGCCAAGGACGGCAACAGCAAGGTCACCTCCTTCGAGTACGACACCAAGGGCAACCTCAAGACGGTCACCCCGCCCGCCCCGCCGGGCAAAACGGACTACACCTACGACGCGCTGGGCCGGGTGGAGACCGTCACCGACGGACGCAACATCAAGACGATCTACGTCTACGACAACCGCGACCGCGTGACGAAGGTGTCCTCCACCAACGTCACGGTCACCTACTCCTACGACGGCGACGGCAACGTCAAGACCCGCACCGACGCCTCCGGCACCACTGGGTGGCACTACGACAAGCTCAACCGCGAAAGCGTCCGCACCCTGCAAAACGGCGCCCAGACCGCGCTCGCCTACACCCCGGGCGGCGACGTCGACTACTACACCGACCCGACCGGCAAGACCGACTACACCTGGGACAAGGCCGGCCGCCTGGACTACCTGACCGCCCCGGACGGCAAGAAGACCGACTTCGACTACAACGAGAACGACAAGCGCACCAAGACCGTCTACCCCGGCGGCACGACACAAGCCGTCGGCATCGACGACAACGGCCGCCCCGAAAGCATCAAGACCACCTCCGGGACGACAACGCTGATCGACCTGGCTTACAGCTACAAGAACACCGCGGGCAAGGACACCACCAAGATCCGCACCCGTACCGACAACCTGACCAAGTACAGGACCACCTACGACTACGACTCCCAGGACCGCCTCCGCTACGCCCTGGAAGCCGACTCCGCGGGTGCCCGCAAGGCGTCGTGGCTGTACTGCTGGGACAAGGCCGGCAACCTCGCCTCCCAGGACGGAACCAAGAACGCCTGCCCCGGCGGCACCACCTACACCTACGACGACGCGAGCGAACTGACCGGCAAGAACGGCTCCACCACCGGCTGGTCCTACGACAAGCTCGGCAACGAGACGGCAGGCGCGAGCACCACGGCCCGTACGAACGAGACGTGGACGGACTACAGCCAGCTCTCCGGCATCACCGCGGGCGGCAAGAGCTACGACCTGGTCCACGCGGGCACGGACAACTCCGAGCGCACCAAGCTGGGTTCGACCTGGTTCCACCACACCGCACTCGGTCTGGCGTCCACGACGACCAACGGCGTCGACACCGGATTCATCCGCGAACCGGCGGGCACCTTGAACTCCATGACGACTGGGGGGAAGTCCTACTACTACCTCACCGACGCCACCGGCAACGTCCTCGGCCTCGTCGACGACACGGGCAAGCGCACCCACACCTACGCCTACGGCCCCACCGGCCTGCCCCGCGGCACCACCACCGAGGCAGCCCCCCAGCCCCACCGCTACACCGGCGCCTACCTCGACCCCACCGGCCTGTACAAGATGGGCCACCGCTACTACGACCCTTCCCTCGGCCGCTTCACCCAACCGGACCCGTCGGGGCAAGAGGCGAACCCCTACCTCTACGCCAGCGGCGACCCCATCAACAACACCGACCCGTCCGGACTGTTCGGATGGCCTGACATCGGCGAAGGTCTCGGAGCGTTTGCTGGGGGTGTTCTCGGCGTGGCAGCCACGGCCGCGGTCTGCTCGACAGGTATCGGATGCGTTGTGGCCGGAGTAGCGCTGGTCGGTCTGGGCTCAGGCTCCGGGGCATCCATCGGAACTGCCCTTGCCGGGGGGAACAACGAGGAGCGGGCGGATGCCTTTATGAACGGCGCCTTGTGGGGGGCCCTTGGCTCCAGCCCGGCTGGCTCGTGGGTGGGACGCTTTCTGAGGTAGAGACACCGTGCGGTAGGGGACCGCGCGAGATCCTGCGCGGTCCCTTTAGCAAAGAGAGAGGAGCATGCCCCATGAAAAGGAATCACCACAGCGCGCGGCGGCGTCGGCGCGGGGCACTCGTCACGAGTATTTTCGGGTTCATTGTGGCCGGACCGCCGCAGTTGTTTGACTCCGGACTTGGCTGGGACTTTGCCATAGTCGGGGCGATCGGTGCAGTCGCAGGAGCAGTGACGGGTTTCTTGTTTCCCTTGCTGTTGGTTCGTAACCCGAAGGGCGCTGCACCTTCGCCTCCATCATCTTCGTATCCCCCACCTCCACCTCCTTCACCTCTGCCCCCGAGGCCGCCTGAGTAGACGCTGGCCGGGCCGGCTGGACCGCCGCCTGGCCCAGGCGGCCGCCCGGTGAGCGACGCCATGCACATCGTCCTGGACGACACCGCGATGGCCGCGGCCGGCCAGGCCAACGTTCTCGCTTCCCCGGCTCATCCACCGCGCCCACGCCCAGGCCGGCTGGTACCTGTACGCCCCCACGTGCGCGCTCGTCGAGGTAATCGATGTCGTTGATTTCTACCTCCGACAGTCCCATAGCGCGACCACCGAGCACCGGTCGTCGGCCTGGTCCGCTGCACTGGTGCCCCTTGGCTCTGCCCGGGCTCAACGACTTCAGCTGCTCCAGCTCGGTCCCGGCCTCGTTTGCTGCCACGCTGTGTCCCCTCCTGGTCATCGGAGCGATCAGCCAACCAACCGGTGCCGTGCCCGAGCAGAAGGCCGGCGGAACCTGGCTCTCCCGCTTCCGCAGGTGACGCGACCGGACCCGGCTGTCAGTGACGGCTGCAAGGCTGAGCGGATGGACCGTGATGACGAGCAGCTGCTGAGAGGCCTCACATGGAACCCTGGCCCCGGGGGCACACACACCTGCTGAGGAAGTACTTCGAGAAGGGGTAGTACTCCGAATACTGCCCCAGCCCGATGTCCTGGAAGGAGTATCGGCGCTGGGCGGCGGCGGCTTTGGAGAAGCTCAGCCACATCGGCTCCAGGAGCACCGAATCGGGGCCAACGTCGCGCAACCACATCTCCAGGCCCACTGGTTTGCGCCACCGCCGCCACCATGCATTGTGCAGGTGGTTGCTGTCCCGCCACAGCAGAACGTGGGGCAGCGGCTGACCGGCGATCTTCACCAGGTCCCGGTACGTCAGCTTCGGCAACACGTCAGCCTCCAAGGTGTCCCGCTAATGCGACAGACCATGACACGGCCGGCCCCCAGGGGGAAGAAGGTGGTCCAGGACCGCGATGTCCGATCCGAAGGCGGCCACCAGGCTCCCGTCCCCTGACATCGCCAGGCTGGTGACGCGGGAGGGAAGGGCGTACGTGCCGGTCTGCCGCCCCGTGGCCGCGTCCCACACCCGTACGGTTCCGTCGTCACCGCCGGTGGCGACCACCACGCGGCCGTCCAGCATCCCCACCGCCCCTGACCGCACCGGACTGCCGTGTCCCGCCACGGGGGACCCCCACCGTTCGCCCGTGGCCATGTCCCACAGATAAACCGTTTCCTCCATGAAGCCGGTCAGGACCAGGGTGCGGCCTTCGAGCGTGTCCAGGGCCAGAGGGCCGGCTTGCTGCGGCGGCACACCGATCCATTCGCCCGCGGTCAGGTCCCACACCCGTCCGCCGTGGTCCACGGCGACGAAACGGCCGTCCAGTACCGCGAAGAGCCGGATGCCCGGGCTGGTCCACTCCCTCGTGGTCCGTCCGTGCAGCTGCTCACGGGTGGCCAGGTCCCACATCCGTACCGTCTCGTGCCTGTCGCGCGTGAGGAGGGTGAGCCGTCCGTCCACCGTGCCCACCGTCAGCATCTCCACCATCCCGGCGTGACCGGTCAGCGGCTCACCGGCCTCTCCCTCGCCATCGAGGTCCCAGATCCGCACCGTCCCGTCCCAGCCGCCGCTGACAAGGACGGCACGGCCGTCCAGGACTGCCGTGGTGACCCTTCGCACCGGACCCGCGTGACCACGGAGCGGGCTGCCCGCCTCCCTTTCGCCGTCGAGGTCCCAGATCCGCACCGACCTGTCGTCCCCACCCGTGACAGCGAGGTGACGGCCCCTCACGGCGGCCAGCGCCACTGCCCGCACATTCCGTTCGTGGCCGATCAGGGGCAGGCGCAGGTGTCTGCTCGTGGAAAGGTCCCATACCTCGACCGGTCCCTGAAGGCTGCGTGCCACAAGGGCGGCGGGGCGTCCGCCGAGCATTCCCGCAGCGAGGGCGGTCACGAACCGGACAGCCAGTGGTTCACCGGCCTGCGCCCCCGTGGCGAGATTCCAGAGGCGCACCTCCCCCTCGTCGGCGCTGACGGCCATCGGGTGGATCGGGTGGTCGTACGCCGGATCCGTATCCGTATACGTCGCCACGAGGCGCACCTCGTCGGGGCCGGGCAGGGAGCCACTCTCCGCTCCGGTGATCAGGTCCCACACCCGGACGGTTCCGTCGCCGCCGCCGGTCACGGCGACGGGACGGCCGTCCAGTTCGCTCGTCGCCACGGCGACGACAGCGCCGGTGTGGCCCGCCAGGGGCACACCTCGCTGTGTGCGGGCGGCCAGATCCCACACCCGCACCATGCCGTCGCCGCTCCCGCCGACCGCGACCGGCCGGCCGTGGACCAGCCCGGTGGCGAGTGACCAGACCCAGGCATCGTCACCGGCGGGGAACTCGCCGAGCTGTTCCCCATCGAGAAGGTCCCACAGCCGGACGACCGTGTCACTGCCGCCGGTCACGGCGACGGGACGGCCGTCCACCACGGCCGCCGCCAGAGCACTCACGGCGCCGGAATGACCGGTCAGGGCCTTGCCGAGCCGCCTGCCCGTGGCCAAGTCCCACCGGTGCAGCGTGCCGTCGTCGCAGCCGGCGACAGCGATGCCACGGCCCGCCGTGACCACGGTCGCCACCACGCCCGCCTCAGCCGGCACTGGCAGCGAGTAGCGCAACCGGCCGTCCAGGTCGGTGCCGGTCGCCCATCGCACCACCCACGGCACGTCCACGTGCCGACCCACCGGGACCTCACTGACGCGTGCCGCCAGCTGCGGCTGCCCGTACCGGCAGGCGTCCAGCGCCAGCAGCTGCTGCCGCACTCCTGCCGTGGCGTGCCGGTGCACATGCCCCGACGTCTCGTACACCGCCAGCGGCAACCGGGAACCGTCCGCCTGCCCTTCCAGCAACTCCCGTACCCGGTCCGGTTCTTCGTGCACCAGCACCTCGGGAGGCACACTCCAGGCATCCGCCCGGCCACCACCGCTCTCGCGCAGACGATCAGTCACACGGGCACCGTAACCGGGAACAACACGCCAGGGCAGTTGGTCCCAGGATCCCGGCGGCCGCCAGGCCCAAATCACCCGGCGTGAGCGGCTGGCCGACCGCGTCCGGGACCACCGCCGCAAGAAGGACCGGGACCGGCGGGCGGGGCCGTTCGCCGTCGATCCAGCGCCGTACACGGGTAGCGTCCGGGGCGATCTGCCGGTGACCTTGCCGGATCGCTTCGGCGGCGATCCGGCGGGCGATCTCGCCGTGCGACAGGCCGGTGGCGCACGCCCCGCGCTGCCGGGTCATCTTCACCGTGTACGAGATGAAGCGCCTCGGCCGCGACGCGGCCGAACTCACCGCCCTCGCTGACCACCTCACCGCCCACGGCCGTGGAGATCAGCGTGTGGGACACCGACCCGACGCTGCCGGTGCCCCCCAGGCCCCCGGCCCGGGGTTGGACCACACGGCCTGGAGATCGTGTGCGGCGTGTGTCGCAGCTTCGAGATGCGCCACGAGCTGGTGGGCAAACGCATCAAGGCCGCCATCGCGCTGGCCGACGACTGCGGCGGGAACCCGGCAGGCAACCGGGCGTGACCGGCCCCCCAACAACAAGGCCTGGCCGCTCGGGGCAGGCCAGGACCTTGTTCACGCGGCCCGTGGACAGGACCGAGGGGGAAAGCTGCAACGACACGTCGAGCCTGTGGCTGCCTGAGACCGAGGGGAGCCGGTCGTGAGCCTCCTCCTTGACGCGTTGCCGGAGTTCCTCGGTGCTCTGGGCGCCGCCGCGTCCGTCAGTAGCGGGACCTGGTTCTTCCGCCGAACACGGGTGCGTCGGGTGACTCGCGAGGATCCTGTCCTTCTGCGTCCCGTCCCGGAACCAACGAGTAGGTCAAACCTGAGGCGCCGGCCAGTGCCCGCATCTCCAGACGAAGCAGCAATGAGCACAATCCGCCGCTATACCCTCCTCGGTACCGTGACCACAGACGGCACACCCGTGCAATTCACCAGCACACGGGCCGCTGGTACCACCATCATCCGCGTCTTCGACGGGCGTCCGGAACAGTTCGAGCTGACCTCCGTGCGGCTGTACGACGGCACGTACGCTGCGGAGCCAGTCGACCGGTACCTGCAATAGGGATGTCGCCGAGCCGAAGTGCCGCCTTCGTCAGTAGCGGTGTCATGGCGCGCCCGGTCAGGCCCCGGACAGCAGGGTTGTCTCCGTCGTGCGCACCCCGATGCGGCTTACTTCGGAGAAGGCATGTGAGGCATGTGCGCCTACTCACCGGGCGAACCGTTCCCGCCCCCAGGGCGTCCCTACGGGCACCCTGACACCGTGGAGCCGCCGCACCATGAGCACATCCGAACCTCCAACCTGGCCGCACTGCGCACACGGTGCACACCCTGCTGCCGACCCCGTCGGTTGCCGCGGCATCCACGTCCCCGGCCACACCGTATGTCTCGCCCACCTGGCCGACACCGACCGCGACGCCTACCTGGCCGCCCTGGTACCCGGCGCTAGCATCGACCTCCGGGGCACCACCTTCACTGAATCCCTCCTCATCGACTTAAGTCCGGGGAGGTCGGCATGGTCCGTGCCCCGACAGGCTGGGCGACGTTTGGTAGTCACGCTTCGGGTGCCATCTCGGTCTGAAGCGTCGTCATGCACCGGTAGCAGAGCTTGTCCGTCTGCACCTGTTCCTCACACTCCTCGCGTTTCTCCAGCCCGCACAGCGTCACGCTCTCGTCGGTTGCCAGCACATGCCATACCGGCTCTGCCGAGGCGACTGCGCCGCACCACATCTTGTGCACTCTCAGCTCCCCTTGCCCGAGATGCGGATCGAGGGACGTCAGCCGCGTACGGCGGGTCGCAGACGCCTGACCGCAGTGGATCGGCACACGCGCCTTGCAGCCGCAGGCCCGTGCGGGGGCACATGTATCGCAGCCTCAGCCTCACCGGTCGCCGTGTGAGCACGTGCCGGTGTTCACGCCACGGGCGCGATGCCGGCCGCCGCGGGGAGAAGGATGTCTCCACGTCTCACGGCGGCGTTGGCCTACGGTGGCCGCTTATGGTGCGGTGAAGACGACACTGGCGAACGCCAGCCCGCTTGCCGTGCCCTTGGGCGGGAGTGTGCCCAGCGGTTCGCCCTGGCAGGCAGGGCTGGGATAGAGGGTGGCGCTGCTGCTGGTGTTGTTGGTGACCGTGCCGTTCGCCGTCGCCTGGAGGCAGGACGCGTCGGCTGGGTTGGTCAGTGTGACGGTGAGTCTCGAGTAGGCGTGTGTGTACAGGAACGTGCCGGTGGCGGCCTGGGCGCTTGTGGGTACCGTGATGGTCAGCAGCGCGGCGGCGCCGGCAGCGGCTAGGACGGCCGGGATGCGTCTTCCCATGTTGTTCTCCTGCAAGAAGAAGGGATCACTTTTCTCAACAGATACGACAGGCGCATCCGTGCGGCCTGTCGAGGCAGGCCGTTCGAGTCGTGTGGCTGCTGGTCGGGGAGTGCGGGTGCGCCGCCGCCAACGGAACACCCCCTGCCACCCAGAGCCGCCCGGCCCTTCGGACCTGGGCCCAATCCTCCCACCACCGGAGGACCGTCAGCGGAACCACTCAGGTCCTCACCGGAGCAACCCAAGCCGTCCCTGTTCAATCCTGCTGGGCAAACGCGCAGCTCAAGACCGAAATAGGCAGTCAGGCCCCGTTTGCTTGCTGATCTCGGTGAATGCCGAGGTCAAGTGGCTCGGCGGTGATCTGCGCAAGGGCGTCCTGGAGTCGGCGGACGGCATCCTCCGCCTCCGTGTAATCCTCAGGACTCGGGAGGACGGTGCCAAAGGTGCCGCCACTGTCAGATGGCAGAGCCCGCCAGCGCAGGACCGGTTCGAGCGCGTTGAGAGCGCCGGAAAGAAACCAGGCCATGGGGCCGTGAGTGCGCGCGAGGGCGATGGCCAGGACAGCGAGAGTCTCCCGCAAGTGTTCGAGCCGCTTGATGTGGGGCAAGGCCTCCTGGACGTCCGGCGGACCGACAACGTCACGCAGGCCGGCCTCAGCCTCAAGAGCGAGTGCGCGGTCGCTCGGCGCCAGTTTCCACACCTGGTCTTGGATCTGCTGTTCAGCATCCTCGACCAGCACTGCGACGATCCTCCGCATGTCCATGCAGATCACTCTAAATGAACGGGGTCCCGCCGCCCGACAAGACCTCTGTTCGATTCCTGACCTTGCCTAACGGTGCGCCAAGGATTCGAAACAGGTAGTCAGTGCCCCGGCCGCGTGGGGGCGGCGGGGCGCGGTGCGGGGGTGAGCCGTGCGGCGCATGGTCAGTCGTCGGAGCTCAGGCCGCTGGCGCGGGCGATGCCGTCCAGCTCGCTGTAGAGGGCCTGCTGCTCGGTGACGAAGTGACGGTGCTTTTCGCGCAGCTCCTGCAGTTTTGCCGGGTCGTCGGCGGCGGAGGCTTCCACGATGGCGAAGCCGGGGCTGCCGTCGGGGCCGGGCATCTCCACGAGTCGGTGGTCCATGCGGCCGGTCAGGAGAATCGCCAGGACCGTCGCGTACTCCCGCTGCACCTCATCGGTGAACTGCGAGGCGTCACCGACAGGGCCGGCCGGATGGCCCTCGGCTATCAGGTGCGCTGTCTCGTGCACGGCCTTGGCCAGGACGTCGTACTGCTCGGGGTCCATGCGGGCCTTGAGCGTCTCCATGTAGAGGGAGACGTTGTCGATCCTGCCGTCGTCCGAGCCGGAGTCGTTCGCGTCGTTCATCTCGACAGCCTGGCCCGGGAGGCGGCAGGCGTCCAGGCCCGTACGCGGGGCGGCCCAGGGCGGTACAAGTACAAGTACCGGTATGGCGTCCAATCGGATCCGGCAGCCGGCCGTGGTGGACCGGGCCCGTCGAAGCGCTGTACAGGCTCAGGCGGGCGCCGGTGCCGGACGCAGCGACGCGAGCGGAGAACACCGGAGTCACCTCACGCTGACCGGTTCGGCCTCGTCGGCCAGGTCGGTCAGGATGTCGCTGATGCCCTCGATCAGCCGTGAGAAGTCCTTATCGCCCAGTCCTGCCCGCACGCACTCCACGACACGGGCGGCCCATTCCACCCGCGGGGGAAGGCCCAGGTCGACGCCCGACTGCTTGTTGGGAGCGAGCTCCTGGAAGATGAAGTGCAGGAAGCCAGCGGTCATCAGGGCGCCTGGTGCGGTGTACTGCCGGTGAGCCTCCGCCGCCGCCCGGACCAGGCCTTGGGCGTTGGCCGGGTCATACGTCTTCATCGCGGTGTCGAGCAGAGCCCACGCGCCTGCCAGGTGGGCATCCATTTGCCGGCGCCGCCCTGGGACGGGCGGATTGCCGAACCGGCGCGCAACTTCCCCATGCAACTCTGCGCGATCGATGACGTCATTGAGGTCCATGCCCGTATCGCTATCCCGGCGGACAGCCGAGCACATGAGACATAGCCGCAGGGCAACGTCCCGTTCACCTCGATGGCGCAGTGCCCAGTGAGCTGTCGAGCCCTCAAAAGTGCTGGTGAACAGCAGAAGGGACAGGAAGAATCCGCCTATGGCTTCCTCCACCTACGGCAGATTGCCCGATCCTCTGCAGCAGCGCTCCTTCGGCCGGCGAAGGGCCGTGTGTCCCCATCCTGAGTGTGCAGTCGGTGTCGCGATGTCGCTGCGTCAGCAGCGGCAGGTACATCCGACCGCATCGAGCAACCTGATCGTGACGACGGATGGCTTGGTCGTCTACGAGCAGCTGTGGACCTGCGACCTGTGCCATCGAGCCACCGTCGAACTGGTCGGCCTTGTGAATCAGGCCGCAACAAGCTTGGAAAAGGCGTCCGAATCCTGGCGTCGTCAGGTGTGGCCGGAGCCGTTGCCCCGGAAACTCTCCGAAGACGTGCCGGAGCTGGTGCGCTCCTTGTTCACGGACGCCTCGAAGGCCGAGAACGCCGGCAGCTACCGTCTCGCAGGAGTCGGATACCGGGCCGCGGTTGAAGAGATCTGTAAGGACCAGGGAGCGACGAAGTACACGCTCTACGACAAGATCACGGAATTGGCCGAGCGTGGGCTCCCGCAGGATGTTGTGGACGCGATGCACGAGGCCCGCGTCGTCGGCAACGACAGCATCCACCACAACCTTGAGTACGCGGCGGACGAGATCGCCGACCTTGCGAAGCTCATCGAGGAAGCCGCACAGATCCTCTACGTGCAGCCAGCGGAGCGGAAGCGGATGGCACAGGCCCGCAGGGCGCGCAGTGAGGCGGCCAAGACTTCGAAGTAGCCGCAACGTGAGGGAGCTTCGGTAGCTGCCGAGATGCGCACGAGGCCCGGGACCATCGTCCAGGGCCTCGTGCACTTCGACTCAACGGCCGGGCGGTGGCGGCGTCATGCCCATTCCACGCCCAGTTCCCGCAGCGCGGCCAGCTGGTCCTGGGCGAGCTTGTCGCGCCTCGATTTTGTGTTCGATACCCACACGCCCAGCTTGACGGCCACAGGTTCCGTCTCGCCCTCGATCGCGATCTCTTCGCTGTGGCTGCGCGGCACCGGCCGGTGGGCGCCCTCCCGTTCAACCCACTGCGCGAGGGCCGCCAGGCCCCGCTGGAACGCCTGCGACGCCTTGCCCTGGCCCGTCGTCGCACCCTTGGCAGCCGGGGCGGGAGACGTCTCCTCAAGCGGCTTGACGCCCAGCGTGGACAGCCGCTCCTGCTGCTCAGGCAGGAGCCGCGCCCAGACGGCCGGCTGCTTCTGCTGCTGGAGCCACTTGCCGATGTCGTCGCCGTCCATCAGCACGCCGGGCTGGATCTCGGGCAGGCTGCCGTCGGCGTCGACCAGGTCCGCGAGGACGCGGTAGTGCCGTTGCCAGTCCAGGGGCCACGGGCAGTTCCAGTCCGGGTCGATCTCGGTGAGCTGCGCCGCGCGCACGGCGGCCCGCTCCGGGTCCTTGCCCAGGCCGTTCTTCGCGCCCTTCCGCCGGAGGTTGGCCATGTGCTGGCCGACAGGCACCATCGCCTCGCCCTCGCCCCACACCGCGTCCTGCCGCGGCGCGAGGTGCCCGGTGGCCCGCCGGTACGACCGCAGCGCGGCGAGCTTGGCCTCCCACGCCTCCTCTCCCGGCTCCCACACCATCCCGGCCTCCGGCGCGTCCAACAGGATCTTGCGCCGCTCCTCCAGCTCACCCGCCCGCAGCGCCTTCCTCTGCTGGTGGACCCACCGCCCAAGCGGAAAATCCTTCGTGACCCCCACTTCCACCTCGACGTCGTAGGGCACGGCGTAGAGGCCGGTGATCTCGTTCTCCTTCCGCCAACGGAGCAGAGCCTGGTAACCCTCCAGCCACACCAGCGACTCCGGCCGGTAGACCCGGGTGCGCAGGAACGCCGCGATGGTCGCGGCGTCGCGCGGGCTGGAGAAGTGCAGCAGCGCCGCTTCGGCTGCGGCCTGCGTGTCGTCCTCCTGGTCCTCGCCGTCGCCCTCGCTGCCCGCCCCGACGATCTGCCCGTCTTCGTCACGCCGGATGTGGACCTTGCGCTTGCCGCTGGAGAGAGCGCGGGAGGCGAGCTGCTCGACGAGTCGTTCATCATGACTGCGGAGTCCTTGGAGGACCGCTACAAGGGGGCGGAAGCTGGCGGAGGCGACCATGTCCTGCGGGTCCTCGCCGGGCTCGAGGAAGACCGGCACGATGATCCTGGCCACCTTGGTGGAGCCGTCGCGGTTGAGCCTGAGCGCGCGGCCGATGTTCTGCACGATCTCCACCTGCGAGCCGCGGGTGTCGGCGAAGCAGACGGCCTCGACTCCCCGCTCGCCGGTGATGTCTACGCCTTCCCCGAGCACGCGAACGCTGGCGAGGAAGGCGCGGTGGACCCGGCGCCCTGCCGCGTCGATGCCGTTGGCGAACTGGCGCAGGACTTCGCGCCGCTCGCTGACGAGGTGGTCGCCGCACAGCCACGCCGACCACACCCGGTCCGGCGGGACATGGCGGCCGGCCTCGAGTTCGTAGAACTCCGCGTCGATCGACGACTTCGGCAGCTTGTCCGCAGCGGCCAGGTCGTCGTCCGAGGCGTCGTTGACGTACAGCTCGGCAGCGGTCTCCGGCAGCTTCTCCGCGAACGCGGCGGCTTCCTCGACCTTCTGGTGGAACGTCATGACGGTCTTGAGGTTCCACTTCGCGGCGTGTTCCAGGAGCGCGGTCTGCAGGAGCGCCAGGCGCCGGCCGCGCCGGGCCTCCTCCGACTCCCCGAGGACGGGGGAGGGGTCGCGGATCTCCAGGACGTCGATCTCGAACCCGGCGAGGATCTCCCGTTCGATCGCCTCAGAGAGCCCGAGTTCGGCGAGCCACGCGCCGTACGTCCCGTTCGGATCGTCGGCCATGGACGCGATCTCCGCCTCCTGGCCCTCCGCGCCCTTCTGTGGCCGGGCCGCGGCGAGGATCCGCGGCGTGGCGGTCAGGTAGAGCCGGAAGTCGGCGGGGATGCGGGCGTTGTCGTGGATCGCCGCCCACGGACGACCAAGATCACCGGCGGTTCCGTGTGCCTCATCCACGATCGCGAGGTCGAAACCCGCCATGCGCTGGCCGTACAGCCGGTCTCCGCCCGCCAGAGCAGCTTCCAGCGGCCCGCGAACCTTCCGCTGACCCTCGGGTGCGTCGATGTCCTCACGGTCCACCAGAGAGGCGTACGTAGCGAACACGACCACCGGCCCGGACCCGGCCCACAGGGCGAGCTGGATCGGGTTCGTGGTGGTGCGCACCTCCAACTCCTTGAGGACCGCGTCGTTCTCCAGCGAGCACACCGCGACCATCGGGGCACGGTGACCGACCAGCCGCCACGCCTGGGCGGTCTGCGCGAGCAGGTCCAGAGTCGGGACAGTGACGAGGATCCGGCCGTCCGCGAACGACTCCAGTGCGCAGGCGGCGGCCGTGATCGTCTTGCCCGAGCCGGTCGCTGACACGATCGTGCCCCGGGCACCCTGCGGGGGCACAGATGACCTTGCAGGGAATCCCACCCACCTGCGAAACGCGGAGCGCTGGTCTACCTGGTGTTCCTTGAGCTGAATCGCTGACATTTCCTTGCCTCCCCGAGCGGTCAATTCCTGTGGTCTTTCAGAGGGCTGCGTGCGGAATGCAGGCCGCGCCCGAGTCGTTCCAGATCGACGCATCCGCCTTGTGCCAGCCGCCCGGCTTTCCGTCCTTGAAGGGCGGCTTGTCGTCCGGGTCGTAGTGCCCGGCGTCAAGCGTGCAGACCACGACGTCCCCGTCTGCGTTCCGCGTCCGGGCCGTGCACAGACCGCCGGCCTCGCCCAGCGCCTCCAGCACCCGGCGTCGCGCCGTGGTGTGCGGATGAGTGCGCGGCAGCACGCTCTCCCGGACGAACCTCTCCAGCCGCACTAGGTCGGCCCGCTCACGCTGCCTCACGTCCGCGATGTGTACGGCCAGTTCAGCGGCCCCCGCCGACCGGCCGCCGCGCCGTGACCAGTCCCGGTCCGCGATGCCCACCAGGGCCTCGCTCACGGCCCTCACGCCCTCATCCCAGCCGTCCGCGAACAGCGCGCCCCGAGAGGCCGGCGCCATGCCGCCCAGCTCCACCACCTGGCACTGCGCCCCGGCGACCGCCCCGGCCTCCAGCGCGGCCACCAGGTCGTCCGCCTCGCACGCGGGCACGCCCTGCGCCTCCAGGAGCGCGAACACCTTTAACCGGGCGTTGACGCCTGCCGTCTGGTACTGCGTCACCCGGCGCAGAGAATCGCTGCTCAGCGCGGGATCGGGTCCGGTAGATTCGTGGTGACCGGTCATCTGTGGTCGTTCCTCTCGGAATTCCGGGGAGGTTCCCGGGTGGTTGGGGGGTGTCTCGTGTTTCCGCCAACGGTACATGCTGCATCAACCTGATGCACGCGGTACACTGAAACCCGACACGAACGAGCGACCCCCTCCCTCGTAGCCAGCCCGGCCCGCGACAGCGGGCCCCCAACGGTTCTGGAGGCGCAGCCGGAAGGACCGTCAGGGCGAGGGGAGCGCAGCGGACCCGCCCGGGAGTGCGGAGCACTCCCCAACTCCCGCACTGGAGGGCCCCACTAGCCGCACGTGACACCCCGTCAACCCGGCGGCCGCGCATCGCGCGCCGCGCCGGTCGCGCAGCGGCCGGCCCCACTGGGATCCCGGAGCGCAGCGGAGGGATCCGCCCGCGCATCGCGCGGGCAGCGGGAGCGCAGCGACCGCCCCCCTTGCACATCGCGCAGCGATGTGGTACCCGCTCCGCGGG
>NZ_JBIVQO010000022.1:1236-33843 GCF_044755265.1 Streptomyces sp. NPDC092370 | reverse complement strand
CAATGTCAACTGGTGGCAGTTCACCCGCGCCGCGTAACCGCACCGCGTTGACTCGCTCCTCGGGCTGAAGCCCGAGCATTCCGGCCTTCCCGTCCGTTGCTGTGCCGCTACGTGACACAGCAACGGACGGGAATGAGCGGCGAACAGCTCCCGGGCCACCTCCCCAGCAGCTCCTGGATGATCCACCGCACCCGCGGATCGTCCGAGGAGCCTGCGGGAGCCGCGAAGCCGAATCGCGCACGGGTATGGAAGACGAAGCCCTCCGCTTCTGCCTGAGCACGCCGACGGGCCCGTACCCGGGGCTGCCACCGAGCCAGAACCGCATCCTCGATCGCCCGGACCTGCAGCGGACCCGGCGGATGAAGGATCTCTTTGTCACTCACCGCTGCACAGTGCGCTGCGAGACCCCAGCACCGTGGCCACTTTCCGGGTGGAACCCCGGTGCGTCGCCAGCAGAAAACGTAGGCGTGCTTCAGTGCTTGAGGGAATAGGCCGGGTGCGCAACGCGCGCTCCAGTCCCTGCTCGGTCTGTCCCGCGTCCGCCTCCCCAAGCGACCAGCCCGCACGGCTGGCACCCCCACAGTCGGTAGCGTCAGTTCTCCCGCATCGCCCGGGCCCTAACGGACGTCGCCGGCACCCCGGTGCTGTCCGTCGACGAGTCCCACCAAGGGGTGAGGTGGGAGAGTCCCGCCGGATGGAGGTACCGCTGTGCTCGTCCGACTCCTGGGTGGCCCGCTCGCAGGTCGCGTCCTCACGACCACCGGCGCCCCGTGGGCTGTGCCGGGTCAGCGCGGCGTGGAGTTCGCCGGCGAGCAGGTCAGGCAGGGCAGCACCCTGGGCGTGCTTGAGAACGTGTTCGGCGACGGTGGACAGCTTGGTGTTGGTGTGCTGGGAAATATCCCGCAGCACGGTGAAGCCGTCATCGGGATGGACGTGTCCCAGAACCACGAGGACGCCGATGGCCTGGTCGACTACGGCAAGGGAGGCGAGCGCCTGGCGTAGCTGCCTGTTCTCCGTGCGCAGTCGTTCGATCGCCGCATCGCACTCGTGGGCTGCTGCTCTTGCGGGCTGCGGCTCGGCAGGCGTGGGGGAGACCATGAGGATCACCGGTGGGGACGGCGTACGGGACATCTGGTTCGCCTGCCCCGCTTTCCTCTCAGCATCCGTCTGAGCGCAACCGTCACAGCAAGCGTGAGTCCTCCAGACCCGAATCCGGAGGACTCCGCGAGGCTTGCTTCCGAACCCCGCCGTCGGCGAGTAGCCGCCGCTGCAACGTCCACTCCCCAAACACTCCGCCATTTCGTGACGCGCGCGACGGTGACACTCCTGGGGCGGTATACCGCGTTGTCGAACGGCCCGGCACAATCCACCACATGAGTACGGCCGACCGCGACCGGCAAGAACCGTCTGATCACCTCAACGGACATGCACCTGGGCGAGCGGCGGTGGTTCAGTACGAGCTGGGCGGGGCGTGGGTGGTCGTCGCTCACGGCGACTACGACATGGACTCCATCGGCCCGCTCGCCGACGCGCTGCAGACGGCCGCGCACAAGCATTCCCGGGTGGTCCTGGACGCTTCGGGCGTCACGTTCGCGGACTCGACATTCCTGAACCTGCTGCACATCCACCCCATGACGAGCCCGCGTGTGGCCGCGCCTGCGCCACAGCTCAAGCGGGTGCTTGAGATCACCGGAGCCGACACTGTCCTGGACATCCGGGCCAGCGTCGCGGACGCCACCTCGGACTGAAGTCAGTGCTCGCTCGACCGCTCTGGGCACCGGGCCGCCGACTGCTCGGCGTCGAAGGGCTGGAGTTCACCGACCGCTACACGCTGGCCTTGCGCAAGGCAGCTGCTCTGGCCGCGCTGTCGCGGGGCATGACCTCGATCAGGACCAGGCCTCGTCGATCCTGCCCTCTTCTAGCCGAACGGGGCCGGGCGCCGCCTGGTGGGGTCACGGATTCCGTCTGGCCACAGCAGCCCGCGGAGTGCGATCACGTCCCCTGGCATTGGCTTTCGGACGTGTACTCGATCTAGGCTGCGTCGGTTCATGCCGCTCGCGGCGGCCCATCGACGGAGAGGAAAGCCGATGACCCAGCAGGCCTCGGCCACCGACCCGGCTTCTGGGCGTCGCCCCGAGCTGGTCCCGGACCTGAATGTGGAGGCGGCCCGTATTGAAGCGGTACGCCGTTACGACATCCTCGACACTCCGCCCAACGGCGCGTTCGACCGGGTGGCGGCGATGGCCGCCCGCCTCTTCGATGTCCCCGTGGCCACGGTCACGATCGTGGACACCGACCGCATCTGGTTCAAGGCCGCACACGGCCTCGAGGGCGTCAAGGAGATCGGCCGCGATCCGGGCCTGTGCGGCTCGGCGATTCTGCGTGATGACGCGCTGGTCATCCCCGACACCCTTCGTGATCCCGTGGCGGCGGACAATCCGCTGGTCGCAGGGGAGATGGGTGTGCGCTTCTACGCTGCCGCACCAATCATCACCCCCGACGGCCACCGGCTGGGCACGGTCAACGTCCTGGACACCAAACCGCGCTCCATCACCGAGGACGACACCGCCACACTGGCCGACCTCGCCGCGATCGTCCTGGACGAGATGGAGCTGCGGCTGTCGGCGCTGCGCGCACTACGCAATGAGCAGCAGCGGCGGGAGGCGGAAAGCCGCCAGGCCGAGATGGAACGAGCGCGTGCCGAGGCGGAACGAGCGGCGCGGGAACAGGCGGAGAAGGACAAGACCGCCATCGCCGCGTTCGCCTCCACCCTCCAGCGCACCCTGCTGCCCCCGGCCCTTCCCGTCGTGCCGGGCCTTGAGCTGGCCTGCCACTACCGCACCGCCTCCGTCCACGACGTGGGCGGCGACTACTACGACGTCTTCCCCGTCGACGGCAGCCGGTGGGCGTTCTTCCTCGGTGACGTGTGCGGCAAGGGCCCCGAGGCGGCGACCGTCACCGCCCTGGCCCGCCACACCCTGCGCGCCGCGGCCCAGATGGATCCGGACCCGGTCACCGTCCTGAGCACGCTCAACACCGCCCTGCTCACCGACGTCACCGCTGGAAGCCGCTTTTGCACCACCTTCTTCGGCCTCCTGGCACCACGTGAGGACGGCGGCTTCACCGTCACCGTGGCCACCGGCGGCCACCCGCCGGCCTACCACGTGCGCCCCGACGACAGCGGCGCCGTATGGGTAAAGGCGGTCCGGCCCAAGGTCGGCATGCTCGTCGGAGCCTTCCCCCAGGCCCACTTCGCCCAGGACACCTTCTGCCTGGCCCCCGGGGAGGGTTTGTTCCTCTACACCGACGGGCTGACCGAAGCCCGCACCACTCAGGGCACGATGCTCGGCGAGGACGGCCTGACCGGCTTCCTCCACCAGCGCACCGGGCCTCTCACCGCCACCACCCTGGTCGAAGACACCGTCACGTTGCTGGCCTCAATGCCCGACGGAGCCGGCGACGACGTGGCCCTGCTGGCCCTGTCCGTGCCCGACGCCGAAACCGCACCCGACACTGGCGTCGCCGCCACCGCCCACACCACCGCCGCACCCGAACACTTCGGCCAGGAGTGATGACCGACGTGACCCACACACTTCACCTGACCGTCCAGCACCCCCACCCCGGCATCGCCATCGCCACGATCGTCGGCGATGTGGACGTGCACACCGCGCCCACCCTGCGCTCCGGAGCTCTGGAGATCATCCAGCAAGGACACCCTCGCCTGGTCTTGGACCTGGCACCGGTCGGTTTCTGCGACTCCGCCGGTCTCAGCGCGATCATCGGCATCTGGCACGCGGCTCAGGAAGCGGGCGGCTCACTCAGCCTCGCCGCTGTCCCCAACCGCCTGATGCGCATGCTCAGCATGACCGGCGTCGACTCACTCCTGCCTGTCCATGCCACAACCGCCGACGCGGTCGCCGCCTTGACCGACAGCCCGCCCGCCTCCGCGAACAGGTAAGCAGCCTCTGGTACTGCCAGACCAGAGGCTTGTGCGGCGTTCCAAGGGCATGTCCAGAGACGCTGTCGCCTCGGCGCCGGGGCAGGCGTCACGGGCCCAAGAGAACAGGGCTGGGAGTCAGGCGGAATGGCCCAGGAACGCCGATGGGGCGAGGTCGGGACCGGCGCGGTGCAGACGTGCGGGGTGGCGCGGGCGGAGATCGATGCCGACTTCCGTCCGCGTGACGTTCGGCATTTCCGGGCTGCCCCACGGAGGAGTATTACCAGCCTGGCCACGCTGGGCCGGGTCGGGCAGGCCCGGCGAGCGTGCCGCTGGGTGCCTGAGTGCCGACCTCCAACCGCACGGCGATGGCATGTGAGGGTTTCTTGGCCCAGTGGTGACGTTGGCGATGCGATATCGGGGCACATGACCCGGGCACGGTCCGTACGGGTGTCCGGCAGGAGGGGTTAGTGGCCGGTCATGAGGTGTATGCCGCCAGCGCGTTGTCAGTGGTGGCCGCGATAATGTTCGCGCGCTGGTGCCTGACGGGCCGAAAGAGCAGGCCGCGCACTGCTGCGGTATCCCGCTGGACGGCGCTCAGGGATGTCCGGCGCATGGGCTCCACTGCGGCTCAGGCCGAGCAACGCCTGCCGACGGACGCGCCACGCGCTCAGCGGGCGGTGCAGGAGGCCGAAGACCTCGTACACGCCTACTGGCGCCAGCTCAGCCCCCTCTACCTGCCCAAACGCGACCACCATCAGCACTGAGCCGATCGGTCAGCGCATGGCCGGTACAGGGGATCGGTCAGTCGATGACAACCTGCCCATCCGTGTTCGCCGATCACACCCGCCCGGTGCACAAGGTCACGCCCACCGAAGCTCAGCGCGAGGGGTGGCTCGGCGAGTCGAGGGCCTGGAGATCAGCCTGACCGGCGCCGAGGACAAGCTGGCTCAGCTCGATGCCGCTCTCAAGCCCACGGCCATCCACCTGGGCTTGCCCACCTTCGGCCGGATCGCTGGGGGCTCAACCGCCCCTTGATCTGCCCCGGGCTGGTTTACCCACTTCGTGACCAGTACGGCAAGTTGAAGAGCTCACCTCAGGATGCCGGGTGTGGACTCGATGAATTACCCGCCGGACCAGCCCCGAATTTGCTGGAAAGTGTCTCAGCCGGATTTCCGCCTGCGCTGGACAGGCGCGACAGTGAGTGGGCTGGGCAACAGCATCACCGTGGTCGCGTCGCCGCTGATCGCGGTTGAGGTGTTGGACGCCAGCTCCACCGCCGTCGGCCTACTCGCCGCGGCGGTGTGGCTGCCCTGGCTGCTGGTGGGGCTGCCGGTAGGCGCATGGACGGGGGTCAGCAGCGTGTCGGTCTCGGTTAGGCGCAGCACGCTCGCGGGCTGGCGCTGCAGGCCGGTGACGAGGAGCTGGCCGCCCTCGGCCAGCAGGCGGTGGCGCAGTTTCAGCAGGAGGTTCAGGCCGACGGAGTCCATGAAGGACACCCCGGACATCTCCAGGTGCAAGATCTTGCCGTCGAGGGGAATGACCAGCGTCGCTTCTTCGAGAGCGGGGCACGAGTCGAGATCCATCTCCCCGGCCACGGTGACGACGGTGCGGTCGGAGTGCTGTTGTGTGGTGACGGTGAGGTCGTTCATGGTTCGCCCCTCGTTTCCGGGGGTCGAGCCCATCACACCCCCAGGCTGGGGGGTATCAAGCGCGTGACATGGGGGCACGCACAGTCGAGCAAGACAACCCGCACCGCATCCCGGCCACTCAAGGTGACCTTCAGGGGGCGGTGCGGGGTCTCCTACCAAACCAGGCTGGTGTCCGTCCAACGTGGCACAGACCGGGCATCGGACGCCAGCATGCGCTGGTAAAGGCTCTGCCTTTCGGCACAGGACGATCATGCCCACCACGCGAGGCAGCGGAAGTGAGCGGCAGGTACTACCCGTGCGCGCGCCTTGGCCTGGGAGTGTGTCGTCGGTCGGATCAGCAGGGTGGTCAAAGAACAACGGCTTCAGGCTGGTGCGGTTGCGGAGCCGGAACGTGCCTGCTTTGCAGGAAATGCTCCCAGGTATGAGCGAAGGTCGAGCATATGGCCAGCGCGCCCCTGAAGTGATTCAACTCCGAGAAGGACTTCGGCTTCATCGAGCAGGACGGCGGGGGCCCGGACGTCTTCGCGCGCTACTCCGAGAGCAAGGGCAGCGGGTACCGCGAGCTGGCCCCGGGCGAGCATGTGACCTTCGACATCGGCCAGGGCCGGAAGGGGCCGCAGGCGCAGAACATCGTCCGCTGCTGAGCGGGCAGCACAAGCGCAGTGCCGGCTTCCCACGTCGCGACTGATCATCTCGGCACTGAAGGTCAGCAGTGCCACTCACTCAGAGGCCCACCGGCCCAGGTCGCGGCCCTGAGGACCACTGTCTCACCGTCCGGCCCGGCCTGTGTGTGGGGGCCGGGCCTGGGGAGGTCGAAAATGGTCCGTGCCCTCACAGGCTGGGCCAGACGGTGGGTGTCACGCTTCGGGTGCCATCTCCAGACGCTCCACGACCCCCACGACCGCAGACTATCGAACAGTCCAAATGAGGCGACGCCACATAAACCACCTGGCCAGGAGGAGGCGGCATGGTCGGCTCAGGGGTGCGCGGCACGGGCGGCGCGGCTCACGCGGCCGACTGGATGCGGCTCTTCTCGGCGCGGAAGAGCCAGTAGGCGGCCCAGAAGCCCGCGAGGCCGATCAGGACCATGGCGGCGATCACCGGCCACTGCCACGGGTCGGAGACGTGCAGCGCGAGGAACCAGACCTTGTCCGTGGAGCCGCTGAGTTTGATGCCCAGCGGCGCCAGGCCCTGCGGGAACAGGCCGAGGATGCCGAGGGCCACGGCCGTCCACAGGAGGGTTTGGCGTTTGGCGGACATCGTCTCAAACGGGGACCTGCTGGCCTCGTCCTCGTCGGCGGCGGTCGACGTCGGGGCGCCCGAGCGCATCAGATGCAGCAGTTCCGGGCCCTTGTCCCGCAGCTTCTTCGCCGCCACCGAGCCGAGCAGTACATGGCTGAGCACACCCGTGAGCAAGGCAATCGGGAGGCTCGCCCACAGCAGCGTGGGCTGCTCCAGCGCGTGGCCCGCCCAGGCGACCCCGAGCGCGGGGCACATGGCCAGCGCGACCAGGAAGAACATCAGGAACGACTGTCCCGTAACGTCGCCGTGGTCCATCGGCGAGTTCTTGCTCTTGTGCGGGTCCGGGCCGGGCACCAGGACCGCGACGGAGGCCCAGATCAGCAGGCCGGAACCGCCGCCGAGCGCGGCGAGGTTGCCCGCGAGCGCCCACGGCACCAGGGCGGGGTCACCGTGCACGAGCGATCCGGCGAGCGTCAGCAGCAGCGTGAGCGGGCCGAAGACGATCAGCCAGGCGAGCTGGCGTGCGCGGACGTCGGCCTTCTCCTTCCCGGGCACCGTCAGGGTCAGCCAGAGAGCGGTGCCGTCCTGACCGTAGAGGTTGGCGCAAGTCGCCGCGGCCATCAGCGCGCCGACCGCGCCGACGAACGGGAACGCGGCGGTGAAATCGAAGATCAACGGGAACAGCGCGGTGATGACCGCGAAAGCGGGGCCGAGCACGATGCTCTGGGTGCGCATCGGGTCGCGCCACCAGGTGCGCAGCTCCTTGAGGCAGATCATCCCCACGTCGCCGCGGAACAGCCGGCGACGTCGTACGGCCTCGCGTGCGGAGGAGCCCCGGATGACCGGGCGGGCCAGCCGCTGCGGCCCCAGCAGGGCGCTCCACGCGGCGAACAGCGCCGCCACCAGCACGGCCAGCGCGACCAGCGGTCCCACCGCCCACAGCCAGTCGCCGCGGCCTGCCGCCTCGACGGCGAGCAGTCCCCAGCTGGAGGGCAGCGACCGCACGACGGTGGAGAAGGTGGGCGGAAAGCCGTACTCCAGCAGCAGGTAGACCCCGATGATCAGGACCCAGGAGAAGGAGCACAGAGAGACGATCGCGGCGGTGACGGTCGCGGTGATGGCGCCGCCCGTACGGGAGCGGGCCAGTGTGCGGAACAGCAGGGTGACCACCCGGGACAGCAGCACCACGAGCAGCAGGAGCAGCACCACCGCGGGGACCGACACCACGACGGCCTGCCAGCTCAATCGGGCCGCGAAGGCGATCATCGCGCCGAACGCCAGCACGGTGATCGCAGTAGTGACGGCGACCAGCGCGGCGGCGAGCAGGCCCATGGTCAGGGTGCGGCGCGGGATCGGCTGACGGTGGAAGTGCTCGCTGTTGAGGGCGGGTCCGCCCGCAAAGATCGGGCCGACGATCCAGCCCAGCGCCCACAGGGCGAAGGTGACCGCAAGGACGTCCATCAGCATCCGCGGCTGGGAGAAGTCGAGGAACGCCAGGATGACCGTGAAAACGGCGAGGCAGATCCCGGCGGACCAGCCGAGGCCGCTGAGGGCCATCTTGGAGTCGGACGTGCTGTGGCGCAGCACGGCCAGTTTCATGCGGATCAGGACGCCAACCACGACAGTCCCTCCCCGCCGCCGATCGTCACGCCAACCAGCTCGACGAAGGTCTCCTCCAGCGAGCGGCCGCCGCGCACGTCATCCAGTGGGCCCTCCGCGACGACGCGGCCACGGGCCATCACGCCGACGGTGTCGCACAGTTCCTCGACGAGAGCCATAACGTGGCTGGAGATCAGGACCGAGCCGCCGCAGTCGACGAACCGCCGCAAAATCTGCTTGATGGTGACGGCGGAGACGGGGTCGACCGCCTCGAAGGGCTCGTCGAGCACCAGCGTCCGCGGGGCGTGCAGCAGGGCCGTGGCCAAGCCGACCTTCTTGCGCATGCCGGTGGAGTAGTCCACCACCAGGGTGCGTTCGGCGGAACCGTCGAGTTCCATGACGGCGAGGAGCTCGTCAGCGCGCTGTTCCACCTCGTCGGCGTCGAGTCCGTGTAACTGGCCGAGATAGGTGAGCAGCTCACGGCCGGTGAGCCGCTCGGGCATGGCCAGCCCGTCGGGCAGGACGCCCAGCAGGCGGCGCGCCTTCAGCGGCTCCTGCCAGACGTCGACGCCGTGGACCTTTGCCGTACCCGCGTCGGGCCGGAGAAGGCCGACGGCCATCGACAGGGTGGTGGTCTTGCCCGCACCATTCGGTCCGACAAGGCCGTAGAAGGAGCCGGGCCGGACGGTGAGATCCACGTGATCCGCCGCCGTGTAGCCGCCGAACACCTTGTGCAGACCCGCGAGGCGGAACGCGGGTTCCCCTCCCCCGGAGTCCCTGTCGGCCGTGTCCGTCACGCTCATGTGCTGAGTTACGTCGTCCATCGCATTCCTTCTGGGGGGAGACACAGGGTGGCCCGCGGATCGCGGGCCCATCGGGCCTGCTGGCCATCCTGCAACGGCCCTGTCCTACAAGCGAGTTCACCCGTCCGACGGGCCGGAATGCGACGGTCTGCTTCCGCGCGTACCGAGTGGGGGCTGAGGGGCTCCTCAGCTTGGCCAACTCCTCCGATTGCCCCCGCACCGGGCCGCCGTCAGCACCCCTGTAGACGTCGTCTCACTGGGTGAGTCTGCGGTCCAGTTCGTCGAGGATGAAGCGACGCAGCTTCGCCCAGACCTGGGCGGCGGTCCACTTGGTGAAGCGCCGGTGCATGGTCGATCCCGACGGGCCGAAGACCGGCAGCAGCTACCGCCCAAGTGCAGTCCGTCGTGGCCGCGAAGGTGATCGCGGCCAACACCTCGCGAATTCCGTACCGGCGCCGGCCGCCGCCCTGCGGCCCGATTGCCCTTGTACCTGCCGGCGGTGACCTCCTGGGAACTGCTCCGGCCGGGTCCGCCCTGACCGGTACGTTGCGCAAGTGACTGAGGGGGACCGCCCCTACGGTTCGACGAGGTGCCGTAGATAGGCGTGCGGGTCGGCGAGATAGCGGCGCCAGTGATCCACGACGCTGAGCTCCCGCCAGACGACCCTCCGTATGCCGTGTTCGCCGACCTCGACGATGTCAGCGCCCGGCAGGGCAGTCAGCAAGGGTGAGTGCGTGGCACAGATGACCTGGCCGCCTTCCTTGGCCAACCGGTCGATGTGCCCGATCAGTTCGAGGCACGAGGAGAAGGAGAGCGCCGCCTCCGGCTCGTCGAGAACATAGAGCCCGGCGTGTAGGAACTTACCGCGGAATGCCGCGAGAAAGCCCTCGCCATGGCTGACCGAGTCCGGCGACAACCCCTCCCAGCTCAGGGCGTCCAGCGCGGTCTCGGCCCGCAGGAAGAAGCCCTTGCGCGCCGACCAACTGGTGGCCATACGGCGCCCGCGCGAGGCCGCATCGAACCTCATCCGCTTGCCGAGCGCCGACTTGCCACGCGGGGAGGCGTAACGCCAGTCGTGGGAGCCGCCATAGGAGTCCAGACCGAACCCCTCCGCCAGCGCCTCGACCAGGGTCGACTTCCCTGAGCCGTTCTCACCGACCAGAAAGGTCACCGGCGCGGTGAAGCGCAGCCCTTCGTTGAGCAGCTGCCGGACGCAGGGCACGGACCAGGGCCAGGCGTCCTCGTCGTACGAGGAGAGGTGGGCATACGCGCGTTCGACAATCACTCGACCAGTGTCGCGCAGGACTCGGACGACGTACGTGCCCCGTCGCCGGGACCCAGCATCTTGGCTTCGTTCACTTCAAGGGACGTCACTCCACGAGTTCGGGAGCCGTTCGGCACTGATCGATTGCCAGATTGTTCACGGGCAATGACGTCACGGCGTGAGACGGCCCGCCGCCCGTGAGGGCGGCGGGCCGTCGAGTGGAACCGGTGCGTGTTGTCCTTTGACAGCGAAGATAGTCGGTCAGGGGTGACCTGACCTGGGCGGACTGACTTGCGTGTCAGCGAGGCGGACGTCGGGCCCCGGGACAGCTGCCCGGTCCCCGCTCAGCTCTTGCGGTCACTCAGGACGCAGAACTCGTTGCCCTCCGGGTCGACGAGGGTCACCCAGTGCTGCCCGTCCTGCATGGTGTCGACGCGCCGGGCACCGAGGGAGAGCAACCGCACAACCTCGGCCCCCTGGTCGTCAGGGCGGAAGTCGGGGTGGAGCCGGTTCTTCGACGTCTTGCCCTCGGGGACAGGCACGAAGAGCAGGCCCGGCATCCGGTCCGGCTCAGGCCGGATCTCGATGATCTCCTCGGTTTCGTCGACCACTACCCAGCCGAGAGCCTCGGCCCACCAGCGCCCGAGGGCGATGGGGTCGGCGGAGTCGACGATGATCTGTTCCCATTGCCATGGGCCTGAGCATAGGCGGACCGGCGCATGAACCCGTGTGCCTCCCCACTCCGGAGCCCGCACCCCACCAGCGGGTTCCTGCCAGGTGAACCTCCAGATCAGTATTCCGGGGGTGTGCTGTCCCAAGGCTGAGGCTGTGACGCGGTACTGCTGGATTGATCACGCCAAGACGGCGTGAAGATCGCCGGTGGCGGCGTTAAGACCGCGCGAAGAAACGGGCCCCGTCCGGATGGACGGGTTGGCTGCCGGTTGTGTCGATACCTTTCAAGCGGCTGATCGTGGGCCGGCCCCTCAGTAGTGACCGCCTGGGTGAGCAGATGCTGCCCAAGCGGATCGCCCTGCCCGTCTTTGCCAGTGACCCGTTGTCGTCGGTGGCGTATGCGACGCAGGAGATCCTGCTGGTCCTGACGTTGGGTGGGCTGGCCTATCTGCACTTGGCGCCGTGGGTGGCGGCCGCGGTGGTGGTGCTGCTGGCGGTGGTGGTGTTGTCCTACCGGCAGGTGGTGCAGGCCTACCCCTCCGGTGGCGGCTCCTATGAGGTGGCCTCCCGCAACTTGGGCCCAGGGGCGGGGCTGGTGGTGGCATCGGCACTGATGGTGGACTACGTGATGACGGTGGCCGTGTCGGTGGCTGCCGGCGTGGACAACATCATTTCGGCGGTGCCGGCGCTGGCTGAGCACCGGGTGGCGGTGAACCTGGGGTTCGTGGTGCTGCTGACCGCGATGAATCTGCGCGGGGTCCGCGAGTCGGGCAGGCTGTTCGCGGTACCGACGTATCTGTTCATTGGCGGCGTGCTGGCGATGGTCGTCATTGGGCTGCTGCAGACGGCCTTCGGCCACGCGCCGGTGGCCGAGAGCGCCGGGTGGCACGTTCACGCCGAGCCGGGAAGCGCGGGACTGACCGGCATGGCGCTGGTGCTACTGGCGCTGCGGGCGTTCTCCTCCGGCTGCACGGCACTGACCGGTGCGGAGGCTATCTCCAACGGGGTGCCGGCGTTCCGGCCGCCGAAAGCGCGGAACGCGGCCACCACGATGGCGGTGATGGGCGGGCTGTCGATCACCATGTTCGCAGGGATCACAGCGCTGGCCCTGATCGCGGATGTCCGGTACGCCGAGGACGCCTGCCAGCTGGTGGGCTTTCCCGGCAACTGTACGACCGGCTCGCAGCGCACGGTGATCGCCCAGCTTGCTGCCGCGGTGTTCGGCGGCACGGACACGGTGATGTTCTTCTACATCCAGGCCGCGACCGCGTTGATCCTGATTCTGGCGGCCAACACGGCCTTCAACGGTTTCCCGCTGCTGGCGGCGATCCTGGCCGAGCACCGCTACCTGCCCCGGCAGCTGCACACCCGCGGGGACCGGCTGGCGTTCTCCAACGGCATCGTCATCCTGGCCGTGGTCGCCGCAACCCTGATCTACGCCTTCGAGGGGTCGGTGACCCGTCTGATCCAGCTCTACATTCTGGGTGTGTTCACCTCCTTCACCCTCTCGCAGGCCGGCATGGTCCGGCACTGGAACCGCGAACTGGCGAGTGTGGCCGATCCGGGACAGCGTCGGCGCATTCACCGCTCGCGGGTGATCAACGCGGTGGGCGCGTGCCTGACCGCGCTGGTGCTGGTCGTGGTCCTGGTCACCAAGTTCAGTCACGGCGCCTACCTGGTGGTCATCGCCATGCCGGTGCTGTACGCGATGATGCGCGGTATCCGCCGCCACTACGGCCGCGTGGCTCGTGAACTGCGTCCGCAGCCGGGTGGCATCGTGCTGCCCAGCCGTATCCACGCGGTGGTGCTGGTCTCGCAGCTGCACCAGCCCACCCTGCGTGCGCTGGGTTACGCCCAGGCCACCCGCCCGGACTCCCTCACCGCACTGACCGTCGAGATCAGCGGGGAGGAGGTGAGTGGGCTGCGCACCGAATGGGAGGAGCGCCGAATTCCGGTGCCGCTGACGGTGATGTCCTCTTCGTACCGGGACGTCACCGGCTTGGTGCTGGAGTACGTCGCGCGCCTGCACCGCGAGCACCCTCAGGACCTCGTCGCCGTCTACATACCCGAGTACGTGGTCGGTCGCTGGTGGGAGCAGCTGCTGCACAATCAGTCCGCATTGCGGCTGAAGGCCCGGTTGCTGTTCCAGCGTGGGGTGATGGTGACCAGCGTGCCGTGGCAGCTGGATTCCAGCGATCGCGCGGCCCCGCAGCAGCCGGACCCCGCCGGGCCTGGCGCCGGGGCGAAGGTCGGCTAGCGTTTCACATCATGAAGGGTTTGGACCTGCCCCACGACCGTGGCCGGCGCCGAAGGGGCGCAGGCCGTCGGCTGGCCGCGGCTGGTGCTGCCGCGATGGGCCTGGCGGTCCTCACCGTGGCTTTGGTGCCCGTGAGGGGCTCGCTGTCGCTGGCGAGTATCGCGCTCATCTATCTGACGGCGGTGGTCATCGTGGCCGCCACTGGCGGGCTGGGCCTGGCACTGGTGGCCGCGGTGACCTCCGATGTGCTGGTCAACTTCTTCTTCGTCCCGCCCTACCGCACCCTGACGGTGGAGAACCGTGATTTGGTCATCACCCTGGCCGTCTACGTGGTGGTCGCGACCACCGTCAGCGTCGCGGTCGACCTGGCCGCCCGGCAGCGAGCCGCGGCTGCCCGTAGCGGCGTCGAGGCCGCTTTGCTGGCCCGGATCACCGAGGCGCCGCTGGAGGAACGGCCACTGAGCGCGGTGCTGGAGCACGTCCGGAACTCCTTTGGTATGACCGGCGCCGCGCTGCTGGAACGCGACGCCGACGGTGAACGCCCGGTCGCCGTCGTTGGCGAGCCGCCATCAGCTGATCCGACGCTGTCCGTGTCGGCCGGGGAGCACCTGCGGCTGGTGGCGGACGGCCCGGCCGTCTTCGCCGCCGACCAGCGTTTCCTCACCCTGCTGGCCACAGCCGCCGCCCGCGCGCTACAAGCCGAGCGCCTGGCCGCCCAGGCTGCCCGCGCGAGGGAATTGACCGAAATCGACAAACTGCGGGCCGCGCTGCTGGCCGCTGTCGGCCACGACCTGCGCACACCGCTCGCCGGCATCAAGGCGTGCGTGTCCAGCCTGCGCGAGCCCGACCTGGAACTCACCGACGCCCAACAGGCCGAACTCCTGGCGACCGTGGACGCCTCCGCCGACAAGATGAACGACCTGGTCGAAAACCTCCTCGCGCTCAGCCGCCTGCAAGCCGGCGCCCTCAGTGTCCACCCCCGCGCCACCGCAGTGGACGAGGTCACGGCCGCCGCCCTCCTGCACACCCCACGGCCCCCCGGCCGCACCCTGGACGTCGACGTTCCCGACGACCTGCCGCCGGTCTGGGCCGACCCCGGCCTGCTGGAACGTGTCATCGCCAACCTGGTCGCCAACGCGCTCGACGCCGGACCACCCGGCCAGCCCGTTCACGTGCACGCCCGCCAGGACGGAAACCTGATCAGCCTGCAGGTTACCGACCACGGCGCCGGCGTCCCCGCCGACCAGCGAGAGCGCATCTTCGCCCCTTTCCAGCGCCTGAACGATCACACCACCCGTCATGGTCTCGGACTGGGCCTGGCCATCGCCCGCGGCTTCACCGAGGCCATGAACGGCACCCTGATCCCCACCGACACCCCCGGCGGCGGCCTGACCATGACCCTCACCCTCTCCACAGCGCCATGACCCGCATCCTTATCGTCGACGACGACCCCCACCTGCTGCGCGCCCTGACCATCGCCCTGACCGCCCGCGGCTACCAGACCGACGCCGCCCCCGACGCCACCACCGCTCTGCAGGCCGCCGCCACCTCCGCCCCCGACCTGGCCGTCATCGACCTCGGCCTGCCCGACCTCGACGGCATCAACATCGTCGAAAGCCTCCGCGGCTGGTCCACCGCCCCGATCATCGTCCTGTCCGCCCGCCACGACGAAACCGCCAAGATCAACGCCCTGGACGCCGGCGCCGACGACTACGTCACCAAACCCTTCGGCATGGGCGAACTCCTCGCCCGCATCCGAGCCGCCCTACGCCGCGCCACCCCCGCCGACGAACAGCCCGTGATCACCACAGCGGCCTTCACTGTCGATCTCGCCGCCAAGCGCGTCACCACCGCAGTCGGCGAAATCCGCCTCACCCCCACCGAATGGCACCTGCTGGAAGTCCTCGTCCGCAACCCCGGACGTCTGGTCACCCAACGCCAGCTCCTCCAGGAGGTCTGGGGGCCCCGCTACGAGAAGGAGACCAACTACCTGCGCGTCCACCTCGCCAACCTCCGCCGCAAACTCGAACCGGCACCCTCCCGACCCCGCTACGTCATCACCGAACCCGGCATCGGCTACCGCTTCACCCCAGACACTCCCGCCTGACTCCGCAGTCGCCATCCCGGGACCGGCGACGGCCCATGACCACGCCCTGGAGCCCGTCGCCAGCGGGCTCCCTTGCTCCTAGCGGACGTCATGAGGCGAAGTGCTGTCCAAAGCCTGGGGAGGTCGACATGGTCCTTGCCCCGACAGGCTGGGCCAGACGGTGGGAGTCACGCCTCGGGTGCCATCTCGGTCTGAAGCGTCGTCATGCACCGGTAGCAGAGCTTGTCCGTCTGCACCTGTTCCTCGGACTCCTCGCGCTTCTCGAGCCCGCACAGCGTCACGGTCTCGTCGGTTGCCAGCACATGCCATACCGGCTCTGCCGAGGTGGCTGCGCCGCACCACATCTTGTGCACTGTCAGCGCCCCTTGCCGGAGATGGAGATCGTGGATGTCAGCCGCGTACGGCGGGTCGCAGACGCCTGACGGCAGTGGATTGGCACATGCGGCTTGCAGCCGCAGGCCGATGCGGGGGCACATGTATCGCAGCCTCACCGGTCGCCGTGTGAGCACGTGCCGGTGTTCACGCCACGGGCGCAACGCCGACCGCTACGGGGAGAAGGATGTCTCCACGTCTCACGGCGGCGTTGGCCTACGGTGGCCGCTTATGGTGCGGTGAAGACGACACTGGCGAACGCCAGCCCGCTCGCCGTGCCCTTGGGTGGCAGTGTGCCCAGCGGTTCGCCCTGGCAGGCAGGGCTGGGATAGAGGGTGGCGCTGCTGCTGGTGTTGTTGGTGACCGTGCCGTTCGCCGTCGCCTGGAGGCAGGACGCGTCGGCTGGGTTGGTCAGTGTGACGGTGAGTTTCGAGTAGGCGTGTGTGTACAGGAACGTGCCGGTGGCGGCCTGGGCGCTCGTAGGTACCGCGATGGTCAGCAGCGCGGCGGCGCCGGCAGCGGCTACGACGGCCGGGATGTGTCTTCCCATGGTGTTCTCCTGCAAGAAGAAGGGATCACTTTTCTCAACAGATACGACAGGCGCATCCCGTGCGGCCTGTCGAGGTGGTCCGTTCGAGTCGCGTGACCGCTGGTCAGGGAGTGGGGGTGGTTGCTGTTGGTGGGTTGGGGGAGGTGAGGGGCAGGCGTGCGGTGACGGTGGTGCCTTGGCCTTCGCGGGAGTGGATTTCGGTGGTGCCGCCGTGGTTGTCGATGATGGTGCGGACGATGGTCAGGCCGAGGCCTGTGCCGGGGATGGCCGCGTCGTTGGCGTTGGAGGCGCGGAAGAAGCGGGTGAACAGCTGCTTCTGCTCGGCGGTGGGGATGCCGATGCCGGTGTCGCTGACGCTGATGACGGCATGGCCGTCCTGTTGCGCGGCGCTTACCCGGACCTGCCCCTCGTGGGGGGTGAACTTGACGGCGTTGGAGAGCAGATTCATCAGGACCCGGTCGAGCTGGTCGCTGTCAGCCTCGCAGACCAGCGGGCGGTCGGGGCAGTCGGTGTCGAGGTGGACGGATGCGGCTTCGGCTGCTGGCCTGATGGCGTCGACCGCGGAGGCCACCAGGTGGCGCAGGTCGACTGGTTTCTTCCGCGAGGTGTATTTGCCGGATTCGATGCGGGAGAGGGTCAGCAGGTCCTCGATCAGTGTGCGCAGGCGGTGGGCGTTGCGGGCGATGACGTCGAGCATTTTGTGCTGGGGTTCGGTCAGCGGGCCAGTGTCTTCGTCTTCGAGGAGTTCGATGTAGCCGACGATGCTGGTCAGCGGGGTGCGCAGTTCGTGGGAGACCGTGGACAGGAAGTCGCTTTTGGCCTGGTCCAGGGCGCGCAGTTCGGCCACCAGGTGCTTCTCGTGCTCGTAGAGCGTGGAGGTGTGCAGAGCGCGGGCGACGCCGCTGGCCATGGATTCGGCTGTTTCGATCTCCACGCTCTCCCAGGGGCGGTCGGTGCGGGTGCGGGCCAGACAGATCGCCCCCAGGGGTTCGTCGGCGACGCCGAGCGGGACCACCATGACCGCGTGCAGGCCCAGTTGCGCCGAGGCCGCACGGTTGGCCTCGGGCAGGCCGATCTCGCCGAAAGAGCCGGGGGCGCCGGGTACCGGCCGGGTGTCGGCCAGGTAACCGGACAGGTCGGGGACGAGCCAGGTCGTCCCCTGGTAGTAGTGGTCCTGGACCACCTCGGCGGGAATGCCCGGCAGGGCTTGCTGCTCGTCGGCTGGGAGCAGGCCCTTGTCGGCGGACCAGGCCCGCGCGACGGGCACGAGTGGGCTGTCGCCGTCACACAGGAGGAGGAAGACGTAGTCGGCGTCCAGGCCTTCCCCGATCCCGGCGCACACGTTATCGAGTACTTCCTCCACAGCAAGGCGCTCGCGGATCCGCATCCCGGTCTGCCGGGCGACCTCTCCCAGACGACTGCGGTTCTGTTCGATGCGGCGCAGGCGGTCGCTCTCATCGGCCAGCTGGTTCACAGACTCGGCCACCGCCCAGGTCTCGCGGGGCCCTTCGGGCCGGACACGGGCAGAATGCTCGCCGGCCGCCAGCCGGCCCAAGGCCTTCTGGATGTGTCTAAGCGGGGCGACCACGCCACGAATAGTCCGCCGCGCCGTAAGGAGGGACAGCGCAAGGGCCGCGGCGACCAGCACTGCGAGCGCTGCGGTGCCGACGGTGACGAGTGTGTCGGAACGGTCCTGCAGCCGCTGGATCTCCCTGCCGAGCTGATCCTGCAGCTGCCGGTTGATGCTGGAGAAGCGCTCGAGTGCGGCACTGCCCTTGCGAGCGAGCTCTACCGCCTGCTCGCTTCGGGGCGCCGCCTTGGCCTGCTGGTCGGCGATGTGAACGTAGGCGCGCAGCTGCGCCTGCTGCCGGTCGAGACTGCTGTCCATGCCAGACGTGGCATGGCGGCGTACTACAGCCAGAAGGTCCGGATAGCCATCACGGGCCTGACGGTAGTCATCGAGCAGGTCTGGGTCGCCGATCAGGAGGTAGCCGCGCATGGACCGCTGCATCTGCACCGCCTCATGGTGCAGGCGCATGTTGGCGGCCCAGGCGGGCTGCACGCGGTCAGCGATCCGGTCCTGCACGGCGTTCTCCATCAACGCCCCAGTTACCGCACCCGCCCCCACCAGAGCGATGAGTACGATCAGGACGCCGAACGCGACGTTCAGACGCCGCCCGACACTGTCCCGCTCCGACCCGATCACGCCGCCTGCCTTCACGTGCGCTCGCCTCCTGACAGTTACCGGCCGGCCCGGGCCAGTACCGCCTCGACCCGGCGGGAGAGCTCTCGGGGGCTGAACGGCTTGATGATGTAGTCATCCGCACCCGCGGCGAATCCCACCTCGACATCGCCTTCCTGGGAGCGTGCGGTGATCAGCAGGATCGGCAGAGCAGCGGTCTCGGGCGCGGCACGCAAGGTGCGGCAGACGTCCAGCCCGGACATCTCCGGCATGCGGATGTCCAACAGGGCCAGATCTACCTTTCCCTCCTGGATAGCCTGCAGCGCCCGCAGGCCATCTTCGACGGCCGTCACCTCATGACCGTCGCTTGTCAGCTTGAACGCGACCAGCTCCCGGATGTCCGTATCGTCGTCCGCGACCAGCACACGAGCCATCAGCCCTCCCCGGCGCGGGACGCTCTGAAGGAATCGACCATCTCGGTCACCGACGCCCGCCCGAAGGGCTTGGCCAAAAGCTCTGTCGCCAGATGCAGCAGATCCGGCGGGTCCAGCACAGAGGAGACGACCAGATGGCACCTCCTGGTCCGCTCATCCGCCCGCAGACGGCGCACGATGTCCCGGCCGTCGATGTCCGGCAGCAGAATGTCGATGATCACCATGTCCGGCGGGTCCGCGAACGCCAGCTCCAGACCCTTCACACCGGACTCCGCAGCAACCACCCGGCACCCCACCGCCCGCAAATGCTGCTCCAGCAGAACCCGAACGTCCCGCTCATCCTCGATCACCAGCACATGCGGATGCTCCACCACGGCCTCCAATCACCCAGCACAACACTCAAGATCAATGTCACACCAATTGACAGGTGCCGCATCCGCACCGCAGGGCCGGTTCCTCGGCAATGACGCGTCGACGGCTCCCTGTGCACTGCAACCTGATGACCGGCATCGTCCTGGCGGAGGTCCAGGTCACCATCCCGCGCCGGCGGTAGTCGTCCAGCGACGAATCATTGGTGAGGGGTGTGGGCGCATGGTGAGGCTGGGCATCATGACCCCAACCCCCAACCCCCGAGCCCGCGCAGAGCAACCACCGTGCCACCTACCGGGAGGTCCTGGCCGAGCCGCGACTCCGGCTGCTCTTCTCAGCCCGCGCCGTCGCGATGCGGACGCGCTGCGGATCACCACGTTCTCGGTGCTGGTCTTCTCGGCCACCGGCTCCGCGCTGCTGAGCGCGACGTCAGAGGGAACGCCGATGGGGCGAGGTCGGGACCGGCGCGGTGCAGACGTGCGGGGTGGCGCGGGCGGAGATCGATGCCGACTTCCGTCCGCGTGGCGTTCGGCATTTCCGGGCTGCCCTACGGAGGAGTATTACCAGCCTGGCCACGCTGGGCCGGGTCGGGCAGGCCCGGCGAGCGTGCCGCTGGGTGCCTGAGTGCCGACCTCCAACCGCACGGCGATGGCATGTGAGGGAGCACTGTGGCCGATCCCGCGGTCGAGACGATTGCCGCTGGACGCTGTCTGGTGGCAAGGGTCAGCGGCGAGATGGACTACGTGACCGAGCCGGTGCTTCACACGCAGTTCAAGCCGCGCGAGGTGCCCGCTCTATCGTGCTGGGCCTGTCCGGCGTCTCCTTCTGCGACTCACCCGGGCTGAATGTGCCGCTCGGGGCGTGGAAGCAGTCGGATGCGAGCGGGTCCGTGCTGGTGCTGGTGCTGGCCTGTGCCCGAGCCGTTGCAGCGGATCGACCGGGGTGACTCAGCTGCTGCGGGTCTATGACACCGTCACCGACGTAGAAGCCGTGTGCGGCGGCTGAGACCCGCCCGCGACATCGAGGTCAACGAGAGCGCGAATGGGGAGGCCGACGTGCGCGGGGTGCCGCAGCGGCTGGTCGACTGATGGGACCTGCCACACATCCTGTGGTTCCGGCGCCAGCCACAGACGGGAGTGGTCTGTTCCGGCTGCGCGTCCCCAGAGCGAAGATGAGGCATCAACGTCATCATCGCCGCCCATCTGCAGATCAAGGACGCACAAGGGTGGGTCCGCATCGCCGGCGCTCCGCGTGCTGCAGGTGACCGGCGTCGACACCTTCATCTCCTGCCACCCCAGCGTCGAGCAGGCGAGCACCGTTCATCGACGGTTTCGCATAACGCACGCGAGGGGCCGGACGCTGACGTCGCCCGCAAACGGCCCCTGCTGGGAGCGTCACGGGTGAGGGGACGTCGATCGCCGCACCCGACCGTCACCGGCGAAAGGCGCCCGCAGCAGGGGTCTTCAGCCCACGCCGCCAGGGTGCGGTGATCCGGTGCTGTCGCTCACAGGGTCGACTTCGTCCGGGGTTACTGGACGAGGGAAGAAGAGGTCCTCGAGGGCGTCTGCAGCGAAAAGGAAAGCCATCATCACAGCGGGGAGAAGCAGGGCAAGCAGAATCACAGAACCTCCCGGCAGGTCGGTCTGTGGGCTTCGTGGCCCGACCTTCAGCATGGGCCCGAATGGCGGAACGCGCACGGCGGGCTCTGGTGCAGTCGATACCCAGGGCGGGCAGGGGCGGCAGGCAAGGCGGGGGCGGGGTGGAAGTCTCGCGGTGCCTTGCACGCCCTGTCCCGCACGCGACTTCGGCAGGCCGGGTGCGCGAGCCGCAGGCAGATGCACCCGCAGGCTGAGCAGGAAAAATGACCGACGCAACCGAGTCCGCCAGGCCGGGGTGAATCGTTCGTCTCGGCATCGGAGCCACCCGCCCCGATCAGGTCCACGTCGGTGACCGCTACGCCGGGCAACGTCGCGCCATCGGCCGTGACTGCGCCCACCGACTCCTGGCTTCCGCACTGGCCTGCTCCCACTGCCAGCACGACATCGAATTCCGCATCCTGGACTCGCAGTGCGGTCCGTCCCGCGTCGGGCCTGATGCGAGAAGTCCCACCGCGGTACCGGCGCCTCACCGGATACGGCGATATCTCCCTGGCATCGACGGCCGCGGCTGCGTATCCGAGCGCGAAAGCCTGCCATCACGCGCTCAGCGAGGTGGCATGCAGTGGTCCGTGGCGATGCCCGCCACGTTGACGTCCTCGACCCCGCGCGGAAGGAGTAGGCATGAAGGCGGAGGGAAGGGGTAAGCGCAGCAGCGGCGAGTTGAAGTGGGGTCGGCATGGCCGACAGGGGAGGGACACATGGTTACGGATACGGCAGTGACGACGGCGCAGGCGCAGTGCGCTGAGCTGCCGGAGGTGGCCGACCCCTCGAAGGTCGCTCCGAAGGATGCGCGTGAGCTCACCCGCCTGTTCTTCCAGCAGCTGGATCTGCTGGAAGAGGGCACGCCGGAGTACCAGTACGCGCGCAACACATTGATCGAGATGAACATCTCCCTGGTGCGCTACGCGGCCTCCCGTTTCCGCAGCCGGGACCAGGAGGAGATGGAGGACATCGTCCAGGTCGGCGTGATTGGTCTGATCAAGGCCATCGACCGGTTCGAGCTGTCCCGCGAGGTGGAGTTCACTTCCTTCTCGATCCCCTACATCGTGGGCGAGATCAAGCGGTTCTTCCGTGACACCACGTGGGCCGTGCACGTTCCGCGCCGTCTGCAGGAGGCCCGCGTCCAGCTGGCACGCGCGACCGAGGAGCTGAGCAGCCGCCTGGGCCGCACGCCGACCGTGGCGGAGCTGGCCCAGCTGATGAACCTGGAGGAGAAGGAGGTCATCGAGGCGCGGGTGGCCTCCAACGGCTACCGCTCCTCATCTCTGGACGCCGCCATCGGCAACGGCGAGGACGGCGAGACGGCCCTAGCCGACTTCATCGGCAACGACGACGGCGCACTGGAACTGGTGGAGGACTTCCACGCCCTCGCCCCTATGATCGCCGACCTCGACGAGCGCTCACGCAAGATCCTGCACTGGCGGTTCGTGGAGGAACTGACCCAGGCCCAGATCGCCGAACGACTCGGCGTCTCCCAGATGCACGTCTCCCGACTGCTGTCGCGCACCCTGGCTCAGCTCCGAAAGGGCATGCTCACCACCCACTGACACCGCCACCTCCAGCGGCACTTCGTGGTGAACCCGATTTCTCCACGCCACCACCCTGTGCACGGCCGGTTCGGAACGGCCCGACTGGCACGATGCGCCAGGCGATCCGAACAGAGCCCGCCTAGAATTGACCTCTCTTCCAACCGCTCCTGCGCGGTGCCAAAAGCCACGGCAACGGCCTCAGCCGCCGCGACGATCCGCTCTTCGACGGCGGTGGTAGGTCTTCCGACGTTAAATGAGCAGCTAATCGGGAGATCAGAATCCCTACTGCGGTTCTTGCGGGGACTGTGTGCGTGGTGACGGCTGCTGGGATGCATCCCGTCATGGCTGCGGACACCGTGGTGACGTTCACGGTGCAGGGTGCGCAACTGACGGTGGTTGCTCCGGCGAACGCGGTCTTGCCGTCGACGTCCATCGGCGGCAGGACGACAGGGCAGCTCGGGAAGACCTCCTTGGTCAAGCCCGCGGCCGACAGCAGCCAGGACGACGACGGCATGCCCCTCGCCGTGCCCATCGGCATCGGTGCAGCCCTACTCGCTCTCGGCGGCGGAACATGGTGGCTCAAGCGCCGCCGCAGCGGGGCCGCCTGATGGGAGCTACGAAGTCGGGAACACTCGATTCCGCAGTCGCCGGCAGGCGAGCACTACGGTCACCGGAAGCGGTCCAGTTCTGGTGTCACATCGTGCCCCTGCTGGTCGGCCGGGAGGACCATGCCGGCCGAGGAGACCGACAATGACTGCCCGGCGGATCATCAGCGTGCCGTGTCTGTGTCCCGGGTTCGGTTCGGGTGGCGCGGCACCAATGCCACCGCCATCGCCGGAACCATGGCCAGGAAGAGCCAGGGAACGGCGGCCGGGAAGCCCAGGTCGAGCAGGGAGCCGGTGGCTGCGCTGCCGATGAGGACGATCAGGCCGGAGACGGAGGACAGTGCGCCGGTGCAGAGGCCGATGCGGCCTTCCTCGGCGAGGTCGGGCACCCAGGCGCGGGCGGCGGGCACGACCAGCATCTGCCCGACGGTGAGTAGGACGACGAAGCCCGCGGCAGGCAGCAACCCGGCGACTCCCGTTCAGTCGGCGGGGCTTCTCTAGGACGAGTCATTCCGATACGGGTACGGGTGGGCTCGCCCAGACGGCGATGACCTGCGTGATCGCCGGGGACTGACGACCCGCGAACGGGTGAGGAAACGCACCCCTCGGGTGCCTCCGGCGAAAAGCCGCTGCGCCGACCCTCGACGGAACAGCCCGGTCAGGACGGAACCAGGGAACGTCCGTAAGCAGTGCTCAGGGTCGGCCCTCATGGTGGTGAGGGTCGACCCTGAGCGGGGCACGCAGGACTATCGGCCGCCGTTTCCGATCGTGATCAGCCCGGTGGGCTTTGCGCCCTCGGCGTTGTCGTAGACGACGTCACCGGTGGACTTCTTCCAGATCCTGATGCGGAAGGAGTCCGGTCCGTCGGTCGCCGTGACGCGGAAGGCGTAGCCGCTCGTGCCGCCGACCGTGCCGGAGCCCTGGTACACCGCACGGGAGCCGGTGACCACGAGCCAGTCCGAGCCGGTGGAGCTGAACTTCAGCTTGGCGGGGCCGAAGTCGAGGCTCGCCTTGCCCGTCGGGACGGTGGCGCCCTTGGCGTAGGCGGCGGCGAAGGAGAAGGCCGCCTTCCCGGTCAGGCTCGGCTTGGCCGGGTAGGCGCCGACCGACGAGGTGATGACACCGGAGCCGAGGGCGGGCCCGGCCGCGCGGTCGTACACGGCCAGTTCGGCGAGCGTGCGGCTGTCCGAGGCATCGTCGTCGGCGACGGTGATGACCGGGCGGTGGATCCCGGCCTTGGTGTAGGTGTGCTCGGCCCGGCAGGTTGCGGCGCTCGCCGTGACCGTCGTCGGCGTCGTGCCGTCCTGCCAGTCGACCCGGCAGGTGTGGGTGTCACCGGTGCCGGGGTCGTCGAACCCGGCGGTGACGACGGCAGGCTTGCCGATGGACACCGCGGAGGCCGGGCCGGTCGCGGAGGTGATCGCCGGGGCCGCGTTGTTGACGGTCACGGTGGCCGTGTCGCTGCCGCGGCCGCCGGTCAGGGTGACGACGTAGGTGCCGTCGTCGCTGCACGTCATCGTGGTGCTCGCCGAATCGGCGTCGGCGATGACGCAGGGCGCACCCTCCTCGACGGCCCACTTCGGGCTTCCCGCGCCGGAGACCGTGCCGCTCAGCCGGATCCGCTCACCCTCCGTGCCCGCGGCGTCCGGACCGGCCCGCACGACGGTGACCGGATCGATGCTCGTGAGCGTGGGCACGACCTTGTCGATCAGGCCGTCGGCGTCGAACTCCAGCTTGTCGATGGTGCTTTCGCGGTGGGTGCCGTCTCCTCCGGGGATGGCGAAGCGGTGGTAGGCGATGTACCAGTCGTCGGTGTTCGGGACGTGGACGACCGAGTGGTGGCCGGGTCCCTTGACGCCGAGGGAGAGGTCCTTCTCCAGGATCACGCCTCGCTTGGTCCACGGGCCGGTGGGGGAGGGGCCGGTGGCGTAGGCGACGCGGTAGTTTTCGTCCCGGGTGTCGTTCTCCGACCACATGAAGTAGTAGGTGCCCTTGCGCTTGATCACGAAGGTGCCCTCGTTGTAGCCGCTCGGCGTGATGTCCTCGACCTCGGACGTGTCGATGGACGTCATGTCGTCGTTCAGCGGAGCGACGTAGGCGCGGCCGTTGCCCCAGTAGAGGTACGCCTTGCCGTCGTCGTCCGTGAACACGGCAGGGTCGATCATCTGGCCCTGGAACTGGCCGGCCTTGAGCAGCGGCTTGCCGAGCGCGTCCATGAACGGCCCCGTGGGTGAGTCGGACACCGCGACGCCGATGTTGGCGTCGGCACAGAAGTAGAAGTAGTACTTGCCGTCCTTCTCGGTGATCGCGGGTGCCCAGGCCCTGCTGTCCGCCCAGGAGACGTCCGGGCCCAGGTCGAGGACGACGCCGTGGTCCTTCCAGTGGACCAGGTCGGTGGAGGAGTACGCCTTGAACTGCGTGCCGCTCCAGCCCGCGAAGCCGTCGGTGGTGGGGTAGAGGTAGAAGGTGTCACCGAAGCGGACGATGTTCGGGTCGGCGTTGAGGCCGGGCAGCACCGGGCTCTTCATGATCAGGGCCGACACCCTCCAGCTGCGCTTCTTCCCGTCGGCCCCCGTCACCTCGTACGTCACCGGCTCGGTGAAGTCCTGGACGCTGCCGGAGGCGGGGCTGACCGCCGCGCCGTGGGCGAGGGTGAACTCCGGTGCCAGGGCAGTGAGATCGGTGCCCTCCTTCACCGGCAGCGTGATCCTGCTGCCCGCGTCGTCGACGAGGGCGTCGACCTTCAGCGCCGGGTGCGTCGCCTTGGCGATGCCCGCGGTGTTGCCGCTGACCTCCATGACCTCCGTGGCCGTCAGGGCCCGGTCGTAGACGCGGAAGTCGTCGACCTCGCCGCCGAAGTACGGGTCGGCCGCGTACTGGGACCTGCCGATGTAGCCGCTGTAATCCTTGTTCGCGTCGTACAGCTCGGACGGCTTGATGGTGGTCGTCGTGCGCGCCGCCTCGATACCGTCGACATAGAGGACCATCGCGCCGGTCGAGCCGTCGAGGGTGACGGTGACGTGCCGCCACTCACCGGGGGTGAGCCGCGAGCCGGCCGTCAGTTTGGACTCCGCCGACCAACTGGCCTTCGTGATCGCCGAGTAGAGGCGGGAGCCGCCGTTGGAGGGAGTGGCGAACAGGTACTTGTCGCTGTCGGGGCCGAGCCCGAACAGCCACTGGAAGGAGTCGCCGCCCTTCCACTTGGCGTACGTCGACACGGTGACGCTGTCGGCGTTCTTCAGCAGGCCGTTCGGGATACGGACGTACGGCGAGGTGGTGGAGCCGCTCGGACCGCCGGACATCTTGAACGAGCCGCCCTCGACCCCGGTGCCGAAGTCGGGCGTGCGGACGTAGGTGCCGTGGTAGCCGTGGCCGCTGGAGTCACGGACGATGTTGCCGCCGGTCTCGTCGAAGCCGTAGTGCAGGAGCAGGTCGGCGGGGACGTCGGGGCCCTCCTCGGAGACGGTGACCTCGGCGCGGACCTCGATCGCGGCGTCGCCGGGCAGGCTTCCCCGCACGGTGAAGGTGCCGGGCCGGGCGTAGTCGGAGGCGGGTACGTCCGCCCAGGTGACGGCGACCGGCCGCCGCGCGCCGTCGGCGTACTCGGCGATCACGGTGGCCGGCAGCACCGGCGCGTCACCGACGCGGGTCTGCACCGAGACGTCCTCGACGCTCTCCGCCAGCTGGTCCGGCTGGTAGGTTCGCAGCAGCCGCTCGTACTCGGCTCGCGTCACCGGGAGCACCGTGCCGTGGCGGGGCTTGGCCGGCAGGTCGTAGCCCGTGGACGGGGTCCAGGTGCCGGAGGCGAGGTCCGTCGTCTCGAAGGGGATGTATCCGCGGCCGCCGAACTCGTCGAGGAAGGCGTACCACTTGTCCTCGGTGTTCGACTTGAACACCAGCGGCCCCTCGGCCGCGTTCATCGCGCCCTTGCCGATGCCCTCGGCGACGGCGTCCCAGGACGGGTCGAGGAGGGAGTCGCTCTTCTCCTCGAAGACGAACTTGCTGTTGGGGGTCGAGGAGGTGTTGTTCCGCTCGTCCTTGGAGAGGCGGAAGTACGTGCCGCCGTGCTCGATGACCGTGGAGTCGATGACCGAGTAGCCGCGGTCGATCCAGACCTTGGGCTCGCTGAAGGTGTGGAAGTCGCGGGTGGTCGCGTACATCATGCGGTTGTACGTGTTCCCGGAGTGTGCCTCGTTGTCGTACAGCTTGGACGCCCAGAAGACGACGTACTCACCGCGCTGTGCGTCGTAGAAGGCCTCCGGGGCCCAGGTGTTGCCCGCGCTGTCGGGGGAGACCTTGACCAGGCGCTGGTTCGTCCAGTGGACCAGGTCGGTGGACTCCCACACCATGATGGACTTGCTGCCGGTGCGCTGGGAGGCGTCCCAGTCGCCGTTGCCGTAGATCCTGAGGTCGGTGGCGATCTGGTAGAACTTGTCGCCCTCGGGGGAGCGGATGATGAACGGGTCGCGCAGGCCCTTCTCGCCGAGTGTGGAGGTCAGGACGGGCTTGCCGTCGTTCAGCTCCCGCCACTTGAGCGGGTCGTTGCCCTTGCTGAGCGCGAAGTAGAGCTGTTCGCCGTCGGAGGTGCCCTCGCCGGTGAAGTAGCTGAACATGTAGCCCTCGAGGGCTTCCTTCTTCGGCAGTTCGGGCACCTTGGCGGTGAAGGTGCGGGTGGCGTCGGCCTCGCCCTTGGAGGCGGTGGCGGTCAGCTCGACGGTCGTGGCGCCGTCGCCGTGCGCGGGGCGGTGGACCACGCCGTCGGGGGCGATGACGCCCGGCTTCGCCGAGGACCAGGTGATGTCGGTGCCGTGGGTGCCGGTCGTCGGCAGGGTGAGGTTGCCGCGTACATCGTCGAGGTTGTGGACGGTGAGCGCCTCGGCGGCCTGCTCGGCGGCCGTCCGGTCGTCGAAGGCGGACAGGACCGTGACGTCGAAGGTCCTGGTGTCGGTGACGGTGCCCTTCTTCAGGGTCGCCGTGAGGGTGGCGTGGGCGTCCGGGTGACCGGCGGCGGGGCGGGTCACCGCGCCGGAGTCGGACACGACGGCCGGGTTGTCGCTGTCCCAGGTGATCGAGGAGCCGCCGGCCGTGCCGGTCCTCGGGAGGTCCAGGTCGGCGGTCACGGCACTGGTGTCACCGAGGGTGAGCGCGGCCTTGTCGTCGGCGACCCCCTGCGCGGCCACGGGGAGGGCGAGCTGCTCGACCTCGGAGCCGGCGAGAGCGCGGTCGTACACGCGGAAGTCGCGGATCCTGCCCTTGAAGAGCTTGTCGCCGGAGTAGACCGACTTGCCTATGTGGTTGGCGGTGGTCGTGCCGGAGCCGATGGCCCCCGGGGTGATGGTGACGGAGGTGTTGCGGCCGACCTCCACGCCATCCTCGTACAGCACGCCGGTGGTGCCGGTCTGGGTGTAGGTGAGGTGCTTCCACACCGAGCGGGTGAGATTGTGCGAGTCGGCGGGCCGGGTGTTCTGCTCGGTCGACCAGTTGCCGGTCGCGATAGACGTCCGCAGGGAGTTGCCGGTGGTGAACAGGTAGCCGTTGCCGTTGTCGCCGCTGGAGTTGCCGAAGCCGTAGATGAAGTACGGCGTGGTCTGGCTGGAGTCGATCAGCACGTCCAGGGAGACGGTGATCGCGTCCATGCCCTTCATGACGTCGTTCGGCACCTTGATGTAGGTGTTGGAACCGTTGAAGGCAAGCCCCTCGCCGGTGCCCGACCAGCCGGCGGCGCCGCTGACCGTGCCGTTGCGGCCGTTGCCGGAGGCGTCGGTCACGGTGCTGCCGGAGCCGGCGTCGAGCTTGTACCAGAGGGCAAGGCCCTGCGTGATCTCCGCTGGCGCGGCCGTTTCCGCGGCCTGGGCGGGCGGGGCGGGTGCTGCCAGTCCCAGGAACAGCGAGGCGGCGGTCAGTCCGGCGAGTCGGCTCGCCAGACGTCTCGCGCGGACACGGACGCGTGCGGTGTTTGGCATGTGGAGTTCCCTGCTGAGGCGTGGCGGGGCCTCGGCCGTGGGTCCCTGCCGTATCGACTGAGTGACGTCGTGTTGCGAGAGTGTCAACTGGGGTGTGGAGCACCGTCAAGAGGTATCGGCCAATGTTCGACGCGTCGAACAGGGCTGTCTGGGGTCTCCCGAGCAGGACAGCCCGGGCCTCCGAACAGTGCCGTTGCGCGATCCACAGACCTGGCCTTGACCCCGAGGCGGCCGTACGGAGCTCAGCGATCGCGTCGCGCGCGACGTGCCTCGGTCACCAGCGGCAGCAGGGGCAGCAGCGAGACCACGACGACGAGAGCGACCAGCGGCAGCAATAGTCGTCGATGTCGGGGACGGAGGACCCGAGGAGGTATCCGGCCAGGACGAGACTCTGCGACCAGATCAGACCGCCGACGGTCTCCCAGAGGGTGAAGCTCCGTGCGGGCACGCCGAGTGCGCCCGCCGCCGGGTGCAGGACCGTCCGCACCATGGGGACGAAACGGCCGATCACGAGAGCCTTGCCGTAGCCGTAGCGGGCCAGCAGCTTCTCCGCCCGGGCCACGGCCCCTCGTACGCGCGCTCTGGAGGTACGGGCCAGCAGGGCCCGCCCGCCGTGCTGTCCGAGCAGGTATCCGACTTGGCCCCCTGCCACCGCGCCGACGGCCGCGCACAGCAGCACCTGCCACAGCACCAGCCGGGGCGCCTGCCCGGCGCTGCCCCCGCACAGCACACCGGCGGGGAGCAGCAGCGTGTCACCGGGCAGGACCCACTCGCCGTCAGGCTCACCGGTGGCAACCGACACGACGTCACCCAGCTCCTGCCGCTGCTGAGGCGGTCCCGCCGATCCGGGGCCTGCGAGGACGGCCTCGCCGCAAGCCTCGACAGTTGTATGCCGACCGGGGCTACGACTTCGACAAGTACCGCCGCCTGCTGTGGAAGCGCGGCGTCAAACCGTTGATCACCCGACGCGGTGTCGCTCACGGCTCTGGCCTGGGCCAAGGTGCGCTGGGTTGTCGAGCGCACCCTCGCCTGGCTGCACCAGTTCAAGCGACTCCGTGTCCGCTACGAACGGCGTGCTGACCTCCACGTCGGCCTGCTTCAGCTCGCGTGCAGCATCATTTGTCTGCGTCGGCTCAGCCCATCAGGTTGAGGCAGGCGTCAGGGTGGTGGCCTCTGGAGGCCAGTCGAGCACGGTCAGCTCGGGCCACTGCTGTCGCCAGCGGGCCGTCTTGGTCTCGTACACCTCGCGCGGCGCAAGCACTGGATTGGGCCGGACGACGAGATTGAAGACGTCGGCGAGCCCGTGCGGTGCATAGACGCGCCACCGCCCGTCCGGCTCCAAGCGCACGCCCAGGCAGCATGTGGTAGCTGCGAAGCTGTCGATGGCGGCCTCGGTGCAGGCGTGAGGAGGGCACGCGACGTCGAACTTCTGCTCGTACCAGAGGTGGACGCGGGCCTCGTTGCGGACCTCGACCTCTGCTGGCAATCCGGCGAAGGCATCGTCGGCGGCCTTGATCACAGCGTCCTCCGCTTCCCACGACAGGTCGTGATTGTCGAAGTAGAAGACGTCGTAATCCTTGATTCCGCTGGTGGGGTGCCTATCCGTGGCCACGTTCCAGACGGTCTGGAACAGGCAGCCCGCCGTCAGGTACCAGCCCGGCAGGCCCAATCCCGCCGTGCGGTTCAGCACCTCCATCAGCACCTCGTTGCGGGACAGCACGGACTTCAGGGCAGCGAGCTGCTCGTCGAGCGGGAGGCGACCAATCACCGTTCATGCCTACCACGCGGCAGGCCAACAGCGCCTGCGTACCGCCTTCGAGGCCCTCCTAGTGGATCTCATTCTGAAACGATCAGTAAGTCGGGGCAGCTCCAGCGGGACAGCGGGGCGCCGGTCTCGGCGGGCAGCTGGCAGGCCAGCGCCGTGACCTGGGCGGCCTGCAGCGGGGTGAAGGAGGCCGGACGACCGGTGCGCTTGCGGTCGGCTAGGCCGGGCAGGCCCAGTTCGGCGAAGCGGCCCCGCCAGGTGCGCACGGTGTCCACGTGTACGCCGACCCGGTCAGCGATGCGGGCGTTGGCCCGGCCCCGGGCCGCCAGCAGCACGATATGCGCCCGCACCCGGGCCTGATGCGGGGTCTTGTGGCCCCAGGCCGCCTTCTTGAGCCAGTGCCGCTCGGCGGCGGTCAGGACTATCGGACGGGCGCATGATGGGCGGACCGATCGGGATAAGTGGGTCATTGCATGCCGTTGTCTGCCCGCCCCCGCCTCGGCGAGCAAGGTTCGCCAGCGGCACGGACCGGGCAGCAAATAGCAGCGAGATCAGGTTCGGTGCTTCGCCGATGGTCTGGGTGGCGGGATGAGCAATGGGGGCGTCTCGTTCAGCGGCCGACGGACGGGTTGGCTGTCTGTCAGCGCGCGCGGTCGTCAGCCGGCACTGGGGAAGGTGCCTCATTGGCCCAAGCCAGCAGCATCCGCAGGGCGTCGTGCGATGCGCTGCCCGGCTCGGCGGCATACGTGATCAGCGCCTGCTCGGGGTCATCCGCTGGGCGCAGAGTCTCGTAGGCCAGTTCCAGATCGCCGACCACCGGGTGGTGGAATCGCTTGGTCCCCGAGGTCTTGTCCTGAACCGGGTGCTCGGCCCACCAGCGGCGGAAGTCCTCGCTCTTCATCGACAGTTCGCCGATCAGGCTCGCCAACCGGGGGTCCTCGGGGTGCCGTCCTGCGTCCAAGTGGAGGTAGGCCACGTTCTCGCGGGCGCAGGAGGTCCAGTCCGCATACAGCTCGCGGGACGTCTCGTCGAGGAAGGTGATGCGGGCGATGTTGCGCTCGGCTCGGTCCAGGGCCGCGTAGTCGCTGAACAGGGCGCACGCTGCCGTATTCCAGGCCAGGATGTCCATGCGTCGGCCCATCACTATTGCCGGTGTGTCCACCAGATCGTCCAGCAGCCGCTGGAGCATCGGACGCACGCGTTGTGGCCGGGCTTGGCGCCGGGGAACGTGTCGGGTGGCGGACTGCGGTCGGGCGAGGCGGTGCAGGTGCCGGGCGGCGTCCCCGTCCAGCCGCAGTGCGCGGGCGAGGGCGTCGAGTACCGCGCCCGAGGGGTTGGGCACGCGGCCCTGTTCCATCCGGGTGTAGTAGTCGACGCTCACTCCGGCGAGCTGGGCTATCTCCTCGCGGCGCAGGCCCGCGACCCGGCGTTGGCCTCCGAAATCCGGCAGGGCGACGTCTTCGGGGTGCAGGAGGGAGCGGCGGGTGCGGAGGAACTCGCCCAGGTTGATCGCTGTGCTCATACGACGATTGTGACCGGTCGCGGGGGGGGGGGGGGGGGCCCGCCCCGGGGCCCCCCCCCCCCCCCCCCCCCCCCCCGCCGGGCGGGGGGGGGCCCCCCCCCCCCCCCCCCCCGGGCCGCCCCCAC
>NZ_JBIVQO010000022.1:0-1226 GCF_044755265.1 Streptomyces sp. NPDC092370 | reverse complement strand
GGGGGGGGTGGGGGGGGGGGGGTGTCGTCCCACCCCCTTTTTTTTCCGTTTGATATAACCCTCTGGGGGGGCGGGGGGGGGGGGGGGGGGCCCCGGCCCGGGGGGGCCCCCCCCCCCCACCACCTCCGTCAGGAGGCCGGGATGGCGGTCACCAGGCCCCCGTCGACGGCGATGTCCTGGGCGGTGATGTAGGACGATCGCGGGGAGAGGAGAAAGGCCACGGCTTCGGCGATGTCCTGGGCCTGGCCGAGCCGCTTCAGCGGCACCTGGGCGCGGATGGCCTCGTGCGAGGCAGGGTCCGGGTTGGCGGCATCGAACATCTCGGTGACGATGTAGCCCGGGCTGATCGAGTTGACCCGGATGCCGCGCTCGGCGAGGTCGCTGCCCAGCGTGCGGGCCAGATTGTGGACGGCAGCCTTGGTGGCCGCATACACCGGTGCGACGGCCAGGCCCCGGTGCAGCGTCCACGAGGCGTTGATCACGACAGAACCGCCACCCGCCGCGTCGAGCAGCGGCAGAACCTTCTGGACTGTGAAGAACACCCCCTTGAAGTTGACATTGACGCTGAGATCGAAGTCCTGCTCAGTGACCTCGCCACTGCGCTGGAACACTCCGACCCCGGCATTGGCGAACACCCCGTCCAGACGTCCGTGACGTTCGCGGATCAGGGCAGCCAACCGGTCGAGATCAGTGAGGCTGGCGGAGTCGGCCCGGACCGTGAACAGACGGGCACCGTGGTCGGATGCCTTGTCCAGCTGTTCGGCTGCGTGGTCGAGGCGGGCATCGTCGCGGCCGGTGATGACGATATGGGCGCCGGTCTCCAAGAGTAGACGCGCGGTGGCCAGGCCCATCCCGCTGGTTCCGCCAGTGATCAGGACGACACGGTTGTGGAAGCCGGTCACATCAATGCTGCTGTCGGTCATGAGCACAGCTTCGCCACCGGCCTTCGGGTCAACCAGGTCCGGATCAACCTGGGTCTCACAGGGCCACCCCTTCTACGAGTAGCAGAGACAGCGCCCCGGGACAGACCCACCGGGGCTGCCCCGAACATCTAACGACACGACACGACACGACACGACACGCACCGTCCCGGCTCCGGCGTCACCCCCGAAGGACTTCGGGCGCAGACCACTTAGAGGTCCTAACAAAGGCGTTGGACGTGGCGGTGGGTGATGAGGCAGGTGGCGAGGCCGAGGAAGGCTTCGTGGATGTCGTCGCGTCTCTCC
>NZ_JBIVQO010000021.1:0-81207 GCF_044755265.1 Streptomyces sp. NPDC092370 | reverse complement strand
GCCGCCGTGGGATGCACCGCGGCAGGAAGGACGGCGAACGCCAACATGAGGATCAGCACCCAGGTCGCCCGGGCGAGTCTCGTACCGGTAGCGGGTGATCTCACTGCGGTCGGGGGAGCCATTGGCCTGTGGACGTCGGTACTGGACATGGTGTGGTCCTTCCTGGTGCTGCGGCTCGGGGACTGAGTAGCCGGTCAGATGCGGGGAGAGGGACGTTGCCGCGCTCGGGGCGTGGTCAGCGCGAACCGTGCGATGCGGACGGAGCCGCCGAGTGTCTGCGTGGCGTAGTTGGAAAGGGCGAAGCGACAGCCCATGAAGAACTGCCAGGTGTCGCCCATGGTGAACGCGGGCCCCAGGCGGGTGAAGTTGGTGCCGTCGGTGCTGTGGAGAAGGTTCCCGGACGGGAGGCGCCGGGGCGGATGTCGGCGGCCGCGCGCAGCCAGATGCGACCGCCCGTGACGTTGGCGCTCGCGACTTCGGTGCCGGTGCCGGTGGCGTCCCAATTGCTGTCCAGGGTCAAGCCGTTGACCATCACTACCGTGTCGTGCCGCCGTCTCGTTCGATGCCGATCCACGCGGAAAGATCGCGCAGCAGGGCGAGTCCGGCCCGGTCGCCGTCGCGCATCGTCGCGTAGTCCAGCTGGACGGTCGCGGTGGAGGTGGGTCCCTGAAGCCGGTCGGTGAGGGTCTTGCGGGCGCGGTACAGGTCGTTGGCGACCGCCGCGGTGCGCAGGGTCAGGCCGTTGTTGACGGAGCACTGGCCGTTGTCCGAATTGTGGTTCCATTCCCGCTTCGGTTTCACGGTCGTTCCGTCGAAGGTGCCGACGCCGGTCAGTGGGGTGACCTGGCGGGGTGGGGGCGGCAGGACGGGGCTGGGATACGGCGTGTTCCGGGCACCGCCTACGAGTTGGATGACGGGTCGGCCGCGCCAGGCCTGACAGGAGGAGCACGGCCGCGCGGCACAGGCGCGGGCGTGGGCATTGTGCGGGTGACGTCACACGAAGCTCCAGGAGGCGATCGGGGCTTGCCGCACTAATGCCAGGTGCACCCTTCCAAGTCCGGCATACGGCGTGTGGGGGAGAGTCTTACCGGGACGGATGCGGGTGCTGTCATGCCCGGCATGTACACCATGCGCAAGCCGCTTCGGCCGGGTCATGTTCGACACTGCGAACGTAAACCGACCATTCGAACGTCATGGATCCTAGGAGTTGAGAGCGGACAGCACAAGATTCCTAGAAGCCGCATCTCAACCGAACGTGATCGCTCAGTTCTTCTGGTGAGGAATGGTTTCGCCCGGGGTGAGGGAGACATGCGGCGTCTTGTTTCCGCTTCGTGGTTGAGGGGTGCACGCTGGCGTCGGTGCTGGGAATGCTGGAGGGGCGAGAGGCAGCGGCCCGGGGTTCGGATGGAAGGGCTGCGGGAGGAAGTCGCCCGGATGGCTGGGAATTGGAGGCCACCGAGATCGAGCTGGACCGGCGAGTGACCGCGCGGGAAGAGCTGGTCGAAGAGGTGTGGCGAAAGTCGACGGTGTGACATTCCGCTGAGTGCCGTTACCGAGCCGTGATCGCCAGGCAGGTGCGGCTGTCCTCTGACCCCGAACCTGGATTGGTCGCCACCGAAGTTGGACCGCCACTCGGTGCGTGACAGCGAAGTTGGACCGGGAGCTGAGAGGCCACAGCGGTGGCGTCACTGTCGGCACCTTGCCTGACCTGAGCGATGCCTACTAGGTCGAGGAGGGTACTGGGGAAATCCATGCTTGACCTCAACCCAGGTTGAGGGGCGAGTGTCGAGTCATGACTACTCACGACTCGACGAGTCTCCTCTTCCGGAACACCATGCGCATCACCGAAGGTCACCTGGAGGGCTTCCGCGACGCCGTCACCAGGGCAGTTGCGTTCGCAGAGCAGCACGGTCCTCAGCTGATGGTGGAGACCTTCGTGGACGAGGAGCGGATGGTCGCCCACAGCTTCCAGCTCTATCAGGACTCCGACGCGGTCCGCCTCCACTGGAAGCTGGCGGATCCGTACATCCAAGAGGTGATGAAGCACTGCCAGGTGGAGCGCTTCGAGGTGTTTGGTGCGCCGGACGCTGATGTGGTGGCGGGCGTGCGTTCGGCTCTCAGCGAGCAGTGCGCGCGGACGTTCAGCCCGCGCATCGCCGGCTTCGTCCGCTTCGCCACCGGGCACCGCGCATAGCCTCCGGCTCCTCATCGCCCGGCACCAGCGGTCCAACTCCGATAGCAAACGATCCAGCATCAATGTCAGAGGACAGCGGCGGCGCAGAGTTCGGAGACGATCGTGAACGAGATCGTCACCAACGGCACCGCCATGGCCGGCGGCATCACCGCGTGCGGGGTCTGGCCGTGCGCCATGCCGTGGCGGATCTGCCGGCCATAGTCGAGGTACTCCGCCTGCCGTGCCGTCAGGATCCCGTCGCGGCGCCCTGCTTCATGAACTGGTGCAGCGGCTTCTTGCCCGCGTCCGGGTCGCGCAGCACGATCTCCACCGCGATCAGGGAGTGCATGACCGCCACGGTGGAGAACTCGTAGCAGTAGTACGACTGGCGCAGCAGCTCGCGGGCCGTTCGCTGATGGCTTCGTTCATGAGAGCGGACAGCAGATGTTCACGACTTCGGGAGGCACCGCTGTCCGGCCCCGTTCGACTGCGGCAGCAGTACTCGCGCTTCAACCTCCGCGAACCATTGCAGCCCTTCCGGCCATCGAACAAGGTTGCGGGAGCTGGGTGCGATCCTGCATGCATGAACCATCTCGGCGACGCGCACCTGCGCACCTGGACGCTGCGCTTTATGGCCCTTCTCGCAGCCGACACCCGTGATCAGCTTGCCTGGTTGGGCGGGCGCGAGCTGGAGACGAAGGACGTCGTTGAAGAGGTGGAGCTCCTCTGCCGCGTCTGCGAAGGACTCGCGGACCGCGGGGCCTTCGAGCCCGAGGATCTGCGCCGTCTTCGGGCCATCGGCCGTCGCCTCGGCGAAATCGATGCCGCCTGCCGCGTCGGCCTCTGGGCCCACGCCCTGGCCACAGATCCGGCGTGGGACGACATCCGTGCTCTCGCCCGACACTTTCTCCTCACGGCGCTGGGCGACTGGCGTCAGCCACTGCCACGCCCCGTGTGCCCGTAAGCGGGCGACCACTGAGCACGTCCAGGCCGCCTGTGCGGCGCTGAAGCAGCTGGCGCCGCACACACGAAAACGCAGGGAACATCGTGGCGACGTTCGGATGGGTGCCGGCGGGTAGGCCGCCGCACGGCGCCTGCCAGACCTCGGCAGCCGCCTCTCGGGCCGAAGCTCAAGTAGGTTCGAATTCTCGGTGGGCTGTCGTGCCTCCCGAAGTCGTGAACATCTGCTGTCCGTTCTCATGAACGAAGCCACCCGGGCCTGGTCGTCTTCGGCAACTCCGACCGCCCATCAGGTGCACGTGGCGGTCAATGAAGCCCGGCAGCACGACGGCACCACAAGGACCCCGGGTCCGCCGCGCCGACAGCCCCGCCACATCCTCGTGCAGGCCGACGATGCTGGTTATGCCGGATGCCGAGTTCACTGACCGTCTGCGGCATCTTCTCCGCGAACGCCATTCGGTCGAGCCTGGCCGGGTCCAGGTGATGTGCGGGCGTTGGCCATCCTCATAGTGAGTGAGGGCAGCTTCCTGCGGTTTTTTCGGCGGACATCTGTTACCCCGAACACCGATATGATTAGGTATGGCTACCCTAATGGAGGTGATGGTGGACGAAAGGGAAGACTCTGCTCGCCAGTTGGCGGACTGGGCCGACGGCATGCTGGACCAACTCGGCGCGCAAGAAGAGCTCGACGGCGACCTCCTCGCAGCCATGGGGCGAAGTCCGAGTCTCAGCGAGGAGACACTGGCCCGCATGGCCGAGGCCGTGCGGGCGGCGGCACTCGGCCTCGGCCCGGACGGCTGCGCCCTGGCAGCGGGGATTCCAGAACGGCTACTGCAGCATTGGCAGTTGCGGAACCCCTCGTTCGCGGCGGCCATGGCGTGCGCGAGCACCCTGGCCCAGTCGCAGATCCCTGACGGCACCGACAAGCCGTCCCACCCGTCCCCCGCGGCCTTGCGCGTCATACTCAAGGCGATTCGCGCGGGCGCCAGGCACACGGTCGCCGCCGCAGTTGCCGGCGTTCCCCTGAAAACCCTCAACGGGCTGCGCAGAAAACGCCCGGAGGTGGACGCGTTGATCCTCGCGGCGCGACGCGCCCGGCCGAAGCGGGCAGACCGGCGCGGCGTTTCGGCGTACGAGCACGGCTACCGGCTCGTCCGTGTCGACGACACCTTTTCGCAGACTCCTTCCCACCTTCAATCGGACACTCCGTCAAGCCCTTAAGAGGGTGACCGGACAGGGGGAGTTGTCCCTACCTGAGTGTGCGCGCATGGTGTCTGGGTGCTGTGAAAATCCCGCTCCAGAGGAATGCGTGAGAAAGGCGGAACTGCCGGGACGTAACGCCCTGCGGCGCGCGCTCGGAGAGCAGCCCCGCGACGTCGCGCTCGGCGCGGCGCGGCGCCGGAGACCGGTCATCGGGCGGGCGAGGCGCTGGTGCCGGTGTTCATCAGCGTGGCCGGCGACCGAGAGATCGGCGTGAACCCCGGACCCGATCCCACCGCGTCGGCCCGCCGGCCACCCTGCTGTGACGGCGCGTCCTGCACGCCCACGACACCCGTGCCGAACTCGGCCACTTCACCCTGCTCGGCCTGGTGACCGTTCCGGCTGCCGCACGTCCACGACGACACGTTGGCAGGTGCAGCGCAAGCGCCGGCTCGTGTCCCCGGCCGCGCCGCCCAGAGCGCGGACCTTCTGATCTGCGCCCGCACCAGCGCGCCCACCCGCCCAGGACCGAACCCACGACCCGCTCACGCCGCACGGAAACCCTGGATGTCATCAACAGCCGCCCCCACCAAGCGCGGACAGCTCCACTACTCAGTCCCCGAACTCCTGCAGCTGCAACGGCGTATCAGAACGCCGACAACGACATCCTCACTGCGACATCGTTGCCCGCGCCCTCGCTACCTGGCTCCGCCCTAAAAGGGGCTATCCTTCCATCCGACCTCACTCTGCCCAAGGCACGAGCCTCATGACAGGGCCATCCGACCAGCCGCACTCGGCACTCAGCCTCGCACCCTCCTGTGCCCGCCTGGGTGCCCGAACCCTGTCGTTCGCCCCAGGACACGGCCTGAGGGACGAAGAAGGAGTTGCCGGCGCCCTGGGAGCGGTGCCGCTCGACCTCGATCTGCCCACCCCCTCCCTTGCGACGTTACGGCCTTGCGCGAAGGCCAATCGTGCAGCGCCTGACGCGCACAGATGCGGGATGCCCACGCTTCCCCTATGTCGTGACAGCCGTACTCCGGTCTTCCTCATCCTTACCGGAGGTCCCCACATCGGAGACCGGAAGATCGCCCCGGCGTGAAAGCCCGGCGCAGCGTTGCTCCAGCGGTACGAGACCGTCCGCGCACACGGCAGCCCGCCGCCCACGCTCGATCAGGAGCAGCGCCAGAGAGGCACCGTCGCCACCCAGAGCGTCGCCGTAGCTCCTCAGCACCTCGTTCTCCCGGGCAAGTTCGATGACCGGGCCTCCCGCGGCGCGCCGCACCGCCACCAACTGGGCGCAGACCTCGGTACGCCGGCGGACGAGGTCGATGATCGCCTCGTCCAGTTCCGCGACACGGCGGTGGCCGTCCTCGACGAATCCGTCCGTGGTCGTGGGCATGCCGGCCGCCTTTCGTACGCGTCCCGGTGGGGAGGAATCACCGATCCCGCACGCCGACGCGGCGCACCATAGCGGCGGGTGGCAGTGGCCTTGTGGGCCATCAACGCGCACAGGATAGCGCGACGTTGCGACATTAGGTAAGGCTTGCTTTACTAGGCCGCCGTTCATCATGGCCGTCCGAGAAACCATCCAAGGCTGTCTCGGGACAGAGGTTTCGGCCATCCCCGCAACCGACTCACCACGCCAGGCGGCCGACTCCCGCCACCACGACGACCAGGAACGCACACCATGCGCACTGCCAGACCCCGGCACTACCTCATGTGCAGACCCACGTATTTCGATGTGGTCTACTCCATCAACCCGTGGATGGACCCGCGGAAACCCGTCGACACCGCCCTGGCCATCGCGCAGTGGGAGCGGCTGCGTCAGGTCTACCTGGACCTGGGGCACACGGTCGAGTTGATCGATCCCGTACCGGGCCTTCCCGACATGGTCTTCGCCGCCAACGGGGCCACGGTCGTGGACGGCCGCGCCCTGGTGGCACGCTTCCGTGACGCCGAACGCGTCGACGAGGCGCCGGCGTACCGGGACTGGCTGCTCGGCCACGGATTCACCGACCTGCGCATGGCAGAGCTGATCAACGAAGGCGAGGGTGACTACCTCCTGGTGGGCGACCTGCTGCTCGCGGGGACGGGCTTCCGCAGCGACCCGCGCTCGCAGGGCGAGGCCCAGGAGTTCTTCGGACGTCCGGTGATCAGCCTGACACTGGTCGATCCGAACTACTACCACCTGGACACGGCGCTGACGGTCCTCGACGAGGAGACCATCGCCTACTATCCGCCCGCCTTCTCGCCCGGCAGCCGGGCCGTCCTGGAGGGGCTGTTCCCGGACGCCGTGATCGCCGGTGACGCCGACGCCGCGGTGTTCGGCCTCAACGCCACCTCCGACGGCCTCAACGTCGTCCTGCCGCACAACGCGACCGGCGTGACCAAACAGCTACGCGACCGAGGATTCCGCCCGACCGGGGTGGACTTGTCGGAACTCCTCAAGGCGGGCGGCAGCGTGAAGTGCTGCACGCTGGAGCTGCGTTCGGCCCGATCGCAACCCTACGAGGTGAGTAAGCCGCGCGGATCGGGTGATCCGCGCGGCTTGTGTCCTCCTCAAAAAGGCGCGCCACCTACAGGCGGCCGACCGCGGTGAGCGACGCGAGCGACGCCTGACGCGTATGGACCACCGGGGGCGCCGGGTACAGCAACGCGACGGCGGCGCTGTGAGTCGGCGGCACGGGCACCGGAGACAGTGACCAGCTGCCTAGATCCGGAGACTCCTCATCGCCGTGACGGGGGCCCAGGCCGACGTCCACCGTTGCCGGGTCGACGCCCAGGCCGGTTCCGATGCCCTTGAGGTACGCCTCCTTGCGGACCCAGCAGTCCAGGAACGCCTCCGCCTGCCGCTCTTCCGGTAGCCGTTCCAGGGCGGTCCGCTCGGCCGGATGCAGGTGCGGCACCAGACTCGTATCCGGCACGGAGGCGGAAGCCTCCACGTCGACGCCCACGGGGGACGAGGCGAGGGCGCACAGGGCCATGCCGCGGGCGTGCGAGAGGGAGAAGTGGAGGGGCGGGTCGGCAGTCGTCTCCGGTCGCCCGTGCGGGTCGCCGCACAATGGGCAGGCGGCCCGGCGCAGTTCCACCTCGCCGGGCGGCAGGGCCAGCAGGGCGCCGAGGAGGCCCCGCAGGCCCACATGGGCGACCAGGTACAGGTCCCGGTCGGCGGGGCGACGGAACGCGGCGGCACGCCGCCGCTCCTCCGTGCTGAGGACGCCTGCCATCCGTGTCGCCGCCTCCACCTCGCCGGTGGTGGCGTGGAGGCACCAGACCTCGGCGGCGCCGATGGGCGGACGCCCCGGTCCCGCAGGAAATGTCAAGTGATCGTCGTGGTCCACCTGTTGGTCCTTGCGCAGGGCGCCGGGCCGACCGCCGCACGGGTGCGCGGCGGCCGGCCCTGCGCCGTCCGTCCTGGTCGAGCTCAGCGGGCCAGCGCTGAAACGGACTGCTCGGCCGGGGCGGAGATCGCGGAGCGCTGCCCGGTCTCGGCGACGGTGGCCGGGACCAGGAATCGGGAGACGCTGCGGAGCTTCTCGCGGGTCTCCTCCAGCTCGCGCTCGGGCCGGGAGTGGGCGACGATGCCGGCGCCGGCCCGCAGCCAGGTGCGGCCCTCATGACGGTAGACACTGCGCAGGACCAGGGCGGCGTCGACGGTACCGTCCGCGTCGACCGTCAGCACGGCGCCGCTGTAGAGGCCGCGAGGCCCATTCTCGGTGCGACGGATGAGGTCGCAGCCCTCGGCCTTCGGTATGCCGGAGGCGGTGACCGCGGGGAAGAGCGCGCCGACGGCCTCCCAGGCCGTCCTACCCGGCGCCAGGGAGCCGGAGAGCTGGGACGCGAGGTGCTGGACGCTGCCCCGCTCCTTGATCGACATGAAGTCGTCGACCGTCACGGAGTCCCGGGTGCAGACCCGCTCGAGCTCCTCGGCGACGAGCCGTACGGACACAGCGTGTTCGAAGACCTCCTTCTCGTCGCGGTAGAGCTCGGCGCGGCGGCCGCGGTCCCCGTCGGGGTCGCCCTCCAGGGCGCGGGTGCCGGCCAGCGGCTGGGCGGTGACGAGGTGGTCGTGACCGCTGACCCGGGCGACGATCTCGGGGCTGAAGCCGGCCGTCTCCCAGCCGCCGAGGCGCAGCAGGAAGGACCGGGCGGGGTCGTTGCCGCGGCGGCCCTCCAGGTAGGTGGCGGGCATGTCGATGGGCACCATGACGGGAACGGCGCGGGACAGGATCACCTTGGTGAGGTGGCCGGCGCGAATTTCGTCCACGGCCGCTGCTACGGAGGCACGGTAGGCGTCCGCATCGTGCGACTCGACGTCGGCGGCCACCCGCTCGGTGCTGCCGACCGCGCCGCCGAGGGCGGCCGCGGAGCGTACGCGCTGCTCCAGCGCGTCGAGGTCGTCGGGGTCGAGCGTGCGCAGCAGGGCGCCGCCCTCCTCCAGTCTGACCTCGCGCGCGGGGACGGCGAGGTGGGCGAGGGGTGCGTCACCCGGCGTGGCGGGCAGACCGTGCAGGGGGTAGCTGAGCTCGAAGGCCGCCCATCCGTAGGCGCGCCAGCCCTGGACGCGTACGGCGGCCAGCGCCTTGTCGAGGGCCTGAAGCACGCCCTCGTCGGCGGGGAAGACGACGGGCTCGTCGCCCGCGACGGCGAGCGTGGTCCGGTCGGCGTGGACCACGATCCTTCCGTGCTCGCCTTCCGCCCAGCCGACAGCACCCCGGTTCTCGTAGAGCACGTAGGCGTCGGCCGAGGTCTCCGACAGCGCCGCGGCGGTGCTCAGCGCGTCGCCGGTCAGGGGTATCCGGCGCTCGTGGTAGGCAGGGGCCAGGGTCACGTCTTCTCTCTCTCTTTCCCGGACTCTTTCCCAAGGTCGGCTCGTCCGGCTTGTCCGGCGTGGCGGATGGTCCCGTGGGGGGTGGGGCAGGTCGGCGAACCGGGGGTCCGGGTGGGGGTCGCTTCGGCCTCGCGCAGTGTGCGCAATACGTGGTCGATGACGGCGGGCCGCTCGGACAGCAGATAGAAGTGCCCGCCGGGCAGGACGTGGACGCCATCAAGCCGGGTGGCGACCTCCTCCCAGCGTGGTGCGTCCCACGCGGGTACGGATGCGTCCTCGTCGCCGAGCAGGACCCGCAGCGGCGTGTCGATCCGCGGGTGGAACTCGGGCGTGTACCGGCCGATCACCTGGAAGTCGGCCCGGCACGGCGGCAGTATCAGCTCCCGTGCTTCCGGGTCGTCGAGCAGTTCGTCGGGCGTGCCGCCAAGGCGGCGCAGGTACCCGACGATCGCGTCGTCGTCGTAACCGGCCACCGGCGAAGGGGCCTCCAGCAGACGCCGCGGGCTGGGCCGGCCGGAGACGACCAGCCCGGCCGGGCGTCGTCCGCCGGACGCCTCCAGACGGCGTGTCACCTCGAAGGCCACTGAGGCGCCCATGCTATGTCCGAAGAGGACTGTGGGGCGGTCCAGCCACGGCACGAGCGCGGCGGTGACGGCGTCCGCGAGAACGTCCATGCGGGTCAGGGTCGGTTCGGCGGCGCGGCGTTCACGGCCGGGCAGCACTGTCGACAGGACCTCGATGTCGTCGGGCACGGCCCGGGCCCAGTCACGGTAGAAGGCGGGGGCGCCGCCAGCCGGTCCGAAGCACACGATCCGCGCGGCGGCGTCCGGCCGGGGCGCGTACCGGCGGAACCAGGCGTCGGGCGCGCCGTGGCCGCGGAGTTGCTCAGCCATCGGCGGGCTCCGGCTGCTCGGTGCCGTCGCCGAGCCGGGCCTCGATCTCCTCCTCGGACAGGGAGTCGATCTCCAGGAAGACCTCGGCGACGAGTTCGAGCCGGTCGTCGGCGTCCCGTTCCGTCAGGGTCCGGGCGAGCTGCGCCACGGTGAGGGCGGACAGGACGTCGTGGACGGAGACGTCGTCGGTGTCGAGGGCCTCCCGCAGCTGTGCGGTGATCCGGGTGGCGAGGATGGAGTCGCCGCCGAGCTGGAAGTAGTCGTCGTGGCGTCCCACGCGTTCCGCGCCGAGGACGCGGGCCCAGACGCGGGCGACGACTTCTTCCAGGGCGGTCGTGGTCGCCTCGTGCTCGCCCTCCTTCGCCTGAGCGGAGAGGAGTTCGCGCAGCGCGCGCCGGTCGACCTTGCCGTTGACGGTCAGCGGCATCTCGGGCAGGACGGCGATGGTGTCCGGCAGCATGTGGGCCGGCACGCGCTCGGCGGCGCCGGCCCTGATCTCCTCCTCGGTGGGTCGGGCGCCGTCGCCGGTGGCGACGACAGCGCACAGCCGCGGGGTGGGTCCGGTGCGCAGCACGAGAGCGGTGGCCTGGCGGACGGCCGGGTGCCGGCCGAGCGCGGCCTCCACCTCGCCGAGTTCGATGCGGAACCCGCGGATCTTCACCTGGTCGTCGGCCCGGCCGAGGAACTCCAGGGTGCTGTCGGGCCAGTAGCGGGCGCGGTCACCGGTGCGGTACCAGCGCACGCCGTCGATCTGGACGAAGCGGTCGGCGGTCCGCTCGGGGTCGCCCCGGTAGCCGTCCGCGACTCCGGCGCCTCCGATCCACAGCTCGCCCGCCACCCAGTCCGGGCAGTCACGGCCCTGCGGGTCGACGACGCGGCAGCGGACGTTGCGCAGCGGTGTGCCGTACGGCACGCTCGTCCACCGGGCGGGCACCCGGCCGCCCACGACCTCCTGGATCGTGGAGTGGATGGCGGTCTCGGTGGTGCCGCCGAGACCGAGGAAGCGGCAGCCGGGGACCTGTGCGTGCAGCCGGACCGGGAGGTCGACGCCCACCCAGTCGCCGCCGAGAAGCACCACGCGCAGGCTGTCGCCCATCGGATCGCCCTCGGCCGCGGTGAGCAGCATGTCGAGCAGGCCGGGCACGCAGTTGAGGACGGTGACGGCGTGCCGCCGGACCAGTCCGGTCCAGGCGGAGGCGTCCTTGCGGGTGCGCTCGTCGACCGTGACGACGGCTCCGCCGGCCGACAGGGGGGCGAAGATGTCGAAGACGGACAGATCGAAGTCGAGGGCAGACAGGGCCAGGGTGCGGTCGGCCGGCCCTATGCCGAGGCGTTCGACGAGGTCGTCGACGGTGTTGGCGGCGGCGCGGTGGGAGACCTCGACACCCTTGGGTTCGCCGGTAGAGCCGGAAGTGAACAGGACGTAGGCCACGGCGGCGGGGTCGGCGAACACCGGTTCGGGCAGGGGCCGGGGCCAGGCGGCCGCCTCGTCGAGCGGGAGGGCTCCGCTGTCGTCCGCGCTGCCGGGGGGGCCGAGGACCACGGTCACCCCGGCGCGGGTGCGGATGGACTCGGCACGTGCGGCGGGCTGTTCGACGCCGATCGGCACGTAGTGCGCGCCGGCGGCGTGGACGCCGAGGACGGCCACGAGCTGGTCGGGGCCCTTGGGCAGGCGGATCGCCACGGCATCGCCCGGCTGGACGCCCCGTTCGTGCAGGGCTCCGGCCACGCGCAGGGCCTTGTCCGCCAGTTGACCGTAGGTGAGGACGGCCGTGTCGGCGGCGAGGACGGCGGGCGCGTCGGGGGTGGTGGCGGCGCGGGCGAAGAACGCGTGGTGGAGCGGCTGCTCGGGCAGCGGCCCGTCGGTGCGGTTGGCGTCCGCACGGACGGCGAGCTGCTCCTCGGTGGCGAGTGGTCCCACGGGGACGTCCCAGGCGCGGCCGTCGGCGACCTTGCCGATCAGGTCGGTGAAGGCGGCGAACATGGCGGACGGGACGCCGTCGGGGAACGCGTCGGCGCGCACGTCCCAGTTGACGAGGAGGCCGTCATGCAGCTCGGTGATCTGGGCGTCGAGGAGCACCTGGGGGCCCTGGGAGACAATCCACACGGGCTCGCCGAGGCAGCTCTCCACGTCCTGGCCGAACAGTTCACCTAGGTCGAGGGCGCTGGTGAAGACGACGGGCGCGAGGACCTGAGAGCCCTGGTCGCGAGAGAGGTCGCGCAGGACCTCGACGCCCGAGTACGAGGAGTGGACGGCGGCCCGGTGCATCCGGTCCTGCGCGTCCCTGGCCCGCTCGGCGAAGGTGCGGGTCTCGGTGAGGTCGACGTCCAGCATCACGGAGCCGGTGAAGTCGCCGACGAGACGGTCCACATCGGGGTGGAGCGGCCGACGGTCGAACATCGGGACGTTGAGCAGAAAGCGCGGCTCGCCGCTCCAGGCACCGAGGACCTCGGCGAAGGCGGTGGCGGCGGCGACCGCGGGGGTGACGGCGTGGCGTCGGGCCTGCTCGGTGAGGCGGGCACGCTGCTCGGGGCTGAGCCAGTGGTGCAGCCGGGTCACGCGGTTGGGGGTGCCGCGCTCGGCCTCGGGCCGGGTGGGCAGGACGGGGGCGCCGGGCAGTTCACCGAGGCGGTCGCGCCACCAGCGCACGTCCTGTTCGCGCGGGGGCTGTGCGCGTCGTTCGGCCAGGTACTGGGAGTAGCTGTAACCGAGGGGTGGCAGGGGCCGTTCGGGGTGGTCGTAGAGGTGGACGAGGTCGGCCAGCATCACGCGGTAGCTGCGGGCGTCGGCGGCGATCATGTCGACGTCCACGTGGACGCGGGTGCGGCCTTCGGGCAGCAGGGTCACGCGGACGTCGAAGACCTGTCCGGCCTCGACGTCGAGGAGCTGGTGGGAGAGCTGGTCCCGCAGGCGGGCGGTCTGTTCCTCGATCTCGTGCGCGGAGGCGTCGCGCAGGTCGAGGACGGGCAGTTCGGTGCCGCCGGTCCACGGTCCGATCACCTGTCGGCCGTCGTCGAGGACACGGGCGCGCAGCATGGGGTGACGCTCCGCCAGGGCGGCGACGGCGACACCGAGGCGGGAAGGGTCAACGCCGGAGCCGTCGAACTCGGTGTAGAGGTGGGCCGCCACCGCGCCGAGGGCATGGGAGCCGCCCCGGCCGACCCAGTAGGCGTGCTGCATCAGGGCCAGAGGGAACGGTTCTTCACCCTGGTCGGCCGCAGGAACCTCAGCCACTCCGGACACCGTCGGCTGGGCGATCTGTGCGCTCTCAGGCGCGGGCGTCGCCTCGGCGGACGGCTCGGGCGCCGCTTCGGCGAGCAGGCCACCCCAGCCCGCCAGGGTGGGACGGCGCGCCAGGTCGGCGAAGCCCACGTCCAGCCCGGTGCGTCGGCATCGGTCCGCGATCCTCATCAGCTTGAGCGAGTCCAGGCCGAGTTCGATGAGGTTGTCGTGGTCACCGGGAGGCGCGGCGCCGGGGCCGAGGAGGTCGGTGACCACCCGCCGGAGGTCGTCGATCGACAGCATGAAGCGGCTTCTTCCTAGGACATCGTGTCGTGATGAGAGTCGCGTTCCGGCCAGGGCAAGGCCACTCGGACCGTTCGAGCAGGTTGGTGAAGCCTTCTCAAGTCACCCTTGGGCAGGAGAAATGGCCATTCCCGGCTCCTTCGCGACAGGAGATGTGCGATGACGGGACTTAGGTTAACCTAACCACACCTGTTTGTGGATGCCCGAAAGCAGCACAGGCGGCCACCACCCATGACGAGCGGATACCAGCGAGGAGCGCCAGCCGCCCTCCGGCCCACGAGAGTCGAGCCGAACGTGACCGAAAACGCCACCGTGCCTCCCACGCCCTTGTCCTCGGGGCTGACCCCGTGGCCCGCCAAGACCGCGGCCCGTTACGTCGCGGCCGGTCACTGGGACGGCCGGACCCTGGGAACCCTGCTGCGCGATTGGACGGCTGAATTCGGTGATCGCACCGCGATCGTCGCAGAAAAGGACAGACTGACATACCGTCAGCTGGACGAACGCGCGGATCGGATGGCCGCGGGCCTCGCGAATCTCGGCATACGCGCCGGTGACCGGATCCTGGTTCAGTTGCCCAACAACGGCGCGTTCCCCGTCCTGTTCTTCGCGCTGGCCCGGCTCGGGGCGATTCCCGCCCTCACCCTGCCCGCGCACCGCATCACCGAGATCGGCCACCTGGCCCGGCTGTCGGGAGCCGTGGCGTACGTCATCGCCGACGAGTACGCCGGATTCGACTACCGGGAGCTGGCCGCCGCCGTGCAGGCTCAGGCGCCTGACCTGCGGCATGTGCTCGTCGCGGGCGACCCCGGCCCGTACACGGCGCTCGCCAAGGCGGACGCGGACCCCAGGGACTTCCCCGACCCGGATCCGGCCGACGTCGCGTTGTTGCTGGTGTCCGGCGGCACCACCGGCGTCCCCAAGCTGATCCCCCGCACCCACAACGACTACGGCTTCAACGCGCGTGCCAGCGCGCAGGCGTGCCAGCTGTCGGACGAGGCGGTGTACCTCGCCTGCCTGCCCATCGCCCACAACTTCCCGCTGGCCTGCCCCGGCATGCTCGGTACGCTGTCGGTGGGCGGCCGCGTGGTGCTGTCCCCATCCCCCGCACCCGGTGACGCCTTCCCGCTGATCGAGGCCGAACGGGTCACGCACACCGCTCTGGTGCCGCCGCTGATCCCGCTGTGGATCGACGCGGCGGAGTGGGACCCCGCGGACATCTCCAGCCTGCGTGTGCTCCAGGCCGGCGGGTCGAAGCTCTCCGCCGACCTGGCCCGTACCATCCCGGACACTCTCGGCTGCTCGGTGCAGCAGGTGTTCGGCATGGCCGAGGGCCTGCTCAGCTACACCCGCTCCGACGACGATCCGGAGACGGTGGCCCTCACTCAGGGCCGGCCGCTGAGCGCGGACGACGAGCTGCGCATCGTGGACGCGGACGGCCGGCCCGTCGCGCCCGGTGAGGCCGGCGAGCTGCTGGTGCGCGGCCCCTACACGCTGCGCGGCTACTACCGCGCCCCCGAGGTCAACGCCACCGCGTTCACGCCCGACGGCTACTACTGCTCCGGGGACCTGGTCCGCCAACTGCCCTCCGGCCACCTGATCGTGGAGGGCCGGGTCAAGGACACCATCGACCGCAACGGCGAAAGCGTCTCCGCCGAGGAGGTCGAGAGCCATGTGAGCGCGCATCCGCGAGTACGGCGCTGCGCCGCCGTCGGCGTGCCGGACCCCGCCGGGGAGGGGGAGCGGATCTGCGCGGTGGTCGTCCCGGACGGCCCCTCCGCGCCCACGGTCCAGGAGCTGCGGGCGTTCCTGCTGGAGCGTGGGGTCGCCGCGTTCAAACTGCCCGACCGAGTGGAGACGGTGACGGACCTTCCGCTGACGGCCATCGGGAAGATCGACAAGCGAGCTCTCCGTCGGATGCTGGACGAGCGCGACCGCGCCTGAGACCACCACACTCCCCGCACGACCCACCACGAAAGGCGTCATCCCCATGACCAACCCCTTCGACGACGAGAACGGCACCTTCCTCGTGCTGGTCAACGACGAGGGCCAGTACTCGCTGTGGCCGTCCTTCCAGACCGTCCCGGAAGGCTGGCGGTCCGTCCTCGGCCCGGTCGGCCGCGCCGAGGCCGTCGCCCACATCGAGGCCGAGTGGACCGACCTGCGCCCGAAGAGCCTGATCGACGCTTCCACGGCCGGATAACCCCGACCGGACAACACGAGGAAAGGCCCCTGCCACACGGCAGGGGCCTTTGCGCAGGCATCAGACGACGTCGACGCGGGCCTTTTCGACGGCGGCGGCGAGGTCGTTCAGCACCTTGGTGAAGCGCTGGTACGTGAACGGCGTCTCCGTCTGCCAGTCGGTGACCTGGCCGGCCTTGACGGCGGGGCTGCCCTTCCACGTCGGGTAGGCGTCCATCTGCTTGTGGGTCAGCCCACCCTCCGGGCGGGAGTCCTCGAGGATCAGGTCGGCCTTGTAGCGGCCGGCCTCCTCCCAGCTGAGCGCCTCGAAGCCGGCGTCCGGCTTGGCGGGCTTGACGATGTCCAGGCCCAGCTGCTGGAAGTACTTCACATCGCCGTGGAAGGACGGGTCGGCGACGAAGAAGTTCTCCTTGGTGCCCGAGACCACCGCGACAGACAGGCCCTTCTTGGCCTTGGCCGCCTTGGTCACGGCGGCCGCGGCGGCCTCGAAGTCCGCCTTGGCCTTCTTGATCTCGGCGCTCTCCGGGTCGGCACCGAGCGCGGCGGCCAGCTCACCGAAGCGCTTGACGGCGTCCGGCACGGCCACGCCCATGAGCTGGATGACCGCGATCGGGGCGACCGCCTCGACCTTCTTGATGACCTCCTCCGGGATGTACCAGATCATCGGGCCGTAGGCGATGGTGACGATCAGGTCCGGCTTGAGGGAGATCAGCTTCTCCATCTGGAACTCGCCGAACGCGGTGCCGACCGAGGTGGTCTTCGACAGGTCGATGTTGCCGATCTGAGGGCTGGGGTCGCCGTCCGGGGTCTTCTGCGGGCCGAAGATGCCGACCGGCTGGATGCCGAAGTCCCACAGCGCGGCGGCCGGGTGGGACTGGGCGACGATCCGCTCGGGGCGCTTGGGCAGCTTGATCTTCTTACCGCGGTCGTCGGTGAAGGTCCACGGGCCCGAGGAGGCGGCGTCCTTCGCGGATCCGTCCTTCCCGGAGTCGTTGCCGCTGTCCGAGTCCCCACAGGCGGCCAGCAGGCCGGTGGCGGCCAGCGCGCCACCCAGGGCGAGGAAGCGGCGGCGGTCGAGGCGGGCGGCCTGAGCGGACTCTCCGGCGGGGGTATTGAAGACGGGCATGGCTGTCCTTCCGAGCGGCGGTTCGCCGCGGGTTGTGCTGGACGGGTGGTGCGGGGGGGGTGGGGTTCGCCGGCCGTGGCCGGCGAGTCAGTGGGCGGTGACGGCGGTGTCGGAGACGGAGGCTGCCTGTTTTCGCTCCACGCGGCCACCGTGGTGACGGCCGAAGGGGATGATGTGCGGGCCGCCACCGGCCGGGTCCTCGATGACGGTGCAACTCAGCCCGAAGACTTCGGCGATGAGCTCGCGGCTGATCACGTCGGCGGGAGCTCCCTCCGCGACGATCCGGCCGTCCTTCATGGCGATGACGTGATCGGCGTACCGGCACGCGTGGTTGAGGTCGTGCAGCACCAGGACGACGGTGCGTCCCTGCTCGCGGTTGAGGTCGACCACCAGGTCCAGGATCTCGATCTGGTGCGTGAGGTCGAGGTGGTTGGTGGGCTCGTCGAGGAGCAGGACAGGGGTGCCCTGGGCGAGCGCCATGGCGATCCAGGCGCGCTGGCGCTGACCGCCCGACAACTCGTCCACGCTGCGCTCGGCCTGCTCCAGCAGCCCGGTCGCCTCCAGGGCACCGTGGACGGCTTCCTCGTCCTCGGGCGACCACTGCCGCCACCACGACTGGTGCGGGCTGCGGCCGCGTTTGACGAGGTCGAGCACGGTGATGCCGTCCGGGGCGACCGGCGACTGGGGCAGCATGCCGAGCCTGCGCGCGACTTCCTTGCTCCGCAGCGTGTGGATGAGCGTGCCGTCCAGGTAGACGGCGCCCTGTTTCGGCGTCAGCAGCCGTGACAGGCCGCGCAGCAGCGTCGATTTGCCGCAGGCGTTCGACCCGACCACGGCGGTGACGCGGCCGGCCGGGATCGTGACGTCGAGGGCGTCCACCACGTGGCGGCCGTCGTACGCCAGGGTTAGGCCCTCGGCGGCGAGCCCCTGGGGTCGTTCTTCCACGGTCAGCCTCCTGAGCCGATGCGGTTGGACCTGCTGAGCAGCCAGAGCAGGCACGGGGCGCCGAGTACACCGGTCACGACGCCCACGGGAAGTTCGGTGCCCGGCAGCAACTGGCGTCCCGCCACATCACCCAGCAGAACGACGAGGGACCCGACCAGGGCGGACGGCAGCAGCGCGGGTCCGGGTACGCCGACCAGGCGCACGGCGATCTGAGGCGCGATCAGGGCGACGAAGGCGATGGGCCCGGCCGCCGCCGTGGCGAAGGACACCAGGGCTGCGCCAACGACCAGCAGGGCCATCCGCGCGGTCTGCACCGGCAGGCCCAGCGCCTTCGCGGTGTCGTCGCCGAACTGCAGGCCGGCCAGCCAGGGCGCGAGCAGCACCACGCACGGCAGCAGTGCGGCGAGCGCGACGGCCAGCGGGCCGACGTGCGACCAGTCACGTGCGTTGAGGTTGCCGGTGAGCCACATCAGGGCCTGCTGGGCCTGGTAGACACCGGCTTTGAGGAGCAGATAGCTGGTGGCGCTGGTGCACAGGGCGGCGATCCCGATGCCGACGAGCACGATGCGGTAGCCGGTGGTACCCGACTTCCAGGCGAGTACGTAGATGAGTGCCGCCGCGCCGAGACCTCCCGTCAGTGCCAGCGTCTGCAGGCCGGCGCCGGAACCGAACCCGAACAGCAGTCCGGCGGTCGCGGCCGTGCCGGCGCCCGCGGAGACGCCGATGATGTCGGGGCTGGCCAGCGGATTGCGGGTCAGCGTCTGGAAGACGGCGCCTGCGACACCGAAGGCGGCACCGCACAGGAGCCCCACAAGGGCACGGGGCAGCCGAAGCTCGTGCACCACCATGGCGGTCGCCGAGTCACCGCCGCCGGTGAGGCTGCCGACGACGTCGGTGAGGGGCAGGTCCAGTTCCCCGAAAGCGAGTTCGACGACGAACGCGGCGGCCACCGCGGCGGCCAGCAGCAGGCTGACGAGGACGCTGCGCGGCCTGACGATCCAGGAGGCCCTGGTCCGGGGCAGCCGCACCACTATCCCGCCCGCGCTGCGGACGGCGGCGGCACCGCGTGTGGTGTCGGTGACGGACATGGTTCACAGCTCCCGAAGCCGGCGGCTGCGCACCAGCGCGATGAAGAACGGCGCCCCGAGAGCCGTGACCACGATGCCGACGTGGAGTTCGTCGGGGCGGGCGATCAGACGCCCGGCGATGTCGGCGGCGAGGACCAGGATCGGGCCGAGCAGCGCCGAGTACGCGAGGATCCAGCGGTGGTCGGGGCCGGTGAGGAGCCGGGCGAGCTGCGGGATGACCAGGCCGACGAAGGCTATCGGACCGCACAACGCCACCGCGCCTCCGGCGAGGAGGGTGACGGCGGCCGCGCCACGCAGCCGCACCAGACCGACTCTCTGGCCCAGGGCGGTGGCGACTCCCTCGCCGAGGGCGAGGCTGTTGAGCGCCGGGGCGGTGGACGCCGCCAGCAGCGCGCCGACCGCGAGGAAGGGGAGGACGTCGGCGAGGATCGCGGCGGGCTGGCCCGTCAGCGACCCCACGGCCCAGAAGCGGTAGTCGCCGAGCGCGGCGGCATCGAAGAGCAGAACAGCGAAGACGAGGGACTGCAGGAGCGCCGAGACCGCGGCTCCGGCGAGGGCCAGTTTGGCGGGGGTCGCCCCGCCACGTCCCGCGCCGCCCAACGCGTAGACCAGGGCGGTCGCGGCCAGCGCTCCGGCGAACGCGAACCAGACGTAGCCGTACACAACCGTGATGCCGAGCAGTCCGGTCGTGACGACGACACCGAGGGCGGCTCCGGCGCTGACGCCGAGGAGGCCAGGGTCGGCGAGCGGGTTGCGGGTGAGGCCCTGCATCAGGGCTCCCGCCATGCCCAGCGCCGCCCCGACGACGAGTCCGAACTCGGTTCGCGGCAGTCGCATCTGACGGACGATTCCGGACTCCTCGGATCCGTCCGGGTTCAGCAGGAGGTCGAAGACCCGGTCGGGTGCGATCCACTTGGTGCCGAGTGCCAGGGAGCAGGCACAGAGCAGCACCAGCACGATCAGGCAGGCGGGGAGGGCCACACTGTGCGGGATGGTCCGACGCGGAGCCGTCGTGGGTGGTGGAGCGGGCACCCCGGTCCGGCGGGGGTTCCCCCCACGCCCCCGCGGCGTAGGGGGAGAATCTGAAAGCACGGTGGAAAGGATAGCCATACCTAAGTAGTAATTAACAAGACTTAAGGGGTGGCCGTTGCTTCTCCGTTACTCCCCCCTGTCAGCCCTTTCTCCGTGCTCTCCCGTGTGACGGGTTCGTCGGCGTCCCGCCACAGGCCGCGGTAGGCCACGGCGACGAGCGCGAGGGTGACGAGGCACAGGACTCCCCCTCCGGCGACGGCAGTTGCCGGGCCCACGGCCGACGAGGCGAGTCCGGCCAGGACACCGCCCAGCGCCGGTGCCGTCATGGCCTGGGCGAGCCAGAGACTGCTCACCCGTCCCTGGAGGGGGTCCGGGGTGTGCCGCATCAGCAGCGTGCGGCGCATGATCTCCGAGACGATGTCGGCCACACCGCCGAGGCCGAGGAAGACCAGTCCGAACCCGAGGAGCGGGCTCAGACCGAACCCGAGGCAGGCAAGCCCCCACACGGCGACCGCCGCGCAGAGCACCCGCCACTGACGGCGGGTTCGGCCGGTCCATCCGGAGGTCAGCGAGGCCACGGCGGCGCCGATCATCGGCGCGGTGGTGAGCAGGCCCACCAACTCCGGGCCGCCGCCGAAGCGTTCGTCGGCGAACTCGGGGTAGAGGGCGGTCGGGGTGGCGAAGAGGGCGGCACACAGGTCCACGACGAGGACGGCGGCGACGACCCGGCTGCCCCGGATGAAGGCGAACCCTTCGCGCAGCGACGCGAGTACGCCTGGCTGCGGCTCCGACATTCCGGACTCCGCCCGCAGGGTCGCCGCCCCCGGCTCAGACGGCGTCGAGGGCGCGGGATCCGCCGGTTGCGGGCGGTCGTTCCGCGGGGCGGCGGGGGTGGCGCCCGAGCTCGAAGGGCCACTGGCGAGGGTGGGCACCACCGAGCCGACGGCGGACGCCTCCCCCGTCTCCGGTCTGCCCTGGGCCACGGACACGGCCGTGACCGGCTCCGGGGCCGTCGACCCGGGCTCAGGACACGTCGAGAGCGCGGGTTCCCCCTGGGCGCCGGCGTCGCCGGGGTTGCCTGTCGGCGGCATGGGACCGAGCCGGGTCAGCAGCAGCGTCGTGGCCGCCGTTCCGGCCGCCGCGATCGCGAAGGTGGCGGCGAGTCCCGGGCCGGCGATCAGCACGCCGCCGAGCATGGGGCCGGCTATGGAGCCGAGGGTGGTGGTCACCGTCACGAGCGCGCCGGTGGCGGGGACGTGATTTTCACTCACGAGGGCGGGCACGACGGCGGTGAGCGCGGTCTCGGCGACGCCCTCGGTGAAGCCGAACAGGGCGCCGGAGACATAGACGACCCAGAGAGCCGGATGGTCGGCAGCCGAGTTCACCGCCAGCGCGGTGAAGGTGACAACGGCCCAGGTGCTGCCGACGAGGATCAGGCCCTTGCGGTCCCTGCGGTCGGCAAGTACACCGCCCACCATGAAACCGAGCAGGAGGCCGGTACCCAGCACGAGGCTGACGGCACCGACCTGCGTCGACGAACGGGTCTGCTCGTAGACCTGCACGACCACGCCGACGGAGGTCAGCCCTATGCAGAGCAGAGCGAGGACACGAGTGGCCAGAACCAGACGCAGCGGACCCTTGTCCCGCAGAGGCGACAGATCCAGGGCCAGTTCTCTGATGCGCAAACCGGGTCCTCCACCTTGGGGTTTATGTCCCCGCCGGTGGGCTGCCCGGCGAGCGCGCATCACGATAGCAAGATAAGGCTATCCTAAGTTATGGTTCGGCCCAATAGTCAGGCCTTGAGGGGACGTGAGCCTTCTTGTCGGGTGCGAACATCGGCCACAGTAATGACGCGAACGATAGACGCCGTGAGCTGCTGAGGCGTCAACTCGCTGCTCGCGGTATCGCTCGACGGCCGGACAACAAGGACGAATCCCCCCACGCTTCCGTGAACCGCGCAGACGGCCCGGCCCCGCTCTCCTCTGCGCAGCGCCGGATGTGGCTGCTGCACCAGCTGGAGCCGCACGGCACCGCGTACAACATCTGTGTGGCAGTGCGCCTCTCCGGTGAACTGTCCGTTCCGGCGCTGCGGCAGGCGCTGCGCACCGTGATCCAGCGCCATCACGTACTGCGCACCGTCTACCGACCCGGTGACGACGGTGAGCCGGTGCAGGTTCTCGTCCCGGAGGCCGAGCCGGTCATCGGCGAGACAGACCTGACGGCGCTCGCACCCGAGGACCAGGACGCCGCGGTGGACGCGGCCGCGTCCCGGCTGGCCCGGCGCCCCTTCGACCTGTCGGCGGACACCCCCGTCCGGCTGGAGATCCTGCGCCTCGCCGCGGACGAGCACGTGCTCGTGCTCGTCGCCCACCACATCGCCTGGGACGACGGCAGCTGGCAGGTCCTGCTGCGCGAGGTCGCCGCCGTCTACAAGGGTGATGCTCTGCCCGAACTGCCCGTCCAGTACGCCGACCTCGCCGTACGCGAACAGCGGCACGCCCCTTGGAGCGCGGCCGACCTCGACCACTGGCGCGAGCGGCTGGCGGATCCGCCGGCGCCGCTCCCGCTGCCCACGGACTTCCCCCGCTCCCCTGCCCGCGCCGAGGAGGGCGGGCGGCTGGTGCGCACGCTGCCCGTGTCCTTGCGCGAACGGATGCACGCGCTGTGCCGCACCGAGGGCGTCAGCCCCTTCATGGCCCTGCTGGCCACCTTCACCACCCTGCTGCACCGAGCCGCCGGCGCACCCGACGTCCTCGTCGGCTCCCCCGCCGTCCTGCGCACGGACTCCGATGCCGAGCGGCTGGTGGGCAACTTCGGCAACACGCTCGTACTGCGCACCCACGCCACCCCGGACACCACCTTCCGTGCCTTCCTGCAGCACGTGCGCGAGGTCTGCCTGGGCGCGTACGCGCACCAGGCGGTGCCGTTCGACACGCTGGTCCAGGAGCTGCGCCCCGAGCGCGCCGCGGGCCACCACGTCTTCTTCGATGTCATGTTCTCGCTGCGCAGCGACGTCTGGGAGGGCTTCGAACTGCCCGGCGTACGGCTGACGGAGCGTCCGGTGCCGGGCAACGCCGCCGCGTTCGACCTCGCCGTGTCCGCCGTCCTGGACACCGCCGGCACGCTCACCCTGGACACCACCTACCGCCGCGACCTGTACACGCAGGACACGGTCGAGCGGCTCCTCGGCCGCTTCGAACGGCTCCTGGAGGCGGCGCTGGCCGCCCCTGACACCCCTCTCGGCGACCTCGACCTGCTCGACGCCGCGGAACGCGAGCGGGTACTGACGACATGGGGCAGCGACCGGCGTCCGCTGGAGCGCGCCACCATGCCGGAGCTGTTCCGGGCGCGTGTGCGGAGCACCCCTGACACCACCGCCCTCGTCTGGGAGACGGACGGTGGCCGCGAAAACCGGTTCACCTACGCCGAACTGGACGAGCGCTCCGACCGGCTGGCCGGCGAACTGGCGGCCCTCGGCGCCAGTCCGGAGGCCGTCGTCGGCGTGGCCCTGCCCCGCTCCGGTGACTTCCTGGTGGCCGCTCTCGCCGTGATGAAGGCCGGAGCCGCCTACCTGCCCGTCGATCCGGAGTACCCGGCCGACCGCATCGCGCTCATGCTGGCGGACGCCCGCCCGCACCTCCTGGTCACCGACTCGGCGTCCACCGACCGACTGCCGCAGGACGGGACGCCGGTGCTCCTCCTCGATGACGAGTCGCGGGCCACCCGCGGCGTCACGGCCCCGCTCCGCCCGTCGGCGCCGGACAACGCCGCGTACCTCATCTACACCTCGGGCTCCACCGGCCGCCCCAAGGGCGTGGTGGTCACGCACGAGGGCATACCCAGCCTGGTGTCCACCATGGCGGAGGAACTGGGCGCCGGCCCGGGCAGCCGGGTGCTGCAGTTCGCGTCGTTCAGCTTCGACACCTCGGTGTGGGAGTGGACCATGGCCCTGCTGACGGGCGCCACGCTCGTCGTCGTCCCCACCGACAAGCGGTTGGGCCCGCCGCTCGCCGAGTTCTGCGACCGGCACCAGGTCACCCATCTGACGCTGCCTCCGGGCGTGCTGGCCACGCTGCCGCACGAGCGGTCGCTGCCCGCCGGTGCCACGCTGATCGTCGCGGGCGAGGCCTGTCCGCCCGAGCTGATGCGGCGCTGGTCGGTCACCACCCGCATGTTCAACTCCTACGGCCCCACCGAGACCACGGTCGACGCCACCCTGTGGACCTGTCGCCCGGACCACTCCGGCACGGTCGTGCCGATCGGCCACCCCGTGCACAACACGGCCGCCCGTCTTCTTGACGACCGGCTCCAACCGGTGCCGCCCGGCTCGCCCGGCGAGCTGTACGTGTCCGGTGACGGTCTCGCCCGCGGCTATCGGGGCCGCCCCGCACTGACGGCGGAACGGTTCGTCGCCGACCCGTTCGGCGCACCCGGCACCCGGATGTACCGCACCGGCGACCTGGCCCGGTGGACCGCCGACGGAGTGCTGGAGTACCTCGGCCGGGTCGACCACCAGGTCAAGATCCGCGGCTTCCGCATCGAACCCGGCGAGATCGAGCAACTGCTGCGCCGCGCCCCCGGGATCGCCCAGGCCGCCGTCATCGCGCGCGAGGACCAGCCCGGCGACCTGCGCCTCGTCGCCTATGTGGTGCCCGCCGAGGGAGCCGCCGCACCGGACACGGACCGGCTGCGGGAGGACCTGGCCGCCACCCTGCCCGCGCACATGGTGCCCGCCGCGATCGTCGCGCTGGAGCGGCTGCCGCTGACCAGCAACGGCAAGCTGGACCGCAGGGCGCTGCCCGCCCCGGTGTACGAACGGTCGGCCGGGCGCGCGCCCGCCACCGCCGCCGAGGCGAAGCTGTGCGAACTCTTCGCCGGTGTACTGGAGATACCGGCGGTCGGCCCGGACGACGACTTCTTCCTGCTCGGCGGCCACTCCATGCTCGCCGCGCGTCTGATCACCCGGATCGAGGCCGAGTTCGGCACCCGGCCCGTCCTGCGCGCGCTGTTCGACGCGCCGACGCCCGCCGGACTCGCGCGGATCGTCGAGGGGGCCGACGGTCGAGACGTCCCTCGCCGCCCGGCGCTGACCGGAGGGACGGCCGGCGACCCGGCGCCGCTGTCCTTCGCGCAGCAGCGGCTGTGGCTGCTGCACCGGCTGGAGGAACCGGGCGCGGCGTACAACATCCCCACCGCGCTCCGCGTCAGCGGTCCGCTGGACGCCTCTGCCCTCGCGTCCGCCGTCGCCGACGTCGCGCAACGGCACGACATCCTGCGCACGGTCTTCCCCGAGCGCGACGGCTCGCCGTGCCAGGTCGTCCTGCCGCCGGAGCGGGGACCGCGGCTGGAGGTGCGCCGTACGACGCCCGAGGCCGTGGAGGGCGAGCTGGCCTCGGCTGCCGCGCACGTCTTCGCCCTCGCCGACGAACCGCCTTTGCGCGTCGTCCTGTTCGAAACCGGCCCCGAGGAGCATGTCCTGCTGCTCCTGCTGCACCACATCGCCGGTGACGGGCAGTCCCTGCCGGTCCTGGTCCGGGACCTGGCCGACGCCTACCGGGCCCGGCTGGCCGGAGGCGCGCCCCAGTGGCCCGCGCTGCCCGTCCGGTACGCCGACTTCGCCGTCTGGCAGCGGCAGTTGCTCGGGGACGCCGAGGACCCGGCGAGCCTGACGGCCCGTCAGGCGGCTTTCTGGAAGGAGGCCCTGCGGGGCGCTCCCGACGAGTTGCGGCTGCCCGCGGACCGACCCCGTCCGGCCGAGTCCTCGGGCCGGGGTGGCATGGTGCGGTTCACCGTGGAACCGGAGGTGGCCCGGCGGGTGCGGACGCTGTCCGCCACGCTCGGCGTCACGCCGTTCATGGTCTACGAGGCGGCCGTGGCGGCCCTGCTGAGCCGGCTCGGCGCCGGGGACGACATCCCGATCGGCACGCCCGTCGCCGGACGCGGTGAGGAGGCGCTCGACGACCTCGTCGGCTTCTTCGTCAACACGCTCGTCCTGCGCAACGACACCTCGGGGGCCCCGTCGTTCGAGGCGCTGCTGCGGCGCGTGCGGGACACGGCCGTGGCCGCGTTCGAGCACCAGGACCTGCCGTTCGAGCGGCTGGTGGAGATCCTCAATCCACCGCGGTCCACGGCCCGTCATCCGCTGTTCCAGGTGATGGTGGTGCACCAGACCGGGACGGCCTCGGAGCTGCCCGTGGCGGGCGTCCGGACCCGGCCGCAGGTCGTGTCCACCGGTACGGCGACGTTCGATCTGAGCCTGACGTTCATCGAGGGCTTCGACCCGGACGGCGCCCCCGACCAGGTGAGCGGTTTCGCCGAGTACAGCGCCGACCTGTTCGACCCGGAGACGGTCCAGGAGCTGACGAGTCGTCTGCTGCGGCTGCTCACGGCCGCCGTCGCCCGGCCCGACGTGCCGCTCGGCGACCACGACCTGCTGACGCGGCAGGAGCGGGCCGCGCTGGTGGCCGCGCCCGTGCCGACGCCCGCCGCGCCCCCGCTGCACGAGGCGTTCGCCCGGCGGGTCCGCGAGACCCCGAACGCGGTCGCGCTGGTCCTGAGCTCTGGTTCCGGCGCCGTGGAGCGGCTCACGTACGCCGACCTCGACGCCCGGGTGGAGCGGATCGCCCGGCTGGCCGCCGCGCACGGCGCGACACCGGAGCGGTTCGTCGCGCTGGCGCTGCCCCGCCACGAGATGGTCCCCGCACTGCTCGGCGTGCTCCGCTCCGGGGCCGCGTTCCTCCCGCTGGACCCGAACTACCCGGCGGAGCGGCTGGCGCAGACCCTGGACGACGCACGGCCGGTGTGTGTGCTCACCACCCGTGAGCTGGCCGGGGCCCTGCCGCAGCGGCCGGACCTCCCCGTCGTCCTCGTGGATGCGGAGGAGCCGACTGAGCCTGTCGCCCTTCGCCAGGCCGAGCCCGGTGCCGCCGCGTACGTCATCTACACCTCCGGCTCCACCGGCCGCCCCAAGGGTGTGGTGGTGACCCACGCGAACCTGGTCAACCTGTACGCGGCGCACACCTCCACGCTGTTCCCGCCCGAGGTGCCCGAGGTAGGCGGGCGCCGACTGCGGGTGGGGCACATCGCCTCGTTCGCCTTCGACGCCTCGCTCGACCCGGTCGTTCTGATGGTGGGCGGGCACGAGCTGCACGTCCTGGACGAGCTGACGTACCCGGACGCCGAGGCCGTGGCCGCGTACGTCGCCCGGGAGCGGATCGATTACCTCGACCTCACCCCGGCCCACCTCCAGCAGCTCATCCAGCACGGCCTGCTGGACGAGGGCCGGCACCGGCCCGCCCTGCTGGGTCCCGGCGCCGACGCCATGCCCGACTCGCTGTGGCGGGAGCTCGGCGCGCACCCGGCCACGACGGCGTACAACTTCTACGGTCCGACCGAGTGCACCGTGGACTCGATCGTCGCCCGGGTCACCGGCGAGGGCGCGCCCCGGATCGGACGGCCCATCAGGGGCGCCACCGCGTATGTCCTCGACGAGCGGCTGCGCCCCGTCCCTCCGGGCGTCACGGGTGAGTTGTACCTGGCGGGCGCGGGACTCGCCCGCGGCTACCTCGGCCGCGCGGCGCTGACCGCCGAGCGGTTCACCGCCGACCCGTACGGGCCGCCGGGATCCCGTATGTACCGCACGGGCGACCTGGCCCGCTGGACCGCCGACGGTGAACTGGAGTGCCTGGGCCGGGCCGACCACCAGGTGAAGATCCGGGGCTTCCGCATCGAGCCCGGGGAGATCGAGGCCGTCCTCGGGCGGCACGAGAGCGTCGCCGAGGTCGCCGTGATCGCCCGCGACGACCTGCCGGGATCGCGCCGCCTCGTCGCCTACGTGGTGCCCGCGCCGGGCCACCCGGCCGACGCCGACGTGTGGCGCACGCATGCGGCGGCCCTGCTGCCGGAGCACATGGTGCCCTCGCTGTGGGTGCCGATGGAGCGGCTGCCGCAGTCGGCCAACCGCAAGGTGGACCGCGCCGCGCTGCCGGTTCCCGAACTGCCCGAGCAGGGCGGCGGACGCGCCCCCGTCACCGATACGGAGAAGCTGTTCTGCGAGCTGTTCGCCACGCTGCTCGGCCAGGACACGGTGGACGCCGACGGCAACTTCTTCGAGCTGGGCGGCGACAGCATCATCTCCCTCCAACTGGTCAGCCGCGCCCGCGCGGCCGGCTGGACCGTCGGTCCCCGTGACGTCTTCCGCCACCAGACCCCGGCCGCCCTGGCCGCCGTGGCCCGCCCGGCGCAGTCCGCGCCCGACCGGACGGCGGACGACGGCGTCGGGCGGATACCGGAGACGCCGATCATGGCGTGGCTGCGGGAACTCGCCACGTCGGCCGCCCCTGCGGCATCCGTCGACGGCTACAGCCAGGGCATGACCCTCACCACTCCCGCGGGCCTGACGTGGGACCGGCTCACCGCCGTGCTCCAGTCCCTCCTGGACCACCATCCGGCCCTGAGGTCGCGGCTGGTGCACGCCGATGACGGCACCTGGCAGCTGGACGCCACGCCGCCCGGCTCGGTGCGGGCCGAGGACGTGCTGCGGCGGGCCGGGGCGGACCCGGCCACCGAGGCGGCGGCCGCCAGAGAGCGGCTGCGGCCGGAGTCCGGCGTCATGGTCCAGGCGGTGTGGTGGGAGCCGGACAGCGCCGGCCTGCCCGGCCGCCTCGTGCTCGTCATCCACCACCTGGTGGTCGACGGAGTCTCCTGGCGCGTCCTGTGCGCCGACCTCGACGCGGCGTGGCGTGGCGAGCCGCTGCCGCCCACGGGCACGTCGCTGCGCGCCTGGAGCGAGCTGCTCCGCACGTACGCCCGGCGCGAGACAACCGTCCGCCAGGCCGGTGATTGGGCGCGCGCCCTCGGCGGGCGCACAGCACCGCTGACGGCCCGTCCGCTGGATCCCGCCCGGGACACCGCCGCAACGTCCCGTCGGCACACCGCTTCGGTGAGCACCGAGGACACCGAGGCGCTGCTGACCCGGGTGCCTGCGGCCTTCCACGCGAACGTCGAGGACGTCCTGCTGACGGCGCTGGTCCTGGCGGTCGCCGAGCGCCGCCGAGGCACCCCGGCGGCGGGAGCCGCGGACCAGGGCGTCAGCGTGCAGCTGGAGGGCCACGGCCGCGAGGAGTCGATCGCGGAGGGCACCGATCTGGCCCGGACCGTCGGCTGGTTCACCACCGTCCACCCGGTGCGGCTCGACCCGGGCGCCGTCGACCTCGCCGAGGCCCGCTCCGGCGGACCGGCGGCGGGCCGGGCGCTGAAGGCCGTCAAGGAGCAACTGCGGGCCGTGGCCGACGGCGGTCTCGGGTTCGGGGCGCTGCGCCACCTCAACCCCGACACCTCCGCCGGACTCGCCGGGCTGCCCGTGCCCGAGATCTCCTTCAACTACCTCGGGCGGTTCGGCACGAGCGGCTCCGAAGAGCCGTGGCAGCCGGTCGCCGGGGACGACGGCCTGTTCCACGGCGTGGATCCGGCGCTGCCCCTCGCACACGCGCTGGAGATCGACGCCCATGTGGCGGGCACGCCTGACGGCCCGCGACTGAGCGTCACCTGGTCGTACGCGGGCGAGGCACTGGACGCGGCGGACGTGCGGTCCCTCGCCGACAGCTGGCTGGCATACCTGTCGGCGCTGGTGACCCACACCGACACGTCCGACGCGGGGGGCTGGACTCCCTCCGACCTCTCCCTGATCTCGCTCACCCAGGACGAGATCGACGACTTCGAGGCCGACTGGAGGCTTTCGTGAACGCCCGTTCCCGGTTGGAGGACATCCTCCCGCTGACCCCGCTCCAGGAGGGCCTGCTGTTCCGGGCGGAGCTCGACGGCGACGGCCACGACGTCTACGCGGGGCACCTCACGCTCACCCTGCGGGGACCGCTGGACGAACCGCGGCTGCGTGCCGCGGCCCAGGCCCTGCTGGACCGCCGCCCCGGCCTGCGGGCCGCCTTCCGCCGCAACCGCCAGGGCAAAGCGGCGGCGCTCATCCCGTCCCGGGTGGACGTGCCGTGGAGCTTCGACGATCTGTCCGGGCTGCCGGACGCGGAGCGGGAGCGGGAGGCCGGGCGGCTCACCACCCTGGACGCCGACCGCGGGTTCGACCTCGGGCAGCCGCCGCTGCTCCGGTTCCGACTGCTGCGGCTGGCGGACGGGCTGCACAGGCTCGTGCTGACCAACCATCACATCGTGCTCGACGGCTGGTCGCAGCCGCTGCTGGTGCAGGAGCTGTTCGCCCACTACGCGGGCGACGGAAGCCGTCCGCTGCCGCCCGCGGCCTCCCCCCGGGTCTACCTGGACTGGCTCGCCGCGCAGGACCGCGACGCCGCGGCGCGGGCGTGGCGGGTGGCGCTCGTGGACCTGGACGGCCCGACCCTGGTCGCGCCCGGCGCCGCCGAGTCGGTCACCGAGCCGCCACGCAAGGTCGTCGTCGAGCTCGACCCGGCACTGACGTCCTCCGTGACCGTCGTCGCCCGGGCGCGCGGCCTGACGCTGGGCACCGTCGTCCAGGGCGCCTGGGCGCTCACGCTGGCGCGGACCCTCGGCCGCGGTGACGTCGTCTTCGGCACCACCGTCTCAGGGCGGCCTGCCGAACTGTCCGGCGTCGAGTCGATGGTGGGTGTCTTCGTCAACACCGTGCCGGTACGGGCCACCCTGCCCCCGGCCGAGCCGTTCGCGGGGGCCCTGGCCCGCCTCCAGGAGGAGCAGTCCGCGCTAGTCGCGCACCAGCACCTGGGGCTGGCCGAGGTGCAGCGGGCCGTCGGCGGGCGCGAGCTGTTCGACACCCTGGCCGTCGTGGAGAACTACCCGTTCGACCCCGACTCGCTGGCCGAACTCGCCCCCGGCCTGCGCCTGGAGGACGCGGGCGGCGACGAGGGCGTGCACTACCCGCTCGCGCTGACCGTCCTGCCGGGCACCCGTCTGCGCCTCGAACTGGGCTACCGGCCCGACGCGCTGACCGAGGAACAGGTACGGGCCGTCGCGGACCGGCTCCGCCGCGCCTTCACCGCCTTCGCCACCACGCCGGACAGCCCCCTGGGCCGCGTCGACCTGCTCGGCGAGGACGAGGCACGGCTGCTGTCCGCGCCCGGCACCGCCCACCCCGTCCCGGACACCACCCTCACCGCGCTCCTGGCCGAGCAGGTGGCCCGTACCCCTGAGGCCACCGCCATGGTGTTCGAGGGCAGCGAGCTGACCTACGCCGAGCTGGACGCGCGGGCCGAGCGGGTCGCCGCCTGGCTCACCCGGCAGGGCGCGGGCCCCGGCGCGGCGGTCGCCGTCGCGCTGCCCCGCTCCAGCGAGCTGCTCGTGGCACTGGCCGCCGTCCTGCGGTCCGGCGCCGCCTACCTGCCCGTGGACCCCGGCTACCCGGCCGACCGTATCGCCTACATGATCGAGGACGCCCGCCCGGTCGCCGTCCTGACGGACACCGCGACACTGGGCCTGCTGCCCGGGGCGTCCACCACGGTCCTCACGCTGGACGGCCCCGAGGCGGCGGCGCTCCCGCCCGCCGAGGGCACCCCCGCGGCGGCCGTCTCCCCGGCCGACCCGGCGTACGTCATCTACACCTCCGGCTCGACCGGCCGCCCCAAGGGCGTCGTCGTACCGCACTCGGCCATCGTCAACCGGCTGCTGTGGACGCAGGGCGAGTACGGCCTGACCCCGGCCGACCGGGTGCTGCAGAAGACCCCGTCCAGCTTCGACGTATCGGTGTGGGAGTTCTTCTGGCCCCTCATCACCGGCGCGGCACTGGTGGTGGCCCGTCCCAAGGGTCACCTGGACCCGCGGTACCTGGCGCGGCTGATCCAGGAACAGGCCGTCACCACCGCGCACTTCGTCCCGTCGATGCTGCGCGCCTTCCTCGCCGAACCGGAGGCCGCCGGCTGCACGGGCCTCACCCGGGTGCTGTGCAGCGGCGAGGCGCTCACCCCCGACCTGGTGCGCGGCTTCCGCGGGCTGTTCGGCGGCGCGGTCGAGCTGCACAACTTGTACGGCCCCACCGAGGCGGCCGTGGACGTCACCTCCTGGCCGTGCCCGGCGGACGGCGACGGCCGCGACACGGTGCCGATCGGCCGCCCGGTGTGGAACACCTCGGCGTACGTCCTGGACGCCGCCCTGCGCCCGGTCCCGGCCGGCGTGCCCGGCGAGCTGTATCTGGCGGGCCCCCAGCTCGCCCACGGCTACCTGGGCCGCCCCGGCCTGACTGCCGGACGGTTCGTCGCCGACCCGTACGGCCCGCCCGGCACCCGGATGTACCGCACGGGCGACCTGGCCCGGCGTGGCGCGGACGGCGTGATCGAGTACCTGGGCCGGACCGACGACCAGGTGAAGATACGCGGCTTCCGCATCGAACCCGGCGAGATCGAGGCGGCCCTCGCCGCGCTCCCCGGCGTCCGCGAGGCCGCCGTGGTGGCCCGGCGCGACCTCGGCATGGGCGACGACGCCGTGCTGGTCGCCTACGTCACCGGTACGGCCGGTTCGGCACCCGATCCGGCGGAGCTGCGCCGCGCTCTGGCGGCGTCCCTGCCGGAGCACCTGGTGCCGTCCGCCTTCGTCGTGCTGGACTCGCTGCCGCTCTCGCCCAGCGGCAAGCTGGACCGCCGGGCCCTGCCCGTGCCGGAGCTCGGCGCGGCCGTGACGGGCCGGCGCCCGCGCAACCCGTCGGAGGAGATCCTCTGCGATCTGTTCGCCGAGGTGCTGGGACTGCCCGAGGTCGGCATCGACGACGACTTCTTCGCCCTGGGCGGGCACTCGCTGCTCGCGACGCGGCTCGCCAGCCGGGTCCGCTCCACGATGGGCGTGGAACTGCCGCTGCGGACCGTCTTCGACGCACCCACGGTCGCCGCTCTGGCGCACCGTCTGGACACGCGCAGCACGCGCCCGCCGCTGCGGGCCGGGGAGCGCCCCGATCCGCTGCCGCTGTCGTTCGCGCAGGCCCGCATGTGGTTCCTGTACCGGCTGGAGGGGCCGAACCCGGCGTACAACATGGCGTTCGCGGCCCGGCTCACCGGCGCGCTGGACTCGGCCGCGCTGTGCACGGCGCTCGGTGATCTGACGGACCGCCATGAGGCGCTGCGCACCGTCCTCCCGGACGAGGCGGGCACGCCCCGGCAGCTGATCCTCGACGCGGAGTCCGCGCGACCGGAGCTTCCGGTCACGCCGGTCACGGAGGAGGAGCTGCCCGGCAGGCTCGCGGACGCGGCATCGCACCCCTTCCGCATCGACGAGGAAGTGCCGTTCCGCGCCGAGCTGTTCGCCGTCGGCCATGACGAACACGTACTGATCCTGGTGCTGCACCACATCGCGGCCGACGGCTGGTCGGCGCTGCCGCTGCTGCGGGACCTCGCGGACGCCTACACGGCGCGCAGCCGTGGCGCGGCACCGTCCTTCACCCCGCTCCCCGTGGGGTACGCGGACCACGCCGTGTGGCAGCGGGCGCTGCTCGGTGACGAGTCGGACCCGGACGGGCTGCTGCACCGCCAGGCGGAGTTCTGGCGCAAGACGCTGGACGGGCTGCCGGAGGAGCTGCCGCTGCCCACCGACCGACCGCGTCCGGCCGCGCCGAGCCTGCGCGGCGCGACCGTGGACGTGGCGGTGCCGGGCTCGCTGCACCGTGCCGTGCGGGCGCTGGCCCGCCGCTGCGACGCGAGCGTGTTCATGGTGCTGCACGCGGCGCTGGGCACCCTGCTCACCCGCCTCGGGGCCGGATCGGACATCCCCGTCGGCACGCCGATCGCGGGCCGAGGCGACGACGCCGTGGACGAGGTGGTGGGCTTCTTCGCCAACACGCTCGTACTGCGCACGGACACCTCCGGCGACCCGGGCTTCCGGGAGCTGGTGGCCCGGGTGCGGGAGACCGACCTGGCCGCGTACGCGCATCAGGACATCCCCTTCGAGCGTCTGGTCGAACTGCTCAACCCGGCGCGGTCCATGGCCCGTCACCCGCTGTTCCAGGTGATGCTGAGCCACCAGGCGAGGCCTCCGATGGACCTGGCACTCGGCGAGGTGGCGGTCCGGCAGGAGCCGGTGGACATGGGGACCGCCAAGTTCGACCTGGCCTTCGAGATCGTCGAGGAGCACGGCCGGGACGGGATGCGGCTGGGCGTGGAGTACAGCACCGATCTGTTCGACCACGACACCGTCGCCAACATGGCGACCCGCTTCCTGCGGGTGCTGGAGGCGGTCACCGAGGACCCGGACCGGCCGGTCGGCAGCCTGGAGCTGCTGTCCGCCGACGAACGCCGGCAGGTGCTCGTCGACTGGAAGGGCGCCCTGGTCGACGCCCCGGTGGCGACGCTGACCGAGCTGTTCGCCCGTCAGGTGGAGCGCACCCCGGACGCCACGGCCCTGGTCTGCGGCGAGGTGTCGTACACGTTCGCGGAGCTGGAGCGGCGCACGGCACGGCTCGCCCGGCTGCTGAAGGACAAGGATGTCGGGCCCGAGCGGATGGTGGCGCTGCTGCTGCCGCGCACCGCCGACACCGTGGTCGCGCTGCTGGCCGTGATGCGGGCGCAGGGCGCTTACGTGCCCATCGATCCGGGCTACCCGGCGGGGCGGATCGCGCACATCCTCGGCGACTCCCGGCCCCGACTGCTGGTCACCACCGGGGCGCTGGCTGGGCTGGCCGGCGACGGCGGACCCGAGACGCTGGTCCTGGACGCGCCGGAGATACAGGCGCTGTTGGCGGACGAAACCCTGGAGGTGGGAGTGCTGCCGCACCCGCTGCCCGGCCACCCGGCGTACGTCATCTACACCTCCGGTTCCACGGGCCTGCCCAAGGGCGTCGTGGTGGAGCACCGGAGCATCGCCAACCTCTTCCACAGTCACCGTGAACTGCTGTACCGGCCCACCGTCGCGGCGGCGGGCGGACGGAGCCTGCGGGTTGCCCACGGCTGGTCGTTCGCGTTCGACGCCTCGTGGCAGCCGCAGCTGTGGATGCTCGACGGGAACGCCCTGCACGTCGTCACAGAGGACACGTTGCGCGACCCGGACCTGCTGGTGTCGTTCATCCGCAACCACCGCATCGACTTCATCGAGGTCACCCCGTCGCACGCGATGCAGCTGGCGGGCGCCGGCCTGATCGAGGAAGGCCGCTCCTCGCTGCTGGCACTCGGCGTCGGCGGCGAGGCGGTGCCCTCCCCGCTCTGGCGGGAGATGCGGGAGCTGGCGGGCACGGCCGGGTACAACCTGTACGGGCCGACGGAGTGCACGGTCGACGCCCTGGCCGCGCGTGTGTCCGACAGCGAACGCCCGCTCGTGGGACGGCCGACGGCGAACACCACCGCGTACGTCCTGGACGCCCGGCTCCGGCCGGTGCCCGCGGGCGTGATCGGCGAGCTGTACCTGGCCGGGGCGGGCCTCGCCCGCGGCTATCTGGACCGGCGGTCTCTGACGGCCGAGCGGTTCGTGGCCGACCCGTTCGGCCCGCCCGGCACCCGGATGTACCGCACGGGCGACCTGGTCCGCTGGATGCCGAACGGCACCATCGACTATCTCGGCCGCACCGACGACCAGGTCAAGATCCGTGGCTTCCGCATCGAGCTCGGCGAGATCACCGCGGCCCTGGCCTCCGACCCGTCGGTGCTCCAGGCGGCGGTCGACGTCCGCGAGGACGGCCCCCGGGGCAAGCACATCGTCGGGTACGTCGTCCCGGCGGCGGACTCCGTATTCGACCCGTCCGCGCTGAAGACGCAGCTGACGCGGATGCTGCCGGACTACATGGTGCCGTCGGCGTTCGTGGAGCTCGACGCCCTGCCGCTCACCGACCACGGCAAGCTGGACCGGAGGGCCCTGCCCGCCCCGCAGGGGGTGGAGACCCGGACGGGACGTGGACCGCGCGACCTCACCGAGGCGACGGTCTGCGAGATCTTCGCGGAGGTGCTGGAGCTTCCGGAGGTCGGGATCGACGACGACTTCTTCGATCTCGGCGGCCACTCGATGCTCCTCGTCCGGCTGCGGGACCGGCTGCAGCAGGCCACCGGGCGGCAGGTGGCCGTGGCGGACCTCTTCCGTCATCCGACGGCGGCCGCGCTCGCGGGCCTGCTGCGGTCCCCGGCGGATACGGGGCCGGGCCTCGACGTGCTGTTCACGCTGCGCCCGGCGGGTGACCGCGCACCGCTGTGGTGCCCGGCGCCCGCGACCGGCCTGGGCTGGCGCTACGCGGCCCTGCGGGCCCATGTACCGGAGGGGGTGCCGATCCACGCCCTGCAGGCCCCCAACCTGGCCGGCGGCCCGGCGGTGGACGTCCTGGAGCAGCTAGTCGACGTCCATCTGGCGGAGCTGACCCGGGTTCAGCCGCACGGCCCCTACCGGCTGCTGGGATGGTCCTTGGGCGGTGTCGTGGCCCAGGCCCTCGCCTGCCGTCTCCAGGCGCGCGGGGAGGCCGTCGAGCTGCTGGCGCTGCTCGACTCCTACGTCGGCGACGCGGACGAGGACGGGGACGGGGACGCTCCGGCTGACCCGGCTGCCGTGAACGCGGCGGTCGACGGCCTCGGTCTGGACGAGCCGACGGTGGCGGCGATGCGTACCAACCGCGCTGCTGCCGCCGGTCTGTTGTCGGCCTTCTCCCCTGCGTATTACCGGGGCACGCTGCTGCACTTCCGGGCATCGGACGCGCCGCGCCCGGCGGAGGACTGGGCGGCGTACACCGACGGGGAGGTCGTCGTACACACCGTCGCCGAGGACCACGACAGCCTGCTGGACCCGTCGTCGCTGCGGAAGATCGCGACCGTACTGTCCGAGCACACCGGAGCGTGGCGGTAGCCGACAGGGACACGACGCCGCCCTCCGCACCGTTTCCGGTGCGGAGGGCGGCGTCGTTCGTGGCACCGACACTCAGCCAAGCACGGTGTCTCAGCCGAGCACGGTGTCAATCTCCCGGCCGCGGTCGGCGCGCAACGCCTGCGCGGTCTGGCGCAGCAGCAGGGAGTCGCAGATCTCGCCGGATCGAATCGCGAGCGTGGAGAGCAGCGAGGACGTGAGGCCGTGGGTGTGCTCGGTGCCGCCTTGGAGGTAGACACCGACGTCGACGTGATCGGCCATCAGCACGCGGTAGCCGCGGTCCACCCGCACCCGACCCTGCTCGTCGGTGAGGCAGTCATCGGCGAGTTCGCCCAGGAGGTCGCGGGGGTCGACGGGGCGGTAACCGGTGGCCATGACCACGGCATCGCAGTCCAGGGCCTCTTCCTGGCCCGTGGTCAGAGAACTTACGACGACGCGCGCGCCGTCCGCCAGGTGCTCGACGCCGCACAGTTCGGTCGTGTTGAGGAAGCGGAGCCGTTCCCGTCCGCTGACCTTCTCCTGATAGTGCGTCCGGTACAGCTGCTCGATCAGGTCGCCGTCCACCACGGAGTAGTTGGTGTTGCGGTGGTAGCCGTAGAGGTCTTGCTTGACCCGCTCCGGCGCGGTGAAGAAGTCGTCGACCGCGGAAGGGTCGAAGATCCGGTTGGCGAACGGGCTGTCGTCGGCCGGGCTGTAGCCGTAGCGGGTGAAGACCGCGTTGACTTCCGCATCGGGGAACGTACGGTGCAGATAGTCGACCGCCTCGGCGGCGGACTGGCCGGCGCCCACGACGACGAAGCGGCGGTGCCGGAGGTTCTTCAGTCCCGGCGCACGGAAGAGCAGGTCGCGGGTGTGCCAGACGTGCTCGCCCTGGGTCACGCCCTCGGGAAGGCGGGGCTTGAGGCCGGTGCCGACAGCGACATTGACGGTCCTGAGCACCTGCCGGTCGGCGGGGTCGGACACGCTCTTGGAGACGACATCGACCGCCCCAACCCGGCCTCCGGTGCGCACGGGGCGGATCTCGGTGACCCGGCGTCCGTAGTCGACGCTCCCGGCGAACTGGGTGGCACACCACTCGAAGTAGTCGTGGAACTCGATCCGGGTCGGGAAGAACGTCTTCTGGTTGATGAAGTCGGCGAGTCGTCCCCGGTGCTGCAGGTACATCAGGAAGGAGAAGCGGCTGCTGGGGTCGCGCATGGTGACGAGGTCCTTGAGGAAGGAGACCTGCATGGTCGCCCCCTCCAGGAGCATGCCGCGGTGCCAGCCGAAACGCTCCTGCTGTTCCACGAAGCGCGCCCGCAGAGCGCGGTTGGTGTCGCGACGGTTGTGGTCGGCGACCGCGATGGCCAGAGCGAGATTGGACGGGCCGAAGCCTATGCCGACCAGGTCGTGGGCTCTGTCGCCCACAGCCTGACCGCTGTCCTCGCGGTGTACCGACATGCTGGTCCTTCCGTTGGATCTACGAGTGGCCGGGCCGCGCATACGACCCCAATCCCGACACTAAGGTAAGGCAGGCCTAACTTCCCCCACTCCATACGGAGTGTCAAGTCCGAGAGCAGGGAAGACCGTCGTCGCCACTGCCCTGCCGGCAGGGAGCAAGCACCCCGGCTGGCGGCGCCAGGGGACGTCGTGGTGCGAGATTGCACTGCACGGGACGGCCATGTGCACGGCGTCATCAACTGGCTCTTGGCCCGACCCGTCACCGCCGCGCCCAGCGGAAGGCCGCCATGCCGAAGCTGCGTGCCGGTCACGGTCGATGTCGTGCGGCACCTCATAGCGCAGCATGTGGTCCATGCCTACGAGCGCGGGCTGCTGCGCCGCGAGGCTGAGGGGGGGCGGGGACGGCGCACGACCGGCTGACGGCCCCCTACCGGGCGTCGCCTGTTTCTGCCGCCGGCCTGACCCGTCAGGCTGAACATGCCCGCCCCTTTCAGCCCGCCGGGAGACCGCGCTGTTCCATAACGGCAGGACATTGTCCTTGACAGCAGGAGCCAGCTCGACGTCGCCTTCGGCCCCGGAAATCCACCTCAGATCCGCCAGTTCGGCAGCTGGTCTGGGCACCTGGGCAACGCGCGCCTGATACACCGCCACCTTCATCGGCACGCACTCAAGCGCTGCCATGGCCTCGACATCGCCCAGGACACGGGCTCCCAGGAGCCGGACACCGAGGTTCCTCACCCAGTTCCCGGACGAGGGCACCTGAGGGCTCCCTACTCCCATCGGGCCTGCCTCCTAGGAGGTAGAAGACCGCCGGAGCGGCCTGCTCGTGCAGATCGGCTCGACCCCGAACACCTGCCGGTGGGCGTCGATGAACGCTACGTCCAGCGATCCCGGGATCTGCAGGCCGCTGTGGTGACACTCCTTTCCGAGATGACACGCTGGTACGACAGCTATCCCGCGCCGGCCAGCAGCCCCGACCATCAGGCGCTGTCGCGGTGGGTGCACGCGTGGACGCCCGCGTTGCGGGAAGGCGCCCACACCTTGGTCCACGACCTGTCCGCTGCATCCGCAACGTCCGGTTTCCCCGCCGAGCAGAGTTCTGCTGTGGTGGAGGACATGCTGGAGCGGCTGGGTGAGTTCAAGGACCTGGCTGACCGGTTCACCGAGGAAGAGTGTGAAAGCGACGCCACACCTGCGGCCGGACGGGGCGTAAACGCTCCGGTGACCGCGGTGCAGAGCGTGCAATGGTTGTGCGAGCGCGCTCTGGCTCGTGCCTTCGACGCCTGCGCACGCCTGGACGGCTTGTTGCGGAGTTCCGCTGCCCAGGCAGCGGAGAAGAAGACCTGGTTGCTCCTGGGGGAGGCAGGACAGGGCAAGACGCATTTGCTGGTCGACGCCGCGCGGCGGGCCGTAGACGAGGGCCGGCCGGCGTTGGTGGTGTTCGGGCAGGAGCTCACCGGGCACAACACGCTGAGTGAGATCGCGCAGAAGCGTGGCCTGGGGCCGCTTGCCAAGCGGGACTTCCTCCAGGCGATGGACGCCGCTGGCGCGGCCAGCGCTTGCCGCTTCCTGTTGATCATTGATGCGCTCAATGACTCCGACGACGCCGGGAACTGGAAGAGCGAACTGCTCGCGCTGCAGGTGCGTCTGGCCGGGTACCAGCACATCGCTTTGTTGGTGTCCTGCCGCTCGACCTTCAAGTCGATCGTCGTGCCTGATCGTTTCGATGTGCCGGCATCCGTGCACTCCGGCTTTGCCTGACGGGAGATGGAGGGGCTGGAGAGCTATCTGCAGGGTGCGGCGGCAGTTCTTCCCAACACTCCCCTGCTGGCCTCGGTCTTCATCAACCCTTTGCTCGTGAAGCTGTATGCGGACAGTCTGAGCAAGAGCCTGGAGCGTGGCGGCTCGGGCGTCCATCCGCGTGACCGGAGCGCGGTGTTCGATGCCTTTATCGACCACCGTGCAGAGACCATCTGCTCCCGGCTCGGGCTCGATCCTCTGGAGCGGCCCGTGCACCGTGCGGTGGACGCCCTGGCCTCGCTCATGGCCGACGCACGGCGTTCTGTGCTGCCGCGGGATGAAGCCCGCGCTCTTGCCGACGCGTACGCTCCTGCAGCCACGGTGTGGCCGAACACGATGCTCGGGCAGCTCCTCGCCCAGGGCCTGGTGTCCAACGAGCGGACCTACAAGTCCAACCAGGCAACCGGTATCGGTTTCCCCTACCAGGCGTTCGGCGACGACCGCGTTGTGCGGTCGGTCTTCGCTGCCCACCAGGACGAGATCGACGTGCTGCGCGAGGGACGCCCACTGGCCGCCGATTCCGCGCTGCAGGGCTGGCTGAGGCAGGCTGCCCCGAACTACCAGGAAGCAGCGACGATTCTCCTGCCCGAGCGAACAGGGACGGAGCTCATCGACCTGCTGACCGCCTCTCCCCCATCTGCGACGTAGGTGCCGGAGTCGTCGGCCTCGACCAGGCCCGGCAGCGAACCGCCCTCGCGCAGGGGCGCGATGAAACGGGTCGCGATCACTTCCTTGAGCATCGCCCCAGGTTACTGACGCCGGCGGCGGTCTCGGCGACGGCCTCGCGGCGGCGGGCCGGAACCCGACAGCGAACCGACAGCTCCGCTTTACCCGTGTCCTTCCGCGAACGGGTCAGGATTTCGACAAGGTCTGAACAGCCGGTCCTCAGGGGCCGTACCTCTCGGCAGATCACGAACTTCCCCGGAAGGAACGTCAGCATGACCAGCGAATCAGTTCAGCCGATGTCGGGACCGAGCCGCCGCACCGTCGTGGCGGCGGTCGGCGCGGCGGGGCTCACCGTGGCGCTGACGGCGTGCGGGTCGGACGACAAGGCGTCCGACCCGTCCACCGGACAGGGCGCCACGGGTGGCGGCGCGACGAACGAAGGGGGCGGCCCGTCCGACGGAGCGGGGGCCGGTGGTGCGGCGCTCGCGAAGACCGCCGACATCCCGGAGGGCAGCGGCAAGATCTTCAAGGACGAGAAGGTGGTGGTCTCGCAGCCGGCCGCGGGTGACTACAAGGCCTTCTCCACGATCTGCACCCACCAGAAGTGTCCGATGGTCGACCTCAAGGACGACATCATCTCCTGCACCTGCCACGGCAGTCAGTTCTCCGTCCTGGACGGCAGCGTGAAGAAGGGCCCGGCGGTCCAGCCGCTGGAGGCGAAGCAGATCAGCGTGAACGGCGACTCCATCACGCTCGCCTGACCCCACCCGCACGCTTCAGGCACGCCAGCACCTCGTCCGTGGTCGTGACCGTGGCGACCAGCGCGAGGGTGTGGCGGATCATCGCGGGGGTGTAGTCGGCGGGCACTCCCGCGATGGCGTCCGCCGGGACGACGACGCTGTAACCGCGGTTCACGGCGTCGAACACGGCGTTGGGCACGGCCACGTTGGCCGAGACGCCGGTGACGATCAGGGTGCGGCAGCCGAGGTTGCGCAGCAGCGGATCGACGTCGGTGCCGTGCAGGGGTGACAGCCCGTGCAGACGCCGTACGACGAGGTCCTCCTCGGCGACCTCGATCGGGGCGGCCACCCGCACCGCCGCCGTGCCGGTCAGCTGCTGGACGGGCAGGCGTGCCGCGGCGCGGAAGAGGCGGGCGTTGCGGTTGGCGCCACGGCCGTCTGGGCGGCGCTCGGCGACGGCGTGGACGACTTGGACACCGCCGTCGTGGGCGGCCGCCACCAGACGGGCGACGTTGGCGAGGGCGCCACTTGCGCGTGCCTGCGCGGCGAGGTCGGGCAGTGCGCTGTCCGCCCCGACGACGCCCTCCTGGCACTCGACGGTGAGCAGCACGGTGGTGCGCGGTTCGAGGAGTTCGCTGAGCGCTTCGTACGAGGGCACGTCTCCCCCTGTCGCCTGCCGCCGGGCGGGTGAGCGTAGCCACCGTTGCGCGTGAACGGAAGAGCACCCATCCTTTTCTGACGTGATGTCAGAGGATCTCCTCTGGCACGACGTGGGAGAAAGAGGGGGCGCATGACCGTCACTCAGCAGCGCAGGGGCCGGAAGATCATGATGACGCCGGGTGAGCTGGACGATTTCCTGACCACGCAGCGCACCTGCCGGGTGGCCACGGTGTCGGCCGACGGCGCGCCGCACGTCAGTACGTTGTGGTTCGCCTGGGACGGTGCCTCGATGTGGCTGTATTCCGTCGTCCGCAGCAAGCGGTGGACCGACCTGCGGCGCGATCCCCGCGTGGCGATCGTGGTCGACACCGGCGAGGAGTACGACGAGCTGCGCGGCGCCGAGCTGTCCGGCACCGTCGAGTTCGTGGGCGAGATACCCCGCACGGGCGAGCTGCGCGCCGAACTCGACGTGCCGGAGACGCTGTTCGCGCGGAAGAACTTCGGCCTGGAGGAGATGCCGCACGACGGCCGGCATGCGTGGCTGCGTCTGACGCCGCGGAAGATCGTCTCCTGGGACTTCCGCAAGCTGGCCGGGCAGTAGCTCCCCCCGGGAGCGTCAGCCGACGCTCTCCCCCGCCGTCCGCAGGGCCTGCACCGCCGCCCGGATCGAGGGGCGGCGGTCCGCGTCCGCGCGCCAGACGACGTACACGTGCCGGCGGACCCGCTGGGTGACGGGGACGGTCACGACCCCTTCGGGCATCGGGTGGCGGCCGAGCAACGGGGCGATGCACACCCCTAGGCCCGCGGCGACGAGGCCGAGCTGCGTGTGCGTCTCCGCCGCGCGGTGGCCGACGATCGGCTCGATGCCCTTCGAGCGGAGCGTGAACATCAGCCACTCGTGGCAGAACTCGCCGTCGCCCCAGGTGATCCACTCGTCGTCGGCGAACTCGCCGAGGTCCACCTCTTCGCGCCCTGCGAGCCGGTGGTCCGCCGGCAGGGCGACCTCGGCCGGGTCGTCCAGAATCGACGCCTTGACCAGGCCCTCGGGCAGCGCCATGGGCTTGTTGTACCAGTCGAGCACCACGGCGAGGTCGAGGTCGCCGCGCACGACTCCGGCGATGCCCTGCTCCGGTTCGAGTTCGCAGGAACGCAGCCGGAGCGCGGGATGCCGCTCGCGCAGTGCGGCCAGCGCCTGCGGGAACAGGCCCCGTGCGGCCGTCGGGAACGCCGAGAGCCTGAGCTCGCCGACGACCTGCCCGCGCTGTGCCTCCAGGTCCGACTGGGCGAGTTCGACCTGGGACAGGATGCGCGCGGCGTGCTCGGCGAGCAGCCTCCCCGCGTCGGTGAGCCGCACGCCCCGGCCGTTCTTGGCGAGGAGCTGCTGACCGACCTCGCGCTCCAGCTTGGCCAGCTGCTGCGAGACGGCGGAGGTGGTGATGTGCAGCCCCTCGGCCGCTCCGCTCACCGAGCCGTGCCGGGCGAGGGCGTCGAGGGTACGCAGGCGCTCCAGGTTCAACATGTAAGCAATGCTACGCAATACCGGGTGCGAAATCTCGATTGTGCTACGAGGTTCTGGTGCCGCATCGTGGCTGGCATGAGCACCGTCACCACCCCGTCCGGGCGCGTAGCCACGGCCCCGTCCGCACCTGCCCGCCGCCGCCTCGACTGGCGCCTGCGGTTCGCCGCCCTGTCCCTGATCTGGGGCTTCAGCTTCCTCCTCATCAAGGTGGGCACCGAGGGGTACGCGCCGTTCCAGGTGACGCTCGGCAGGCTGGTGTTCGGCACGGTGGTGCTGGCCGCCGCGATGGCCATACGACGTGAGCGGCTGCCGCGCGGGGCACGCGTCTGGAAGCATCTGACGGTCGCCGCGTTCCTGCTGAACGCCCTGCCGTTCTCCCTGTTCGCGTACGCCGAGCTGACCATCCCGTCCACGCTGGCGGGCATCTGCAACGCGACCTCACCGCTGTGGGGCATGGCGCTGTCGCTGGTCGCCCTCTCGGAGGACCGCCCGACCCGGGTGCGGGTGGCGGGGCTCGGGCTGGGCTTCCTCGGGGTGCTCACGGTGCTGGGCGCCTGGCAGGGCTTCCACGGCCTGGACGCCACCGGAACGGCACTGGCCCTGCTGGCCTCCCTCAGCTACCCCATCGGCTGGATCTACGTCCGCCGCACCCTGGCCGGCACCGGCCACTCGCACCTGTCGATGACCGGCGCCCAGCTGCTGCTCGCGACGGTCCAGCTGGCCGTCGTCACCCCGCTGTTCACGACCCTGCCCACCCGCGTGTCCGTCGTGCCGTTGCTGGCGATCGCCGCCCTGGGCGCCCTGGGCACGGGCCTGGCCGTGCTCCTCCAGTACGGCCTGGTCGCCGAGGTCGGCCCTACGACCGCCCAGATGGTCACGTACTTCATCCCGGTCATCGCCACGGCCGCCGGTGTCGCCCTCCTCGGCGAGACGCTCAGCTGGTCGACACCGGTCGGGGCGCTGATCGTCCTGACGGGCGCGGCACTCACTCAGGTGCGGCCGAAGCCCCGGCAGGCGCCGCCTCGGCCGTAACCGCACGGACCCGGAGCGCCGGGGTCGCCGTTCCCCGGACACAGCCCCACGCGCACGGCGGCCCGACGGCCGAAACCGGTGCCTCAACCGCACCTCCCCGAGCCGAGGCGCCGCGACTGTTCCCCAGACACAGCCCCACGCGCACGGCGGCCCGACGGCCGAAACCAGTGCCTCAGCCGCACCTCCCCGAGCCGAGGCGCCGCGACTGTTCCCCGGACACAGCCCCACGCGCACGGCGGCCCGACGGCCGAAACCAGTGCCTCAGCCGCACCTCCCCGAGCCGAGGCGCCGCGACAGTTCCCTGGACACAGCCCCACGCGCACGGCGGCCCGACGGCCGAACCCGGTGCCTCAGCCGTGTCACCGCCGAGCCGAGGCGCCGCGCCTGTTCCCCGGACACAGCCCCACGCGCACGGGGGACCCGAACCGGTGCCCCAGCCGTGCCTCCCCGGGCCGAGGCGCCGCGCCTGTTCCCCGGACACAGCCCCACGCGCACGGGGGACCCGACCGGTGCCTCAGCCGCACATCCCCGGGCCGAGGCGCCGCGACAGTTCCCTGGACACAGCCCCACGCGCACGGCGGCCCGACGGCCGAACCCGGTGCCTCAGCCGTGTCACCGCCGGGGGCACGGGCCGGAGACCAGGCCTCACACGACTTCCTCGCGGCGGCTCCAGGGCCGAAGCCGGTGTCACCGCCGTACCTGCGCCGAGTCCAGGCGCCGCGGCCGGGCCTCAGTGGCTGATGGCCGGTGCCTCGGGGGCACTGTCCAGAACCGGGGCGCCGCGGCCGGTCTCAGTCGTAGCTGCGGGCGGGGGCGGGGCCGACGGCCGAGGCGATCGCGTCGGCCAGGGCCTCGATCTCGGGCCCGGCGAGCGTCGAGACGGTGACCCGGATGCCGGGCGGCGCGCTCAGCCGGAAGAGGGCGCCGGGGGCCACCGCCCAGCCGGCGTGCAACAGCCGGGCGACGGCGCCGGTCTCGTCCGGCACGGGCACCCACACGTTCATGCCGCTGCGCCCGTACGACGCGACACCGCGCCGGTCGAGCGCGCCGATCAGCGCGTCCCTCCGCCGTCCGTACGACGCCGCCACCTCGGCCGTGTCCACCGCGCCGTCGGCCCACAACCGGACAAGGGCCCGCTGCATCAGCCGGCTCACCCAGCCCGGGCCGAGCCGCTGCCTTCCGCGGACCCGGTCGACGGTGACGGCGTCCCCGGTGAGCACGGCGAGCCGCAGATCCGGGCCGTAGGCCTTGGCGGCCGAGCGCACCAACGCCCAGTGCCGGGTGGTGCCGGCCAGAGGGTGCAGGGGCACGTCGACGATGCCGTGACCGTGATCGTCCTCGATCAGCAGGACCTCCGGGAACTCGCGGAGCACGGCACGCAGGGCACGCGCGCGTGGAGCGCTCACCGCGGCGCCGGTCGGGTTCTGCGCCCGGTCCGTGACGATCAGGGCCCGTGCCCCGGCCTCCAGCGCCCGGCGCACGTCCTGTGCGCGCGGCCCTTCGTCGTCGACGCCGACGGGGACGGTCCGCAGCCCGAGGGCGGGCACGAGATCGAGGGTGCGGCCCCAGCCGGGATCCTCGACGGCGACGGTGTCACCGGGCTTGAGGTGAGCCGCCAGCACCCGTTCGACGCCGTCGAGGGCCCCGGAGACCACGGCGAGCGGCCCGTCCGGCACCCCGTCGGCGTCGAGTCCGGCCCGGGCGATCCGGGCCAGCTCCGGCTCCACGGCCATCTCCCCGTAGAGCACGGGCGCCCGGTCGCCTTCGGCGACGGCCGCAGCGAACGCGCCCGCGAGCGGCGGCAGCAGCGCCGGGTCCGGATTGCCCTGCGCGACGTCCCGCACGCCGTCGGGAACGTCCACCCTGATGTGGTCCCGCCCGGTCGTCGCCGGTGCGGGCCGCACCCGGCTGCCGCGCCGGCCCGCGGTCTCGATGACCCCGCGCTCGCGCAGGGTCCGGTACGCGGCCGCGACCGTGTTGGCGTTCACCCCCAGCTGCTCCGCCAACTCCCGCAGGGGAGGCAGCGATTGACCGGGCCGCAGCTCACCGGTCCCCACCGCGCGCTCGATGCTCGCGGAAATGTCCACCGCGCGACGCCCACTGATCCGATACTCTCCTAGCACAAAGCCAATTATGCACTAGTGCAATGGAGAGCGCCATGCAGGGAACCGCGCAGACGCCGTCGCAGCCCGACACCGGCTACACCCCGACCGACCGCACCGTCCCCACCCGCTCCCCGGACCGGGCCTCGTACGACAGGGAACTGGTGCACGCGATACTCGACGAGGCCTACGTCTGCCATCTCGGTTTCGTCCGCGACGGGGCGCCGGTGGTCCTGCCCACGCTGTACGCCCGGGTCGGCGAGCGCCTGTACGTGCACGGCTCGACGGGCTCGCGCCCGCTGCGGGCGGCCGGACAGGCCGACCCGGGCCTCGCGGTCTGCCTGACGGTCACGCACGTCGACGGCTTGGTCCTGGCCCGCTCGGCCTTCCACCACTCGATCAACTACCGCTCCGTGGTGGTGCACGGCGTCGCCCACGACGTGACGGACCCCGAGGAGAAGCGGCAGGCCCTGGACGCGCTGGTCGACCACGTCGTACCCGGCCGCTCCGCCGACTCGCGGCCCGCCAACAAGAAGGAACTGGCTGCCACCGCCGTGATCCGACTTGACCTGGACGAGGTCTCCGCGAAGCTGCGCACCGGCGGCGTGAACGACGAACCGGAGGACCTCGCCCTCCCGCACTGGGCCGGTGTCGTCCCGGTGCGGCGCACCTACGGCACACCGGTTCCCGACCCGGGTCTGGTCCCGGGCACCGAACGGCCCGGCTACCTCGAGGCCCTGTGATGCTGATCCACCCCTGGGACGCGCCCCGCGACGACACCGAATGGCAACGGTGGCTGGCCGACCACGACTTCGGTCAGCTCGCCGTCAACGGCCTGCCGGGCGAGCCGCCCCACGTCCAGCCCCTGCACTTCGCCTACGACCCCGAGCACGCCGTCGTCGTCACCCACCTCGCCCGCCCGAACCCGCTCTGGCCCGCGCTGGAGGCCGACCCGGAGGTGGTGCTGAGCGTGGTCGACGACTACGTGTACGTGCCCGGCCCCTGGCAGGCCGCCCCGGACGTCCCGCCCGAGCACGGCACCCCGACAAGCTTCTACGCGGCCGTCCAGCTCCGCTGCCGCGCCCAAGTCGTGGACGACCCGGCGGAGAAGGCCGCACTCCTCAACCGCCAGGTCGACCACTTCCAGCCACGGGGCGGTTCCGCACGGGCCGCGGCGGGCGAGGCACCCTACGGCAGGATGCTCGCCGGGATCCGTGGCCTGCGCCTCGAGGTGAGGGACGTGCGGGCGAAGTTCAAGTACGCCGACCACAGGACGGACGAGGTCCGCGAGCGGATCGCCGCGGGCCTCGCGGCCCGCGGCGGTCCGGGCGACGCGAAGGCCCGCGACCACCTCCTGCGCAGACAGCGGGCGTAGGCCGCGGGGGGCTCGCCCTACACGGCCATCACCGGCTCCTCGTCCGTCCGCGCACCCCGCGCCTCCCCGACCGCGAGGCCCGCCACCGAGCCGAGCATCAGCAGGGTCCCGGCCAGCGTCGCCGCCGTGAGGTGCTCGCCGAGCAGGACGACGGCGAGCACCGCCGCGCTCACCGGTTCCAGCAGCATGACCACCGAGACGGTGGCGGACCGTACGACGGCCGCGCCCGCGAAGTAGAGGCCGTACGCGAGTGCCGTGGGGACGGCGGCGACGTAGGCCAGCAGGAGCAGGAGCCGGCCGGGCTCCTCGGTGTGCGGCAGCAGTCCCTCCGTCAGGGCGAGGGGCAGCAGGCACAGGCTCGTGACGGCGAAGGCCCCTGTGGTCGTCCGGGAGGCGTCGGCCTCGCCGTCGCGGCCCCACCGGCGGGTGAGCAGCGTCGTCACGCAGTACCCGGCCGCGGACAGCAGCGCGAGCAGCACGCCGACCGGGCGTACGGTCGCGCCGCCGCCCCCGAGGACGAGAACCGCGAGCCCGGCGAGGGCACCCCCGACGGCGAGGGCGCCACCCCGGCCCAGGCGCTCGGCCAGGGTCAGCCGGGCCCCGAGCGCGATGAGAACGGGACCCGCGCCCAGGGTGACGACGGTGGCCACGGCCAGGCCGGTGGCGGAGACCGCCGCGAAGTACGCGGTCTGGAAGACGGCGAGCCCGAGCCCCATGACCCCGGACCGCAACGCCCGGCGGCCGAACGGCTCCCGCGCAGGCGTCGAGGCCCGCCGCCGCAGCAGGCGGACGGCGAGCAGCAGGACGAGACCGGCGGCGCAGCGCCAGAAGGAGAGGGCGACGGGCCCCATGTCACTGGCCCGGTAGACCAGGGAGGCGGCAGCGCCCGCGGTGCCCCAGGCGGCACCGGCGACGATCAGATAGAGGAGGCCTCGCCCGATGGGCAGGCCGGATGCGATGTTCGACACGTGTTCTCTCCGCAGACGCGCACGCGTGCCGCACCCGCGTCGGGTGGCGGCCGGATGCGCGGAAGTTCGGGAAGGGCCCCGGATCGGTTGGGATCAGCGGGGTCCGCGGACTTCGTCTGCGGGCAGCACCGTTCGGCCCGGCTGCTCATTGCCGGGCGCGGTTTCCGGAGGGCCCGCCTCAGGCGGCCGGAGGCGGAAGAACGAGTGCGTTCGAAGGCATGATCGGCACCTTAGGCGCTGGTCCCGGGCCGGGACAATTCCCTTTTCGGGCCGCCGCTCGCCACCGGCTGCCCGGACCCCTTGGCAGGCGTCGAGGACTGCGCGATGAACGCGCCCACCAGCACGATCACCCCACCGGCGATCTGCGGCGCCGAGAGGTGCTCGCCGAGCAGGATCCAGGCCAGGACGGTGGCGATGACCGCCTCGAGACAGGCCACGACTCCCGCGACCTGCGGGGAGAGCCGGCGCACGGAGAGCACACCGGTGATGTACGCGACGACGGTGGCGACGAGGACGATCCACGCCAGCAGGACGACGGCGGCGACGGGCCTGCCGTCCATGCTCGCGGTGCCCCCGAGCACCGACCAGTCCATGCTCCAGGGCCGTGCGACCACGGTCAGCACGGCCGCGCCGACGAGCAGCCCGTAGGCGATGACGCCGAGCGGGTCGGGGGCCTCGTCCCCGGCGTCACTGCCCTGGTCGGACAGCACGAAGTAGCCGACCTGGCAGCAGGCCGCACCGAGCGCGAGCAGCAGTCCGAGGGCGTCGAAGCCGAGGCCGGACCACACCTCGACGACACAGGCGAGTCCGCCGACCGCGAGGACGACACCGACGGCCGCGGCACGCGTCACGGGCCGCTTCTGTACGAACCGCACCCAGCCCAGCACGAACGCGGGCGCCAGGTACTCGATGAGCAGCGCGACCCCGACGGGGATCCGGGAGAGCGCGGCGAAGTAGCAGGCCTGGACACCGGCGACGGCGAGCAGGCCGAACCCGGCGAGCAGCCCGGGGCGCCTGCGCAGCAGCACCCGGTGCCGCACCGCGAGCGGCAGCATGACCAGGGCCGCCCCGGTCACGCGCAGCCACACCACGTGCAGCGGGTCCAGGCCCGCCTCGATCAGCGGCTTGGCCGCGACACCGGATCCGCCGAAGGCCACCGCGGACAGGAGCGCGAGGCCGAGCCCCACGCCCCTGCCGCGCCCGCTCGCGCTGCTGTCAGTGGTACGCACCGGCACATGATGGCAGGACTTGACAGGAGCGTCATCCCCTATGACACCTGTCTCACAGCCTGGACGGGACGAACGGCCCCGGGCCACGCGGCGGCTCAGTGCGTGGCTTCGCCGCACTCCTCGGTGATGCCGGGCCGGCCGTCGAGCCGGGCGTACACCTCGCGCGGGTCGATGCCGGCCCGTTCGAGCACTTCTACGGCGCGGGCCTGCGGGTCGACGACGATCGCCGCGAGCAGGTCGGTGCCACGGGCCGGCCCGCCGCGCTCGGCCGCCCGTTCGCAGGCGTACTCCATGGACGTGGCGGCGAGCGGGGAGAAGCCCGCCGTTCCCGTCGCCAGGGGGACGGCGCCGGAGTCCTCCACACCGCTCTGCCAGCGCAGGCCGTAGCCGATGCTGCGCTGGACGAGATAACCGAGCAGCCGTGCGATCTGCGGTCCCTCACCGATGACGGCACGCGCCTGCGGGTCGGACTCCAGCAGCGAGTGGAGCAGATGGGCGGTGTCGATCTGCCGGTCCCCGTCCCGGACCGCCCGCCGCCGGGCGCCGCCGACCACCGATGCCAGCTCGTCACTGAGCCTGGCATCGTTGTCCACGCGCTGAATGCCGTGCTCATGGGCCGACTGCCGGGGGATACGGGGTTGCACATCCCCTACCCCATCAGTGCCGCGGGCCCGGGTCATCCCCGGAGGGAAGCATCTTCGCGTCCCACGGGAAGTGGACCCCGGAGGCCGGAATCTCCTCCTTGCGGAGGAGATCAGGCGGATCCGGGGTGCGCCCCAACCTCGCTGACGGTTCGTCAGTATTGAACATCGCGGCCGCCACGGCTACGTTCCGCGACACCCAGCCCGATACGAAGAGGTGGTCGCATGGCCGAAGTCAGCGCGCAGGCACGCATCGGGGCCCCGGCCGAGAAGGTGTGGGCGAGACTCACGGACTGGTCCGCGTACGGCGAGTGGAACGCGACCCACACGAGTTTCCCGGCGGGCGGCCCGGAGCCTCTCGAAGTGGGTGCGACCTTCCAGGAGAACATGCGGCTGATGAACTTCCCGGCCGAGGTGGCCTGGACCGTGGAGGAGCTGGAACCGGCCCGAGTGCTCGCCATCCGCGGCAAGGGACCGATGGCGGTGACGGTCGCGACGCGCTATACCCTCACGCCCGACGGCGACGCCACGACGGTCCGCATCGACGGTGAGTTCACGGGCGCGACGGTGTCCCTGATGGCGGGCAAGCTCAAGGACTCGGCCACGGCGGCCCTGCACGAGTCGCTGCGCAGGCTGGACGGCCTGGCGACCTGACACCCCGGCACGCCGAGGCACCCCCGGAGGGATCCGGGGGTGCCTCGTGTCCCGCGCGGTTCAGTCCTCGTCGGCGAGGATGAGGTACAGCTTCTTGCGGGCCTCGTTGATGACGCCGAGCGCCTTCTCGCGCTGCTCCTTGCTGCCGGTCTTCCAGACCTGGCCGAAGGCCTCCATCAGACCGAAGCCGGCCTGGCGGATCTCACCGAGGGCCTCCCAGTCGACCCCGCGGGAAGCCTCTTCCCAGGGGGCCTCGGGCCCCTCCCCGGCCGCCTCGCGACCCGCCTCGGTGAGCGAGAACAGCTTCTTGCCGCCTTCGGAGGCGCTGACGATCAGCCCTTCGTCCTCCAGCAACTGGAGGGTGGGATACACCGAGCCGGGGCTGGGCTTCCACGCTCCGCCGCTGCGCTCGGCGATCTCCTGGATCATCTCGTAGCCGTGCATCGGCCGGTCCTTCAGCAGGGTCAGGATCGAGGCGCGTACGTCACCGCGCCGCGCCCTTCCTCTCGGTCCCCCGCGCCCCCGTCCGCCCCAGGGGCCCGGGCCGAAGCCCGGCCCACCGGGTCCGCCCCAGCCGGGTCCACCCGGGCCGCCGGGCCCGAAGGGACCGAAGGCCGCACGCATCCCCGCGAAGCCGCCCCGGCCGTGGTGGGGGCCGCCGTTTCCATGTCCACGCTCGAATCCGTGGGTACGCATCGCAACCACTCTCCATTCCATCGTTGATCTGTCGCGATGCTTCAACGATATATCGGTAGTGCTGGGCTGGCAAGGATCTGCTCGCGGAACCCGGCCGACGGAACCAGGCCGCCACTCGCGAATTGGCCTTGGCCTGCGGCTTCGGCGGAGCCCTAACGTCGGCGCCATGCGGATCCGAATCGTCGACGCCTTCACCGATCGCCCCTTCGCCGGCAACCCGGCCGGGGTCCTGCTCCTGACCGACGCGGATGCCTTCCCGGACGACACCTGGCTGCAGAACGTCGCCCTGGAGGTCAACCACGCCGAGACCGCCTTCGCCCACCCGCTGCCCGAGAGCGCCGGGGCCGACTGGGCGCTGCGCTGGTTCACGCCGGCCACCGAAGTCGCGATGTGCGGCCACGCGACCCTCGCCACCGCCCACGTCCTGCACACGACCGGCGCCCACGAGGGCCCGGTGCGGTTCGCCACCCGCAGCGGCGTCCTGGTCGCCACCCCCGCCGCGGACGGCTCCGTCACCATGGACTTCCCGACAGCCCCGCTCACCCGCCTCGACCCGCCCCGCGGCATCGCCGAGGCCCTCGGCACCGAGCCGCTCACCGTCTACGACACCGGCCCGAACGTCGGCGACCTGCTCGTCGAGATCGCCGACGAGAAGGCGGTGCATGCCCTCCGCCCCGACCTGAAGGCCCTCGCCGCCCACTGCGAGCGCGGCGTCATCGCCACCGCCGAGGCCGAGGACCCGGCCCGGGGCTACGACTTCGTCTCGCGCTGCTTCTTCCCGAACGTCGGCATCGACGAGGACCCAGTGACCGGCAGCGCCCACACCGCACTCGCCCCGTTCTGGTCCGAGCGCCTGGGCCGTCCCGGCCTCACCGGACTCCAGGCCTCACCCCGCTCCGGCCGCGTCCGCACGGAACTGCGGGGCGAGCGCACCCTGCTGACGGGCAGGGCGGTCACCGTCATCGAGGGCGACCTGATGGCTTGAGACGAGTAAGGGGGCGTACGACACCGTCGTACGCCCCCTCCCGCACCGCCTCAGGCCGTCGGCAGCCAGCCCACCTTGCCCGCCAGCAGCCCGTATCCGACGAACGCCCCGATGTCGAGCAGCGAGTGGGCCACCACGAGCGGGCCGACGCGCCCCCAGCGGCGGTAGAGGTGGACGAAGACGACGCCCATGACCATGTTCCCGATGAAGCCGCCGATGCCCTGATAGAGGTGGTACGAGCCGCGCAGCACGGCACTGCCGGCCAGCGCCGCCGTCGGAGTCCAGCCCAGCTGACCCATGCGGCGCAGCAGATAGCCGACGACGATCACTTCCTCCAGCACGGCGTTCTGGATCGCGGAGAGGATCAGCACCGGGTACTTCCACCACACCTCGGGCAGCGCCTCGGGCACCACGGTGAGGTTGAAGCCGAGACCGCGGGCGGCGAGGTAGAAGGCGATGCCGGTGCTGCCGATGACGGCCGCGATCGCCGCTCCGCGTCCGAGGTCGGGCCAGGGGCGTGTGCGGTCGAAGCCGATGGTGCGCAGGCTCGCGCCCTCGCGCAGCAGGAAGTGCGCGACGAGCGCGACGGGCACGAGGGCCGTGGTGATGCCGAAGAGCTGCCAGGCGAGGTCGAGCCAGGGCCGGCCGGGCGCGGCCGAGGCGTTCATCGTGGCCGCCTGGTCCCTCAGCCCGCCCGGCTTGGTGACCGACCCGACGAAGCTGATCAGAGCGGACACTCCGCTCGCGCCCAGCGAGAGCGCGAGGACGAGCAGTGTCTCGTGGCGGAGCATCCGCCGTGAGAGCCCCTGCTGGGGAATGGAATCGCCCACCGGGCTCGCCTCCGCCTGCACACCCGCCTCCACTTCACCGACCTGTCGGATCAGTATGGCGGCAGCGGAATGTCACCCCGGCGGCGGCGTCATCCCAGCGACACCGGCTCCGGCAGCCCCACCGGCCAGGTGTGCACCGGCTCTCCCTTGTGCATCAGCTCGCGGTAGCGCCGGGTCGTGGCGGCCAGGGCGTCCTCCCGGGACAGGCCGGCGTCCAGTGCCTTGTGGAAGGTGGCCGCCTGCCAGCTCGCCCCGTTCACCCGGCGGCGGCACCGTTCCTCGATCACGCCCAGGTACAGATCGCGGTCGGCCGGCTCGACACCCCAGGCGTCCAGCCCGGCCTCGGCGAGCGGCAGCAGCTCGTCACGGATCAGGCTCACGGCGTCGACCTCGGCGGTGCCGCTGTAGCGGCCGCGCCGGGGCCAGGTGAAGCGGGCGTCGATGCCGTCCTTGCAGGCGGCGTCGAAGTTGGCGGCGGCCGCCTCGAAGGGCAGCCGGGACCACACCGGCCGGGACTCCTCCGCGAGCGCGCGCACGACACCGTAGAAGAAGGCCGCGTTGGCGATGACGTCGACGACGGTGGGACCGGCCGGCAGGACGCGGTTTTCCACGCGCAGGTGCGGGACGCCGTCGGCGATGTCGTAGACGGGGCGGTTCCAGCGGTAGATCGTGCCGTTGTGCAGGACGAGTTCGCTGAGCGAGGGTGTGCCGCCCTGGTCGAGGACCTTCAGCGGATCCTCGTCGTCGCAGATCGGCAGGAGGGCCGGGTAGTAGCGCAGGTTCTCCTCGAAGAGGTCGTACGCCGAGGTGACCCAGCGCTCCCCGAACCAGGTGCGCGGCCGCACGCCCTGGGCCTGGAGCTCGGGCGGGCGGGTGTCGGTGGACTGCTGGAACAGCGGAGGCCGCGACTCACGCCACAGCTCGCGGCCGAAGAGGAAGGGCGAGTTGGCGCCGACGGCGATCTGCGCGGCGGCGACCGCCTGGGCCGCGTTCCACACGTCGGCGAAGCGGGCCGGGGTGACCTGGAGGTGCAGCTGCACGGAGGTGCAGGCGGCCTCGGGCGCGATGGACTTCGAGGTGCAGCTCAGGTGCTCCACCCCGTCGATGTCGAGGGTGAACTCCTCGCCGCGGGCGGCCACGATCTGATCGTTGAGGAGGGTGTAGCGGTCGACGTCGGAGAGGTTCGACGACACCAGGTCGTCACGGTCCAGAGTCGGCAGAATACCGATCATCACAATACCGGCGTCGACCTCGCCCGCTTTTCGGTCGGCATATGCCAGCGACGTACGGAGTTCCTCCGCGAGCCGATCGAATACCCGGCCCCCCAGACGGTGTGGGGGGATGTTCACTTCCAGGTTGAACATGGCGAGTTCTGTTTGGAAATCGCGACTCGCGATGCGTTCGAGGACTTGCCCGTTCAACATTTTCGGCATGCCGTCGGCGCCTGCGAGATTCAATTCGATCTCCAGCCCCATGAGGTTCTGGGGGCGATCGAACCGCTTCTCCGCCAGGAGTCGCTCCAAGCCCGTCAGACACTGACGCAGCTTGTCGCGGTAGCGCTGGCGATCGGACAGGTCGAACCGGCCTGCCACGACCTTCTCCCCCATCGAAGCGTCCCTTCTCGGTGGTGCGGGCCGGGATCCGGCTGCCTGGGTCCCGGTCAGGTGGAGGATGCCCAGCAAAAGCGATCGATAACGTCCCGGACGGGTCCGTCGGCCGCTACGCTGGCCATGTGTGACCGGTGGCACATTCACTCGGCATGGCGCACCGGACAGGTTTCGGATCTCGCGAACTCGTGAAAAACGCCGACAAGAATACGCCGACCGGCTCGCGGACATTCACCGAGGTCATCGCCGCGCACCCTCACTGGAATCGGGATGATTCTCGCGTATCGCCGACCGAATGTACCCTTGTTCTACTCACCGGAAACGGCTAGACGAAACACAGTCTGAACCCGTGTCGTATAAACTCCGCGAACAAGGCAGAAGGCTGGCGCCCACGGTCGATGGATCCTGCCGCCGAGGCGACGCGGGACCCCACCCCCCTCTCGTTCAAGACCCGGCCCCCGCCCTTCTGACCCTCGTGAGCTGACAGCGCCGTCCGCCCCCGCCCTCGCGCCACCGTGCCTTTGAATGAGAGGCGACCCACCATGCCGCTGCATGTCCCTCCGGCTCCCGCGCCCGCACTCCGTTCCGTCCTGACTGCGCTCTCCTCTCCCACCGCGGTCCGCGAGGCGCGAACTCCCTCCCTGCTCGGCACGCAGGGACCCGCCACACCCGAGCTCCCGCTGCCCGTGCACGTTCTCGACCACGTCACCGCCGAGGGTGTCTCCGCGACCCGGCTGGCCGGGTGGCGCTTCCTGATCCGCTGCGGCGACCGCGCCGTGGCCGCGGCGGAGACCATGCTGACTCCCGACGGCTGGGCCTTCTCGCACTTTTTCGAGGGTCCGTACATCACCTCCACCGAGCGCGCCCTGCGGCAGGCGGAGACGCTGCCGCAGCCGTACCAGCCCCGCCTGCTGTCGGTGCCCGGCCTGTACATGCTGACGCTCTGGCTGCACGAGGACTGCACCGCGGACGGTGCCGCCGGACACCCCGCCGCCACCGACCTGCTCGTCCCGCTGGCGCCCGCGCCTCCCGGCATCGCGGCCCACCGCCCGCACCGCGTCGACGAACTGCTTCCGGTGCTGACCCACCGGGCGGCTCCCACCAGACTGCTCGGCTCGCCCGCCTGAAGAGCCACGAGTGGCCCGTACCCCGTCGCCGCATTTCGGCGGCGGGGTCGTCCTTTTGGCACTCGCCCGCTCACACGAACGTCTTTTCGCTCACACGATCGCTCTTAAGAGCACTTCGTGGCTCGTACGAGCCGGAATTGCCGACACCCCGAGCGGACTAGCCCTATCCGGCCACCGCGAACCACCCGAAGGGACGGCTCAGTTGGGATGAACTGTCCACGCGGGTGATGCGTCATGAACCTGTGAGAAGCGGTGCCGCGAAATCCCTGCGGATCGACGCCCGTGGGGCAACACTGGGTTCCAACGACTTATCACAACGGGGGGCGGCCATGAACGACACTTCTAGCCGCGGAACAGACACGACCGACTCAGCCGACGCAGCCTCATCGTCCATCTCTACCCAGCGAAAGATCCCACCCATGTGCCAGCACCAGACCCAGTGCCCCTCAGCCGACTCCGCCGACCGGGAATCCGCCCGCCTCGTGGCGCACCACCCGGAGCAGGGATGGAGCCTGCTGTGCAACGGCGTGGTGCTCTTCGAGGACACCGGCGAGCTCCTGCCGGACGGTCGGGCCATCGCCCCGCACCGTCCGCTCGCGGGCCAGGTGATGACGGCCGCCTGAGGCCGTTGGGCGGGGTGACGCCCCGCCGGCAGAGAAGGAGGGGCCGGCCGCGGAACACCCCGCGCACCGGCCCCGGCGCATGTCCGGGAGTCGTCACTTTCCGTCACCCGCGGCCACGCCCCGTTCCGGCTCGTACGCTTCCCACAGGTGCCCGTCTTCCGGAAGACTCCTGAAGTTCCGCGGTCATCCGTCGACGGAGGTGGGGCAAGTGGGAGCACGTGAGGCCGATGCCGGAAGCAAGGTCACGATCACGGAGATCGCCCGGCAGGCCGGCGTGTCCGTACCGACCGTGTCCCGGGTCGTCAACGGCCGGTCCGACGTGTCGCCGCAGACCCGGGCCCGCGTCGAGGACCTGCTGCGCCGGCACGGCTACCGCAAGCGCCCCGCGACTCCCGGGACCCGTGCCGCCCTGCTCGACCTGGTCTTCGACGACCTCGACAGTCCCTGGGCCGTGGAGATCATCCGGGGGGTCGAGGAGGTCGCGCACGCGGCCGGGGTCGGCACGGTGGTGTCGGCCATCCACGGGCGGTCGGGGGACGCCCGCGAGTGGATGCGCAACCTGAGGGCCCGCGCCTCCGACGGCGTCATCCTCGTCACTTCCGCCCTGGACCCGACGCTGCACGAAGAGCTGCGGATCCTCGGCGTACCCCTGGTGGTCGTCGATCCGGCGGGGTCGCCCTCCCTGGACGCCCCCACGATCGGCGCCGCGAACTGGTCGGGCGGCCTGGCGGCCACCGAGCACCTGCTGTCCCTCGGCCACCGCAGGATCGGCCTGATCGCAGGCCCGCCCCGCCTGCTGTGCTCCCGGGCCCGGCTGGACGGCTACCGCGCGGCCCTGGAGCGCGCCGGCATCACGCCGGACGCGTCCCTCGTGGTCACCGGCGACTTCCACCCCGAGTCCGGTTTCACCGCCTGCGCCACCCTGCTCGGCCTGCCCGAGCCGCCGACCGCCCTGTTCGCGGCCAGCGACCAGATGGCACTCGGCGCGATCGAGGCACTGCGCCGGCGCGGGCTGCGGGTGCCGCAGGACATGAGCGTGGTCGGCTTCGACGACCTCCCGGAAGTCCGGTGGTCTGCCCCTCCCCTGACGACGATCCGCCAGCCCTTGGCCGAGATGGGCAAACTGGCCGTGCGCACGGTGCTCCGGCTGACCCGCGACGAGCAGCCGGACTCACCGCGCGTGGAGCTGGGCACCGACCTGGTGGTACGGGCGAGCACCGCACCACCGGCCTGAGCTCCCGTACGAGGAACGGCGCCCCGCCACCCCCTGTCCGGCAGGGCGCCGCCCACCCCCGCTACCGCCCCCCGAGCGCCTCACGCAGCGCGAAGTACGCGGGCTTCGGCCGCAGTTCCTCGTCCCACGGCAGGGCCGCGCCCTCGCCCGGGAAGACCGCCGGGATCCACGAGTACTTGTCGGTGTAGTCCCACAGCGTGATGCCGACGCACCGGCGGACCGCCAGGCACGCCTCGGTCAGGTCGGCGTACCACCGGGCCTGCTGGGCCAGCTTCTCCTCGGTGGCGGGCAGTTGCATCCGTATGTCGACCTCGGTGAGGGCGGTGTCGAGGCCGAGCCGGGAGAAGCGGCGGAGGTTGTCCTCCAGGGTGTCCGGATAGCCGTACTGCAGGGCCAGATGGGCCTGCAGGCCGATGCCGTGCAGCGGGACGCCCGCGGCCTTCAGCTCCTTGGCCAGCCGGTGGTAGGCGTCGCTCTTCGGGCCGATCCCCTCGATGTTGTAGTCGTTGAGGTACAGCTTGACGCGTGGATCGGCCTGGTGCGCCCAGCGCAGCGCGTCGGCGATGTAGCCGGGCCCGAGCGTCTTGTAGAAGACCGACTCCCGGTACGTGCCGTCCTCGTTGAACGCCTCGTTGACGACGTCCCAGGCGAACACCTTGCCCCGGTAGTGCCGTACCTCGGTCTGGATGTGCTTCTTCAGTACGGCTCTCAGCTCCGGGGCCGTCCACTCCCTGCCCGTGATCCACTCGGGCAGCTGGCTGTGCCAGACCAGGGTGTGGCCGCGCACCTTCTGCCGGTTGGCCCGTGCGAGATTCACGATCTCGTCGCCCTGGGAGAAGTCGAACACGCCCTGCTGGGGCTCGGTGGCGTACCACTTCATGCCGTTGCCGGGTGTGGTCTGGTCGAACTCGCTGCCGAGCAGGGCCTTGTAGGGCCCGTCCACGAGTTCGGGATTGTCGGTGGCGCTGCCGAAGTAGCGGCCGTGCCGCTGGGCGAGGTCGGCGAGCGTGGGCTGCTGGTGACCCGCCTGGGCGGGCGTGCCGGCGCCGATGCCTGCGGCGACCAGGAGCGCCGTGACGGCGCCGACGAGTCTCAGACGGTTCTTGCGCATGGTGCGACTCCTCACGACAGGAACGGGGAGAACAGAGCCGTACATTCGCGGCGCGCGTCAGCCCTTGGTGGCGCCGGCGGTGAGGCCGCCGACGAGCTGGCGCTCGGCGACGGAGTAGAACGCGAGGGCGGGGACCATGGCCAGCACCAGATAGGCGAAGACCTTGGCGTACTCCGCGGAGTACTGCCCCTGGAACTGCTGGACGCCGATCGGCAGCGTCCACCACTGCGCGTCGGTGAACACCAGCAGCGGCAGGAAGAAGTTGTTCCAGCTGGTGACGACGGCCAGCACGGAGACGGTGCCGAGCGCGGGCCGCGCCATGGGCAGCAGCACCCGCCAGAAGAAGCCGAACGAGCTGCACCCGTCGAGCGTGGCCGCCTCCTCCAGCTCGCCGGGAATCTGCCGGAAGAAGCCCCGCAGGATGATGATCGTCATCGGCAGTCCGAAGGCGGCCTGCGGGAGGATCACGCCGAGCGGGTTGTCCAGCAGGTCCAGGGAGCGCAGCAGCAGGAACAGCGGCAGGGCCGCCACCGCGAACGGGAACATCAGCCCCATGGTGAACAGCGTGAACAGCGCCTCGCGCCCCCGGAAGGCGAACCGCGCGAAGGAGAAGGCCGACAGGGCGGAGACCGCGACGATCAAGACGGTCGTGCCCACCGCGATCAGCGTGCTGTTGCCGATCAGCCGCCAGAAGTCCCCCGAGCCGAGGATCTGGGTGTAGTTGGAGGTCACCCACGACTCGGGCAGACCGACCGGGTTGCGGGAGAGCTCGTCGGTGGACTTGAAGCCGGAGAGCACGGCGTAGAGCAGGGGGACGGCCATGACCGCTCCGACGACGGTCAGCACGAGGTGCAGGCCCCAGGTGCTGCCGCCCCGACGGGTCTTCTGACGGGTAGTCACTTTGCGTCACCCCGCATGGTCGTGGTGGCTCCTTCCAGGTCGCGCCGGAGGACGAACCGCTGGTAGGCGAGGGCGAAGACGAGGCTGATGCCGAACATGACCACGCTGATCGCGCTGGCGTAGCCGACCTGGTAGCGCTTGAAGCCGTACTGGAACATGGTCACGGCCATGGTCTCGGAGTGGTGGTCGGGGCCGCCCGCGGTGGTGACCCACACCAGGTCGAAGAGCTGGATCGCCCCGATGACCGACAGGAACACGCTGATGCGCAGGGTGGGCGCGAGCAGTGGCAGGGTGACGTTGCGGAACCGCTGCCAGGCACTCGCCCCGTCGATGAGCGCCGCCTCGGTCAGTTCCCGGGGGACGGCCTGGAGTCCGGCCAGGTACAGCATCATGTGGAAGCCGAAGTACTTCCAGGTCATCACCAGGAACAGGGTCGCCATGACGGTGGACGGATCCGCGAACCACTCACCGCCCAGCCCCTCCAGCCCGATCCTGCCGAGGACCTGGTCGGCGAAACCGTCGTCCGGGGCGAAGATCATGCCGAAGAGGATTCCGGTGATGGCCTCCGACAGGACGTACGGGGCGAAGAACAGCATCCGGTACACCGCCCGCCCGCGCATCCGCTGGTTGAGCAGGACGGCCATGGCGAGCGCGAACGGCAGTTGGACGGCGATCGACAGCACCACGAGGACCAGGCAGCGCCACAGGTCGCCGAGGAAGACGTCGTCCTGGAAGAGCCGGATGAAGTTCTCGCCGCCGATGTAGTCGGAGGGCATGCCGAAGCCGCCCCAGCGGAAGAACGCGGCGTACAGGGCGAACAGCATCGGCAGCAGCACGAGCCCTGTGAACAGCACCAGGGCCGGGAGCTGGAAGCCGGCCGCGGTGAGCCAGTGCAGCGCGCGCCGCCGGGACCGCCCGGTGGGCGGGTCCGCGGCCGGGGGCGGGACACCGACGCCGGTACCGGTCCGTTTGTCCGGCAGGAACGTGGAGGTCATCGCCGGTTACTGCTCTTCCTTCGCGGTCTTCGTGATCGACTGGGCGACCTGCCCGGGCGACTTGGAGCCGGCGATGAGCGCGGCCACGCTGTCGTTGACCTCTTGGCCGACGGCGGGCGCGTACGCCTGGTCCAGGTAGAGCTGGAAGCCGGTCGCCGCCTTCAACTGGGCCTGGACGGCCTTGATGTTGGGGTCGGCGATGGCGCTCTCGGCCGCGGGCACCACGGGAAGGACACCGGTCTTCTTGACCAGTTCGAGGTCGGTGGCCTCGGACGCGAAGAACTTGAGGAAGTCGACGGCCTCCTGCGGGGCACCCCGGCGCAGTGCGTGCCCACCGCCTCCGCCGAACACTTCGGTGAGGGCGCCCTTGCCGCCCTCGACCGCGGGGAACGGGAAGAATCCGAGGTCCTTGCCGAGGCCCTTGCCCGCGTCGGCCTGCACCGTCGGGGCCCACTGGCCCATGAGCTCCATCGCCGCCTTGCCGTTGCCGACGGTGGCGGCCTGGCCGGTGGGGGTGGAGTAGGCGGCGCCCAGGTATCCCTTCTGGAACGGCTGGAGGCCGACGAGTTCCTTCAGGTGCTCGCCTGCCTCGACGAAGGGCGCACCGGTGAAGTCCTTGGCCTCGTAGGCTTTCTGGAGCGCCTCGGCGCCGGCGGTGCGCATCGCCAGGTAGGCCCAGTAGTACATGCCGGGCCACTTCTCCTTGCCGGCCAGTGCCAGCGGGGTGACCTTGGCGGCCTTGAGCTTGCGTACGGCGTCGAGGAAGCCGTCCCAGGTGGCCGGCGGCTCCGCTATGCCGGCCTTCTCGAAGAGCGCCTTGTTGTACCAGAAGCCGATCATGCCGATATCGAACGGGACGCCGTAGGCCTGGTCGTCGATCAGGTACGGCTCCCTGGCGACCGGCAGCAGGGCCTCGCCCCACGGTTTGGTGCGGTCCGTGAGGTTCTCGACGAGACCGGCATCGACCTGCTGCTTCAGCACACCGCCGCCCCAGGTGTGGAAGATGTCGGGCAGCTTCCCGGAAGCGGTCAGCGCCGTCATCTTCGACTTGTAGGCGTCGTTCTCCATCTGGACGATCTTTATCTTGACCTTGGGGTTCTGCGCCTCGAACTTCCGGGCGAGGGCGGCCCAGACATCCTTGGAGGGCTGAGTGGTGGAGATGTTCCACCACTCGATCGTGGTCGTCCCCGACGCCCCTCCGTCCGACTCCCCGCCGCATGCGGTCAGTGCCGTCATCCCCAGACCGGCCGCGGCGGAGGCCGCCAGGAAGCCGCGGCGGGACAGTGCGGGGTCGCCCATCATGCGCTCCTCGAAAGTTTCGAATGAGATCCAGAAAGCTTCGTTGATGCCGCACCCTAGAGACAGCAGCCAAACGGTGGCAACCCCTTGGGCAGGGGGAATCTTTCACCCGATGCATGCACCGGACGAAGGATGCGAAACATTCGAAGTTCCAGACGAACGTTACGGACGGGGTGATGGCCATCACACACGGTGGCCGTCGACTGGCCGCCGGATCGGCGCCGCCCTCCGCGGCGCAGGGCCGTCCCCCACTCTCAGCTCGCCTTTCCACAGATGCGGCGGCCCCGGCGGGCAGACTTAACGGAAGCTTGACGCTCCCAGCCCTCTCATCCTCGGGCCACGGCATCACGCTCCGCTTACGCTGATCGGGCCGCCCAGTGATGGCCGGAAACACGCTGAACCGCACATCGGGAGCACGTCGATGGCCACCACCGAGCACCCGGCACCGAGCCGCCCTGAGCCCACGCCACCCGGCCGCCTGCGTGCCTGGATGCTGGAAGGGCTGTCCGACATGGGCAAGAGCGGCGGCCACACCGGGCCCCACGCCGAACCGGGGTCCCCGCACCGGGGTCAGCCCTGGTGGCGGGTGATGTGCCTGACCGGTGTCGACTACTTCTCGACCCTCGGATACCAGCCCGGCATCGCGGCCCTCGCCGCCGGCCTGCTGTCTCCGGTCGCGACCATCGTCCTGGTCGTCGTCACGCTGGCCGGCGCCCTGCCCGTCTACCGCCGCGTGGCCGAGGAGAGCCCCCACGGCGAGGGCTCGATCGCGATGCTGGAACGGCTGCTCTCCTTCTGGCAGGGCAAGCTGTTCGTCCTGACCCTCCTCGGCTTCGCCGCCACCGATTTCCTCATCACCATCACCCTGTCGGCCGCCGACGCCTCCACCCACCTCGTGGAGAACCCGCATCTGACCGGCGTCCTGCACGACCGGCAGATGCTGATCACCCTGGTCCTGGTGGCCCTTCTGGGCGCCGTGTTCCTCAAGGGCTTCCTGGAGGCGGTCGGCGTGGCGGTCGCCCTCGTCGGCGCCTACCTCGCGCTGAACGTGGTCGTGGTGATCGTCGGCCTCTGTCACGTCGTCACCGCGGGTCATGCGGTCGCCGACTGGTCCAGCGCCCTCACCGCCCAGCACAGCAACGTCTTCGCGATGATCGGCGTCGCCCTGCTGGTCTTCCCGAAACTGGCCCTCGGTCTCTCCGGGTTCGAGACGGGCGTCGCCGTGATGCCGCACGTCAAGGGCGACCCCGACGACACGGAGGCACGGCCGGCCGGCCGCACCCGCGACACTAAGAAGCTGCTCACCACGGCCGCACTGATCATGAGCGTGTTCCTGATCAGCACCAGCTTCATCACCACCCTCCTCATTCCGGAGAGGGAATTCGAGGCGGGCGGCCAGGCCGACGGCCGTGCGCTCGCCTACCTGGCGCACGACTACCTGGGCAACACCTTCGGCACCGTCTACGACATCTCCACGATCGCCATCCTGTGGTTCGCCGGCGCCTCCGCGATGGCCGGCCTACTCAACCTGATGCCGCGCTATCTCCCCCGCTACGGCATGGCCCCGCACTGGGCCCGCGCGGTACGGCCCATGGTCATCGTCTTCACCCTGGTCGCCTTTCTGGTGACGTGGATCTTCGACGCCGACGTCAACGCCCAGGGCGGCGCATACGCCACCGGTGTGCTGATCCTCATCAGCTCCGCCGCGATCGCGGTGACCATCGCCGCCCGCAAGGCCCGCCAGCGGAACTGGACCATCGCCTTCGCCGTGATTTCCGCGGTGTTCCTCTACACGACCGTGCTCAACGTCATCGAGCGCCCGGACGGTGTGAAGATCGGCGCCTGCTTCATCGCCGGCATCATCCTGGTGTCCCTGCTGTCACGGCTGGCCCGGGCGTTCGAACTGCGCGTGACCGGTGTGACGCTGGACGACACGGCGGAGCGTTTCGTCCGGGACCTGTCCGGCCGCCGGATGCGGTTCATCGCCAACGAGCCCGACCGGCGCGACCTCACGGAGTACCGCGACAAGATCGAGCAGATCCGGCACGACAACGACGTACCCGGCCAGGAGGACTTCGTCTTCGTCGAGGTGACGGTCACCGACCCGTCCGAGTTCGAAGCGGGCCTGACCGTACGCGGCGAGGTGCTGCACGGCCGCTATCGGGTGCTCACCCTGGAGTCGTCCTCCATTCCCAACGCCCTGGCCGCGCTCCTGCTGTATGTCCGCGACGCGACGGGCCGCATCCCGCACATCTACTTCGAGTGGACCGAGGGCGGGCCCTTCGCCAACCTGCTGCGCTTCTTCCTGTTCGGCCAGGGCGAGGTCGCCCCGGTGACCCGTGAGGTCCTGCGCGAGGCGGAGCCGGACCGGAAGCGGCGGCCGAGGGTGCACGTGGGCTGAGTCAGGCGGTCGCTCTGCGGCCGAGGACCCTGCGCGGCGGGCGCACCACGACCTGCCCGTAGTGGATCGCACCCGTGATCCGTATTCGCAGCAGGACGGGAGCGTCGGCCGGCCGGCGGGCCTTGATCTCGGAGTAGCGCAGCACCAGACCGCCCGTGTCCACCACGACACCCGGCCGGGTCAGCAGCTTCAGGGCGCCGGCGCGCAGGTCCAGGTCGATGTCCAGCGTGTCGTGCGTGATCACCGCGTCGGTCAGGTCGAGCGTCACCTCGCCCCACGCCGAACGGATCTCCAGCCGCCGCGGCACCGTCCAGCCGTCGCCACGCCGGGTCGAGGCCCCTTCCTGCCGGATCCGGTCGACGTCCTCCGCCCCTACGGGCGCCTGGCCGGCCGGCGCGGGCAGATCCGCCGTCAGCACGACGAGCTCGCCGATCGTGCGGGCGGACAGCGCGGCCTCCAGCCGCTCGTCCAGCTCCTCCAGGGTCAGGCGGCCGTCGCCCGCGGCGACACGCAGCATGTCCACGGTCCGGTCCCGGTCCGCGTGCGACGCCCTCACCTCGGGCGATCCACCGGACCGCGCGATCTCGGCCGCCATCACTCCACCCCCGATCTCCCGGGCGCGCCGCCCGGCCCGCCCGCTCGACCACTAACGCTATATCGCGTTATACCCAACGGCCAACCCCGCATCCGCCGTTCCCTGTCCTCACCCCTATCGTGACCGGCATGCAGTCCTACACGATCGGCCAGGCAGCACGACTGCTCGGCGTGAGCCCGGACACCGCGCGGCGCTGGGCGGACGCGGGCCGCATCACGACCCACCGCGACGAGGCCGGGCGACGCGTCATCGACGGACGGGACCTGGCCGCCTTCTCGGCCGGACTCGCCCGGTCCGGCGCTGCCGAAGAGGACACCCCGTACACCTCGGCCCGCAACGCCTTCCCCGGCATCGTCACCGCGATCAAGCTCGGTGACGTCGCCGCCCAGGTGGAGATCCAGGCCGGTCCGCACCGGCTCGTCTCGCTGCTCACCCGCGAGGCGGTGGAGGAACTGGGCCTCGAGGTCGGCATGGAGGCGACGGCCCGCGTGAAGTCGACGAACGTTCACATCGACCGCGTCTGAGCCCGGGAGTGACCGCAGCCGACGCAAGCCCGAGCGTCCCCGGCTCGACGGGACCGCCGGACTGGCGTGCACCCGTGAGCCTGAGCATCCGCAACCAGCTCACCGGTACCGTCACCCGTCGGCCCCGGTCAGGCCATGGCGACGGTCAGGGTCCGCCTCACCGTCCGCCGGGACCTCACCGCGGCGATCACCCGTGTAGCGGCTCAGGCCTCCGTCCCGCCCCGGGCACCGCCGTGGGCGCCCTGACCAAGTCCACGGAGATCTCGCCGGCCACGGCCCCGTCGAGGGCCTGCCGCTCCGCAGCCGGCTCCCCGGTACGGTCACGGGCATCACAGCCGGCGACGCGATGGCGTCCGTCCGCGTCACGGTCGAGGAGGGCGAGCCGACCGTCATGATCACCAGGGGCGCCGCGGACGACCTCACGCTCGCCCGGGAGCCCCGTCGCCGCCCTGTTCAAGGCGACCGAAGTGGCGCTCGCCTCCGCGTGAAGGCGGCGGTGAACGGCGGGAGGGGCCCCGCACCGCGGAGCCCCTCCCGGTGACCGGTCGGCCGGTCAGTCCTCGTACGCGTCCAGCGGCGGGCAGGAGCAGACGAGGTTCCGGTCGCCGAAGGCCTGGTCGATACGGCGCACCGGCGGCCAGTACTTGTCGGCGGCCGACACCCCGGCCGGGAAGACGGCCTCCTCGCGGCTGTAGGCGTGCTCCCACGCCCCGGCGAGGGCGCCGGCGGTGTGCGGGGCGGCGCGCAGCGGGTTGTCCTGAGCGGGCCACTCGCCGGAGCCGACCTTCTCGATCTCCGCGCGAATGGCGATCATGGCCTCGCAGAAGCGGTCCAGCTCGGCCAGGTCCTCCGACTCGGTCGGCTCGATCATCAGCGTCCCGGCCACCGGGAACGACATGGTCGGCGCGTGGAAGCCATAGTCGATCAGCCGCTTGGCGACGTCGTCGACGCTCACTCCGGTCGCCTTGGTCAGGGGCCGCAGGTCGATGATGCACTCGTGGGCCACGAGATCGCCGGGGCCGGTGTAGAGCACCGGGTAGTGCGGCTCCAGCCGCTTGGCGATGTAGTTGGCGCTGAGCACGGCCACCTGCGTGGCCCGCCTCAGCCCCTCACCGCCCATGAGCCGGACGTACGCCCACGAGATCGGCAGGATGCCGGCCGAGCCCCAGGGAGCCGCCGAGACGGGACCGACGCCCGTCTCGGGGCCCGCCTCGGGCTGCAGCGGATGGTTCGGCAGATAGGGGGCGAGGTGCTCGCGCACCGCGACCGGGCCGACGCCGGGGCCGCCGCCGCCGTGCGGGATGCAGAAGGTCTTGTGCAGGTTCAGGTGCGAGACGTCGCCGCCGAAGTGCCCGGGCTTGGCCAGCCCGACGAGCGCGTTGAGGTTGGCCCCGTCGACGTAGACCTGCCCGCCCGCCTCGTGGACCTGCGCGCAGATGTCGGCGACGTGCTCCTCGAACACACCGTGGGTGGACGGGTAGGTGATCATCAGCACGGACAGCTCGTCGCGGTACTGCTCGATCTTCGCCCGCAGGTCCTCGACGTCGATCTCGCCGTCCTCGGCGGTCTTCACGACGACGACCTTCATGCCCGCCATCACCGCGCTGGCGGCGTTGGTGCCGTGCGCGGACGACGGGATCAGGCACACGGTGCGCTGCTCGTCCCCGTTCGCCCGGTGATACCCGCGGACGGCGAGCAGACCGGCCAGCTCGCCCTGCGACCCGGCGTTCGGCTGGAGGGACACCTTGTCGTAGCCGGTGACCTCGGCGAGGCGGTCCTCCAGCTCGTGGATGAGGGTGAGGTAGCCCGCGGCCTGCTCGGCGGGAGCGAAGGGGTGCATCTGCCCGAACTCGGGCCAGGTGACCGGCTCCATCTCCGTGGTCGCGTTGAGCTTCATGGTGCAGGAGCCCAGCGGGATCATGCCGCGGTCGAGCGCGTAGTCCCGGTCGGCGAGCTTGCGCAGGTAGCGCAGCATGGCGGTCTCGGAGCGGTGCTGGTGGAAGACGGGGTGCGTCAAGTAGTCGTCGGTCCGCAGCAGGGCGTCCGGGAGGGGCTCGTCCGTGGCCGCGTCCAGCGCCTCGATGACGCCGTCGACGCCGAAGGCGGCCCACACGCCCCGCACCTGGGCGCGCGTCGTGGTCTCGTCGCAAGCGATCGAGACGTGGTCGGCGTCGACGAGGCGCAGATTGACCCCGTGGTCCCGGGCGGCGGCCACGACCTCGGCGGCCAGGCCCTCGGCGCGCACGGTCACGGTGTCGAAGTAGGAGCCATGCACGACCTCGACACCGCCGTTCGCCAGCCCGGCGGCGAGGACCGCGGCGTACCGGTGGGTGCGCCGCGCGATGCCCTTCAGACCCTCCGGGCCGTGGTAGACGGCGTACATGCCGGCCATGACGGCGAGCAGCACCTGAGCGGTGCAGATGTTGCTGGTGGCCTTCTCACGACGGATGTGCTGCTCGCGCGTCTGCAGCGCCAGCCGGTAGGCCTTGTTCCCGTCGGCGTCCACGGACACGCCGACGAGACGCCCGGGCAGGCTGCGCGCCATCTTGTCCTGGACCGCCATGTAACCGGCGTGCGGCCCGCCGAACCCCATGGGCACACCGAAGCGCTGCGTCGTCCCGACCGCGATGTCCGCCCCGAGCTCACCGGGCGACTTCAGCAGCGTCAGCGCCAGCAGATCGGCGGCGACGGTGACGAGCGCGCCGAGCTCGTGCGCCCGGTCGATGACCGGCTTGATGTCACGCACGGCACCGGAGGCGCCCGGGTACTGGATCAGCACGCCGTTGATCTCGCGCTCGGCGATCTCGGCGGGGATGCCGTCGCTGAGGTCGGCGACGACCACCTCGACGCCCGTGGGTTCCGCACGGGTCTGGATCACGGCGATGGTCTGCGGCAGCGCGTCCGCGTCGACCAGGAACAGGCCCTTCTTGTTCTTGCCCAGGCGCCGCGACAGCGCCATGGCCTCGGCGGCCGCGGTGCCCTCGTCGAGCAGCGAGGCACCGGAGGTCGGCAGCCCCGTGAGCTCCGCGACCATCGTCTGGAAGTTGAGCAGTGCTTCGAGCCGGCCCTGCGAGATCTCCGGCTGGTACGGCGTGTAGGCCGTGTACCAGGACGGGTTCTCCATGACGTTGCGCAGGATGACCGGCGGGGTGAACGTGCCGTAGTAGCCGAGGCCGATCATGGAGTTGAGGACCTGGTTGCGGTCGGCGAGGGAGCGCAGCTCGGCGATCACCTCGGCCTCGCTGCGGGCGCCCGGCAGGTCCAGTGCCTCGGCGCTCGCGATCACGGCCGGGACCGCGGCGGCGGTGAGCTCGTCCAGCGAGCCGTAGCCGACGTGCGCGAGCATCTTGGCGCAGGCCTCGTGATCGGGGCCGATGTGGCGCTGCTCGAAGGGGACTGCCTCTTCGAGCTCGGAGAGCGGAATGCGGTGGGCGGTCATTACGGAGGCCTCCTGGTCGACACGACCTTCGAGGGGCACCACGGCACGGGTACCCGAACGGCCTCCCCCTCTGTCATCTCAACCTGAGAGCTTCACCGGATCGCCCGAAGGCCTCCGGTTTTCACCGTCGGTGAGAGCGGAAGCCGTCGACACCCGCTCTGCTTTCCAGAGTGACCTCGTCCGTGCGGTACGTGAGCCTGAGAGATTCCGGGGAGGATTTGCTCCTTCGGCGCCTCCATGACCTCTGGAGGACTCTCCCGCACGGGGTCAACAGCCGCTGCCAGCGTACCAGCGCGGTCAACGCACGAACCTTCGAGTGGCCGCATCCCCGCTTGTACCGTTTTGTAGTGCTTACTGATGAGGTGCGACCAGTGGAGGGCCCGTGCGAACCGATATCGATCCGCGCAACCTGATCGGCCGCAAGGCGTTCGACCGCAACGGGACCAGGATCGGCACGATCGACGAGGTCTACCTCGACGACGCCACCGGCGAACCGGAGTGGGCGGCCATACGGACCGGCCTGTTCAGCAGGGACGCCTTCGTCCCCCTGGAGCCCAGTGAACTGATCGACGGCGCCCTCCACGTCCCCTTCGAGCGCGCCCTGATCAAGGACGCCCCCGACTTCGGCGTGGGCCGCCACCTCTCCCCGGAGCAGGAACTGCAGCTCTACCACCACTACGGTCTCGACGTCGCCGCCCCGCCCCCGCTCCCGGACCACGACTTCGGCAAGCTGGCGGGCACCGACGAAACGGCGTGACCCCCCGTGCCGAGCGCCGCGCCTCCCCCATCCGGCTCCCGTAACACCAACGGCAACGGATCCGCCGCCTCCAGATCCGGATCGTCGACCCGGAAGGTCCGCACGCGCCCAGGCTCCGAGGAGGGCGTCTCGAACCGCACCGTGACCCGTCCCAGGCCGCTGCCCTGCACCCAGCCGTGCCCGAATCCGGCGTGGCGCACGTCGTGCCCGGCGGGCCATCTGCGCTCGGCGAGCGCCGGCTGCTCCTCGGCCGGCGCCGCCACGTGCTCCTCGACCGGGCCCTGCTCGATCGCCCGCTCCCCCGCCGCCTGCGCGAAGAGGTCCTCCTGCGTGTAGTCGGCGAGCCCGCTGACCCCCACCCCGAGCAGCCGCACCCCGCCCGTGGTGTCGACCGAGTCCAGCAATCTGGCCGCCGCCTCCCGGATCACCGCGGGATCGTCCGTCGGGCCGCGCAGTGTCTCGGACCGGGTGAGCGTCGAGAAGTCGTAGCGCCGCACCTTCAGCACGATGGTCCGCCCGGACAACCGGGCCTCGCGCAGCCGCCGCACGCACCGCTCGGCCAGTCGCTGCACCTCCAGCCCGACGCGCGTCCGGTCGTGGATGTCCACGTCGTAGGTGTCCTCGACGGACACCGATTTCGCCTCGCGTTCCGCCACCACGGGCCGGTCGTCCCGCGCCAGCGCCATGGCGTACAGACCGTGCCCGTGCGCCTTTCCCAGCAGCCGGACCAGCTCGTCCTCCCCTGCCTCGACGATCTCGCCGACCGTGGTGATCCCGGCCCGCCGCAGATGGTCACCCGTAGCCGGCCCGACCCCCGGCAGCGTCCGCACCGACATCGGCGCGAGCATCGCCCGCTCGGTCCCCGGCTCGATCACCACCAGCCCGTCCGGCTTGGCTTCCTCCGACGCGATCTTCGCGAGCATCTTGGAGGCGGCCAGCCCCACCGACCCCGTGAGCCCTGTGACCGCCCGGATGTCCGCGCGCAGCTTCACCCCGGCCAGCCGCGCCGACCGCTCGTCCCAGGCCACCTGGCCGGCCTCCAGGTCGACGAAAGCCTCGTCCAGGCTCAGCGGCTCCACCAGCGGCGACAGCGCCCGCAGCAGCTCCATGACGCGCTCGCTGATCGACCGGTAGAAGGTGAAGCGCGGCACCAGGTACGCGGCATGGGGCGCGAGCCGCCGGGCCTGCCCCATGGGCATCGCCGAATGCACCCCGAAAACCCGCGCCTCGTACGACGCGGTCGCCACCACGCCTCGCGGCCCTAGCCCGCCCACGACCACGGCCTTCCCGCGCAGACTCGGCTTGGACGCCTGCTCCACCGAGGCGAAGAAGGCATCCATGTCCAGATGCAGAATCGTGGGCGCGGTTCTCACACTTCCGATGCTGCCCTACGCCACTGACAACACCTCGCGCGACCGCCCGGATCGCCCCGCGGGAGACCGCTCACGGCCCGGTGCGGAAACGTCCCGCCCCATGCGTCCGGCCTCTGCCCGACGGCTCAGACGGCCCGGTTCCGGCGACGCGCCAGCTCATCCGCCGGGTTGGGCCCGACCAGGGTCTCGCCGGTGTCGATCCGCTCGCCGTGCAGCTGGGACAGCGCGCTCTCGACGTCACGCCACACCACGCCCACGGCGATCCCGAACACGCCCTGACCGCCCTGGAGGAGGGCGTGAACCTCGTCGGGCGAGGTGCATTCGTAGACCGTCGCACCGTCGCTCATCAGCGTCATGCGCTCCAGGTCGCTGAAACCGCGTTCCCTGAGGTGCTGTACGGCCGTGCGGATGTTCTGCAGCGACACCCCGGTGTCGAGGAACCGCTTGACGATCTTCAGGACGACCACGTCACGGAAGCTGTACAGCCGTTGCGTCCCGGAGCCGTAGGCGGGGCGCACGCTCGGCTCGACGAGCCCGGTGCGGGCCCAGTAGTCCAGTTGCCGGTAGGTGATACCGGCGGCCGCACAGGCCGTGGGGCCGCGATAGCCGATCTGCTCGGACGCCATGGACGCCGTCCCTCCGCTGCTCGGCACCGCCGTCGGTCGCTGCGGAGCATGATCGGCCGCGCCACCGGGCTGGGGGCACCCCCCACCCGGGAGGGGCCGTGAGCCGGGGGGAGGGTACGGACCGCTCGCCCTGAGACTGCGCTCGGGGCCGCCCCCGGCCGTACCGTCGCCGCTGCTTCTCACGCCGACCTCCGTCCTTGACCTGCCTTCTCGACGGTAGGCAGTCACCAGGGGTGCGTCAACGATCGCCACACTCGCCACGCCGAGTGATAATCACCCTGAGAGTGGTTTCCCGTGCCCCACTGCGGGGAAAGGCTAGCCGAATGCGGTCGGCACGGACCGCGTGACGCTCTCACTCTCCACCTGCACATGCGGGCATTTCACCCCGTCACGCACGGCGGGCGACCCTGCCGCGGACCACGTCGTCCGCCGGGCCGCCCCACACGACTCACCGACCGCTGCCGCCGACCGCGGAGCTCACTGACTGCTGCTGCCGAAGTCCTCCGGGGAGATCTGGTCGAGGAACTCGCGGAACTTCTCCACCTCGTCCTCCTGCTCGTCCGGGATCGCGATACCCGCGTCGTCGAGCACCGTGTCACTGCCGTAGATCGGCGTCCCGGTGCGCAGCGCGAGCGCTATGGCGTCGGACGGGCGGGCACTCACCTCGACGCCGCTGGCGAAGACCAGCTCCGCGTAGAAGACGCCCTCACGCAAATCCGTGATGCGCACTTCCGTGAGCTCCTGGCCTACCGCCTGCAGCACGTCCTTGAAAAGGTCGTGGGTCAGCGGCCGCGCGGGAGCCATGCCCTGCTGGGCGAAGGCGATCGCCGTCGCCTCCCCCGGTCCGATCCAGATGGGGAGGTAACGGTCGCCTCCCACTTCACGCAGCAGCACGATCGGTTGGTTGGAGGGCATTTCGACCCGGACACCTACGACATCGAGCTCGTTCACACAGCAACCCTAGGCCGTGCTCGGGACGTTTGGGTAGTCGGGCCCGGACCGAGCGCCTGATCCGGCCCCCGAACGCCCGGCCTCGTCAGGGCTGCCGCACCCCGAGCGCCGTCTGCACCAGTGCGGCGTGCAGCTTCACCGTGAGCCCCGCCAGTTCCCTCGTACGGTCCTCGGCGTGAGCCCTGGTCTGCGGATTCCGGTGCCGCCTCAGCGGGGCCACCACCTGCTCCACGAGGCCGGCCTCACGGTCGGCTGCGGCCTTCATCACCCGCAGATGCCGCGGCTCGATCCCGAACCGCCCGAGTTCGCCGATGAGTGAGGCGACCGTGACCGCCTCCACGTCGTAGGCCCCGTCCTCCAGTGGAGTGAGCAGCCCGTAGGACTCCCACTCCTTGAGCTCCTGCTCGTCGACGCCGGCGGCGGCGAGCAGCTCCGCACGCCCGATCCTGGCCACCGTGGGCCCCCCGGACGGCTCGCGCGCGGCTTCACCGTCCCGCTGACGGCACACGACCGGCAGTGGGACCGCGTCGCCGCGCTCCATGGCCTCCAGGTGCTCCCTGATCACTTTCAGGGGCAGATAGTGGTCCCGCTGCATCCTCAGGACCTGCCCGAGACGCTCGACGTCGCGGGCGCTGAACTTGCGGTACCCCGACGGGGTCCGCTGCGGCTCGATGAGCCCCTCCGACTCCAGGAAACGGATCTTGGAGATGGTCACTTCGGGGAACTCGTCGCGCAGCACGTTCAGCGCCGTGCCGATGCTCATCAGCCCACTGTCCGTGGCGGCGGCGCCGTGCCCGGCACCGCCGCTCGGTGTTTGAAGCATGGACCTTCCCTGACGGACGGACCTTCGCTGGGGCCAGCCCGGTCAGTAGCCCCGCTGGTTGGCGTAGAAGACCAGCCGGTACTTGCCGATCTGCACCTCGTCGCCGTTGCTCAGCGCGACCTGGTCGATCCGCTCCCGGTTCACGTACGTGCCGTTCAGGCTGCCCACATCGGCCACCGTGAACGAGCCGTCCTGCCCACGGCGGAACTCCACGTGCCGCCGGGACACCGTCACGTCGTCCAGGAAGATGTCGCTCTGCGGATGGCGGCCGGCCGTGGTCAGATCGCCGTCCAGCAGGAAGCGACTGCCCGAATTCGGACCGCGGCGCACGACCAGGAGCGCGGAGCCCAGCGGCAGCGCGTCCACAGCCGCCTGCGCCTCCGGGGACAGGGTCGGCATCGGCGTCTGGCCGGTGGTCTCGCTGTCGTAGGCCTCGAGACCGGAAATGGAGATCGTGGAGGTCGTCTCGGAGGGACGCTCCGGCGCCGCACCCGCCCGCAGCGGCGCGCCGCAGTTGGAGCAGAAACGGCTGTTCTCCGCGTTGCGGTTACCGCACCTCGTACACACCAGGGCCGACATCGGATCCTCCTGCCGCGGCTGCCCACCGGGGGCGTTGGACGCGTACGGGCCGGAAAACCCTCCACCCGCACCTGAGGTTGACGGCTGCCCGAAACCTATGCCGCCGGGCTGCGCAGGGTCAACCGACGGCGCGCCCTGACCACCGGAAACATCGCCGCCCGGGCCGCCGACCTGGTCCCGGAACAGCGGCCGCTGGCCTTCCGCGTCAGGCTGTGCGCGATGACGAGCGGTGGCGTTGTCGCTGCCTTCTCGCGCGCTCTTGCCGAACAACTTCGCAAACAACTTCACGGGCGATTCCCCTTGACCGAAACAGACCCGCCCGTGGGGCAGGACGAACCCTGACTGAACACTCTGGCGGACCCGGACATCCTGACAACGTCCGTCTGCACCAGACAGTTTCCACCACGCACCGCCCATTCGGTGCGCCGACCCCCCGCAACCTCATGCCCTCGCCCGACGCCGCCCATGCACCCCCGGTTCACTGCGAGGACGACCGAGCGTAGTCAGGCCGCTTCGCTGCTCGCAAGGCGTCCACGACGATCTTGGTCGACCTTTCGATCGTCACGGTGGCCTGTTCCTTCTCGAGAGTCTGCACCACGCCTCCGGGGATGTTGAGCGCCGGCTCGAGATCCTGCGGCTTGCCGATGACCTTGAAACGATACGGCGCGTTGATCTTGTTCCCGTCGACGCCGACGCCCTTGCCCGAATCCGTCAGGTACGTGCCGGCGACGACCCGTACGCCGTTGACCTGGATCGCCTCGGCACCCGCCGCGCGCAGCTCCTGGATCGCGTCGAGCAGCATGTCCGCCTCGACCGTTCCCTTCGTGTCCTGGATCGTCATGGTGACGCCGGGCCCCTGCGCGGCCACCGTGCCCGCGAGGATGCCGAGTTGCCTCTCCTTCTCGATCGTCTGCTTCCGGGCCTCCTCAGCCTGGTCGGAGCTGTTCTCCAGCTCGTCGCGCTGCTTCTCGAGACCTTGCTTCTCGTCCTCTAGACGCTGAGTACGGTCATCCAGTTCATCGAGGATGCGGACAAGATCTTCCTGCCGCGCACCACGCAGGGCGCTGTCGCTGTCGCTGTTCGAGGCCACCTGCACGGCCAGCCCGAACCCGAGGCCGAACAGCAGCACCGCGACGATGAGTTGGGCCCGGGTGACACGCGGCGGCCACAGTCCCTGCGCCAGCCGCTGCCGGCCGGTCAGCCGGGGTTCGGGGTCCGGCTGCGGTTCCGGTGCCCGATCGGGCTCGGGCTCCGGCTCCTGCGGGACCTCCTCGGCGGCAGGCACCTCCTGGGGCAGCTCTTTGCGCAGCCTGTTCCCGAATTCGGACCCATCGCCCCGGCTCGTGCGCGCGTCGTCCCGCTCCCCGGCGGGCGTCTCGTCGTGGTCGCTCATCGGCCTCACGCCCGGAACACGTGCCGGCGGATCGCCGCGGCGTTGGAGAAGATCCGGATGCCCAGGACGACCACCACACCGGTGGACAGCTGGGCACCCACGCCCAGCTTGTCGCCCAGGAACACGATCAACGCGGCCACGACCACGTTCGACAGGAACGACACCACGAAGACCTTGTCGTCGAAGATGCCGTCGAGCATGGCCCGCAGGCCCCCGAAGACGGCGTCGAGCGCCGCCACGACAGCGATCGGCAGATAAGGCTCGACCACCGCCGGAACCTCAGGCCGGACCAACAGGCCGGCCACGACTCCCACGACGAGGCCCAGTACGGCGATCACGATGTGCCCTTCTCGCTCTTCTCAATGCTCGGCTGTGCTGTACGTACGGTCACACTCGGCGCGGCAGGCAGCCGGAGGTCGTCCTCCACGGAGATGCCTGTCCTGATGCCGTAGCTTTCCTGCAGCGCGTTCAGATACAACCCGTCCGCGCTGTTCTGGAACCGCGTGCTCAGCCGCTGCCCGTCCCCCACCGCGAGCACCGTGTACGGCGGCACCAGCGGTTTGTTGTCGACCAGTATGGCGTCCCCCGCGGCCCTGATCGCGGACAGCGCCGTCAGCCGCTGCCCGTTGATGGAGACGGCCTCGGCGCCCGACTCCCACAACCCGTTGACCACGCGCTGCATGTCCCGGTCACGCACCCGGCCGGTGTCGGAGAACCCGGAGGTCCCCCGCGGGTTGCCGTCACCACCCGAACCGGCTTCCTTGGCGTCGTTCACCACGAGTTTCACGCCCGGGCCGTGCACCGCGACCGCGCCGGACAGGATGCCCGCCAGGTCGGAGTCCGCGCTGCCGCCGCTGTCCTTCAGTGCCTCGCGCTGGCGCGCGCTCACGTCCGCGCGCAGTTCGTCGACGGAGTCCTCCAGCTTGTCCGCCGCCTCGGTCTCCCGGTCGATGCGGTCGACCAGCTCTCCCCGTTCCTTGGCGACGACCGGAGCGGCGACCCGCGCCTGCGCCGCTCCGACGGTGACGACGAGAGCCGCGAGCACCAGGCCGGCGGCGAGCCCGAGCTTCGCCCTCAGCGTCTTCGGCATGCCGCTGTCGCCCGCGGCCTTCTTGCGCTCGGCGGCCTCGGCATAACCGTCGTCGAGGCTGTGGTCCATGACGTTGGTGAGCAATGACATGGACGCGTCCGGGCGCCGGGGCCGCGCGGGTGTGCTCCGAATGGGGGGTTGCTGCGGCATGCCGCACATCGTCGCATGTCGCGAGCACTACCTCCGAACGGGCCCACCGGCGTGCTGGACAGGCCCCGTTGGGGACACCTGTCCAGCACGCACGCGTGCGGCCCGTTCTACCGGCCGGCGCTGTCCACGACCGCCGACCATTCGTCCAGCAGAGCCTGCGCGGAGGCGTCGTCCGGCCCCTCGGCCCACAGGTGAGTGACGGCCTCGGCCGGGTCGGGCAGCACCATCACCCAGCGGCCGTCGGTCTCCACCACCCGCACACCGTCCGTGGTGTCCACGAAGCGGTCTCCGGCCGCTTCGACGACCCGCCGCATCACAAGCCCCTTGACGGCCCACGGGGTCGCCAGATCCCGCTTGAGGACGTGCGCCCGCGGGATCCGCGCGTCGATCTGGCTGAGCGTGAGCTGCGTGCGCCCCACGAGCCCGATGAGCCGCACGAACGCCGCGGTGGCGTCGTACACGCTGCTGAACTCCGGGACGATGAAACCGCCCTTGCCGTCACCGCCGAAGATCGTCCCCTCCTCACCGCCCACGCGGGTGAGGTCGTCGGGAGAGGTGGTCGTCCACTCGACCTGAGTCCCGTGGTACGCCGCCACCTGCTCGGCGATCCGGGTCGTGGTCACCGGCAGCGCGACCCGGCCGCTGCGCCGCTCGGCGGCGATGAGGTCCAGCATCACGAGCAGCGCCCGGTCGTCCTCGATGATCCGGCCCTTCTCGTCCACGAGGGACAGCCGTTCACCGACGGGGTCGAACCGCACGCCGAACGCGGCCCCCGAGGACGCCACGATCTCACCGAGTCGCACCATCCCCGAGCGCCGCATGTCGGCGGTCTCGGTCGGCCTCGACTCGTCGAGACCGGGATTGATCGTCAGCGAGTCGACACCGAGCTTGCCGAGCAGGCTCGGCAGCACGAGTCCGGCGCTTCCGTTGGACGCGTCCACGACGACCTTCAGCCCGGATTCGGCGATCCCGGTCGTGTCGACGTTCCGCAGCAGCGACCCGGTGTACGAGTCGAAGACACTGGCCGGGAAGTGCAGGTCGCCGATCTCCCCGGGGAAGGCACGGCGGTACTCCTGCCGCGCGAACACGCGGTCCAGCTTCCGCTGGCTGCCCTGCGACAGGTCGGCGCCCTGCCCGTCGAAGAACATGATGTCGACGGAGTCCGGCACTCCGGGAGTGGTGCGGATCATGATGCCGCCCGCACTGCCTCGGGCGGTCTGCTGCCGGGCCACGGGCAGCGGCACGTTCTCCAGGTCCCGCACGTCGATCGCGCTGGCCTGCAGCGCGGAGATCACCGCCCGCTTCAGCGCACGGGCACCACGCGAGTGGTCACGGGCGGTGGTGACGGTCGAACCCTTCTTCAGGGTCGTGGCGTACGCACCGGCGAGACGCACCGCGAGTTCCGGAGTGATCTCCACGTTCAGGATGCCTGAGACACCGCGCGCACCGAAGAGGTGCGCCTGGCCCCTGGATTCCCAGATCACCGAGGTATTGACGAAGGCGCCGGCCTCGATCGTCTTGAACGGGTAGACCCGGACATTGCCCTGGACGATCGATTCTTCACCGATCAGGCACTCATCGCCGATGACCGCCCCGTCCTCGATCCGCGCCGCGCGCATGATGTCGGTGTTCTTGCCGACCACGCAGCCGCGCAGATTGCTGTGGGGCCCCACATAGACGTTGTCGTGGACGACGGCCTTGTGCAGGAACGCGCCGCTCTTGACGACCACGTTGGAGCCCACGACAGTGTGCTCACGGATTTCCGAGCCGGCCTCGACCTTGGCGTAGTCACCGATGTAGACGGGTCCGCGGAGCACCGCGTCCGGATGGACCTCGGCCCCCTCGGCGACCCATACGCCCGGGGAGATCTCGAAACCGTCGATGTCGACGTCGACCTTGCCCTCGAGGACGTCGGCCTGCGCCTTGACATAGCTTTCGTGGGTGCCGACGTCCTCCCAGTAGCCCTCGGCGATGTAGCCGTAGACCGGCTTGCCTTCCTTCATCAGCTGCGGGAAGACATCGCCGGACCAGTCGACGGGCACGTCGGGCTCGACGTAGTCGAAGACCTCCGGCTCCATCACGTAGATGCCGGTGTTCACGGTGTCGGAGAAGACCTGGCCCCAGGTGGGCTTCTCGAGGAAGCGCTCCACCTTGCCTTCCTCGTCGACAATGGTGATACCGAATTCCAGAGGGTTGGGCACACGCGTCAGGCAGACGGTGACGAGCGCGCCCTTCTCCTTGTGGAAATTGATGAGCTCGGTGAGGTCGAAGTCCGTCAGAGCATCGCCGGAGATGACGAGGAAGGCATCGTCCTTCAGCGCCTCTTCGGCGTTCTTGACGCTTCCGGCGGTGCCGAGTGGCTTCTCCTCATTGGCATAGGTGAGCTCCATACCAAGCTCTTCGCCGTCACCGAAGTAATTCTTGACCAGTGAGGCCAGGAACTGGACAGTCACGACTGTTTCATTGAGCCCATGCCTTTTGAGCAGCCGCAGAACATGCTCCATGATCGGCCGGTTCGCCACCGGCAGCAGCGGCTTGGGCATGCTTGAGGTCATAGGGCGAAGGCGCGTGCCTTCGCCTCCGGCCATCACAACGGCCTTCATGTCGGAAGCGTCCTCCTCGAAGAGACGGTCTAGCCGACTTCCCCCGCCAGGATTGTCCCGCACTTACCCAGCACGGGCCATCGCTCCGCCGTGGCAGCAGGACCATCCGGGGCTTCAATCGGCCGTGGCATCCGCACGGACCAGGCGGCGGACTTGTACCACGTAGAGGACTCCTGCCCACCAGTACAGCGTTGTACCCCATCCGGCGAACGCCCATCCGAAAATAGCAGCCAGTGACGAGATCCAGCCAGTTCCGTCACTGAGCAGAAGCAGGGGGAAGGCGTACATCAGGTTGAAGGTGGCGGCCTTACCGAGGAAGTTCACCTGCGGTGGCGGATAGCCGTGCCGGCGGAGGATGCCCACCATGACCAGCAGGACGAGCTCTCGCGCCAGAAGTACAGCGGTCAACCAGAGAGGCAGGATCTCACGCCAGGTGAGGCCGACCAAGGTCGAGAGAATGTAGAGCCGGTCGGCCGCGGGATCGAGGAGTCGGCCGAGGCTGCTGATCTGATTCCAGCGACGCGCCAGCTTGCCGTCCAGATAGTCGCTGATGCCGCTCAGGGCCAGGATCAGAAGGGCCCAGCCGTCACTCTTGGGTCCACCGAACTCAGGCCACAGGATCAGCCACAGGAAAACGGGTACGCCGACGAGGCGAGCCATGCTGAGGATGTTCGGGATGGTGAGCACACGGTCCGTCTGGACGCGAGTCTCCTGAACCTCCACCCGGGGGCCTCCTGTGGGAAACGTGCCAACGATGCCCCCTGACCTTACCTCAACGCAAAAAAGCTCTGGCTCTTGGGCTGCATGCCCAAGAGCCAGAGCTCTAAAAGGAGTTCGGCGGCGTCCTACTCTCCCACAGGGTCCCCCCTGCAGTACCATCGGCGCTGTAAGGCTTAGCTTCCGGGTTCGGAATGTAACCGGGCGTTT
>NZ_JBIVQO010000020.1:0-83991 GCF_044755265.1 Streptomyces sp. NPDC092370 | reverse complement strand
TGCGGTGATCGGCACGACGTTGGAATCGTTCGCGGCACCGTTCACGGCACTGGATTCCGGGCCGCCCGGAGGCCGCTCAGCACCCCTTGACCAGGCCGGGCGCGGCTCCGGCTCGGGCTGCCGGGCATTGCTGGTGTACGTCATGACAAGGCTCCTCACGCAGGTGACGCGGGGGTCCGGATGGAAGTCCCCCGTCACTTGCTAGAGGTGTGGCGAAAGTCGACGGTGTGACACTCCACTGAGTGCCGTTACCGAGCCGTGATCATCCGGCGGACGCCGCGCAGAGCTCGGAGACGATCGTGAACGAGGTCGTCACCATCGGCACCGCCATGGCCGGCGGCATCACCGCGTGCGCGGTCTGGCCGTGCGCCATGCCGTTGCGGATCCGCAGGTCGCCTGATCACTCAGGCAGACCTCGCCAACCACCGTGCAAAGTCGCCAACTATCACGCACCGTCACACCTGTGACTTTGTCCGCTAGTTGGCCAGGACATCTCGAAAGGCACAGGTCGGGTGTTGGCGTCGCGATGTGCCTGGCCACGTTGTTGAGCGATAGATGGCCAACAGCAAATCCCTGAGGTCACGAGCGCTACTTAGCACAGCCCGAATCCTCGCCCGGGCTACTGTTCTGCGGCCGGCGCAGGCAGCAGCTCTGCAACCTCCGTGTACTGGTAGTACTCCCATTCCGGGCGCAGTTCCTTGGCCCGAGTGGTGAAGGTTCGCCATGCCTCTACCGCCCCAGGCAGGTGCGCGGTGGCCCGGTAAAGGGTGACGGCATGCTCGGGCATCTGCGCCGCTTCACGACATTCATGGTTGTTGATCCAAGCGTCCAGCACGGCCCTCAGATCCTGTGCTGTGAGGAACGGGGCGCAGGTGAGCACGGCGTCCTGGCATACAGCTTCGGCGGATCGGTAGCTCTTCGCTGCCTGGAGTAGTGGCGCGAGCTGGGGCACGAAGAAGCGTCCCGGGCGTCGCCTGATCACGGCGGCCTTGGGCAACAGGTCGAGTTGGTGGAACGCTGTTTCGAGCGCCGGCAGCAGAGTGCGAACGTCGTCGACCGCCACGAGGGAAAGCAGGGCGACATGTTCGGGAGTCAGTGTGCTAGCGGACGGACTAAATGCTGCGATGACTCCGTTGACCTGGCCTCGGAGCACGTCGTCGGTTGTCTCCCAGAACAGGCTGAGGTGCCCGAGCCGACCGACCGCGCGCAGTTGTACCTCGGTCGGCTTTTCGCTCAGATCTGGGATGAAGCGGGTGAGCTCGTTCCTGACAAGGTCCCGGTCCCGGTGGGTGAATGCGGTAACGCAGACGGCGGCGCGATCGGCAAGCTCCTTAGCGTTGAGGCCCTCCACCTCGACCTCTAGCAGGGCCTGCTTGACGACGAGGTTAACGAGGCGGCGGCGGACGGCAGGTTTGACGCGGTCGAAGTAGGTCTGAGCGATGAAGTCCTCGCCGATGAACGCCGTATCGGCGAGGAGCGCGCGGATCCGGTCGACGACCTTGCGGCCCTGGCTGGGTGTGTGCACGAGGAGCGCGTCCAGCGCCGCCGCCAAGTGGGCCCGGGCATCGTCCAGGCTGGGGGCGAAGACGTCGCCGAGCGGGCTGAGCGAGGGGTGCGCGCAGAGGTTGCGGTCCAGGCGCAGCTGGTTGAGCTTGCGGTGCTGGACTGCGTCGATCAGCTCCACGCCCAAAGCGGTGTCCAGGAGCAGACTGGTCTCAACCTCCTGCATGGTCTTGATCGCTGCGGCGTCGGCCTTTCCCTGGGCCTTCTCCACCTTCTCGATGACCGACCTCGCCTGGCCCTCGCCGTCCTCGGCGAGGCGACGCAGCTTCTCGATCAGGTCAGCGCAGACCGCGGTCCAGGTGAGCACGATGGCGGCGCGCGCGGAGCCTGTGGCGTAGCACCGGTGTGCCTCGGCGATCAGGGGACGGACCTCCGGGGACCAGCATGCGGCAACGCGTTCCTCGAGATTGATCACTCCGGCTCGCTTTCAAGTAGGGCTGGTGGAGACTGCTGAAGCATGCCTCGAAGCAGCAGACCCAGACGAACTCCGAGGCAGCGTGGCCAAGTAGCGATCAAAGAGGCCAACTAACACGCAACGTCGCAACACCGGCCAGGCGAGTCCGCTCACCGTCGGTGCGCGGAATCTATCCACAGGCAATTGCTCTGAAGATCGCTTATGAGGCCGCCGCGAACGGCGCGGCACCCCGTACGTGAGGAGCCATCATGCCCACCACCAACATGCCGCTCGCCCCGATGACCCCGGACGCGGCCATCAGCGCGTTCAGCTACCTCCGGGCCGTCCAGGCCGACGACGTCGAAGCCGCCCGCGAGTTCGCCAGCGGCGAGCCGCGTATGCCCGAGCTGCTCGTCGACGTCGTCGAACGGATCGTCGTCCCCGTCACGGCGCTGCCCGGCCCGGAGGCGGGCGAGCCGTGCGCGGACACCTTCGCCCTGGAGGCCCTCGGACGCGTCTTCGTGACCTCGCTGCGGACCTGGGCACAGGCCGGGCCGGACACGGCGGAAGGCATCGCCCGCTCCGTCATCGCCTTCGCCGCGCAGTTTCTCACCGAGGACCACGAGGACGTCGCCGACACCCTGCGCCAGCTGGAGGCCGTCGGCGTGGGCCAGGCCCTCGATGCGCACCCCGCACCGGCCGGTTCGCACCCGGTGCGCCTGACCGTCGTGTAGTGCCCGCGCCGCGCGGTGGCGGTGCGCCCCGCCACCGCGCGGCGCGCGCTTCCCCGGACCGGACTGTCCATCGCCGTGCGCGCCATCGGTGCTGGCGCACCGCACCAGGCGCACGCCACGGGCGGCGGGCTCCTCTATCACGCACCCCCTTGACCGCGATCTGATCGGCGGCCGGAAGGCGCTGTGGCAAGGAGAAATGGGCCGGGTAGCAGAGGTGGACAAGGGGGCTCGCGTCCAGGTAGCAGACCTGGACAAGGGGTCACGCGCGAACCCGGCCGCACCTGGAGAAGGGGTGCCGGTGCGCGCACCAATGAGGTGCGCGCACCGGGTGCGCGCCAAAGTGCTGGGCATCGCCGTGCGCACCACGGTGGCGTCCATCGTCATCCGGTGGGCACCAGAGTGGAGTCCACTCTGTGGAACCCATCGGGTGGGCTCCACTCAGTGGGCTCCACTCGGTGGAGTCCATCGAGTGGGCTCCATCGAGTGGACGGTGTCCGGCATCGTCACCACAGCCAGGCGGTGGAGTGCCGCACTCGGGACAGGGCGCGGGCATCACGGCGTGCGGCGGCGTTGCCGATCCGGTTCTGCCGGGAGCGGGGCCGGCGCGACTGCGAGGCGGCGAGGCGGCGCTTCCCGGCTTCCTGGAGTCGCTTCCGCTGCTTGCGCAGTTCTGCCTTCTTCGCCGCCTTCGACTTCGGCTTCCGGGGCCGCTTCCAGATCGGCTGCCACCCCAGGGGCTCGTCGGGCTCGGGCTCCTGGTCCTCGGTGAGCGCGGCGGCCATCTGCTCGCGGGCGGCATGGGCGCGGGCGAGTGCGTCGTCGGGGTTGGGGCGTTCTTCCGGGGTGTTCACGTGACTCCTCCTGTGGTCCGGCCCGGCGTGTGCTGGGTGCCGGGCTGGTGGGTGTGCGGCTGCGGGGCCGTCGCCGGGGCGGGCTGTGGCCGGGGGCCGTGGGCGACGGCGCGCTCCCGCTTGCCGTCCTGGAGCTTGGCGGCCAGCCGAGCGGCGGCTTCGAAGGTTCGGCGGGTCTGCTCCACGGTGTCGACGCCGGTCTCCTGCTCCAGGACGCGGTCGGCCTCCTGGTCGGAGTGGAACGGCCGCGGGCGCGACCTCGAGGCGGCGGGCACGGCGACGGCGCGCGGCCGGGTGCGGGAGCTCAGGCGCTCCGCACGCCGCGTTGCATGGACCCGGGCGGCCAAGGCGCCGGCGGCGAGGCGGGCCCGTTCGTACTGGGGCGCGGACCGCTTCCGGGTCAGCGGGCGCAGCACGGCCTGGTCCTCGGTGTCGCGCGGGTACAGGGCGCGCAGGTCGGCGGTCATCATCCGTCGGCTGGCCGGGCGGGTGTAGTCGTCGATGACCGCTTGCACGATCTGTTCGTCCAGGCCCGCCTGGTGGGGTCGGCCGCGCAGGACGTAGGAGAGGTAGCGGCGGGCTTCGGCGAGCAGGTGGTGGCGCTTGAACGCTCCGCGCATCACGTACACCACGGCGACGACGTCGACGGCCGCCAGCGCTATGTCGACCACCGGCCGCACCCGCGCCCACACCGCTGCGGCCGCCGCCCGCGCCCGCTCCGCAAGCCGGTCGACGACGTCGGCGCCGTAGGCCCGGATCGCTGAGGTGCGCCATCGCTTGCGCAGCTCGGTCAGTGACAGCAGCTCCGTGCGCTTGGGCGGGCGCGTCTGGTCGGCGGCCTGGCAGGCCAGTGCGTAGGAGGCCCGCTCCCCCGGCGGGTGGCCCTGCCGTTCCTCGTATTTGGCGGTCAGGATGGGCAGCGCGTCCTCGATCTGCTGGCGGCGGGTCGACTGCCAGCCGATGAGTCGCTGGTCGATGCCCGCGATGTCCATGACGGGCCGGCGGCCGGGCGTCACCTCGCGTGGCTCCCACGCCCACCCGAGCCGGGCGGACACCTCTTCCATGAAGTACAGGGTGTAGAGGGTGTCAGCGGCAACGATGTTGGCCATGAGCGAGTCCGCCGAAAGGTTGCCCCACTTCCCGTCGTGCGGCCGCCGGGCGCGGATCGACACGATCGCGTGATCGTGCAGCAGCGGCTTCCCGGCTCGCGACTCGTAGTGCCGGAAGACCGCGACGATCAGCCCGTCCTTGACCCGGGCGCGCTGCTTGCCGCCGGCTTTCCAGCGGATCTCCGCGACCGACTCCCCCAGCCACGTCAGCGTCTTGTCGCGGGCGATGTCCTCGCAGAGCTCCAGCACCTGGCGGTTCCTGTCGTCCATCAGGGCCCACGCGAGGTGTGCCGTCGGCGGGGGCCGGAACGTCAGGTCGAAGGCCAGCCAGGGGGTGCGCTCCTTGGCCTTGTCGGTCTTGGGTGAGCGGTTGTGCTCGATGGGCCTGCCCAGCACGGTCGCCCGCCTCGCCTGCGCCGGGCTCTTGCCCTGCGCCAGGAGCTCGCGCTCGATCCGGTCGGCGTCCGGATGCCGGCCCTCCCCCAGGAGCAGTTCGGCCTGCCGCTCGGTCACCACGTCCCCGTCCTTGAGGCCAAGCGCGGCCAGGCCCCGGCCCTTCCACACGCCGGGCGGGACACCGGCTTCGTCCTGGGCGGCGCGCAGCGGCGTGCCCGCGGGGCGGTGGCCGTCGCCGACCATCACGCCACGGAAGAGGTAGCGCCACCCGTTACCCGGGCGAACTGGCGACATGCTGATCATCGGCCCATGGAACCCCGGCACTGACCTGCCCAAAAGCGCGATCCAGGGTCCTTCCCGCCGGGCGGGAGACCATCACCAAGTCTTTACCGCAGCGCCCGCCAGGCGGGCCGCTGAGCCAGCCCGAGACGGTAAGCCGCCGGTGTGTGCACTCTCCCGCCCATGACTATCACCAGGTACGGAGAGCCCTGTCCCCTCTGCCGCACGCCGCTGCTCCTGGACGTGCTCCAGGTGCGCTCCGCGCAGGCCGCCTTCCCCACCGCCCAGCGCGTCACCGGGCGCCGATGCCCCGGCTGCCAGACGACGCGGCCCGAGCAGTGGACGGAGGCGATGCGGAGCAACTACGGCGACGCGTGACGGTGCCGTGCGAATACTGCGCACGGCACCACCGCCGGCCCTGTGCGGCACGGGACACAGAGCTGGTGCCGTGCAAAAATCGCGGGACTTCCCCAATTGGGGAAGTCCCGCTCAACCGCAGGGGTCAGCCCTCTCCCAGCTCTGCATGACGATGCCGTCCTCGTCGACGGCGCCAGCATCGGCGTCGGCATCTGGGGTGGCGTCGGATCGGCACCCACTCGATCCTCACCGGTCCGTGAAACGGAGCCGCTCGGCACTTTCACGCGTGAAACCGAGACGGCGACTGAGCTGGGGAGCGCCTGCCCGCTAGGGTTCGGTCCGACATGTTGCACCACCCTGGAGGGACAGATGACCACGCCGCTGCCTCGGCCGAAGCGTAAGAAGAAGGGCGTAGGCGGCGGTAGCGGCACGCTGCGGGCCGACCGAGAGAAGGCCGGCCTCACGGGTAGCCAGGACATCCACGCCCTTCCTCCCGAGGACGGCGAGCTCCTGGAGCTCGATCCGGAGACCATCTCACCCAACCCGATGAACATGCGGCTTGAGCTGCGCAACATGGACTCGCTGATCGCGGACGTGCGGGAGCACGGCGTTCACACGCCGGGCATCGTCATGCACACCAAGGTCTTCATGGAGTGCTACCCGCAGTGGGCATCCAGGGTGAAGCATCCCGAGCGGCAATTCATCCTCGGCCCCGGCCACCGGCGGCACGCCGCTGCGCTCGCCGCCGGGCGCGTCATGCCTGCAGTTCTGCGCGATGACCTTGCCCGGGACCGCCGCGTCGAGGAAGAGCTGGTTTCTGAGAACAACAGCCGCGACGGGCTGTCCCCGATCGAGCAGGCCCTGGCGATCGACCTACTGAGGCAGCGTGTTCACGAGGACGAAGACCGGACCCTCAGCTTCGACGAGGTCGTGGAGCGCGCCGGGTACACCGCTGGGACAGTGTCGAAGTACCTCGCGCTGCTCAAGCTCCCCCAGGAGGTCCAGCAGGCGATCCATGTCGGCGACCTGTCGATGCGGGCTGGCTACTCGCTCTCCCTCCTCAAGGACGCCAACGGCTCGAAGGAGTCGGAGGAGGCCCACGCCCTGCAACTGCGTGGATGGGGGCTGATGCGAGACGAGAACCTGTCCGTGGAGGCGGCGAAGAACAGGCTCGCTCTGGAGGGCCAGAAGCAGTTTCACGCGGGAAAGTCGCCCGCTGTGCCTGTGTCCCTTCCGGAGCCACGCGAGGAGAACAGCGTCCAGGCCGGGGAGGTTCAGGCTGCTGCCAGCGAGTCGACGGAGCCGGTGACGTCCTCGGGCGGGAGCGGCGAGGCGCCGCAGGGCCAGGAATCCACGCCGGCCGCCGTCGCGGTCATCGAGACCACGGAGACCTCCGAGCCCACTTCCCTGGAGCCTGCGGCCGTCGATCCCGAGGTTCTTAGGAAGGCCGCGGCAGAGCAGCGGGATCTGGCGTGCCGACTGCTGCTCGCTGAGGACCGGTACGCGAAGAGCGCGGAGTCGAGCGCCCGTCTCGTCACCGTGGTGCTCAACCCGAACGAGTGGAAGCAGGCTGCGGCCAAGGCCCACGGGTGGCTGGTGGAGCTCAAGAAGGGGCCGTCCAGCAAGAAGCGTCCCAACGAATACTTCGCCGCTGTCGCCGCGTCCGAGGACCCCAGCCTGATGCACCGCGTTGCGTTCGCCATCGGCTTGGCGGCCGACGAAGTGCGCGCCGCTCAGCTGGACCGGGACTGGGACGCTCGCGACGTCGCGCACGTTCAGTTCCTCGCTACCAGCCGCGCTTCGTACCAGCTCAGCGAGTGGGAGCAGCAGCAGGTTGAGCGACTTTCCCGCGTGAAACAGTGACCGCGCGCCCACGACAGGACGGCAGAGCTTCCACGGAGACCAGATGACCAGCACACTCGCGAAGACCAGGGCGCAGAACGTCGCGCGCGCCTACAAGGTGTTCATCTTCGCTCTCAAGGCCGGCGGTACGGCCAAGACCTCCACCACCACGGCTCTCGCCGTGCAGTTGGGCCTGCGGGGCTACCGGGTCCTTGTCATCGACTTGGACCCGCAGTGCAACGCCACCCGGGTGCTGGGTCGCCGCGTGTTCAAACCGGGGCAGAAGAGCCTCACCGACGTGATGGCCGACAAGGCGCAGCTCAAGGACATCATCGTCCAGGCCCGGTACCGCATCGATCCGGACGGCGACGACGACGACTCCTTCACGGAGATCCCGAACGTCTGGATCGCTCCCGGCGACCTTGACCACCCGGACATCGACGACGCTGAGCGGATCCTCAACGCTGAGGACGGGAACGTCTTCTGGCTCAAGGACGGCTTGGACGACCTGGCGGAAGAGTTCGACTTCGACGTCGTCCTCATTGACCCGCCGGCCACGTACGGCCGTCTGACGGTCACGGCCCTCGTACTCCTGGACGAAGAGACCGAGGGCGCGGTGATCCCGCCAGTTCTGTGCACCTACAAGGAGGCCGACGCGCTGGTCCGGCTGGAGAAGAAGCTCAAGGAGATCAGCGAGCGCCGTATGTACCAGCGACGCGGCATCCGGCCACAGATGAAGTACGTGATGGCCTGCGCCGCCCCCACGGCTTCCTTCGGGACCGAGGAGCACTGGGAGACGTTCAACGAGCTCAAGGAGGAGTACGGCGACATACTGCTTCCTCCGGTGCACTGGTCGGGTGTCGCCACGAAGATCTACCGCAACGAATGCGCGGTGCCGATCCTGGCGCCGAACTCCCGGCCGTCGCAGGACTACGCGAAGGTCGCAACGGCACTGGGCTTCCCCCAGCGCTGACTTTCACGCGTGAAAGTGGCCCGAACGGCCCCCTGAAACGCAAGAAGGCCCGGCTCCCCGCAATCGGCGAGGAAGCCGGGCCTTCGGCCTGTCAGGTCTCGATCTCGTACATGGTCAAGGCGGTCATGCGCTCGCCCCCGTGACGGCGGCGTCCAGGAGCGCCACGGCGTCGGCCTCGTACGGGTCGGCGAACAGCTGGTGGTCGCTGACGTCGAACGGCGCGTACCGCACGGAGACCCGGCACCCGGACACGGCGGTGGTCTCCCGCCTCTCCAGGGCGGCGGTGAGCCGGTCGTAGTCCTGCTGGGCGTGCCGGGTCTGGGTGTACGGGCCGAGACGCAGCAGGGTGTAGCCGTCGCGGCTGTCGTCGCGTTTGCGGGCTTCGACGTAGAGGGCGTAGTGCGCGGGGTCCATGCCGACGTCGTCGGGCAGGGGCAGTCCCGTGGCGGCGTGGGTGAGCATCGCGTAGCCCGGCTGCCAGACGCCGAGGATCGCGGTCGTCTCGCAGCTCAGCCAGCCGCGGTCGGTGTAGCCGAGCTGGCGGCCGTGGAGGTAGGCCGCGGCGTGCGGGGTGTCGGGGTGGACCAGGGCCACGGCGATCATCTCGGGGCCGTGGTCGTCGCCGGGTCGAGGATGGGCGCGCTCGATGAACGGGCCGATCCGTACGGCGATGTCCCGGCCGCTGCCGGGCGTCCAGGGCTGCGGGTCGCGTACGGCGGCGAGCATCGCGCGGAACTGGTCGACGACGGCCTGGTCCTCGGGGGTCAGGGTGCCGGGGGCGTGGCCGCAGCGGCGGAAACGACGGATCATCGGGCGGTCTCCTGTTCGGTGCGGGCGCCGGCGGGCGTCTTGAGGACGCGCGGCAGATGGACGTGCAGGTGCTCAACTACGACCTCGCGGCCGCGGGCGCGGAGTTCGCGGGCCAGGAGTTCGGTGAGTCCGGATGCCCTGTGCCTACCTCCCGCACAACCGAGGGCAATGCGGCTGGGGCCGGCGGGCAAGTCCGCGTAGTCGGCGAGGTTGGCAAGCAGCTCGCGGGCGCCCGGGGTGTTCAGGACGACGTCCTGGACGCGGGGGCTGAGGCCGTCCAGGTCGAGGATGTCGCAGGCAGCGGCCGGGTCGCGGAGCCGGTCACGGACGTCTTCGATCCGGTCGGCGGCGGGCGGGACAGGGGAGCCGTCCGGGCTGGTGGGCAGGTGCAGGTAGCCGAACGAGATCAGACGGATCGGGTGCAAGGGAGCCTCCTGCTCGAGGATGAAGGGCGGGAACATGCGGAGCGCCGCGCCCGGCCGGGAAGGGCGGGGCGCGGCGCTCCGGGGTGGTGCTACTGGGTGGTGGTGTCGGTGACCACGAGGAACTGGTCGGTGCGCAGGTCCATGACGACCTGAGCGTTGGTGCCCTGGGCCCGCTGGTTGGCTGCGTACTCTTCGGCCGGCCAGGAGCCGCGGGGTCCTCCGGCAGGGAACCGCTCCAGGACGGTCCGGGCCTGTTCGGGGGCGGTGGCCATCAGGCGTCACCACCGTTCACGCGCTCGTGGATGTCGATGAGGGTGGCGATGGCGTCGGGGTTGTCCGCCTCGCCGACCCACTGCCCGAGCGCGGTGAAGACGGGCACCTTCTCGCGGTCGGCGTCGAAGATGACGCAGTAGTCGCCGTAGCGGTCGAACACCATGTCCCGCAACACGGGGATGAGTCCGGTGTCCAGGACCTCCAGGGCATCGACGGTGAGCCGGGCGGGCTTACCGGGCGCCGGCGGCTGGACCAGGGTGCCGGTGACGCGCAGCAGGTCGCCGGGCTGTATGCCGTTCAGCAGCTCGTGGGTGATCCGGGGGTCTCCGCTGGAGCAGGTGACGACCGTGTCGGGGGCGTCGTCGGGGAGCGCGTCGATGTCGTCGGGTCGGACGATCAGGTCGAAGGTGGCGGTGCCGCGCGGGCCGGGGGCGGGTATCGCGTCGACCCAGCCGTCGACGGCGCAGTGCTTGGTGTCCATCAGCTGGCCTCCGCCAGGGTCTCGGTGGGGCGAGGGGCGCGGGGTCGGGTGGTGCGCTGGGCGATGTCCAGCAGCTCGCGGTTGCGCCGCTGCTGGGCGGGCGTGAGCGGGCGGGCCTTCGGGCCGTGGCGGTGCCAGAGCGGGGAGGCGGGCGGCTCGGGGTAGGCGAGGGCGTGGTCGACGTCGCGGTCGGTGCTGCTCATGGGGTCCTCCAGGTGGAGGTCAGGAGTGGTCGCCTTGGCCCTTGGACTTGGACTTGGGCTTCGGCGTGAGGTCGGAGGCGAACCGCCCGAGGCGGGCCTCAACGGGGTTGGCGGTGATCCAGTCCTCCGCGCATGCCTTGTGTACGGGCTCGCCGGAGTGGGAGCGCATGGGCGTGGGCTGGCCGCACAGCGTGCAGGGGAGGTCCTGCCAGCGGTCGAAGTGCCGGCCGTCGCGCCAGACGAGAAGTTCACCGGGAGCCGGAATCAGGCCCGGCTCGAACGGCGGCTCCTTCTTCGTGCGACCCGGGCGGGTCACGGCCGGAAGGCGGGCAGCTGCTGGAACACGCGGGCCAGCAGCTCCTCGGTCGGCTTCCAGGGCACGACCTGCCCGCGTGCGGGGACCGGCAGCGGCAGCTCCTGGACGTCGTCAAGGACCAGGTGCCAGGCGCCTGGGTGCGCCCACTCCGAGCAGAGCGGCGCACCGTCGGGGTCCTGGTGGCAGTCGGTGATCCGGGCGATGCCGATCACCGCGCCCCTCACCAGCTCGCGACCGCGGATGGTGCGGCCGATCAGCGGATTGCGCAGGGCGGGCTGGTCGATGGTCTTGCTCGTGTGCAGCAGCACCCAGCCGGTCCGCCACCGGCCGGGCCGGTTCTCGACGGTTTTGGCACCGGCGAGGATGCACGCCGCGTACGGCTGCCTGATGCTGATGCCGCGGATCCAGTCGCCCTCGGGCAGAGTCACGATGCTCATGCGGCTCGCCCCCACATGGCCGTGCCCGGCCTGCCCGCGCGGCGCCCGTTGACGGACGGCGTGGCGGCGTGCGCGGCGGTCGCCAGGACCGCACGGCCGCAGTGCTTCCCGTCGTAAAGAGCAGCGTCTGCCGCCCTCTGCAGGCGCGGCAGGTCGCGTGAGCCGATCACGTCCGGGGTCGCGGCGCCGACCGAGGCGGCGACGTCGACGGTGCGGCCGTCGTCCAGAGTGACCGGCGTGTGCAGCATCCGGACCAGCTGTTCCAGGCGCTGCTCCCGGCGTTCGGAGGGCAGCTCCAGGACCACGGCGAACTCATCGCCCCCGAGGCGGCCGACCGCTGCGCGCGGGCCTGCCCAGGCCGTGAGCCGGGCCGCGATCGACGCGAGGACGGTGTCGCCCGCCGCGTGTCCGAGGCCGTCGTTGATCTCCTTGAACCTGTCGGCGTCGACCATGACTGCGGTCGTCTCGTCGCCGTGGCGGGCCAGGAGCCGACGGGCGCGGGCGGTGTAGGCGTCGCGGCGCAGCAGGCCGGTCAGCGGGTCGCGCTTGGTGGCGGCGAGCTTGCGGTGTAGCGCCAGCGCGTGCACGGTCCAGCCGGTCAGCGGCAGGGCGGCGGTGGTGATCAGTAGGGTGCGCGAGCCGATCCGGCCCTGCGTACGCAGAACGGAGTCCATACTGAGGATCTCCCTCTCGTCTCGTACGGGTTGGGTGGGCCCGGGACAGCCGTCGAAGCCGCCAAGCACGTGCGGCTGTCCCGGGGCGGAGCTACATCTCGAAGGGTTTGGAGTTGAGCCAGCTGTAGGGGCTCCTCCAGGGGCCGGCCTTCGCGGCGGGCCAGTCGAGCTCCCAGCCGGGCCGGTATCCGCAGGCCGACCAGCCGTCCGGGCCTCCGTGGGGGATCTCGCGTCCGGCCTCCGCCGCGGCGCGGGCCGCGTCGTAGACCTCATGCGCGGCCTTCACGGCGGCGGCGCGGCTGTCAGCCCAGCCGGTGAAGACGTGCACGCCTTCCAGGCCGGGCGTCTCGGTGCTCCGTATGGGGACGTCGACCTCGTAGTACGGGGGCTGGGTCATGACGTCCACTCCTCTCGTGATCGCGGTGGTTGAGGGACCACCGCGACCGCCCCGGCCCCGGCGGTAAGCCAGGGGCCGGGGCGGCACGGAGGTCCGTCAGCTGCGGATCGCTTCGAGGGCCTGCGTTTCGAGGTCAGCGCGGCCGTCGGGGTCGTCGTCCTGGTCGTCGCCGTTGTTCGGGCCGTGGACGGTGCAGACGATGTCCTCGTCGTCGTCCAGGTCGCCGTTCAGCGCCCGGAAGAGGCAGGTGACGCTGTAGGCGGGCACCCAGGCACGGCCGGTGCACTCGTCGTCGTGCGGGCACGGCACCATCACGTCGAACCCGTAGTCGCCCTCACCGTCGACGTCGGTGCGCAGGGCGAGGGTGAGGTACTGCTGACCGAGGCGGATCTCCGCGACGCGGTCGCCGCCGGCGACGTTCGAGCCGGGCTTCCACTGCCACAGCGGCAGGATCTCCTCACCGAACACCCGGGAGACGAGGTTCAGGTCACCGAGGCCGTCACCGCCGTCCAGCCCGAGGTCGGCCTGCCGGGCCTCGCTCAGGCGCTCCAGGAACGGCAGCAGCCGGTAGAGGCTGTCGGAGAAGACGACCTCGAGGAAGCCCTCCGCCTTGAGAGTCCGGTGCGAAGCGACCATGTCCTGGCGCTGCTTGATGACCGTGGCCTCCGGGACGGTGCGGTTGGCCGGCCTCGGGCCCTGCCGCTCGATGCAGACGCTGCCGGGGGTGGCGACCATGACCGCGATGGGCAGCATGTCGTGCCGCTTGGCGGCGGCGACCAGCGGCTCCCTGGAGGACCTGGTGACGTTGGTCGCGTCGACGACCGTAAACAGCCGGCGGCGCATCCTCGCCTCCAGGAGCAGGTGCAGGGCGGCGACGGCATCGCCGGTCGCGTCCTGGTGGCCCGCGTCATCGCTGACGACCTCGCGCAGCGCGTCCAGGGACAGGACCTGAGAGGCAGGCCAGGTGCGCGCGATCGTGGACTTCCCAGCGCCGGACGGGCCGATGAGGACCACCAGGCTGTGCTCGGGCATCTCCGGGTAGATCAGCTCGGTCATGCAGATACTCCTTGGGAGTGAGGGGTGCCGGGCACCTTGGATGGGGTGCTGCCCGGTGTGATGGGTGAGCAGGGCGGCGGCTTCGCGCAGCGCCGTCAGCGGACGATCATGTGGGCGGGGTGGCCGTTCTTCATGTGGTCCACGCACTGCGGGCAGTCCTCGCGCGGACGGAGCCCGGCGTGGGCCTCTCGGCTGGCGTACGCGTGGTACCAGCACTGCGTGCACTGCCCCCGGGGCGGGTTCGTCGCCTTGGTGTTCGGCATCTCAGCTGGCTCCTTGCGGGTGAAGGGCGCGGGCAGCCCAGATGAGCCGCATTCCGGCGTTGTCGGTGATCAGGGCGGCGGCCTCGTGCAGCGGGCAGGAAGCGTCACCGTCACGGTCGGGCTCGATCTGCTCGGCACGGCGCGCAGCGGCGGTGAGCAGCTGCGCGACACAGGCCATGAAGCCGCCAGGCGGGTCGGTGTCCTCGATGAGCTCGCGCAGGATCGCGGCGAGCTCCTCCTGGTCGACGTCGTCGGCGGCGAGGTCGTCCTCGATCTGCTGGAGGGCGAGCGAGGCGATCCCGACCGAGGCGCGTACGCGTTCCAGTCGCGACCGGGTCACCGGGTGGTGGCCTTGGTCGTGGCGATGAGCGCGGCCACGGTCTCCCAGCCGTGGTGCCAGGAGTTGTCGAGGTGGAAGGCACCGTTCATTCCGTGCGAGGCCAGCTTGTAGAAGTTGGTCTTGCCGGTCTTGTCGGCGAGCTTCTCCAGAACCCCGTGGCCCGGCACCCTGCGGTCCGCGATGTAGTGCGTGCCGAAGGACAGCGCGAGCGCGGCCGCGGCTGCTCCGGGGTGGACCCGGATGCCCAGCGCGCGGGCCCCGAGCCCGGCGACGATCGCCTGCGTGGCCGTGTACGTCAGGCAGTGCTCAAGGCACGCCTTACGGCCGTCGGCCGTGCCGTGGGTCGACTTCTCCTTCGTGACCGGGTCCTCGTAGGTGACCGGGGCGTCGTCGGAGGCACCCTTCACGCGGGCGCAGAAGTCGTTCTGCACCCAGAAGTCGCCGACCGCGCTGGCGGCACGGGTCAGTCCGAGCAGGGCGGCGAATACGGCGGGACGATGCATGCTGGAGTTCTCCTGATCTCGATGAGGGTGAGGGAGCGGGGTGGCCGGCCCTTTGCCGATGCGCGGCCACCCGGCGTTCCCGACCCCGGCCACACCGGCCGGGGTCGGGTCGTTCAGAACAGGGGTTCGTCCGGCCAGGCCGGGACGGGCAGGAGCCGGATGCGCAGCTCGGGCCGGTTCGCCCAGCAGCTGCACGCCTCCATCTCCGGGTTCGCGCCGCCGACCCACCAGCCGCCCGCGCCCAGGCAGTCGGGGCAGGAGCGGCGGGGTTGGGGCTTCAGCTCGATGCGGTGCCGGTCGGCGTAGAACTTGAGGTGGCTGGCCCTTAGCGCGGCGGCGGTGACCGGGACGACGGCGGCGAGTAGCAGGACGGCGCGCAGACCGCGGGTGGTCACTTGAGCGGGATGGCGCGGCAGGTGGCGGCGTGGTTGTTGGCTTCCGGCCGGATGCAGAACAGGAAGTCCTCCTCGGGCCGGTTGGAGGAGTCTCCGCAACCGTGGCAGTCCCAGCGGTTCTTGTCGGAGTGCTCGCCGGGGCCGGTGACGTCCACGTACGAGCCGCCGACAGTGATGAACCTAATCTGCAGGTTCTTGGGGCGGTCCGGCTCGGTGAAGGCGGCGAGGGGGGCAGTGCTCATGGGCTGGTGTCTCCTCGGATCAGGCGGCCAGCAGGTGCTTGGCCGGGGGAGCGATGTAGGAGGCGGGGTCGGCGGGCGTGCCGTCGTAGCACTCCAAGCAGGACCCCAGAGTTTTCAGCGGGAGGCAGTGGAAGTAGCGCCGGCCACAGGGGCCGGGACATGTCTGGCGAGCAGCCATCGCCCTGTCGAGCGCGGCTTCCTTCGCAAGCGTCATCGGGAGCTTCGGCTTCGCCAGGTCGATCCGGTACAGCCACGCGAAGCGCCGGCCGCCGCGGCATTCGATCCGGGCGACGGGCTCCTGGCCGCCGGGGCGCAGTCCCATCTCCCGCAGCTGGCGGCGGGTCGCGAGGTTCGCGCGCCCGGCCTGCTTCCACCGGAAGACCGGTAAGGAGCCGTCGCCGGGGTCGTACGGGTCGACGTCGACCAGGTCCTGGTCCTGGTCGGCCATCACCTGCTCCAGGTGCCCGGGAGCCGGTCGGGGCGCTGCGGGTAGCGGGGGCCGGGGCGCTGCGGGCGGGGACGGCCGATCCGGCGGCGCGGGCGGGGGATGAGCACGAGCGGTTCCTCCTGATGTCGGTGGACAACAAGCACTGCGCCCGCCGGGTGTTCGTCGGCGGGCGCAGTGCGAGGCGGCCGGTCGGCCTGTCCAGCCCTCGCCCACCCGCATCGGGGTGGGCGAGGACCAGGCGGAGCGACCGGAGGTCAGTCCCGGAAGGGGCAGCTGCTGTGCGGGTGCTGTTCGGCGGGCGCGGCCGGAACCGGGACCGGTACGTGGATCTCGGGCCGGACGGTGACCTTGGCCGGGCGCCCGATGACGCGGCGGCGCAGGGTCAGGCCGCGCATCGCGAACGCGGACAGCAGCGTCCAAGCGAGGACGGCGAGGCCAGCCGCGACGGGGCGGCTGGTGGCCGGGGTGGCCGTCCAGACCATGAACACGGTGGCCGCGCCGTGTCCGGCCCACATCCCGCGCACCCCGTTGTTGCGGGTGAGGTAGCCGAGGACCAGGCCGGTGATGCCGGTGAGCAGCCACAGCGTGTAGACGGTGGAGGCCGCGACCGGGAGGCCGGCGGAGTGCTGCGCGATGTACGTGCGCACCGGCTGGTCGACGACGGCGGCCACGCCGTTGGAGGTGTCGACGCCAACCTGCACCTTGGGCACGGCGGTGAGGATCTGGTGCAGGGCCTGGAGGACCACTTCGCCTGCGGCCTGGGCCATCAGCACAACGAAGGACACCCCGGCGACCATGAGGACGGCGCGCAGCCAGGGCGCCATGTGGCGCAGGCCGTCATCGGGTGCGCTGAGGACGTCGTCCCACATCTCGTACAGGACGCCGTCGACGTCCCAGGCGCGGTTCCACCAATCACGCACCGCGGCGCGGGCCTTGGCGAAGCGTGCCGTCCTCTTGGGCTGCGGGACGTGGACGGGCAGGTAGTCGAGCGCCTGGCCGTTGGCGGAGGTGTTGTCGTAGGACTGCACGGGGCAACTCCCTTTTGTCGATGCATGGTCACGGAGCGTGCGAGTGGGCCAGGCTGGGAGCCACAGGCCCGGAAGAGAGGGGGCGGCTGCGATGGGGTGGTTCACCCGCGATGAGCCGGAAGAGATCGTTTTCGACGAGGTCATCGACACGGACGACACGATCTGGCCCGCATTCACCGATGACGACGGTGTGCTGTGGATCGACGTGGACTACGACGTCGAAGTGACCATCAACCGGGCGATCGTCGACGGGCAGATCCGCGAAGCCGAGGTCGATGAACACGGCCGCATCTGGATCGACTACGACGACTGACCGCGAGGCCGGACGGCCTGTCCCGCACCCGAACCCGCGCGAAGGCGGGAGCCGGATACGAGGCAGGACGCCCGGAGTTCAGCGGACGTCGTTGCGGGTGCGGGAGAACATCCCGCGCTGGTGGCTGGTGTTGTTGATCTGCGTGTTCTGCACGACCGAGCCCTCGTAGACCGTCTTCGACACCGACTTGCGGGCCTTGCTGAACGCGCCGCCGATCGCGGTGGCGACCATGGCGACGCCCGCGAACGGCAGGGTGACCATGAGGACGCCGTAGAGCGTGACGGAGGCCAGGCCCTGGAGGACCAGCCAGGCCCCGCAGCCCACGCCGGTGATGCCGGCCCCGACGCCGATGGAGGCGACGGCGATCCCGGCCGCCCAGGCCGGGACGATCCGCTTGTCGTCCTGATGGACCGGCGGGGCGTCGCCGTACGGGGGCAGCGGGGTGTCGTCGCGGAACGACGTCGGGATGTGCCGCACGGGCGGCATCTCGGGCTGGAAGGACCGGGCGATGATCCGCTCGGCTTCTGCCTTGGCTTCGTCGTCGGTGAGCGGGCGGGTGATGTTCTCGAAGTCCACGGTGAGCTCCGTTTCAGGGCAGACGCGGGGCGCCCTCCCCGCCGTGGTGGCGGGGAGGGCGCAGGGGGCGGGGAGCGGGCGGGGCTACTGCTGGGCGGCGGCGTCCTCGAGGGCGCCCGGCGTCGGGTACTGCAGCGGCCGGCGAGTCTCGGAGCGGACCACCAGGCCGTTGCGGCGGCCGGTGCGCAGCAGCTCGTTGACCAGGGCGCGGGCCTCGGGGCTGGCCGCGAGGACGTCGGCGGCGTCGTCGACCACCAGGACCAGGGGGCGGTTCATCGTCGTCTCCTTCTCGTTCGGTGGGTCGGGATCGGAATGGTCAGAAGCTGCTGATCCAACCGGTGATGGAGGACACGGCGCTGGTGATCGTGGGGGCGATGCCGGTGCTGGCGAGGAAGAAGCCGAACAGGCAGACGGCGATGCCCGGCATGATCCGCTGGTATCCGGTGCGCACCAGGATGACGACGATGATGCCGAGCAGGAGGACCAGGGAGATCGAAAGGGCCACGGGTATCGGTTCCTTCGGTGAGTGGCTGGTGGGTGCGGGTCAGTTGTCGGTGAGCTGCCACAGGCCCCGCTTGCGCGAGATGGCCAGGCCCTTCGCCTTGAGCTGGGTGCAGGCGTTGCTGACGCTGGAGGGCTCGAAGCCGGGCAGTGCGGCGCGCAGCTCCTTGAGCTGCTTGGGTCCGTCGGCGAGCAGTTCGAGGATCTGGTCCTGGAGGCCGGGCTCCTCCCCGATGTCGGGGCCGCTGTCGCCGAACGGGATGCCGAACGGCGCTTCGAACGGGGCGGGTGCCTCGCCGCTGTCGCCGTCGGTGTCGGCAGCCGGGGCCGGGGGGCCGGCCGTCGGCTTGCTGCCGGGGGCATCGGAGAACGCCTGGGCGAGGGTGTCGCAGTCGGCGTACGGGTTGGTGTGCCGCACGCCGTAGATCGCGGCCCCGGCCTGCGCGGCCTTGGCCTCGCCCTCGGTCAGCCCGGTGGGCGGGTCCTCGCCGTACAGGGCGATCAGGTCGGGATAGACACCGTCGACCTTCTCCGCGAAGAAGGTGCGCATGAACTTCGCCCGCCCGTCGAGGAACATGTAAGCCATGCCCGCCGTGGACTCGCCGTCCTCGTCGTCCTTGCCGGAGAACAGGGCCTCGATCTGCCCGTTCTCGTAGATCCGGGCGGGGATGTTCTCCATCTGGAAACCGGCCGGGGCGATGCCGTCCAGGCCCATCTCCTTGGTGGAGGAGGAGGCGGTGCGCATGAGGAACAGCGCGCCGACCTTGCCCTGCTGGCGGATCGCGTCGTCGTCGCCGAGGTCCTTGAGGTGCAGGGACTGCACGGCGAGCCGGATGCCGATGCCGACCTTGCGGCCGGTCTTCTGGATGTCGGCGATGAGGTAGGCGGTCGCCTTGCGCATCGCTTCGTCCGGGTGGGACAGCAGCCGGTTGATCTCGTCCAGCGTGATGTTGATGAGCGGCCACGGCTTGTTGAGGGCGAAGTCGCCGCGGCCCATCTCGTTGGAGATCCGCTCGCGGTACTTCATGACCGCGTGCGCGGCCGTGAGCATCAGGAGCGTCTCCACCGGGCCCTTGGCGAACCAGTCGACCCGGCCTTCCGCCTCCGGGAGGGACATGCCGCCCTGGACGTCTCCGACCCAGGAGACGACGCCGGAGCGCTTCTCCGCAGCGAGGATCAGGTTCTGCAGGACGGACTTGCCCGCGCCGGTGACGCCGGCGGTGATGCCGCGCAGCGCGCCCTGCCCGGGATCCCACAGCCGCATCCGGGCGGGCTTGCCGTCGTGGCAGACGCCGATGGTGACGCGGCCCTTGGAGTCCATCGTCAGGTCTTCGACGGTGGCCTTGCGGACCTTCATCAGCGGGTTCGTCTTGTAGACGGAGATGACGCCCTGCCGGATGCCGTCGGTCTCGATGACCAGGCGGGAGGGGTCGTCGATGCCGAACGCGGAGCAGATCGCCGTGTGCGGCAGGTGGATCTCCTTGCCCGGCGGGGAGGCGACCAGCAGCACGATGCGGTGCGGCTCGGACCGCCAGTCGATCAGGTCGACGCCGGGGGCTGCTTTGCCCGGGGCGGCAACGGCGGTCTCCCACAGTCCGCGCAGCCCTTCGGCGGTGGCCTCGGTGTCCTCGGTGGTGGGGCGGGCGACCAGCCGCATCCGGCCGGGCCCGGAGCCCTGGATCGGGCGAATCTTGACGGTGCCGACCGGGAAGTCGAACGCGGCGGCCAGCTGCACCTCGGTGAAGGTGGGCACCGCCTTCCCGGCCTGGGCGACGACGACGGCCTCGAAGTCGGGCCGGTCGGCGCGGAACGGGGTGATGGAGACCAGCCGGGTGCCGTCGCCGGTGGCCTGCTGCCACTTCGCGGCGAGGAACTCGGTGTAGGTCAGCGGCTCACCGGGACCGGCGCCGTGCTGCTCCTGGTGCTCGGTGAGTTCCAGGACCAGACCGGCGCTGCGGGTGAGCGGCGCCATCCAGCCCATCAGGGACGCCCACGCGGCCGGGGCAACGACCTCCCACCAGTTGAAGCCGGGGGTGATCAGGTTCGCCACGTAGGTGCCGGCGGCCGTCAGGAACGGGATCGCCCGCTGCGCCCGCGTGAGGGCGCTCAGGCCCTGGTCGGGGTCCTTGGTCTTCGCGTACAGCCAGGCGAGCGTGCCCAGTCCGACGCCGCCGGAGGCGAGGTAGGACCAGGCGCTGTCGTCCAGCTGCGGGCCGACGGCCATCCCGGCCGCCGCGAGGGCGTAGGAGGTGCGTTCGGCCAGGACGCGCCGGTAGATGACGTGGCCCGGGACGCTCTTGGTGGTGTCGGCGGCCGGCGCCGCCTGGTCGATGGTGCTCAACACAGCCTCCATTCGAGGGCAGGGGGCAGCAGGGGCCGGGCCCCGGCGTGCGGGCCCGGCCCCTGCTGCTGCGGGGGTGGGGGTGGGTCAGCTGCGGCGGCCGGTGCGCCGGTAGAAGCCGGGCCTGGCCTGGCGCACTCCGGAGCCGTTGGAGGCTTCGTAGCCGGGGCGGTACTCCCGGTCGTGCGCGTTGTTGAAGCCGCGGGCGTCGGTGTCGACGGCGTCGGCGGCGTTCACCATCTCCCCGGACGCCTCCGCGACCCCGGTGAGGGCGGTGGAGGTGTCCTCGATCATCGAGGTGAACCGCGGCTCGACTTCGGCCTGGCCGCACATCTCCGACAGGCGCATGGCCGCGTTGGCGTTGGCCTGCATGTGGGAGCGGAGCAGGTGCATGCCCTCCTTGAGGAAGAGGGCGGCGGCCGCGAGTTTGGCGGTCCGGCCGGACAGGGCGAGGAAGCCGTTGCCGTTGCCGGCACCGCCGGTGCTGGCGACGCCGTTGTTCATGCCCGGGATGGCGGGGAGGTTGTCGCTCACGTGATCTCCTCTCAGTTCTCGTTGTGGATGCGGGCGGCGGGCACGGCCAGGCCCGCGTCCTCGGTGGCCTGCTGGAGGGGCCGGTAGGCGTCGAACATCGCGTTCTCCGCGCTCTCGGAGAGCTCCGCCGCCGTCAGGGACTTGGTGGCCATCTCGTCGGCCTTGCGGGCCAGGAGCTCCATGGATTCCGCGAGCTTGGCCATCGCGGCGCCGGTCAGGCGGCCGATGACGTTGTGCGTGGAGCGCAGGTCGGCGGCGAGTTCGTCCAGCTCGTGCCGGATCTCCCGCGCCTTCGCGGAGAGCTTGCGGCAGGTCTCGTGCGCCTTGAACGACTGCTCGGTGAGTTCCTCCAGGACGTCGAGCGTGTCGTCGAGGGTGACCTCGGTCTCGTGCTGGGCGTCCATGTCCGCGACGCTGCCGCTGCCCCACTTCGTCAGCCAGGCGTCACTCACGCTGTTCTCCTTCGTGCTCGAGGTGCCGGCGGGAAGACCCGCGCCGGACGTCGCCGGGCCGGACCCGGGGGAGTCGGCCCGCTCGACCGTGATGGGACCAGCCGGAGCGGACACCGCCGTCACCATGCCCATCGCCTCGAACGGCGACAGGCGCGGCGTGCCGGTGTTGGTGCCGGGCACCGTGCCGCCGCCCGGCGGGGCCGGGGCGGTGGCGGCCCCCGCGACTGCGGCGGCCGGGGCCGGTGCAGCTGCAGGAGGACCGGGCGGGCCCGACGGCGGGGCCGGTGTGGTCGTGCCGGTCGTCGGTGCCGGGCGGGGCCCGGGGACCGGGACCGTGGTGGTGCGCATCCGGGCACGCTTGCGGGCCCGTGCCTTGGCCGTGGACCAGGGCGTGCGGCGAGTCGGCGCCTTCGCGGCCGGACCGGTCGGCGCCTTCACGGCGGGACCGGCGGGCTTGGTGCTGCCGGGCTTGGTGGTTTTGGTCTTCAGGCCGGTCTTCTTCTTCGGCTTCCTGACCTTGACCTTCGTGACGACCGGCGGGCCCATCTTCTTGCGGCGGCGCTTGAGGCGCTTCTCAGCGGTCTCGTGCACGGCCTCGCCGAAGGTGGTCCGCCCCCGGGCCGCGGACTTCATCGCCCCGAGGACCTTGCGGCTGTACTCCTTGCGGAAGCGCCGGCACTTGCGGCAGCGGCAGTCCTGCTTCACCGACGACGCGAACGTGCCGTGCGCGATGCCCGGCGTGAGCGGGATCTTCTTGCCCTTGCGGGACTTACCGCCCGGCGCCGTGGGCACCGAGGCCGGGCCGGTCCCGCCCTTGCCGGAGCGGGTCTTGCCCTTCTTCCCGCCACGCTTGCTGCCGGGCGCCGTGGTGCCCGCGCCGCTGCTGCCCTTGCCCTTCGGCTTGGTCTTCGGACCGGTGCCAGAGGTGGTGGTGCCGGGCTTCTTGCGCAGGATCCCGGACGGGCCGGTCGTGCCGCGCGGCGACTTCTTCGTGCCGCTCTTGGGGCCGGTCCCTGTTCCCTTGCCGGTGCCGGGGCCCTTCGAGCTGGTCGTGCCGGGCGTGGTCTTCCCGCCCGAACCCGTGCCCTTGCCGGGGCTCTTGGTGCCGGGGCCCGTCGTCTTGCCGGTCCCCGTCCCGGAGCCCGGTCCGCGCTTCTTGCCCGGACCGCCGGACGAACCACCATCCCCGGACCCGGTGCTGCCGGGCCCGCGCTTACGGTTCGTGCTCGTACCGCCGCCGGAAGAGCCGGACCCGCCGCCGCTGCCGGGGCCGCGGTTCTTCCTGCCGCCCCCGCCGCCGCTGTTGCCCGGGCCCTTGCCGCCTCCCGAACCGCCCGAACCGCCGGACGATCCGGGGCCGCGGTTCTTCTTGAGGCCGTGGCCGCCGCCCTGCGAGTTCCGCTTGAGCGGGGTGATCCCGGAGCCGTTCTTGGGCGAGGTAGTGCGGCCTCCGCCGCCGCCCGAGCCGGAGCCCGGACCACGTCCGCGCCCACCACCGGAACCGCTGGGTGACCTGGTCGTCGACCCGCCGCGCCCCCGGCCTCCCGAGCCGCTGTACGACCCGCTGCCGCCCCGCCCGGACCTACCCGGACCCGAGCCGCCGGAGCGGCCTCCCAGGCCGCCAGGACCACGCTGGAGCATCTTGCGGCCGTACTCGTGGCTGGGCTGCACCTGCTTCTTCGAACCGCCCCCGGAGGAGCCGTCCTTGGCGGTGCTCGCCGTCTTCGCGACCGCCTCGCGCTGCTCCCGGTTCGCCCGGCCCGCCGCGACGGCGGAATGGATGCCGCGCATGGCCGCCAGGGACACCGCGAGGATCGCCGCCAGGGACAGCGATCCCAGGCGCGGCGCGGCGGGCTGCACGGCCTCCGAGCGGAAGGTCGCCGGGACCATCGCGCCCGCCGTCGCGGGCGCGACGGCGGGGGCTGCGGCGGGCTCCGAGTCGGCGGTGAACGGGGCCCCGAGACCGGGCTCGGGCAGGGTCGCGATGACGCCCATCGGGTCGGTTCGCGTCGCTGGTGCAAACGCTTCGGGCGTGGCCGGGAAGGCGTCTGCGGGGGCGGCGAACGGCACGTCAGCGGGGGCCGGGGCGGGGGTCTCCGCAGGGGGTTCAGCAGGGGCGGTGTAACCCACACGCGGGAAGTGGATCAGGTTGTTCGGGCCGTCGTCGTCGGCCATGACGTCTCCCTCTCGGAGTTGACAGACGGTCACCGCCTGGGGCACCCTCGCGCGCGCACGACACGCGCGCGCCTTGGGGTGCTCCAGGCGGCGAGGAGGAAGCGGTGATGAAGAAGAACTTCGTCACCCTCCGTTGTTCTTGTAGAAGTCGTGCAGCGCCTTGGTGAGCGCGGGCCACAGGTTCGGCTTGCCGTCGCGTTCGGCCTGGCGGGCCAGGGTCCGGCACGCGTCGTACCAGACCCCGGCCCGCTCCTGGTCGCTCTGGGCTTCGGCAACCCGCGCGTTCCAGAACCGCGAGCGGTTTTGCACCTGCCGAGGTGTTGTCACTGCCCTTCTCCCTTCGCGAAGTAGTCGTTGATCGTGCTGGTCGGCCGCTCACCACCGGCCGCCATCGGCCACTGGTTCCAGGGGTTGTCCGGGGTCACGAACTCCGCCGACCGCGCCTGCGGGACCACGCCCGGCACCTGCTCGGTGGGGGTGTTGAGCGCGGTCACCGTCTTGTCCAGGGACTTGGCGACGGCCGCTCCCAGGGCGGCCTGCCTGCCCTGCTTGCGCTCCAGCTTCCGGGCCTCCGCCGCCGCCCTGCGTTGCGGGAGCTCCAGGACCTCGTTCTTGTAGGTCGCGTACAGGGCCTCCGCCTTGCTCGCGGCCTCGCCGGACGCCTTCTGCATGGCCTTGAGCTGCCGCGACACCTTCCAGGCGCGGAGCTTCTTGGACATCCAGCGGTCGCCCTCGATCGGCGTCTGCTCCAGGCGCCGGCGCACGATGTCCGCGATCTGCCCGTACTGCTGGGCGTCACGAACATGCTGGTCGCGGACCGTGGCGGTGAAGGCCCGCAGGCCCTCGTCGGTGAACAGTGCGTTGATATCCATGACCTGGGGTTTCTCCTTCTCAGGGCGGGGGCGATCTGGCAGGGTTTGGGGCGGCGTTTCGGCGCCTTCACCGCGCTCCCGAGGCGCTGACTTCGTCTCGGGAGCCGGTGGAACCGTCGAAACAGCGGTTCGTGCAGGTCACTGCTCCGGGCGGTAGCCGCCAGCGAGCAGCGCGACGGCCTCCTGGCGGTACTTGGAGGCGGTGTCCGTGGACGACACGTCGAACTCGCGCTGGACGTCGGCGATCGAGATCCGCTCGCACAGCTCGTGCTGGATGTCGTCGTACGCCAGTCCGTCGGGCACGAGGCCGGCCGCGAGCGCCATGCGGGCGACCCGGCGGACCGCGCGCTCGCGCCGGGTCAGCTTGGCCTCATCCTCGATTTCGGCAGCGCGCTGCTCGATTTCGGCAGCGGCGAGCCGAGCTTGGGCGGCGCGGTACTCCGTTTCGGCTTCACGCTCTCGGGCGGCCTGCGTGTTGGCCCGAGCGGTGGCCGCGCGCTCCTCTTCCTCCGCCTTCAGCCGGTCGGCTTCGGCGGCGCGGCGGGCAGCTTCGGCAGCGGCCTCCTTTTCTTCGGCAGCAGCCCGATCGGCTTCGGCTGCACGCTTGCGGGCCTCCGCGATCTTGGCCGTCTCGATCGCCCGGTCCTCCGCCGCGGCGACCTTGTCAGCCTCCGCCGCTTCCTTCCGCTTAAGGGCTGCCTGGCGCTCCAGCTCGGCTGCGCGGGCGTCGGCGGCTGCCTTCGCCTCGCGCTCCTGTGCCTCCTTGCGTCGCGCCTCAGCCTCGCGGGCGCGGGCCTCAGCAACCAGCGCCGTCTCCATCGCCTTCTCCTCCAGCTCAGCGGCCCGTTCAGCAGCGCTGGCCTGGGCGCGGGCGTGGGCGCGGGCCTGGGCCGTCTGGCCTTCCACCCGGGCGCGGACGGTCTCCAGCTCGCCATCGGCCTCCAGCCGGTCGGCCTCAGCCTTCTTCTGCGCGAGCTCCCGCCGCGTCTCCGCGTCCAGGCGCCGGCGCTCGGCTTCCTCCGCCCGCTTCTCCGCCTCGCGTTCCTGCCGCTCAGGCAGCGCGAGGGCCTCGGAGACGGTGTAGCCGTAGGCCGCCATCTTCATCGGCAGCTTCTCGTCGTCGGTCGCCTTGCTCAGGTCGCCCTTGTGCTTGCGCTTGAGCCACTGCTCGTAGGCGATGAGCTCCTGCTGACGGCGGATCATCTCCGGGTAGGAGGTGACCCCGTACAGCCGCATCCGGCGGTAGAACCGCGGGGTCTCCCACGGGGAGAGGATCCAGCGGTGCAGCGGGATCCGGTCGGCGGCCGTACCGGCTTCGAGCTGCGCTTTCTGGATGAACAGGCGCCGGGCGGCCTCCACACCGATCACGAACAGCACCGGCATCACGCCGTGTGAGGCGGCCTTGACCGGGTCTGCGCCGATCTCGCCCTGGGCGGAGGCGTTGAACCAGATCGTCGCGGCGGTCATCCCGTGCGCGCCCATCCGCAGCACCGGCCACGGGATGCCCTTGAGGATCAGGTACAGGTCCAGCGCGAGGAACGCCAGGATCGACGCGTCCACGCCGATGGGGAACCAGCGCGACAGGTCCTCGCCGAATCCCCAGCTCAGCGCCACGTTGGCGAGCGTCTGGTACGACGTCGCGAAGCCGATGCCGCCGACCAGCATGCCGGAGATGGCCGCGAAGTACGGCAGGGCCGCGGTGAAGCGGTCGCGCTTGGGCTTGATCGTCTTCCGCTTCTGCGTCTGCGAAACGCTCCAGGGCGCTTCCGAAATCTTCTCCGGTGCGCTCGAAGCGGCGACCGGTGGACGCGAAACGGGGGTGTCGGGTGCCGCATTCTGCGACGTCTCAGTGATCGTCATGAGGGCCTCCGGAAGGGCTCGTTCAGGGCGGGGGCGAAACAGCGGCCGGTGCTCCCGAAACGCGAGGCGCGCGTTCCCGAAACCGTGGTCCGCAGGGATGGTTGCTTGCGAAGCGGACACCGGCTCTACCCGCTCCGGGCACGCGAAAAGGCCGGCGGCCCGGGAGGCGGGCGGCCGGTCTGGGAGCGTGCTGCGGGGCGGGCTCGAAACTGCCGTCGGCTCCCGCCGGGCGGGAGCGAAGTCAGCTGGCGTGCCGCTCGACGCGGCCCTCCTTCACCCACTCCTCCGCGATGACGTGGAGGGTGGTACGCCAGCTGCCGCTGTGGTCCTCGGGCCCGATCGGCGGGATGTCACTGCCGAAGAGGAAGTCCGCGAGGCTGGCGGCGGTGGCTTCCGTACCGGGCTGGATAAGGGTCGTAGTGGCCATGGAGGCCTCCCTCGCATCAGATCGGTCCGGGCTGTCCGGCTCCCCGTCACCGCCCGTCCCAGCCATCGTGGTTCAGCGGTCGGTTGCGGGCGGATCAGGCAACCGCCAGAACGGATCAGGCAGCGTTGCGCTTGCGGGCGGCGCGGCGCTTCATGCGGCGGCGTTCGTCCTCATCGGTGCCGCCCCACACGCCCAGCTCGTTGCGCTCCAGGGCGCCCTCGAGGCAGCTCTCCATCAGCGGGCAGCGACGGCAGACGGCCTTGGCCTCCTCGATCTGGAGCAGTGCCGGGCCGGTGTTGCCGATGGGGAAGAACAGCTCCGGGTCCTCGCTGGCGCAGGCCGCGCGGGGCCGCTCGGGCGCGTCGGTGGCGACGGGCGCGTAGGCGTGGGTGCGTACGATGGCGATGGATGCTCGCTTCATTCGGGCCTCCCAGAAGGTCCAGTGCAAGAGACAGCCCCGGGGTGGCCGCCCCGGGGCTGTTACGTGTTGTGGCGGCCGGATGGCCGGAGCGGGGGATGAGCTCCCGGCGCTCTCCGCCGGCCCCGGCCGGGAAGGCGCGGGGACGACGGGCAGGGCCGGGGGGATCAGCGCTGCTGTTTCTGGCGTGCGGTGTAGGCGTCCTGGAGGCGGGCGAACCGATCGTGGATCGGCACCCCCTCCGCACACGGCGTCTCGCCCTGGCAGGCCGGGCAGGCGGCGGTGTGCTCGGTGGAGTCCTGGAACGCGCGCATGTAGCGGACGAACAGGTCGTCGGTCGGCCGGGCGCTCATCGGCGGTTGGCCTCCGACCGCTTGTTCTGCTCCCTGTTCTTCTGCGAGAGCGCCTCGCGTTCGGCGTCGGTGAGGCTGGTGATCACGCCACTACCTCCCAGTCGGTCGCCGCCGACGCGGTGTTGGGAACGAGGACCAGGGCGACGTCGACGCGGGCGGCGTCCTCGGGCTCGTAGCCCTTGGCGTCGTCCTCGCGCTCGATGTCGTCGATGATCCCGGCCCGCGGCTGGGCCGTGGTGCGTGTCATGCTGTGCTGCATCAGGTCCTCCGAGTCAGGTCCTGGACAGCCCGTCGGGCCGCAATCCCTAGGGCTGTCGCGATCACTCCCCAAGTGGGGAGCTGACTGCTTGTACGAGCAGCCAAGGCCCCGGCCTCCCCTCTTACGGGGTGGCCGGGGCCTTGGTCGTTCGTCCGGAGCGGGTCAGCTCGCGCGGCGCTCGGGGTGCAGCGTCGTACGCGGCACCGGCGGCGCACCCAGCGGCGCGTCACCGGCGGGCAGCTGCGCGCGGCGGGTGTCCGCGTCGCGGACCGCCGACTCGGTCGCCGCCCACTGTTCCTTGCGCAGCAGCCACATGGGCCGGCCGTCGCCGGGCTGGTCGACCGTGGTCGTCTGCTTCTGCGCGGCGATCTGGCTGACGGCCGGGGCGACCGCGACCTTCGGCTTGCGCCGCACGGTGGTCCGGCGGCGGTGCACGGTCTCCGAGTTGCCGTCCGTCAGGCGCTCCTCCCACTTCCTGGCCGTGACGTTGACGATGACCAGGCGGTTGCTGCCCAGGCGGCAGCGGACGGCCGCGTCCTTGCCCGCGCGGCCAGCGTCGTGCGGCACGACCTTGGGCTTCTTGGTCTGGAGGCCGGTGATCGGCACCCACGTCTGGCAGTCGGGGCAGATCAGCGACGCGCAGGCCGGGCGCAGGTCGTACTGGTGGGGCTTGAGGGTGGAGAGGGCGAGCGCCAGGCGGTTGTTGACGGTGCGGGAGCGGGTCCGGCTCCGGCGGGGTCGGGCGGTGCGCTCAAGGGTCGAAGCAGACATCTGAACTCCTCACGGACGGAGCGGCAGGGGGAGCGTCGCGATGCTCTCTCCGCCCTCCGGGCCGCACGGCACGAGGCCGGCGTCCCGCAGGACAGACAGCGCACAGCGCTGCGACGTGCACACAGTCGTCGCGGCCGTCAGGCTCCGGGGGAGTTCGATGGTGCTCTCGCGCCCTCGGTGACCCGAGGACTACCCCGGCCGCCCCGAAGGGCGGACGACTACCTCCGCAACTTCGATATCGAAGTTGCAGTACGATGGTGCGCAATCTCGCTATCGATGTCAAGCACTTCGATAGAGATATTTCCTCGCTATGTAAGTCGCGAGCCGTAGCTGACGCTGAGCATCGAAGCCCTTAGGATCGCTAGCGAAGTTAGGAGACACATGGCAGGCGGAAAGGGCCCTAAGCAGCCCAGATACCTCCAGATCGCTGACGAGCTGAAGGCTGCGATCGAGCGTGGGGACTACCGACCCGGTGATCGGCTGCCGGGGGAGAACGCACTTGCACCGCAGTACGGCGTCGCCGTGATGACGGCTCGGCGAGCGCTGCGCGCGCTCACCAACGAAGGGCTCGCGGAGTCCCGGAAGGGCGCGGGGGTGTTCGTTCAGGCTTTCCGCCCCATCCGGCGGCGCGGTATTCAGCGTCTGGCACAGGACCAGTGGGGCGCCGGGAAGTCGATCTGGTCGGCTGACGAAGACCGCCCCCTGACGGTCGACCAGGTCTCCGTACAGGAGGTCGTTCCGCCGGTGCACATTGCCGAAATGCTTGCCCTGGATGCCGATGAGACCGCCTGCGCCCGGTCCCGGCGCTTCGTCCTGGATGGCCGGCCAGTCATGCTCGCCACCTCGTACCTGCCCTACGCCTTGGTGGAAGGGTCGGCGATCACCCAGGCCGACACCGGGCCGGGAGGAACCTACGCTCGTCTCGCTGACCTCGGTCATGGCCCGGTTCGCTTCCGGGAGGAGATCCGCGGACGGCTGCCCACTGCCGAGGAAGCGGCAACGTTGGGCATGTCCCCTGAGCGCCCTGTCCTGAAGATGTGCCGGACAGCCTTCGACGCCCACCAGCGAGTTGTTGAGGTCAACGAGATGACCCTCGACTCCGCCTCGTACGTTCTGGACTACGAGTTCGATGCCTGACGGCACGCAGGACTCGCCGCGGGCACGGCACTGGGGTGTGCCCGGGATCGCCATGGTTCCTCCGGCCGGGATTGCGGGTGTGGATCAACAAGAAACAGCATCCGCACCAGGGGCCTTGAGCGAGATGTCTGACCGTGGAAGTGGTGTAGCAACAGCGTGGCAATAGGGCCGTTGATACCTGGAACGTGACCGCCAAGGGGGTGTGTAGTGATCGCTGTGGACAGGTGGACAGGTGAGGAGGCGCTGTTGTTGCGGTCGGTGATGCGAGCGTCTGTGCGCGAGTTCGCCGGTCGCCTCGGCATCAGCCCCAGGACCGTCTCGAACTGGCAGCGGAACAAGACGAGCGTCTGTCGTCCCCAGATGGCGCAGATCCTGGACACGGCGCTCCTCCAGTGCACTCCTGCTGAGCAGCAGGCGTTCAGCCTCCGTCTAGCAACGCTGCGTGGAGCGGCAACTCCCATCACCGCCGAGTCGGCAGCGCGTCCGGCACCGTGCACGGTCGTCTCCCACAAGTTCTTGCCGGTGTACCTCGGTGAGTGCAGTGCGCCCCTCTACGCTGCGGGTTCGCCAAGCGAGCCTGGGCCCGGCGGCTTGGAGCAGCGAGTCCTGCCTGCTGACCACCCCTCCGCGCAGTCGTCGACGGTGCACATATACGCCTGCGGTGTCGCTGTGGTGCATCTCGAAGAGCACCACAGCCTCGAGTCGTTGACCGAGTTGGCCTTGTGGCGTTACCGCACGTACCTGAAGGAGCCGGGCTGGGTGGGGGAGTGGATGGCCCACCTGCTGGTCCGCCACGGCGACCACAAGGACCAGCGCGCCCAGTCGCTCGTTCCGCAGTACGTGCTGTCGGCCTACGAGCTCCGCACACATTCCTGGTCAAGCGCCGGCCTGGACACGGCTCTCCAGCTGCTCGCTACGCCATCGGTGCTGGTCAACCGGCAGAATCCAGCAAATGTGGTACCGCTCGGGCCTGGGGTCGAGGAAGCCAAGTTCCGTGAGGGCTGGGCTCACCCCGAGGCCGTGACATTCGACGGTGGAGTCTCCCGCGGTGTCGTCGGCTGGTCTGGTGTCGCCTATCACCCGCAGTCGGACGAGCGGGCTCTGACCATGAGCCAGATCGTGGCCCTTGAGCTCGACGTACAGGCCCTCTGGGCCCTCTCGTCGCACATCCTGCACATGATCGAAGACGGCCAGGACCCGGTGATGCCGACGGCCTATGGCTGGCGCTTTCTACGCAGCGCATACTTCCGGCTCACTACCGCACGCCCCACCGAGACCGCCCAACACCGGGTGATGCGCGAGGCCATCCTGGCCACCAGCGAACTTCCTGATCGGCTGCGCGCCGCCCAGGACGCTCTCCGAGACAGCAATCCGTGACGGCCATGTGGAAGGCGGAGTGGGTGGACCCTCGATCGACAGCGCTGCTGGTCATTGATGTGCAGCAGGGCTTTGTCAACCAGCACAGCCGCGGAATCATCCCTGCGGTTGTTCGGCTGGTGGAGGGCTGGCAAGCAGCCGGCGCTCCCGTTGTGCTGTCACGGTTCCACAACGAGCCCGGATCGCCGTACGAGACGATCACGGGATGGACGCGATTGCGTACTCCCGAGGAACAAGCCCTCGTTGCTGACCTGGCGCCCTTCGCCGCCACCGCCGCCGCGATCATCGACAAGCCCCAGGCGTCAGTGTTCACCCCTGAGGGCGCCCGGACTATCCACGAGGCGGGCTGGACCGATCTGGTGCTGTGCGGCATCGACACGGATGCATGCGTATACGACTCCGCTGTCGCCGCCTATCAGGCCGGATACCGGCCCTGGATCGTCACCGACGCTTGTGCCTCTACCGGCGGCGCCCGCTACCACGACGCCGCGCTCCTGCTCGCCGCCCGGAACATCGGCGCTGAGCAACTGGTGACGAGCGAAGTTGTATTGTCCCGAATTAGCGGAACGCAGGGAGCCCACGCATGAACACACCGCACGAGACAGACGTGCTGGTAGTCGGCGCCGGCCCGTCAGGCGTCGCGGCCGCGGTGATGGCGGCCAGCCTGAACCTTCGAACGGTCATCGTGGAGGCTGACTCAGTAGGCGGCAAGCTGCACGTCATCGGGGCGCTGGAGAACGTCCCTGGCAATTGGTCGACCGGCCCCCAACTTGCTGAAGCCCTTGCCGCCGACCTGGACCGCCTCCAGCAGGCTGGCCGATGCTCCGTCATGCAGGGCCGTGCGGCCAGCGTCACCGGCTACGACGACCGGGCGGAGCTCGCACTCGAGGACGGGCGCACACTGAGCGCACAGGTAATTGTGGTCGCCACCGGCGTGGCCGCCCTGGCTCCGCCCGATGCCGACTGGATCAGCGCTCCTGCACATTTGTCAGTTCCTCCGCTGTGGCGCACCAAGCCTGCAGACCTGGCGGGTCGGACCTACGTCCTCGGAGGAGACCGTCCCCTCGGAACGTGGCTCCGCACCCATCCACACTCCTCAACGACGCTTCACGTCCTCTGTCCGCCGGCGGATGACTACAAGATCGCCGAGGTCGCGGGGGACGAGCGCGTGCGCGTCGTACCTGTCTCTCACGTCACCCTGTCGCCGATGGCCTACGGAGACGAGTGGAGCTTGCAGGTCAAGGACCGGCAGGGAGAGCGCAAGTCCTACGTCGCCAAGACTGTGCTGAACAACCTGGGCAACACACCAGCGGGTCTGGACGGTCTCACCTCGAGCGAGGACGGCTACTGCCCTCCCGGCAAACAGCACCCTCGGATCCAGGTCGCCGGCGACTTGCGGGCGGCCCAGTTCCAACGCGTCACGACGGCGCAGGGCTCTGGGGCGGAAGCTGTGCTCGCCTCCTATTACGCCTCGGTCCTGAAGCCATGTTGAGGTCCAACGCCCACCGCCCTGCCGGCGTATCGATGCGTGCACCCGAGATCGATCCCGTGGTGTATCTTTCAGGAATTCGGTGATCATGAGAGGTTGGGGCATGTCCGACGCGGATCCCATGCAGCGGGTCAACGCTATCCTCGACGACGTCCTGCCGACGCCGCGCGTGCGTCAACAGCTGCGCCTCGCCGCGGGGCTCACTCAGCAGGAAGTCGCGGACGCCGTAGGTGTGAAACGCCTGGCCGTAGCCCGCTGGGAGCTAGGCCAGACCCACCCCAGGCGGCCCCATCGCGCCGTCTACATCCATCTACTCAAGGGGCTCGCGGAGCGTTTCCCCGAGGTCGCTGAGCTGAATGCAGGCAGCACGACGCCGGCCTCCGAAAGGGGGTCGGGATGACCTAGCGGTCATCGGCCGCGCGCGCCAATGAGGTGGACTGCAATCCACTGTGGCCCCGCGCGGCCCGTCTCACCGACCGTCAGGTCGGCCGCCCAGTCCCCGGTTGGCGCCGGTTCTGGGCTCCAGCTCATGGAGCTGGTTCATCTCTCGCAAAACCCCGCTTTGGCAAGCGGGTCCACCCGGTCCGCTTTGGCAAGCGGGCCACCTCGGCTCTCCAGGAGCCCCTTTGGCAGGGGGCCTCTGTTGAGCCACCAGCGTCACCCCGGGTTCCGGCGGCTTTGGCAGGCCGTTCGGTGCTCGGGGCTCCGTCCGTACAGATCGCTCGGCCGTGGTCGGGCCCCTTGGCGGGGGCTTGGTCGCGGTCGGGGCGATCCATATGAAGGTTGGTGTCCCCGCCATAGTGCACGAGATCGGTGTTCCCTGTCAGCTCGACCATGTCCGATTCAGCCTGGTTCGAGCCCTCGACCTTTCCCGTGTGACGGGATTCGCACACCCTGTTTGCCCTGTTCGCGGCATTAATCACGAAGATTCATGGGGTCGGAGTGTCACACGCCCCACGGCCCGGCGTACCTATACCGAGAGGGGGACCCATGTCCTCCTGGCGGCACCGGCCGCCGCTTTCTTCCGGAGCTCCGTCCCATGGGGCGGGACGCGATCCGAAGTTCCTGCCCGCCGGGCGGGAGGAACCGGGGGTCTCGCCGCTGCTCGGAATCTGTCCACAGGCAACCTGCGCAAGGCTGCCGAGATGATCTCTTTCTCGTCCGTCCGGGTGGGCCGATGAGCGCCGTGGCGGCGTCGGCCGCCGTCCTCCCGCGCTCGCGCACGAAGTTCGCCGGTGAGGCGTCGCGCCGTCGACTGCGGTCGGTTCCGGCGCAGGCCGGTCCCGCTGTGCCGCCGAAGCTGGGCAACCCGCTCCAGCTGGGGAAGTCGATGCGGGCCCGGCTGCTCGCCGCGGTGCGTGCGCTGGTGACGTCTCCAGCGCTGGCCGGTGCGTCGGACGGCGCGCGGCTGGCGTCGGTGGTGCTGACGGCGAAGTCGAACGTGGCCAACGACTACCAGGCGTCGATCTGGGCGGCGGAGCTCGGTCGGTGGCTGGGGGTGTCGCAGTCGACGGTCGCGCACACCGTGCTGCCCGAGCTGCGCGCTGCCGGGTTCCTCGGCTCGAACGTCGCGACGAACGCCTTCGGGCACGCGACGGGCCTGGAGTGCTGGGTGATCCCGATGTACCGGGCGCAGAAGGCCGGCGACCGGCGGCACCCGCTGGCGCTGTCGCGCTCGGAGCTGGCGGTGTTGCTGAGCCTGTGCGAGGTGCTGTTCGGCCCGGGGTGGGCGCCGAAGGACAAGGCGCCGGTCCCGGCCGGGCTGCTCGCCGGTCGTACGGGCCGGGGTGCGGCGACGGACCGGCTCGGGCTGCTGCTGATGGTGCTGACGACGGGTTCGGCGGGCTGGCTGCAGCTGTGCCCCGGGTCGGTGGACACCGGCCGTGGGCGTCCGGCAGCGACGGTCGCGCGGCTGCTGGGCTGCACGGCGGCGGCCGGGGCAAAGGTGCTCAAGCGTCTCCAGGAGCACGGCGTCGCGGACGTTGTGCGCAAGGAGACCGGCTCGGGCCTGAACGCGCAGTCGCGGGTGCGCCTGGTGCCGGTTGCCGAGGCCCACGGCGTGGCCGTGCGGGAGGCTCGCCGGGTCGCCAAGGCTCTGATTTCAGACCTCGCCGGTACTGCATCCGGAGATCTTGAGTCCGGCGAGACGGGCGAGTCCCTTGTGACCACTGGGATCGAGGGCGCCGGGCAGGGCGAGGTGGCCGGATCGGCAGACCTCGCCGCAACTGCACAGCACCACGCTTCCCACGCTGCTGTGGTTACTCCCGGTGGTTCTCTCGCGCTCTCTGGTGGCTTTTCCGGCGAAGGCCGTGGTGGGAACCACGGTCTGCCGGACCGCGCGTGCGTGCGCGAGGACGGCGGCCCGCTCCGCGGGGAACAGCAGGAGAAGTCCCCGTCGATCAGCAGCGAGAAGCCCGGCCGCGGGCCGGTGGCCGGCACTCCGGTGCGGGCCGTGGACGGTGAGGGTCAGGGCAGGCAGCAGCGGGGGAGGGTGCCCCTGCCGCCGGAGGATCTGCGGGCCGTCCTGGCGCCGGTGGACCTGGTGTGGGCGCGGCTGGAGCGTCCGGCCGCCCGTCGCCTGGTGGAGGCCGCCGCCCGCAGTGAGCTGGGCAGGGTGGTTGGGTTCGTCGGCCGCGCCGATGCGCCGCAGGTCCTCGCCGACCGGCTCGCCCGGCGTCTGGCTGACCAGATGCGGCTGGCCGGGCCGATCAAAGACCCGGTGGGCTGGCTGATCGGCCTCGGTCTGCCGCAGCGTCAGCAGTGCGGCGACGTGCGGTGCGATGACCGGGTGCTGCTCGACTCCGGGCAGGACTGCCCACGCTGCGAGGAGAAGCAGGCCGACCGCCGCGACCAGCGCCGTGCGGTCGCGGCCGCCGTCGACGCCGCCATGCCGCACGCCTCCGAAGCCGAGCGCCGCGCGGCGACCGAGCAGCAGCTGCACCAGGATGTGACGGCCAGGGCGTGGGCGAAGGTGCACGAGTGGGACCAGGTCCGGGCGAGGCAGGCCGCCGCAGCTCAGGCTCGTGCCGAGGCCGCGGCCGCGCAGCTCGAGGAGAACGTCCCGGCCGCGCCGGTGGCCCCGGTCGTGCTGCCCGCGCCGCGCCAGGCCGTCATCGCTTCGGTCTCGGAGGCGGCTGACGTCGACGACGACCAGGAGCAGGAGCTGGTCCTCGAGGACCTGACTCGCGACCAGGTCCGCGACTGGCGGGTGCGCGCGATGAAGGACCCGCAGTTGGTGTTCGACCACATCGACCGGTACGGCGAGACGTCGGCCCGGCGCCTGTTCACCGGACGGCTGGTGGACCAAGTGCGGCGGGTGGCTGGCCTCGGGCACCTGGACCTCGGCTACATCCCGTGGGGGCAGGCATGAACGGCGGCGAGATGTCCGGCGTGGACATGGCCCGGGTCGCGCTGCGAGCCGCGATGGCGCAGGCCCGCCAGAACGGTGGCGGGCAGAAGGCGAAGGCGAAGCCGCGGCCCGTTCGTACGGTGCGCCGGGACGGGCGCGAGCCGATGGGCCTGGGGGCCGCAATCGGCGCGCTGGTCACCGAGCGCGCGTGGGAGCTCCCGGCCGCCGGCGCGACGCTGCGCGAGCGGTGGGCGGCCATCGCCCCCGAGCTCGCCGGGCATGTCGCCGCCGTGTCGTACGACGCCGACTCCGGCCGGCTCACCGTGTGCCCGGAGTCGGCGGCCTGGGCGACGAAGGCCCGGCTAGAGCAGACCCGCATCGTCGCGGCCGCCAACGAGTCGGCGGGCCGGACGGTCGTCCGGTCCCTGCGGATCCTGGCGCCCGGCGCGGTGCCGGTGCCCGAGCCGACCGACGTCGCCCCGGCTGCCCCGGCCGACGCCCCCACGGGCCCGGCGAAGACCAGGGAGACGGCATCCGAGGGCTACCGGCGCGCCCTCGAAGCGCACCGCGAGGTCGCGCCACCGTCCCGGATCGATCCGGGGATCGCGGAGGCGGTGGAGCGGCAGACCAGGGCGATGCGCGAGCTGTCCCGCAGGGCGTTCCCGGAGCCGGAGACCGTGTCCGACGATGCGCCGGCCCCGATCGCGGCGGCTCGCACCCAGCGCCGTCACCAGGCCGACGCCTCCCACGCTGCGGCTCTGCGCCGGGCCCGTGACGCCTCCCACGCTGCGGCTCTGCGCCGGGCCCGTGCGGAGCGCACGGCGCGGGAGGCCGGGACGTCGGCCGTGTTGCCGCAGTCGGCCGGGCTCCAGGAGTCGGCGTGAGCGGGAATGACTGGATCTCCTCCGTGCTCGGTTCGTCAGGGGGCACCATCGTCGAATGGACACTCAACGGGTGCGCTACTACGCCTACTTCACCAACGCCGACGCCGCCGAGGGAGAGGATGACGAACTGGAGCTGCTGGTGGAGTCCTGGGACGCGGACGGCAGGGCCCTGGTCCTGGTCCCGGAGGAAGGCCGGCTCGTGGCAGCCATGGACCGGCCGGGTTTTCTGCGGGTGGAGCGGTACGAGGTGCCGCAGGTGCGCGGCGTGCTGCCGGGCGGGAACTGGAAGCTGCGGAAGAAGGACGGCCCGAACAAGTTCGGGCACCAGGTCGTCGCGTTTCTGGTCTACGACAAGTACGTCCGGCCCGTGTCGAGCCTTCCCGCCGCCAACGGCCGGTGGCGGACCAATGCGGAGACGCACCACCTCTTCCAGTCGGACTGACCAGCCCTCCAGCCTGACCGCGGCGCCCTTGCTCAGCAGGGGCGCCGCGCGTCGTTTCCACCCCCGAACGCAAGCAGTACGCCATTCGTACGCCAAACGTACGTGAAACGTACGGTTCATGGGGTAGGGTGTCGGTCAGGAGGTGTTCCATGTCCGAGTTGTTCGACGCGGTCGACGCACTGCTCGCGTCCCGTGCCACGCTGCCGCCCCCGGCAGAGCGCAAGCGGCTGCGCGCCGCGCACGGCCTGACGATTGACGAAGTGGCCACCGCACTGAAGGTGCGCCGGGCCACGGTGTCCGGCTGGGAGTCCGGCAAGACGGAGCCCCGCCCGCCGGAGCGCGACGCCTACGCCCGGCTGCTGGACAAGCTCGCGGAGCTCTACCCCGCCCCGGTCGACGCGGCCGCACCCGCCGCGGCGGAAGCGCGGACTCTGTCCACAGGTCCGGCGCCCGAGGCTGCGGACATGACTGCAACCGAGAACACCCAGATCCCTGCCCCTGCCCCTGCCGCCACCGCTGGTCCGGCGGCCGCGCCGCGTCCGGCGCGCACCACCAGGCCGACGTCGTCGACGTCGCGCCGCCCGGGTGCGAAGAAGGCGGCCCCGGCCGCGACCCTGGCGGGCGGCGCCGACCCGCGCTTCGAGAACGGTCCGCTTGCGGTCGTCGACGTCGAGGACGGGCAGGTGCTGGCGTACTGCACCGGCGGCCTGGTCCTGGATGTGCCCGCCAAGTCCATCCCGGCCCTGGTGGACTGGACGCTGAAGGAGGCCAAGCTCGGGCAGCCTAAGTTGTCCGGTCCGGGCAAGGACGCCGACCCGCTGCTGGTGCTCACCGAGGCCGCCCTGGAGCGCTACGGCCTGCCCGTCGCCCTCACGGAGGAGGAACGGCTCGCCGGGCGGATCCCGGAGGGCCACAAGGTAATCAAGCAGCTCGCACGCGCGGACTGGAAGCTCACCAAGCGCGGGTTCGGCCCGTGGGCGCGGATCTACCGCCCTGCCATCGGTTCGGAGCGGGCCTGCGTGCAGCTGTGCATCCCGTCCTGGCATGCGCTGGACTCCCGCCACTGGGGCAACGCGGGGCAGCTGCCGCCGGCGGAACTCGCCCGGGTGCTGGGGGTGTACGCGTCGCGGGTGATGACGCCGCGCGGCTCGACCGCCGTCACCGGCCTGGAGCTGATGACCGCCCTGCACCCGCCGACCCGCGCCTCCGAGCCCGACGAGACGGGGAAGCGGCACTCCGAGCACAACCCCGGCAGCCTGGGCAAGGACCCGGTGGACTGCGCGCCGTGCGAGGCCCCGGATGGTCACCCGCTGCTCAAGGACCTGCCGCGCTTCCACGTCCGCGGCCCGGCGGAGAAGCTGTTCGAGGAGGCCTATGACTGGGCGCGGCCGATGACCGATGCCGAGTGCACCTTGCAGCACCTGGTCGGCATCGACGTGAACATGGCCTTCGCCGCCGGAGCCAACGGCCTGGTCGTCGGCCTCGGAGCGCCCACCCACGTCAAGGCCCCGGTGTTCGACCCGAAGCTGCCGGGGAGCTGGCTGGTGGACCTGTCCCACGTCGACCTGTCGAGGGTGAAGGTCGGCAAGGACAAGTGGGCGGACCTGGACGCGAGTCTGCTGCCCAGCCCGTTCACGCCGAAGGGCGAGCGGCCCGAGGGCCCGGCCTGGTACGCCACGCCCACCGTCGCTTACGCGGTGGAGCTCGGCTACGAGGTGCGGCCGATCGAGGCCTACGTCCGGTACGAGAACGGCCGCTACCTGGACGGCTGGTACAACCGGATGCGCGACGCCTTCCTCGCCACCATGGCCGACCTTGGCGTCGACGCCGACCTGTCGCCGGCCGACTTCCTCGCGGCCATGGACGGCTACAAGGAACGCGACCCGCAGCTGGCGATCGTCGTGTCGGCGATCAAGGCGACGGTCAAGGGCGGCCTGGGCAAGCTGCGCGAGCGGCCCCGGGGTGAGGGCTGGCGGCCGGGCGAGCCGTGGCGGGCGCTGTCCCGGCCGACATGGCGGCCTGACATCCGTGCGGCGGTCATCTCCCGCACGCGGATCAACCTGCACCGCAAGATCGTGAAGCACGCGGCGTTCACGGGGCAGTACCCGGTGGCGATCCTGTCGGACTGCGTCGTCTACGCGGCCGACGGAACGTCGCCGTTGGACTTCCTGCCCTACCGGGACGGCAAGCCGCTGCCCGGCGGCTTCAAGCTCGGCATCAACCCGGGCCTGGTCAAGCACGAGGGCACCCAGAGCGTCCTGTGGGGCGAAGAGGTCCGCGAGCGGTTCAACGCCCCGGAGCTCAACCTCGCCCGGTACATCAAGGACGGCACCGTCACCGACGTCGACAACGGAGAGTAGGAGAGGGCGACGATGAGCCTGTTCGGGGACGGCCTGGAGGCCGCGGTGCAGAAGGCGTTCACCCGCCCGGCGCCCAAGAGCGCGGGCGCGCAGATGCGGTACCTGGTCAAGCAGCTCAAGAGCACCAAGGCGGTCGCCCAGATGCTGCGGGTCTCCCAGCGCACCGTCGAGCGGTACGTGAAGGACCAGATCAAGAAGCCGCGCCCGGACCTCGCCGCGCGCCTGGAGCGCGAGGTGAAGGCCCGCTGGCAGCCGCAGATCCGGGCCAAGGCCCGGCAGCAGGCGGCCACCACCGGCGGCATCGTCATCGACACCCGCGCCCGCCTCGGCTACACCGCGCCGATCGGGTCGACGGACCAGGACCGCATCCGGCACCTGACCGTCGCCCTGCCGCCCCGCTACGCCGCCCGTCTCTTCGAGGCCCAGGAGGCCGGAGCCAGCGACCAGCAGCTGCGGGAGATCGCGGCCGAAGGGCTCAAGGAGGTGTACTTCCAGGACAACGGCCGCCGCGCCGGCCAGCTGGAGGAGGTCCGCTTCACGGACATCGAGCACCTCGAGTTCGATCTGTAGCAGCTGCTCCCCGAACAGCCTGCGAACCCGGACCAGGAGGAAGTAGTACGGGATGCCCGTGCCTTCGTGGGTGTTCATCTGCCGCAGACCGGCCCTCGGACCTAGCCGTGCTCGTGCAGTGATCCCACGCCGCCGCTGGGCTCTCGGCGCAACTTATCCCTCTTTCAGGGAGTTTGATTGCCGTTGGGCTTCGCAGAGGCAACACCGACCAGTACCTCTAAGTGTTATGACGTTTCTCGGAGGACGGCTCTCAGCCGCTGTGGCCAGGACTTTGCTGGCAGGTCTCTTCGTACTGGTGGCAGGTGCCGTTCCTGCCCAGGCCGCCAGTTCCCGCCTCTCGGTAGAAGGGTGCAGCTCGGAAAGGGATAATCGCAGTCCGGACAATTGGACGTCAGCTACGTGGAAGATCTGTATCGGCGACTACGGCGGAGCGCATGGCCAGGCTGACGTGAAGTGCTGGGCCGGTCAGACCATCGGCTGGAACGCAAGCAGGTGTTTGATCACGGGGCAATTCGAGATCCGCAAGGGGAATGAAGTCATCAAGTCGGGCCCCTTCGCCCTCGATGTCCCTCTGAACGGTGCAAGCACCGCCCGTCCGTTCCGCTTCTACTGTCAGGGCCACGGCGAGTACACCTTCAGCACCACCGGTGTCCAGGGAACGCTTCTACAGACGGACAGCGACGGGGACGCCCAGGCCAGGCCCGGGTACCAGTCCGTGAACATCGCGGATGCGACGGCCACTGTCACCATGTGCTGAGCTGAGCGACATCGTTCCCTCACGCAGAAGGCCCCGCCCGGACCTCGCCGCACGCCTGGAACGCGAGGTGAAGAAGCGCTGGCAGCCGCAGATCCGGGCCAAGGCCAAGGCGAAGGCGGCAAGCACCGGCGGCATCATCATCGACACCCGCGCCCGCATGGGCTACACCGCGCCGATCGGCTCCACTGACGAGGACCGCATCCGGCACCTGCCCGTCTCTTCGACGCCCAGGAGGCCGGCGCCACCGACCAGCAGCTCCAGGAGATCGCCGCCGAAGCGCTCAAGGAGGTGTACTTCCAGGACGGCGGTCGCCGTGCCGGAAGCCTGGAAGAGGTCCGGTTCACGGACATCGAACACCTCGAGTTCGACCTGTAGCAGCCGTACCCCGAACAGCCCGCGAGCCCCGGACCGATGTGGTCCGGGGCTCGCCCGCGCATGGACCCGGTACGACACCCAACGAGGCTCAAGCCTTCCGAAGGATCTTTCGCAGGATCTGCCACGCAACGGACCAGCCGGGGAGATTCTGGACGGGAGCAACGACGGTGAGCTGCTTCTCCGGAACGCTGCGCACCACCGACACTGAGGGAGACACACATGGGGCGGGTCAAGGCACGCAAGGGGGAGACGTCGGGCGTACGCCCGGCTCGTGTCGGAGAAGGCGACGCCGTCCGGACCCTGCTCGCGGAGGTGGCCCGGGATGAACAGGACCGGATGCAGCTGGCGGCGTCCTGTCATCTCCTCGACAGCGGGGTCGACACGGCCCGGTACGCCGAGCCGTTCCGCCTCCTGGTCTTCGAGCGGCACCGCACACTGCTGGGCGCCGTGCTGGTCCAGGGCGGCAACCTCGGTTCGAAGCCGGGCGACGACTTGGCCGACCTGAAAGCGCATCAGAACCTGTATGCCCAGCAGGTTGGCATGCAGCGCAAGATGTTCGACCGGGTCAACGCGGTCAGCGCGCACTTGGCCTTTATGGCTGTGGCACCCGCCTCCCGCGGGCAGGGCATCGGCCGGCAGCTGGTCCGTGCAGCCGCCGACATCGAGCGTCGGCGCGGCCGCCGGCTGCTGACCGGCTACGTATGGGACGACGATCTGGCGCACATGTACGAGAGGTGGGAGTTCATCGTCTCCCCGGCGGAGATGGCCGCGTTCTTCCTGCGGGAGAAGGTCGGCAACCTGTACGCGCCCTCCGCTGCCGCGCTCAACCTGACGGAGGGCTCCCGCCTGATCGTGCTGCCGCTCGTCCCAGAGGTGCGCGCCTACGACATCGGGACGGCAGACCAGCCGTTCCCGGCGGTGGTCGGTGTCGAGGAGCCGTTCGATCCCACACACCTGGACACGCCGGAGGAACTCACCAAAGTCAAGGAACGCATCGAGGCCCTCGTCCAGCAGCAGATGACCCTGTACGGGCCGGAGCGCGCCCGCGCCATGTTCGATGCCTTCTTGGGCCAGTCCGGTAACTGAGGCAGCGCCCGGATCCGTCAGCTGCCGCCGTGGCCGAAGCCCCGGAGCACGGGATCGAGTTCGAGGGCAGCACCGTACAGGGAACACAGCCGGACGCCCGGGTGCTCCGCCGTACCCAATGCCTGGTCCAGGGTGAGCGGCGGCGCCCCGGCGGGTGCTTCCCCGCAGCCGACGGCGTGGATGACGCCCTGGCTGGGGCCGCGGCCGCTGCCCCAGCTTCTGCAGGACCCAGCCGGGGTGCCAGCGCGGCCCTAGGATCCCGCGGACCGTCGACGGCTTCTCCAGGCGCTCAGTGCGTTGTGCGCCTGCCGACCTGTCCTTCGGCCCGTCAGCCGATCAGAAAGAAGTGATGATCGGTCAATCCCGTTCAGTACACGGCTCATTGTCAGACCCCGCCTGTAGCCTGCGAACCGGCACTGAGGTGCATATCGGGGGACTTAGGGAGCTGTAGTGGCGGATCGGGATCCTCAGCGGTTCTTCACCCAGAACCAGCGCAACATCCTGTACGACCTCGCCGAAGGACGGTGCGAGACGTGCAGTGCACCGCTGCTGGACGGCTGGGAGGCCGACCACATGGTGCCCTGGGTGCAGGGCGGCCGGACAGTGATCGAGAACGGGCAAGCACTGTGTGCGCAGTGCAACAAAGGAAAAGGACGTGGGGTGCAGTACACCGACGAATTCTCGCCGCGGCCCTTCCAGCGGGAGGTCATCGATCAAGTCTTCGACCGTATCCATGCGGGTGAGCGCCTGACGGTCGTCCTTGCCTCTCCCGGGTCGGGAAAGACGCTCACCTACCAGGCAACAGCCACCAGGCTCTTCAGGGCCGGCCTGATCGACCACGTGGCGGTCTTCGCCCCCCGGGTCGCTCTCGCCGAGCAGTGCGAGACCGACTGGATGCAGCGGGACAGTCAGGGCTCTGTGACGAAGGGGATGTGCCTGCTGTTCGACAGCACCAAGCGCATCGGGATGATTCGTCACAAGATCAAAGAAAAGCCGCTCACACCGGTAACCGAACCGGGAAGCGGCTTCGTCTCCACCTATAGCGCGCTGGTCACCAACGAGTCGGTCTTTCTGGAATGGGCGGCCAAGCATCAGGGCCGGTTTCTGCTCGTGGCTGACGAGGCGCAGTTCTGCGGCGACACGACCGACCCCGACGCCGGCGAGGGCGGTACCCGCGCTGGCGCGTTGATCAAGCAGATGCACGAGTACGCCCGGCACACCCTGCTTTTGACCGGCACGCCGAACCGCGCAGACAACCAGCGGCTGGTGCTGGCTGACTACGAGCCCCACCCGACCGACCCCAAGCGTGAGGTCCTGGTCCACCACGCGGAAGCCAAGTACTCCAACGGCATTGCGGAGGGCTACCTGCGCAAGTTCGAGATGCGCCTCACCAATGCGCGCGTCTCCAAGCGAACGCTCGCCGACGATGCCGGCCGCGGGGACAGCGTCCTCGAGTACAACCTGTCCGACGACGGCAGCGAACTCGTACCCGTGCTCAGGGACGAGAAGACCTGGCAGCCCCTCGTCGACGACGTCGTGAGGGCCATCCGGGACAAGCAGAAGTTTCACGCCTCCTACCGCGGCCTGATCTCCTGCATGCAGCAGCAGGACGCCAAGAAGGTCTACAAGTACCTCCAACAGCGCTACCCCGACCTGCGCGTGGCGCTCGCCGTGTCTTCCGACACCGGCGCCTCACAGGTCCTGCAGGACTTCAAGGTCAAGCCGATGGACCTGCTGGTGACCGTGCGCATGGCGTTCATCGGTTACGACTGCAAGACCATCACCGTCGTCGGCATCCTCACCCACTACCGCGACGGCGGCCACCTGATGCAGTTGATCGGCCGCGGCCTGCGTGTATGGGACGGCACACCGGCCCGTGAACAGACCTGCCTGATCGTGGCCCCGGACGATCCGAAGATGCAGGGCTTCCTTGACCTCCTGCGCGAGGAGAACGACCGGGGACTGAAGGTCCTGGAGGAACGGGAACAAGAGGAGCGCGAGGAGCCGGGAGACGCCGTCCAGGAGGAGTTCTCCTACATCGACTCCGCGGTCGCCACGACCACCAGGGCCTCGAGCAACGAACTCGACATGGACGCGGACGAGACGCTGATGGTCGAGACGCTGAAGCGAGCTGTCGACGCGGCAGAAGACGTCACCAAGCTGAAGCAGATCATCGAGATGGCCGGGATGATGCTCAAGCAGCCGACCCCGGTCCCCCAGCCGCGCACCGAGCCGGAACCGGAGCCGCCCACAGAGGCCCCGAAGACCGAGCGCCAGAAGATCGCCGATTTCAACTCCAAGACTTCAGAGACGATCAGGCAGTATCTGTACCGCGGCGGTGTGAAGCCGGGAGACGCCGGCTACCGGGACGCTGCGATGAAAGCGACGGCACGCGTGAACGAGGCTGCCGGCTGCACGGCAGCGAACGCCAATACCGTAGAGAAGGCCAGCAGGAGGTTCCGCGCTGCACTGGCCCTCAAGTAGGAGAGCTCCATGACCGTCCGAGTCGAATCAAACAGCTATCTGACTGAGGAGCAGCATCAGGTCTACCAGCTCCGAGACTCCCTGGAGCGCAACGGTGGCACGCCGATCGGCTTCCTGGAGCTGCTGGCAGCCGTCATGGCGGAAGGAACCTGGAAGAAGGTCCCCTCCGGCGTCAACCAGGAGAAGCCGTTCAACAGCTTCTCCGAGTTCATCGAAGCGAACCCCCCCTTCGGGCTTGGCGCCAGCGTGGAGAACGTCCGCATACTGCTTCAGTTGCGGCATCCACACGAAGGCGTGCCACGCATCCGAGAGCAGATGGACGCCATGCGCGCGGAGGTCACCCGGCTCCTCGGGCCCGACCCCGAACGCGACCCCGTTGCCCGCGATGCCCGGGTTTTCGGCGCCTATGACCGAAGCGGTGGATGGGTCTTCGGGCTCTTGGTCGCCCGCAACGTCCAGCCCGGCGCAGTCGAGCGCCGACCGAGCGAGACGTGGGGTGTCGACGATGGGGATGTCGAGAAGGTATCCGCCAGCAGATTCGCCGAGATGGCCGGCACCTCTGCTGCGCGGGTGATGCGCTATTACCGTGCATGGGAACGTGCGGCGGCAGCCAGTAAAGTCCCCAGTTTCGACCAGCTGACCCCGGGCCAAGAGATTGACCTGCCCGACGCGAACCTTTGGGGCGACTACTTCACCGTCTACGAACAAAGCACCGACCGGCGCGAGCGCATCGCGGAGGAAGCCAAAGCCGCAGGCACCAGCTACACCGAAGCCATGAAGGTGGCCAAGAATCCGGCCGCGATGCGCACTGCGATCCTGGGCGACCCCAAGACAGCCGAAGCCGCTCGCGATGCCTTGATGGGACGCACGGAACTCAGAGCCACTGTGGTTGCGCAGGCGATGTCTGACCCGGCGATCCGCAAAGAAGCCGCGGCCCAGACACGCAAGGCAGAACGCATCGAGTTCGTACGGCAAGTCGCCACAGAGGGGAAAGCCAAGACCCCCGCCGGCCAGATCATCGAGCTAAGCAGCCAAGCCCGCCAGAAAGTTTCCGCGTGCCTGGCAGCCGTCGAAGACTCAGAGGCGACCCCTGAGAGCGTCACTGATGCATACGAAACCGTACGGGAAGCCATCGAGGAGACGGTGGAGTCCGATCGGGACCTCCAGACAATTGAACAGCGCACCCAGTATCTCAAGGCACTGAAGTCCACCGCGAAGGGCATCGAATCAATCGACCCCCAGCAACTGGCAACGGTGATCGACGATGACGTCCGCGAAAGCATCAAGCAACTCCAGCTGAGGATCAACGCGCTGGCCAGCTCCATCGCGGACCCGAACGCGGAAGCGTCGGCTCCTGTAGTCGGGTGACACCTTCGATCTGTAGCAGCCGCGCCCGAACAGCCTGCGAGCCCCGGACCGATGTGGTCCGGGGCTCGCTCGCATATCCGCGGGGGTGGGAGGATAATGCACGCGACGCCGTGCTCAACGACGTCCCCGCGTGCCGGTCACCCCGCGCCCGTGGCGTCGCCGGGAGAAGGCCGGCCATCCTGCGCGGCGAGTGCCGTATCGACGAAGGCCTGCACGAGCGCGGCGGCCTCGGCCGCCGTGACGTCCTTCGTCCAGTTGCTGACCGTGTGCCAGCCGCTGCACTCCAGCTGGAACCGGTGAACGCCGTGCGCGTGCTCCACCTCGCGGGCGTACGGCTGCTTGCCGCAGCGCCCGTGCCGCTCGGTCTGCTCCAGGTGCGCGCGGACGACGTCGGTGTGGAACCGGCGCGGCAGGGTCCGCTGTTCGAGGCAGCCGCGGCACTCCAGGAGGTGCAGAGCGGCGCCTTCGAGCCGGAGGAAGTAGTACGGGATGCCGGTGCCCTCGCGGGTGTTGCAGCTGCCGCAGAGCGGCCCTCGGACATAGCCGTGCTCGTGGCAGTGATCCCACGCCGCCGCTGGGCTCTCCTTGCACAACCGGCACAGGTAGTCGTCTGCCCGGGTGCCGCGCCGACGCTGCGTCTCGTAGAGCACGCCCCGCAGGTGGCCCATGTAGAGCTGGCAGGCTTCCCCGGCGCAGGGCGGGCACATGGTGACGTACCCCGTCCTCCTGTTCCGCCTCCAGCCGCCCCAGTACGGCCCCTGCGCCCCGCAGGAGCAGAGCCGGGCCCGGGCGGTCAGCTCGCCCTCCCGCTGCTGCCAGCGGTCCAGCAGCTCCGTGTAGGCGCGAGGCAGGAGCCAGGTCTCACCGGACCAGGTCAGCAGTTGCAGAGGCCGGGTGCCGGCGATGTTCTGCAGGTGCCGGGCCCGGCTGCTCGATGCGACGAACTCCTCCCACGTCAGGCCGCCGGGCAGCCCGTTCGGCCCGATGTCCCTCCAGGCGCCCCACTCCTCATAGGGACGCTCCTCCTGGAGCAGCTTGTTGCGGGCCCGATCGACCATCCACGACACCAGCCGACGCCTCCAGTCGGGGCGGTGCCACTCCTCCGGATCGCGTTCCGGGATGTCGCGGTACGCGGGCAGCTGCACATCGACGACGTCGTCCAGGTCCAGGTCCAGCTCCGCGAACGCCCGGCCGGCGGCGCGGATGTCGCGTTCGTCGTACGTCCAGCGCGCCTTGTGCTTGTAGCAGCGCACCGCTATGTCGCCGAAGAAGACGTGGCCGTGCTGCCGCAGACGAGGCATGTGGAGGAGCTCGTCAGGATCCAGCGGGACCGTGGCGCTCTGCGTCAGGTCCGCGAACAGTGAGCGCGCGTACTCACGGCTGATGGGCATGGCCGGATGGTGGCAGCAGCCACTGACAATCCCCCGTGAGCTGGGCGCCCTTGCGGTCCAATGCAGTTGAAGCCGTCCGGCGACTGCTCCAGCGCGCCTACGATGCCGTGTGCGGAACACAAAGGCGTTCAAGGAAGCCGTTGCCCAGACGCTCGCGGAGCTGGCCCGTCGGGGGGTGACGCTCGCGCCGTCGACCGTTGAGGACACCATCGAGAAGAACATCAACGCCGTGGCTGAGCAGCTGCGTATCCAGGTGCGCTCCGCCTGGAGGTACTTCGACGCCTCTGCTCTTGCCGACCGTCTCGCCCACAACGCGCGCGCCTTCGAAGAGAGCAGCGCAGCGGAAGGCGCCGGGCACGCGCCGATGCCGCCGGTCGGCAACCCCGAGCTGGCGCTGGTCCTCGCCGGCGTTCCGGATTCCCTGGCACAGACGGGCGGCGACCTGTACAGCGTCATCGTCAACGTGGCGGTCAACGCCTGGATGGCCGGCCACATCCACGGCGAGGACGGCTGCACCGGATGCGACGGCAGCCGCGGCCCGGCCGGACACGCCTGGGAGGCCCGGATGCGCACCATCACCGAGCTGCAGCCGGACATCGCCAAGTGGTTCGACCGCGACGTGTGGACTGCCGCCGTCAACGACGTCGGCTTCACCGTCACCCGCCGCTGAACCGCAGCTCAGCTCTCGCCGAAGCCGTGGTCGAAGCCCTTGAGCATGGGGTCCAGTTCGGCTGCCGCACCACACAGGGAACACAGCCGGGTGCCCGGACGCTCCGCAGCGTCCAGCGCCCTGTCCAGGGTCAGCACCGGCGCCCCGGCGGGTGCTTCCTCGCAATCGACGGCGTGGATGACGCCCCGATCGGGCCCGCGGCCGCCGTCCAGCTTCTGCAGGACCCAGCCCGTCGGCCGGCGCGGCCCAAGGATCTCGCGCTCCGGCGACGGCGGCGGCAACCGCGTGGTGGGGACGTCGTCGTAGGAGGTGCCGGGCACGGGCTTCACATGGGCAGGGGCCTTCACCCACACCACGTACCAGGCGGGCTCCACACGGGCCCGCAGGGGCGTTTTGCCAGGCCGGAACGGCCACACGGTACAACCAGCCGTCCTGAGTCTGCCGACGCTCGTGCAGCCGCCCTGTGACGGCTTCGCCGTTGGGGAGGACCACCGTGATGGAGGGTGGCTCGGGCGGGGTGTCCGCCACGGCTACGCCGCCTCCTGGCCCTCGCCGTCCTCGCGTTCGAGGGCGTGCTTGAGCTGGGAGCGGGCATCGGGGCGTTCGGGCCCGGGGACCTCGCTCCAGAAGGCGTGCGTGAGGATCACCCCAGTGAGGTCGCGTTCCTTCTCCCGCAGCGCGGCAACCTGCTGCTGCTCCTGCTCCGACCAGCCCGGCGAGTCCGGGTAGGCGCGGGATGTGGCGAGCCAGTAGCCCTCTGGACGCTGCCAGGCCTCCATCGGTTCGACGGAGTACGGCAGCCGCTCGTACAGGGCTTCGAGGTCGGCCCGCACCTGGTTGAGTTCCTGCTGCGCCGCGATGAGCTCGCCGGGAAAGTCGTACGTTTTCGCCACGGCCCCAACAGTAGTTCGACCCGGCGGCCACCCAGCCCGTACGACGCCGGAGTGCCGCTGGCACCGGAGTCTGTCCACAGGTGATCCGTGGTCTATGGAACCTATGAGCGATCACGAGACACAGCAGCCGGCCTCGCGCCGCAGCAGGATCTTGGACGCCCTCGCACGGGCGGAGCGGAAGGTGTTCACCCGACCCGCGCCGAAATCCGCGAAGGCACAGATGGAATTCCTCTACACGCGCGCCAAGCGGTCCACGAAGGCCCTCGCCGAACAGCTGGGTGTCTCGACCCGCACCGTGCAGCGCTACCGTGCCGGGCAGCTGAAGAAGCCACAGAAGAAGCTCCAGGCCGCGCTGGTGGAGGAGACCCAAGCTCAGTGGCAGCCGCAGGTCAGGGCGCGGGCGAGGGAACGAGCGGCGACCTCCAGCGGCATGATGGTGGAGGTGACGGCGTACTTCGGATTCACGTGCTCGGGCAGCTCGGACGACGGCCGCATCCGCACCATCACCCGACTCGCCCACCTACGCCAAGCAGATCCTGGAGCTCCAGGAGGCCGGAGCGACGGAGGAGGATCTGCATCCGATCGTCGCGGAGGCCATCACCGAGTCGTTGGTACTGCCCGGTAGTGGCCGGGTTGTTAGGCATCATGTGCACCCATGGGGCGGCAGTCGGTGGAGGAAAACGAGCTGGTCGAGCATGGAACGGTGCTCAAGTACGAGACGGGGGCTTGTGGCTGGCAAGTGGGGCGCGTCGAAGCTGGGGTTTGGGCTGCTGCCCGCGTACTGCACCTGCCACGGCCGGTTCTTTCAAGACTGGACGACGTTCCCCGATGAGGTGGTCAGCTTCGTCGCCCGGCAGGTCGGCTCCCGCCTAGGCACCGGCATAGCGGGGGCAGGCCGATGCCGAGGCGGTGGGGCGCCGGGCGTGAGTCGTCATCGGCGCCGACGAAGTTCCCGCACGAATGCCGCGACGGCTCGCAGGATGTCGGCGCGGTCCTGCGAAGCGGTGCCCTTCAGCGCCATGCCGGTGATGGTCACCACGGCAGTCGCGAGAATCGCAAGCCCGGCCATGAGCACCGCTGCCCACCAGATGTCCATGTGCAAATCCCTCTCTCAATCAGCGTCGGCCGCCCCGGGCGAGGCGGCCATGAGTACCTTCGCCAGGACCCTCGGGGGGCGGCCATGGATGCCGGATCGCCGGATTTCTGGCAGGAAGTCACCAAGTCGGGCGGGCGGTCGGCCCCCGGACGCCGGATCGCGCCGGATCGGACCAGCCGAACGGAAAGTGGGAAGTGGACGCGACAACAGGGACGGCCTCGGGGCGGACTGCTCTGGCGGAACAACTCGGGCGGCTCCAGGCCGAGCTGCGCCGCCGGGGCAAGACACAGAAGGCCGCAGTCGAAGAGGCCAACCGGCGCCGACGAAAAGAGCAAGGCCGTGCGCAAGACGCACCGTGGCCGCGCAAGGAAGGTGGCCTGGACCTGCCGGTCCAGACGGTCAATGACTGGTTTCCGAAGCAGAGGGGCACCAAGGAGCCCAGCGTGCCCGACGACTTCGAGGATCTGTGGTCCGTAATCGCCGTCATGCTCGAATGGACCGGACAGCTCACTGATAAACCGTCCGAGCGCAGGTACCGCTACCAATGGAAGGACCTCCACAACGATGCCCAACGCGGAACCAGCCTGGACGAGCAGGTACGCGCCTACCTCCAGGCCGCCCGCAAGGCCGCCGAGGAGCACCCGCACCCGGGCATTCCCGGCCGGACGGCCCCGCCCTCTCTGGCCGAGGTCTACGTGCGCCAGCACAGCAGCCCCACGGCCCGGAGCAGGTACGGCGCCTCCCACCGTCATGATCATGACGCAGCAGCAAGCGGCACCGGCCCTACCTCTGCGGCCGAGCCCGCAGAGGCAACCTCCCGTAAGACTGATCGCGTGGTCGTCCTTATCGCTGGCCCGGGAGCCGGCAAGTCCACACTGCTGCGCACCCGGCTGCGCAACTTGGCCGATGAATGGCTCGACCCCACAAAGGACTCTGTAAAGATTCCTCTCGCCGTGCCGGTATGGGTGAGCGCACACACCCTCGCTGGAGAGGAGACACCCGTACCCGAAGCGCTCGCCGCCGCCACCCGCAAACTCAGCCGGTACGGGCGCCACCCCGGACTGGACCACGCCCGCTTCCTTGAACGGCCGTGCACAGGGGCGCACTGGCAGTTACTCGTTGACGACCTCGACGAGCTCCCCAACTCTGCCCAGCGCCGCGCCGTGCTAGAGAAGCTGGCCAACGCCGTTACGGACGACCCACCGCTGTACCGGTGCCTGGTGGCCACCCGCCCCCTGACCGACAACGAACTCGATGTCCTCGACCACGTCCTCGGCCAGCCGGCGCGGCGCTACCACCTGCAGCCCTTCACCACGGATGACCTGCACACCTACGCCGAAAAGTACTTTGCCACCCGCTGGCCTTCACAGGAGGCCACCCGCCGTGCCCAGCAACTTACAGGCGCGCTGCGCAGCGCTTCTCTGACCGAGCTGGCTCGCACCCCGCTTATGGCGTTCATGCTGTGCCAGCTCTACAGTGCCAACCCCGAACGCCCGCTGCCCGGCGGCCGCACCGCGCTATACGAGGCATTCACTGATCTGATTTACGAACACAATCAGAGCAAGCACGTCGCGGACAGCCACGACAGTGCGATCAGGCACCTCGTTCAAAGCCTCCAGAGCCCGCAGGCCCGTCAGAAGGCCACCAAAGCCGTACGGCGCGTGCACAAACGGCTGCGCGAACTGATCGACTACCTCGCCCACGAATGGCTCACTGGCCAACACAGCCCAGCGGCCGCGATAGTTGCTTCACACAAGGCTCTCCGCCGCCCGGACGAGGTCCGCCCGGAGCTTTGGCAGGCATTCTTGGAAGACCTTATGCGGCACACCGGCCTGCTCGTCCACCGCGGGGATGGCCTCGGCTTTCCCCACCAGACCTTCCTCGAATATCACGCCGCCCGTTACGCCACACGCAACGAACAGGCATGCACACAAGTCCTCTGCCAGGTATTCCCTCCCGGGGAGGAACCCAAGGTTCCAGCCCTCGAACCGCCCTACCTGGGCTTCCTCCTGGACAATCTCCTCGCCTCACGCGACGGAATCGCAGCAGAAACCATCAGCAGGATGGAAGCCCTCACCAGTCAGGGAGGAGAGAGAGCGTGCAGATTCCTCTTGGACCAGCTGGATTTGCGGACCAACCTGCCCGCCGAGCCAACCGCAAGACAACTCATGGGTTTCGTTCAGGACGAGGCCTTGGACATCTCCGTCCGCGTTCAGGCAGCCCGGGGCCTTACCAAGGTGGACGGGTACCGGTACCGCGCGACCCAGGTCCTCGCCCAATTCGCAGACGACGCCACTCTCAAGGGTAACGACCGCGTGTATGCGGCTTGGGTCCTGGCCGAGGTGGACGGGTACCGGGACGCCGGCGTCAACCGGCTGATCGGCTTCACCCACAACACCACCCTCGACAGCTCCGACCGCGTGCTGGCGGCCTGGAATCTGTCCAGGATGGCCGGGTACCGGGACCGCGCGGCCCAACTGCTCGCCGATTTCGCAGACGACACCACCAACGGTTATTACGGCTATACCCGTCAGATGGCGGCCCGGTTCCTGGCCAGGGTGGAGGGGTACCGGGACGCAGGTGCCGACCGGCTGATCGCCATCGCGCACGACATCAACGTCAAAAGCGACGTTCGCCTACAGGCGGTCTTGGACCTGGCCGAGACAGACGGGTACCGGGACCGTGCAATCCAGTCCCTCGCCCAAGGCAGCTTCGGCGACGGAGACCGGCAGGCGGCCTTTGCACTGGCCGTCTTTCAAGGCACGGAACCGGCCGAAACCGACTGGATCACGGCTCGCGCTTACGTCCTGTACCTCCAACTCATCAACGACCCCGCCCTCGGCGACTTTGGCCGCAGGGCCGAGGTAGAGGCGTCCGAGAAGGCCCGTCACAGAGCAGAGTTAATGCTCATGAACAGCGTCAGTAGCAGAAGCGGCCCCAACGACGACGACTACCTCGTCATGGCGGCCCGGTCCCTGGCCGACGTGGAAGGCTTCGAGGACCGCGGAGTCCAGTTCCTCGCCGATCTCGCAGACGACACCACCCAGGCCGGACGCTTAAGGGTGGACGCGGCCGCGAACCTAGCCGAGGTGGAAGGGCACTGTGACGCTGGCGCCGAACGTCTGATCGCCCTCGCCAACGACGCTGCTCTCTCCGGCTACTGCCGTTGGGACGCGATCGAAACACTGGCCCGGCTGGAGGGGTACGAAGACCAAGCGGCCCATCACCTCGCCCCAGTCGCGGACGGCACCTCCACCCTCAAGAGCAATGACCGCGTGGAGGCGGCTCGGACCCTGGCCAAGGTGAAGGGGTACAGGGACGCAGGCGCCAACCAACTGATCGCCATCGCAGACGACGCCACCATCATCTCCACCCTCTTCAACATCCCCCACCGCGTTCAGGCAGCCTGGTATCTGACCAGGGTGGAGGGGTACGGGGACGCGGGCGCAAACCGGCTGATCGCCATCGCAGACGACACCACCCTCAGCATCTCCGACCGCATATGGGCAGCCTCGTACCTGACCTCGGTGGAGGGGTACGAGGACGCGGGCGCCAACCGGCTATTCGCCGTCGCAGACGACACCAACCGCAACATCTCCGACCGCATTCAGGCAGCTCAGCACCTTGCCGACAACCATGGGTACCGGGACGCGGGCGCAAACCGGCTGATCGCCATCGCAGACGACACCACCCTCAGCATCTCCGACCGCCTGGAAGCGGCTAGGATCCTGGCCGGGGGGATCGGGCTCGGGGTGCGCGGGTACCGGGACGCGGGCGCTATCCGGCTGATCGCCATCGCAGACGATACCTGCCTGAACATCTCCGCCCGCAAGGAGGCGGCCGAGCACCTAGCCAGGGTGGACGGGTATCGAGAGCCGGGTGCCAACCGGTTGATCGCCATCGCCGAGGCTATCCGCAGCGACTCCGACCGCAGGTAGGCGGCCGCCTACCGCCACCTGACGGCCCGCAAGCCGGCATGCGCTACCGCGACGGCGGCGCGGCTCGCGCACTCCGGTAGTGCCCGGATGGCGCTCGGCGACTCGCAGATCCGGTGTCGCCGCGGGCTCAGTGGAGGTCGACCGCGTTCAGGTCGACGGCGGCCGGAGAGATCGGAAAAAGGGGGTTGATCGGGCATCCGACGGGAGGCTGCGGGCGGCGCGGGGGCCTCCTCCGATCGCCAGGGCATCGGCGCGCTGTCCGCCGCCTGCGGCGGTGTAGGCGATCGTGCACATCATCTGCGCGTGGGCGGAGGCCGCCACCCAGACGCATGTCGGGCGTACTACGGCGGGCCCCGGTCACACGGATTGAGCATCTAGTTGGCCAGAGGGGCCCTCTACGGCGCTCAGTCACAACAATCCGGCGGGCCGTCGTACAGCGCTCTGGCGGCGGCCCGCTCCGAATCCGCACCACGAATACGAGGCCGATGATGACCACGCCCTGGCCGCCCCGGCGCACTGCGCGCCGCCCGCTCGCCCCGCGCGCCGCCGCGCCCAGGGAGCCGGTCGACCCCGCCCGCATCGGCCGCCGCGTCGTACGGCGCCGGGCGAAGGGGACGGACGCCGACGCCGTCGCGGCGGCCCTCGAGGACGCGCGGTTCGACGCCCGGCAGGACTCCAGGCACGAGGACCTGGCCGACGGCGTCCGCGGCCCGGCGGAGCTCGCGGAGTGGGAGCGCATCGCGCAGCTGCTCGCCGACGCGGCGCCGGGCACCGGCTACGACCCCGACGCCGACGACGTCGTCCAGGCCGAGCTCGCCGCCGACGCCGCGGCCGCCGCCGCCTGGGAAGCCGAGCTCCGCGAGGCCGCGCGGATCGCGGCCCGTGCCGATGAGCTCCAGGCGCTGCGCGAGCTCGGCGCGTTGGAGCAGACCGAGCCCCGCGACGGGGACGAAGCCGTACGCGACGAACTCACCCGCCGTGCGGGCGGGTACGTCCAGGCCGACGTCCACGCCTGGCTCGCCCACGCCCTCGCCGCGCACCTCGGGCACTATCGCGACCCGGCCGCACGCGAGGCCGCGGCCGGCCATCTCACCCTGCCGGTCCTCGCGCACGCCGCGCTGCTCGCCGAACTCGCCCGCCTGGTCCCCGGCGTCGACGTCGACCAGCTGGCGTTCGCGGCCCGGCTCGCCACCACCGAACCAGAAGCCGCTGGCGCCCTCGCCGTGTTCCTCGCCCGAGCCCGGTCGTAGCGCAGTAATCGCACGGCCCGCTCAGGCACGCGTCGGCACTCACGCTCCGCTGTCCCCCAGACCTCCAGCGCCTGGGGGACAGACCTGGGAGGGACCTGGGAGGCCGAGGCCGGAAATACCCCGGAACACCTGTGATGTCTGGGACGTGGGAAGACTGTTTCCCCAGGCAGACGCGCTCCTGGGAGGTGACCTGTGAGCCTGGAAGGAAGCCGAGGGAACAGACGCTCCCGTGATCACCGAGGGTGACTGTCACGCTGTCACGCTCACCGTTGTCACGCACCCCGATCCGGTTGTCACGTTGGGGTGTCACGCTGGCGGTTCGGCCCGGAATCACGGGCCCGCCCCCGGATTCGGGCCACCTTGCCGATCAGCGTGACAGTCCTCTCAGAGTGACTACGGACCGCATCCGGATTCGATCCCTTGCCCGCCTGAACAGTCCGGCCGATCTGTGTCATCCACCCCCTGTTTTCCCAGGTGGACACGCTCATCTGTGTCACTGTTCAGTTGATCTGTGTCATCACCAGCGGGCGGACCCAGGGACCCAGCAACCGCCCCGGAACCTGGGTCCCTGGGTCCCGAGACCGGTGTTTTCCCTGGTGTCCGCGGAACCCGCCGGAAGCTGGGTCCACCTGGGTCCCTGGGGCCCGCCTCCTCGTACGAGCCGGTTCGTCCGGAGTGGTCCCCAGGGCCCGAGGCGGCCGATACCGTTGGAGCAGACGCCAGTTCTGCCCCTGAAGCCCTCGATGAGCGAACAGCCGGCCCCCGCCGACCACGCCCGGCAGCAGCTGGAGCCCGCGGCCGCCGACGGGTTGCGCGCGTACGCGGCCAAGACCCGCGAGAACGCCGACCAGCTCGCCGCAGTCCTGGAAGACATCGCCACCAACGGCCTGCCCTCGGTGGAGGACTGCACGCCGTGGGAGGAACTGCGCGAGGCCCATCTCGCCCGGCTCGCTGCCCAGCGCCCGGCCGGCGTCTGATGGCCCAGCCCCACGGCCCGCGCCGCGCCCGGATCGCCTTCTCCGACTCCGCCGCCAAGCAGCTGGAGAACATCACCAAGCGAGGCGGACATCCACGCCCTGGACCGCGCCCTGGTCGTGATCTCCGTCGACCCGGACGTCGGCGAACCGATCCCCAGCAACACCGCCGCACCCGCACTGCGCCAGTACGCCGACGAAGTCGAGCAGGTGCGCGTCCTGTACTTCGTCACCGCGCTGCGCACCGTCGTGGTCGTCGCCTACATCGAGGTCTAGCCGCCGGACGTTGCGGCCAGCGCGCAGGCGAACGCGGTGCCCGTCGTCCACGTCGGCGGTCGGTGCAGCCGTTCCAGCTCCGAGAACCGGGAGCCATCCGGCGTCTTCAGCGTCGCCAAGCCGGGACCACGTACTCGTGAACTCGTAGGCGTCCCAGATCTCTGGTGACCAGTGACTGTGTCGTCTTCGGTCCCTGCTCCTCAGTCCCTGGACAAAAGTGCAGGTCAAGCGGGTATGAGTCTCAGTAAAGGGACTCAAGGGACTCTGCTTCGGAATTATGCGCCAGCTTTGGTGTGCAGATACGCGCGGGCGCATCTGTCTGTACACAGTTGTAGCTGGCAGATAATTGCAGATTTCAGTCCCTACGGTCCCTTGCGAGTGGCTCATTGCGCCTCCGACCTGCGGAGATGTGCAGGGACTGTGGCGAGGGACCGTAGGGCTGCGGCGGGCGGATGCGTCCCTGCTGCTCCGTGGCGGGTTGGCGGCTGAAGCCGCCCGGGGGGACTGCTCGGTGAGAAGTCCGGCCTAGCTCACGGCCCCACTCAGGCTCCAGTCCCAGCCGCGCGGTTGGGCATACGTCTGCCGGTTATGCGAATTACGGTCCCTCCAGTCACTCTCAATTCAGACTTTTCTCCCGTGGGTTGTGCCGTGGGGCGGCTCAAGGGACCGTAGGGACCCGAAAAGCTGATAGGCCGCCACGCGGGGGAGCTGCTGCCCGCCATCGTCCTTGGGTTCTAGACTCTCTTCCGAAACACAGTCCCTACAGTCCCTTGGGACCCTCGCTGCAGCATGCGGTCACTGCACCAGCTGGGCCTGTCAGGGACTGAAGGAAAACGAGAACCTCGAAGAAGGACGACGCGTGCCCGGCCCCAGCGCGACGAGAGTGCCTGCAGGCCCTGCGAGGCCTGCCACACCGCATGCCGTTGCCCGGTGGTGCGCTGAGCAGGGCTGGCCTGTCCATCCCCTTGCGGCGGGCCGCAAGACGCCTGCGGGAAACTGCGCAGCCTGCAAAGACCAGCACCACCAGTCGGCCGACTGCCCCTGCCTGCCCGCAGGCCGTCCATGCCACGGGTTCCATGCCGCGACCACCAACGTCGCGCGCATCGACGCCTGGTGGTCCGGCACGCCGTCCTGGGGCGTCGGCGTGGCCTGCGGGGGAGCCGACCTGATCGTCATCGATATCGACGCACACTCCGCGCCGGTCCCCGACCGCAACCGCCTCCTGCCTGGCATCCCCATCCACGACTCTGTCGACCTGGAGGGTCTGGCGTCCGGCTTCGACACCCTCGCGCTCCTGGCGGCACTGCGCCGGCAACCCAGTCCCGCCGACGACGACAGCACGCTGCGCGTGCGTACCCCCTCCGGTGGTTTGCACGTCTGGTACCGAAACCCCCATCCAGCCACACGCTTCCGCTGCTCGACCGGATCCAGCTCAAAGGTCGCCCTGGCATGGCAGGTCGACGTACGGGCTGACGGCGGCTACATCGTCGCGCCCACCACTCGCACCACCCAGGGGACTTACCTACGCGAAGGGTCGACCCGACTGCCTGCGCCCCTGCCTGAATGGCTCGGCGAAGAACTCGTGAGGACCGGCCACGTGATCCAGCGCCCACCGGTCCGCCGCAAGCCCGAGGTCCCCCGTTCCCGCCATCCCCGAACCGCTGCCAGCGGGCAACGTGTCCTGGAACCCTTGCTCCTGGAGGTCGCTGAGTGCGCGGTCACGCGTGAAGGCGCGGCCTTCACCGAAAAGCTCAACAAGGCCGCATACACAGCCGGAGGACTCACGGCAGCCGGGCATCTCGACGAACGCACCGCGCGAACCCAGCTGCTTGAGGCTGCCGAGGCTGCACGCCCCTGGCAGAGTGCCCGCAACGAACGCATCGTCGACGACGGCCTCGCCGCCGGGGCCGCCCGCCCGCTCCACCTCGAAGGACGTTCATGAGCAGCGCCGAGACCCCGCGCTTCGACGCCAGCGCCGCCGCTCAGCAGATGCTGGACCTCGAACAGGCCGCCCCTCCGCCCGCAGCCCTGCCGGCCCAGGCCAACACCTCGCCAGCCACCCCTTCCTGGGCGGAACCAGCCCTCCTGCCCGGCACGCTCACCGACCGCGGCAACGCCAAACTGTTCGTCAAGCTCTACCGCGACCAGTTCCGCCACGTCGAAGGCCTGGGCTGGTTCTCCTGGGACGGCTACCGCTGGAAGCGCACCGGCGGCGAGAAAGCCGCCCTGTGGGCCGCGGGCGAGATGGCCGAGGGCATGCCGAACAGCGACCCGCGCGGCCTGTTCAGCGACCGCGAGCTCCACCACCACAAAAAACGCACCCTGTCCACCACCGGGATGAAGGCGCTCCTCACCCAGGCCAAGGCATCCCCGGACCTCTCCGTCGATCCCGACACCCTCGACGGTGACCCCTACGCCTTGTGCACCCCCGCCGGCGTCGTCGACCTGAACACCGGCCTGCTCCGCAAACCGGACCCCACCCGCGACTTCCACTCCCGCGCCACCAGCGTGGCCCCCCAGCAGACCCCCACCCCGCGCTGGCACCGCTTCCTGCACGACACCTTCGGCGACGACGCCGAAGGCCAGGAAATGATCAACTTCCTGCACCTGCTGCTCGGCTACTCGATCACCGGTGACGTCGGCGCGCAGGTCCTGCCCTTCCTCCACGGACACGGCAAGAACGGCAAATCCGTCCTGCTTGACACCATGATCCAGATCCTGGGCGACTACGCCGACGCCGCCCCACCCGGATTCCTCATGGACCGCGGCGCATTCTCCGAGCACTCCACCGAACTCACCGAACTCCATGGCCGCCGCCTCATTGTCTGCAGCGAACTCAAGCCCAATGACAAGTTCGACGAAGCCCGTGTCCGGCTCCTGACCGGCGGAGACAAAATCAAAGCCCGCCGCATGCGGCAGGACTACTTCTCCTTCAGCCCCACCCACCACCTGTGGCTACTCGGCAACCACCGTCCCGAAGTGTCCACCGGCGGCTTCGCGTTCTGGCGCCGCATCCGCCTGCTGCCCTTCGAACGCACCGTCCCCGACCACCGCAAGATTGACAACCTGGCCTTCGAACTCGTCCGCGACGAAGGCCCCGGCATCCTGCAGTGGCTCATCGAGGGCGCCCGCCGCTACCTCACCACCCGCGACAACCTCGAAGGCCCCGACCGCGTCCGCATCGCCACCACCGCGTACGCCAACACCGAAGACCACATCGGCCGCTTCCTCACCGAATGCTGCACCCGCGACCTCGAAACCCAGCCCGACCTACGCGTCGAACAAGGCCTCCTCTACACCACCTACGCCTCCTGGTGCAGCAGCGGCGAAGGCATCCGCCCCGCCGGCGCCCGCGCCTTCGCCACCCGCGTCCGGCAGGAAGTCGGCCTCGCCTCACCCGCCGACATGATCAAATCAAACGGCCGCAAGTACTACCCCGGCCTCGCCCTGCTGGATACACCCTCATGAACCAACCCCCGCACCACCACAGCGAACCACTGCTCCACCGCCCCGCCCCTCAGGGCGCCCAGATGCCCCTACCCGCCCTCACCGGCCCGGCCTACCATGAAGCCGCCAGGGCAAGCTCTACAACAGGCGGCACACCACACCACGAGGCGGACCGCCATCCAGCCCCGCACACCAAGGAGGGCAACCAGCTATGAGCTCGCTACTGACCGAGGGCGATCTCACCCACGAAGCACACGTCGTGTGGCTGGAAGACCCCGAAAACCTCGACTACGTCCGCCAAGCCCTCGACAAGACCCCCCGCCGCCGCAACAAACCCCGCTACGCCCGCGACGGCCGCATGGTCGGCTACGCCGAACTCGACGACCACGCCGAAGCCGACCCTGACAGCGGCCTCTACCGCCGCCGCGTCTTCTTCCTCCTCCCGCACGACCGCGACGCCCAACCCGACGGCCTCTACCAAGAAGGCGCCCCCGGAGAGGCCGTCGACCCCCGGACCATCGATGTAAGGAAGGTCGGGGAGAAGACCCCCCGCTCGCAGAGGGGTCCTGCCGCCATAACCGGCACACGGGCGTGAGCTATGCGCGGTGTAGCGCGCTGGTGGCAGTACTGCCCTATATTGATCGTGAGCGGGCCGCAGAAAACTGCAGGTGTGCCTCGCGCTGGTGGTCCAAGGAAAGATGCCCCGCTTCCTGTGGGGAGATGCAGGTGCAAGGCCTGCCCGGCGCTCTATCAAGACCGCACCCCAGACAGCCGGGGTGCGGTCTCTGCGTTGATGACGTCAGCGAGACGCACTTGGGCGATCGACAGAGCCGCTGCCAGCCCCCAGTCCCGTGGGCGGGCTCAGGCCCACATTTCGATACCAGGAGTTTGGGTGCGTATCTTCCTCTCGGCGTTCGGCATCCTCGCAGGCCTTGGACTCATCATCTACAGGAAGAAATTCGCGCGCGCCGCCACAAGCCAGCGCAACGCTTTCGGCAGGGCGAACGCAGCCGCTGGGGGTCCACCGTGCGGACTGGTCCGCTGATCGCAGGAGTGTTCCTGATCATCATTGGAGTCCTCGCAGCCACCGGAGTGGTTGGGGGCGAATAGCCCGCCGTACGAGTGGGCGACAGGATACGGTGATCTTTACCTGGCCGCCGCAACTCTTGGCGGTGAGCGTCGCGCTGGTCAGAGCGGAGCGGTGGGCAGAAGGAGCGGCAGGACCTGCACTGAGCGGCGACGTCGCCGGGTCCCTGGCTGAGTACGCCGGCCGAGCGTATTTGTGCATTCTGACGGGCGCGGGGCTACCGCAGCAGTTCGCCGAGATCCTCGTGGACCTGGACACGGCGACCGAGTCGGGCGGCTGACGGGCCGGTCTTGCCACCCCGCTTGCGGACACCGTCACGGCGCTGGCGCTACAGCGTGAGGATGGCCACGCTACGCGTCCAGAGCAAGGACACCGCCGGCTGCCACCTTTTGCGTTCCGGACCTGTCGACCACCTGATGCGGTCCAGCGCATCACGGCCCGCTTTCAGCCGAGATCAGCCATCTTGACCGTCAGAACGGCTGCCTACCGCCCGGAAGGCGATGCCTCTGTGCCCCGAGGGGGGGCAGACTTAGGATCACGGGGATGACCAGTCGTTTGTCATGCTCAAGGAGCTCTCATGGCTGAGCTTGTCCGGCAGCAACACCTTGATGCGGATGTGGGGCATCACGGCTTCGGGCTTCAGGAGTCCGATGACGGTGACCTCCCCGTCCCCTTCCCTGACGACTTCAAGCAGGGCGTGTTCCTGAACGACTTCCCGGGGCGTCTCGACATCTACAGCGGCGGCCACACACATACCGCTGCGGTCACCGTAGAGGTCTGGGACGGGGAGCCGCCCCAGCAGGATCCTTCCCGGTGGGACGAGCAGGCTGAGGCCCCGTTCGAGTCGACCAGCGGCGAAGTAGCTGTGTGGTCCATGGACTTGGGGCGCGCCGATGATGTGATCACGCTTGCTGATTCGGGGGGCTCCTGGCGGGTCCGGGTGAGCTGTGCCGGGCGCAGGGAAGCTGCGGCACTGTCGGAACAGGAGGGTACGGGCGAAGGCGTGGAGAAGTACCTCGTGCAGTTCTGGCCGGCAACGGCCTGAGCGCCGTCCAGGGGCGGGGCGCCGGCAGTTCGGCGCCCCCGCCGTGGGCCCGTCAGGAGACGATCTTCACGATGAAGCCGTCTTCCATTCCGTCGATGACCCGGTTCTTGGCGTAGAAGCTGAGCAGCAGGCTGCCGCCCGCACCGTTGTCTGCTTCTGCGATGGGCTTCACGGAGAAGTTGAACTTCTTCGCGTCCGCGTCGTAGTCGTGCTCCGCGGCGCCCTCATAGGTGGTGGCGAAGGGGTACTCGTCGCACTCGCGCGTGCCACCGTGCGTGTAGTTGGCGCCCCAGTAGCGCTTGCACTGCTTGACCGCCGCCTTGCGGTTGTCGTCCTTGCGAGTCTGGTTGACCAATCGGTGCAGCGGCGTGTCGGGCGTCTGACCGGGCACCTTCTTCGCCGACATGTACGGCTTGGTGTCCTGCGGTTTCGTGAACGCAGTCTTGATGTGCTGAGCCGCAGCCCGCTCCTTGGCGCCGGCCTTCGCGCTGTAGTTCAGCATGCCGATGTAGGCGAATGAGGCTGCGCCTCTCTTGTCAGGGTTGCCGCCGCCGGTGGAGTTGGCCAGGTACTTGGCGGCGTCCCAGCGCGGCGGCAGGAAGAACAGGTCCCCCTTGAGGTCGCCGGTGATGTTGGCGTTGGGTGGCGGTGTGATGGTGATGGACGGCTGGTAGATGGCCGCGATCAGGTCGGTGCTGCCTTGACTGCCCTGCCCGGGCTTGGCGTTGACGGTTTCGTTGAACGCGCGCAGCACCTTGAGTTCGGCGAAGGTCTTCGTTCCGGGCATGTTGCCGCCCCTGGTGTAGCGGACCGTTGACGGCCAGCTGTTGGGCATCTTCCCCTTGGTGCCGATCTTCATCGCGGGAGCCTCGGTGGTGCCCTGAGATTCCATCTCGGTGAAGTAGTACTTGAAGTTGATCGTGCGGCTGTTCTTGGCGATCGTTCCCACGACCCGCACGTTGAACATGCTCACCCCGGAAGGCCTGCCGTTGACGAGCCAGGTCTGCACGAACGAAGCACCCGAACAGGCCGCGAACCGGGACGTGAAGTAGAACTTCTTGTCCGTGCCCAGGCCCTTCTTGCACTCATCGAGCGTCATCGTGCGGGCCGGCTCCGGTGCCGCAATCATGGGCGTCGGCCCGGCGGTTGAACCGACAGGTGCGGTGCGAGATGGCTGGGTCGCCAGCCGCGCGTGCGACGCCGCAGGACCCACCGTCTCGTGCGGCAACTGCGCGATCGGCTCCGCGCGACGGGCAATGTCCCGCAGACGTTCCATGCCGTCCTCGCTCTGCAACTCCTCGAGCGACGGCGTCGCTGAACCAATCGGCAGGACGTATGACTCAACCTCAAGATCCGCCGACGCGTCTGCCTGCGCCATAGACGGCACGGCCGACAGCAGGGCGACCGTGGTCGCCATGGTGAGCGCCTGTCTACCGGCGCGTCTGAGCCACGGTATGTGCATCGAAAACCCCCGAACTCATGCGGACCGAATCAGTGATCCGAACGTGTGGTCGAGGGAAGGTCTACCGGTGGAGTGATCGAACGCATGGGCGACACGCCGGATGCGACGCGATCACGACTGCTGTTGGCCGAGATCGACCTTTGCACCCAGCAGGCGTAAGCACCTGTCTACTCGGCCACCGACTGCACAGGGCGCTGACCGGCGCCGTGGACAGTGCCCCGGACGTCGTCAGCACCCTCCACGGCGACAGGGTCGACGACCAGGACCACGATCCCGAGGGCACCGCCGACCACGAGCCCTCCGAGCTGGAAGCGGTCGCCGGGTGAGCCTCGCCGCGGACGACCTGTTCTACTCCCGTCTGTGCGCCTTTCCTGACACGGTCGACACCGATCGCGTCGCTCACGCCCTACTGTCGCGGTTCGGCGCAGCGACCCGGACGACATGCGCTACGCGTCCCGGACGTCAACACATGCGCCAGGGCAGGCGCAGCCCCCGAAACCTCCCGTGGTCTGAACCGCGCCACGCCACACAGATAGGTCCCGCCCGTCAGCGCTCCACCCGTCCCCGGGCGGCAAATGCAACTATGCACGTGCGGAGAACTGAACAGCGTCTGAGCCGAAGCAGCTCGGCTACGCGGGGCGAGAGCCTCGCTGCCCGGCTGAGCACACGAAGGACCGTACCCCCAGCGAATCACCGCTGGGGGTACGGTCCTTCGTGCGTTTCAGACCAGCCTCAAGCTGATTGATGCTCCTGCTGGGACAGCTCCTGGAGAAGCGCGCTGTACTCGGCAGGATGCTGATCACGGAGGATACGCAGCCACACGCGAGCACCCTCCACGAACACCTCCGACTCCATCTTCAGATGCAGGTGAGTGACAACGGAGAAGGCGTCGCCGTATGGCAGCCGACGAGGCTGCCCGGCCTCGCTCCGGGGCCCTTCCTCGGTCTCCGGGGTATTAACGCCGTTAACGGTTGATGCGCCAGTGACCGACACCGGCTCGGGGCTGGGGGTGTTAACGCCGTTAACGATCGAGGAGGCGCCAGGGACTGACGCCGATGCACCCCCGGGGGTATTAACGCCGTTAACGGTGGAGGCGCTGCTCGACTCTTCCGCCGCAGGCCTGCGGCGCTGGCGGGGGGCCTTGGCGGCTGCGATGGCCTTCTGGGCCTCGCCCGCCTGCTGCTCCTTGGGCAGTCGGCCGATCCGGCGAGCTGGCTCCACCTTCAACTGGCCCGTCTCCACCTGCTCCTGAAGCTCGGGCGTGAGTTCCAGAAGCGCCAGACGCTGCGACACCCAGGCCGGCGTTTTCCCCAGCCTCCTGGCCACCGATCCCTGCGACCCGTGAATCTCCACCAGCCCCTGGATCGCCTTCGCCTGGTCCAGCGGAGGAAGGTCGACGCGGTGAACGTTCGCGATCAGCGCTGACTCCACAACGTCCGCCGCCGTGGCGGCGAGATCGTCATTCACATCGATCCGAAGTTCGGCGAGACCAGCCAGCTCAGCAGCGGCCAACCGCCGGTTGCCGTCGATGACGACGTACTCGGCGTCCTCCCCGATCTCACCTTCGTGCCCCGGATACGCGTTCAGGAAGGCCGAACGCCGCACCACAGTGACGGGCTGGATCTGCTTTATACGCAGTGACTCTGCCGTCTCTTCGATCTCGGTGAGTTCCTCCCGCGGATTGAACGGGTTACCGGCGAGCAGCTTGAGCTCCACCTTGGCCGGAGGCCGCTTGCCTTCACCGCTCATGATCTGCGCACGGGTTCGGACCCGGCGCGGTTCCTTCTTCTCGCCGGCCTCACCGTCCTCCCCCATGCTGAATCCGCGGGTGACCCGCTGAGTGGGACTCATACGGCAAGCTCCTTCGCCAAGTCGCGCATCACCTGCGCGTGTTCACTGTCGGGGGCGTACTCCAACAGCGGGATCTCCCCGTCTGCCGCCTCCCGGCCTTCCTTCAAGTCCCCGATCACGGCCAGGACCGGCGGGGAACTGCTCTTCTCCCACTCGTCCTTGTTCTGCTTCACGAGCTTGCCGCGGCGGCTGTCGTACGCGTTGATGATCAGGCCGAGGTAGTCCACCTGGATCCGGCCCTTGGCGCACAGGTCGTCCTTCTGGTTCTTCAGGAGACGGAACGCCCTGTGAGACGCCTTGTTCGCCCAGACAGGTGTGATGAGCCCGGACCGGTCGGCGAGCTCTCCGTCACGCCGACGGACGTAGTACAGGGCCGTGTCCATGTTGAGGCCCAGGCTCGGCGGGCCGTCGATGATGATGACGTCATAGTCGGCTTCCAGAGGCTCCATGGCCCGTTCCAGAGCTGCCTCACTGAAGCTCACCTTGGACAGGGCGACGTCGCGCAGGAACGCGTCGTCGGATGCGGGCAGCAGGTGGAGCCGATCCCCGAACCGCTCACCGTCCAGGGACACCAGCAGGTCGTGTATGTCGCCCTTGGCGGATCCGTCCATGTGCATCATCAGGGTCTCGACGTCGTCCTCGTACATGAGGTCCTCGAAGCCGAGCTCTGCGGTCAGGTGCCCCTGCGGGTCGTAGTCGACGATGAGCACCCGATGGCCGGCCTCCGCGAGGGCCTGAGCGATGCCGGAAGAGATGAACGTCTTGCCCACGCCGCCCTTCTGGTTGGCCACTATCACCCGCACCACTGGCTGCGACACCAATGGCGCTGTAGGCGAGGGGTGATTGCCGAGCCACAGAGTGAGGGCCTGGGCCAGCCCCTGTACGTAGGTGACGCCTCGATCCGAGCACGCCCCCTTGAACCTGTCGGGCTCGCCGACCGGGAGGAACGTCCCCCAGGTCTTCGCGCCGTCGGTCTTCACCTCAGGAAGGCCGTCAGCTTCGTACCAGGCCTTGATGGCGTGCTCAGTCGCGTCCTGGATGTCCATTCCGTGCTCGAAAGCGCGGATCTTCAGATGTCTGCGCAACTCGGGGGTGAGGGAAGTGATTAGTTTCTCTCGCTCCCCCCTCGGGCTGGGGATGCTCATGAGGCCGAACATTACTAGGTCACTGCGGTGTCAGCCGCTGAGCTGTCCCAACTTTCACCCTGGAGCGGGCTGCCCCCATACCTTCGCTCCCTGCGAGCCCGGGCCCAGGAGGCGATGCACTGTCGGGCTCTGCGGAGCCTTCGGCCGAGGGATCACCGGAGCTTTTCGTGGATCATGCGGCCCTTCTGCCAGCTCCCGTGCTGTGTCCGGTAGGGCAGTCTGAGCCACCAGAGGATGGCGTCTCCGGTTCGTTTGTCGGAGGCGATGTTGGTTTTCTTAGTCTGATCGCTGGCGACGGCGGGCAGCGTTCCGTGGGCTTGAATCTCGAAACCGCTTGAGGCGAGGTAGGGGGTCAACTTCTTCTGGAGCGCACGGCGCCTGTGATGCCACCAGCTGTCCCGGCTGGGTACCGGATCGGGCAGAAGCGCGGCCAGTGCTTCATCCGCGTTCACGAGGGTGTGCTGGTGCAGAGGGGCATGTGTTGCAGAAAGGGCGAGGTCGGCCAGCTGTGCGTCGACTTGTCGCAGGTATTGGTCCATAACGTCGCCAGTGCCGATCCGACGGACGTTGCCGCCCGTCAGGGATTCGAGGGCCACGACGAGACCGGAGTCGTACTGGGCCAGGAGCCGGTTCTCGCTTGCATGTTCCTGGATCAGGGCAAAGAGGTAGCGCAGCTTCCCGGCCATCTCGACGTCCGTGACCCCGCCGCGTGCCAGCAGCGCCTTGGCGTGATCGCGGATCGCAAGCTGCGTCATGACGGACTCCGGGGCCCGCAGCGGCAGAGGTTCGACGACTCCAGGAAGGCCTGGGACCAGCCCGTCCCCATCCACCCCGTAGAAGAGGTCCGTGGCCATCGCACGCCAGCGTGTCCTGAGCCGGGCTGCGTCTTCCACGGGAAGACGCAGCGCGAGCAGGTGCAGGGTTCGCCACAGTCCGCCCAGATCCGGGCGAAGCAGTGTTACAGGCTCGGCGGAACGGGCCAGCTCGGGTCGGACCAGAGCCTGGCAGTTCTCGCTGCCCGGCTCGGTGAGCGTACGGAACTCATTGACGAGAGACAGCCGGAGAACTTTCGCAGGGCCAAGGGCGCGGTCCGGCACAGCCAACTCGCTGCCCTGCGGCGTGACATGCTGCTGGGCCCGCCGCCGGATCTGTGCGGCTTCCTCTTGTGCTTCGGCCAGCAACTTCTCGGCACGCGCGGCCGCGCGTGTCTCCACGGCGCGGGCGCTCTGCTCAGCCAGCGAGGACGCGGGTGGGTGGCTGAGGTGGTCACGGACCTCGGCGGCACTGGCGGGCCGGTCGCCCGGTTCCTTGGCGAGGAGTTCGGCCAGCAGTGCGTCGAGGTGAGGCGGCAGGCCGGGGCGGTGGCTGGAAGGCGGTGGGGGCGGGGTGTGTACGTGGGCGTACATCAGGGCGGGGGTGTCCAGGCCGCCGAATGGGGTGCGGCCGGTCAGCAGTTCGTACAGCACGCAGCCCAGCGAATACAGGTCCCCGCGGGCGTCGCCGACCTTGCCCAGAAGCCGCTCAGGCGGCATGTAGGCGATAGTGCCGACGACGCGGCTGGCAACGGTCAGGGTGGAGATGTAGCGGGCGATTCCGAAGTCGAGGATCTTCACGCTGCCCGACGGGGTGAGCATCAGGTTGGCGGGCTTGAGATCACGGTGCAGGATACGGACGCTGTGCGCAGCGTGCAGCGCGTCGGCGGTCTGCGCGGTCCACGCCAGGATGTCCGCGACCGGCGGCAGGCCGTCTTGCAGCACAAAGCCCAGGTTCCGGCCGGGAACTTTCTCCATGACCAGGTAGAGCGTGCCGTCGCCGTCCCGTCCGAGATCGTGGACGGTGACGATTCCCGGATGACTCAACGCCCCCGCCGTGCGGGCCTCTCGGAAGAACAACTCCTCACCCTCGGCCGTCCCGAGATGCGCCTGGAGCAATTTGACCGCCACGGAACGCTCCATCACGCAGTCGCGGGCCGCCCACACCTCCCCCATCCCGCCCCGGCCCAGCAACTGCTGCAGCTCATACCTGCCCGCGATGACCCGCTGTGCCACTGGCTCCCCCACTTCCTGCAGAACTGCGCGCATTCTCCCGTACAGATCTCCAGCGAGATGGAGATTCCACGGTGCTCACCGTCATCACTCGCACGTCCTGAACCTCGCACGCGTCCGGGAGCAGACGTATTGATCCAAGCGACGCCGTCCGGCAACTGGTCAGTTCCAGGACGCCTTGCGGCCACCGCTCACATATCAGGAGTCAAGCGCCCGCCGGGCGTGGTGGTGTCGAGCGACTCGTGCAGCGACTGGAAGCCGATGCCGCGCCTGCGCAGACCGCCGACCTGGCCGGCGGTCACGCGCCGATGCCCGTACGGCCGCCGTTACCGGCGGGCCAAAGCAAGAGCAAGCGTGACGAGCAAGGTGACGCCTCCGCACGCCACTACGAGCGGGGTTGCCAAGGACGGGTGGCGCCACGCCACGTAGGCGAGGCCGACTGCGATGAGCAGAACCAGAAGCCACCAAGGCCAAGACCAGCAGTGCTCAGACCACGTGCGAGTCAGTGCCGGATGATTCGGTACCCAAGGATTGACGCCGGTTGTGCCATGTAGAAGGCATGACACTTCCTTGCTTCTGGCGTGACAGAGTCACGCGTATATGGGTGGTCGGACTTTGGATTGCGTGGGTCCTAGCTGTGCAAATCCCGTCTGTTCGGCGGCGCCTGCCGAACAAGGAGAGGGTTGCCACGGGTCCGCTCAGACCCGTTGGAGCGTTTGGCCCCCGTAGCTCCATGACCCCGCCCAGGAGCAGTCGCCACGGACGCAGGGGTGACAGTCCATGGTCCGCCACAGCCGTTCGGCCTCTGCCTGGTGAACCTGTGGCCCTGACCCCTGACCATGCCGCTGGACCTCACCCTGGGCGAAGACCCTGAGCGTCCCGCTCGCCGTACCGGCGAGACCGCTAAAGGCACGGCGGGGGACCGTGGATGGTGGGCGGAGCGCGCCTGGCGTCCCTTGGTGTCCTCCCCGCCGACGCGGGGGTGTTCCGATCTTCGCCCCCTTCGGGGCTGCGGTCGGCGCGTCTTCACCTCGTGGGCACCGGGATGTCAGCGGCAACGCACCCCACCCGAACGGGTGGCGGCGGATCGGTTGTGCGCACAGACGGCCGTGTGTGGCGGCTTGCGCTTCGCGAGATGTCCACGCAGTGGCGAGGCCAGTGTGACCTATGCCACGAGTCCGACGATTCTTGAAATCAGAACTTTCGCAGCTGGGCCAATTGTCGCAGCTCACGGCCCATTTTCGAACACGCTAGCCAATATGGTAATCACGTTCCGTTTATGGAGAAGATCGCAGAGTCACGATTTCCGAGGGTCGTATGAGTTTCCGGACCCGAAAAACGCCAGGGTGGTGCGTGAGGGCCCAACCCAACGGGGTTCTCACGCGGGCGAGTTGACCCGCGTCCGATCCCGCCGGCCTCAACGGAGAGGACCGGTGTCACCGCCTGGAGGACTGCATGGGCAACGGCGACGTCACCACTGACGTATCGCCCCAGGACGGCGGCCACGGCCAGCCCGTCCAGGCCCCTCCCAATCTGCCCATCGACTTCGAGGGCTTCTACCTGGGGCACCAGGAGTTCTTCCACGACTTCGCCGAGATCCACCTCGGCAGCCGCCGCACCGCCGAACACGTGGTCCACCAGGTGTTCCTGGAGATCCTCGGAGGCTGGGACGAGCTCCTACAGCAGGGCGACCTCGAACAGCAGACCCTTGCGGTGCTGCACCGCGGCGTCACCCGCCGCCTCGAAGAGGACGGACGCCCCCCGGCGTTCCTCATCAACGGCCCGATAGCGCAGAACCTCGAGGCGGTCCGCAACCAGCTGGAGCTCAACAGCAGCGCCGGCGGCCTGTACGAGGCGATCCTGGAGCTGCCCACCCGCCAGTTCACCGTCATCGTCCTGCGCCACCTGCTTGGCTACCCCACCAAGCGGATCGCCCGCTACATGGGCCTGGACACCCGTACCGTCGACTACCACGGCCGTAAGGGCAAGGAACGCCTGCGCATCCGCCTCGACCTGCCCGCAACTCCTGCCAAGAACAAAAAGGGGACAGGACAGTGACCGCCATCGACGCACTTCTGGCCGACGCCCGCATCCCTACCTCGCCACGTGACGGCTTCGACGTCGGCGCTGCCCTTCGCCGCCTCGCCGCCGACGCGGCCGCCGTCGCTGCCAAGCCGCACCCCGACACCGTCCGTGCCACCCAGGCACGGCAGCGGCTGTCTGTAGTGTGCCGCTGGATCCTCAACAAACCCGACGCCGCCGACCACGTCGACCGCCTCGCCCAAGAACCCGACGCGGTGAGCGTGGATCAGCTGGATGTCGACGGCGCCCTCGTCTTCGCCTGCCTGCTCCACCTGACCGACCACCGCGAAAGCGCCCAGTTCTGGTGGCAGCTCGCCGCCGGGGCCGGCCACCGCGCCGCTGCATATTGCCTGCATCTGCACCACCTCGCCTTGGGCGAGTCTCGCGAGTCGCGACACTGGCTGCACGTGGTCACTGACGACGTCCTCGACTCCGAGGCCCCCGACGACGCCTTCCTCGAGACCCTGGAGGCCGTCGCGATGTACGTCCGTAGAACCGGCTCCAGCCTCGCCAGCGCCCCCACCGGTGGGCTTGAGATGGAAGTCGACCGCCTGGCCACCGAGAAGACCGGCTCCTGCATCATCGTCCAGCGCCCCGACCGGCGCCTCGCCGACCGGCTGCACGACTTCACCCGCCGATGACCACCTGGGAGCGGGATCGCTCCCAGCCGTCAACGACTTCATTCAACGCGTTCAACGCTTTCAACCATGACAGCCGGTAGCGCCCGATTCTGATCAGCACCCCTCGTTAGACTCCCAGAACGCGCAGAAGGAGCCCTGCATCCCCAACAGGTTTCCTAGGCCTCTGAGTTGGGAGGGCTCCCTGCGCGGTGTTCCAGCACGCCCAAAAACGAGAGGAACTCCGTATGGAAGACGAGAGTAGCGCCAAACCCTGGGCGAGGCACCTGGCACGCATGGACAGGTGGCGTGCCAGGACCATCGGCCACCTGCGGAAATGGGTCGGACGCCATGGACACAGCGTCCATGCCCAGTTCCTGCAAGGCGCGGCTTACAGGCTCGGCAGCGGAGCCGTGACCCTGCTCATCCTGTGGTGGCAGAGCCGCCACTGACGCCGACGGCGGGCCCACCGCGTGGGCCCGCCCCCGTCCTCACCAACCCGCCGTTCGTAGAGGACATGGTCTTCCTCAAGAGGGACCTGCTGACCGGAGGGGTTCTTTGTCATCGCTGGTGCCGGAGGTGGTCCTGGCAGTGTTGGCGCCCCTCCAGCGGCGGCAGCCCGGCGGCCTAGCCCGCATGCCAGATCACCTCGACCATGATCCCTGCCGCCTCGCACCGCTCCTCTCTCAGTCCCACTGAACGTGAGGCGCTCGCCGAAGGAAGGTGCGGGAGATGGCTGCTGGAGGCCCTCGCGGGTGCCCGCCTGACCGAAGCGCTCGTCCGGGCGGCAGCGGCCGGCGACCTGCAGTGGGAGTTGCTCGCTCCGCTGATACCCCGGGCTGCGACGGGACGGCCCCGCGTGGAGGACCGGCAGGTCATCGACGGGATGGTCTACAAGATCCGCACCGGGATCTCCTGGCGTGACCTGCCGGAACGCTACGGGCCGTGGCAGATCGTCTACACCCGCTTCCGCCGCTACGCCCTCGACGGAGTCCTCACACGGGCCCTGCGGCAGATCCGGGCCCACTCCGACGCGGCCGGCGACATCGACTGGCTGGTCCAGATCGACTCCACCATCGTCCGCGCTCACCAGCACGCCGCCACCGGCCGAAATGGGTGATCCAGCGGCAGGACGAACCGGACGATCACGCCCTCGGCCGATCCCGAGGCGGACTGACCACCAAAATCCACCTCGCCTGTGACGGCAAGGGCCGACCGCTCGCCATCCTGGTGACGCCCGGCCAGCGCCACGACAGCGTCTGCACACGCCCTCCTCTGGAACGGATCCGTGTTCCCCACACGGGCCCGAGCCTGCCGCGCCGCAGGCCCGGCCAGGTCATCGCGGACAAGGCTCACAGCTCCTGCGGCTTCCGCGCCTACCTGCGAAAACGCGGCATTGCACACACCATCCCCGAGAAGACCGACCAGCGACGGCACCGGCTGAGGCGCGGTGGCCACGCGGCCGACCACCAGGGTTCGACCGGGAGACCTACCGACGGCGCAACACAATCGAGCGCTGCTTCAACCGACTCAAGGGCTTCCGCAGGGTCGCCACGAGATACGAAAAGACCGCCACTTCCTACGAAGCGGCGGTCACCCTCGCATCGATCCTGCTCTGGGCAAGATCCGTTTGAAGACGGACCCTAGTACATCACCGCGCCGCGCGGCGGAGCGGGCATGGGTGAGGTGTGGCCGGGCATCCGAGGTGAAGGGGGGTGGGCTGACCGCGCTCTCGGTGCCGCCCGTCGACGTCGAGAACCTCTTAGGGGTGAGAAATTGAAGGGCTTCCGCAGCTTCATCCTGCGCGGCAACGTGGTCGACCTGGCCGTCGGCATCGTCATCGGGGCAGCGTTCACCGCCGTGGTGAACGGCTTCGTCAGCGCCTTCCTGACACCACTCGTCGGGCTGGCTACCGGCGCCACCGGCGACATGAGCCGCAAGACCTTCACCCTAGGCACCACCGAGTTCCCCTACGGCGCCTTCATCAACGCGGCGATCAGCTTCCTCCTCCTCGCCAGCGCCCTGTACTTCCTGGTCGTGCTCCCGATCAACAAGCTCCACGAACGCCTCGCCCCGCACCACGACGTCCAGGCCCCCAAACGGGACTGCCCCGAATGCCTCAGCCCCGTACCCGCCCAGGCCCGACGCTGCGCCTCCTGCACCGTCTCCCTGCCCGCCGTACCCGCTCAGGCCGGGGAGACAACCCAGCGCGCCGGGTGACCCGACCTCCATGGCCCGGCCTGGGTTGCCGGGCCCGTCGCGGGCACGTCCGTGGTGACCGTAGTTACCGACGGCGTCCGATGCCGAACCGGCTGCGTGGCTTCACGGCCGGCGCTACGGCGGCCACGCTCGCCGATGAGACCTGACGTCGATGACATTGAGCAGCAGCATTGCCCTGGCCGGCCCCGGCGGCTAGTGCTCCCATGGACGCGGCAGCATGTGCCACATGGCCCTGAGCCAGTCGGGCGGGTTGGTCAGGAACTTGTCCACCAGGCGGCGTGGGGCGATCTGGCCCGCTGGGACTGGGGCGGCGACAGCCTCTGACGGCCTGCCACTCAGTCGGGTGAAGACACGGCAGCGGCGGAACTCTCCCGGGGTGACCGGCGTAGTGCCGTACATGGACCCCATCCACGAGACGCACGTGAGTGAGCCGGGCCTGGTCGTCGTCGACGTCGCGGCCGCCGACGACGCCACCGCGCTCGCCTTCCAGCAGCTGCTCGCCGAACGATGGGCGACGGCCACAGCGGAGCAGACGAGGCGGGACGCAGGGCAGCCCGGCGTACGGCTGCGCTGCTACCTGGACCTGCGCCAGGAGCTCACCGCAGCCGCCGTGGTCGGCCCGACCATGGAGCCGACCACGATCCGGCCCTGACTCATGACAGGGCGCCGCCTTCGCCGGACAGCGGCACCTCCTGGACGTCGACGTCCGCGCGGATGCGGTGGGGGCGGGCCGGGTGCCGCCACCGTCCGGCGCTGTCGCGGGCGACGTCGACGCCGACTTCCATCACGACATCCAGCTGCACCAGGACGGCATCAAGGGTGCGCTGCGTTCCTCAGCCTGCCGAGAACGTCCAGCCCGTCCACGGATGCGCGCCGCGCGGCGGGGCCAGCTGTTCGGACACAGCGCGGCCGACGGCCCCGGACAGGGTGGTGCTGCGGCCGACGTACCGCAGGCGGCCCGCCGGGTCGTAGCGGCCCAGCAGCAGCGTGCGGGGCGCGGTAAGCGACCCGGTGACCGCGCTGATCACGGCTTCTGTGGTGACCCGCACTTTGTACTTCAACGTCCGTGCACTGACCCTTGATACGGGCTGTCGAGCCTTTTGAAGACGCTCCCCTCAAGGCCGACTGTCGTCCAGGACAGCCACTCCGCCACCTGCTTGGGGTTCGTGGTGGACGGGCACAGCGTCCACGGCGCTGACAGTCGGCGATGCGGCGGTCATGGATTCCAGTGCTGCCCTGCGGCGCCGGTACGGCCAGCCGGTTGCATCGGTCCCCTACAGCCGCAGCAGATCGAAGACGACGAAATGCGCCTTGCTGTTCATCCGCAGCCCGGGCCGCCGCAGCGCCGCGCCGGGCCAGCCGCCCCTGCAGCCGCTTGAAAGCGAGCCGGCCTTCCTCCCAGACGACCAGCTCACCGGACGTCGTGGTCACACACCCGAAGGGGCGACGCGCTACTGCTTCGCCTCAGTCAGGTCCGCGTCGGTCAGGATCGCGCCGCGCAGGTTCGCGTCGGTCAGGTTGGCGTCGATCAGGTCTGCGGTGTTCAGGTTCGCGTCGGTCAGGTTCGTGTCGGTCAGGTCCGCATTAGCCAGGTTCGCGAGGACGAGGGTGGCTTCGGCCAGGTTCGCGTGACTCAGATCCGCTTCGCGTAAGTCTGCATCGGTCAGTTCAGTTTTATTCAGGTTCGCACGGATCAGGGATGCATCAGCAAGGTTCGCGACATTCAGATGCGCTTCGCGTAAGTTCGCGTCGTTCAGGTTCGTGCCGTTCAGTTTTGCGCGGCCCAGGTCCGCGCCGTTGAGTTTTGCACCGCTCAGGTTCGCGCCGGTCAGTTTCACGTCGTTCAGGTTCGCGATGGTGAGATCCGCGCGGGTCAGCTTCGCGCGGTTCAGATCCGCGCCGGACAGGTCTGCTTTGTGCAGGGTCGCGTCAGCCAGGTCCGCGGCGTTCAGGTGCGTGCCGCGTAGGTTCGCGTTATCCAGGTCCGCGCGGCGTAGATCCGCACCGTCCAGGTCCGCACCGTCCAAGTCCGCGCCGCTCAGGTTCACGTCGAGGAGGTCCGCGCCGTCCAGATTCGCGTCGGGCAGGTTCGCGCTGCCGAGGTTCGCGCCGCGCAGGTACGTGCCGCGCAGGTCTATGCGGGCGGTGCCGTCGTGGGCGGGGTTCCGGCTGCCGAGTGCGGTGAGGGCTGCTTGGATATCGCTGGCCGGTTCCTTGGATGCGTCGGTGCCTTGTTCCGGTTTCTTGGCGTGGTTGCGGATGTAGGTGGACAGAACGTTGACGATGGAGGGCTGGTCGCGGGAGGAGTCCTCCATGATGCGTTGCAAGGCGTAGATGCCGCCCAGACGTACCTCCAGGGAGTCGTCGCCGATGTTGCCGACGGCGTTGTTGTAGCGGTCGGTGACCTGCCCCTCGCGAGTGAGAGCGTGTTCCTTGTCGACCTGTTGAATCGACAGCCAGGTGAAGATGATCACGGCCAGGGTGCCCAGTGCGGCCAGTGTGTTCGCGCCCTGCTGGATCCGCGACCACCCGTCCGCTGGTGCGATGACGGTCGGCTGTTGGGCAGCGGGAGGTACGGGGATGACGGCCGGCCGCTGGGCAGCGAGAGGTACAGGTTCGAGGGGGTGGCGTCGCCTGCGTGCCGGTCGGGAGTCGGTCAGAGCGGCAGCGCGGCGGCGGGCGACGCGCTGCAGATGGGCGACGCGGCCAGAGCGGCGGGGCGGTGTGGTGGCCATGAAGACGTTGATACGGGTGGCGGGCGGCCGGGTGCGCTGGATGTTGCGAGGCTGTAGCAGACGAGGAACGGCTCCTTGGACGGCGCCCTGGGCTATCGCGGCGGGCAGGCCCGCACCGGCGTTGGCTGCTGTGGGATGGGCGCGGGGGAGGGCGGCTGGACGGGCGCGGGAGCGTTGTTCCGGGTCATGATGCTCCGGGATCTGTTTCCTGGCCGCCGCACATTGGGACTTTCAGCGCCACCGGGACGCGAGCGTGGCAAGTACCACCGCTGAGCTTACGACTGCCGCACTCGCCGAGGGCGAGGACACGACCCCTGTGGAAGCGGCGATGACGGCGTTCGAGGACGCAGAACGTTAATCCGGTGGTCGCAGGGAGGGGGTGGCCACACGGCAGCGCTTGCGTTCTCTCCCGCGGGCGCAACCGTCGCGCTTGCGACGGCGTCTTCAGTAATCCGTATCGGATTGCGAGGTCAGATTGCCCCAGGCCCGCCCAGCGCGCTTACGCATACGTCAGCTCAGCCCACGTCCGGCCATCCGTCGGGGTAGCGAGCTGCCAGCGCCGACTGAGACGCCCCCGTCTGCCTCAGGTAGTCAATCGGAGCACGAGGGCTGGGCCGCGTTCCTTCGCGCGGCGGCGCGTTGGTATCGGCGGGTCGATTGGGCGCGGCACGCGACCGTGGTGGCGGCTGTCGCCGCCGCTGTTGGTCTGGTCATCACGGGCTGGGGAACGCTGAAGGCGGCGCAGGTGGCCGACGATCAGCTCGCCCAGTCTCGTGAGCGCCAAGAGCAGGAGCAGCGCAAGGTGGCCTCTCGCGTCACAACATGGGATGACCGAACTGGGACTATGGTGGCGAACCGCAGCCTTGATCCAGCTCTGGCAACTCTCAAGATCGATACGCTGCATGGTGAAGGGTTCCTCATGAGAATTGGGACGATTCCACCGTGTTCCCGCCTGGACATCCCCCAGCGAGCCATGTCAGACGCCGTGACATCCCACGCGAGGAACGCGGACCTCTACTTCATCGAGGCGCTCCTCATCCGTGAGCCGGGCGGGACCACGTGGCTCCGAGGCTCTGACGGCGCATTGCGGCGCGCGAAACCGTCCGATATGCCCAAAGCTGGTTGGTTGGCGTCGCTGGTCGTGAACCCTAAGACGGGACTCCGGGAGAGATACCCTGCGTTGGCGTCCCTGCCTGCAGTGAAGCAATCTGCACTCGAAGAGTGCAGTACTGGCAGCTAGGCGGTTTCGTTTGGATCAGCCGGCGGACCAGAGGAAGATGCCCGCGATGTGAGTCCGGCCAGGTAGACGGTGGCGGTCTTCTCGTAGCGGGTGGCGATGCCTCGCCACTGCTTCAGGCGGTTGATGCACCGCTCGACGGTGTTGCGCTGTTTGTAGGTCTCACGGTCGAAGGCCGGTGGCCTGCCGCCGCGGCTGCCCCGACGGAGCCGGTGTGCGCGCTGGTCAGCGGGGACGGGGATCACTGCCCGGATGCCGCGCTTGCGCAGGTGCTCGCGGATCGCTCGGGAGGAGTACGCCTTGTCGGCCAAGACCAGGTCCGGCTTGGTACGCGGTCGGCCTCGCGGACGGGGAACGCGCAGGCGGGCCATGACGTCGGTGAAGGCGGGTGCGTCACCGGCCTGCCCGGCGGTGAGGACGAACGCGAGTGGCCGGCAGCGGGCATCGGCGGCGAGGTGGACCTTTGTGGTCAGTCCGCCGCGGGAGCGGCCGATGGCGTGGTCGCCGGGTTCGCCGGCCGGGGCCCCCTATTGCGGGCTCCGGCCGCGTGCTGGTGGGCCCGCACGATCGTGGAGTCGACCGAGACGGCCCAGTTGAGGTCCTCGTCCGCGTCGGCCTGGGCCACCAGGGCGGTGAACACTCGCTCCCAGGTGCCGTCGACGGCCCACATCCGCAGCCGGTTGTAGACCCCTCGCCAATTGTTGAGCCGGAACCGTGTCCGTCATCAGGGCGTCCCTACGGGCACCCCTGACACCGTGGAGCCGCCGCACCATGAGCACATCCGAACCGCCGACCTGGCCGCACTGCGCACACGGCGCGGACCCTGCTGCCGACCCCGTTGGTTGCCGCGGCATCCACGTACCCGGCCACGCCGCATGTCTCGCCCACCTGCCCGACCGCGACGCCTACCTGGCCGGCCTGACTCCCGGTGCCGACATCGACCATCGGGGCACCCCCTTCACTGGCTCCCTCCTCAACGCCTTACTCAACTCCCTCCGTGACCCTGCAACCGGTCACCCCCGCTTAGGCGGCGCCTGGTTCGAGTCGGCGATCTTCGAGGGGTTCGCCCGGTTCGAGCGGTGACCTTCGAGGGCGACGCCGGGTTCGAGTCGGTGACCTTCGAGGGCGCTGCCTGGTTCGAGTCGGTGACCTTCGAGGGCTTCGCCAGGTTCGAGTCAGCGACCTTCAAGGACGTCGCCAGGTTCGAGTCAGCGACCTTCAAGGACGTCGCCAGGTTCGAGTCAGCGACCTTCAAGCGCGACGCCTGGTTTGCGGCGGCAAGCTTCGAGCAAGACGCTGGGTTCGAGTCAGCGACCTTCGAGGGCGACGCCAGGTTCGGGTCGGCGACCTTCAAGGGCGACGCCGGGTTCGGGTCGGCGACCTTCAAGGGCGACGCCTGGTTTGCGGCGGCGACCTTCGAGCAAGACGCCGGGTTCGAGTGGGTGACCTTCGAGGGCGTCGCCGGGTTCGGGTCGGCGACCTTCGAGGGCGACGCCGGGTTTCGCTCGGTGACCTTCGAGCAAGACGCCGGGTTCGAGTCGGTGACCTTCAAAGACGACGCCTGGTTCGAGTCGGTGACCTTCAAGCGCGTCGCCGGGTTCGGGTCGGTGACCTTCAAGCGCGTCGCCAGGTTCGGGTCGGTGACCTTCAAGCGCGTCGCCGGGTTCGGGTCGGCGACCTTCGAGGGCGACGCCGGGTTTCGCTCGGTGACCTTCGAGGGCGACGCCAGGTTCGAATCGGTGACCTTCAAGGGCTTCGCCGGGTTCGGGTCGGCGACCTTCAAAGGCGCCGCCAGGTTCGAGTCGGCGACCTTCGAGGGCGCCATCGGGTTCGAATCGGCGACCTTCAAGGGCAACGCCTGGTTCGAGTCGGCGACCTTCGAGGGCGCCATCGGGTTCGAATCGGCGACCTTCAAGCGCGACGCCTGGTTCGGGTCGGCGACCTTCAAGGACATCGCCGGGTTCGGGTCGGTCACCTTCAAGGACATCGCCTGGTTCGAGTCGGCGACCTTTAAGGGCGCCGCCGGGTTCGGGTCGGCGACCTTCGAGGGCGACGCCGGGTTCGAGTCGGTGACCTTCGAGGGCGCCGTCTGGTTCGGGGCGGTGACCTTCAAGGGCGCCGCCAGGTTCGAATCGGCGACTTTCGTGGAGGCTGACCAGTTTGGGCCGTTGGTGTGTGCTGGGCGGGTTGTGTTGTCCGGTGCTAGGTTCGGCGGTCCGGTGACCCTCTCGTTCGCTGCGCGCCGTCTGGAGTGCCGTCGCACTCGCTGGTCATCGACCGCGGAGATCCGCCTGCGCTATGCCACGGTGGACTTCGCTCATGCGGTGTTCGAGTACCCCCTCACAATCGCCGCCGAGCCGGATACGTTCGTGCTCACCGACGGCCGACCGCTCGACGAAGATCCCCTTCTGAGGCTGTCCGACCCCGAGGTGCGGGTGGCGTCGCTGCGCGGGGTGGATGCGGCTCATCTGGTCCTGGCCGACGTTGATCTGTCGGGGTGCCTGTTCGCCGGCACGGTCCACCTGGACCAACTCCGTCTGGAGGGCGCCTGCACTTTCGACACAGCCCCGCCCGCATCATGGCGGCGCTGGCCGCCCGTGCGGTTCACCGAGCGCCGCGTCCTGGCCGAGGAACACCACTGGCGCGCCAGCCAGCCGGGAGCAGTGCGGGACTGGAACGTGGCGGTCCTCGGCGCCGGGCGGGCCGGGCCGCTGCAACTGGCTCCGGTGTACCGGGCACTGCGCAAGGCCTTCGAGGACGGAAAGCATGAGCCGGGGGCCGCGGATTTCTACTACGGGGAGATGGAGATGCGCCGCCACGCCGACGACATCCCCCGCAGTGAACGAGGGCTGCTGACCGCGTACTGGGCGCTGTCCGGCTACGGCCTGCGCGCCTCCCGCGCCCTGGCCTGGCTCGGGACGGCCATGCTCCTCACCATCGTCCTGCTGATGGCCTTCGGCCTCGCGAAGGACACCCCCAAGCAAACCGCGACCGGCACCGTCCCAGCCAGCGGGGGCAAGGTCACCTTCGAAATCGACAAGGACGACCCCCAGAACCCCACCGGCGACCGGTTCACCGGCAAGCGCTTTGAGAAAGCTTTGAACTGCACCCTCAACTCGGTGGTCTTCCGCTCATCAGGCCAGGACCTGACCACCGCCGGCACCTACATCGAGATGACCTCACGCCTGACCGAACCCGTCCTCCTCGGCCTGGCCGTCCTCGCCATCCGCAACCGCGTCAAACGCTGACTACCCGCGCCTTCCCGGAGACCGCCGTGCCGGACGGGCAGGCGGCCCCGCTCGAGATGTCCCGCGCCACGGCTGGCGCACCTCGAACTCGCGCCGGCACTCACTCGGCCGGGGCGCAGCCTGGCCCCCGCCAGGCCCGGGCGTGCGTCACCTCGCCACCGGCACCACCCCCGATCCCGCCGACCTCATGAAGGCCCTCGACCGCATCAATCAATAAGAATCTTGGTTCGTCTGTTCACGCGGGCGGCCTCTCTGGCCTCTCATCCATGGACGGCCGGTCCGTCCGCCGTACGGACGAGAGGATGGGGTGCGATGGATGCTGTCACTGTGGTGGGGGTCGCGGGTCCGGCGCTTGTCGGCGTGCTTGCCGCGTACTTCCGCTACCGGGTGCTGCATGCTCGGGCGGTCCGCAGGCACCTGGCCGAGGTGACGCGGGCGGCGGGGCCAGGTGGGCAGGTGTGCCTGACCGAGCGGCGGCGTGGGCGGTACGTGCGGCTCACCGTGAGCCGCCGTGGGGGTAAGGGGGACGAGGCAGCGTGACGACTTCGGGGGAGCCCACGGACGCTAACCCGCCGGTGGACCTGTCCGTCGGCGGGGTCGAGGACCGGGCCGCGGAACGCGCCGCCGTCGACGCGGAGTTTTCCGCCTTCTACCGGGCCGACTTCCCGCGTCTAGTCGGGTTCCTCATCCTGGTAGGTGCCGGTCGGGAGGACGCGGTGGACGCCGCGCAGGAGACGATGCGCACGCTGCACCAGAAGTGGGGTGAGGTACGCCATCCCAAGGCGTGGGTGCGTACGACGGCCCGCCGGGTGCTGATCCGCGCGCTCGGCTCCCTCCGGGAGGAGGTTTTCGGGGAGCCGCCGGAACCAGCTGCGGCGCTTTTGGTGGGCGACCAGGACATGTGGGAATCAGTGGAACGCGACGAGGTGTTGGCCGTCCTGCGCAAGCTGCCTCCTTGCCAGCGGCAGGCGCTGGCTCTGACGTTCGATGGATTCAGTCCGGCGGAGATCGCACAGATCCTGGACGTGCCCGCGACTCAGGTGCGGGGCAACCTCGCCCGCGCGCGCCACACCGCGGTGATAGTGCTCGGGAAGCGGAAGGGGGAACGCCAGTGACCACTCACAGGGACGAACTTGGGCCCGCCGACGATCCGCCCGACCGCGAGCTGACGCTGCACCATGAGGCGTTCACAGCGAAGATCGAAGCAGCGCTGGATGCCGAAGCCGGCCTGCGCGACATCCTGTTCCAGTCCCGTCATGAGGCGTTCGCGGTGAAGGTTGAGACCGCTCTGGGCGTGGAAGCCGGCCTGCGCGACATCCTCATGCCTCCCACCATCCCGGCGCCCCCCAGCATCCCTCCTGCCGTTTCCCCGCCTGTCGTCAACGCAGCCCCAGGCGGTAGCAGGTGGCAGGCCAGTGCGGCCCAGCGGCTGAAGCTGCGCAGCAACCCTCGCGTGGCGGCTGCGAGCCGCGTGCTGCATCTCGTAGGGAACTGGGCCAGCACCTCCCCCCGCAGCCGCGCCCTCGCCCTCGACATCGGCCGCGCCCTCGACCTCGCCTTCGACATCGCCCGCGACCTCGACATCGCCCGCGACCTCGACATCGCCCGCGACCTCGACATCGCCCGCGACATCGCCCGCGACATCGCCCGCGACCTCACCAGCGCCCGCGCCCTCGCCCTCGACATCGCCCACGACCTCGACATCGCCCCCCACCTCACCCTCGCCCGCGCCCGCGCCCTCGGCATCGCCCGCGACATCGACCGCGCCCGCGACATCGCCCGCGACATCGCCCGCGACCTCGACATCGACTGTGACCTCGACATCGACGGTGACCTCGACCGCGCCCTCGACATCGCCCGCGCCCTCGCCCTCGGCATCGCCCGCGACATCGCCCTCGACCTCGACCGTGACCGCGCCCGCGCCTGCGCCAGCGCCCTCGACCTCGCCCTCGCCCTCGCCCTCGACATCGCCCGCGCCCTCGACCTCGCCCTCCACGGCACCCTCGACCGCGCCCTCGACCGCGCCCTCGACCGCGCCCGATACCGGTGCCTGCAGATCATCAATGACGAGTACACGCAGGCCATCGGCGCGCCAGTGGCAGTAGACGAGGAATCCCTCGCGAGTCTCATGGACGACTTCACCACGGACGACCTCAGCAACGCGGATGTACGCGAGGACGACATCAAGCTGACCGGAGTCAGGTGGTCGGACCGCACCACATGGCCCGCTTCCACCGACATCTACCGTCTCAAGCAGCGTTCCGATCGTCAGGCAGACGGATCCTGGATCATCCGTGCCGGCACCGGGAACGTACGCGAGAACCTCCTCACCTGACCGTTCTGCGACCACGCCTGGCGAACCCACAGGCCAGCAACCCTCGACCGCCCGGGTCCATGCTCACTGCTCCGTCTGCGGCTGATGACACGGTTCTGCGGGGTCACGGCCGCGGAGACCGCTGCCGCGCTCGGCTACCCGGCCGGGCTGACCCGTCGCGCGGGCACCTGTGCCGCAGCCGTCCTGCTGCATGCCCGCGGCTGGACCACCACCGACACCCCGCCGGCTGTCCAGCACCCGGACGACGACGAGTGCGTAGCCGCACTCGTCCCGGACGGCCCTGACGCGCCAGCCTCTGCTCTCGTGTGGTCCGAGCGGCACGGCTGGCGCACCGCACCCTCCCGCCGCCACCCGCTCGGCCGGGGCGCAGCCTGGCCCCCGCCCGGCCCAGGCGTGCGCCACCTCGCCACCGGCACGACCCCCGACCCCGCCGACCTCGTGAATGCCCTGGAGAGCAGCGGCTGACCCACTTCGCCGCACGCGCCGATTCGGGCCCTCCGGACGCCCCTGGGGGCCCGGATCGTGCCCGGTTAAGAGGTCCTAACAGAAGTTGTTGATCAAGTGACCGTCGGCTTGTCTGCTCGTTGGTCGAGGCGTGGGGAAACGTCAGTCGCGGCCGTGGATCGTG
>NZ_JBIVQO010000019.1:54125-116026 GCF_044755265.1 Streptomyces sp. NPDC092370 | reverse complement strand
CCGCAGGCCGGCTCACTCGATCCGTACGTCCGCCAGGAGGCCGAGACGATCGCCTGGGGTTCCGGGATCGAGACCGAATGGACCAGCGACGGCGGCGGAATGAACGTCGGCTGGATCGAGAACGGCGACTACATCAAAGTCAAGGGAGTCGCCTTCGGGGCCGGCGCTTCCTCCTTCGCCGCCCGCGTCGCCTCGGCCACCAGCGGCGGCACCATCGAAGTGCGCCTGGACAGTCCGAGCGGGTCGATCGTGGGCCGGTGCGGTGTGCCGAACACCGGTGGCTGGCAGGCCTGGAGAACGGTGACCTGCCCCGTGAGCGGCGTGACGGGAACCCGTGACCTCTACCTGACGTTCAGCGGCGGCAGCGGCTTCTTGTTCAATGTCAACTGGTGGCAGTTCACCCGCGCCGCGTAACCGCACCGCGTTGACTCGCTCCTCGGGCTGAAGCCCGAGCATTCCGGCCTTCCCGTCCTGGTCCGACCTGGTTCGGGACGAAGAGGTCGTGGGTTCAAATCCCGCCACCCCGACAGTGGAACAACCAAGAGGGCCTGATCCAGTGGATCAGGCCCTCTTGTGTTTTCTGTGGGGGTCCGGCTACGTCGACGCTCCTGTGACTATGCCCAGCAGCGTGAGTGTGACGAAGGCCGTGCCCCACGCCAGTGCGTGGCGTATGCAGCGGTACTTGGTCCAGGCGGTCTGGGACAGGATCGCCAGTTGGCCAAGGTCGCGGGACACCGGGTCGGTGCGGCGGACCGTCCGTTCCAGGTGGGCGACCGACAGCGCCAGTCGCGCGTCGCCGAAGTAGTGCGTGCGGCAGTGCTGGGGGTTTCCCAGCCGCGGTGTCACGGCCAGGCCCAGCAGGACGAGTGCCGGCACGCAGGCGGCGCAGCCCGCCCAGAGGAGGAACTGCGCGACCGGCGTGTACAGCCGCGGGGCGACCACGCCGCTGCCGATGGCGCCGAGCAGGGCGGTCAGGGCCGCTCCTAGGGACGCCAGCATCAGACCGGCCTTGTTGTCGGCTCTCACCAGCTCCTCACGCACCTCGGCCAGCAGGACCTTGGCGAGTTCCGCCCCGCGGCCGGGGTCCGGGCCTGCGTCGCCTCCAGGTGGGGTCATGTGTCCCTCCTCCTTGCCGTCGGTACCGGGCGGCCGCCCCGGCGTGCGGGGCGGCCGTGGTGCGGGGATCCTCGTGCGGGCGGGTGCCTCAGACCGTCGACGACCGGCGGATCTCGTCCTCCAGCGCGTTCACGGCCTGCCTGACCCGGATGTTCATCGCCGCCGTGTGCTCCCTGGACGCCGCCTCCGACTCGGCGCGGTGGCGCCGGACGTCCTGTTCGATGGCGTCCTGGGCGATTTCGAGATCCGCCATGGCCCGGCGCTCGGCGAGCCGGACCTCCTCGCCGTGGATCTTGACCGCGCTGTTGCTCTCGCTGCTGAGCATCCGGTCGTACGCGGTGTCCCCGCTCAGGTACTTCACGAGCACGGGGAGCATGTCGAGGAGGACGAACAGCAGGCGGACCAGCCAGATGCCTGCGAACAGCACCCCGTTGCCACTGGCGAGTTCGTCCAGCGCCCGGATCCGTTCCAGGACGCCGATCTCCTTCTGCTTGGCGCGTTCCTCGTCCAGTCGCCGGTCGATGCCGTCGGCGCGGGCCTTGAGGAACGCCCCGCGGGACGAGGTCAGCTCGCCCTCGATCTTCGAGATGCGGTTGTTCATGCCGGCAAGGCGCTTCTCGTTCTCGCTCGTGCGGTGGGTGGTCCGGTAATCCCGTGCCTTGTCGCGCAGGCGCAGGCACTCCGAGGTCCGCTGGTAGAGGCCGGTCGCGGCGATGCGGACCAGGCGGCGGCACTCGTCCCGCACCTCGGATTCGATGGTCTCCAACCTGGAGGTGTCCCGGTCCACCCGCTTCTGCAGGGTCGCGGCGTCCGAGCGCAGGGCGCCCAGTTCCTCGCCCCGTTCGCCCGGCGTCGCGCCGAAGGAGAGGACGTACGTCCTGTCGCAGCCCTCGGGCGTGACGGGCCGCGTCGTGGACGGTACGGGGTTGCAGCGGACGAGGTTCGTGCGCAGCCGGTCGATGGCGTCCGTTCGTTCGTCCGCCACGCGTTCCTCGATGGCCGTCTGGAAGATGCGCAGCACCAGCGGCTCCGCGATCACCACACCGAGCAGGAACGCGATCAGCAGGCGTGTGACGAGGGGGCCGGCCCGTCGGCGGGCGTTCGGCTGGGGGGTGACCAGCCAGCGGTCGAGGTTGAGTACGAACAGCATCCAGATGACCGTCGGGACCAGGGCCACGAGGGAGACCCTGCCGAGCGCCTCGGTCGCGAAGTTCCACATGGAGAACGCCGCTATGACGGAGGTGCCGAGCACCACCCCGCCGAGGGCCGTGTACTTGCTCCGCTCGTACCTGACCCTGGCGAGCAGTTCCTCGTCGACACCGGTGAGGGCACGCAGTCGGCGTGCGGCGTCGAGATCGAGGGGGCGGCGAGTGGTGCGGGCCCGGGGGCGGTTGTCCGTGCTGCGAGCCGAGGGCTGCGCCCCTGTGCCTCGCGCGGCGGTTCGGCCGGCCGCGGGACGGGAGGCGGTTCCCTCGCCGGTTCTCGTGCCGTTCGGCGGACTGGGGGACGTCACTGGGTCCGTGAGGAAGTCAGTCAACGAGATCGTCCTCGTCCCTGACGAGACCGCCCTGTGCTTCGTGTGATCCGTCCCAGCCCGTTGCCGGGCGGGGCGGGCGTCCCCGTCCCGACTCCACCATGCGGGCGGTGTCGGCGGCGGCGGTGATGCCGGGCGCCGCCTGGCCGCCCGTCTCCCGCAGGACCTGGTCCAGGACCTGGTGGTAGTCGACGTACTCGCTGGTTCCCATCTGCCGCAGCAGCGTCAGCAGCATGTCGCGGCGAATCTGTGCCTCCGCCGTCTCCCGCGCCTGGGCGTGGGCCCGGTCGGACGTCTCGGCCTTGTGGCGGCGGGCCGACTCCTCCTCGGTGAGCCGGTGGATCCGAGCGGCCGCCTGCGTGACGTCGATCTCCTGCCGGGCGATGCCGAAGGCGTCCACGTGGTCGGATCCCTGGGAGAGCAGTTCCGCGATGCGCCGGGCGTCCTCGGTCTCGAAGTCACGCTGACCCCGCTGGAGTTCCCAGGCGCGCCGCTCGTCGCGCACCTTCTGCTCCCAGTCGCGCAGGTCGTCCGAGGCGTGCACCTCGGCGCTGACGAACTCCACGCTCATGCCCGCGACCCGCGGCGGCACGATCGCGCTGTAGGCGGTCATCCGGTGACTGACCTCGGTCCGTACGGCGTTGACCTCCTCGACGCGATGTCCGGCGCTCACCCTCGGCAGGTCGGCGTCGCCCATCAGGTAGGCGCGCAGCGGCACGGTGACGTCGATGATGCCCTGACGGGCGATGACGGTCGGATCGGTCACCTGGCAGGTGAAGGCCGCCCGCACCGTGAAGTTGTCCGCCTCGCTCATCGACGGGAGCGTACGCTCCACCTCGACCAGACGGGCCCGGGTGTCGACCAGGCTGACCGAGGAGGCGTCGAGCACGTCCGGGTGGGACGCGTCGAACACCATCCCCTCGGGGAACGTGCGGTAGTTCCCGCCGACCCTGAAGACGTGGACGGCGCCGGGCGGCAGCGGCGGCACGTCCTCGCGGCGGCGGCGCCGAGACCACCAGGTGCCCTGGACCGTGGCCAGGATGTGCTCGGCGATGACCGGGTAGTTCACTTGCTTCGGCCTCCTTGTGCGGAAGGGAAGGGAGGGGTGGATATGAGGGAGGCGGCGGAAGGCCGGGGAGCCACCGACGGCCGGCCGCGCAGTGATCCGAGGAGCACCTGCGCCAGTTGGCGGGCACCGGGGATCGCGTAGTCGGGATGCTTCAGGGCGATGGACAGGTGGTGGCACAGCGCGGCCCACTGGCGTCGCGTCATGGCGTTGCGCATGGCCTCGCCCAGTTCGTGCACGGCGCCGGTGACGGACGGGTCGTCCCGCAGCTGCACCAGCGTCCGGCACAGCGCGCTCACCGCCCGGCTCCGGTTGCCGCTGTGCAGGACGTCGGCCCACAGGGAGCCGAGGTGGCGGGCGCTGCCCGGGACGGTGCGCAGGAGGGCCGCGGTGACGGGCTCGGCGGTCTCCAGCCGGACGGCCTCCAGGAGCTGGACGGTGATCCGCAGCGCGACCGACCGCTCCCGCGACCTCTGCGCCGTCCTGACGATCACGGTCCGGACGTACCGGAGGATGAACAGGGCGCCCTCGGTGTCGTGTTCGGCGGTCTGCAGCAGCAGGACCAGCGAGCGGCGGGCCGAGAACGCGATCCGCTCCCCGCGCAGGCTCAGGAACCACAGCTGCTTGAGCGCCTCCAGACGGTAGAGGGAGCCCAGGCGGCCCGTCAGTGCCATGGCCGCCGTCACGGCACGGCCCTGGCCGCTGTTGTCCGTCCAGCTCAGGACGATGTTCAGGGCCTGCGACGCCAAATGCTCCACGTCGCACATGAACTGGAGCGTCAGCGCGGCGGTGACCCGCTGGTTGGTGAGCCCCTCGGACCACACCTTCAGCAGGTTCTCGTCGACCTCGACGAGAGCGTGCCGGGCCAGGAGCGCGACGCCGCGGGCCACTTCGGTGCGGGTGTCCAGGTCGCCGTTCAGGGCGAGATCGCCCAGCCACAGACGCAACGGGTACCAGAGCTCGTAGCCGTACAGGTCGTGCAGCTCCGCGATGACGAGCTCCCGGACGCGCGGCGAGGTGAAGATCAGGCGCCGTTCGCTGCGCCCGGCGTCCCGGCCCGGCCCGGGGTGGTGCTCGGTGGTCACGAGCTCCACCGCCCGCTCCTTCCACCGGGCCCGGGACTGCCGGGCGACAGCGCCGCCCGGCGGTTTCACCACCTCGTCGCCCGGCTCGGCGACGGCCGTCTCGCCGCTCTGCTCCCAGTTGCGCACCTGGGCGGCGAGGGCGGCGCACTCCTTCTCGAACGTCCGCTCGGGGATGCCCTCGAGGAAGGCCAGTGCGGCGAGCGGGAGCAGGTCGTCCGCCGACGGCTTCCCGCGGAACCACTCCTCGACCCGCTCCCGGTACCTGTCCCGCAGGATGTCCAGCGCCTTGTCCGCACCGTCCCGGGACAGGGCCAGGGCCGCCTCGACGACGTCCCTCGGCCGCCTCTGCTCGCTGACGCGCTGCAGCAGTTCCCGTTCGGTGTCCGGCGTGAGGCCCGGGTCCGGCAGCTTCCTCCGGCAGTGGCCGAACAGCTCCACGGGATCCGGGGCCCGCCACGGCACGCAGTGGTCCCGCAGCGCCAGCCGCCGGCGGGTCGTGTCGCCCGCAGTGATCACCAGGTACGACCCCTTGCGGCCCAGTTCCTCGCTCAGCCGCTTGATCTCGTAGGCCTGCACGGCGTGGTGGGCCGGCTCCCCGACGTAGTCGAGGATGACGTACCCCTGCCCTCGCTTGAGGTCCTGTGACGCGGCGAGGTCGGCGAGGGCGTTGGCGGGTGAGAGACTGCGCAGCCTGGCGTCGTCCCCCAGGACTTCCCTGAGCAGGGCGAGCGAACCCGCGCCCCGGCCGCAGCTGTCCTGGCCGGTCAGCACCACGAGCGCGTTCTCGCGCAGCGTGCCGAGCGCCTCGTCGAAGCAGGGCTGCGGGGGCAGGTGGAACCGCAGGGCCCGGTCCGCCTCCTCGGGCTCGATGGTGCCGGGGGCGAGGCCCGGGGACGACGCGGCACCGAAGCCGAACGCCGCTCCCGCGGCGTCGACGACGCCGTAGAAGTTGTTGTTGACGAGCTGGTGGACGCGGCGGAGGTCGTCGTAGCCGCGGTCGTCCTCCTGCCGTTCGTCCGGCTCTCCGCGCTGCTCGGATGGCTTGTCCGGGCCCACATCCTCGTCACCGGCCCGCCGTGCGCCGTCGGTGTCGTCCGGACCGGGCGGCTCGGCGTCCTCTTCGGGAGCGGCGACGGGCGGAACGTCCAGCCCGCGGTCCGCGTCCGTGACCTCGCTTCCGTCAGCCACCGGCACTCCCGAAGCCGAAGACGGCCCCGCGGGCGTCCACCGGGCCGGCGATGTTGGTCACGTTGATGTGGTCGCTCTGATACTCGTTGCTGATCGCCGGCCCGCCCGCGGCGGCCGGCTCCGGCCGGTCCGCCGCGGGCTCCCCCGGCACGGGGGCCACGCGCTTCCCCGGCTGCGCGGCCCCGGGCTCACGCGAGGCCACGGCTGGCGCGGGCACCCACCGCCAGGCCGTGGCCTCGTACTCCTTCACCCGCACGGCGACGCGGGTGAAGTCCTCGGCGGACAGGGTCGTGTGTCCGCCCGCCACCGTGGACCGGAAGACGTCGTCGGACAGCAGGAGCGCCAGGTCGGCGTCGGGGTGCGCGGCCAGGGCGTCGTAGAGGGGGAGCGCGTTCAGCAGGCGCGCCGTCGCCACCACGGCTGTGCCGGCGAAGCCGTTGTCGGCCAGTTCCACCAGCCCCTGGTGGACGACCGCCCGCAGCCGCATCCGGGCCTCGGGGACCCGCTGGGAGTTGTATTCGCGCAGCTCGGCGACGAGATGGCGAATGTAGTCGTCGACCAGACGCGGCTCGGTGCCGTCCAAGGGACGCACCGCGAGCTGCTCGTCTCCCTTGCGCTGGATCTGCCACTGTGCGCGATCCAAGCCGGCGCCCCTGGCGGCAGCGTCGAGAATCCGCGGCAGATCATGCTGCGCCTGGGACTGCCTACGGTCGTTCTTTCCCCCGTAGGCCTCTGCGTCCACGGCTATACAGGCGCAGGGACAGAAACCGGACCACTCCACCACCCGATCATTCCTCTCTCATGCCATGAGCGGACACCGCTCATGAAGTGCTGCACGAGAGGCTAGGAGAGGGGGCGAGAAGTGATCCCGTACTAATACGGGTTGTCGGCCACGACTTTGGCGAATTCAAGCAGTTTCGGGACGTCACAGATGGTTATGTTTCGGTAACTGCGTTCCACCAGTCCCTGTGCTGTCAGTGCGGCCAGGCTCTTTTCGGCCGTGTTGAGCTTCAGACCGGCCAGCGAGGCGAGTTCCTTCTGGGTGAGCGTCACCCCGAGGTCGCACCGCCGGCCGTCGCCGTCCGGAACGGGCTGGGCATAGGACTGGCTCAACTCGGCCAGGACGCGGGCCAGCCGCGTCAGGGAGTCGTAGGCCTGGAAGTCCACCCGTCGCCGGTTGGCCCAGCGCAGCCGGGCACACAGCATGTGGAGGATGGCCCGCATGGCGTCGGGGTGATGGCCGAGGAAGGTCTCCAGCGCCCGCACCTGGATGATCCGCGCGGTCACGTCGCTGCACGCGATCACCGTGCCGGAGCGCGGGCGGTCCTCGAAGGCCGCCATCTCACCCACCAGGTCCCCGGCTATGCGGACGGCGAGCAGCATGTCGTAGCCGCTCTCCGCGCTGGCGACGACCTTCACGACACCACTCGTGATCAGCAGGACGTGCCGGCTCTCGTCGCCCTGCTGGAGCAGCGCGCGATGCGGCGGATAGGCGATCGAGGTGCCCTGGCTCAGGAGTTCTTCGCGTGTCGAATTCCGCAACCGGCCAAGAAAGGTGGACGGCGGCCACGCGTGATTCACCAGCACCTCCGACGGTCTCACTCCGCGGCGCAGCGCGCCGTTCAAGCCTGACCATGCTGCCGTCGGGGCGTGCTCCGGCAAACAGAGGTGAAGAGATGTGGCCTGATTTCTCGCGTCCGAGCCTGAATTGACCGAACGGGCGTTCCTCACGGAGACGACCGGCTTCCATACCGGCGAGTAAATGAACTGGTGCCGGTCCGCTTTCGGCTCCCCGATTGCGGTCCGTTCGGCCCTAGGTCAGCAGCCCGGTGAGCGTCCCCGCCAAGGTGAGCGCGAGGAAGACCGCACTCCACGCCATCGCCTGGCGTATGCGGCGGTGTTTCGTGCACGTCGTGCGAACCAGGAGCTGGGGTGGGGTGGCGGCCGTCGGGGCCGGGTGGGGCCTTCTGGCCAGGCTCAGGAGGACCAGGGACGGGGCGCAGGCCGCGCAGCCGGTCCAGAGGAGGAGTTGGGGGATCGTCGCGTACTGGGTGGGGGTGATGACGCCGGCGGTGATCGCGGTGAGGAGGGCGGTCAGGGTCGCGCCGAGGGTGGCCAGGGTCAGCCCCGCTCGATGGTCGGCCTTCGCCAGTTCCTCGCGGACCGCCTCCGGCAGGAACGGCCGGTCCAGTTCCGCCGTGTGCTCGCCTCGGAGTGTGGTCATGCGTATCCCTCGCTGATGAGCGGTCCTTCACGGGTACCCCGAAAGGCCTGTGCTACGCCGCAGTTCAGGTGTTCCCCGTCTCGTCGTACGGGTCGTGCGGGGTGGGGACCGGCCTGGCCGTCGTGACCTGGAGGTACGGGATGGGGCCGTTGTTGACCGGGTCCTTCGTGCGGCGTGGTGTGTACCTGCCGGTGATCTCCAGCCAGGTGTCCGGTCGCAGGACCGGGGGGATGTCGCCCGTCAGGGCGATCTTGACCGGCTGGGCGTCCGCCGCGCAGCAGTTGAGGCCCATGCGGACCAGGTAGGGGGTGCCCGTCCGGTCCAGGGTGATGAAGCCGGTGATCTTCAACTCGCGGTCGCGCAGGGAGCGGCCGTCGTCGTAGATCGCGCGGCCGGCGTAGTCGGCCACGGTGAGGCGCAGGGGTGCGTCACCGGTGGGGAGGGCCGGGAAGCCGAAGGGCTTCGTCAGGGCCGTGCCGGTGTGGGCCGCGCTGTAGGAGCCCAGGGCCGGCGGGGCGACCAGGATCAGGGCGAGGACCGGCAGTGTGAGGAGCCAGGACACGCGGGGTTCGCGGTGGTGGTGGTCGTGGGCGGGGGCGCTGCGGCGGTCGTACCAGAGGGTCGCCGCCGCCGTGATGATGAGGACCGCGCCCGCCAGGAGGACCAGGGGACGCAGGCCCTCCTTGACGTAGCGCAGGTAGAGGTCGGTCGTGCCGGCGTGCAGGAGGGTCGCGCCGAGGAGGAAGAGGAGGGCCGTCTGGGCCAGGCGGTTCACAGCAGGACCGTTCCGGTGAGGGCCGATACGACCACGGCCAGGGCGAAGGTGGCGGGGGCGAAGCGCAGGGCGAAGGCGCGGCCGAAGGTGCCCGCCTGCATGGCGAAGAGTTTCAGGTCGATCATCGGGCCGACCACCAGGAACGTCAGGCGTGCGGTCAGGGAGAACTGGGTCAGGGACGCCGCCACGAACGCGTCCGCCTCCGAGCAGATGGAGAGCAGGACGGCCAGGACCGCCAAGACCAGGACCGACAGCACGGGGTGGTCGGCCGCGAGCCCCAGCCAGTCCGCCGGGACCATCGCCTTCAGGGTCGCCGCGGCCATCGCGCCGATCACCAGGAAGCCGCCCGCGTGCGTCACGTCGTGCCGGACCGAGCCCCAGAAGGCCTCTCCCCTGCCCTGCCCCTCGTACGACGTCCGCTCCGGGGGACGCAGCCAGTCGGTGCGGCCGAGCCGGTGCCAGAGCCAGCCCATCGAGCAGGCCACCAGCAGGCTCGCGACGAAGCGGGCCAGGACCATCTCCGGGTTGCCGGGGAACGCCACGGCCGTGGCCGTCAGCACGATCGGGTTGATGGCGGGCGCCGAGAGGAGGAAGGCCAGGGCCGCCGCCGGTGTGACGCCTCGGCGGACCAGAGCGCCGGCCACCGGAACGGACGCGCACTCGCAGCCCGGAAGTACCGCGCCCGCCGCACCCGCGACGGGGACCGCCAGGGCGGGGTGTTTCGGCAGGACCCGGACGAAGAACGACGGCGGCACGAACACCGCGATCGCCGCCGACAGCAGCACGCCGAGCACCAGGAACGGCAGTGCCTGGACCATGACCGCGACGAACACCGTCATCCAGCTCTGCATCACCGGCGCGGCCAGGGCCCCGCGGATGGGGTCCTGGAGCATCATCGCCGTGAGCAGCAGAAGGGTCAGCAGGAGGGCGGAGTTGAGGTGCCGGCCCTCTTCCGCGCCGCCGCCCGCCTCGGTGTCCTCGCGCTCAGCGCTGTCGTGCGGGGCGGTCTTCGTGGTGGCCACGGGCCCGGTACCTCCGGTGGTGCGCGAGGGCATTCCCCATTCCCTCCCGTTGTGTACGGATGTGGCCCACCGGGCGTTCAGGCGACACCGTTCCCTTCTGGAACCGGTCGTCCCGGTGAGGCAGTCTTCTCCTCGTGGGGAGCGTTCCGAACCAAGGCCAGCCGAGTGATCCGGCCACGCACATGATCGTGTGCGGGGACGACGGGCTCGCGCACCGGCTGGCCGCCGAACTCCGCGGTGTCTACGCCGAGCAGGTCACGCTCGTCGTGCCGCCCTCGGGCAGGCGGGTGCGCCGGCCCGTGGTCGGGCGGGCCCGGGCCGCCTCGGCGGCGCTGCTCGACCGGGTCGTGAACGCCGCCGTCAACCGGGCCGGCACGGGCGGCGAACCGGCCTCGAACGAGCAGGTCGTGGAGGCCGGCGAGGTCACCGAGGCCGTGCTCGCCGAGGTGGGCGCCGACCGGGCGGCGGCGTTGGCGCTCGTGTACGACGACGACGAGACCAACATCCGGGCCGCGCTCACCGCCCGTCGGCTCAACCCCCGTGTCCGCCTCGTACTGCGGCTCTACAGCCGGCGGTTGGGGCAGCACATCGAGGAACTGCTGGACCAGACCGCCGCCGTCGCCTCCGGGGACGGACCGGGAGCGGGCCTCGACGCGTCCACGACGGTGCTGTCCGACGCCGACACGGCGGCGCCCGCACTGGCCGCCACCGCCCTGGTCGGCACCAGCAAGGTCGTCCAGACGGAAGGGCTCGTGCTGCGGGCGGTGGAGCGGCAGCCGCCGCGGCCGGGCGAGGTGGCCGAACCGGGGCTGTGCACGCTGGCCTTGCTGTCCGCGACGAGCAACGACCCGGCCGGTGCGGACGGTTCGGAGGGCAGCGGGGAGCTCGGGCCGCAACTCCTGCCCTCCGAGGCGGCCGTGGCGTCGGCGACCGGACGCGGGACCGTGGTTCTGGAGCAGGTGTCGTACTCCGGGCCGTCCCTGCCCGCCGGGCGGGGTGGTGTGCCGCCGTTCGCCTCGCTGTTCGGGCGGCGGCTGCGGTGGTCGCTGGCCGGGCTGGTGGGCTGTGTGCTGGCGCTCGCGGTGGCGTTGACGATCGTGACCGGCGAGCATCCGCTGTACGCCACGTACGTCACGCTGCTCGATCTGTTCGGGATCAACGACCCCGCGTTCCACGCGTCGACGGGACGGCAGGTGCTGCAACTGCTGTCCGGTCTGGTCGGATTGCTGCTGCTGCCGGTGCTGCTGGCCGCGGTGCTGGAAGCACTCGGCACGTTCCGCAGCGCGTCCGCGCTGCGCAAGCCGCCGCGGGGGCTCGCCGGGCACGTGGTGCTGCTCGGGCTCGGCAAGATCGGGACGCGGGTGCTGACGCGGCTGCGGGAGCTGCACATCCCGGTGGTGTGCGTGGAGTCCGATCCGGACGCCCGCGGGATGGCCACGGCGCGGCGGCTGCGGGTGCCGGTGGTGCTCGGGGATGTCACGCAGGAGGGCGTGCTGGAGGCCGCGAAGATCCACCGCGCGCATGCGCTGCTGGCGCTGACCAGTGCGGACACGACGAATCTGGAGGCCTCGCTGTACGCGCGGTCCGTGCGGCCCGATCTGCGGGTGGTGCTGCGGCTGTACGACGACGACTTCGCGACGGCCGTGTACCGCACGCTGCGGGCGGCGCACCCGCGCGCCCTGACGCGGAGCCGGAGTGTGTCGCATCTGGCCGCGCCCGCGTTCGCCGGGGCGATGATGGGGCGGCAGATTCTCGGGGCGATTCCGGTGGAGCGGCGGGTGCTGCTGTTCGCCGAGGTGGATGTGGCCGGGCATCCGCAGTTGGAGGGGCGGACCGTGGCGGAGGCGTTCCGGGCCGGGGCCTGGCGGGTGCTGGCGCTCAACACGTCACCTGCCGGAGGGCGTCGGGGCGAGCCGGAGACGTCGGGCGAGGAGCGGCTGCCGGCCGCCTCGGGGCTGGTGTGGGATCTCCCTCCTGCGTATGTGCTCGGGGCCGAGGACCGGGTGGTGCTGGCCGCGACGCGGCGGGGGCTGGCGGAGCTGCTGGGGCGGAGGCGGCGGGAGCGGGCCGGGGCGTGAGCGTGACGCCGAGCGTGCGTTCGCACGCTCGGCGTCACGAGATGCGCGGCATCGCCGCCGGGCCGGGCAGCGGCGCAGCCCGGCGCGGCGCGGGGTGCCGCCGGGCGCCCGCTCTCCCGGGTTACGGACGTGAGCCCAGGTGCCGCTCCGCGAACTCCAGCTCCAGCCTGACCTGCTTGATCCGCTCGTCCACCACCAGCGAGCCGTGACCGGCGTCGTAGCGGTAGACCTCGTGGACCGCGCCTCTCGCCTCCAGGCACTTGACGTAGTTCTCGATCTGGCGGATCGGGCAGCGCGGGTCGTTGACACCGGCCGAGATGTAGACCGGGGCCTTGACCTGGTCGACGTAGGTGAGGGGGGACGAGGCCTCGAAGCGCTCGGGGACCTCCTCGGGCGTGCCGCCGAGGAGGGTGCGGTCCATCGCCTTCAGCGCTTCCATCTCGTCGTGGTACGCCGTGACGTAGTCGGCGACCGGGACCGCCGCGATGCCGAGGGCCCACGCGTCGGGCTGGACGCCGAGGCCGAGGAGCGTCAGGTAGCCGCCCCAGGAGCCGCCGGTGAGGATCAGGCGCTCGGGGTCGGCCAGGCCGGAGCCGACGGCCCATGCGCGGACGGCGGCGATGTCCTCGAGCTCGATGAGGCCGACCCGGTGCTTCAGGGCGTCCGTCCAGGCACGGCCGTAACCCGTGGAGCCGCGGTAGTTGACACGGATCACCGCGTAACCGTGATCGACCCAGGCCGCCGGGGCCGCGGCGAAGGAGTCGCTGTCGTGCCAGGTGGGGCCGCCGTGGATGTCGAAGACCGTGGGGAGCGGGCCGGTGGTGCCCTGGGGCTTCTGGACGAGGGCGTGGATGCGCCCTCCCGGCCCCTCCACCCACACGTCCTCCACCGGCACCGAGCCGGGGGACTTCATGCCGGGCGGGTCGAGCACGACACCGCCCGTCGTGGAGCGGACCGCCGGCGGCTCGGCGGCCGAGGACCACAGGTATTCCACGCTGCCGTCGGGCCGGGCCGTCGCGCCGGAGACCGTGCCGGGCGGGGTCGGGATCTCCGTCAGGGCGCGGCCGGCCAGGTCGTAGCGGAAGAGCTCGCTGCGGGCCTCGAAGCTGTGCACGATGAGCAGGCCGCTGCCGTCCGGGTACCACTCGGCGCTGACGTCGCCCGGCAGCTCCAGCGCCAGGTCCGTCTGCTCGCCGGTGGCGACGTCCCACACCAGGGGCTCCCAGCGGCCGCGGCGCTGGTGGCCGATGAGCAGGCGCGTGTCGCCGTCGACGGGGGCGAAGCCGAGAATCTCCAGGCCCAGCTCACGGGTGCCGCCCTCGGTGTCGTCGAGGTCGGCGACCGCCGTGCCGTCGGGGCGCAGGACGCGCAGCGCCGAATGCATCGCGTCGCCGTGCTCGGTGTGCTCGACGGCGATGAGTGAGCCGTCATGGGAGAGGTCGCCGACGCCGGCCGACTCGCGATGACGGTAGATCTCCACCGGTTCCCCGCCGGTGCGCACGAGGTGGATGGTGGTGCCGTCCTCATCCGTGGAACGGCCCACGACGGCCGTACGCCCGTCGCGGCCGAGGGCGAGGCCCGCCGGGTAGGAGGCCTCCAGGCCCACGGCGGCCGGTTCGTCCGGTCCGCCCTCGAAGGGCTGGCGGCGCCACACGCCGAACTCGTCGCCGTCCTTGTCGTCGAACCACCAGATCCACGCGCCGTCCGGGGACAGCACGCCGTCCGTGGTGCCGTTCGGCCGGTCCGTCACCTGGCGCTGCTCGCCCGTCGACCGGTCCCAGGCGTACAGCTCGTACGTCCCGGTGGCGTTCGAGACGAACAGGGAGCGGTCCGGTGCGTCCTCCGCCCAGTCGGGCAGGGACACCCGCGGCGCCCGAAAGCGCTTCTCCCACTCCGGCATCCGCTCCTGCTGTCCCGCCCGTACATCCTGCTCGTACTGGTCCCGCTGATGACGCGCCTCGGACCCGTTGCTCTCAGTCATGGCCCCATAGTGCCTGCCCCGGCCGACAATTCGCTGGCGAGGTCCCCAGCCTGTGGATAACCTCCACCGGTCCCCCTCCGAGCAGGTCAGGAGTCGCCGTCTTGTACTCCCCCACCCCGGCCGACTGGAACGAGGCCAACCGCGCCCACTGGGACGAGCGGGTCCCGCTGCACATCGCGGGTGATTTCTACGATCTCGACGCCTTCCGGGCCGGTCAGGACCCCCTGCGCGACTTCGAGCTCGCCGAGGTGGGCGGGGTCGGCAACCGCTCTCTGCTGCACCTCCAGTGCCACGTCGGGCTCGACACGCTGTCCTGGGCCCGGCACGGCGCCGCCCGCGTCGTGGGGCTCGACTTCTCCGAACCCGCGATCGACCTGGCCCGGACTCTGGCCGGGGACCTCGGTCTCGGCCCGGACCGGGCGGCGTTCGTCACGGCGGACGTGTACGACGCGGCGGACGCGGTTCCGGACCCGGCGTACGACATCGTGTACACCGGCGCCGGCGCGCTGTGCTGGCTGCCCGACATCGGGCGCTGGGCCGAGACCGCCGCGGCGCTGGTGGCGCCCGGCGGGTTCCTGTACCTCTCCGAGTTCCACCCGCTCACCGACGTGCTCGACGACGAGACCGGCTCGCGGATCGAGCACGACTACTTCGCCCGTGACGCCTGGGTGGAGGAGGCGCCGGGATCGTACGCGGCCGAGGGCGCCGAGTTCACGCACAGCCGCCGGGTCGAGTGGCAGCACCCGGTCGGCGAGGTGGTCACGGCGCTCGCGGCGGCCGGGCTGCGGATCGAGTTCCTGCACGAGCACGACGTGTCGCTGTTCCGGCGGTTCGGGAGCTTCGAGCGGCGGGACGGCTACTTCCGCTTTCCGCCGGACCGGCCGCGGATTCCGCTGATGTACTCGATCCGGGCCCGCAAGGACTGAGCGCCCGGGGCTCGTCCGCCGTCCGTAACCGGCCCACGGGCCCGCGCCGTCGGCGACCCCGCGGGCCGGGACCGCCCGACAGCCCCGTACCGTGGGGGTGTGTACCGGTTTCTGCTGACGCCCCGGTGGTGGGGGATCAACGTCTTCGTGCTGTTGTCCATCCCCTTCTGCGTCTTCATGGGGTCCTGGCAGCTGAGCCGGTTCGAGGACCGTGTGCAGGGCCACCGCGCCGCGACCGAGCAGGTCTCCGAGGCCCGGCACGAGGCGCCCCGGCCGCTCGCGGACATGCTGCCGGTGGACAAGGCGACGTCCGGGAAACTCGTCACCGCGACCGGACGCTACGGCAGGCAGTTGCTGGTGCCCGGGCGGGAACTCGACGGCAGGCAAGGCTTCTACGTGCTGACGCTGCTGCGGACCGGCTCGGGTGAGGCGCTGCCGGTGGTGCGGGGATGGCTGCCCGGTACCGCCGGCACGGCGAAGGTTCCCGCCCCGCCGGCCGGTGAGGTCACCGTCACCGGGGCGCTGCAGGCGTCGGAGACGCCGGGGGACAACGGGGTCAGCGCGCAGGGCGGGCTGCCGGCCGGGCAGACGTCGGCGATCAGCGCGGCGTCACTGGTGAACCTGGTGCCGTACGACGTGTACGACGCCTGGGTCACGTTGGCGAAGGCCGACTCGGGGATGAAGGCGGTGCCGGCCGCCGCGCCCCCGGACTCGGGGCTGGATCTGAAGGCATTCCAGAACCTGGGCTACACGGCCGAGTGGTTCGCCTTCGTGGGGTTCGTGATCTTCATGTGGTTCCGGCTGCTGCGCCGTGAGGTGGAGTTCGCGCGGGACGCGAAGCTGGGGCTGGTGGCGGACGAGGAGCCGGTCGCCGTGGATGCCGCCGTGAGGTGAGCGGCATCTCCGCCCGGCCCGCAGTCGGGCGGAACGGGCCGCCGGCACTCCCGCCCCCACTCGCCGGCACGCACGCTCACGTCCGGGCGGTGACGAACCCGCCGGCACTCCCGTCCAGTACACCGGGCCCGGCCCGCAGCCGGGCGGAACGGGCCACCGGTGCCCGCCCCCATCCGCCGGCACGCACGCTCACGTCCGGGCGGTGACGAACCCGCCGGCACTCCCGCTCCCGCTTGCCCGCATGCTCGGATCCGGGCGGTTACGACCCCGCCAGCACTCCCGTCCAGTACACCGGGCCCGGCCCGCAGCCGGGCGGAACGGGCCGCCGGCGCCCGCCCCCACCCGTCGGCACGCACGCTCACGTCCGGGCGGTTACGAACCCGCCGGCACTCCCGCTCCCGCTTGCCCGCATGCTCGGATCCGGGCGGTTACGACCCCGCCAGCACTCCCGTCCAGTACACCGTCCCCGCGCACGCGTTGGACACCGTGACCGAGGTACCGCCCGAGCCTGTGCCCGGGGTGTAGGCCACCGCGACGCTGCCGTCGACCGTGCCGTCCTCCGTGGCCAGCTGGGGGGCCGTGCCCGTGCCCGTGTCGCCGCCGGTGGAGGTGCCGGCCGTGGTCGCCGGGTCCTCCGAAGGGGTCGGGTCCGGGCTCGGGTCGGGGCCGCCGACGCTGCCGCCGGGGGTGGGGCAGGTCTCGGAGGGGACCCAGGCGAACTTCACGTCGTAGCCGAGGCCCGGCTGGAGCACCAGCTGGGCGGCTTCCAGGGACGGGTCGGGCAGGAGCCCGGCCGCCGCGTCCCCGGCGGTGTGCCGGACCGCACCGACCTTGCTCATGTCGGCCGCGCCCTGCGGCAGCGCGCTCACCGAGCCGGGGCCGGTGACCGTACAGGCCGCGCCGGAGACGTTGACGACGCGGAAGGAGCCGGAGACCGCGCCCGTGGAGTCCGGGGCGTTGCTGCTTCCGGAGGCGGGGCCGAGCTGGGCCGGGGTGCACGCCGGGATACCGGCGGCGGTGGTGGAGGAGGGGTCGGTACCGCCCTGGGACGCGCCGGTGGAGGCGCCGGTTCCCTTGCCCTTGTCCTTCTCCTTCTTGTCGCCCTTCTCCTTGTCCTCGGTCTTGCCGGAGGAGCCGCCCGAGGTGCTCGCGCCGCCGTCCGGGCCCTTGCCCTCGCTCGCGCCGCCCTGGGTTTCGGAGGCGTGCCCGGCGACGGAGGGGTTGGCATCGGAGCCGGTGGCGTTGGAGACGTGTACGAGGGCGGGGATGGCGGTGCCGATGAAGAGGGCGGCGGCGGCCATGCCGACGACGGCCTGCCGCCTGCGGGCCCGCCGCTGCGGCACCGCCTTCCGCAGATAGTCCAGGGTGCCGTCGCGCGGTTCCACCTCCTGCACCACTTGGTGCAGCATCGTGCGCAGGTCCAGCTCGTCCGAGTCGAACCCTCCGGGGTTCTGGTCGTCGGGGCCGTGGTTCACAGTTCCGTTCCCAGCGTGCGATTGCTTCGGATCTTGCCCGTGCAGCCTTGTCGGCGCCTGCCACCCGTCGAGGCGCTCGGCGGGCTCGGGGCGGTCGCGCCCCTTGCCGCCCGCGCCGTTGCCGTCACTCATGCCGGCGCCTCCATGGCGACCCTGAGCGCCGCGATACCGCGCGAGCCGTACGCCTTGACCGAGCCCAGCGATATGCCGAGCGTCTCGGCGACCTGTGCCTCGGTCATGTCCGCGAAGTAGCGCAGCACCAGCACCTCGCGCTGGCGGCGCTGCAGCCCCTTCATCGCCTTGATCAGGGAGTCGCGCTCCAGCTGGTCGTAGGCGCCTTCCTCGGCGCTGGCCATGTCGGGCATGGGCTTCGACAGCAGCTTCAGGCCGAGTATGCGGCGGCGCAGCGCGGAGCGCGAGAGGTTGACGACGGTCTGGCGCAGGTACGCCAGGGTCTTCTCGGGCTCGCGGACCCGCTTGCGGGCGGAGTGGACACGGATGAACGCCTCCTGGACGACGTCCTCGCAGGAGGCGGTGTCGTCGAGGAGGAGCGCCGCGAGACCCAGCAGCGAGCGGTAGTGCGCCCGGTAGGTCTCGGTGAGGTGATCGACCGTGGTGCCGGCCGCTACGCCGTCCTCCGCACCGTCGCGCTGGTCGGGTATGCGGGCCGGCCGCGCTGCGGGCACGGGCGCGATCACCGGCATGCCACCGGGCGTACCGGGCATGCGGGGTCGGAGAGCCGCCGGACGGGGCGGTCGAAGGACCGCGCCGCGTGCCGCGCTGAAGTCGAGTACCTCTGCCACGCCTGTTGGACACGCGTACCCCTGTGAGGGTTGTACGTGCCGGGCATCACTTTCACGCCGACCGTCGCCGTCGACGGTCTACCCGCGTCAGGCAGCACAACCAATGGTGCATCAAATGCCCTCATGCGTCCCGCTCTTCCCCTATGTCCAGATGTGAACGGACGTCCCCACGTCCGGTTCCAGGCGTCCCCACGCCTGATGAAGCGCTCCCACGGTCGAAGGGCGACCGCAAAGACGCTCCCCGCCCTTCGCGCGGTTGCGGAGAGCGGGGAGATAAATCCTCTGATGTTGAAGCGTCCGGGACAAGTGATCCGGACCATCGACCGGCTCACATGTCGTCCGCAGATCCTACAAACCGCCTATGACATCGGCCGGGGGTTTCGGCACGGCGAAACTTCACGAAAACCCGGGCGGACCGCCGGGTTCAGGACATCCCGGCCGCGACCAGCTCGGCGATCTGCGCGGTGTTGAGCGCGGAGCCCTTGCGCAGATTGTCCCCGCACACGAACAGTTCGAGCGCCGTGGGGTCGTCCAGCGCCCGCCGGACCCGCCCGACCCAGGTCGGATCGGTGCCGACCACGTCGGCGGGGGTGGGGAACTCCCCGGCGGCCGGGTTGTCGAACAGCACGACCCCGGGCGCTGTGGCGAGGATCTCGCGGGCCTTGTCGACGGTGACCTCACCCTCGAAGCGGGCGTGCACCGTCAGGGAGTGCGTGGTGATGACCGGAACCCGGACACAGGTGACGGCCACGGGGAGGCCGGGCAGGCCGAGGATCTTGCGGGACTCGTCCCGCACCTTCAGCTCCTCCGAGGACCAGCCGTCCTCCTGAGCCGTACCGGCCCACGGCACGACGTTCAGGGCGACCGGCTCCGGGAACGGCCCGGTGTGGTCCCCGACGGCCCGGCGGACGTCACCGGGGTTGGTGCCGAGCTCCGTGCCGGCGACGAGGGAGAGCTGCCGGCGCAGGGTCTCCACACCGGCGCGCCCGGCGCCGCTGACGGCCTGGTACGAGGAGGCGACCAGCTCGCGCAGCCCGAACTCGGCGTGCAGCGCGCCCAGGGCGACGATCATGGAGAGCGTCGTGCAGCTGGGGTTGGCGATGATCCCGCGCGGGCGCATCCGCACGGCGTGCGGGTTGACCTCGGGCACGACGAGCGGCACGTCCGGGTCCATCCGGAACGCGCCGGAGTTGTCGACGACCACCGCGCCCTTGGCAGCGGCGAGGGGCGCCCACCGCTCGGCGACCTCGTCGGGGACGTCGAACATGGCGACGTCAACTCCGTCGAAGGCTTCCTCGGTGAGCGCCACGACCTCGGTCTCCTCACCGCGCACGGCCAGTTTGCGGCCGGCCGAGCGCGGGGAGGCGATGAGTCGGATCTCGCCCCAGATGTCCGCCCGCTGGGACAGGATCCGGAGCATGACCGTGCCGACGGCTCCGGTCGCTCCCACCACGGCGAGCGTCGGGCGTCCGGACCGGCCGGTTCGGTCGGGTCCGGCCATCAGCGGCCGGTGCCTCCGTAGACGACGGCCTCGTCGCTGTCGGAGTCGAGCCCGAACGCGGAGTGCACGGCGCGGACGGCCTCGGGCACGTCGTCGGCGCGCGTGACGACCGAGATGCGGATCTCGGAGGTCGAGATCAGCTCGATGTTGACGCCCGCGTCGGACAGGGCCGTGAAGAAGTCGGCCGTGACGCCCGGGTTGGTCTTCATGCCGGCGCCGACGAGGGAGATCTTGCCGATCTGGTCGTCGTAGCGCAGCGAGTCGAAGCCGATGCCGGCCTTGTTCTTCTCGAGCGCGTCGATGGCCTTGCGGCCCTCGGTCTTCGGCAGCGTGAAGGAGATGTCCGTCAGGCCCGTGGAGGCGGCGGACACGTTCTGCACGACCATGTCGATGTTGATCTCGGCGTCGGCGATCGTGCGGAAGATCGAGGCCGCCTCGCCCGGCTTGTCCGGCACACCGACGACCGTGACCTTGGCCTCGGAGGTGTCGTGCGCGACACCGGAGATGAGAGCCTGCTCCACCTGCTTGTCCCCTTGCGTAATCGGCTCGCTGCTGACCCAGGTGCCCTGAAGTCCGCTGAAGCTGGACCGGACGTGGATCGGGATGTTGTACCGGCGGGCGTACTCCACACAGCGGTGGAGCAGCACCTTCGACCCGGATGCCGCCAGTTCGAGCATGTCCTCGAAGGAGATCCAGTCGATCTTCCGGGCCTTCTTCACCACCCGCGGGTCGGCGGTGAACACACCGTCGACGTCGGTGTAGATCTCGCAGACGTCGGCGTCGAGGGCGGCGGCGAGAGCCACAGCCGTGGTGTCGGAGCCGCCGCGGCCGAGCGTGGTGATGTCCTTGGTGTCCTGGCTGACGCCCTGGAAACCGGCGACGATCGCGATGTTGCCCTCGTCCACCGAGGTCTTGATCCGGCCCGGCGTGACGTCGATGATCCGGGCCTTGTTGTGGACCGAGTCGGTGATGACACCCGCCTGGCTGCCGGTGAACGACTGGGCCTCGTGGCCCAGCTTTTTGATCGCCATGGCCAGCAGGGCCATGGAGATCCGCTCTCCGGCGGTCAGCAGCATGTCGAGCTCGCGTCCGGCAGGCATCGGGGAAACCTGCTCGGCGAGATCGATCAGCTCGTCCGTCGTGTCGCCCATCGCGGAAACCACGGCAACCACCTGGTTGCCGTTCTGCTTCGCTTCCACGATCCGCTTGGCGACGCGCTTGATGCCCTCGGCATCGGCTACGGAGGAGCCTCCGTACTTCTGCACGACAAGGCCCACGTGCGCTCCTCGCTCAATCCGTCTCTGTCCGCTCATACGCATTCGTACCGCGGTCGGCTCAGTCTAACGAGCGTCCGAAAAACCCCTCCGCGATATCGCATGGTGAGATCCCGGCCCGCCCGTCCAGAGTCGCTCATGCCCAACCGGCACGGAGGCCACTCGGGAAAGTGCCCGGGGTCACAACCAGCGCCCGGGCGAACCCTGTGGCCCAACTTTCAAGCATTATGGTTCGGCTGTGCGCGTACTCCTGGTGGAAGACGATGAACCGGTCGCCGAGTCCCTGCGCCGTGGCCTGAAGCGCTACGGCTTCGAGGTCGAGTGGGTCACCACGGGCGGGGCGGCCCTGCGGCACGAGCGCCCGTACGACGTCGTCCTGCTGGATCTCGGCCTGCCCGACACCGACGGCCTGGACGTCTGCAAGACGCTGCGCGAGCGCGGCGACGTGCCGATCATCGTGATCAGCGCCCGCAGCGACGAGACCGACCGGGTGGTCGGCCTGGAGCTCGGCGCGGACGACTACGTCTCCAAACCGTTCGGCGTCCGGGAGGTCATCGCGCGGATAAGGGCGGTCACGCGCCGCACGCGGTCCCGCGCCCCGGCGGGCGCGCCCGACGCCGGCCCCGACCGCTACGGCACCCGCCTGACCATCGACCGCAGGGCTGCCCGGGTGCGCCTCGACGGCGAGGAGGTCGCCCTCGCGCCCAAGGAGTACGACCTGCTGGCCTTCCTCACCGAGGAGCCCGGGGCGCTGATGTCGCGCGAGCAGATCATGGAAGCGGTCTGGGACGCGAACTGGTTCGGGCCGACGAAGACACTGGACGTGCACGTGGCGGCGTTGCGGCGCAAGCTCGCGGGGGCGATCACCATCGAGGCGGTGCGCGGGGTGGGCTTCCGGCTGGAGATCACCAGGGACACCGACTCCGGCGACGCGGGCGGGAACGGGGGCGGCGCGGGCGGCGGCGCGGGCGGGGCCGGCGGCGCCTCATGATCCGCCAGCTCGTCCGCAGCTACGTCCTGCTGGTCGCGGTCGCGATCGCGCTGTTCACGGTGCCGGTGGCGTTCACGCTCACGGACCAGCTGCGCCGCGACACCCGGGCGGCCGTCCTGCGCGAGGCCGATGCCATGGCCCTGCTGCTGGGCGACGGCCGCGCCGCCTCCTGCGAGGCCCTGGAGAAGATGGCCAGGGCCTACGACGACGAGATCCAGGTGACCCGCACCGCGAACTGCCCGGCGGACCTGCCCCGGCCGACGGCCGACGCGGCACTGGCCCGGGCCCTGAAGGACGGCACGCCCACGACCGACTGGGGCTCCTCCTTCATCTGGGGCCCCGAACTGGTGATCACCGTGCCCGCCCGCGCGGCCGGAACGGACCGGGTCGTCGGCGCCGTACGCATCGTCTACTCGACCGGCGAGATGACCGGCCGGCTGTGGCGGATCTGGGGCTTCCGGGCGGTCCTCGCCGTGCTCGTCCTCGGGGTGGCCGCGCTGCTCGGCGTCGTGGTGGCCCGGCGGCTCACCCGGCCGCTGCGCCAGCTCAACGACATGGCCAGCAAGTTCAGCGACGGCGATCTGACCGCCCGCTCCCCCGTGACGGGCCCGCCCGAGACCCAGACCCTGGCGCGCACCCTCAACCAGGGCGCCGAACGCCTGGACACCCTGATCGCGGCCCAGCGCATCTTCGTCGCGGACGCCTCCCACCAGCTGCGCACCCCGCTGACGGCGCTGCGGCTGTCCCTGGACAACATCGCGGACGGGGTGGACGACGAGTTCGTACGGGAGGACGTGGAGCAGGCGACGGCGGAGGTCGTGCGGATGAGCCGGCTGGTCAGCGGGCTGCTGGTGCTGGCCCGGGCCGAGGCGAAGGTGACGGCGGCCGAGCCGCTCCCGCTGATGGACATCGTGCGGGAGCGGCTCGCCGTGTGGAGGCCGGCCGCCGACGAGCGCGGAGTCACCATCGCGCTCAGGGGGAGTATCGACGGCCGGCCGGCCGTGCTGGCCAGCCCCGGTGCCCTGGACCAGATGCTGGACAACGTGCTCTCCAACGCCCTGGAGGTCTCGCCCGACGGCGGGACGATCACCGTGCGGGTGGAGCCCCGGGGCGATGTGGTGGGGGTGTCGGTCCTGGACGAGGGGCCCGGCATGTCGGACGCCGAGAAGTCCCGTGCCTTCGACCGTTTCTGGCGCGGTCAGGGCCTGACCGGGAAATCCGGCTCCGGCCTGGGTCTCGCCGTCGTCAAGCAGCTGGCGACGGACGACGGCGGGACCGTGGCGCTGACGGACGCTCCCCCCGCCTCGGCTTCGCTCGCCCGGGGGCGCCCCGAGAGGGGCGGCCTGTGCGTGACGATCACGCTCCGGGCGTCCCACCGGGGTGGCGGCTGACCCGGCTCAGCCCTGCGGCATCTTCGACGAGTGGTGGTTCACGATGAGCCACCTGCCGTTCGGCTGCTTCTCGTAGGCGTAGGTGTAGCGGGCCTTGACGGTGCTCTTCTCGCCCGTGTCGTGGTCGGTGAGGGCGAACTCGTAGACGCCGGTGTCGATGACGGTGTCCCGGTCGAGGACGTTGACGACCGACTCGACCTTCGTCCCGACCGGCTTGTTCCGCAGGAAGTGCTCGAAGTAGTCGACGATTTCGGCTCTGTCCGTGCGGACCTCGTTGGAGACCGTCGGCAGCAGGACGGCGTCCTTCGCGTACAGGTCGGCGACCTTCTCCGGGTCACCGGTCCGCAGCGCGGCGTTCCAGTGGTCGAACAGCTCGAGTACCTGCCCCTTGGTCACGGGCGCGGCGTGCTGCGCGCCCTTGCTCCCGGAGTCGGCACCGGCGATCCCGGCACCGAGGGCGAAGGTGCCCGTGGCCAGGACCGCGGTGGCGGTGGCGACGGCTATGCGACGGCGGGCGGGGCGACGGTTCATGTCGTCTCCAGTGCGATCGAGGGGAGTTGACCTGCCTCCGCGTTCTGCGCGGTGGAAGTGACTCCAGCCTCGCGTTTCACCGGTCAGGGGCCGTACAGCCCACGTACAGGGCCCGTACAGGGCACCCCCAAAACACGCTGCGTGACAGGGGGCCGGGAGCTACCGTCGGGGCATGGAGATACTGCGCTACGTGGCGTTCAGCACGGATCCCGAGGGCGGCAACCCGGCCGGGGTGGTGCTCGACGCGAGCGGCGCCGACGCCGCGGCGATGCTGGCGACGGCGGCCGAACTGGGCTATTCGGAAACGGCGTTCGCGGTGGAGTCCGACGACGGCTCCCTGGACGTCCGCTACTTCAGCCCCCTCGCCGAGGTGCCGTTCTGCGGCCACGCCACGATCGCCACGGCCGTCGCCCACGCGGAGCGGCACGGCACCGGGCGGCTGCTGCTGCGCACCGCGGCGGGCCCGGTCACCGTCACCACGGACCGCTCCGCGGACGGCACCCTCGTGGCGACCCTGGTGAGCGTCGCGCCGCGCACCGTCCCGCTCGAGGAGGCCGACCTCACCGCGCTGCTCACGATCCTCGGCTGGTCCGCCGAGGACCTGGACCCGGCCCTGCCGCCCCGCGTGGCCTTCGCCGGCGCCTGGCACCCGATCATCGCCGCGGCGAGCCGGGAGCGGCTGGCGGACCTGGACTACGACATGGCGGCGCTCACCACCCTCATGGCCCGCAGGGACTGGACCACGATCGACCTGGTGCGGCGGGAGTCACCCACCGTCTACCACGCCCGCAACCCCTTCCCGCCCGGCGGCGTGGTCGAGGACCCGGCGACGGGAGCGGCGGCGGCCGCGTTCGGCGGCTACCTGCGCGAGCTCGGCCTCGTACCGACCCCTGCCACTCTGACCGTTCACCAGGGCGCGGACCTGGGACGGCCCAGCACGATCACCGTGACCGTACCGGCGGAACCGGACACGGGCATCGGCGTGACGGGAGCGGCCGTACGGCTCTGACTCGGGAAGGTCGCTCTTCTGCGTGAAATGTGCGCCAACTCCCTTGCTGTATACGGGCCTTGCCCTACGCTGATTTGCTCGCGCACGTCGCTGTCGGGGGGCGATCATGATCGTGCAGTGGTGTATCAAAGGGCTGGCGTTACCGGGTGACGACGAGGCCCGCGCGCTCGTCGACGGCAGGTCCGGGATCTCCAGCCGCTGGTTGCTGAAGTACGGCCGGGTCTCGCTGGCCGAATTCGCGACCAGGCTCACCGAGCAGAACCTTGATCGGCACGTCAATCACTTCGAGCGGAAGGACCCGGCCACGGGACTGCCGTTCTGCGAGGAGAGCCCGTTCATCTCCCTCTCGTGCGGGACGGTGGAGCGGGACGCGGTGGCGAAGACCAACTTCGTCCACACCGCGCGCCACACGGCGTTGTGGTTCGGCACGCAGTTCGGAGCCCGGCCGGAGGCCTACCTCTACACGTGCTGGGTCGTGCTGGCACCCCGGCCGGCGGTGTCGGTGCACGGGGTCGCCGAGGAGATCCGGGACCTGAACACCTACCGCAGGTATTCGCCCTTCCAGACCGAGGGCGAAGTGACGGCCAAGGTCTACGTACCCGCGACGCAGGTACGCGGCTGCGAGAAGTGGACCTGGGATCGCGGGGAGGGACGGCTGCGCAAAAGGTGGGAGTACCTCAATCCCCACTTCACGGAGCCCGAGGCGTTGAGCAATGTCCGGGAGCTGATCTGAGATGGCCTTGCCGCCCTCGGATCCCTCGCCGCTGCGGCCGCTGCAGCTCTCCGCCGAGCAGGTCGCCCTCGCCGCCGACTTCCACGAGGCCTACGCCCGCCTGGTCCTCGGGGAAGCGGATTCCGAACAAAGGCCGACCTCGCATGCCCTGATCGAGGCCGCGTCGGCCTACCGGCTGGCCGGCCAGTGGCGCCTGCTGGTCGATCCCCGCCTGGCCGTTCGGGGGGCGCTCGCGCAGGCCGCCGACCTGTTCACCAGGGCAGGTCTCACCTTCGGCGCTTATCTCCAGGCCTCACTGGCACCCCGCGGGGTCGAGCGGTCCACTCGCGAGAGGTGGACCCGGCGGCTGCTCCTGCACGGCAGCACCAACGACGCCATGAGGCGCGAGACGGACGACCTGCTGGACCACCCCCAGCAACAGGCCTATCTCCTGCTGGCATGCGCCGTGCTGGCCGGACAGGATCCGGAAGCCAGGGACACGCTCACCGGATTCGCCACCGAGTCGCCGCACCGGGTCGGCGTGGTCCCGGTGGGCTCCCTGGCCATGCCCGTACGGATGTTCTGGGGGCTCGCCCTGAACCTCCTGGAGGAGGACGGCGACCACGCGGCGGAGTCCTACGCCGCAACGCTGTCCGAGCTGTCCCGGGCCTACGCCAAGTCGGTCGATCTCGCCATGGCGAACGAACTGACCTGGTTCAAGGCGGCGGCCCCCGTGGATGTCGCTGACCTCGACGTGATCGGGGCGATGGCGATGGGGGTACGGCGTTTCGGCGAGGTCAGGATGCGTCGCCTGCTGGCGGACGTAGCCGGTGAGCTTCCGGCCGTAGCCGGGGTGCCGCTGAACATCGGGATGAATGTGGCGAGGCCGCCCGGTCCGCACATTCCGCCTCTCGACCTGTGACCACCCTCTCGGAGGCATGCCATGAAGGAAGCGAGCGCCTTGATCGAGGCCCTCACCGGGCTCGCCTGGCCGCTGTTCGCCTCGGTGGTGGTCTGGCGGCTGTTCCCCTTGATCAAAGGCCTCGTGGGCAGGGGCAACTTCACCGTCCGGGTCGGGGATGCCGAGCTGACCGTGCAGCAGTTCTCCGACCAACTCGTGGAGACCACCGCGGACATCCAGCAGCGGCTCACCGCCGTCAGCGCGGGTGACGGGCCGCAGGAGGCGTCCGAACCGGCCGAGCGGCCACCCCGTCTGCTCCGCAGAGTGCTGTGGGTGGACGACCAGCCGGCGAACAACGCCTACGAGACGGCCCAACTCCAGGCCCTGGGCGTGGAGGTGGTGCACGCCACGTCCACGCAGGAGGGCGTCCGTGCTCTGCACCGGGCTCGGCCCGCCTTCGACGCCGTGATCTCGGACATGGGCCGGAGCGAAGTCGCCGGATACAACACGGACGCCGGACTGGACCTCATCCGCGAGATCCGGACCTTCGACGACGCGACACCGGTGTTCGTCTACGCCAGCGCCAAGACGCTGGCGAGGACGGACGAGATCGCCACCGCGGGCGGCAACGGTGTCGCATGGTCACCCATGAAACTCTTCGATCTGCTGCACGGCGCAGGGGAGTTCCCGGGAGCGGCCTGAGCGCCGCTCCACGGCGGCTACGTCGCCGGGCGCAGACCCAGGGGCCCGGCGATCTCCTCGGCCATCACCCGGCCCGCCTCTATCTCCAGGGTGTCGTCGCCCATGCCCTGGTCCGTGTCCAGGCCGTCGAGTTCGGCGAGGGGCTGGTTGAGGCGGACGTGGGCGAGGATCGACTGCAGGGCCCGGAGGGTGGCCGACGCCGTGGAGCCCCAGTTGGAGAAGTAGGAGAACTGCCACCACCACAAGGCCTCGCTGGTGCGGCCCGCGCGGTAGTGGGACATGCCGTGGCGCAGGTCGGCCATGACGTCGGCCAGGTCGTCGGAGATCCGGGCCGGCACGGGCGCCTTACGAGGCTCGTAGGGGTCGAAGACCTCGGAGTAGACGTCGATCGGGTCCAGCAGGCGGGCCAGGTTCTCGCGGAGCGCGTCGACGTCCGGCTCGGGGCCCGAGTCGGGTTCGTAGCGCTCGTCGGGCACGATGTCCTCGTGCGCCCCGAGCCGGCCGCCGGCCAGGAGGAGTTGCGAGACCTCCAGGAGGAGGAAGGGCACGGCCGATTCCGGCTCGTCGCCCTTGGCGACCTCCGTGACGGCCACCAGGAAGCTCTCGATCTGGTCCGCGATCTGGACCGCGAAATCGTCCGGGTTCTGGTCGGTCGCGTGCAGCGTGGCGTCAGACATCTAGGAGTCGTCTCCCCTCGAAGGCGCGGCCGAGTGTGACCTCGTCCGCGTATTCCAGGTCGCCACCCACCGGGAGGCCGCTGGCCAGGCGGGTGACCTTCAGGCCCATGGGCTTGATCATGCGGGCGAGGTACGTCGCTGTCGCCTCGCCCTCCAGGTTCGGGTCCGTGGCGAGGATGAGCTCGGTGACCGTGCCGTCGGCGAGACGGGCCAGCAGCTCCCTGATGCGCAGATCGTCCGGGCCCACCCCGTCGATCGGGCTGATCGCGCCGCCCAGGACGTGGTAGCGGCCCCGGAACTCACGGGTGCGCTCGATCGCCACGACGTCCTTCGGCTCCTCGACCACGCAGATGACGGCCGGGTCGCGGCGGGTGTCGCGGCAGATGTTGCACAGCTCCTCCTGCGCGACGTTGCCGCAGGTCGCGCAGAAGCGGACCTTGGCCTTGACCTCCATCAGGGCCTGCGCGAGACGCCGTACGTCCGTCGGCTCGGTCTGCAGGATGTGGAAGGCGATCCGCTGCGCGCTCTTCGGACCGACGCCGGGCAGCCGTCCCAGCTCGTCGATCAGGTCCTGGACCACGCCTTCGTACAACGGACTGCCCTTCCTGGGTCTTCGGGGTCGGTACGCACCGTCCCGTACGTACCGTAGTTGTCGACCGCCTGCCAGAGGAAGGCGGTGCGCCGGGTCAGAACGGCAGGCCGGGGATGCCGCCGCCGCCCAGCCCCTGCGCGAGCGGGCCCAGCTTCTGCTGCTGGAGCGCCTGCGCGTTCTCGTTGGCCGCCTGGACGGCCGCCACGACGAGGTCGGCGAGGGTCTCGGTGTCCTCGGGATCCACCGCCTTCGGGTCGATCTTCAGGGCGCGCAGCTCGCCGGCGCCGGTGACGGTGGCCGTCACCAGACCGCCGCCCGCCTGCCCGTCGACCTCCGTCTGCGCCAGTTCCTCCTGCGCCTGTGCCAGGTCCTGTTGCATCTTCTGGGCCTGCTGGAGCAGCTGCTGCATATTGGGCTGGCCACCACCGGGGATCACGATCAGCTCCTTGCTCGGTACGGGTTTTCCCGTTCGGCACGAGCCTACGTGGTCGGGGCTTCCGTCGCCGCAGCACTCTTTCGAGTGAGTCCCCCTCGCGCCCTATACCCGATCAAGGAATACTTCCGGGCGGAAAAGACGCGAAAGCTACTTCTTCGCCACCCATTGGGAGGTAGGAAGGGTCGGGCGCGTTCGGGAGGCGGTCTCTCGTCCCTCGCGCAGCGTGATCGGTGAGTGAACCGTGCGTGGTCGTTCGTGGTCAGTGAGGAGTGCCGGGTGGGTCAGCCGGAGATGCAGCCCGAGGGGCCGCCTCAGGACGGGCGGGGCGAGCAGGCGGCGGCCGGGCTGCGGCCGGGCGATCTGACCGGGCGGATCTTCCCGCTCGGGGACTGGGGCGAGCCGGCGGTCCGGCTGGACGAGCTGTACCGGTGGGTGGAGCGCGGGGCGCTGCGGACGGCGGCCTGGTACCTCGTGGACCGGGTGTGGAAGCGGCGGTGCGCGCGGGTGCTGCGCTGCGGGACCGCGGCCGGGGCGGTCACCGGGGTCGCGCTGCCCCTGCTGGATCTGACCGGCGTCGCGGACGGGATCGCGCCCTGGGGGTGTCTGGCGCTGCTGCTGGGCGCCGCGTGCGTGGCCGTCGACCGGTACTTCGGGGTGACGTCCGGGTGGATGCGGGACGTGGCCACCGCACAGGCCGTGCAGCGGCGGCTTCAGGCGTTGCAGTTCGACTGGGCGGCGGAGAGCGTGCGGGAGGTGCTGGGACCGGCGGAGGGGACGGCCGGTGAGGCCGCTGAGCGGTGCCTCGGGGTGCTGCGGAGGTTCTCCGAGGACGTGACGGAACTGGTGCGGGTGGAGACGGCGGACTGGATGGGGGAGTTCCGGTCGGGAAGTGCCGCGCCGGTGGCGTTGCAGACGGTGGTGTTCCCCGGGCCGGCGCGCGGCCCCGAGGCGGGGGTGAACGGGCGGTTCGCCGTGCCTCCGGCGGGGGGCGCGCGGCCGAACATGCCCCGGCAGCGGCCGCCGGAGCCGCGCTGAGGAGCCTCAGCTCCCGCCGTCACGCGCGCACAGGGTGAGCCCTTCGGGGGTCCAGCACGGCAGGTGGCCGTGGGTGCGGATGACGTCCTGGCCGTTGCCGCGGGCCAGGTACGTGAGGAAGCTCGACGCCAGGGAGTCGGCCGGGGGGCGGCCGTAGGTGTAGGCGTACTCGATCTCGCGGTACGGGTAGTCGCCGGTGCCGTGCTCCAGGGCGTCGACCGAGGCGGGATCACCGTCCAGCCGCAGGGAGTGCAGACCCTTGGCGCGGGCGGCCAGGTTGAGTTCGCTGTAGCCGATGGCGCCGGGAAGGCCGGCGACCGTGGCCAGGACCTGTTCGGTCGAGTCGAGTTCGCAGCGCAGGACGGCTGCCGTCGGATCGTCCTTGTGGACGCAGTCGACGGACGAATTGGCGATCTCGCCCCGGCCCAGCACCCGGCGCTGGAAGACCTGTCTCGTCCCGGAGTTGGCGTCCCGGCTGACGAGGCGCACGGGCAGGTCGGGCCCGCCGAGCTGCCGCCAGTTGCGGATCTCGCCCCGGTAGAGGCGCCGGACGTCGTCGGTGGACAGGTCGGTCAGCCTCACGTCGTCGTTGACCACCAGTGCGAAGACGGACACCGCCACCCGGTTCTCCCGCAGGCCGGGCAGGCCGGCGGGCTTGGGGCCGTCCGACAGGGCCACCACCGGCGGGGAGCCCCGGGAGTCCCGTTTCGCCCGGGCGCCGGCCGCCGTGAGCTCGCGTATCCCGGCCGTCGAGCCGTGGGCGTCCACGTCGATGACCGGATCGCCGCCGCAGTCCCGCTCGTACCTCGCGGCCACCTCGCGCAGGACGGGTGCGAACGCGGTGGAGCCGGTGAGGGTGAGGGTGCCGCTCGCGCAGCCGATCGGGGGTGGGGTGTCGTCCTGGGCGACGACGATCGCCGCCAGGGTGACCACGCTCGCCGTGAGCGCGAGGGTGATCAGCCGTGCGGCCCGGCTGAACAGCGGGGGTTTCTCGTCCGGCGTGGCGCTGCGGTTGGGATGCACCTCGCCGTCGCGCAGACCGCCGACCAGCCGGATCTCGTCGCCGACGTCACCGCCGGACAGGAGCACGAGCAGCTTGAAGTGGTCGCCGCGGTTGAGCGGGACGCGCGGGATGCGCAGGGTGTTCCCGTCGTAGGCGAAGCCGCGGCCGGCGGTGAAGTGGTCCATGAGGTGGTCGGTGTCGGACGGCTGGGTGACCGAGACACCGCGGACCGTCCTGCCGGTGAACACCGCGGTCAGGCCGTGCAGTTCGGGGCCGGTGTAGTCGTCCCGGTCGATGCCCTGCGAGCCGTCGTTCTCGATGCGCAGCAGCACGAGCGTCGCGTCGGACATGTCGGGAGCCTCGTCGAACAGGCCGAGACGGCGGTTGGCTCGGCCCGAGCGCACGTCGTCACCGATGGGGTTGTCCATCTGCACCCGGTAGCCCACCCGTTTGCGGCGCGGCACCCGGCGTTCGTACCAGACCATCACGCCCGAGGCGATGATGCCGAGGAGGGCCGTGGCCACGGCCACGAGGTTCTCCGCGCTCAACCACTCCATCGTGGGTGCCCCCGCCGCCGCCCGGACGATTCGATCGTCCGGCCACCGTACGGCCGCGCGAGCGCTCCTCCGGTTTTCGTCGGCCGGAATTCGCCCGACGTTCAACGACCTCACGTCCCACAGGAGTTGGTCACTGCTTCGTGTACGTCAGCCGTTCCCCGCTGCTGGTGTTCACGCGCTGGAGCGTGCCGTCCGGGAGGAGGGTGACCTCGGTGGCCGCGCCCGGGGTGCACGCCGTGCGGGGCTGCCCGACTTTCACGCTGGACGGGCCGATCTTCAGCGCACCGTCGGAACCGGGCTGCGCGGTCAGCCGCCCCTCGAACACGCAGTGGTAGGTGCCGCCGTCCTTGGCCGGGCCGTCGGCCACGAGGGAGAGGACCGTGTCCCCGGGTTCCCCCTGCTGGATGGTGAGCGAACGGCTGTGCTCGCCGTCGGCGTTGTCGATGGTCGTGGACCAGGTGCCGAGGTACCCGGTCGGGATCGTGCCGTCCGCCGGGGAGGGGGAGGGGCCGGGCCGCGAGGTCGTCGGGGACGGGCCCGGGGTGGTCGGGGGCGCGCCCGTGCTGCGCGTGTGGCCGGGGCCGTCGTCGGCCCGGTCGTCACCGCCGCCCTGCATCAACGCGTACACCGACCCGCCCGCGGCGAGCGCGACGACCAGGGCGATCACGACCAGCAGCGCGGTGGACCGACCGCCCCCTCGCGGCGGTGGCTGCGGGGGGCCGTACGGCGGGGTCGGGCCGTAGGGCGGCGGGCCATAGGGCGGGGTGGAACCGAGACCGCCGTAGGCGGGGTGGGACGGGGCGACGCCCGGGGCACCGGGCTGGGGGTGCTGCTGGGGGTAGCCGTACGCCGGGTACGGGGCCGGAGCCGGCTGCGCCTGCGGGTGGAACGGGGCACCGGCGGCCGGGAACTGCCGGGGTGCCGGGAGCGCGCCCTGCCCCGCGACCATGGTGGGCGGATGGTTCACCGGCGGCCCCTCGCCCGGCAGGCCCGGCGGAGGCGGCCCGGGGGTCGCGGCGGGCGCCGCCGCGCCGGCCGCGGGCAGCGCCGGGCGTGGCGAGGACTCGTCGGCGGCGGGCGCGTGTTCGGGGGTCGGGCCGGGACTGCCGCAGGGGGCGGACGGCGCGGCGGGACCGGAGGGCCCGAAGGGGACGGGCGGTGCGACGGCGCCGGGGCCCGGGGCCCCGGCCGGGACAGGAGGTGCGGCGGGACCGGGCACGGAACCGGGGGCCCCGGAGGGGACAGGAGGTGCGGCGGCGCCGGGGGCGGAGCCGCGCTGACCGGCCGGCTCGGCTCCGGGACGCTCGGCGGTACCGGGCGGCAGCGCCACGGCACCGCCCTGCTGCCCCGCGGGGGTGCCTCCCCCCTCGCCTTCCGGATCCTCCGCGTCCAGCAGCCGCACGGCGTGCCGCCCCAGCTGGGCGACCAGTGCGCTCGGCAGCCACGGGTCGAGGGCGCGGCCGTCGGAGACGGTGTCGTCGGCGCCCGTGCGTTGCAGGACGCGGTCGAGGGAGGGCCGGGCGGCGGGGTCCTTGCGCAGGCAGTCCCGGACGAGGTCGGCGATGCCCTCGGGGACGCCCTCCAGGTCCGGTTCCTCCTGGGCGATGCGGAACATCAGGGCGTGCACGCCGCTGTGGGCGGTGCCGAACGGCAGGGCGCCGGTCGCGGCGTAGGCGAGGACCGAGCCGAGGCAGAAGACGTCGCACGCCGGGGTGATGCGGTCGCCGCGCACCTGCTCGGGCGCCATGAAGCCGGGCGATCCGACGAGCGCGCCGGTGCGCGTGAGCCCGCCGTCCGTCACCGTCTCCAGCGCGCGGGCGATGCCGAAGTCGATGACGCGCGGGCCGTCGATGGTGACCAGCACGTTGGACGGCTTGAGGTCACGGTGGACGATGCCGGCGGCGTGGATGTCCTTGAGCGCGTGCGCGAGCCCGGCAGCGAGGATGCGGACCGTCCGCTCGGGCAGGGCACCGTGGTCGTGCCCGACGACCTGCTGGAGACTCGGCCCGGCGACGTACCCCGTGGCGACCCACGGCACCGCCGCCTCGGTGTCCGCGTCCAGCACCGGCGCGGTCCAGTAGCCGCCGACCCGCCGCGCGGCCTGCACCTCCTGCCGGAACCGCTCCCGGAACTCCTCCTGCGCGGCGAGTTCCTCGCGGACCAGCTTCACGGCGACCGTGCGGCCACGCTCCGAGCGGGCCAGATAGACGTGCCCCATGCCCCCGGCACCGAGCCGCGCCAGCAGCCGGTACGCGCCGATCCTCCCCCCGTGCTCAACGCCTGGGGGCACCCCCAGCGGGCCCCCGGGCCCCAGCTTCTCCATCGCTCGGCCGCCTTCCCCCCACGTGAGCAACGGATCGAGAATAGTGCGGGTCGGGCCCGGGGCGGCCCGGGCAACGTCTACGGTTCCGTAACAGGCGCAGGGTGTGCGCCGGGCAGCCCCACCTGGTCGAGTGCCTTCGACAGCCGTTCCAGCGTCCGTACCGCCTCCGTCAGCTCCGCCTCCCCGAACGCTTCGGCCAGCCGGTCGGCGAACGCCGCGTGCCCGGGGTCGATCCGGGCGATCGCCGCACGGCCCTCGCCGGTCGGCGCGAGGAGCTTGGCGCGGCGGTGCGCCGGGTTGGGCCGGTACTCCGCCAGACCCCGCTCGACCAGCAGGTCGGCGATGCGCTGCACGCTCTGCCGGGTGATGCCCATGGCGCGGGCGATGCCGGAGACGGGCAGCGGTTCCCCGAGGACCGCGCCGAGCACCTGCCACCAGGCGGCCGTGAGCCCGGCGGGCCGGGCCAGTTCCTCCGCGACGGCGAGAAACTGGCCGTTGAGCTCGAACACTCCGAGGGCGCTGCGGCTGAGCAGGTCCTGGCGCTCGCGGCTCACAGCGCGCCGGCCTTCTCCAGCACCCCGTACGCCTGTGCGTCGGAGTCGTGGAACAGCCGGTACCAGGCGTCGAGCACCTCGCCCTCGTAGACCCCGAGCAGGCGGAGGATCTCGCGGGCGAAGGCGACGGGTTCGGTCGGGCCCGCGGTGATCAGGCCGCCGTCGGTGACGGCGTCGGCCTCGACGTAGCGTCCGGCGCCCGCGTAGCCGGTCGCGGCCAGGTAGAAGGAGACCGCGCTGGTGTGATCGCGGTCGTCGAGCAGGCCTTCCCGGGCGAGGCCGGCGGTGGCGCCGCAGATCGCGGCGACGGGGACGCCCGCGCGGAGGAACTCCCGGGCCGTGCGGGCGAAGGGGGCGAGCTCGCCCGATGTGTCCCAGAGGTCGGCTCCCGGGAGGATCAGCAGCGCGCTGTCCTCGGGGCGCAGGTCGTCCAGGGCGAGGTCGGGCCGGATGTGCAGGCCGCCGGCGCTCCTCACCGGGGCCGTGGACGGGCCGACGGTGCGGATCTCCCGGCCGGCGCGGGCGAGCTGGGCCGTGGCGTGGCCGGTCTCCCAGTCGGCGAGGGTGTCGTAGACGGCGAGATGGACGGGCTTGCCGTGCCGGGCGGTGGTGGCGTTCATGGCTCCTCCTCGGTCCCGTGCGCTTATGACAGCATTCTGTCGATTAGACAGCACACTGTCAATACCTGGCGTTCCGCCTGGACAACCTGTCGCGGAATGCCGCCGACGCCCGACAGGCCGCCGATTTCACCGCCCCCTCCCCCACACCTACGCTCGCCCGCATGACGCCTCAGCCGAACCCCGAAGCCGGCGCCGCCGTGAAGGCCGCCGACCGTGACCACGTGTTCCACTCCTGGTCCGCTCAGGAGCTCATCGACCCGCTCGCCGTCGCCGGTGCCGAGGGGTCGTACTTCTGGGACTACGACGGCCGGCGCTACCTCGACTTCTCCAGCGGGCTCGTCTACACGAACGTCGGCTACCAGCACCCGAAGATCGTCGCCGCGATCCAGGAGCAGGCCGCGAAGATGACGACCTTCGCCCCCGCCTTCGCGGTCGAGGCACGGTCGGAGGCGGCCCGGCTGATCGCCGAGCGGACCCCCGGCGACCTGGACAAGATCTTCTTCACCAACGGCGGCGCCGACGCCGTGGAGCACGCGATCCGGATGGCCCGCCTGCACACGGGCCGCCCGAAGGTGCTCTCGGCGTACCGCTCCTACCACGGCGGTACGCAGCAGGCCGTGAACATCACCGGTGACCCGCGCCGCTGGGCCTCCGACAGCGCCACGGCCGGGGTCGTGCACTTCTGGGCGCCCTACCTCTACCGCTCCCGCTTCTACGCCGAGACCGAGGAGCAGGAGTGCGCGCGGGCGCTGGAGCACCTGGAGACGACGATCGCCTTCGAGGGACCCTCGACCGTCGCGGCGATCATCCTGGAGACGATCCCGGGCACGGCCGGGATCATGGTCCCGCCGCCCGGCTATCTCGCCGGGGTACGCGAGATCTGCGACAAGCACGGGATCGTCTTCGTCCTCGACGAGGTCATGGCCGGGTTCGGGCGGACCGGTGAGTGGTTCGCGGCGGACCTGTTCGACGTCACGCCCGACCTGCTCACCTTCGCCAAGGGCGTGAACAGCGGATATGTACCGCTGGGCGGGGTGGCGATCTCCGGCGCGATCGCCGAGACCTTCGGGAAGCGGCCGTACCCCGGCGGCCTGACGTACTCCGGACACCCGCTGGCGTGCGCCGCCGCCGTCGCGACGATCGGCGTGATGGCCGAGGAGGGCGTCGTCGAGAACGCGGCCCGGCTGGGCGAGTCCGTCGTCGGGCCGGAGCTGCGGGCGCTCGCCGAGCGGCACCCGAGCGTCGGCGAGGTGCGCGGCGTGGGCATGTTCTGGGCGCTGGAGCTGGTGCGCGACCGCGCGACGCGGGAACCGCTGGTGCCGTACAACGCGGCCGGCGAGGCCAACGCGCCCATGGCCGCCTTCGCCGCCGCCGCGAAGAAGGGCGGGCTGTGGCCGTTCGTGAACATGAACCGGACGCACGTGGTGCCGCCCTGCAACATCGGCGAGGCGGAGCTGAAGGAGGGCCTCGCGGCGCTGGACTCGGCACTCTCGGTGGCGGACGAGTACACCCGGTAAAGACCTGTAAACCCGTCAGTAACCGACATTCTCGGGCCTCGTTCGAACGCGTAAGGTGGCGTGCTCGTAGACACATACGCGCACGCCACCCGAACGCGACGAGGGAGACGCCCTGACCATGCCCGCCAGCACCGGCACCGGCGCCGTGACGCGCAGCACCCTGCGGCAGCAGATCGCCGACGCGCTTCGTGACGAGGTGCTGGCCGGGCGGCTCCAGCCGGGGCAGGAGTTCACGGTCAAGGAGATCGCCGAGCAGTACGGGGTCTCCGCGACGCCGGTGCGCGAGGCGCTCGTCGACCTCTCCGCGCAGGGGCTCCTGGATGCCGACCAGCACCGCGGCTTCCGGGTCCACGAGTACTCGGTCGAGGACTTCCGCGGCATGATCGAGGCCCGCGGGCTGGTCATCGAGGGGATGTTCCTCGCCCTCACCGCGGGACGACCCAACGCGGTGCGGCCGGACGATCCCCGGGCCGCCGCCGTCGTCGCCGGGGTCCGCAGGCGCGGCGAGGAGGCACAGCGGGCCGCCGCCGCCGGTGATGTCACCGTCCTCATCGGCTACGACCTGCGCTTCTGGCGCGAGCTCGGCGCCTGCTTCGGCAACCCCTACCTCGCCGACTTCCTGCACCGGCTGCGCGTCCAGACCTGGGTCTGCGCGGTGCAGCACCTGCGCCGGCTCACCGATCTGCGCGGCGAGCTGTGGGCCGGTCACACCGAGCTGGTCGACGCCCTGATCGACCGCGACAACGACACCGCCCGGGCGATCATCGCCGCGTACAACACGCACTCGCTCAGCCTGATCGAGCGGCTCGCCTCCGGATGACCCGAGTCGTCGCTGTCCGTATGGGTATGGGACATGCACGGCGGGAGCCGTGACCGCGGAGCACCGCTACCCTTCTTGACCATCGTGCTACCCGACCACCGCGCTGAGCGAGGAGCCTTCTTTGGCCTGTGACCTGTGGCTGGTACCGCTCGTCGACGTGTTGTGCCACACGCCGGACAACCCCTTCGCCGAGGAACTCGCGCAATACAACAAGGTGCTCGCGGAGGCCGGCCTGCCGCCGGTGCCGGTGTACCAGTACATGCCGGGCCTGTCCGGCGAGGTCGCCCCGGTGGCGGGCTTCGACTACGACGCGCTGCACTTCCTGCGCCGTGTCTATCTGCTCCAGGTGTGCGGCCTGCCGGTGTCACCGGTGGACGAACTGGGCGGCGACTACGAGCAGCTGCTGGAGATGTTCGAGTCGACGGCCCAGCAGTCGCACCTGGTCTGGCACTACGACCACGCGGGCGCCTACGTCCCCGTCGACTTTCCCCGTCCGCTCGCCGACGACGATCTCCTCGCGGGCGGCGGCCCGCTGGGCTCCTCGCACGCCCTGCTGCGGGAGCTGGAGCTGGTCGCCCCGGCGCTCGGCATCGACCCGGCCAACCCGCCGGTGGCCCCCCAGCCGCCGCTCGCCCCGACGGAGCTGGAGGAACCCGCCGTTCCGGCCCCGTACGACCCGAGCCCGTTCGCCCGTGAACGGCACGTCTGGCTCGGGCTGCACGCGGCCGTGACCCGCAGCCTCGCCCAGGGGTCGATGATCGTCTTCAGCTGAGCCGGCGCGGCTCAGCGTCCCAGCTGGGAGAGGCCCTTCTGCACGTCCTCGACGTTCATCACCGGCGTGTAGGTGATCTCCGCGCCCAGCTGGAGGAAGAAGGGCTCGCTGATGACCGGCATCTGCGAACTGTCCTGCATGTCGAAGACCAGGAAAGCGGTGCGCTTGCCGTGGTCGGAGGTGAAATAAGCCGCTTCGGGCTTGATCTGTTCCAGCGACTCCTGGATCAGCTTCCCCATGGTGCCGTTGCGGATGGCCTCGTTGGCCTTCTCCGTGTCCATGGACGCCTTGAGCAGTACGCGCATCGCGCTCACCTTCTTCTGGTCGACGCACGCGGGGGTATGGCTTCAGCGTATGCCCGTTCCCGGCAACTCTCCCTGCGGGAGAACGCGGGCCGCCCCCCGTGCGCACGGGGGGCGGCCTGCGGACGCGGAAGCGGATCAGATGAACGAGTTGATCTCGATCGTCTCGTCCCGGCCCGGGCCCACGCCGATCGCGGAGATCGGGGCGCCGGACATCTCCTCCAGCGCCTTCACGTACGCCTGGGCGTTCTTCGGCAGGTCACCGAAGGTCTTCGCCTTGGAGATGTCCTCGTTCCACCCGGGGAGCATCTCGTAGACCGGCTTGGCGTGGTGGAAGTCGGTCTGGGAGTACGGGAGCTCCTCGACGCGCTTGCCGTCGATCTCGTACGCCACGCAGACCGGGATCTGCTCCCAGCCGGTGAGGACGTCGAGCTTGGTGAGGAAGAAGTCGGTCAGGCCGTTCACGCGGGTCGCGTAGCGGGCGATGACCGCGTCGAACCAGCCGCAGCGGCGGTCACGGCCGGTGGTGACACCGCGCTCACCGCCGATGCGGCGCAGCGCCTCGCCGTCCTCGTCGAACAGCTCGGTCGGGAACGGACCGGCCCCGACCCGGGTCGTGTACGCCTTGAGGATGCCGATGACCCGGCTGATCTTCGTCGGGCCGACACCGGCTCCGGTGCAGGCGCCGCCCGCGGTCGGGTTCGACGAGGTGACGAAGGGGTACGTGCCGTGGTCGATGTCGAGGAGCGTGCCCTGGCCGCCCTCGAACAGCACGACCTTGTCCTCCTCCAGCGCCTGGTTGAGGACCAGGACGGTGTCGGCGACGTACGGCGCGAGCTTGTCGGCGTAGTCCAGCAGCTCCTCGACCACCTGGTCCACGGCGATCGCGCGCCGGTTGTAGAGCTTGGTGAGGATCTGGTTCTTGACGTCGAGGGCCGCCTCGACCTTCTGCGTGAGGATCGACTCGTCGTACAGGTCCTGCACGCGGATGCCGACGCGGTTGATCTTGTCGGCGTAGGTCGGGCCGATGCCGCGCCCGGTCGTGCCGATCTTCCGCTTGCCGAGGAAGCGCTCGGTCACCTTGTCCACCGTCACGTTGTACGGCGTGATGATGTGCGCGTTTCCGCTGATGAGGAGCTTGGACGTGTCGACGCCACGCTCGTTCAGACCGCTCAGCTCGGAGAGCAGGACCGACGGGTCGACGACGACGCCGTTACCGATGACCGGCGTGCAGCCGGGAGACAGGATTCCGGAAGGGAGGAGGTGCAGTGCGTACTTCTGGTCACCCACGACCACCGTGTGGCCGGCGTTGTTGCCGCCCTGGTAGCGCACTACATAATCCACTGAACCACCGAGCAGGTCGGTGGCCTTTCCCTTGCCTTCGTCACCCCACTGAGCACCGAGCAGCACAAGTGCGGGCACGCGCGTACACCCCTTCCGGGCGGGGCATGTCCATGGTCGAGGGCGTACGCGGAGGATCAGCTGTCGCGTGCACCGCGACCGCCGTTGGCCGCCAACCGTCGGACCGGATGCCCCGGAATAGACGAAGCCCCTGGCGCAATAGCGCAAGGGGCTCTTGCACAAAGATGCTACCCGAGGAAGCGAGGCATGGCCGAGGTGGCGACTTCCGCGACGTCCGAGCAGCTGCTGGTGGTGGTCGACCCGGTCGCCCGCCGGTCGGACGGAGAGTCCGTCAGGATCGCGAAAGACGTGCTCGGCGCGGGTGCCGGCATGAAGCTGTGCCTGCCGGACGGACCCGAGGAATTCGCCCGGGCGCTGGCCCGGCGGGGCTCCCGGCGTCCGGTGGTGGTCGGCGACGACCGGGCCCTGATCCGTGCGGTGACGCTGCTGCACCGCCGCCGGGAGCTGGCCGGATGCGCGCTGTCGGTGGTGCCGGTCGGCGGTGCTCAGTCCCTGGCCCGGTCGCTGGGGGTGCCGACGGGGACGGTGGCGGCGGCGCGGGCGGTGCTCGACGGGGTCGAGCGGCGGATGGACCTGATGGTCGACGACAGTGACGGGGTGGTGCTCGGCGCGCTGCGGATACCGCCGTTGTCGCCCTCCCCGGCCGGGACCGGCCCGCAGGCCGCGCCGGATGCCGGTCACGCGCCGGGCCACCCGTGGCTGCGGACCTGCCACTTGCTGGTCCGGACCCTGGTGCCGGCGGGCCGCCCGTCCCGGCTCGCCGCCGCGCCGGAGCCGGGGCCCTCGCGGCTGCGGGTCGAGGTGGACGGCGAGACCCTCGTCGACCTGAACCAGCCGGTGGAGGCGGTGTCGGTGTCACCGTCCGCGGCGGGCATCGCGTCGGTGGAGGTCAGACCGGTGTCGGTGGGCGCCAAGGCCTCACCGCTGCTGGCGCAGGGCCGGACGGTGACGGTGTCCGGGGCGCACTTCCGCTACCGGGCCGACTCGGTGGTGTCGGGCCCGGTGCGGACCCGGACGTGGGTGGTGCGGGAGGGGGCGTGGGGGCTGACGGTGCCGTCCGGGCAGTGAGTCAGCGCTCGGCGTCCGGTCCGAACGTCCTGGCCCGGTGCACGCGCCAGCGTTCCATCAGCTCGGCGATCCCGCCCTCGAGGAACTCGAAGAACGCGAGGGTCTCCGTCAGGCGGCGGCCGGCCGGAGTGTCGGAGCCGAGGCCGGCGACGCCCTCGCGCAGGGCGACCTCCCACCGCTTCAGGACGGCCTCCCGGTTGGTCATGGCCTCGTACCACTGGTTTCCGTGCACCCGGTAGCGCTCCCGGCGCGAGCCCGGTTCCCGCTCACGCGAGACCATGTGCGTCTGGGCCAGGTAGCGCACCGCCCCGGAGACCGCCGCGGGGCTGATCCGCAGCCGCTCCCCCAGCTCGGCGGAGGTCATGGAGCCCTCGTCACAGGACAGGAGCGCGGCGAAGACCCGGGCGGGCATCCGCGGCATTCCCGCCTCGACGAGCTGCGCCGCGAAGGACTCCACGAACCTCGACACGGCCTCCGTATCGCGGCCGCTCGGGGCTGATTCCGTCATGGAACTCATCCTAACCGCGCTTCACATTCTTCTTTATCTTCACAAATTTCTGAAGTAAGCGTACCTTCTGAAGCATGACGAAGGCCATCACCGTCTCCGGACTGCACAAGTCCTTCGGACGGACCCGCGCTCTCGACGGGCTCGACCTGGAGGTCGCCGCCGGCGAGGTCCACGGCTTCCTCGGCCCCAACGGCGCCGGGAAGTCCACCGCCATCCGGGTCCTGCTCGGCCTGCTGCGCGCCGACTCGGGCGCCGCACAGGTGCTCGGCAGCGACCCGTGGACGGACGCGGTGGAGATACACCGCCGGATCGCCTACGTCCCCGGGGACGTGACGCTGTGGCGCAACCTCTCCGGCGGTGAGGTCATCGACCTCTACGGCCGGCTGCGCGGGGGGCTCGACGCGCGGCGCCGCGCGGAGCTGGTCGAGCGCTTCGAACTAGACCCCACGAAGAAGGGCCGCACCTACTCCAAGGGCAACCGGCAGAAGGTCGCCCTGGTCGCCGCGTTCGCCTCGGACGTCGACCTGCTGATCCTGGACGAGCCGACCTCGGGCCTGGACCCGCTGATGGAGGAGGTCTTCCAGGCCTGCGTCGAGGAGGAGCGCGACCGGGGCCGTACGGTCCTGCTCTCCTCCCACATCCTCAGCGAGGTCGAGGAGCTGTGCGACCGGGTGAGCATCATCCGCAAGGGCCGCACCGTCGAGAGCGGGTCGCTCGCCGACCTGCGCCACCTCACCCGCACCAGCGTCGTCGCAGAGCTGGCGGGCCCGCCCGACGGCCTGGCGGAGCTGCCCGGCGTGCACGACCTCGACGTGCGGGGGCGCCGCGTCCGGCTCCAGGTCGACACCGACCGGCTGGACGGCGTCCTGCGGTCGCTGAGCGAGTCGGGCGTCCGGTCGCTGACGTCGACACCGCCGACCCTGGAGGAGCTGTTCCTGCGGCACTACCAGGCGGACAGCCCGGGGGATGCCCGGTGACGACGACCTTCGCCGCGAGGCCCGGCGGTTCACGGCACCTGGCGGGCACGGGCACGTTGTTGCGGTTCGCGCTGCGCCGCGACCGGCTGATGGTCCCGGTGTGGATCGCGGTGAACGCGCTGATGGTCCTCTCCATGCCGGGCACGCTGGAAGGTCTCTACGGCACTCCCGCCGAACGCGCGGACCTGATCCGCCAGGTGGAGTCCAACTCCTCGCTGCGCGCGATGATCGGCCCGGTCTTCGGCGACTCGCTGGGCGCCCTGACGGCCTGGCGGGCCGGCGTCTACGCCGGTGTCCTGGCGGCCGTGATGAGCCTGCTGGTCGTCGTACGGCACACCCGGGACGAGGAGGAGAGCGGCCGTCAGGAGCTGGTGGCGTCCGGGACGGTGGGCCGCCGTGCCCCCCTGACGGCGGCCCTGCTGGCCGCCGCGGTCGCGAACGGGGTGCTGGCGCTGCTGCTGACGGCCGGGCTGGCCGGCCAGGGCGGCACCGGGGCCCTGGCCCTCGGGCTCGGGATCGCCGGGACCGGGATGGTCTTCGCCACGATGGCCGCGATCGTCGCGCAACTGACGCAGAGCGCCCGGCTGGCGCGGGGCCTGACGGCGGCGGTGCTCGGGTCCGCGTTCGTCCTGCGCGCGGCGGGCGACTCGGCGACGGACGACGGTTCGTCCCTCCTCACCTGGCTCTCACCGCTGGGCTGGCTCGAGAACCTGCGGCCGTACGCCTCCGAGCGCTGGTGGGTGCCGGCGCTGCCCGCCGGGGCGGTGGTCCTCCAGGGCGCGGTGGCCTATGCGCTGGCCGGCCGCCGGGACCTCGGCATGAGCTTCCTGCCGACCCGGCCGGGCCCCGCCTCCGGCCGTCTGGGCGGCCCCGGGGCCCTGGCCTGGCGGTTGCAGCGGGGCGGCGTGCTGGGCTGGAGCGTCGGCTTCTTCCTGGCCGGGGTCGTCTACGGCGGCATGACCGAGGGTGCGGCCGACCTGGTGGGCGACAACGAGAACGCCCGGAGGATCTTCGAGCGGATGGGCGGGCACTCCGGCCTGACGGACGCGTTCCTGGCGTCGATGACCGGCATGCTCGGCCTGGTCGCGGCGCTGTACATCGTGGCATCGGTGCTGCGTCTGCACGGCGAGGAGACGTCATCGCGCGCGGAACCGGTCCTGGCGAACGCGGTCGGCCGCCTGCGCTGGGCCGCCGGGCATCTGGTGATCGCCTTCGGCGGTGCCGCCCTGATCATGCTCCTGGCGGGACTGGGTCTGGCCGTCGGCTACGGCAAGGAGACCGGCCCGGTCCTGGCCGCGTGCCTGGTGCAGCTTCCGGCGGTGTGGGTGATCGGCGGGCTGACGGTGCTGCTGTACGGGGTCCTGCCCCGGGCGGCCCCGGCGGCGTGGGGCATCGCCGGGGCGGTGCTCCTGATCGGCTGGGTCGGGCCCGCGCTGGACGTGCCGCAGGCGGTGCTGGAGGTCTCCCCGTTCGGGCACCTGCCGAAGCTGCCGGGCGGCTCCATGCACTGGGGGCCGGTGCTGGTGCTGACCGGGCTGGCGGTGGCGCTGATGGCCGGCGGACTGGCGGGGTTGCGGCGGCGGGACATGACGACGTGACCGGTCGACGTGCCGCTGGTGGGGGTGCCTGCCTTCGCAGACAGGCACCGGCGCGCTTGGCAGTCCTCACCGATCGGGATCACCCCACCTCGACGGTCAGCCCCTCCAACCCCCTGATCACGAAGTTCGGCTTCCTCTCGGGCTCGGTGGCGAGCCGGAGCGTCGGGGCCCTTTCCAGCAGCGCCCCCATCGACGCCGCCAGCTCGATACGGGCCAGGGGGGCGCCGATGCAGTAGTGGATGCCGGCGCTGAAGGAGATGTGGGGGTTGTCCGCCCGGGTCAGGTCGAGGGCGGAGGGGTTCGGGAACACCGCGTCGTCGTGGTTGGCGGAGCCGAAGAGCATGGCGATCTCCGCGCCCCTCGGGATCGTCGTACCGGCGATCTCGATGTCGTCCAGGACCCAGCGTTCGAACAGCTGGAGCGGGGTGTCGTAGCGCATCAGCTCCTCGATCGCGGAGGGGACGAGCGTGTGATCCGCGCGCAGCAGTGCGAGCTGGGAGGGGTTGCGGAACAGGGCGTACCAGCCGTTGACCGTGGCGTTCACCGTGGCCTCGTGGCCGGCGTTGAGCAGCAGGACACAGGTGGAGATCATCTCCTGCTCGGTGAGGCGGTCGCCCTCGTCGTGGGCCTCGATGAGACCCGAGACGAGGTCCTCGCCCGGCTCCTTGCGGCGGGCCGCGATCAGCTCGCGCAGGTAGTCGGAGAACTCGACCGACGCCCGGACCGCTCTCGCCGCCGTCTCCTCGGACGGGTTCAGCTCGTACATCCCGCAGATGTCCGCCGACCAGGGGCGCAGCGGGGCCCGGTCGGACTCCGCAATGCCCAGCATCTCGGCGATCACCGCGACCGGGAGCGGCTCGGCCACGTCCTTCAGCAGGTCGCCGCCGCCCGCCGCGACCAGGTCCGACACCAGCTCGTCGGCCAGCCCCCGCACGTACGGCTTCAGCCGCTCCACCGTGCGCGGTGTGAACGCCTTCGACACCAGGCGGCGGATCCGGGTGTGGTCCGGCGGCTCCAGGTCGAGCATCCCGTGGTCGTTGAGCGTGTGGAACGGCTCGTGCTCCGGCGGGGGCGCGGCGCGGCCGAACTCCTCGTGCGTGAACCGGTGCTGGTACGTCCGGCCGAGGCGCCGGTCGCGCAGCAGTGCCGAGACGTCCGCGTGGTGCGGGACGAGCCACTGGTTCGTGGGCTCGAAGTAGTGCACGCGGCCCCGGGCACGCAGCTCGGCGTAAGCGGGGTACGGGTCGGTGAGGAACGCCGGGTCCCACGGGTCGAACCCGAGGTCGGAAACAGCTGCCATGAACGGACGCTAGCCCGGCATCCCCCACTCTGACCAGAGGTGGCGCCCGCCCGTCACCCGGGCGTCACCAGCCGCGCCTCGTACGCGAACACCGCCGCCTGCGTCCGGTCCCTGAGGCCCAGCTTCACCAGGATCCGGCTGACATGGGTCTTGATCGTCGACTCGGCGACCACCAGCCGCACCGCGATCTCCGAGTTCGACAGGCCCTGCGCGATGAGGACCAGCACCTCCGTCTCCCGGTCGGTGAGATCCCCGTACGCCGCCTGCGCGGACGGCATCAGGCGCGGGGTCGCGGAGAGCTTGGAGAACTCGGTGATCAACCGCCTGGTCACCGACGGGGCCAGCAGCGCCTCCCCGGACGCCACCACCCTCACCCCGTCGGCGAGCTGACGGGCCGAGGCGTCCTTGAGGAGGAAGCCGGAGGCGCCGGCGCGCAGCGCCTGGTACACGTACTCGTCGAGGTCGAAGGTGGTGAGCACCAGCACCTTCGCCGCGCCGTCTGCGGCGACGATCTCGCGGGTCGCCTCGATGCCGTTCAGCTCGGGCATGCGGATGTCCATCAGCACCACGTCCGGGGCGAGCTCGCGGACCTTGGCGACGGCCTCCCTGCCGTTCACCGCCTCGCCGACGACCTCGATGTCCGGCATCGCGTTCAGCAGGACCGAGAAACCCTCGCGCACCATCATCTGGTCGTCCGCGATCAGGACGCGAATGGTCATGCGTCACCCTCGTCCGGCAGGGCGACCGGCAGGAACACCGCCACCTCGTAGCCTCCGTCGTCCGTCCGGCCGGCCGTCATCTCGCCGTTCAGCATCGACACCCGCTCCCTCATGCCGGTGATGCCGTGTCCGGCGCCGGGCGAGGGCTTGATCAGACTCGGGATGGGCGGCGGGCCGTTGACTACGCGCAGGCCCAGGCCGCCGAGAACGTACGCGATCTCGACGCGGGCCGTCGCGCCCGGCGCGTGCCGCAGGGTGTTGCTCAGCGCCTCCTGCACGATGCGGTACGCCGACAGCTCCACGCCCTGCGGCAGTTCCCGCACCGCTCCGGTCACCGCCTTGTCCACCGTCAGCCCGGCCTCCCGCACGTTGGCCAGCAGCCCCTCCAGGTCGGCGAGCGTGGGCTGCGGGGCGTCCGGGGCCTCGTAGTCCTCGGCGCGGACGACCCCCAGCACGCGGCGCAGTTCGGTCAGGGCCGCCACCGCGTTCTCCCGGATCGTGGCGAACGCCTTCTCCAGCTCCGGCGGCGGATTGTCCACCCGGTAGGGAGCGGCCTCCGCCTGGATGGCGACCACCGACATGTGGTGCGCGACGACGTCGTGCAGTTCGCGGGCGATGGTGGTGCGCTCCTCCAGCAGCGTGCGGCGGGAGCGCTCGTGCGCGGTGACCGTCTGCTGGGCGGTGACCTCCTGCTCGGCGTGGCGCCGGATGTGCCAGACGGTGACGCAGAGCAGGATCATGGCCGAGAAGACCAGCATGGGGGCGGAGTTGGTGCCGTACGTGTAGGTCGGGCCGATGCCGCTGTCCGCGAGGACGGCGTACAGCAGCGTCAGCACCCACATCCACCCCGCCGTGCGGGGCCTGGTGCGTATCGCCACGACCGTCAGCACGGTGAGATGGCAGGCGAAGCTGCCGGCCGACCACGGCCACTCGCCCCAGCTGCTGCCGACCACGCCGGTGATCGGGGCGGCGGCCATGGACAGCCAGAACGCCCCCACCGGCCGGATCATGGTCATCAGTACGGGGAGAACGGTCAGCGGCACCATCAGCACCAGCGGGCCGTCGTTGTCGACGCCGGCGAGCATCAGGGTGAACAGGGCCGCCAGAGCGATCGCCCCGTGCGGCGTCCACCGGGCGTACTCCCGTAGCCGCGCGGGCAGCCGCCGGATGATCCGCCCGTCCGTGCTCCTGCGGGGCAGCGGCCGATAGGCGAAGGCGTCGCGGAAGAGGTCCTCCCGCAGCCCGCGCAGGGAGTCCACGGCCACCCGGTACTCCGGGCTGCGCGGCTTGGCCCCGCCCGCCCCGTCCCCCGGCGGCGTGGTCTGTATGTGAGTCGTCTCGGTCACGTACAGAACGGTAGGGGTCCCCCGGGGTCGCGGTCGTCCCCAGTGAGAGGGGTCATAGGACATCCCTCTCAGGTACTACGGGGGTGGCCAGGGAGGATCGGCACCGCCCTCAGTACCCCGACGGCCGCACCAGCCCCGACTCGTAGGCGAACACCGCGGCCTGTGTCCGGTCCCTGAGGCCCAGCTTCACCAGGATCCGGCCGACGTGGGTCTTCACCGTCTGCTCGGCCACGAACAGGTGCCGGGCGATCTCCACGTTCGACAGGCCCTGCGCGATCAGCGCGAGCACCTCCGTCTCCCGCTCGGTCAGGTCACCGACGCGCTCCTTGAGCGGGACGCGGGGCCTGCCGTCGAGCCGGGAGAACTCGGCGATCAGCTTGCGGGTGATGACCGGGGCGAGCAGCGCTTCCCCGGCCGCTACCACCCGGACCGCTTCGGCGAGCTGCTCCGACGACGCGTCCTTCAGCAGGAACCCGGAAGCTCCGGCACGCAGCGCGTCGTACACGTACTCGTCGAGGTCGAAGGTGGTGAGCACCAGCACTCTGATGTCCGGGTACGCGGCCGTGATGCGCTCGGTCGCCTCGATGCCGCCGACGCCGGGCATGCGGATGTCCATGAGGACGACGTCAGGAGTCGTCTCGGCGGTTCTCACCTGGGCCTCCGCGCCGTCCCGCGCCTCGCCGACGACCTCCATGTCGGGCTGGGTGCCGAGCAGCACGGTGAAGCCCTGCCGGACCATCGCCTGGTCGTCGACGATGAGAACCCGGATGGGGTTGCCGGTGCCGCTCGTCATGAAGTCCCTCCGCGGGGGGCCGTGGGGTGGTCGGTGCCGGGGGGCCCGGCGGGCGGGGTGTCGGGGAGGAAGGCGGTGACCTTGAAGCCGTCCCAGTGCCACGGGTGCGCGGTCATGGTGCCACCGAGCATCGCGACCCGCTCCCGCATACCGAGCAGCCCGTGCCCCGCCCCCGTCGACGGGGGCGGGGGCGCGGTCGGGCGGCCGTTGACGATCTCCACTTCCAGGCCGTCCGGCTCGTAGGTGAGACGGACCGTGATGCTCGCGCCGGGTGCGTGCCGCAGGGCGTTGCTCAGCGCCTCCTGCACGATCCGGTACGCCGACAGCTCCACGCCGGGCGGCAGCTGCCGCCGCTCGCCGTTGATGTCGGTGACGACCTCGCGGCCGGCGGCCCGGGTGTTCTCCACCAGCGCGTCGAGCCGGTCGAGCGTGGGCTGCGGGGCGTGCGGCGTGCTCTCGTCGCCCGCGTCGGCGAACGGCTGCCCCGGCCCGGGGTGCTCCGAGCGCAGCACGCCCAGCACACGGCGCAGTTCGGTCAGTGCCTCCACCGCGTTCTGCCGGATGCCCGCGAGGTTCTCCCTGAGCTCGTCGGGCGGGTTCTCGACGAGGTGCGGGGCGACCTGCGCCTGGATGGAGATGACCGACATGTGGTGGGCCACCACGTCGTGCAGCTCCCGCGCGATGCGGCTGCGCTCCTCCAGCAGGGTGCGCCGGGTGCGTTCCTCGGCGGTGAGCGTGGTCTGCTCGACGAGTTCCGCGCGGGCCTCGCGGCGGCCCCTGAGCGCGCTTCCGAGTATCACGACGACGGTGAACAGGCAGACCGCCACCAAGCCGGTCGTGTCATAGTGCCGCGCTCCCCACAGGCCCTCCATGCCGTAGGTGAGCAGCGCGGTCACGACCAGGGCCGCCATCGCCGCGCGGGTGGGCACCCGCAGCGCGAGCAGCAGCAGCACGGCCATCTGGGCGATGATGCCGGCCGCGGTCCAGGGCCAGGTGTACGTGTCCAGGTCCCACTCCAGCCGGCCGTGCAGCACGGCGGCGCCCAGGACGAAGGCCGCCAGGGACAGCCACCACGCCGGAACCGGCCGCCACATCCCCAGGACCACGGCACCGGCCTGCCCGCCGGCGACCAGGAGGGCGAGCCCGACGTTCAGGTGGCCGTTGGCCTGTATGTCGCCCATGCCGGTGATCATGAGGGCGAAGGCGACCAGCCACAGCAGCCCGTGCGGCAGCCAGCGCAGCCAGGTGGAGGGCGGCAACGGGGCCGCCCGGACGGTCCACAGGTCCTCGCGCACGCCCCGCAGCCAGCCCGTGCCGCGCGCTCGCAGCGCGCGGCCCACCCCCGTGTCCGTCACGCGGCCCAGCCTAGACATGCCGCGCCTTCGCCGCTGCGCCCTTCTCGGGCGGACGGTGCGCCCGCACCACCCGCGACCCGCTGTCCCGGCCGCCGCCTCGCTCGAAGGGACTGAAGGCGGCCCAGCAGACCGCGAGGGCGAGCGCGAACACGGGCAGCCACAGGACCCGGGCCCCGACCCAGCCGAGTCCGTCGGGCACCGTGTGCAGGCCGGGCAGCCGGCCCGCGAGGAGGCCGGTGGCGGTCGTGGCCATCAGGGCCGTCTGGTGCCAGAGGAAGACGGTCATCGCGGAGAGGTTGACGAGCGCCACCGCCGCCCACGCCACGGGCGCGCGCAAGGCGTGCCGCAGCCGCTCGCGCAGCAGCAGGGCGAGGCCGCACTGGGCCAGGCCGAAGGTGACGACGGCCAGGGTCGGCGGGTCCAGGTTGGACATGCCCTCGCCCGGGACGCCGACCATCGACGCCGGATACCCCGCCCACGCGATGAGCGCCGCGGTCGCCGCCGCCCCGCTACCGAGCAGGACCCAGCCCGCGCGGGGGCGCTCCAGCTCGCCGCGGGTCCAGGCCGCGCCCAGCGTGTACGGCACCATCCAGCCGGCGGCCGCGTTCACCCAGCCCAGCCAGGCGGGACCGCCGAGGCCGAAACGCAACAGGTCCACGTGCAGGACGACGGCCAGCGGCCAGAGCGGGTTGAGCCGGGTGAGCAGCGGGGTCGCCGCCGTCAGCCCCGCGAACACCACCAGGAACCACAGTGGGGACAGGGCCAGCTTCACCAGGGTGCGCACCGTGCCGAACTCGGCGCCCGACAGCAGCAGGGCGAGCGCCGCGGCCGTCCACAGGGTGAGGACGGCCGCGACCGGCTTGAACAACCGGGTGAGTCGGCCTGTCAGCCACCGGTGGTAGGGGACGCCACGGGCCCGGGCCGAGGCGTGGCCGCGGGTGGCGACATGACCGCCGACCAGGAAGAACACGGCGAGGGTCTGGAACATCCAGGAGACGGGCGTCAGCCAGGGCAGGTGCTGCAGGGGGCTCGCCGTGCGCAGCGTGCGGCCGTCGGAGACCAGGGCCGTGACCAGCCAGTGCCCGAGGACGACACCGAGGACGGCGGCGGCCCGCAGGGCGTCCACGGCCCGGTCGCGGCCGGGCGGGGTGGCCGTGGCGATGCGGTCGGCACCGCGATGCGCGATCCCCCGGACACCTCGAGGGCCGAGGTCAGTCATGGGTCACCGCCTTGGTCTCGCCCAGGACGATCCGGGCCAGGTTGGTCAGGGAGGTCGAAGCGGGGCTGAAGTACGTGCTGTGGCCGGCGGCACCGGCCGCGAAGACCCGGGCGCCGAAGGCCGGGGACACCGGGTCGGTGCCGAAGCCGACGGTGGTGCCGAACAGGTCCGCGCTGAGGTGCGGTACGTGCTCCACCCAGTCGTCGGTGCCCCGGGCCGCCCAGACGCGGGCGCGGGTGTGCAGGTCGACGGCGGTGTCCGCGCCGGTGCCGGGGCTGCCGACGAGCGCGATGTCGTCGACGGCGAGCCCGGCGGCGGAGCGGCCGCAGACGACCGAGCCGTAGGAGTGGCAGAGCAGTGAGATGCGCGCTCCGGCACCGGTGATCGCACGCAGGTCGGCGACCAGCGCGCGCAGTCGCGGGGCGGCCTGCTCCGCCCTGCCGGTCGTCGTGACCGTGGTGCTGACCGTGCCCGGTGTCTCGTAGCCCAGCCAGGCCACGACCGCGGTGCGGGCGCCCGCCGGGGCCTGCCGGGTGAGCTGCCGGTGCAGGGCGTCGGCCGCTGCGTGGAACCGGCCGTAGGTGTCGAGGCTCGTGTCGGAGCCGGGGACCAGGACGGCGACGCGGTCGGCCCGGGCGAGATCGCCGAGGACCTCCGTCACCCGGCCGGAGCCGCGGCCGTCGAAGCGCAGGAGGTGCCGGGCCGGGGCGGCCAGCCGGCGGTCCGTCGCGGCGCGGTCCCGGTCGTGGTGCGCGGCGGCCATGCGGGCCGCCTCGGCGGCATTGGCCCGGTTGGCCGCGTACGCCTCGTCGAGTGTCGACGCGCTGAGCGGCGCGAGGGGTGCTGGGGGCGGTGCGGGGGTCCGCGGCCGTACGGCCGCGGAGAGGGGGAGAACCACCGCACCCGCGATGAGGGCGGCGAGTACGGCGCGGCGCCAGCGGCCGGCGCGGCGTCCACCCCCGTCGCCACGGCGGTACTCCGATGCGGACCTCATGGTCGTCCCCCTCCGGCGCACCCGTCCCTCGGGTCCGCGTGGAAGGGAAGCTACGGAGCGGGACGCCTCGTCCGCGTCCCGCCGGGGAACTCACCTGCGGCGTAGCTCTCAGGTACTACGGGTATGACCGGGCACCCCTCCTACGGGTCCGCCGATGACGTCGCCGGGGACCGCCGGGAAGCCGCGCGGCGCTCCGCTCACCAGGCCAGTTGCGCGATCTCCTCCAGCACCACCGCGCACGCGTCCGCCGCCGGGTCGATGAGCGGGAAGTGCCCCACGTCCTCCAGCAGCGTGACCCCCACCATCTCCCCGGCCTTCGCCGCCGCTTCCGCGTACGACTCGGCGACCGCCTGCGGCACGTCGAGATCCGCGCGGCCCTGGACGAGGGTGGTGGCGATGCCGGTGGGCAGCAGCAGCGCCGGGTCCGCGTACGACTGCCGCTCGGCGAAGTGCTCGTCCCCGCCGAGCAGTTGGCGCGCGGCACCGCCGCACACGTCCAGCTTGTCGGCGATCGCGAGATCCGCGATCGGGGCGAGGGCGACGACGCCGCGCAACGTCACCGGACTGCCGCTGCGCCAGGGCGAGTCGGCCGGCAGGACGTGCCGGGCGGCACCCCACAGCGCGAGATGCCCGCCCGCCGAGTGACCGGTGAGGACCGTACGGCGCGGGTCGGCCTGCGGCAGCACCTCCCGGACCAGCGCCGGGAGGGCGTCCAGCGCCGCGGCCACGTCGTCGAAGGTGTCGGGCCAGCGGCCCGCGGCGAAGTCGTCGCCGCCACCGCGCCGGTACTCGACGCTGGCCACGGCGAACCCGCGGCGGGCGAGGAAGTCCGCGAAGGGGCTGAGGTGACGCCGGTCGTGCGGGGCCCGCCAGGCACCGCCGTGCAGCACGACGACGACCGGGGCCGGTCCGGGGCCGCCCTCCCGGCGCGGTGCGAAGAAGTCGATCACCTGGTCGGGGTGGTCGCCGTAGGCCGCGGTGGCGTCGGGGTCGACGGGCGCGTGGGAGAAGGCCGACTTCTCCTCGGCAGCGGCCCGTGCTGCTGCGACGTCGTCCGTCATGCTTCACCTTCCAGCGATGAACCGTACGCGGCCGACCAGTTGGGGGTCAGCCGTTGGCCGGACGGTACCAGGCGCGTGACGTGCGGGGACACGCGGTTGTCACGCTCGGTGAGGTCCGGACGGGGGCGGCGGGGCCGGGACACCACAGGGGCGGCCCGGCCCCCGCCGCTCAGGCCAGCGTCCGCGCCAGCACCCGTGCCGCCCGCTCCACGTCCGCGAATCCGACGTACAGCGGTGTGAAGCCGAAGCGCAGCACGTCCGGCGCCCTGAAGTCACCGACCACACCCTGCTCGATCAGCCGCTTCATGACGTCACCGGCGTCGGGGCAGCGCAGGGCGATCTGGCTGCCCCGCTCCTCGTGCGGCACCGGCGTCAGGCACTCGACCCGGCCCTCGGGCACATGAGCCGCCACGCACTCCAGGAAGAAGTCCGTCAGCGCGAGGGACTTGGCCCGCACGGCCTCCACCGACACCCCCTCCCAAACCTCCAGGGCCGCCTCCAGGGCGAGCATCGAGAGGATGTCGGGCGTGCCGACCCGGCCGCGCAGGGCGCCGGGGGCCGGCTCGTAGCCGGTCCGCATGCCGAACGGCTCGGCGTGCGAGTTCCAGCCGGGCAGCGGCGATGCGAAGCGGTCCTGCAGCTCGGCGCGCACATACAGGTACGCCGGTGAACCGGGGCCGCCGTTCAGGTACTTGTAGGTGCATCCGACCGCGAGGTCCACGCCGTGTTCGTCGAGCCCGACCGGCAGCGCGCCCGCGCTGTGGCACAGGTCCCAGACGGCGATCGCCCCGGCCTCGTGCACGGCGGCCGTCAGTCCCGGCAGGTCGTGCAGCCGGCCGGTGCGGTAGTCGACGTGGTTGAGCAGGACTGCGGCGGTCCTGTCGCCCAGCGCGCCCGGCACGTCCGCCGGTGCCACGGGCCGCAGGGTGCAGCCGGTCATACGGGCGGCGGACTCGGCGATGTACCCGTCGGTGGGGAAGGTCGTCGCGTCGACGAGGAGCTCGTCACGGCCGTCCCCGGCCATCCGCACCGCGCCGACCAGTGCCTTGAAGACGTTGACACTTGTCGAGTCGCCCACCACGACCTGGCCGGGCGCCGACCCGACCAGCGGGGCGATCCGGTCACCGATCCGCTCGGGCGCCGTCCACCAGCCGCTCTCCTCCCACGACCGGATGCGCAGTTCGCCCCACTGGCGGCGTACGACGTCCTCGACCCGGCCGGGCACGACGGCGGGCAGCGCGCCCAGCGAGTTGCCGTCCAGGTACACCGTGCCGTCGAGGACGAACTCGGCGCGCTTGGCGGCCAGTTCGTCGACGGCGTCCAGCTTCTCCGCGCGCACGGTCAGCTCAGACATAGGACCGCGCCGTCCACAGCTCGGGAAAGACGTTCTTCTGCGCGCGCTTCTCCAGCCAGGCCACCCCGGCGGAACCGCCGGTGCCGGTCTTGGCGCCCATGGCGCGGCGGGTGGCGACCAGGTGGTCGTTGCGCCAGCGCCACACCAGTTCCGCGACATCGCTCAGCGCCTCGCCCAGCCGGGCGACCTCGTCGCTCTCGTCGCCCGAGTAGACGGCCGTCCAGGCCGCCTCCACCTCCGGGGACGGCTCGTAGCGCTTCGAGACGTCGCGCCCCAGCACGGCCTCCGGGATGTCGTACCCGCGCCGCGCGAGCAGCCGCACGACCTCGTCGTACAGGCTCGGCTCGTGCAGCGCCTTCTCCAGCTCGGCGTGCACGCGCGGGGCGCCCCGGTGCGGGACGAGCATCGACGCGGACTTGTCGCCGAGCAGGAACTCCATGCGCCGGTACATCGCCGACTGGAAGCCGGAGCCCTCGCCGAGGGCGCTGCGGTACGAGTTGAACTGGGCCGGTGTGAGCTGGGCGAGCGGCCTCCAGGAGTGGTTGAGCGCCTCCAGTTCGCGTACGGACCTCTTGAGCGCGGCGGTCGCGGTGGGGATGTCGTCACCCCTGAGCGCGCGTGCCGCCGTCTCCCATTCGTGGACGATGACGGTGAACCACAGCTCCATCACCTGGGTCGTCACCAGGAAGACCATCTCTCCGGGATCGTCGGAGAGGGTGTGCTGGAGGTGCGTGAGCACGTCCGCCTTGACGTAGTCCTCGTACGGCGTCGTGCCGTGGAAGTCGAGATGCGGGGTCTCGGGCTCGTGAGCCTCGTGGGACATCGCTGTCTCCTGCGTATTACTCCGGGTAGCGGTCCGCCCCTGCCGAATCCGACACGGGGGCCCCGGTCCCCAGGGGCATCTTCCGCAATGGTCCCCCGAAACCGCAAGGCCCGCCTTTCGTGGACGGGCCTCGCGTGCACGGAGCGTGTTCCCAGCCCAGGACCTGCGCCGCGCAAGCCGGGCCCGGCCCGTATCGGTCCGTTCCTGGGCCTGCCCGCCTCGACGGTCCACCGGGTCCTGGTACGGCACGGCCTGAACCGCCTGGCCTTCCTGGACCGGCCCACCGGACAGGTCATCCGCCGCTGCGAACCCGACCGGCCCGGCGAGCTGATCCACGTGGACGTGACTCGGCCGCATCCCCGACGGTGGAGGCCGGCGGACGCACGACCGGGCCGCCTGCCCCGACCGCCGCCGCACCACCGGCTTCGGCTGCATCCACCGCGCCGTCGACGACCACACCCGCCTGGCCTACGACGAGATCCACAGCGACGACAAGGTCACTGCCACACCGCACTCGGAGGAGAGCCACCCATCACCCGCGTGAACAACGCTTCAGGTCGATACACCTGGGACCCGGGCGGCCTCCGGGCGCATCATGGCCGCGGCAGGGAGCCGGATGGCTGTCGTCAGCGCAGCGTGATGACGGTGGCCGCGCCGAGTGAACCCTGGGTCGGGATCCTGCGGACACGGGTCTCTCGGTCACCGATCAGCTGCTTCAGGCCCGCCGTTCCCGGTTGCAGCCGACCCCGCTCGAACAGCAGCAGGCTGACTTCGGTGTTCTCAGGCACGTCCATCCGCCGGAACTGGGCGTAGGTGACGGCATCGCACCCCGAGTACCAGCCGACTTCCGGCTCGTAGCCGGTCACCAGCAGGCACGGTCCGGATGAGGAGAGCTGCCGGGCGACGGGCACGGTCGACTTGCTCAGTCGGTCGGGGCCCGGCATCGCGCCGTGTGCGACGACCTGGGATGTACCCAGCACTGTGACGGCGGCGAGCGCGGCAACCGCGGCGAGTACGGGTGCGGCCCACCGTCCGGCCGATTCGGCAACGGACTGGACACCGAGCACGGTGAGCAGGACGACGGACAGGTAGACGAAGCGCGGTTCGCCGTCGGTGGCGATGCCAAGAATGACGAAGACGAGCAGGGCCGTCGTCCCCAGGAACACCTGTCGGCGTTCGACCATCCGCAGCGCCTGCCCGTCCGGGCGGCGGCTGCGCAGAAGTCGTCGTACGGCGGTCACAGTGGTGAAGACTCCGGCGGCCATGACGACCGCGCCCAGGTCTCCGGCCAGTCGGTACGGAAAGATCGCCAGGTAGTAGAGGAGCCCGTCACCCACGAAGAGGCGATTGGCCTGCTTGGTGGCCGAGAAGATGAGGCCGAGCGGCCCGCCCGTGGCCTTCGTGGCATACAAAAAATGCGGAATCAGGCCGACGAGAAGGACGATGGCGGCGACGGCGAGAGGACGGCCCCGTGCGGCCCAGGCCCGTGGGCCGTAAGCGAGCAGTGCCGCGAGACCGACCGCGACGAGGTTCCCCACCACCCCGTACCGCAGGTAGAAGGCGGCCAGTACGACGAAGGGCACAGCCAGCAGCGCGCGCGAGCCCGGCTTCTCCTGAGCGCGGACGAGCAGGAAGACGACCAGGAGAAGGAGCCCGGTGCTGCCTATGTCATTGAGGAACTCCGGTACCCGGCGCAGGAAACCGAGTCCGCTGAGAACGACGAGCATCGCCACGACGGCCCGCCGAGGTGTCGTCCAGGCGGCCGCGACCAGGTACGTGGTCATGAGCGTGAACAGTGCCAGGACCAGGGCCACGACGCGCAGAGCGCCCGCGTCGTCGTGCAGGGCGAGAGCCAGGGTGCCGAGCGCGGGAAGGCCGACCGGTCGATACGTACCCCAGCCGGCGTCGGGGGTCCCGTCCAGCCAGGACCGGGCCTTGTTGGCGTAGACGGCCTCCTCGTGGCCGAGGTGTGGCTCGTAGTCCTGCAGTACGGCCCACACGCCGGCGGCCAGGGCCAGCACACCGAGGACGAGCACCCGCACAGGGACGCGTCGTAGCCTGTCCACGCCGTGGAGCCAGGCAGACGTGACGTGTGCCTGGCTCCACCAGGGGCGGGCCAGCAACCACGCCGGGGCCGCGACCAGCAGGTACGGCCACGGCTGCCATCCGGGCAGCCAGTCACCGAAGCCGGCGATCAGCAGCACTTGCTGGAGGCAGGCCAACGCCGTGAAGACGACCGCCACGACAAGAGCGACCGGGCGAGGGGAAGCCCCCCGCGAACGTATGCACACCTGGGACTGACTCATTTCCATGCCGACGTGACGCCCCGGACTCTCACGCGCGGGGCGACAGGGACCTCTCCGTACGCAGGGACAGCCACGCCACCAGCAGCAGGAAGCCGGCCAGGGCGGAGAGTACGGTCAGTGCTGTACCGGCGTTCGGGGACCCTGGCGCGGAGCTCCACCAGTAGAGACTCCACTGCGCGCCCTCGGGCAGCTTCATCCAGGCGGCGATCCAGTAATGCGGCACCCAGACGCGGAAGTCCGTGGTCACGAGCGGCAACGTGACCACGAGCGGACCCGCTCCCAGGACGGCGGCGGCGATCACGGCCCGCGCCACGGCGGCCCCGCACGCGGTGAGCGTCGCGAAGAACGACAGCACGAGCAGCGCCCTGGCGCAGGTCGTCAGTGCCTCGTTCCAGCCCGGAACAGCCGTCGGCATGTCCACGGGCTGCGATCCGCCGGGGGGCTCTACGGAGTGAGTCACCCGGAAGGCGGCCCAGAGCGCCACCGCGGTCACCACCATGCTGAGCATCGCGAAGAACAGCACGACCACGATCTTGCGTACCACCAGCAGCCAGACGCGCCCCTGGTAGAGACGCACAAGCGGCCATGTCCCGCTTTCCAGGCCCTCGGCCAGCACCACCGCGCACAGCATCGCGACGAACAGCAACCCGAGCAGGGAGGAGTGGTGCCATGCGGCCGCCTGGAGCGCCCCGGCCGGAGTGGCCAGCGCGGTGATGCTCGCGTCCAGGCCGTTCGGTCCGTGCTGGACGCCGTCGAGGTACGAGAAGACCGCACGCACCGCGGCGGCAACGGCAAGCAGGACGGTCAGTACGGCCGCCGGTTGGGCCGCCAGTCGTACTTCCGCCCGCAGTGGGGCGATGATCCCTCTCATGGTTCCGCCCCTCAGACCAGATCACGCGGACGGGTGCGCCAGCCCTGCCACAACGCCAGGCAGAGCAGTGCGACCCAGGGCAGTGCCCGCACGGCAGCAGAAGCGGGAGCGGCTGAATCAACCGCCGAGGTCCACAGGTGGTCGTGGACGTTCAGCCCGGGTGAGAGGCCCATTCCGTCGGCCAGGACCGGGCCGGGCAGCCACGACGAGACAGGCATGGTGGCGACAGCCAGGACCAGCACCCCGATGAGGACCGTGCGCAGCGGCATGCGTACGACTGCCGCCAGCCCGACGGCGGCCACGCAGGCCACGCCCAGGACCAGCAGGCCGGTGCCGCCCCGCTGCAGTGTGTAGGCCGAGACCTCGTCCGGCGCGACCATCCGGTGGAGCGGGAAGGCGCGACGCGTGTACATCACAGTCAGGAGCCAGACACCTGCCGACGTTAGCGTGGCCGCCAGCAGGGACCACAGCCAGAGCACGGCGGCCTTGGCGGACAGCAGTCGCCACAGCCGCTGTTCCTGCAGCAGTAGCGGCACCGCTGTACCGCGCGACCACTCGCCGGCGGTGAAGAATGCGGCGAGGACCAGGACCGAGAGCAAGCCGGGTGCGGTGGCGAGCCAGCCGAATGTCCATCCGACGGCACCGAGGGGGTGCTGAGCGAGCCCCATCTGCTCAGCGGTGGCCGTGAATTGGGCCTCGATGTTCTCGTATGCCGCGCGCGTGTTCTCCAGGCCGTCCAGACAGTCCTTGAGGTACGCGTCGGCGGGGGCATCCGGTGGGAGGTTCGCCGCGTCCTCGGCACAATTTTCCGGAGTCAGCTTCGTGAGGCCGGTACGCACGTTCTGCAGGTTGTTGTACGCGACGCGCTGCGCGTTGAGCGTCTGGAGAGTGATGCCGACGGCCAGCAGAAGGAGCATGGCCACGGGGAGCAGGCGGGGCAGTGTGCGGCGCAGTTCGCAGCTGAGCAGACGCAGCCAGGATTTCATTGGACCCCGGCCCCGTTCTCCTGGACGGGGGTGCGGACATCGGTCCGCTGCTGGGCGAAGAACCAGTCTTCCAGGTCCTGCGGTCCGTCGGCCGCGCCGAGACCGAGCTGCTCGACCGTCCCCGAGGCACTCACCAGGCCCTGCGAGATCATGACGATGCTGTCACACAGCCGGGCGATCTCGTCCAGCTGATGGCTGGATATGAGGATGCCCGCGCCGCGGGCGGTCTCTTCGGCGATGATGCCGCGTATCAGGCGCACGCCCGCGGGATCGAGGCCGTTGGTCGGTTCGTCGAGGATCAGCAGGGCGGGTTCCTTCATCAGGGCGGCGGCGATCGCCAGCCGCTGGCGCATTCCCTGCGAGTACGTCCGGACTCGGCGCTTCGCGGCATCCGCCAGGCCGACGCGTTCCAGTGCGCGATCGGCACGGCCGTCATCGGGCAGGCCCGCGGTGTCCAGGAGTACGCGGAGCATGCCGCGTCCCGTCATCCACCGGTAGAAGGCGGGGGCGTCCAGGGCGGCACCGACACGCGCCAGTGTGGGGGGACGCATCGGCAAGGAGTGTCCGAGGACCTGCACCTCACCTGCGGTGGGGGCGACAAGGCCGGTGGCTATACGCATGAGGGTGGTCTTGCCTGCCCCGTTGAGGCCGAGGAGGCCGGTCACTTGACCGGCCTCCACGCTCAGGGACACGCCGTCCAGCACGGTGCGCTTACCGTACGTCTTGACCACACCGCGACAGGAGAGAACGGGTGTCATAAGAGGGTGATTCCTTGTCAGGAGGTGACGCGGTAAACCTTGAGGTTGAGCTCGTCGACCACGCCGCCGGACGGGGTGGAGGCGACCTTCGCGTAGTAGTAGCCGTTGCCCTCGCCCGCGTAGCTCTTGGTGTAGGCGGCGTTGTCACAGGACCAGTCCCGCCAGGCAACCCACTCGTCGAAGCCTGTCACCGACTTCTTGAAGTCGTAGGCGATGCGGCCCCCGTAGCGGGTCACGCACAGGTTCTGGGTGATGTACTGCGTGTTCGTTCCGACCGCGTACCAGTTGGACGTCTCGTCTCCCGACACGGCCGAACGGAGGTAACGGTTGGATGTGCTCCACGTCGCCGCGGAGGCGGTGGTGGCGACTGCGCCGACCGCGAGAGCGGCAAGCAGAGTAGTGACGCCTGCGCGGCGTATGCGGGCAGAGCTGAGGCTCATGAGCGCTCCAGAGTGTGACCCCATCCCCTGACCGGGGAGGGGCGCCAACGATATTCAGCCAACCGGCTGCCGCGTGATCATGAAGCTTGGGCATCGCAAGTGTCAATTGACGTCGGATTCTTCCCAGAAAAGATCCCGATGTGATCGCAATGCGGCACCTATGCCCAGCATATGACGTAGCGTCACCTGCGGTCCCGGCGTGGGCCGGCCTGGACCGCGGAGCGGGAACGGTGCCGGTGATCAGGTGGGTCCCTTCGGTCCGTGAGCACCGGACGAACCAGGACGGACCACGCGGCAAGCACCCTGCCCACCCCCGGCCATCCAGCGACACCTGGCGGCCGACGGGGAGGCGGCGATGGAGGGCGCTGAACGGAACATGGGGTTCATGCCGCGCTGGAGGAGGACGACACGGCAGGAGACGGCCTTGCCGGTGCGGCCGGATGTCACGCCCTCGGCCCAGCTCCGACGACCCCGTCGATCCGCCCGGCCGTCAGAGCCTCCGGCATCCGGCGGAACCCGGGGCGTACCGTCTGCGCTGGTACACGGAGGGATCGTTGTCCTCGCAGACCTCAACGACCTCCCATCCAGTGGCAGACTGCTTCCATGACGACGCACAAGAACCTGCTCGGCGGTCCGGAGCCGACGTACCTGCCGGAGAACGAAGACGCGTACCGCATGCTGGGCGAGGAGTCCCTGGCACCGGCCGAGGTCGCGGCGAAGCATCCGACGTTCTCCCTGGCCTGGGCGATGCTCGCGGACGACGCCTTCGAGGCGGGGCGAGTGGTCGAGTCGTACGCGTACGCCCGGACCGGTTACCACCGCGGTCTGGACGCCCTGCGCCGGGCCGGGTGGAAGGGACATGGCCCCATCCCTTGGGACCACCAGGCCAATCGCGGGTTCCTGCGCTGCCTGGCCGCCCTCGCTCGCGCTGCCGGCGAGATCAGCGAGAAGGACGAGACGGAGCGGTGCTGGCAGTTCCTCAAGGACAGCAGCGCCGAGGCGTACGCCGAGCTGAAGCAGTAGTCACCGCAGCCGAAACGCCCGTGCCGCCGTCGCTCAGACAGCGGCGGCGGCACGGGATACAGAACTGAACGGCTACGTGCAGCCGTGCCCCCTGGCACCGGGTCGTACCCCTCCAGCCGTTGCGGCGCAGCGCGTCCCGACCGCGGGGGTGACCCGTACCGGCGTACGCGTACGCCTCCACGGCCGCGCCGCGCCCGAGCGCGTCGTCGGCGAGCTGCGCCCAGGCGAGCGAGGACGTGGGATGCGCAGCGGCGACCTCGGCGGCACGGCCCCCGACGCGAGCATCTCGCGCCCCCGGGGTCCCCGGGCAGACGGGCCGGGCACGGGCCCCGGCAGAGGTCCGCAACCGGGCCTGCGAGGTACCGACTACGGCACCCTCCTCCGTACCGGTTCCGGCCCCCGGGGTCACCAGGCAGACGGGCCGGGCACGGGCCCCGGCAGAGGTCCGCAACCGGGCCTGCGAGGTACCGACTACGGCACCCTCCTCCGTACCGGCTCCGGCCCCCGGGGTCACCAGGCAGACGGGCCGGGCACGGGCCCCGGCAGAGGTCCGCAACCGGGCCTGCGAGGTACCGACTACGGCACCCTCCTCC
>NZ_JBIVQO010000019.1:49688-54027 GCF_044755265.1 Streptomyces sp. NPDC092370 | reverse complement strand
CCGTACCGGCTCCCCCTCCAGCGGGGGCGCCGTCACACCGCCGTGCCGCAGGCACTCCGGCCGCCTGCAGCCCGGTGGCGGATTCCGTACCACCGCAGCCGTGACGACCGCCCCCAGAACCAACGCCCCGGCACACCACCCCATCGCCTTCCCGAACGCCGTGTCGAAGGCGGCCGGCTCCCGGTACGCCTCCTCCCCCATCCCCACCAGCAGCGGCAGCGCCGCCACCGCCATCAGGCCCGCCGCCCGGGCCGCCGCGTTGTTGATGCCGCTGGCCAGCCCCGCTCGCACCACGCTCACCGAGCCCAGCACCGTCGCCGTCAGCGGCGCCACCAGCGTGACCAGGCCCAGCCCGAGCACCAGCAGCGCCGGCAGCACATCGGCGAGGTAGGACGCCCCCGGCCCGACCCGCAGCATCAGCAGCATCCCGGCCGCGCACAGCAGCGGCCCCACCGTCAGCGGGATCCGGGGCCCGATCCGGCCGGCCAGTTCCCCGGACCGCGCGGACAGCAGCAGCATCAGCACGGTCGTCGGCAGCAGCGCGATACCGGTGGCGAGGGCCGAGTAGCCCACGACCACCTGGAGCTGGAGCGCGGCGAGGAAGAAGAACCCGCCGAGGGCCGCGTACACGCACAGCGTGACGATGTTGACGGCCGTGAACTGCCGGGACGCGAAGATGTCCGGCGGCATCATCGGATCGGGCCGGCGCCGCTCGACGAGCACGAACGCCACGGCCGCGGCCGCTCCGGCCACCGCCGAGACCGCCACCACCGCACCGCCCCCGCTCGCCTCGATGAGCGCGTACGTCACCAGCGCGAGGGCCAGCGCCCCCAGCACGGCCCCGAGCACGTCGAACCGCCCGTGCGCCCGCTGTTCCCCACCCGACTCGGGCACGTGCCGCAGGGCGACGGGCACGCACAGCAGCGCGAGCGGCACGTTCAGCAGAAACACCCACCGCCAGCCCGGCCCGTCCACCAGCCAGCCGCCGACGAACGGCCCGACCGCCGCCGCGATCCCGCCGAAGCCGGACCACAGGCCCACGGCCCGCCCCCGGTCGTCGGGATGGAAGGACGCCTGGATCAGCGCCAGCGACCCGGGGGTGAGGAGCGCACCGCCCACCCCCTGCAGGGCCCGCGCCGCGATCAGCACGCCCGCGTTCGGCGCGATCCCGCACAGCAGCGACGCCACCGCGAACCACACCACACCGATGACGAACACCTTCCGCCGACCGAACCGGTCCCCGAGCGCCCCGCCCAGCAGGATCAGCCCGGCCAGCGTGACCATGTAGGCGTTGACGGTCCACTGCAACGCGGACAGGTTCGCGTCGAGGTCACGGCCGATACGCGGCAGGGCCACGTTGACGACGGTCGAGTCCAGCATCGCCATGCCGGAGCCGAGGACGGTGGTGAGCAGGACCCACTTGCCCTGCGGGGAGGCCAACCGGACATCGGGCATGCAGGGAGCATAGGAGCATACGGAAGAGCCCGGCACCCCAGGAGGTGCCGGGCTCGACGCGAGTGGAACCGGGACTTACTTGATCTTCGTGCCGGTCGAGCGCAGGTTGCCGCAGGCCTCGACGACACGCGCGGACATGGAGGCCTCGGCCAGCTTGCCCCAGGTGCGCGGGTCGTAGGTCTTCTTGTTGCCGACCTCGCCGTCGACCTTCAGGACACCGTCGTAGTTGCGGAACATGTGGTCCGCGACCGGACGCGTGAACGCGTACTGGGTGTCGGTGTCGATGTTCATCTTCACGACGCCGTTCTCCAGCGCGGTGCGGATCTCCTCCTCCGAGGAGCCGGAGCCGCCGTGGAAGACGAAGTCGAACGGGGAGCCCTTGCCGAACTTGGCGGCGACGCCCTCGTTCAGCTCCTTCAGCAGCTCGGGACGCAGGACGACGTTGCCCGGCTTGTACACGCCGTGCACGTTGCCGAAGGACGCGGCCAGCAGGTAGCGGCCCTTCTCGCCCAGGCCGAGGGCCTCGGCGGTGCGGATCGCGTCGTCGACCGTGGTGTAGAGGGAGTCGTTGATCTCGTGGGAGACGCCGTCCTCCTCGCCACCGGTCGGGGTGATCTCCACCTCGAGGATGATCTTCGCGGCGCGGGCCTGCTCCAGCAGCTCCTGCGCGATGGAGAGGTTGTCGGCGAGGGTCTCGGCCGAGCCGTCCCACATGTGCGACTGGAACAGCGGGTTCAGACCGGCCTCGACGCGCTTCTGGGACAGCGCCAGCAGCGGACGCACGTACCCGTCGAGCTTGTCCTTGGGGCAGTGGTCGGTGTGCAGCGCGATGTTCACCGGGTACTTCTCGGCGACGATGTGCGCGAACTCGGCCAGGGCGACCGCGCCGGTCACCATGTCCTTGCTGTACTGGCCGCCCAGGAACTCGGCGCCACCCGTGGAGATCTGGACGATGCCGTCGCTCTCCGCCTCAGCGAAACCGCGCAGGGCCGCGTGCAGGGTCTGGGTGGAGGTCACGTTGATGGCCGGGTAGGCGAACTTTCCTGCCTTCGCCCGGTCCAGCATCTCGTTGTAGACCTCGGGAGTTGCGATGGGCATGCGTCCGCTCCTTGTATCTGCGGGTTGACGTACTGCTGTGTCTAACGGCCCTGACCTAGACCTTGGGGTGCGACGTCATCGTCGGCCCCATCTTTCCAGACTTGGCCGGAAGGTCCAGGCCACCGTCCACGCCCTGGTCAGTACCCGGTCAGTCGAGGCCCAGCTCGTCCTTGGAGAAGGCGAAGAGGTACGGCACCCCGGCGCCCTCCTGGATCTTCTCGGCGGCACCGGTCGCCCGGTCGACGATGGTCGCGACGGCGACGACCTCGGCCCCGGCCTCGCGCACGGCCTCGACGGCGGTGAGCGGGGAGCCGCCGGTGGTGGAGGTGTCCTCGACGACCAGCACGCGGCGGCCCGCGATGTCCGGGCCCTCGACGCGCCGCTGCAGGCCGTGCGCCTTGGCGGCCTTGCGCACGACGAACGCGTCCAGGCGCTTCCCGCGCGCGGCGGCCGCGTGCAGCATGGCGGCGGCGACCGGGTCGGCGCCCATGGTGAGACCGCCGACGGCGTCGAACCGCAGCTCGTCGGTCAGGTCCAGCAGCACCTGCCCGACGAGCGGGGCGGCCTCGCCGTCGAGGGTGATGCGGCGCAGGTCGACGTAGTAGTCGGCCTCGAGGCCCGACGACAGGGTCACCTTGCCGTGCACCACGGCCTTGTCCTTGATCTGCTGCAGCAGCGCGCCACGCGTGTCCGTCATGGCGCCCAGCTTAGAGGCGGCGCCAGCTCCAGGTGGTGGCGGCCTCCAGCGGCTCCAGGGGTGTGACCAGGTGGGGCGACGTGTTGAGCCCGTTGGGCGGGCCGGTCTGCGGTTCCACGCACACGGCCGCCTCCTGCTCGTCGTAGACGACCACCCACTCCTCGCGGCTGGCCACCTTCAGCTCCAGCTGACCGGGCCAGGTCAGGGTCGCCTCGACGCCGCCGGGCATGCCGAAGCAGTCGTCCCAGGGGCCGGGCTTCGGGGCGATGCGGTTGCCGGTGGGCACATGGTCGGCGCCGCGCTCCTCCTGCCAGGCGGGGTCGAAGGCGAGGGTCACGTCCTCGCCGCCGAGATTCCGGTTGAACCAGGGGTGCCAGCCGATCTGCGCCGGGAAGGACGACTGGTACGTCTCGACGGACATGGTCAGCGTCAGCGCGTCCTCGGTGAGGGAGACGATCTGGGTGACGAGGCCCGGATGGGGCCAGGGGTCGGCGAGCTCGCAGGTGAGAACGGCCTCGTCGGCGCTCGTGCGGGCGGTGCGCCAGGCGCCGTCGCGGACGGTGCCGTGGATGGCGTGGGGCGGGGCGTTGAGGGGCATCCGGCGCACTTCGGCGCCGTCCAGGAACCGTCCGTCCCGGATCCGTCCGCACCACGGCACCATCGGGAAGCACCCGAACCTCTCACCCTGGCGGAGCAGTTCGACGCCGCCGATCCGCAGCCCTCCCACCCGGCCGCCGTTGCCCGGCTGCACGGTCACCTCCGCGTCACCCGCGGTCAGCGTGATGTCTTCGTCACTCACGGGACGACCCTACTGCGGTGATCAAGAGGGCCTCACGGGTTGCGGGGTGCTTCGGCCATGTCCGCCCGGCACGCGGGCCCCTCCGGCTGCCGAACGGCTCAGCGGCGCCTGCGCAGCGCCCGAACCGCCACGACGGCCGACGCCAGCGCCAGCGCCGCCGCCGGGGCCGCCCAGCACGCGGGCCCGTCCGGCTACCGAACGGCTCAGCGGCGCCTGCGCAGCGCCCGAACCGCCACGACGGCCGACGCCAGCGCCAGCGCCGCCGCCGGGGCCGCCCAGCACGCGGGCCC
>NZ_JBIVQO010000019.1:0-49591 GCF_044755265.1 Streptomyces sp. NPDC092370 | reverse complement strand
CCCGTCCGACTGCCGAACGGCTCAGCGGCGCCTGCGCAGCGCCCGAACCGCCACGACGGCCGACGCCAGCGCCGCCGCCGGGGCCACCCAGCACGCGGGCCCGTCCGACTACCGAACGGCTCAGCGGCGCCTGCGCAGCGCCCGAACCGCCACGACGGCCGACGCCAGCGCCAGCGCCGCCGCCGGGGCCGCCCAGCGCAGGGGGGCCGCGGGCGTCACGGTCTGCGGCGCCGGCACGGGAGCGTACCGGCCGCGCGGCGGCGCGTGGTCCACCTCCTCGGCACTGCGCCCGATCATGGTCCGCCGCGCGTGCGCCGCCTCGGCGACGTCCTCCTCGTCGTCCTCGTCGTCCTCGTCCGCGGGTCCGGGCGGGGAGGGCGGGACATCGGCGCCGAAGACGGAGGGGCGCTCCGGGGCCGGGGGTTCCTCGGTGAGACCGGCACCGGCAGGGGCCTGCGCCCCTTCCCCCGCGTCGGCCCCGGCCGGGGGCCGCGGCGCCCGGTCGTCCGCGTCCGCGGCCGTCGCGGCCAGCTGCTCCGCGAAACGGTTCAGCAGCCGGACGACGGCCCCTTCCACCGCGTCCGCGGGGAGGTCCGTGATCCGGCCGTCCGCGGAGGCGGTGGCGTCGTACACGAGGGTGCAGCCGTCCGCCGCCTCGCGCAGGGCGATCCGCAGGGCGAACCGGACCGAGCCGCTGCCGCGCGCCTCCTGCACCTCGCCCTCGACGGCGTACGCGTCGTCGTCCCGCCGGAGCACCCGTACGGCACCCCGATACGTGACGGAGTGGCTGCCGACCCGGATCTTCAGCCGCCCGGCGACGGGCTCGGCGCCGGCGTCCTGCTGGAGCCCGGGAACGGCCCGGGCGACCCGCGCGGGGTCGTCCAGCACCTCCCTGAGCCGCTCCGCCGGAACCGGAACGAACACCTCGTGCTCCATGTCGACGGACTCTACCCAGCGGAGCCCGAAACGCACCCCCGCCTGAGGGATTCGCCCCCGATCCACCCCCGCCAGGCGTATCCTCGCGGCCCCTTGCGGGCGCGGCTTCCTCAGTACCGCGGATGCACCAGCGTCGACGCCGGCAACCCCTCGATCCGCGTCGCCCGCGCCGCCCGCTCCCCCGCCGCCAGCAGCTCCTCCGTGAGGACGCTCGGCCGTGGACCGTCCGGGTCGAGCCGCGGCCGCGGGTCCGTGCGGGCGGCCAGGACGAAACCCCAGTCCCGGGGCGCCCGGGAGCGGCCGGCGGGGGTGCGGTCGGGGCCGGTGGCGAAACCGGTGCGGCGGCCGCCGGTGCCGTAGGGGGCGGTGTCGAAACCGGCCGCGCGCAGCGTCGCCTCGACCGTCCAGTACACCCGGGGGCCGGACGCGACCGGCCCTGCGTGCACCACCAGCCTCCCGCGGGGGGCCAGCACCCGCCGGGCGAGGCCGTAGAACTCCTGCGAGTACAGCTTCGTGCTCGCGGTCATGCCCGGGTCCGGCAGATCCGAGACGACCACGTCGTACGTCGCCGGGTCCGCTCCGCGCAGCCGGCCGAAGGCGTCCTCGGTCGTCACCCGCACCCGCGGGTCGCCGAACGCGTGCTGGTTGAGCGCGGACAGGCCCGGGTCGGTGCGCGCCAGCCGGACCACCTCCGCGTCCGGTTCGACGACGTCGACCCGGTCCACGCCGGGGTGGCGCAACACCTCGCGTGCGGCCAGGCCGTCGCCGCCGCCGAGAATCAGCACACGTGCGTGCGGCCCGCTCATCGCGGGGTGGACGAGGGCCTCGTGGTAGCGCGGTTCGTCGCGTCCGCTGACCCGCAGGCGGCCGTCGAGGAACAGGTCGAGGGGCCTGCCGTGCGTGCCCCCGGTGAGGACGACCTCCTGCGCCCCGCTCCGGAGCGCCACGCGGACGTCCCCGCCGTACACCGCCCGCCGCGCGGCCTGTTCGAAGTCGTCGACGAGGACGGCCGCCGAGGCGAGGATCGCGAGGACGAGGGCGTTGCCGAGCAGCAGCAGCCACCGGGCACGCCGGGTCAGGTCCCGGCGGAACAGGCCGAGCACCAGCGCACCGCCGACGACCGCGTTGACCGCGCCGGTGAGCAGCGCGCCGGTCAACTGACCGAAGAAGGGCAGCAGAAGGAAGGGAAAGGCGAGGCCGCCGACGAGGGCACCGACATAGTCGGCGGCGAACAGGTCGGCGACCGCGCCGCCGGCGTCCTGGCGCCGGATGCGCTGGATCAGCTCCATCAGCAGCGGGACCTCGGCGCCGATGAGCAGGCCGGTGGCCAGGGAGAAGGCGACGAGCAGGCAGCGCGGCCCGCTGGCCCACATGCCGCCCCAGTCGCCGGACCAGGCGAACACGGCGTACAGGGCCATCGCGCTGCACCCGCCGACGAGCGCGAGGGTGGCCTCGACGGCGCCGAAGCCGGCCGCGGCGAGCCGGCGCAGCCGCTTCGCGGCGAGGGAGCCGATGCCCATCGCGAAGACCATGACGGAGAGCACGACGGACGCCTGTGTGACGGAGTCGCCCATCAAGTACGAGGCGAGCGCGACGAGTTCCAGCTCGTACACGAGTCCGCAGGCCGCGCAGACGAACACCCCCGCGAGGACCATGAACCGTCCGGTGCCGGGCCGGACGGGCAGTCGCGCCGGGCCGCCGGGACCGCCCGGCGCGCTCCGGGGCGGCGGGCAACCGGGCGGGGCGGGCGCGTGCGGCTCGATCACGCTGTGACGTTACGTCACACCTCGAGCGCGGTTCGTCACCCACACGTGTGGTGCTGGTTTACAGACGCCGGACATCGGTGCGAGATTCGGCTCGCCGCCCGCGGTTCGACCGGCCGGGCAGCGGTCGGCCGTCAGTCGGCGGAGGTAACCGCGGGAACCCGCATGCCCACCTTGGTGCGTGTCGCCACCAACTGCCCGTCCTGCGGATAGGCGTGCCAGGTCCGCCAGTGCACCTGCCCCTCGTGGTACTGGGCGAGCAGGGCCGTGAAAGCGTACGGGCTGCCGGGGAAGACGCCGACGAGGCCGTGCGGATGGTCGGAGACGAGGGCCAGCAACTCCTGGGCGCGGCCCGCGAAGGAGCCGGGCGAGAGCACCTCGACACGGGCCGCGAACTCGTAGTCCCAGTCGCCCACCCGTTCGGCGACGCCGAGCGGCAACGGAGTGCTGCTGCCGGCGATGCACGCCACCGTTTCCGAGCAGACCCCCCGCTCCTCTTCCAGCAGGACTTGGTGGGACGCACCGAGGAGCCGCAACTGCACTTTGATGCCCGCCAGTTCGAGATCGAGCGTGGCCAGCGCGGGGAGCGGCTCGCGCCCCAGGGCCCAGGCGAGATCGGCCGCGCGCGTGTCGGTGTAGGAGGTGTTCAGGGTCGTGAGCATGGATCGGCTCCGCAAGCACACAAAAGGAGAGGGAGAGGGAGAGGGGTCCGCTGCGCCCCGGTCGCACTGGGGGATGTCGGCCCGGGTCAGCCCGGTCGGCCGGTTACAGGAAGGTGTCCGCAGGACGTCCGAGGGGCTGCGTCGGTGACTTAGAGGGAATCATGAACGGTGGCGCCGCCACAGCGTTTTTACCCAAGTTCGTAGGGTTTCCATCCCTCAGAGGGCTCCACAGCTCAACTGTTCAACTACGGCGTGCGCTGGCACCGGGGAGGCGTGCGCCGGTGCGCCGTGGTTCACGCCCGGCGCCGCGACGGACGCGAGCCCGGGATGGGGCCGGCCCCCCGAAGGGGCCGCGCGACGCGCGCAGTTGCCGGGTCACCCCCGAACCGGCCACCACACGACGCGAGTTGTCCTACAGGCAGGGAACGTTGCCGGGATCCACCGGAGCCACTCGACAGACATTCGAGCGGCCACCCGTCCGAGGCGGCACCGATCCGCACATGACAACGCGGGGTCCGGGTGCGGACCCCGCGTTCGGTGGATGCGGCTTCCCGTCGTGAGACGGCCGACGTGGGTCAGCTGCCTCCGCCGCCGCAGCCACCGCCGCCGCCCCCGCAGGACGATCCGCCGCCGCAGGAGTGCCCGCCGCCGGAGGAGCCGGAGTCTCCCCCGCCGGCCCACCAGCTGTTGTGGCTGCTGCCGCTCGAACCGGTGGAAGCCCACGCCCCGCGACGCGCCGTCCGTCCGGAAGAGCCCCTGCGGGCCTTGGAGACCAGCGCCCCGACCAGGACGACTCCGACCACCGCCAGGATGATGCCGACGATCATGGCGTCACCCCTCCTTTCATTCCCCCGAAGCGGCCCCCCGTGGGCGCCTCGCTCTTGCGTGAAGCGGTGATGCCCTCCCCGCGCGCGGCTGAAAGCGGAGTTGAGGAACTCCAGAGCTTCGGCGCAGGATGACCGGCATGACCTCCAGCGCGCGCCCCCTCCTGAACCGCCGGCTCGCCGAGTTCGGGACGACGATCTTCGCCGAGATGTCCGCCCTGGCCCTGAGCACCGGTGCCATCAACCTCGGGCAGGGCTTCCCCGACACCGACGGCCCCGAGGAGATCCGGGAGGCCGCCGTACGGGCTCTGCGGGACGGCCGTGGCAACCAGTACCCGCCGGGCCCCGGCGTCCCCGAGCTGCGCACGGCGATCACCGCCCACCAGCAGCGCCGCTACGGCCTGTCCTACGACCCCGACACGGAGGTCCTGGTCACCGCGGGCGCCACGGAGGCCATCGCCGCCGCTCTGCTGGCCCTGGTGGAGCCCGGGGACGAGGTGATCGCCTTCGAGCCGTACTACGACTCCTACGCGGCGTGCATCGCCATGGCCGGCGGGCGCCGGGTGCCGGTCACCCTGCGGGCGCACGAGGAGGAGGGCCGGTTCCGTCTCGACCTCGACGAGCTGCGCGACGCCGTCACCGACCGCACCCGGCTGCTGCTGATCAACACCCCGCACAATCCGACCGGCACCGTCCTCACCCGTGAGGAACTGGCCGCGATCGCCGAGCTGGCGGTGGAGCGCGATCTGCTGGTGGTGACGGACGAGGTGTACGAACACCTGGTCTTCGACGACGCCGAGCACGTGCCGCTCGCGACGTTCCCGGGGATGCGCGAGCGCACGGTCACCATTTCGAGCAGCGGCAAGACCTTCTCGTTCACCGGCTGGAAGGTCGGGTGGGTGACGGCGACCCCGGAGCTGGTCACGGCGGTGCGCTCGGCGAAGCAGTACCTGACGTACGTCTCGGCGGGCCCGTTCCAGTACGCGGTCGCCGAGGCCCTGTCCCTCCCCGACTCGTACTTCACGGACTTCCGCGCCGACATGCTCACCAAACGGAACCTGCTGGCGGCGGGCCTCGCGGAAGCCGGGTTCCGGGTCTTCCACCCCTCGGGCACCTACTTCATCACCACCGACATCCGCCCCCTCGGCGAAACCGACGGCGTCGCCTTCTGCCGGAGCCTGCCGGAACGCGCCGGAGTCGTCGCCATCCCCAACGCGGTCTTCTACGACCACCGTGAGCAGGGCGCGCCCTTCGTACGGTTCGCGTTCTGCAAGCGGACGGGAGTGCTGGAGGAGGCGGCGAAACGCATGTCAATCGGCCTCGGACGACCCAGCCCCCATCTCGGGGGTCACTCACCTACTCATCCATGAGCCCCACCGGCTCAGCCCGCCGCACGCAGACGTTGCCCGGCGAGACGGTCCGGGCAGCTCCGGCAGTGTCCGGGCTGCGGGGCGCGGAAGCCACGCTCGCAGCCGTCGCAGGTCTGGAAGGGCAGCAAGCCCGGGCGCTCGACCGCCGGGGGCAGCGGGGGAGGCGTCGGCAGCGGAGTTTCCCTGAGCCGGAAGGCGAGGTCGCTTGCCGGCCGGGCCCTGAAAATGGTCGGGGAGCCGTACGGTCAGCAGCTCCGTGATCTCCCGCGGCCCGACTCCGGCCCCCAGCCACTCGGCGACCGCCGGTGCCAGGCGGGCGGCCTCCTGGGCGGACAGGACGAGGCGGGGGTCCACCCGGCGCAGGGCGGTGAGTACGGCGACCGCCTCGGGGTCGGCGTCGGCGAGTGCGGGTGCCTGGCCGCCGGGCTCCTCAGGAGCGGGCGCGGGCGCCGCCGCCCGCCGGGTCTCCGGGACGGTGGGCTGCTTCCGTGGCCGGGGCTTTGGCGGCTCGGGCGGGTCGTCCGGGCCTTCGCTCCGGGGCACGTGTAGAAGTACGTCCGGGTACGCACCGCCCCGGTGGGCGTCCGTTCGCGGCGGCGCTCCAGGTGCCCGGCCGCTTCGAGGTCCCTGAGCGCTCGCGAGATAAGGATCTCGCCCTCGCTGAAGTGCTCGCACAGGGCGGTGATGGTCACGGGGGAGCCGTCGGGCAGGGAGGCGATGTACGCCGTGACGCCGATCGTGACCGCGCTGCCTCGTCGCTGGGCGAGGGCGTTGGAGATCACCGTGAAGTCGGCCGTGAGGCGGGTGCGTACGTGGATCACGCCGGAAGTCGGAGCTCCGGCGTCGGCACGCAGGAGCGCGTGAGACTGCGGGTCAGCCATCGGGAAGGGCCTACTTCCGTCCGGATCCTCGATGACTTGACTGTATTGCGCGCCCTCGGTGTAGACGATCTCCGAGCCGTCCGGCATGGTGAGCAGCGAGCAGATCCTCCGCACCGAGCGCCACATCCAGCGCACGCGCCAGCTCCAGCGTCGGCTTCGCTCCGGACGCCCGCTCGATCTGCGTGATCCGCGTGCTCACCACATGCGTGTCTCGACGCTTCGACTCCCAGCCGCGTTCAGCGTCTCGCTGACGTCACCCAGTCGGCTTGGTGACAGGCCATGAGGTCACACTCTGCCAGGGGCCGCACTGACTGGTGTTCTGTGTGCCCTTGCACACGGTGAGGCTGCCGGTGGTCGTGAACGAGTAGGACCGTCGCACCTCGACAGGGACACTGCCCGGACCGCACAGCTCTGCCTGCTTGCGTGGAACGCCCGGCACGAGGTCGGCATTGAACTTCGTCCACAGCGAGTAGCAGCCCTCGGCGGAGTTCGACAGCTTCCCTTTGATCACCAGGGTCGGCGTGGGGCCTGTCCCTTCGGTCCACCGCTCACCCGAGGCGGAAGCGGTGGCGTACGCGGCCGACCAAGGGACAGGGCCCGACGCTCTGGCGCTCTGCGCGGCGACAGCCGTGGCCGCCGTGGCCGCCGTGGCCGCCGTGCCGAGCAGAACGGCGCTGATGCCCGTGATGACAGCGGATCGGATACGTGCATGCATCGTGACCCCTTCTCGATTCACTGGGAATGCGCTGTGCGCAGGTATTCCAGGCCGGTGCGGTCCGTCGCGTCGGGCGAGCCGCTCAGACGGTGGACCACCGTCCAGCGGCCGTCAGGCACGGCGCCGGCGAAGCAAGACGCCGTACCTGTCGCTCCGTTGTGCCAGATCAGGGGCAGTGGCCCCGAACGTTGCCATCCGAGGCCTGGTTCCCCGAGCGTACGGTCGAGTACGAGACCGGTCAGCACACGTGACAGCGTGCGAGGGCTCGCCCACAGGCCGCCTGCGGGCAAGATGGCTCCCGTCATGGTCCACGGTTTCACCCTGCGGCCGAACCATCCGGTCGGCAGCAAGCTGCTGTGCTGTGGCGGTCGGGCCGTCATGGCCTCTCGCGGCAGGCCGAGCGGGGACAGCACGTGCACGGCGACGAGTTCGTCGTATTCCTGGCCCGTTGCTGCGGTCAGTGCCGCCCCGAGCACCGCGTAGCCGAAGTTGGAGTACTCCTCGTGCGCGCCGGCGGGGCCATCGGCGAGCCGGTCGAAACCGGCGAGCAGTTGGCGCAGCCGGTCAGCGGTGAAATTCCGGTACGGGTCGAGACGAGAGGTACCCGGGGGCAGGCGAGGCAGACCCGAGGTGTGCTCGGCGAGGTGGCGCAGGGTGATGCCGGTTCCTGACGGGACGTCGAGCCATCGTTCGACGGGGTCGTCAACCGTGAGGACACCTTGCTTGGCCAGCTGCTGCAGGATGGTTCCGGTGATGACCTTGGTGAAGGAGCCCACCTCTGCGTACTTGTCGGGATCGTGTTTGCCGGTGACGATCGGAGCGGTGTGGGAGCTGCCGATGATGCAGGTGGGGACGCTGCGCATGGCCCTCACCTCGCAGCTTGGGGAACGGGGGCAGCGGCCGGGGTGTCACTTTCCGGTGCGTCCCGGTCGGTGACCGTCGGGATGCTCCCGGGCTGCTTCTGTGTCCAGCGTTCGCGGGTGGTCCGTGCCATCTGGCGAGCGCGGGACAGCGCAGAGGAGAGGAAGATGAGGTCGCAGGCGATCATCGTGAGGGCGAACGCGGTGAGGCCCATGAACACGCCGATGGACACATGGAACGCGATGGAGGCCGCCGCAGTCCACGGGCGCAAGCCGGGCACCAGGATCCCCATAGGGAAGTACACCAGGAACAAGGTGGTGCTGTAGGTGCCGAGGAAGACGAGCAGGTCGTTGTTGTAGACGAGGTTGGACAAACCTGGCAGCTCGAACTCGGGAACGCGCATGATGTAGAAGAGCGCGGTGCCGTCCTGCCACACCTCTCCCTGCACCTTGTACAGACCACTCACCACGTACACGAGACACATCTGTACGGCGATCGCCACTACGCCGAGGTTGTGCAGCGGCACACCGAGAGAGCGCACGCTCCCCGGGAGTCGTCCGATGACGCGGTCGGCGACTCCGCTCGAGAACGAGAAGTTCTGGTAGCAGTTCGTCAGGAGCAGCATCGGGATCACGAGTTGGGCGAGGTTGTCTCCCCCGTCCAGGAAGGCCGATTGCCGTTCGTAGAGCGACCAGATGAGGATCCCGTGCGCCGCGAGAACCGCTCTGCCCCCCACTCCTACGGTCACAGCCAGGGCGGCGAGCACGCCGAGGTGGAAGACCGCTTCGAACCAGACTTCGGACGTGCTCCAGGCGTAGAGGCTGAAGCTTCCCTTCTCCTGGATTTGTTCTAGGAAGAGGCGGTGCGGAAGGACCGAATCGGCTCCCGGGCCGAAGAGGTAGCTCCGATCGCCGTAGTGGCTCAGGTAGTACATGAGCCCGACGAAGCCGAGCAGGGCGCGGGCGCCTGAAACTCCCAGTGCGGCTACGGGGCGACTGGCAGCTGAGTCAATCGTTTTCATGATGCTCACTGCAGTTCAACCGCCTTTTTCCACGGCAAGTCGTAAATATCCAGCACGCTCTTTGCTTTTGAGTTGTTTCGCTGTGACCACGGGGGCAGTTTCTTGATGTACATGCGCGCCTGGACGGCGGTCGGGCTCGCGCCATCCGGGCAGACGTTGCGTATCTGGGTCAGCGCGAAACGGGACAAGGAGCGCTCTGCGTCCTTGTGCTGACTCTTCTCGTAGGGCGTCAGAGGGACGTCATGTTTTCCGTCTTTCGCCTCTGAGTCTTCGTCATTCTCTTCTTTCTGCTTCTGACGGAGACGCCACAGCAGGTCATCTGAATCGTTGAGTTGATTGAGTCCGTTGCTTACGAGCCGTACCGTACGAGAAGGGAAGAATCGATCTTCCTGAGTCTCCTTGATCAAGGGGCCCGTCACATCGTAGTAACGCGTGACCGCACCGTCGGCGCACTTCGCGCGCGCGACTATCCCTTGGTCGTCTTTGGTCGGATCCGGAGCGAACAGACTCCAGTTCTGCGTGAAGTACGGCTCCAGATAGCCGCTGATAACTCCATGCAGCTGAATTTTGGCTGGGCTGAGTGGCGCCTGAGAAAACGCCGCGATAGAGAAGTGGGCGCCCAGGAGGGCGGCACCAGCCAGCAGTGCCGCCCTCTGGATGCGCCGATGGCGCATTGTCACCTGTCGAAAACAGTCGCCGCAGCGGAGGCGCCGTCACCCGACACCTTCGCAGGCGGGGCGAACAGGCTGAAGTTGTTGGCAACCTGTCCCGCCTGGCTCGCGACCGATCCCGCAGCGGCCCGCGCGTGAACGCCGGCCCGAGCGGCAGCTCGGCCGACGGCCCGGCCGGCCGCCACGGCAGCCCGGCCGGCAGCGCGGGCCTGAGGCGCCTTCGGAGCGTCCTCGGTAGTGGCCTGAGCGCTCAGGGCCGCGGTCGCCTGCGGCGGCGTGGAGGCCTGAGCGGAACCCTGCATCGACACGGTCAGGAACGTGCCGGCGACGGCCACGCCGATGACGGCAGCGGCATTCTTCTTCTTCATGTTTTCCCCTCTATTGTTTACTGCCTGATCGCCTGAGGGGAGAGCAGCGACGCACCCGAGATGTTGGTCAGACATCAACAGCGGCATGTTTGAAGATACTGGTCAGGCATCTTCGACCGCTCGTCCCCCGTAGACGAATCAGCCTTCCGACGAAGTCGGAAGATTTCTTGCGACACGCGCTCCGTAAGTCAACTTGTTTTTGTAAGTTGATTCCTCACGCCCGTCGCGATTCCTGATGATCTTATGGAGATTGGCGCAGGCATCTCAAGGAGTAGGCGCGTGATGATCATCACAGCGATATGGAATTAAACATTCCGGAAGTTCCCGCTCCGGCGGTCGCCGCGGTCTGCACCGGGTGGCCACTGCGACATATCGCCAAGCGCCCGCATAAAGTCGCCGTCGATGACTTCCGGCGTCGGGCGGCTCCCATTTGCCGCCGGCCCCGAGTGGCAAAACTTACGGAGGATGCATGGAACCCGATGCGATTGTGGTAGGAACCGGCCCGAACGGCCTTGCCGCTGCGGTCACTCTGGGGAGGGCAGGCCTCAAGGTCGCCTTGTACGAAGCCCGCACAACCATCGGAGGCGGGCTGCGGACGGAACCACTCTTTGATGCCGAAATAGGACACGACATCTGTTCCGCCGTTCACCCTATGGCCGTTGTGTCCCCTTTTTTTCGTCAGTTCGACCTGGCGTCCCGAGGGGTGAACATGGTGTACCCATCCGTCAGCTACGCTCACCCCCTGAAAAACGGACTCGCCGGCCTTGCTTACCGGGATCTGGAAGCGACCTGCGCCCATCTCGGTCCGGACGGTGAGCGCTGGCGTCGTCTCATGCAGCCGTTGGTCGACCACTCCCAGGAACTGGTGGACTTCGTCCTGTCGGGGCAAAGAAGACTCCCGCGAAGCCTTGCCGTCCCAGCTCTCCTGGGTTCCCGCTTGCTTGCCCACGGCACTGCGCTGGCGCCCCACCGCTTCAGCACCGAGGTAGCCCGCTCGCTCCTCACCGGGGTGGCGGCGCACGCAGTCGGCAGACTTCCGTCCCTTGCCTCGGGCGCAGTCGCCATGCTCCTCGGACACCTCGCGCACGCCAGCGGCTGGCCGATCCCGGAGGGAGGCAGCGCTCGCATCGCCGACGCGCTCGCCGACGACATCACCGCCCACGGCGGAACCTTCCACACGGATCACCATGTGACCAGCCTCGATGAACTCCCCCGGGCGAAGCTGGTGCTTCTCGACACAAGCCCCAAGACGTTCACGGAGGTCGCAGGTGACCGGCTTCCGGCCGGTTACCGGCGAGGCCTGGCACGATTCCGGTACGGGCCGGCAGCAGCCAAGGTGGACTTCCTCGTCTCAGAGCCGATCCCCTGGGCCAACCCTGCCGTAGGGAAAGCCGCAACCGTTCATCTGGGGGGAACCCAGGCAGAGATGTTCGAAGCCGAGACCAAGACTGCCGCCGGCATTCGACCTGAGGAACCGTTCGTTCTGCTGGTCGACCCCGCCTCGGCCGATCCGGGCCGCGCCAAACCGGGGCGACGTCCTGTGTGGGCCTACGCGCACGTCCCCAACGGTGACGCGATGGACCCGACCGCGATGGTCACGGCGTGCATCGAGCGCTACGCGCCCGGATTCGCCGACACGGTGATCCATCGACGCGGGATCAGCGGTGCCGAGTACCAGGCATACAACGCGAACTATGTGGGCGGGGACATCGGGGCAGGTGCTATGACTCTCTGGCAGTCCGTGATGCGCCCTGTTCCACGTTTCGATCCATACCGCACACCGCTGACCGGTGTCTACATGTGCTCTGCGTCCACGCCGCCCGGCCCGAGCGTTCACGGCATGTCGGGTTACCTTGCCGCGCTGTCAGCTCTCCGCCGTGAGTTCGGCATCCGTACTCCTCCGCACCTCGGGCCACGGTGAGGAGCCGCCGGGGTGGTGAGCGGGTCTCCCGCTCGCCGACGCCGGCCATTTCGTCCGGCCAGGACAACACCCGTCTGGGCCTGCATCCTGGCCGGTGTACGGGATTACCCTGCGACCTCGGTCGGCTCGTCCTTGGATTTGTCGGGGTAGATCAACCGCACGCCACCGCCGATCACCAGGAAGCAGCTCAGCAAGAGGGCGAAGCGCACGAACCTCACGCCGCCCTCCCAGTCAGCGGAAGGACCCAAGACCAACCAGAACGCGACACCCATCCCCGCAATCACAACCGCTACGCCCAGTAACCGGCGCACCCTTGCTCCCTTCTTTGCGATCTTCAGTCAGCCGTTCACTCTACTCATCGGAAACAACGGCGCAGGGTTGGGTACGCCCGTGTGCGAAAAGGCAAACGGCGCGTACAGCACGTACCTGCTCGTACGCGCCGACGCGCCGTGCGAGGCCCTGCGGAGGGCCTACTCGTCGTCCTCGGGCTTCTCCGCCTCGTTGATCTCCTCCTCGAGGCCGAGCTGCTCGATGAGCCACTTGTCGAACTCGATCGCGGCGCGCACCCAGCTGACCGTGGAGGAGACGAAGTGCTCCAGGCTCACGCCCATGCCGATCAGCATCTGGGCCTCGCCGATGAGGCGGACCGTGCCGTCGTCGTGGGTGTGGCTGTAGACCTTCGGCCACAGGGTGCGGCGGTTCCAGTCGTCGATGGACTCGAGGATCTGCGGCTTGGCCTCGATCTCGTGGGGCCGGTCGTAGAACGTCCGCACGGAGAAGACCTGCTGGTCTCCCTCTCCACGGAACATGAAGTAGGTGCGGAACTGCTCCCACGGCGCCGCGAGGTCTCCCTCGTCGTCGACGACGTACTTGAGCTCCATCTGGTCGAGGAGCTGCTTCACGAGGTCCTGATCCGGGACGACGGGGCCCGCCGGTCCTTGCGGCTGCGGCTCGGGCTGGCCCCCGAAGTTCGGAATCGAGGACGGGTCGATGGTCACCGTGATTTTCCCTTCGTACGGATCCCGCCATCCTCCCCCATGCGGGGAGGGGGGTGGCAAGCCCCGACTACCCCGCTAAGCCCATGGCTGACACGATCCGGTCAATCGCAACCCCCGGGTGCCCCGAACCGTCCTCCTGAACAGCGACCGGAGGGGGCGACGGACATGCGGGAAGCAGACAGGGGCCGTACCCGGTGGGGGCTCGTAGCCGCGCCGGTGCTGGTCCTCGGTCTCCTGATTGTCGGTCTCGCCCTGTGGGCCCACTCGGACGAGGAGGAACCTCGCGCGGGCGCGGCGGCGACCGTGCCCTGCGCCGAGGCCCTGGCTTTCGGCGCCGCCGGGCGCCCCGCGACCGCCGGCACCGGCGACTGCGCCGTGCAGCGGGGCATCGACATCGCGTACACGGCGGTGCTGCGGATGCCGCGCGAGGACGTGCGCGGCTGGCTGCGCGAGACGTACCCGGACGCTCCGGAGCCGCGCACGGGCGGCGGCTCCTGCGGGGCGCTGTGCCTCGACGTGACGCACGAGAACGGACTGCCCGGCACGGCGGAGGCACACGTGGTGCAGGTGAGGGTGGAGTACGTGAACGCCGAGACGGCGCTGGTGCGCTTCTCGGCGTTCACGATGTGACCGGGGACGGTCCTACAGCGTCTTGCCCGGCGCCGGTCCCACCAGCAATCCGTCCTCGAAGCGGTCCACCCGGACCGTGTCGCCGTCCTTGATCTCCCCGGACAGGATCTCCTTGGCGAGCCGGTCGCCGATGGCGGACTGGACGAGCCGCCGCAGCGGCCGGGCGCCGTACGCCGGGTCCAGGCCCTCCTCGGCGAGCCAGGCCAAGGCCTCGGGCGTGATGTCCAGGGCGAGGCGCCGCTCGGCGAGCCGCTTGGCCAGGCGGTCCAGCTGGAGCTTCGCGATGCGCTCCAGCTCGGGCTTGGTCAGCGCGGCGAAGACGACCAGGTCGTCCAGGCGGTTGAGGAACTCCGGCTTGAAGGAGCTGCGTACCACCTCCAGGACCTGTTCCTTCTTCTCCTGCTCGCTGGTCACCGGGTCGACCAGGTACTGGCTGCCCAGGTTCGACGTCAGCACCAGGATGGTGTTGCGGAAGTCGACCGTACGGCCCTGTCCGTCGGTCAGGCGCCCGTCGTCCAGCACTTGGAGGAGGATGTCGAAGACCTCGGGGTGCGCCTTCTCCACCTCGTCCAGCAGGACGACGGAGTACGGCCGCCTGCGCACGGCCTCCGTGAGCTGGCCGCCCTCCTCGTAGCCGACGTATCCGGGCGGGGCGCCGACCAGCCGGGCCACGCTGTGCTTCTCGCTGTACTCCGACATGTCGATGCGGACCATCGCCCGCTCGTCGTCGAAGAGGAAGTCGGCGAGGGCCTTGGCCAGCTCGGTCTTGCCGACGCCGGTCGGGCCGAGGAAGAGGAAGGATCCGGTGGGCCGGTCGGGGTCGGCGATCCCGGCTCGGCTGCGGCGTACCGCGTCGGACACCGCGCGCACGGCCTCGGTCTGGCCGATGAGCCGCTTGCCCAGCTCGTCCTCCATGCGCAGCAGCTTCTGCGTCTCACCCTCCAGCAGCCGCCCGGCGGGGATGCCCGTCCAGGAGGCGACGACGTCGGCGATGTCGTCGGCGCCGACCTCCTCCTTGACCATGGTGTCCTTGGCGACCTCCTCCTCGGCCTCGGAGGCGGCCTCCAGTTCCTTCTCCAGGGCCGGGATCTCGCCGTAGAGGAGCTTGGAGGCGGTGTCGAAGTCGCCGTCGCGCTGGGCGCGTTCGGCCTGGCCGCGGATCTCGTCGAGGCGTTCCTTCAGTTCACCCACGCGGTTGAGGGACTGCTTCTCCTTCTCCCAGCGGGCGGTGAGGCCGCGCAGCTCCTCCTCCTTGTCGGCGAGGTCGCGGCGCAGCTTCTCCAGGCGCTCGCGGGAGGCCGCGTCGGTCTCCTTGCCGATCGCCAGCTCCTCCATCTTGAGCCGGTCGACGGCGCGCTGGAGTTCGTCGATCTCGACGGGCGAGGAGTCGATCTCCATGCGCAGCCGCGAGGCGGCCTCGTCGACGAGGTCGATGGCCTTGTCGGGCAGGAAGCGGGAGGTGATGTACCGGTCGGACAGGGTCGCCGCCGCGACCAGGGCGCTGTCGGCGATCTGCACCTTGTGGTGGGCCTCGTAGCGGCCCTTGAGCCCGCGCAGGATCGCGATGGAGTCCTCGACGGTCGGCTCGGCGACCAGCACCTGCTGGAAGCGCCGCTCCAGGGCCGGGTCCTTCTCGATCCGCTCGCGGTACTCGTCGAGCGTGGTCGCACCGACCATGCGCAGCTCACCGCGGGCCAGCATCGGTTTCAGCATGTTGCCGGCGTCCATGGCGGAGTCGCCGCCGGCACCGGCCCCGACGACGGTGTGCAGCTCGTCGATGAAGGTGATGATCTGCCCGTCGGAGTCCTTGATCTCGGCGAGGACGGTCTTGAGCCGCTCCTCGAACTCGCCCCGGTACTTGGCGCCCGCGACCATGGCTCCCAGGTCGAGCGCGACGAGCCGCTTGTCCTTCAGCGATTCGGGCACGTCACCCTTGACGATCCGCTGGGCGAGCCCTTCGACGACGGCGGTCTTGCCGACGCCGGGTTCGCCGATCAGCACCGGGTTGTTCTTGGTCCGCCGGGACAGCACCTGCACCACGCGCCGGATTTCCTGGTCCCGGCCGATGACGGGGTCGAGCTTCCCCTCCCGCGCGGCGGCGGTGAAGTCGGTCCCGAACTTCTCCAGGGCCTTGTACTGGCCCTCGGGGTCGGCGGTGGTCACGCGTCGCTGTCCTCGTGTCTTCTGGAAGGCGGCCTGGAGCTTCTTGGCGTCGGCCCCCTGCTGGGACAGCACCTCGCCGGCCGCGCCGCCCTTCGCGGCCAGGGCGATGAGGAGGTGCTCGGTGGAGAGGTACTCGTCCCCCAGCTCCTTGGCGCGGGCCTGCGCGTCCGCGACGACGGCGAGCATCTCGCGGTTGGGCTGGGGCGGCGCGACGGTCGACCCGGTCACGCTCGGCAGCCCGGCGAGCACGCGCTCGGCTCCGGCGCGTACGGCCGCCTGGTCGGCGTCGACCGCGGCGAGCAGGTCGGTGATGTTCTCGTTGTCCTGTCCCTGGAGCAGCGCGAGCAGCAGATGGGCCGGGGTGAGGTCGGGGTGCCCCTCGGTCACGGCCCGGTTGCTGGCAGCGTTGATCGCGTCCCGGCTCCGGTTGGTCAGCTCGGCGTCCACGTTCGCGTTCTCCTCCTTGCACTGACCCGAACGGCTTGCACAAAGTTGAGTCTAGTGCACTCAAGGACGGTTCCGGGAGGGCCGGAGGGTCTAAGTTCCGAGCATGGCGACCAAGTACTCCGTGGATCCGGGCGCTCCGGACCCGTCGTTTCTCGGCTTCTGGCGGGAGCGGCACCTGTGCACCCTGACGACTCCCCGCCCGGACGGCACTCCGCATCTGGTACCCGTCGGGGTCACCTACGATCCCGAGGCCCGTCTGGCTCGGGTGATCACCAACCGGGCGAGCGCGAAGGTGCGGTACGTGCGGGCCGCCGGGGACCAGGGGGCGGCCGTGGCCGTGTGCCAGCTGGAGGGCCGCCGCTGGGCGACACTGGAGGGCCGGGCCTTCGTGAGCGAGGAGCCGGACCGGGTCGCCGAGGCGGTGCGGCGCTACGCGGAGCGCTACGGCAGGACTCCGTCGCCGAACCCCGCGCGCGTGGTGATCGAGATCCACCTGACGCGGGCCATGGGGCGGGGTTGAGCGAAGTGAATATCCACACCGGTGATCGATTGAATCCGGCCACCCCCGAACTCGGACGATGCCCGGAAATATCCCGGAAAACTGCAGCGGCGTCACCGTGTTCAGGTCACGGTGACGCCGCTGCGGGGGGAAGCGCCTGAGCGATCTGTTACGACGGGGGAATCGCGTCAGGCACTGCGGGGGGTGGCAGAGATGGTCCGCGGGACAGGGGAGTCGGCCTCCACCTGCTGATGGTCCCGCTGGTCCAGGTTCACGAAGATCATTCCGTACCGTACGGCACATCGCACTGGCTGCGGCGCCCCCCGAGGCCGCCGCAGACACCGGTACGCCCGTACGTCCTCGTCGTCGTCCCGCGTGACGACCACCGGCTCGCCGAAAACAGTCACCATCAACGAGTCACCGCTGTGGGGGATGGCGGTGACCAGGTCGATGAAGTGCCAGCCCGACCGGTAGGCGGTGGCCATTTCACGACGGAAGGAGCGGTCGTCGGGTGGAGTGGTCACGGTCAGCTCCCGGATCCGGCTGCTCCGGGGCTCGGCCAGCTGCTGTTCTCCGCTCCGTGAGCGCTGTTCACGGCGACGGACGGCCAGCTGCTGTTCGCCCGAACATCGTCCTTCACATCGGAGAAGCCACTCAGCGTACCGAGGGCCACAACGGCGGAGAAGGCGGCGACAAGCACCGAGCGAAGCATTCTGTTACGCATAGTCGGCTTCGTCCTCACTTGAAAGTCCCCTTTTCCCCCGTCGAGTACGACGATGGCTCATTCGGGCACGTCATGGCCACACAATCGATGCATCATGTTCCTGCATGTTCAGGACCCTGGGGGGTGGAGATTTGACATCAAATCAGACAAAGGAGACACATCCCCATGCGATGACCGAGTGGTGCGATGAGGGCGGCCGTCTGTATGCCGCCGCACTGCGCGCCGGACGCATCGCACGTGAGGACGTGGAGCCCGCTCCGTGCCTGATGGACTTCGCCCTGCTCCACCCCGACCCGGACGACCCCGGCTGGCTGCGGCCGGTGCCGCCCGCGGTCGCCCTGTCCCGGCGGCTCAACCCCCTGGAGCAGGAGATAGCCGACCGCCGGCGCCTGGCAACCGGTCTCGCCGAGACCTTCGAGCCGTTCATGACCCTGGGCACCCAGCTGGCCGCGACCAGTGACGCCATCACTGTGCTGGAAGGCGGCGAGCGAATCAATGCCGCACTCAACATGGCCACTTTGCAGTGCCAGGCGGAGATGCTCACCGTCCAGCCCACCGACCGGATGTCCGAACGCAGCCTTCTGCGCGGTCTGGAACGCGACCGGCCGCTGATCGAACGCGGTGTGCGCATCCGGACTCTGTATCAGCACACCGCCCGCTACAACCCCGAACAGCTCGCCTACGCCGCCCAGCTCTCCAACGGCAAAGCGGAGTACCGCACGATCGACGAACTCGTCGAGCGCCTGATCATCTGCGACGAGTCCGTCGCCTTCATCCCCGCCCGCGACGATCAGCAGGTGGCCCTGGAACTGCGCCATCCCGGCCTGGTCCGCTACCTCATCAAGCTCTTCGAGTACCTGTGGGACCGGTCGGTTCCGCTCAGCACCGGCACCCCGTACGAGACCGCCCGCGACGGCATCACCGAGATCCAGTACTCCATAGCCAAGCTCCTGGTCGAGGGCCACGTCGACGAGGCCATCGCCCGGCGTCTCGGCATGAACGTGCGCACCTGCCGGGCCCACATAGCCAAGCTCGCGTCCGCTCTGGGCAGCGGCAGCCGCGCCCAACTGGGTTACCTCATCGCCCAGTCCGGCATCCTGAAGCAGGATCAGGAAGGGGCCTCTGGTTGACCTCGCGGCCCCAGGGCGCAGCTCGGCGCCTCATCGGGCGGTCCGGGATCCTTGATCAGGGACGCTGAGGGGCGGGGTCACGGCCGAGGGGGGCGGGCCGTCCAGGCCCGCCTGGGCGATGCGTACGCCGAGTTGCGTACGGCTCGCCGCCCCCAGCGTCTCCGAGAGGCGCGCGATGTGCGCCCGGCACGTCCGGACGCTTATGCCCAGCCGTTCCGCGATGACGGCGTCCTGATGCCCTTCCGCCAGCAGCGCGGCGATCGACTGCTCCCGGTGCGAGATGCCCTCGATGCCGGTGTCGGGGAGCGGGGCCTTGAGGGGGATGGCCAGGCGCCACAGCCGGTCGAAGACCGTGACGAGGTACTCGACGATCGCCGGGTGCCGTAGCTCGAGGGCCATCGTGCGGTCGGTGTTGGCGGGGATGAACGCCACCGTCCGGTCGAAGAGGATCAGCCGGTCGATCACCTCGTCCAGCGTGCGTGCCTCCACCGCGTCGCCCATCAGCTCCAGGTAGGTCAGCAACCCCTGCCCGTGCCGGGCGACATGCGTGTACAGGTCCCGCATCCGCACCCCGCGCCCCCGCAGGGCCAGCGCCCGGTGCAGGCCCTCGGAGAGCTCCGCCTCGCGGCGGATGCCGCCGGGCTGGACCGTGAGCACCTCGGTGGTGCACGCCTGGGTCGCCTCGTCCATCGCGGCCTGGATGCGCGCGAGTCCGTCCAGGACCCGGATCGCCGGGCCCTCCGCCGCCGACGCGGCCGGCCGCACCTGGCGGCCCAGTCCGGCGTACCACTCGACGGCCGTGACGGCCGAGCCCAGCCGCCGCTGACTGGCACTGACCTCGTCGTACATCCCGCGCAGCAGCCGGGTCATGACCTCCTGCGGGGAGGTCGGCACCAGCCAGTCCATGTCGTCGGGGTCCGGGTGCAGCAGGGCGAGTTCCAGCAGGCAGGGCACCGGTTCCGCGTCCCGGCGCGGCACCCGGCCGCGCCGTACGGCCCGGGAGTACACGCGGTCCCCGGTCTCGCACAGTCGGTCGGCACCATGGGGATGCTCATCCGCCCCGTGCCCGGCCATCGCCCATCCCACCCCCGGTTTCGCCGTCTTTCCGCAGCGCAACTATGCGCGGACCGGCCGTGCTCCGCAACACGGCTCGACCACAACCGAGCCGCCTTTCGGCCCACTTGGAACCGGTATGCGCGGGGTGCCGCGTGGCCGGTGACCGCACGCCGGGGTGACGTGCGTGCAGGTCGTGCGACCGGCCGGTCTGTGCTGGGGCCGACGTGGCGTCGCAGGAACCGCCGAGAAGGTGGGCGTACGTCTTAGCGCCCGTCGGGCCGGACGGTCGCTCCGGCCGGTGCGGCCACCGCTCCGTGGGCTCCCCGGGCACGGGGCGACGGGTCCCGGCCCCGCGTATCGACCGGGTCCGTGGCGGGACCGCGACGGCTTTGTCGCGTTCCACGGCGTCGGGGCGGCGACCGTCGTGGCGTGTCGCAGGCCCGGTACGCGGCCGCGCGCCGGGCTCCGGTTCACGACGGGACGCGCAACGCGCCCGGGCCGAGCACGGGAGACGGTGGCCGGTCCCATGCCCCGCCCCGGCGGCCGGCCGCGGCTAGGCGCCGTCGTCCTCGCGGGCGAGCAGTGGCTCCACTCGCTCGTACGCCGCCCCGTCGCGGAAGTGACGCGTGTACAGGCCGGCGTCACCGCCGAGGCCGGCGTCCTCGGCTTCCTTCACGTCGACGATCGTCTTCAGTCGCCAGGTGCCCGTCTCCTGCCGGTCGTTCAGGGAGCCGGTCTCCGCCGCGCGCGCCCACCGCTCGACCCGCTCTCTGGCGGACCGCTCGTCGACCGCGTGCACCAGGACGAAGTTCTCCTGGTACAGGAGCTGCTCCGGTTCCCCGGCCGGGGCCGGGCCGGAGGTGGTCGCCTCCCTCACCACCTGGGCGACGTAGGGCTGCGGGGCGGGCTGCCCGGCACCGGTTCGGCCGGTCACACTCACTCCCGTCCGCACGTCGGTCAACGCGCCGCCCGCCCGCCGCCACGTGTCGAAGCGGCGGTCGTTCAGCAGCTTCCACGCCTGGACATCATCCCCGTCGGTGGGCAACCCCCGCCGGACGGAGCGCTTCTCACAGCGGGAGACGAACCGGGCGGCGGCCAGGCCGTCCGCGGCGAGACGGTCACCTACCCGGACACCGGTGCCGGTGCGGTGCCGGTGCCGGTGCCGGTGCGGTGCCGGTGCCGGTGCCAGTGCCGGTCCCGCCGGTTCCGGTGCCGGTCCCGTTGCCGGTGCCGTTGCCGGTTCCGGTGCCGACTCCAGTGTCCGTCTTGGTCCCGGTGTCGGTGCCGGTCCCGGTCCCGGCTCCAGTCCCGGTCCCGGTCCCGGTCCCGGCTCCAGTCTCGGTGCCGGTCCCTGTGTCGGTCCCGGTACCGGCTCCAGTGCCGCGAACGCGGGCGGGCACCCGTCAGACGCCGGTCGAGAGGCGAGTTGCGCGGGCGCCAGGACAGTCCCGCGTCAGCCCCCGCCGGTGGCTACTTCAGGCCGATGGCCCGGCACGCCGCCTTGTACTCGGCCGTGCAGATGTCCGCCAGCTTGTAGATGTCGTCCGCGATCACCGTGTCCTTGATGTTCTCCTTGGTGAGCGCGACCACGGGCACGAGCTGCGCCGGGATGCCCTTGTGCGTGGGGCTGTCGACCTTGTCGCGGGCCAGGGAGGCGAACTGGATGTCGCGGCCCTGGACCTTGGCGACGGCCATCTCCGCGGCGTTCTCCGCCTCCTGCGGGTACGACTTGTACACGCTCATGTACTGCTCGCCGCTGATGATCCGCTGCACGGCCGGCAGCTCCGCGTCCTGCCCGGTGATCGGCGGCAGTTCGGTCACGCCCGCTGCCTGAAGTGCCTTGATGATGCCGCCGGCCATGCCGTCGTTGGCGGAGTACACCGCGGCGATGTTGCCCTTGCCGATCTTCTCGATCGCCAGGGCCATGTTGGCCTCGGCGTTCTCCGGCTTCCAGTCCTTGGTGTCGAAGGACTCGGCGATCGTCACGTTGCCGTTCAGCTCGGACATGGCCCCGGCCTTGAACTGCTTGGCGTTCGGGTCCGTGGGCGAGCCGTTCATCATGACGATCTTGTCGGAGAGGCTCGCCTTCTCGCCGATGGCCTCCAGCAGGGTGCGGCCCTGGACCTCGCCGACCAGCTCGTTGTCGAAGGAGATGTAGGCGTCGATCGGGCCCTCGGCCAGCCGGTCGTAGGCGATGACCGGAATGCCGGCCTCCTTCGCCTTCTTCACGCCGCTCGCGATGGCCTTCGAGTCGACGGCGTCCAGCAGGATCACGTCGACCCGGTCGTCGATCATCTGCTGCAGCTGGTCCGCCTGCTTGTCCGCGCTCGCCTCCGCGTTGGCGTACGCGACGCGGCCCTTGTCGTTGGTGAGCGACTCGACCTTCGTCTTGATGATCGGGTAGTCGAAGTTCTCGTACCGCGTGTTCGCCTTCTCCGGCAGCAGCAGTCCGACGGTGATGTCGTTGCCCTTCGCCGGGCTCGCGTCGTCACTGCTCCCGGTCGCGTTGAGCACGCCGCAGCCGGCGAGCGTGACGGACATCGTGGCGGCTGCCACGGATATGGCGATACGACGCATGCGGGAGCTCACTTCGCGTGTGATTCGGACGTGGGCACAGCTTTCCGCCCATGTGACTGAAAAGCCAACGCGGACGCGACCCCCAGCGTCAAGCGGAACCACTTAACGAGATGACAACACCACGCTCCGCAGCAGTTGTGAAGACTCTGCGGAAGCACCTCCAAGCGCCGCGCACGTGCAGGTCACCCACCGAAGAGCGGGTGAAACCGGCCCAAGGCATACGAAAAGGGCCGGGAGTCAACTCCCGGCCCTTTCGCGTCGCCTGCGCGTCAGTCGGACTGCTGCTGCCGTTTCGGCCGCCACACCACCAGCGCGCTGGTCTGTTGCATCTCCTGGTACGGCACCAGATCGCGGCGGTACGACGCGTGCACCGCCGCCTCGCGCTGGCGCATCGCCGCCGCCGCGCCGTCGAGCGCGTCCTCCAGCTCGGCGACCCGGGCCTGGAGCGCGGCGACTTGGTTCTCCAGTTCGATGATGCGCTTGATTCCGGCCAGGTTGATGCCCTCGTCCTGCGACAACTGCTGGACCGTGCGCAGCAGTTCGATGTCGCGCGCCGAGTAGCGGCGGCCCCGGCCCGCGGTGCGGTCGGGGGACACCAAACCCAGCCGGTCGTACTGGCGCAGGGTCTGGGGGTGCAGGCCGGACAGCTGGGCCGCCACCGAGATGACGTAGACCGGGGTTTCCTCGGTCAGTTCATACGGGTTGCGCCGACGACCGTCCATCTGACTCATGCTCCCTTCGCGGCCTGGAACAGATCCGCCCGCGGATCCTCATCCGCGGTCACCTCGCGATACGCCTCGAGTGCGTCACGAGCTTTCCCCGTCAGGTCCTTCGGAACACTCACCTCGACGGTGACCAGGAGGTCCCCGCGGGTGCCGTCCTTGCGGACCGCGCCCTTGCCCCGGGCACGCATGGTGCGCCCGTTGGGCGTGCCCGGAGGCAGCTTCAGGGTGACGGGCGGGCCGCCCAGGGTGGGTACCCGCACCTCGCCGCCGAGGGCCGCCTCGACGAAGGTCACGGGGACGGTGACCGTGAGGTTGTCCTCCTTGCGGCCGAACACCGGGTGGGAGTCGACGTGCACGACCACGTACAGGTCGCCCGCCGGGCCGCCGCGCTCGCCCGGCGCCCCCTTGCCGCGCAGCCGGATCCGCTGGCCGTCGCTGACGCCCGCGGGGATGCGCACCTGCATGGTCCGCGAGGACTTGGCCCGGCCGCTGCCCTTGCAGACCTCGCAGGCGTTCTCCGCGATCAGGCCGCGGCCTTTGCAGTCCGGGCAGGGGTCGGTGAGGGAGAAGCCGCCGCCGCTGCCCCGGGCGACCTGCCCGGTGCCCACACAGGTCGGGCACACGCGGGGTGTGCCGTTCTTGTCGCCGGTGCCCGAACAGGCCTTGCAGGGGGACTGCGAGGACATCCGCAGCGGGACGGTCGCACCCTCGATCGCCTCGGTGAAACTGAGCGTGACCTCGGACTCGATGTCCTGGCCGCGCCGGGCGTGCGCGCGCGTCCCCGGTCCGCCCGCACCGCCGCGGTTGAACAGGCCCCCGAAGACGTCACCGAGTCCGCCGCCGAAGCCGCCGGCTCCCTGACCGCCGCCTTGGGCGCCGCCTCCGAAGAGGTCGCCCAGGTCGAAGTTGAAGGAGCCGCCCGCGCCGCCCGGCCCCGGGCGGAAACCGCCGTTGCCGAAGAGGGCGCGCGCGTCGTCGTACTCCTTGCGCTTCTTGGGGTCGCCGAGGATGTCGTTGGCCTCGGAGATCTCCTTGAAGCGCTCCTCCGCCTTGACGTTGCCCTTGTTGGCGTCCGGGTGGAACTCGCGGGCGAGCTTCCGGTACGCCTTCTTGATCTCGGCCTCGGTGGCGTCCTTGGGGACGCCGAGGACCTTGTAGTAGTCCTTCTCGATGAAGTCCTTGGTGCTCATCCTCGACGCCCCTCCTTCCCTTCGTCTGTGACGTCAGCCCTCGTCCGGGCCACCGTTCTCCTTGTCGTCGGCGTCGGCGGACTCGTCCGCCTTGACCGTCTGCGCCCCCGGCTGCGGCTCGGCCACCGCCACCCGCGCGGGGCGGATGGTGCGCTCGCCGATCCGGTACCCGGGCTGCAGGATCGCGACGCACGTCGTCTCGGTGACGTCCGGTGCGTAGCTGTGCATCAGGGCTTCGTGGATCGTCGGGTCGAAGGGCTCGCCCTCCTTGCCGAACTGCTGCAGGCCCATCTTCGCCGCGGTGCTCTCCAGCGACTCGGCGACGGACTTGAAGCCGCCGACCAGTTCGCCGTGTTCACGCGCGCGGCCGATGTCGTCGAGCACGGGCAGGAGCTCGGTCAGGAGGTTCGCGATGGCGATCTCCTTGACCGCGATCCGGTCACGCTCGACCCGGCGGCGGTAGTTCTGGAACTCGGCCTGGAGGCGCTGGAGGTCCGCCGTGCGCTCGTTGAGCGCGGTGCGGGCCTGGTCCAGCTGGGCCACCAGAGCCACGTCCTGGCCCGTGTCCCCGGCCGGGGCCGCCCCCTCCTCCGGGGAGGGGGAGTCGGCCTTCGGCTCGGCGTCGTCGGAGGTGGCGCCGGAAGGGACGTCGGGCTGCTGCGACTGCTGCTCGTCGAAGCCCGGGGTCTCCTCCGTCACGCGGCACCGTCCTTCCGCTCGTCGTCGACGATCTCGGCGTCGACGACGTCGTCGTCGGCGGACTTGGCGCCACCGGCCGCACCGGCGTCACCGGCGGGGCCACCGGCGGCCTGGGCCGCGCCCGCGTCCGCGTACATGGCCTGGCCGAGCTTCTGGGAGACGGCCGCGACCTTCTCCGTGGCCGTGCGGATCTCGGTGGAGTCCTCGCCCTTGAGCTTCTCCTTCAGCTCGGCGACGGCTTCCTCGACCTCGGTCTTGATGTCGCCCGGGACCTTGTCCTCGTTGTCCTTGAGGAACTTCTCGGTCTGGTAGACGAGCTGCTCGCCCTGGTTGCGGGACTCGGCGGCCTCGCGGCGCTTGTGGTCCTCCTCCGCGTACTGCTCGGCCTCCTGGCGCATGCGGTCGACCTCGTCCTTCGGCAGCGAGGAGCCGCCGGTGACGGTCATCTTCTGCTCCTTGCCCGTGCCCAGGTCCTTGGCGGTCACGTGCATGATGCCGTTGGCGTCGATGTCGAAGGACACCTCGATCTGCGGGACGCCGCGGGGCGCCGGCGGCAGACCGGTCAGCTCGAACATCCCGAGCTTCTTGTTGTACGCCGCGATCTCGCGCTCGCCCTGGTAGACCTGGATCTGCACGGACGGCTGGTTGTCCTCGGCCGTGGTGAAGATCTCGGACCGCTTGGTCGGGATCGTGGTGTTGCGCTCGATGAGCTTGGTCATGATGCCGCCCTTGGTCTCGATGCCGAGGGACAGCGGGGTGACGTCGAGGAGCAGAACGTCCTTGACCTCGCCCTTGAGGACACCGGCCTGGAGGGCGGCGCCGATGGCGACGACCTCGTCCGGGTTGACGCCCTTGTTGGCGTCCTTGCCGCCGGTCAGCTCCCTGACGAGCTCGGCGACGGCGGGCATACGGGTCGAGCCGCCGACCAGGACGACGTGGTCGATCTCGCTGATGGAGATGCCGGCGTCCTTGATGACGTTGTGGAACGGCGTCTTGCAGCGCTCCAGCAGGTCCGCGGTCAGCTGCTGGAACTGGGCGCGGGTGAGCTTCTCGTCGAGGTGCAGGGGGCCCTCGGCGGAGGCGGTGATGTAGGGCAGGTTGATCGAGGTCTCGGTGGACGAGGACAGCTCGATCTTCGCCTTCTCGGCGGCCTCGCGCAGACGCTGCAGGGCCATCTTGTCCTTGCCCAGGTCCACGCCGTGGCCGGACTGGAACTGCTGGACGAGGTAGTCGACGACGCGCTGGTCCCAGTCGTCACCACCGAGGTGGTTGTCACCGTTGGTGGCCTTCACCTCGACGACGCCGTCGCCGATCTCCAGCAGCGAGACGTCGAACGTACCGCCACCGAGGTCGAAGACCAGGATGGTCTGGTCGTCCTTGTCGAGGCCGTACGCGAGCGCGGCCGCGGTCGGCTCGTTGACGATGCGCAGGACGTTCAGACCGGCGATCTCACCGGCCTCCTTGGTGGCCTGACGCTCGGAGTCGTTGAAGTACGCCGGGACGGTGATGACCGCGTCGGTCACCTTCTCGCCCAGGTAGGCCTCGGCGTCGCGCTTGAGCTTCTGGAGCACGAAGGCGCTGATCTGCTGCGGGTTGAAGGGCTTCCCGTCGAGCTCGATCTTCCAGTCGGTGCCCATGTGCCGCTTGACCGACCGAATGGTCCGGTCCACGTTGGTGACCGCCTGACGCTTGGCCACCTCTCCGACGAGCACCTCACCGTTCTTGGCGAAGGCGACGACGGACGGCGTGGTCCTGGCGCCCTCGGCGTTGGTGATGACGGTGGGCTCGCCGCCCTCCAGAACGCTGACGACGGAGTTAGTCGTGCCCAGGTCGATGCCGACCGCACGTGCCATTGTGATTCCTCCAGCTGACTTGAGTGGAACGGACTCAAGTGTGCACGACGGCCCCCGACCGGTCAACAGAGCTGAGTCGAGCAGACTCAACTCTTATCCGTTCCTTACACGCAATGACGCTCTGACCTGCGGGGATACGCTGCGTCGAGGTCCGCACACAGGGACACGCGCGGGCGAAACACCCTGAGGAGCACCCCTCCCACCACCCACCACAGGGCGCCGGACCCGATCCGGCCGATATGCGCGAGTACCCCGACGGGCACCGGCGGACGCGGTGCCTGACACGCGCCTCTGCGGTGTATGGACGTGACGCCCCGCCCCCCCCCCCCCCCGCAGCAGAACCGCCTCCGGCACGGTCAGCCCGAGCCGCCGCAGCCGGCGCCCGAGATGATCGGGCCCACCGCGGAACACCGCCCGGCCGGCCGGCCGACCACCGCGTCCCCGCCACGAGGACGCCATCGGCAGCGGCCACCGCGGTCGGCGCCAACAGCACCCCCCCCTCCCGGCCCCGAACCCGGCCCCGGCGTACCCGCGCACGCACCCTCCGGCCCCGAACCCGGCCCAGGCGTACACGCGCACGCACCCTCCGGCCCCGCACCCGGCCCGGGCGTACCCGCGCACGCACCCTCCGGCCCCGCACCCGGCCCGGGCGTACACGCGCAGCGCCATACAGCCCGAGCAGGGGGACCGCACCCGAGGCGACGAGCACCCCCCGCGCCTCATCGGCGGGTGGCCCGCCCTCCACCCCGCCACATCCCCCCGCCCCACGACCAGCCCCGTGACGAGCACGACGGCCACGCCCCGGACAACGGCACGTCACGCTGCCGCCGCGCTCGATCAGCCACAGCCGCAGGGCGGGCCCCGCAGGACGGCCGCGAGCAGGGCGGCGAGGGGGAGGACCGCGAGGAGGAGGGGCTGCGAGGAGGAGAGCCGCGAGGAGGAGAGCTGTGGCGGCGGCGGTCGTCCCGCAGAGCACGCATATAAAGTAGGCGGATCACGACAATTCGGCATGAATGACGTGAGGGGATCACGGCCGGGTCCCGCCGCCACGCGCGACGGAATCCACGCCGAAACCGGCCCGTTTCTGAGGCAACCCTCAGCGATTCAGATCACTGCCCACCCGGCTACAGTGCGGCGGAGGATGAGGGTAGTCTCAGACGGACTGCATAAGTTACCGCTTAGTAATTTCGGGGAAGCCTGAAGAACGACAGGCCACCCCGACGAAACCCCTCGCAGGCCCGAGGAGCCCCCATGCAACTCGCCGCGATCATCGTGTCGCTGGTTCTGACCGTGGTCGGCGTCGCGCTGCTCGCACGCGCGATCGGCCAGTTCGTCCGGTACTTCAAGCTGGGCCAGCCGGTCCCGGCCGGTACCCGGACCGACAACCCCTACCAGCGCAGCGTGACCCTGGTGAAGGAGTTCCTCGGCCACACGCGCATGAACCGGTGGGGCATCGTCGGTGTCGCCCACTGGTTCGTCGCCGTCGGCTTCCTGACGCTCCCGCCGACCCTCGCCCAGGCCTTCGGCCAGCTGTTCCAGGCCGACTGGGTGCTGCCGGTCATCGGTACGTTCCTGCCGTTCGAGCTGTACATCGAGTTCATCGGCGTGATGACGATCCTGGGCATCGCGGTGCTCATCGTGATCCGCCTGCTGAACCTGCCCAGCCGCCCGGGCCGCAAGTCCCGCTTCGCCGGTTCCAAGGCCGGCCAGGCGTACTTCGTCGAGTACGTCATCCTCACCATCGGTCTGGCCATCTACGTGCTGCGGGGCCTGGAGGGCGCGCTCCACCACGTCGACCACTACGAGGCCTCGTACTTCGCCTCGTACCCCCTGGTCCTCGCCTTCAAGGGCCTGTCGGTCACGGCGCTGCAGAACCTGGTCTACCTGGTCGCGATGATCAAGATCGGTACCTCGTTCATCTGGATGATCGTGGTGTCGCTCAACACCAACATGGGTGTCGCCTGGCACCGCTTCCTCGCCTTCCCGAACATCTGGTTCAAGCGCGAGGCGTCGGGCGGGACGGCTCTCGGGGCGTTGCAGCCCATGACGTCGGGCGGCAAGCCGATCGACTTCACCGACCCGGGCGACGACGACGTCTTCGGCGTCTCCCAGGTCGAGCAGTTCTCCTGGAAGGGCCTGCTTGACTTCTCCACCTGCACCGAGTGCGGCCGCTGCCAGTCGCAGTGCCCCGCCTGGAACACGGGCAAGCCCCTCTCCCCCAAGCTGCTGATCATGTCCCTGCGGGACCACGCGCACGCCAAGGCGCCGTACCTGCTGGCCGGCGGCGGCAAGACGATGGAGGGCGAGGAGAAGGCGTCGCCCGAGGCGCTCAAGGACGTCCCGGCGTCCGCGCTGGCGGAGGCCGAGCGCCCGCTGATCGGCACCGCCGAGGAGAACGGCGTCATCGACCCGGACGTCCTGTGGTCCTGCACCACCTGCGGCGCCTGTGTCGAGCAGTGCCCCGTGGACATCGAGCACGTCGACCACATCGTCGACATGCGCCGCTACCAGGTGATGATCGAGTCCTCGTTCCCGTCCGAGGCGGGCACGATGCTCAAGAACCTGGAGAAGAAGGGCAACCCCTGGGGCCTGGCGAAGAAGCAGCGCCTGGAGTGGCTCAAGGAGGTCGACTTCGAGGTCCCGGTCGTCGGCAAGGACATCGAGGACCTGTCCGAGGTCGAGTACCTGTACTGGGTCGGCTGCGCCGGCGCCCTGGAGGACCGCGCCAAGAAGACCACGAAGGCCTTCGCGGAACTCCTCCACATCGCGGGCGTCAAGTTCGCCATCATGGGCGGCGACGAGAAGTGCACCGGTGACTCCGCCCGGCGCCTGGGCAACGAGCCCTTGTTCCAGGAGCTCGGCATGGAGAACGTCATGGCGCTGAACATGGCGTTCGGCGAGGAGATGGACGACGAGGGCAAGGTGACGCCCGAGTCGGCGAAGCCGAAGTCGTCGAAGAAGATCGTCGCCACCTGCCCGCACTGCCTCAACACGCTGGGCAACGAGTACCCCCAGCTCGGCGGCGACTACGAGGTCATCCACCACACGCAGCTGCTGCAGCACCTCGTCGACGAGGGCAAGCTCATCCCGGTCACCCCGGTCGAGGGCATCATCACCTACCACGACCCGTGCTACCTGGGCCGTCACAACAAGATCTACACGCCGCCGCGCGAGATCATCGCCAGCGTCCCCGGCATCCGCAACGAGGAGATGCACCGCCACAAGGAGCGGGGCTTCTGCTGCGGCGCGGGTGGCGCCCGGATGTGGATGGAAGAGCGCATCGGCAAGCGCATCAACAACGAGCGCGTCGACGAGGCGCTGTCGGTCAACCCCGACATCGTGTCGACGGCCTGCCCGTTCTGCCTGGTCATGCTCACCGACTCCGTTAACGGCAAGAAGAACGACGGCAAGGCGAAGGAGTCCATCCAGGTCGTGGACGTCGCCCAGCTGCTGCTGGACTCGGTCAAGACACCGGTCCAGGCGGAAGCCGACGACGACAGCGACGACGGCGAGCCGCCGGCCGGCACGGCGGACTCGGAGAACGCACCGGAGCCGGAGCCGGTGAAGTAGACGCACCCCGCCGGTCGTCCGGACGCCCCCTGCCCTGAGTCACCGGGCAGGGGGCGTCGGCGTTCCGGCGCCGCCCACCCGTGGCAAGTCCCCGCTGTTCCCGTGGTTCCCCGCAGGGCCGCTACGCGCGTGGCACGCCTTCCCCCCTCTACGTCCCCGGCGGCCCCGGGGGCCGGTGCGGTTGACACTACGTCCGGGTACGGCGCCCCGGCTGGACGGATCACGTATTGGCGCCGTACGGAGCCATGGAGATGCTCAGGGGACCGCGGAGACCGCGGAGACCGCCGCAGACGGACGACGCAGGCCCAGGAGGCGAACATGACCCCGCTGTCGCCGCGCCTTCGCCCGGCCGCCCCGTGGCGGCCCGAGGCCATGGCAGGCCGGGGCCAGGCCCTGGCCTGACATGCCGGGCGCACCGGCTGCTCAAGCACCCAGGAAAGGCGAGACCATGTCGCTTCTGAAGACCATCGACACCGACCCCTCCTTCGCTCCGAGCGAGTCCGGGCCGCTGCCGGACCGCCTGATCTCGGGCAACCCGGCCTACAAGACCTGGCCTCAGGACGTCGCCTGCGGGGAGACGATCAAAACCGGCATCTGGGAAGCGACGCCCGGCGAGACCCGCTCGATCAAGGGCGACACCTTCGAGTTCTGCCACATCCTCTCCGGCGTCGTCGAACTCACGCCGGAAGGCGGCGAGCCGGTGATCTACAAGGCAGGCGACAGCTTTGTGATGAAGCCCGGCTATGTCGGTGTCTGGAAGACCATCGAAACCGTGCGGAAGATCTACGTGACCGTGAACTGATGCCGATACCGCGCGACTCCGCCGCCGCGGAGACCTCGCGCGGGACTGCCTGCACGCTCTGCCGGCTCCGGTGTGACGCAGGAACAGCCGACGGCTCGCCGAGGACGCGGGTCATCGCGGACCGGCCGGCTTCCGGCATCGGCTGAACGGTGCGACCGCGACGCCGGCGCGTCCGGGACGACCTGCGACAGTACGTCGAGCCCGGAAGGCTCGTTTCGAGCGCGTCGAGGACTGCGCCGGCGCGCGGCAGCCCAGGGACGTCAGCGCCACCCTCACGGCCTCCGACGTCACCGCCCGGAACGACTCCGTCTCGTCGGACGAGCGCGGTGACGAACGGTCGCGGTAGGGGCCCGCCGCCCGTCGGCGATCTCCGCCGGAAAGGCGTGGCCCTCACCGGACCACCCGGCCTGCGCCGTCCTCACCACACTCGGTCGGGTCATGCGTCGCCCTCGATGTCCTGCATGACGACGCAGGACTCGTTCTCGTCGTCGGCGGGCGGCAGCCACTCACGCACCGCGCCGAGCCCGACCAGTCCAGTCCAGTCCAGTCCACTCCAGCCGAAAGGCCGCTCGCACCCCCACGGCCGACAGCTCCTGGAGCGCGGGCTGATCGACGAGACCGACCTGCACATCGCTCCCGCGCTGCTCGGCGACGGGATCCGGCTGTTCGACAACCCGTTGCGGTGCGCCCGTACGGCTGGAGCTGTTCGGTGGGGAGGACCACAGGGCCGCGGTCGACGTGCGGTACCGCCCGGCGCCCGTCGAGTGACCAGTCCGCACACCCGTCGTGCCGCCCGACCGTGCCGGACCGTCACCGCGCCCCGCACACTCACCGAACTCACGTACAACCCTTACGTCACTCCAGGGGTCTCTTGATCGCCGAACACCCGTGAAGGCCCGGACGACTCCCGGCGGACACGGACAGTCCGGCCCTTCATCGACTGTGGATGTCCGCCAGACATTCCCCGCATGCAGCAGGAGACCCCGCATGCAGCAGCACGAGCGTCCCTCGGGGCGCCGGCCCATGTCCGCCCACCCGTCCCGGCGCCCCCGCCTGCGGCTCGCCCTGGCGGCCGCCGCGGCGGCCGCGCTGACCGGCACGTTGCTCTCGGCCCCGGCCGGCCCGGCGACGGCCGCGGACGGCACGCACGCCCCGCGGACCGACTTCAACGGTGACGGGTACCGGGACATCGCCGCCGGCGCCGCGTGCGCCGATGTCGGTTCCGCCTCCTGCGCAGGCGCCGTCGTCGTGCTGTACGGCTCGGCGTCCGGTGTGTCGGCCGCCCGCAGGGCCGTCATCACCCAGAACTCCGCGGGTGTGCCCGGCACCGCCGAGTCCGGCGACCTGTTCGGCTCCGCCCTGGCCGGCGGCGACCTGGACCAAGACGGCTACTCCGACCTCGTCGTGGGCGCCGGCAACGAGAGCATCGGCGACCGGGACGGCGTCGGCTCCGGCACCATCCTGTGGGGCAGCAAGTCGGGCCTGACCAGCGGCAAGGGCCTGCCACAGCCGTCGACGCTCTCCGAGTACGGCAACTTCTCCCGGGGCATCGCGACCGGCGACTTCGACGGGGACGGCGACACCGACGTCACGCTCACCGGGCAGAGCCACACCCGCATCTACCACGGCCCCTTCACCCGCACCGGCGGTCCGCTGAACCACCTCCGCGTCGGCGAGGTCGGCACCACGTTCGAGGTGTTCGCGGGCGACCTCACCGGCGACGGCGCAGCCGAACGCGTGTACCCGTTCAACGTGGACGGCGACACCGGCGGCGAGATCAACTACTTCCGCTGGACCGGCACGACGTACAAGATGGCCGAACTGCCGAACGCCGACGGCTACCCCGGTTCCATCAGCGACATCAACCGCGACGGCTACGGCGACCTCGTCCTCGGCGACTACGCGGACCCGTACGACCTCAAGCCCGGCGGCCACAAGGGCGGCCAGATCACCGTCTGGTACGGCGGCCCGAACGGCCCCGACCCGGCGCAGCAGCCGACCGTCGTCCACCAGGACACCGAGGGCGTGCCCGGCGCGGGCGAGGCCGAGGACGGCTTCGGCGGCGCGGTGAGCACCGGCGACATCAACGGCGACGGGTACGCCGACGTCGTGGTCTCCGCCCCGGGCGAGGACATCGGCTCGGCGACGGACGCGGGCTCGGTGACCGTGCTGTTCGGCTCCGCCTCCGGCCTGAAGACCACCGGCGCGAAGTCGTACACCCAGGACACCGCCGGAGTGCCCGGATCCGCCGAGTCCGCGGACCGTTTCGGTTCCTCGGTCGGCCTGCACGATGTGACCAAGGACGGCAAGGCGGACCTGGTCGTCGGCGTCTCCGGCGAGAACTCCACGGGCGGCCTGTGGACCCTGCGCGGCTCCGCCTCCGGCCTGACCACGAGCGGCGCACAGGGCATCACCACCACCGCCGTCTCCCTCAAGGGCAGCGTCAACCTCGGCTCGGCGGTGGCCCAGTGACGACCCGACGGCTCCGCCGTGGGGCACGTACGCCCCGGCGCACCCGCATCACCACCGCCGTCCTCGCCGCGGCCCTGACCCCGCTCGCCCTCACCCTCTCCGTTCCCACCGCGCACGCCGCGACGGCCGCCGCCCCCTACGACTTCAACGGCGACGGCCGCACCGACCTCGCCATCGGCGCGCCGGGCGCCACGGTGTCGGGGCAGGCGAAGGCGGGTGCCGTGGCCGTCGTCTACGGCAGCACGAGCGGCCCGAAGAGCTCCACGCGCACGCTCCTGACGCAGAACACCGTCGGCATGCCGGGCACGGCCGAGGCCGACGACGCCTTCGGCTCCGCGCTCACCTCCGCGGACCTGAACACCGACGGCTACGCCGACCTGCTGATCGGCACGCCCGGCGAGGACGGCGGCGACAGCAACGACGGCACGGTCACCATCGTCTGGGGCTCGGCGTCCGGTCTGTCCGGCGCCCGTTCCCTGTTCAGCTTCTTCAGCACCGACTACGACCGGTACGGCCGGGCACTGGCCGCCGGCGACTTCGACGGCGACGGGGACATCGACGTCGCCGTCGGCTCCACCGGCCCGATCACCCTCTCCCTCGTGGACGGCCCAATCACCAGGACCGGTGGGTCCAACGGCGGTTCGGGCTCGGGCAACGACTGGTGGTCGTCCTCCAGCGGCGTCACCCACCTCTCCTCCGGCGACGTCACCGGCGACGGCCACCCCCGTGTGGTCCTGCACGGCCGCGCCGCGCACAACGGCGCCGCCGCCACCTCCCTCGCCGACCTGCGGATCGGCAACTACGTCGACTGGCTGCAGAAGCTTCCCGCCGGGTTCGTCTCCGCCGTGGGCGACATCGACGGCGACGGCCACGACGACATCGCCGTGGGAAACGACCGGGAGGCGTCCGCCGATCCCGAGGGCGCCCTCGGCGGCAAGGTCACCGTCGTCTACGGCGGACCCGACGGCCGCGACAGCAGCCGCGCCCCGCTCGTCCTCACCCAGGACACCGCCGGTGTGCCCGGTGCCGCCGAGAGGGGCGACCGGTTCGGCAGCGGCGTCTCCCTCGGTGACGTCAACGGTGACGGGTTCGCCGACCTCGCGATCGGTACCGCGGGCGAGAACGGCTCCGCCGGTGCCGTCACCGTGCTGTACGGCTCGGCGTCCGGCCTGACCACCCAGGGCGCCACGTCGTACACCCAGAACACCGCCGGGGTGCCCGGCACCTCGGAGCAGGGCGACCGGTTCGGCGAACGCGTCATGCTCACCGACCACACCGGCGACCGCCGCGCCGACCTGTCCGTCTCCGCGCCGGGCGAGAACGCCGGCGACGGCGCCATCTGGTCCCTGCGCGCCACGGCGACCGGCCCGACGGCCTCCGGCTCGACGAGCTTCGGCCCGGGCACGACGGGCATCTCGACGGCCGGCGCCCCGGGCTACGGCACCGCACTCAACTCCTGATCACCCCTCTCGACCCAACCGGGACTCCGATACGCAAACGCCCCCTCCTCCTGGCCACGGCCCTGACCACCGGCCTGCTCACCGCCCTGCCCGCCACAGCGGCCACCGCCGCGCCCGGCACCGGCCCGACCGCCGACTCCAACGGCGACGGCTACCCGGACCTCGCGGTCGGCGTCCCGCACGAGGACGTCGCGGGCGGCCGGGACCAGGGCGGAGTCAACGTCTTCCGCGGCGGCTCCGGCGGCCTCAGCGGCGCACGCTCCTCGTGGATCGCCCAGACGGTGCTCTGCCCGGCCGACTCCCACGCCGCCTTCGGCTACACCCTGCGCCTGCGCGACCTGACCGCCGACGGCAAGGCGGACCTGGCCGTCGGCGCGGCGAACGGCGCGCTGCTCATGCCGGGCACGGGCACGGTGCCGACGAAGACCGGCGCGATCGTCCTGCCGGAACCGGGCGGCACGCTTCCCGACTGACGCAGGCCGAGCGGGCCGGCCCCGGGTGATGGATCGGGGCCGGCCCCGGGGCGAGGCCCCGGTGCGCTCGGCGGGCACGGGCAGGCCCGTACGGCCGAACCCTGACACCCCACCGACCCCCAAGGCCCCTGTCCCTTAAGGGATGTCACAGCTCGGCCGCAAAGCCGGGCCCGGAAGCCCGGGCCCGGCACGCCACCGCCGGGGACCAGGTACGTTCGAAGACGTGGCTGGATTCAGGATCGGACGCGGCCGGAACAACGGCGCTCCTCAGACGCGACCGCACAACCCTCCGAACGGGCAGCAGACGCCGCAGGGGCCGTCGTACGGCTACCCGCAGGCGCCTCAGCCGTACCCGCAGGCGCCGCAGCCCTACGGCAACGGCGGCGGCCCCGCCTGGCCGCCGCAGCCGAATGCCGGGCACGGCGGGGGCTACGGCGGCCAGGGCGAGCCGGAGTACTTCGGCGACGGCGCGTACCCGCCCGGCCCGCAGGGCCCGCCCGACCCGTACGCGGCGAACAACCCCGGCCACACCCAGGCCTTCTCGGTCGGCGAGGACCCCTACACCCAGGGCGACACCTACCGGGCCGGCGCGGCCGCCCCGCCGCCCGGCCCCATCGGCCCGCGCCTGCACTGGAAGGCCCTGCTCCGGGGGATCGTCCTCGCCCCCCACCAGACGTTCCTCCAGATGCGGGACTACTCGATGTGGGGCCCGGCCCTCGTCGTCACGTTCCTCTACGGCCTGCTCGCCGTCTTCGGCTTCGACGGCGCCCGCGCGGACGCCATAAACGCCACCCTGTCGAACGCGGTGCCGATCGTCCTGACGACGGCCGTCGCGATGGTGCTGAGCGCCTTCGTCCTGGGCGTGGTCACCCACACCCTGGCCCGCCAGCTCGGCGGTGACGGCGCCTGGCAGCCCACGGTCGGCCTGTCCATGCTGATCATGTCCCTCTCGGACGCGCCCCGGCTGGTCTTCGCGATGTTCGCGGGCGGCGACGCGATGTTCGTCCAGCTGCTGGGCTGGGCCACCTGGGTCGCGGGCGGCGTGCTGCTGACCCTCATGGTCAGCCGCTCCCACGACCTGCCCTGGCCGAAGGCGCTCGGCGCGTCGGCGATCCAGTTGATCGCCCTGCTGTCAATCGTGAAGCTGGGCACGGTCTGAGGTCCCCGCCGAGCACGAGAGAGGGGCTCCCCACCGGGGAGCCCCTCTTCTTCTCACGCCGGTCAGGCGTCGAGCACCTGGCCGGCCCGCCGCACCACGGGCGGTTCCACACTCCAGGCCGAGGTCGCCAACGCGCTACGACGCGAGATCGCCGGGTACGGAGAATTCACTGAGCGGCGAGGACCTCTCGTGCCATCCGCAGCTCCGAGACCGCCCCGGACGGTGCGACCACTCGGAAAGGCTTGCCGAAATCGCTGAACGACTCATCGAGGTCCGTGGCCGGGTAGGTGACTCGCAGGAGGAGCGGGCTGCCCTCAGCGGCGATGCAGAACTCCAGCGGTCCCCCCGCACGCTCATACGTGATTTTGGTGGCGGACCGTTCTCGCACCTTCACGGACTGCTGCCTGGGCTTTTCTTCGGCAAGACGCCCCAGGGAAGGAATGCGCTCCTCCAGCCAGGTCCGGCGGGTCGTTGCCTCGCACATTTCACCCGCGGCCTCGGACACGGCGGCGCCACGCTTGACCCACCGGTCAGCCATGACCTTCACCCGTACAGGGTCTGCTTTGCCCTCGGGTGACAGTTCGAGGGCCTCTTTACTGCCTCGCGAATAGAGCGCGGATGCAGTGACGATGAAGTCGAGGGAGGCGGAACCCTTTCGAGAACGTGCCTCGCATGCCGCCCTGCCCCCGCCCGGGGCAATACGCAGCGTGGTCGTCCCCTCGGTCTTGGTTCGCCGAGTCGACCTCAGGTATTCCTGATCGAAGGTCGCGTCGATCGCCCTGTGAACAAGCGCGGCGGCACGCGATGCGTCCCCACTGTCGGGCGAGGCGCCGGCTGCCGCCGACTTCGCATCGCGCGCAGTGCCGCTCGCCTTCGTGTCACTCGCGCCAGAGCCGCACCCGGCCAGTGCAATAAGCGCGACGGCCGTCGTCGCTCTTGGGGGGCGTCGCCCCGGCATGCTGTCGATAGCGGGCATGCGGATGATCTCCCTTGGAGGCGCCACGAAGGATGGGCCAATGATGCACCCACCCGGTGGCTCGCATTCCAGGGGGTATCCGCTCCCGCCTCGGTGGCCTTACGCCTGGTGCGGGGTCAGCGCCCCGAGCAGACCTCACCGAGCCCTGAACGGGCGGCCACAGCTCAGAGCGCTTCCTTGTTCTCCTTCGGCGCCTCACCCGACTTGTGGACCGGAGGCAATACACTCCACGGGAAGTTGATCCAGTCGTCGGTCCGCTTCCACACGTACTCGCACTTCACCAGCGACTGCGACTTCTCGTAGACGACGGCGCTGCGCACCTCGGCGACGGTGTCGAGGCAGAAGTCGCGCACCAGCTTGAGCGTCTTGCCGGTGTCGGCGACGTCGTCGGTGATCAGCACCTTCTTCCTCGAGAAGTCGATCACGTTCGGCACGGGCGCGAGCATGACCGGCATTTCGAGCGTCGTCCCCACACCGGTGTAGAACTCCACGTTCACCAGGTGGATGTTCTTGCAGTCGAGGGCGTAGGCGAGCCCGCCGGCCACGAAGACGCCGCCGCGGGCGATGCTGAGGACTATGTCGGGCTCGTACCCGTCGTCGGCGATGGCCTGCGCGAGCTCGCGCACGGCGACGCCGAACTTCTCGTAGGTCAGGTTCTCCCGTACGTCGCTCATGCTCGTGCCGCTCACACCCGGGACCGGTGGAAGTTGAGGAAGGACCGCGAGGCGGTCGGCCCGCGCTGCCCCTGGTACCGGGACCCGTACCGCTCGCTCCCGTACGGGAAGTCGGCGGGCGAGCTCAGCCTGAACATGCACAGCTGCCCGATCTTCATGCCCGGCCACAGCTTGATGGGCAGGGTGGCGAGGTTGGACAGCTCCAGGGTCACGTGCCCGCTGAACCCGGGATCGATGAACCCGGCGGTCGAGTGCGTGACCAGCCCCAGTCGCCCCAGCGAACTCTTCCCCTCCAGCCGGGAAGCGAGATCGTCGGGCAGCGTGATGACCTCGTAGGTGCTGGCCAGGACGAACTCACCGGGGTGCAGGATGAACGGCTCGTCCCCCTCCGGCTCCACGAGCCGGGTCAGGTCGGACTGCTCGACGGCGGGGTCGATGTGGGGGTACCGGTGATTCTCGAACACCCGGAAGTAGCGGTCGAGGCGCACGTCGATGCTCGACGGCTGCACCATCGATTCGTCATACGGATCGATGCGTACGCGTCCGGCGTCGATCTCGGCCCGGATGTCCTTGTCTGAGAGAAGCACGCCCCGAGGATACGCAAGGCGCGCGGAGCGACCACAACCGGACGTCTCCGCGCGCCGTATGCCTGTTGCCTCCAGCTTTGTCCGTTGCCGCTGCTCCGGCCGCTGCTACCGCTTCTGATAGCTGACGGGCACCACGCTCCGGAGCCGCGCACATCGCGGACACCGAAGCAGCCGCCCGGGGCCGAGCCGCTCGGCCTGCTGCATCGGGAACGAAGCGGTGCTGAACACGTGCCCATCGGCACAACGGACGACGGTGCGCTCCATCAAGTCCAAGAGTCCCTTCCCCAAGAGCCGCGTCTGGCTGCTGCTCGCCTGACGACAAAAGCCACAGTACGGGATCAAAGGAACGGCCCTCCAGGCGGCACTCCGGTCCCGCCCGGCCCCCTCAGGCCCCTCCACCGTACGCCCCAACTCCGTTCCCCCGCAGCCGCATCCCACCCCTGAAACACCCTCAGGCCCCGCGGCGCGAACACCGGGGGCCTGGCATGAGGTAAAGTGGCGAGCGTTCGGACACCGACTCCGTCGGCGTCTTACGCGGGTGTAGTTTAATGGTAGAACATCAGCTTCCCAAGCTGAGAGCGCGAGTTCGATTCTCGTCACCCGCTCCATGTGAAACCCCCAGGTCAGAGACCCGGGGGTTCTTTGTTGTCTAGACCGGTAACCCGGTCGCGCACCATAACCGCACCATTAGCGTTCGGCAGCCTCCTCGCCGTGGTGCGCGGGGTCGTCCTTGTGGCACTTCGCACGCTCGGCGCGCACCAGGTCGTCGAGCCCGGCTGCCACCTCCCGCTGCCGCTCCTCGTTGGAGTGCTGGTAGATCAGCGCGGCCTTCTCGGAGGACTGCCCGGCCCGGACCATCGTGTCCTTGAGGGTGGCGCCGGAGCGGGTGGAGAGCGTGTGGACGGTATGCCGGAGATCGTAGAACCGGAAGCCGTCCGGGAGACCGACGACCGCGCGAGCCCGACGCCACTTCCGACCGAAGGAGGTACGCCGGAAAGGCGCACCCTTCTCCCCTACGAAGACCAGACCGTCCGGCCCCTTCTCGGCGTACCAAGGTGCCGCTTCACCTCCTTGTGCAGGAAGGCCGGGAGGACGACCGTGCGAACGTCCGCCTCGGACTTGGTCTCGCCGGGAGCGCGTCTGCCATTCGTTCGCTCGGGCTCGGCGACGCGGTGGCGGACGCGGGTGACGAGGTTGTCCAGGTCGACGTCTCGGCGGCGAAGGCCGGCCAGCTCCTCAGGTCGCATCGGACCGTACGCGCCCAGGTAGACCATGAGGCGCCAGCGGATACCGATCGCGTCGGCGAGAGCGTCGACCTGGGTGGCTTCGTTCACGTTCAGCAGCAGCGTTTTGTTCACTACGGGCAGCATCTGGTGATCGACAAGGTTCTGGATGTTCACGAGAAATAGCGTCAGTGCCTGGGGGACGGCGTGGCCGACAGAATTACGGGTTCTGTCGTGCGTGTCAGCCTGGTGCGCAGAACACGTAGGCTCCCAAAGTTATGAAGATATTGATCTCTGTTGACATGGAGGGCATCTCGGGGATCGTGCATCCCACCGAGACGAACCCGGATGGCTACGACTACGCGCGTGGTCGGGCGTTAATGACGGCTGAGGCGAACGCCGTGATCGCTGGTGTCCTGGACACCGAACCCACGGCCGAGGTGCGGATCGCCGACGCGCACGGCCCTTTCCGTAACCTGCTGCCCGAGGAACTCGACCGTCGGGCGCACCTGGTCCGTGGCAAGCCGCGGCCCCTGGGCATGCTCGGCGGACTCGACGAACAGACCGACGCCGTCCTGCTAGTCGGCTACCACGCCCGTGCCGGCGGCGGACCGGCCGTGCTGGCACACACCGTGAACGACGGCATCCTCGACGTGCGCGTGGCGGGACGTTCTATGGGCGAGATCGGCCTCAACGCCGCCATGGCCGGATATCTGGACATACCGGTCGTGCTGCTCAGTGGTGACGACAGCGCCTGCGCTGAACTGCAAGATCTGCTCCCTTCCGCCGTCACCGTCGCGGTCAAGCAAGCCCTCGGGCAGGGCGCTGCCGTCGCCCTGCACCCCGAAGAAGCTCGGGAGCGGTTGCGCCATGCGGCCGCCGAGGCCATCACGCGGCGCGCCCAGGTTTCACCGCTGTCCCTTGCCGGACCGCTCGATGTCGAGGTCGATCTTTCCGCGCCGTTCATGGTCGACCTGGCGACCCTCGCGCCAGGGGTCTCACGTGAAGGTGGCCGGACAGTCACCTTCACCGCCGCTGACTTTGCCGACGCCTATCGGCTGGTCCTGCTACTCGCGCAGCTCGCCACCATCAAACCTGGCTAGGTTCAACGACGTTCCGCCGCATCACAGAGGCCCTGAACCTCAACGGCTCCCTGCGCAAGGACCTGCGCCAACTGCTCATCAACAGCCATCCGAAGCAGTACGACGCTCCCTTGTGGCGCATCACAGCCAATACTGAGTAACGACCTTCTTCACGAGTTCGAGTTCAAGGCGGCTCGCTCCGCTCACCGCGCGCGGCCCGCCTCCCCGGCCGGGCCTGCGCTCCTGTCTCCGCCCCGCTCCAGCCCGGCCGACGCCCGTGCCGCGCTCAGAGCAATCAGCCGCCTGACGCCAGAGAGGGCGCGTCGTGGCTGGGCGGTCGGCTCCACGGCTTTAGGCAGCCACTTTGGCGTGAGCCTCAAAGATCATGGCCCCAACGTCGTGCTTTAGCGGGCAGGTCCACAGACTGCCCGACGCGCCAGAAGCTTACGGGGCCATGATCACTCGCGCCAAAGCAGCTCCCGCCCAAAGCCGCTCCACCGACCTTTATCTCTACGGGAACCGCTTGAACAACATCCCGATGTCACGGGCAGGCACTTCGATGGTGCTAGACCCTTGACGTTCGTACCACTTGTCGAGGTAAGGGACCGGGCGCCCAACAGACTTCACCGTAAGGAGTAATACTGGCTTGCCATGATAATTAGCAGGCCGCATATCACGCAAAACCTGGGACTTTAGGTCGGATTCCAGACCCGATGCCCTCACCTTTTCGGTGAAGAAGCTCATGTAGCCGTCGAGTGATCCACCATGTTGTGAAAACTCGTGCTCAACCCCAGTGATCCAGAAGTCTCCATCACGAACCGCAGGGGCTCCGTACAGACTCCGAACCCTGTCGGCATCGCCCCTAGTATCAGCGATTCCAATGACGACATAGCCCACCGCTCCATCACCATCATTCGCGATGGCCGAAATCGCCTTCATGATTCGCTCGAAGCCCCGAGAGTCGAACTTGCCACTACCGTCAAGAGAGTGCAGCCCCTGCTTCAATTCGAATAGGCTGTGCTCTGCCAGAGCAGCACGGAGGAGTCGATGAATCCTAGCCTCATTTGCTTCGAATAGGACGTCACGCTGATTTACCTCCGGAACTGTAAGGTCCCTCAGAACCCCAGCCACGGCAGAAATGTTGTCTCTTTTGTTCTCCGCAGACCAGGTGCCTCCACCGGCAGTAATGTTAAGAACTCGATCACCGATGCCATCGAGAGCCTTCACCATCTTACCGATATCTCTGATTGACCGATTCTCTCGAATCAATAGCGTGTAAAGCGCCAGAAAGATGGTGGCATAGTAGCGCGGAACTCGCTGCCGAGGACTTTTAAACACAAGCTGAGAAAAGTTCTTCCCGGACTTCTTGAGGATGTCTTCCAGCACTCCATGGACATGCTCGAAACGCCCCTTGATCAGGTCTGCCCCTTCACGCTGCACCGAAGCTTCGATGCGGTCTCTCCGGCGCTCCTTTGAGTCACCAGGCTTGATGCCGTAGTACTCATCGAGAGTTTCTGATGCGTACCTCGGAACAGTGTCCAAGATCATCGTAGCCAACAGATCAGCGACGATCTCCTCATCGCGAGACTCACGAACCTGATCCTTCTCCAAGATCTTATGGCGCACCCAGAACACGTCCTCGATGAAGACGCCGGGCCCGTTCCGATCACTGGAGATACTAATGGCTGGCATTCCTGTAAGGGCAACCAGATCGCGCACCGAAGTATCTCCTCTGACGAAAGAAGATACCTCTCGTACCAGATCGGCAAAGTTCGAGATCGCTCCCGCTTGACGGATCTCCTGCCGTGAAAGATAGCGCCCATTAGAGTTAATTCGCCGGAAGACTTCTTCGACGATCTCTTCATCAGGCGCGCGATAAGTAGACATCGGGAGGACATAGTTAGCAATACTTACGCATTCACGACGATCAAGCACTGGAAGATGCTGCTGCAACTTCCCCTCATCTCGCCGGAGCTTTGTTTCGGCCAGAGTTTCGAGATCAAAGTAGTAGCCGTCAAGTGCGTATTGATTCTCGATGAAAGAAAATATAGCATTCAGACGCTGCAGTCCGTCGATGATTTCTAGTGTCGTTTTGCCGCCCAGAGTGCGCTCAGCGGTCAGTACCAGCGGAACGGGAAGTTGCTTGCGGAGAGAGTCAATGAAAGAAGCCTTCTCGCTAATCACCCAAACCAACTTTCGCTGGTAACGCCTATTGACGACAAACGATTGGTTCACATAGCTGTTGTAAAGCGTCTGAATGTTTTCTCCACGGACAATCAGATTGCTACTCAACTCGGCCATCGAATTCCCCGCTAGCTGCTAGTTGACCTAAACCTTTGCTGAATAGGCGGCTCGTTCAGCCCAAGGCCAGCCTCCTGGCTGGTGCGAGAACGCTACCAGCGCCACCACATGTAGATTCGGAGTTCACCCAAGTTCTCTGCCTTACCTCAGCCCGTGCGGGCTCTGAGGACGCTAGGCGGCTGACGAAATGTCGGACGCACGTGTCTGGCGGTCAAGAGCTGGAGCCGTCGGTGGTGCACCGTACTGACCGGTCGATGCGCCCACCGTCATAGCGACGTTGCCTCAAGCGGTCAACAGCGAAGTACGGGAACTGCCCTGATTTAAGTCAACCTCCAATGGCCGCCATCGACCCTCCGACCAGCCCATCGCCACTCGGTAGCCCTTTAGCCAGTAGATCGGGACGTAGAGGTCCGTGCCAGACGCGTGCCAGATCGTGCCGGGAACCACGGGGAACACAGGGGAACTAGCCGCCCCCCACCACCAAGCGCCAACGCTACTGCACCGCAGGTCAGCCCCGAGCGAGCCCCAAATGCCTTTACCTTCCCAAGCTCAGGGCGTGCAGGTGCTGGCGTGGTGAAGCATCGACCAAGCGAGCGGCGTCGCCGAGTATCCCGGTGTGACTGATGACGAACTCGTTCTGGCCATCCGCTCTCACGTTGCCGGCCGGAGGCTGCCCGACCCGGCATCCGCTGACGACGTCGCCGCCTTTGAGCGGGTGGTCGGGCACTCGATGCCCGAGATGTTGAGGCGGATGTATCTCGAAGTCGCCAACGGTGGCTTCGGACCGTGAGAAGTGGCATCCCTGACCGACACCGGCGGCTGGTTCAGCGACTGTGCGGACATCACGATGGCCTACCGCGGCTTCGCCGATCCCGATGTCCTTCCGCCGGGGATCGTCCCGCTTCTGGACCGGGGCTGTGCCATGTGGACGCTGATCGAATTCCGTACGGCGGATGGGCAACTGTGGGATTGGGACCCCAGCCTCTGCTGCATGCAGCATGCCCTTGCACCGCTCGGGCAGCCGCTCGCTCAGTGGCTCACTGACTGGGTGCACGGCTAAGCACACGAAGGCCCCTACCCATGCCGCGTGTTGGCCACCACGGGCTGTCGCAACCAGTGAGGCCTGAGAGTGACCTTGTCTCACTTTCCGTATCTCATTCAGCCTCGTTCACGACCATTCAGTCCTACGCACCAGACAGGGGCGGTGCGCGGTCGGTGCTGGCAGGTCACTGCTTGGCCATCAACGAAGCCCAGCCGTCGGTTGGGTCCCGGACGAGTCTCCGGGCCGCCCCCAGACAGGCCAGGGATGCAACCATTCCCTTCAGCGCTGGAACCCCCGGAAGCCGACCGCGCGCCAGAGACCGTAGCCGCTAGCACTGACAACGGACCCAACGGCGCCGACCGTCAGCTATGACCAGTTGGCCCCGCACTACGACTGCACCAGAACGAGCGAGGAAGTACGGGGAATCACGGTGAAATCGGCCGAGCCCGGCAGGGCTCGATCCAGACCGTTCACCCAGGTCAGCGCGCGAACCCGCTGCAAACGCCCGCAGCTTCCCAAGCTGAGGGCACGACCTCCATCACTTGAACAATCTCGCGCAAGACTGATCAAGTGCCGGCCGGTCGACCTTGAGACACCAAGAAGGACTCCGGCCGGGTGCTCGTCATCTGTACGCTGATGAGAAACGACAGGTCTGGAATCCGTACAGGGAGATCAGGTATGGCCAACCCTAAGCAGGGTCCCCGCCCGGCATCGCTGTCCCTGAGCTCGCCAACGGGTCCCCCTGACCCCCGAGATGGGCAGAAGCCGACGCTAGGGCCGGGTCGGCCCCCTGAGCCGCCGCCCCCGCCTCCGACGGAGTAATAGTGGGATAGGTGACAAACATGCTCATGATCCGGCGAGCTGAGATGCAAACACCGCTCGCCGGGTAGAGCCGCGCCTCTGTCCCGCCTGGAGCGCGGTACTTGATTGGCTCGACGAGTATCAGGTCTCGATCTGGCAAGTCGTCGGAGCCGACGTTGTAAGAGGCCTGACGACCCTCGATGTAGGAGCCGTCCTCGAGAATGCATCCCACGATGGGATTCTCACCCGGGAACCAGCGGTCGAACATGACCCACCAAGCAGACATGGCCGACGCATGCGGACGCCTGCCAAGAATCACGCCGCCAGTTGCGGCTATAAGGCAAGCGACGATCAGCAATGCCCCCGCCCACCAACCCAGTTCGGCGTAATGGGTGCTGACGTAGTTGTGCTGCTCGCGTACCACCCGACCGACATCAGGTGTAGCTCCCGGCCACAGCCCACGAATCAAGGCAAACATGACCAGGGTTACCAACTCTGCGACGACACTGGCGAAGACAACGGCACTGCTCTCACGAAATGGCGTAGGACGGCGGTCGGTGCCGGCACGTTCTCGCGCGACAATGAAGGAGAACCCGGGCAACAGCATGACGATGACCAGTGCAAATCCCGTAAGCGTCGTTGGCACCCATGGCCTCCTTGGTGAGTCGTTCAACCACGCACTGCCGGAGTACTGGGTGGCGCCCCCAGCTTTTCCCCTGGTCCCCCGTTGCAGCCTGTCCCCACAGTCGCCGCCCCAGAACCCAACTGGACGCCCCGAACGTAGGTCACCAACACATGCTGACGGCGTGACATCCAGCGGGTGCCTGGTTGTGCTACTGCCGATCCGATGAAGTCTGTCGGACACCAGTTCAGTGCACGCCATCAGCGTGTTGCCGTCCAGGCCGGAAGCGGTATGCAACGGCTCGCTCTCTTGTGTACTCCTTGGCTCGCGACCGTGGGCTGCCCGTGGACTCGTCCCGCCCAATCTGCGACGTGTAGGGACGTGACCTGCTGCGTCGCGCAGGAGCCAAGGGGTCTCCGGAGCCGTCTGAGCGCACGCGCATATCGTGGCCGCTGCCGTCGCGGCGTGCCACGATGTCCTGTCAAGCAGGGAGGGGGCGTTTCCATGAGGTTTGACCAGAACCTGGCAGACCAGCTCGACGCGACGATGTACGCACAGCTGCTGCCGGAAGACGCAGTGAAGTCACTGGGCAGGTGGCTGACCGACCCGGAGAAAGGGCAGCGGTACAGACACGGAAGCGGAGCTCACACCAGTCCGTATTTGCCTTCCAGTTGGATCGCCGTAGCCCCCTGGCCCAACGCTTTCGCCGACCGGGCAGCGGTTGCATCGGCCTCCGTAAGTCGGGCCGACGTCGTGGCCACAGTCCGAGCCGCGGAACAATCTCAGAGTTGGGCCGAGGCTTTCGTGGCAACCCAGGTCTGGGGCTACGGCCTCACGGGCTACGGCCCCTACCGCACGGGGCAGGTGCTCGCCCAGCCAGGTGCTGAGGAAGCCTTCACAGAAGCCGTATCCCTGCTCGCTGACGAAGGTGCGTCCGCAGGCTACGAGAGGCTGCAGGTGTTGGATGGCCTTGGGCCGGCGTTCCTCACGAAGTTCCTCTACTTTGCTGGTCAGGCGTTGCCAGAGGTGAAGGGGCTGCGCCCACTCATCCTCGACAGCGTGCTCGCTGGGGTTCTCCGTCGGCATGCTACGAAGATCGGGGCGTTGGCTGGCTACGATTGGGCAGCGCCGATCGCCAATCGCATCTGGCGTGACAGCAACTGGACCTCCCACCGCTATCACATCTACCTCCAGTGGATGCACGCTGCCAGCGAGCAGTTGACAGCTGCATCGATCGAGTGGCCCGCAGCGCCGGACGTCCTCGAACTGGCCCTCTTCAGCGCGGCCTGGGACCCCGCATAATCAGACCACCAGGGTCGTGGACAGAGATGCCGTGCCATACGCGTGCCAGATCGTGCGGGGAACCACGGGAAACAGCGGGGACTGACCCCGGATGCGGTCGGGCTCCGACACCACTCCGCCGCAGGTCAGTGCAACAACCGCCGCCAAAGAACCCAAGCTTCCCAAGCTGAGAGCGTCCACCGCCTGCCCGGGCTCCCCGAAGAGTCAGAGAAGGTCCCGCCAGAAGAGGGCCGTCGCTCGCGGGTTCCAGCTGTCGCCGACCTCGCCCCGCGCCTCGTCGAACTCCTGGTGCATGTAGTCGGCCAGGTCCAGGCCGTAATAGATGATGTCGGTCTGCCACATCGAGAGCACCGGATGCCCGAAGCTTCCCCGGCCGACAGGCAGGTATCGGTGGGCATACACGGGCACCATCACTGGCGCCTCTGCCAGATGACGCCGCGCCGTATCCAGTGCCGCCGTTCCGTCGGCTGGACGCTCACCCCAACCCTCGTACCAGAACGCGTTGTACTCAACGTCGAGGAGGACACCCTCGACCGGCCAGTCGAGCTGTCGACGCAAGCTGTCCAGATCGCCGCCACGCCACTCCGGCCAGGGCCTGGACCAGGTCTGCCCGTCCTCGGGAGGGACATTGACCGGGAGCCCGGCCGCAAGGAATGCTCGGTGATCGTCCGCGAACTCGAAGCCGTACTCGCGCTCGATGCGCGTGAACTCGGCCTCCGTCAGCCCCGCCTCGAACTCATAGAGGCCTGTCTGTGCCAGGCGATGTGCGGCCTCCGCGCCCAGGCGTACTCCCTCATTGCTGATCACGGCCGCACGCTAGCGCCGACCGCGGCCAACCGTCACCCGAGTTATGCGCGGGCTGGGTCTCAGCTTCCGTGTCGTTCAGCCCCGTTCACGGCCATTCAGGCGAGACCACGAGTCGGCTGCAATCCGCGAGCGGGCCGCTCATGAACGCAGGTGAACGACCCTGTACGCGACACTGCGAGGCACCAACACAGTCGGAAAGCGTGCGCCCCCGAGCAACCTCCTTGGGCCGCCGTGCACCGCTGCGCGGAGCAGTGCGCCTTCCACAGAGGACATGTGCCCGGCAATCCTGCACTGGTCCGCACGACGGTCGAGAGCGGGGGTGGGAGACGTGGCTCGTACGCAGTCCAGGTGTGGAGCGCTCACGGAGAAGGGCACTCGGTGCCGGCGGCTGGCGATGTTCGGTGCGTCGCGATGCGACCTGCACCGTGGCGAGTGGTCGTCGTACACCATCGAGAAGCGCAAGGAAGCCGAACGCAAGGCGAAGACACGCAAGCGGCGCAAGTGATCCCAGCCGGTGTGAGGTGACACCCATGGCTGACATCAACGACAGCGGACAACTGCGGCGCCGTGTGGTCTGACACGGCCACGGCCGCCCCGCGCAGCACGGGTGGACGGGCGGTCAGACCGAACTCCTAGAGCGGGCGTCGCAGGTTCGCATCCTGCCGGGCCCCCTCTGACATCCAGATCTTGCCCCTAACTGGTTGGCACGGGTGCGACCGGGCGGACCGCGGTGAAGTCCTGGGACTCGTCGCGGGTGGCGGAGAGCAACAGCAGCCACTCGTCGCAGCCCTGCCACGGGGAGAGGTCGCCGCCACCTCCACGCACCACCCGCGGTCCGTCGCCGGTGCGGGGGCGTGCGTCCGCCGGCGCGTCCGTGAAATGCGGGATCCACACATCGGCGCAGATCTCGTTCGCCGACCCCATCGCCGCCAGCCCGAAGGCGTTCTCAGCCGCGGCAGTGCGCTCCTCGTCGGCAAAGTCGTCCAACACCTGGTCCTCGTCCGGCCTCCCGTCCCCCCGGAAGGTCAGGGTGGTCGTACCCGCCCGGGCCGCGTACTCCCACTCCGCCTCGCTGGGCAGCCGGAAGGGCAACGCCCCGAGCAGGTCGTCCAAATCGTCCTCGAAGCGGGCCGTGCTCGAATCCGATTCGGCGAAACTGTCCTCGTACTCGGGCAGCCAGTGCCGTGCTTGCGCCACCGTCAGCGGATGGCGGGCGATCAAGAACGGCTCGACCCGCACTTCTCGTACCGGTCGGGCTTGGACAGCACCGGCGAAGAACGCTTCGAGGTCGTCATCGGCGCCGTCGGACCGCTCAATGGCACGAACCGCGTCCAGTTCCGCGTCGGACAGACCCATCAGGAACGTCCCACCGGGGACAGCCCGGAAGACCACTCCGGAAGGGGTGTGCCGCCACGCCGGTCGATCGGCCACTATCTCGTGAGCCCACATGGTGCCGGACGCTAGCTGTACTGACCCGTGAGGTTGGGGACGCGGCTGGCGGGTGGTTGGCCTTTCAGCGCGGTGTGTCCGCGGTGGTGATTGTAGGTGTGCAGC
>NZ_JBIVQO010000018.1:0-120235 GCF_044755265.1 Streptomyces sp. NPDC092370 | reverse complement strand
TTGGTGGGGTTGGCCCGCAGGTTGCCGGCCGCGTCGCGCTGCGGGTCGAACCAGCAGTCGTCGACCACCACGTACCGGTATCCGGCGTCCCGCATACCCGAGGACACCATCGCGTCGGCGGCCTGACGCACCTGCGCCTCGGTGATCCCGCACCCGAAGCTGTTCCAGCTGTTCCAGCCCAAGGGCGGGGTGAGCGCCGGACTGCCGGGCGCGGCCGAGGCGGTGGAGTGGGCGGAGGCCGTCATGGACGCCGTGACCGCCAGTACGGCCGCGGCGAGGAGGGGGAGCAGTCGTCTTCCTGATCGTGAGGGCACCGGGGCTCCTTTCCCGGACGGGCGCTGCGGGTGGGTCATACGAGGCGCCATTGTCACATTCATGACATCACCGGGAGGGGACGAGGCGTTCGAAATTTCGAGCACCATTCGGAAAATCAGGGCCCCTCGGATACTAGGGAGGCGTCCGAGCATGTCAACACCCCGAGCCTTCCCGGCACCCTTCCACCCCCCGCCACGGCACGTCGACCCGCCCGATCGGCGACAACGACGGGACGCGCGGCCCTGACGAGACGCCTCACGCCCTCTCGAATGTTTCGATGCATCAGACGAATCATGCGGGACGTATTGACGGCACGGATCAGCCTCCTATCATCCAGGGTGCTCGGTGAATCGATATATGTTCGGAATCACGAACAGTGATGGGATCACTCCGGCCACTTCGCACCGCATGAACGAGGTGCTGCAGAGGGGAGGACCTCACCCGACGAATGTCATGCCCTCGTCAATCTCCACCATGCGGGCTGTCGACGCCTTGATCCGACCCCGCCGACCGCACCACCAACCCCCCGCCAAACCGCAAAGGAGAACCATGAACCCGCTGACACGGCTCGGCCGTCGCCGAGCGTCGGTGTTAGGCCTGCTGGCCATCGGCGCCCTGGTGACGCCCGGTGCCGCGACCGCCGCACCCGACGACGCCCAGGCGTCCACCCTCGGGGCCCAAGCGGCACAGTCCGGACGGTACTTCGGGACCGCCGTGGCCGCCGGAAGGCTCGGCGACGGAACGTACACCGGCATCCTGGACCGCGAGTTCAACTCGGTCACACCCGAGAACGAGATGAAGTGGGACGCGACCGAGCGGTCCCGCGGGCAGTTCACCTTCGGCGCCGCCGATCAGATCGTCAACCGGGCGGCGTCCCGGAACCAGCGCGTGCGGGGGCACACCCTGGTGTGGCACCAGCAACTGCCCGGCTGGGTCAGCTCCATCAGGGACGCGAACACCCTGCGCAGCGTGATGAACAACCACATCACCACGGTGATGAACCGTTACAAGGGCCGGATCCACAGCTGGGACGTGGTCAACGAGGCCTTCGCCGACGGAGGCAGCGGTCAGATGCGCAGCTCGGTCTTCCGGGACGTGCTGGGCACCGGCTTCATCGAGCAGGCCTTCCGCACCGCACGCTCCGCCGACCCGGCGGCCAAGCTCTGCTACAACGACTACAACATCGAGAACTGGAGCGACGCCAAGACCCAGGGCGTCTACCGCATGGTCCGCGACTTCAAGGCTCGCGGCGTGCCCATCGACTGCGTCGGCCTCCAGGCCCACTTCGGCGCCGGCGGCCCGCCCGGTAACTTCCAGACCACCCTGTCGAACTTCGCCGCCCTCGGCGTGGACGTCCAGATCACCGAACTCGACATCGCGCAGGCGCCGCCGACCGCCTACGCGAACACGGTGCGGGCCTGCATGAACGTCCCGCGCTGCACCGGCATCACCGTGTGGGGCATCCGCGACAGCGACTCCTGGCGCTCCTCGGAGAACCCACTGCTGTTCGACCGCGGCGGCAACAAGAAGCAGGCCTACCGGTCGGCGCTCACCGCAATGGGCGGCTCGGCCGCAGCGCGGCAGGACGGCACCCCTGCGGCACGGTCCGCCGCAGCGCTGCCCTCCCGCTTCTCCTGGAACTCGAGCGGAACGCTGATTTCGCCGAAGTCGGACGCCACCCACAACATCGCCGGCATCAAGGACCCGACGGTCGTCCACTACAACGGCAAGTACCACGTGTTCGCCAGTACCGCGAGCTCCTCCGGATACAACCTGGTGTATCTGAACTTCAGCGACTGGTCCCAGGCCGGGTCGGCCACGCACCACTATCTCGACCGCAGTGCCATCGGGAAGGGCTACCGAGCCGCACCGCAGGTCTTCTACTACGCGCCGCAACGCCTGTGGTACCTGGTGTACCAGACAGGCAACGCCTCGTACTCCACCAACCCCGACATCAGCAACCCCAACGGGTGGAGCGCACCGCGCAACTTCTACTCGTCGATGCCGGACATCATCAGGCAGAACATCGGCAACGGCCACTGGGTCGACATGTGGGTGATCTGCGACAGCGCCAACTGCTACTTGTTCTCCTCCGACGACAACGGGCACCTGTACCGCTCCCAGACCACCGTCGGCCAGTTCCCCAACGGTTTCACCAACACCGTCATCGCGGCCCGGGACTCCAAGTACGCCCTGTTCGAGGCGAGCAACGTGTACAAGGTGCAGGGCTCCAACCAATACCTGCTACTCGTCGAGGCCATCGGATCGGACGGCCGACGCTACTTCCGCTCCTGGACGACCACCAGCCTGGCCGGTTCCTGGACCCCCCTGGCCGCGTCCGAGAGCAACCCGTTCGCCCGGTCCAACAACGTCGCCTTCCCGTCAGGGACCTGGACCAGGGACATCAGCCACGGCGAGATGATCCGTGCGGGTTACGACCAGACACTCACCATCCCCGCCTGCCGGCTCCAGTACCTGTACCAAGGCATGAATCCGAACGCGGGCGGTGACTACAACCTCCTTCCCTGGCGACTGGGCCTGCTGACCCAGACGAATTCCACCTGCTGACCCTGTGGCCCCGCCGCTCGTGCGGGGCGCACGCCAGACACGGCGGGATCGGTTCACCGGGATCCGCGCGGCGCGGCCGACCGTCACCGGAATCGCGGTGCGGTGAACGTCGCGCACCTCGCCGCACAGTCGGCACGGATCCAACGCGCTGCGGCCGGGGGCCGGTCCGCGCCCTTCCCGGGCGCGGACCGGCCCCCGGCCCAGGCGTCACTCCGATGACTCCCCTGGCCAGGCCGACCGCGGTCGCGTAGCTGAAGTCACCGTTGTGGATACCCATGTTCCACACGTACGTGTCCAGGACCTCGCTGGCCCCGGTGCCGACCGCGTCCCGCTGGAGCAGGGACGGCTCGAATCCCACGCTCGGCGCGTCGCCCACCCGCAGTACCAGCAGCAGGGCGATCACCGGGCGCAGCGCGGGCAGCGTCACATGCCACATCCGTCGCCGGCGCCCCGCACCGTCCATCGCGGAGGCCTCGTACAGATCGGTGCTGACGGCGGCCGGCGCGGCGAGGAAGACGATGATCTCCCCGCCGGCGTCCTTCCACACGGCCCACGCATGACCAGGTACTTGGGCGGGCGGCGCATCACGCAGCGGCGAAGACGCGGACGTCCCAGGCACCGAGTCGCAGGGGCGCACCGGCCGGGACCATGCTTTCGTCGCTTTCGTCCAGGGCGTCGGTCAGGTCCACCGGCGCCTGGGCGGTGGCCGGCTGCCAGCTCCAGTTGTGGACGACATGGACGCGTCGGCCGTCGGGGGCCGTGCCGGTGGCGACGGTGACCGAGTCCGGCAGTCCCCGCCAGCCGGCGCACGGCGTGGGCGCGACCCACTCGGCGAGCGCACGGGCCACGCCTCGGCCGGGCACGGTACCCACACACGTGACGCGGCCCGCGCCGTGGCGGCGCGTGGTGACGGCGGGCCAGCGCCCGAAGTGCGGGTGGTCGTACTCGGCCAGGACATCGGCGTCCTCGACAGCCAGGCCCTCCACCCAGCGGGTGGCCACCGCGCCCGCGGACAGTTGGAGCGGGCTGTCCTGTACGGAGCGCAACGGCAGATCGGCGTGCAGGTTGCTGAACTCGTCGTACCGGACACCCGCGGCCCGGACCAGTCGCGCCGGTGTCACCTCATGCCGTGCCCGCGCCTCGTGGTCGCCGTAGCCGGTGCGGGGACCGAGGACGAGGTGACCGCCCGCCTCCGCGTAGGCACCCAGCCAGTCGAGCATCCCGTCGTCCGCCACGTACAGCGCGGGAACGATGAGCACGGGGTGCGGCCCGACCGCCGACTCCGGTGCCAGTCCCGGGCGTTCGTCACGCGGGTCGTGCAGCTGACGGGCGTGCAGGATCCGTACCTGACGGCCCGCCTCGAACGCGCCCCGGTAGAACGGCTCGAAGATGCCCTCGTACGCACCCGCGTCCGGACCGCCGTCGGGGCCGGCGAGCGGGGGATGCTTGCGCATCAGCCACTTGCTCGGCGCCGAGTACACCATGGCGATGTCCGCGTCCGGTGTGATCCCTGCGACCAGGTCCCCGGCCCGCTCGAACTCGGCGCCCAGGCGGGCGAGTTCGCGGTAGGCGCGTCCCGGTCGTCCGCTGTGCGGGAGGATTCCGCCCCAGTACGTCTCGGCGCCGAAGTGCAGCGTGTGCCAGTGCCAGTACTCGATCATGCGGGCCCCGCGCGCGACCAGCGCCCACGCGACCTGCCGCCACTGCCCGTCGAACGCGGGCCGGTTGTCCGACGTGCCGCCGATGGCTTGGGCGTTTGTCTCCGTGATCAGGAACGGCTCCTGCCGCGAGGAGTAGATCCGGTCGGCGCTCTGATGCAGCGCCCACGCCCCGTACGCCATCCACTGCTGCGGCAGCTTCTCGCGCGGCGGCTCGGGCATCGTCAGGCTGTCCTGCATGTCGTAGTACGGGTTGCCCGCGGTGATGTCCAGGCTGTCGGTGAGCTCGTCGTCCTCCAGGCCCGGTGAGCCGTAGGCGAGGCACGTGGTGACGAACTGGCCGGGCCGCGCGTACTCGCGCACGATGCCGGCCTGCCAGGCGATGAACTCGGTGGTCTGCCGCGCCTGGAACGCCTGCCAGGCCAGGTCGTACTGCGGCTGCGCGTTGCCCTCCGGGGTCCACAGGTCGGCCCAGGTGGACAGCCGGTGCGACCAGTACACCAGTCCCCACTCGCGGTTGAGGGTCTCCACATCGCCGTACCGGTGGCGCAGGTCGTCCACGAAGCGCTGGAAGACGCCGCGGTTGTGCGGCAGTCGCGGACCGGGCTCGTTGTCGACCTGGAAGCCGATGACCGCCGGGTGGGCGGCGTAACAGGCCGTGATCGCGCGGATCACCCGCTCCGCGTGGAACCGGAAAGCCGGGTGTGTGAAGTCGAGCTCCTGCCGGGCGCCCCACGCGGCGCGGCGCCCGGCGGCGTCCTCGGCGGCGATCTCCGGGTACTGCCGGGCCAGCCACGGCGGCACCGCGTAGGTGGGAGTGCCGAGGACGACGGAGATGCCGCGCTCGTGGGCGCCGTCGAGGACGGGTTGCAGCCAGTCGAGTTCGAACCGGCCGTTCTCCGGTTCCCAGGTGGACCAGACCGACTCGCCGACGCGGATGACGGTGAACTTCGCTTCCGCCATGAGATCGAGGTCGGTCTTGAGCCGCTCGCAGGGCTGGTACTCGTGGTAGTAGGCGGCGCCGAACAGAACGCGTGCGGGCAGATCGATCATGCGAGTCCTCAGGGATCGTAGGAGTCCCGGCCACCGGGTCCGGTCGTGGATCCCGGCGGCCGGGACGGGGAGGTGGTGAGTGAAGGAGGCCGGACCGGTCACGGACGTACCGGTCTTCCAGGGCACCTGGCCCGATGACCGGACCGTGGGGCCGCGTTGAGGGCGTGGCGGGTCCGCCGGTCAGCCCGGTCAGAGCTCGGGCGGTGAAGGTGAACCGGTCGCCGGTCGAGGTGTCCCTCCGTTCCGAGAGGGGATCCCGGGCGTCGAAGCGCTTCGCCTACGGACGCAAGGTAGTCAGGAGTATCGAGCGAATCAAGGGGCTTGGGTCAATGGGTTGCCGTGCTCACCGGGGCACTGACAGCAGATTCCCGTCCGATCGCGGCGTCGAAGCGCTTCACCAACAGGTCGTGTCGCGCTCAGGATCGAGACAGGCCGGTCATGGAGCATCCGGCACGAAGCTGCGGGTCCCCCGCCCATTGGGGGGTGATATCCCGTCGTGTGACTGGAGTTGCGGCCGGCCGGACCGTGGAGCTCTGTGGGGCCTTGGGCCACTGCGGCAACGGGTTCGAAAGGAGTGTCCCGACGACCAAGGGGACACACCCGGTCGCAGCAGGCGCTCTGTGACGAAGACGCCTGCACCGCGGCGCCCCGAAAGCCGGGCCCCCGCCCCGGGATCAGGAACAGCAGTGGCATCGCCCAGGTCACCTCGAACCGGCGATGACCGTGATGACTTCGGTGGTCTCGGAGTTGGTGACGTAGCAGTCGCCCTCGGTCGCGAACACCAGTGCCGAGTGGAAGAAGATCAGTCGACGACCACCAGCATGCGTACCGCGTCCGGCTCCGGCAGCTCCCGCTGCGGTGCCGTGTCCTCCCCCGGCTCGCCCGCACGGCCCCCGTGGTGGCGGGGCGGGTCGTCGAGGGCCATACCGGGGCGCCTCCCCTCGGTCAAGGGGCCGCCGCCAAGGGCCTCATGCGTGGGACAGGGCGAAGGAGACCAGGAAGCCGCAGACGGTGACGAGCCCGATCGCGAGATGGGCTTCCTCGAACGCCTCGGGGATCATCGTATCGGCGATCATGGCCAGGATCGCACCGGCGGCCACGGCAGTGACCCCCGCGATCACGGTGGACGAGAAGCCCCCGAGGACGACGTACCCGAGGACCGCGGAGAGCGTGCTCGCGACCGCGATGGCGCCCCACACCGCGAAGACGTACCCCTTGCCGCGCCCGGACTTCTTCATCCCCGCCGAGCTGGACAGGCCCTCCGGGATGTTGCTGATGAACACCGCCGCGACCGTCACGAGGCTGACTGCCCCGCCCTCGAGCAGGCTGACACCGATCACCGCCGACTCGGGTACCCCGTCCAGCAACGCGCCCAGCGCCAGCGCCAGACCCGAGCCGCTCTGCTCCGGCTCGGACGGCTGCGACTGCCCCGCGTGGTGGCCCGACCGCTTGCGATGCCGGGCGCCACGGCGTGCCAGCCACAGGTTGCCGGCCGTGTAGGCCACCGCTCCGGCCAGCGTCCCCACCGCCGCCGCGCCGAGACCGCCCTGCTCGTAGGCCTCACCGACCAGTTCGAAGGAGACGGCCGAGAGAAGCACACCGGCACCGAAGGCCATCACCAGCGCGATGACCTTCTGGGGTACGCGCACCCCATAACCGAACGCCGCTCCCAGCAGGAGTGCGCTTCCTGCCAGCAACCCCCAGCCACCTGCCTGTATCACCTCGGACATGCCGGGCCGTGTACCCGCCCGAGCGTGATCGGCACCTCCGGCGCCGGGCACGGATGATCCAGCACCTTATGACGCGCGTCACCGCCTCATCGTCGGCACCGGGCTGCACCCGATCGGCTGGAGCCGCCACCACCTGCACACACCCGGAGACACCACACCATGCCGACCGACGTCGGTTCGGTCATCTCCCTTGCGTCCGGGCCGTCCGGCGAACCGGCCTGGGCGTCGGTGGCCCGCTCACAGAAGTGGGGCCCGCCGGGCGGTTCTCCGCCCCTGGTTCCGGGGCCGGATCTCCTCGCCTGGAACGGAAGGTCCTTCACCGAGTACGGCGAACCGGCCGTGGCCGGGGAGGGCGACTCCTCGCGGCTGCGGCCGGCGCCGGTGCCGGGCACGGGGACCGTGTGGTCGGTCGGCTGCCCCGGCGGGCCCGAGGGCACCTTCGCCCCCCCCATCGTGCGGTTCGGCTGAGGAGGGCCGGGTCCGCTTCTCAGTGGCGGGCCAGACAGAACGGGTGCCCGGCCGGGTCGGCGTAGATCCGCCAGCTCCGCCCGTCCGAACCGCCGTCCAGCGACCGTGCCCCCCGGGCCAGTCCCTGCTCCTCGGCCCGGTCCAGGTCCGCGACCCCGAAGTCGAGGTGGAACTGCTGCGGCCTGGCGGGGTCCCGCCGCAGCGGCGGCCGGTCATCCGCGGCCCGCCGGAAGGCCAGGACGACACCGGACGCCGTGTGCAAGGTGGCCCAGGCGTCGCTCAACGCCCACCGCGGATCGGGCTGTTTGACGGTGCCTCCGAGGATCGACCGGTAGAACGCGGCCAGTTCCACCGGATCGGTGCAGTCCGGCACCACACACTGCGGGTCGGCGATCACGGACCGATCCCAGGGGGTGTCCGCACGGTCAATCGCGAGAGGCGAGGTACTCCTCGACACCCGGTGCGGAATGGGCATCCTCCAGGTTCACCGCGGCTCCCACCGCCTTGGCGTCCGGCTTGTGCACATAGGTCGAGGTGCTCGCGGGCCGCGCCTTGTCGGAGAAGTTCTGTACGGTGCCGAGGCCGGCGTCGGCCTCGGACTGCGAGCGGTGGGCCTTGACCACGTCCTCGCGGGTGAGGCTGCCGTTCTCGCAGGCCTTCTTCAGGTCGGTGCCCATCAACTGAGCGGCGTTGTAGCCGGACAGCACGCCGGAGTCGACAAGGGAGTCCGGGTACTTCTTCTTGTAGGAGGCGACCATCTTGCGCACCCCGGCCAGGTCGGAGCTCACCGCGGGCGCGGCGCTGACCACGTTCAGCATGGCCGCGAGGGCGGGTGCGGCCGGTGTCTTCATGAGCTGAGGGGCGTAGCCGGGGGCGCTGCTGACGACGGGCACCTTCAGACCGCGGGAGGCCGCGACGCCGACCAGCGACGCGGTCTGGGCCGGCCCTGCGCTGATCAGGATGGCCTTCACGCCTTCCTTGCGCAGTGCGGAGACCTGCGCGGACAGGTCGGTGTCGGTCGCCTTGATCTTCTGGCCGACGACCTTCACGCCGGCTTTCTTCGCGGCCCACCGGGAGCCTTCGAGGGCGTTGGCGCCGTAGTCGCCCTCGAAATAGACGTGGCCGATGGTGTCGCCCTTGGCCAGGCCCTTGGTGCGGGTGAGGAAGTCGACCGCGGCGATCATGTCGATGTCGTAGGTGGTGCCCAGGACCTGGACCGCGTCCCGGTCCAGCAGGGAGGCGGCCCATGCCTGTGGGAAGGTGAGCACCTTGTCGCGCTCGATGTCGTCGAGCAGGGCGGCCATCACGGGTGAGCCGATGACCTGAGGCAGCGCCACGACGTCCGCGGAGAGGTCGGCGTAGGCGGTGACGGCCTTCTGGACGTCGTAGCCATGGTCCTTGACGACGATCTCGATGCGCCGGTCGCAGATGCCGCCGCGGGCGTTGACCTCGTCCGCCCACATCTGCTGGGCCTGCACGATGCTCTTGCCGAGGGTGGCGTAGGGGCCGGTGAGATCTGTGAGGGCGCCGAGTCTGATGACCTTGTCGGTCACTCCGGGCCCGGTCTTGACGCCGTCGGCGCCGTCGCCGGTGCTGCCGGAGGAGTCAGCCTTGGAACTGCATCCGGTGACCGCGAGCAGCAGGGCCGCCAGGGCAGTGGCCAGAAGCGTGCTGGTGCGTGGTGCGGTGTGGTGCTTCACGGGGTGGGCTCCTTGGCTCGTGCGGCGGGCGCGTACGGTCGGGACGGAGAGGTGGTGTTCGCCCGTGGTGAGGCGGTCCGGCGGGCGCGCAGCCGGCGGACCAGGCCGTGCAGTCCGTCGGGCGCGAACAGCAGGATCAGGACGATCGCCGCTCCGTAGAGGTAGCGGGCGGCCTCGGTGGGGCCGACCGTGCCGTCGGTGGTGCCGGGGGCGGCCACGAGGGGCAGTTGGTCGGCATAACGGGTCATCAGCAGGGGCAGCGCGGTGACGAAGACGGCGCCGGCGGTGGCTCCGGCCACCGACCCCAGCCCACCGATGACGATCATGGCGAGGTAGTCGACGGACAGCACCAGGCCGAAGTAGTCGGGCACCACGCGGCGGAAGGACAGGGCGAGCATCACCCCTGCCAGCCCGGCGTACATCGACGAGACGACGAAGGCCGCCGAGCGGTAGCGGGAGACGTCCACGCCCATCACCGCGGCCGCGGTCTCGCTGTCGCGCAGCGCCACCAGGGCGCGTCCGGGACGGCCCCGGAGCAGTCCGCGGGCGGTGAACCAGGTGAGCGCGAACAGTGCCAGCCCCAGGTACCACAGCCGTTCCTCGGCGCCGAACGGCACACCCAGCAGGGTCAGTTCGGAATCCGCGGAGAAGGAGAAGCCGCCCAGCTCCAGCGGTGGCACCGAGCGGCCGTTGAAACCGCCGGTGACGGAGTCCGCCGTGAGCAGGACGTGATGCCCGAGGAAGACCAGGGCCAGGGTGGCGACGCCCAGGTAGATGCCGCGCACCCGGCCGGCGACGGGGCTGAAGAGTCCGCCGGCCGCCCCGGCGAGCAGGACCGCGAGCACGGCGGCAACGGCGCTCGGGAGGCCGGGTCCGGGCTCACCGGCCAGCCACACGTAGCCGTAGGCGCCCACGGCGAGGAAGAAGGCGTGGCCGAGGGAGAGCTGGCCCGCCGTTCCGGACAGCAGGCCGAGGCCGACGGCGCCGACGGCGGCCGCCATCGAGAACAGTCCGATGCGCAGCCAGAACGCGTCGAGGTAGAAGGGCAGGGCGCACAGGACGGTGACGGCCGCGAGGGTCGGGACCAGGCGGATCGCACGGGTGCGGGAGAGTCGCTCAGACACGGACCGCCGCCTTCGCGCCGAACAGGCCGGTGGGCCTGACCAGTAGCACCAGCACCATCACCGCGTAGGGGGCGACGTCACCGAACCCCTCACCCAGGACGTGCAGATCGGACTGGTAGCCCGCCACGAGCGCCTCGGTCATGCCGATCAGCAGGCTGCCCGCGAGGGCGCCGGGCGGCGAGGCCATCCCGCCGAGGATCGCCGCCGGGAACGCCTTCAGGGCGATCTGCCCGGTGGTGCGCTCCAGTCCGGGTGCGGGGAACGCGGCGAGGAAGACCGCCGCCAGGGCGGCCAGCGCTCCGGCGAGGCACCAGGCGAGCATGCGTATGCGCACCAGTCGCACGCCCATCAGGGAGGCCGCCTCCACGTCCTCGGCCGCGGCACGCAGCGACAGGCCCCACGAGGTGTGGCGGAACAGGGCGAAGACGCCTGCGATGACCACGCCGGAGACCACGATCGCGGCGATCCGGCTGTCCGCGACGGTCACCGGCCCGAGCCCGCTGACCGAATCGCCCCAGGGGTCACCGAGTGAGAGCAGGTCGCCGCCGATACGCCGCGACAGGTCGGTGAGGATGAGGATGTCGACGCCGATGGTGACGATGGTCTGCACGTGGGCGGTGTGCGGGTCCGCTCCCCCGCCGGCCTGGAGCAGGAAGCGGTCCATGGCACCGGCCACGGCCGCCGTGATGAGCACCGCCAGCGCGAGGGCACCGGCGAAGCCGAGGGCGTCGTGGAGTACGGCGGTGAGGTAGCCGCCGAGCAGCAGCAGGGAGCCGTGGGCGAAGTTCATGACGCCGGAGGCCTTGAAGATGATGACGAAGCCGAGGGCGACCAGGGCGTAGACCGCGCCGAGGGCGAGGCCGTTGAAGACGTTGTCCAGGAGGGTGGTCATGCCGCGTCCTCCTGCTCGGCGCCGGTACCGAGGTAGGCGCGCAGCACCTCGGGGTCGCGGCGGACCTCGTCCGGGGTGCCGTGGGCGATGACACGGCCGAAGTCGAGCACCGTGACCTCGTCGGCGAGCCGCATGACCAGGCCCATGTCGTGCTCCACGAGGACGACCGACAGGCCGAGTTCGGCTCGGACGGTGTGCACGACCTCCACCATGCGGACGCGTTCGGCCGCGTTCATGCCGGCGACCGGCTCGTCGAGCAGCAGGACGCTCGGCTCCAGGCACAGGGCGCGGGCGAACTCCACGCGCTTGCGGTCGCCGTAGGGGAGCAGGGCCACCGGGCTGTCGAAGTGCGCTGCCAGACCGGTCAGTTCGGCGATCTCGCGAGCCCGGTCGAGGTGTGCGCGTTGTTCGCGCCGGGCGTGCGGCAGGCGCAGCGCGCTGGCGGTGAACCCGGCTCGGGTCAGGGCGTGGCGGCCGAGCATGAGGTTGTCGGCGACCGTGCCCTGAGTGGTGACGATGTTCTGGAAGGTGCGGGCGACGCCGAGGGCGGCGATGCGGTGCGGTGCGAGCCGGGTGAGGTCGGCGTCGCCGAGTCGTACGGTGCCCGTGGCCGGGCGGCACAGCCCCGACAGCACGTTGAAGCAGGTGGACTTGCCTGCTCCGTTGGGCCCGATGAGTGCGTGGACGGAGCCCGGGGAGACGGTGAAGGACACCGTGTCGAGAGCGGTGAGTCCCGCGAAGCGGACGGTCACGTCCGTCACGGCCAGTTCGGGCGGTGCGGTGGTGCGGACGGTCATGCGGCTCCCTGCCCCTCGGTGGTTCCGGCTCTCGGCGCGGACTCGGCGCCCTCTTCGGTGGTCTCGCCCAGGTAGAGCCGCTTCACGGCGTCGGTGCGGGCAAGTTCGTCCGCGGGCCCGGAGAGCCGGACCTCGCCGACCTCCAGGACGTGGGCGGTGTCGGCGAGGGACAGCGCCATGCCCGCGTTCTGCTCGACGAGCAGGACGGCGGTGCCCTGGGCGTTGATCTCGCGGACGACCTCGGCGATCCGGTAGACCATCTGGGGGGCGAGGCCCAGGGAGGGCTCGTCGAGCAGGAGGAGGCGTGGCGCGGCCATGAGGGCCCGGCCGATGGCGAGCATCTGCTGTTCGCCGCCGGACAGCAGCCCCGCCGCCTGCCGGGTACGTTCGGCGAGGCGCGGAAACAGGGCGAAGACCCGGTCGCGGACCTCGGCGACCTGGTCCGGTCGGCGTCGTCCGAGGCCGAGGCCGCCGGAGCGTAGGTTCTCGTCGACGGTGAGTCCGGCGAAGACCCGGCGTCCCTCGGGGACCTGCACGACTCCCGCGCGTACCGCGGCCACCGGGTCGCGGCCGTCGAGTCGCGTGGCGCCGTAGCGGATGCGGCCTGCCGTGATCGCGCCGTGGTGCAGGCGCAAGGTGCCCGACACCGCCCGCAGCAGAGTCGTCTTGCCCGCGCCGTTGGCGCCGAGCAGGGCGACGACCGTGCCGTGTGGGACGGTCAGGGACACGGAACGAAGGGCGGACAGGGCGCGGCCGTAGGTCACGTCGAGGCCCTCGACGTGCAGGGCGGGCTCTTCGTCCGGTGGTGCTTCGGGCATCACGGCTCCTCGGATCCGTGCCGTCGGGCACGGATGCTTCGGGGGAAGGGCAGCTCACGACAGCACGTGCGCGGGCGGGCGGTACAGGCGTTCGGGCCGGGTGGCTGCGCGGTCCCAACGCGGGTCGGCGGGGATTGTGCGGCTGCCCAGGGGTGGCGACCGGCCGGCGGCCCCGGGCACTCCAAAAGCTCCGGAGATCCGGGAACGTACGCGCTGCCCTGGACGTGCGTGCCGAGTCGCTTCCCTCGCGCAGGCCGGCGTGGGCGGAGCGCCCGTCAGCCGCGCAGCAGCCGGCGCGCCGTCAGCGCGAGGCCGATCTCCACCACGTCGTGCGGACGCGCCAGGGAGCGGCCGATGAGCTGCTCGCAGCGGCGCAGCCGGTTCAGGACGGTGTTGCGGTGGCAGTACAGCCGTTCACCGGCTCGCTGCGCGGACCCCTCGCAGGCGAACCAGGCGACCAGGGTGTCCAGCAGCACGTCCCGGTCGGCCGGTTCGAGCCGCAGCAGCGGGCCGAGCACCCGCTCGGTGAGGGTCGCGCCGAGCTCCGCGCAGGAGACGACCAGCGCCTCGGGCAGGTGCTCGGCGAGCCGGACGGTGCCGCCCTCGGGCGGGCAGATGCTCAGGGCCAGGTCCGCCAGCCGCCGGGCGTCCCGGACGGCGGCGAGTCCCGTCACGGCGCCTCCGACGCCGATCCGGCACCCGGCCCTGCCGTCGGTGGGCAGGCCCAGGGCCACCACGGGGTCCCGGCCGGTCTCCTCGTCCCCCTCGTCGCCGAGCAGGACGATGCCGTAGTCCACCTCCACTCCCGCGTGCCGGTAGACGCTCCCCCCGGGCGCGGGGTCCTGCGGGCGGCCGCCGGCGGCCGCGACGACGACGTACCGGCCGTGTTCCGGCAGGCACAGTCGCTCGGCGGTCTCGGGCAGGTCGGCGATCCGGCTCGTGCCGTCCAGGAGGGCCGCCGCCAGCAGACGCACCCGGTTCTCGCGCCGCCAGGCGAGCTGCCGCTCGGCCTGCCGGTAGGCGTCCGCCACGAGGGTGCAGTGCTCGTCGACGAAGTTCCACACGTCGGTGGCCACGTGCACGAGGAGCCGGATGTCCTCCGGTTCCGAGCGGGTGGTCTCCTCGACCAGCCGCTGCCACACCAGCGACCCGCCCAGCCGGAACGCGTGCAGCAGGGCGTCCAGCGGCAGCCCCTGCTCGGCCCGGGCGACACCGATCCTCCAGGTGCAGCGGTGGGCGGCCTCGCGGGTGCCGCGCGGGTCGAGCAGCGAGGTCACGCTGTGCCGCAACGAGTGGTAGGCCTCTTGCCGGGTGGCGGCAGGGTCGTTCTCCAGTGCGGTCCGGTACGCCGGTTCCTGCTCGCGCAGGACCGCCAGCAGCCGGTCGGTCAGCTCCGGCAGGTCGTCGAGCAGGACGCGGGCCGCACGGTGCAGGACGCGCAGCGCGTCGGCGTCGATCAGCGAGCGGATCCGTCGTGTCCGCGGCTGCGGAACCGGGGCCGGCCCGGTGCGCAGCGTCGTGCGTGTGCGTGCGGCAGGATGCATCGCGGTCCTCCCCCGACTTCGGCCTTACGGCAGGGCCCGGCGCCGGCCGGGCTCGCGGCGGCCGGCGGGTGTGCTGCGCGTTCGGCCGTCGTCACCCAATAGTCCTGACTCGAAGAATGACATACCGTCCGGTCGGTCCCCAGAGTCGTGCGGCGGTCTTCTCGAGTCGCGGGGGTGTATCTCAGCGGCTCTCCTGGTCGACCAGGCGGGCCAGCTCGACGCGAGAGCGCACGCCGAGAGCCGCGAAGACGTTGCGCAGGTGGTAGTCGACCGTACGGGTGCTGACGGCCAGCCGCTGGGCCACTTCCCTGTTGGTGGCGCCCTCGGCCACGTGGCGCGCGATCCGCAGCTGCTGCGGCGTCAGCCGTGAGAGCCCTGCGCTCGGCTCCGTACCGGACGCGGCTCCGTTGGCGCGCAGCTCACCACGCGCCTGGTCGGCCCAGGCGCCGGCGCCGCAGCGTTCGAAGGCGACCAGGGCGGCTGTGAGCCTGCCACGGGCCTCCCGCAGCCGACGGCGCCGCCGCAGCCACCGGCCGTGGAGAAGCTCGGTGCGCGCACGCTCGAAGTCGCCGCCCGACTCGTCGTGCAGGGTGAGCGCCCTCAGGTAGAGCTCGTCGGCCTCACCGTCCTCGGCGGTCAGCAGGGCACGGCAGCGGGCGAGCTGGGCGGGCGCGTGCGGATCGGCCCCGAAGGCCGCCCACCGGGCGAGATCGTCGACCACTCCTCGCGCGTCCTCCGGCTGCCCGGCGAGCACCGCGGCCTCCACGAAGCAGGGCACGGCCAGCATCCACACCGCGAAGTGACCACGCCGGGGACCGGCCCCGACGAGCGGGCCGAGCCGGTCGGCGGCGTCCAGGGGGCGACCGCGGGCCAGGTCGGCGCGGGCGATGGCCCACTCCGCCAGGGTCGCGACCTGCGCCAGGCCATGGCGACGAGCGGTGTTCAGGGCGGCCGTGGCGTGGCCCGCGACCGCGACGGTGTCGCCCTCGATCGAAGCGGCCAGGGCGAGCATCGCGTGGTGGCTCGCCGCGGTGTTGCGGTGGCCGGCCAGCAGTGCCGCACGCACGCCCTCCTCCGCGTGGGCGCGGGCCTGCGCATGGCGGCCTGCGCGCAGTTCCCCGTACGCCAGGTACTCCAGGGCCCGTGCTTCGTACGCGGCGTTTTCCACGTGGCGGGCGGCCGCGAGGGCGCGTGAGCCGGCGGCGCGAGCCGCCCGGACGTCCCCGAGCAGCAGGGCTGCCGCCGCCGCGCGCAGCAGCCGCTCCGGCCGGCCGTCGATGTACGCCTGGTCCAGCACGCGCCGCAGCGGCCCGGCAGCGTGCTCCGGCCGGCGGGCCAGCAGAGCCCGCATGCCGTCGCGGTAGTCCCGGAGGAAGGGGTCCCGGGCCCGTTCCGGCCCCGGCCCCGACGGCCCACCCCCAGGAACGGTCCCGGGTGCCGCGGTGTCCTGTACGGCGTACTGCACGGCCCGCGCCGGGTTCTCCATGCCGTCGAGGACGGCCAGACAGGCCGGGGCGTCACCCGAGGCCCATGCGGCGTCCGCCGCGCAGAGGCAGGCGGCCTCGGCCGTCTCGGGGGCGTGAGCGGCCAGCAGGGATGCGGCCAGCAACAGGGACTCGCGCGCGTCACCCACCGGCCCGTCGAACAACTGCCGTCTGCCGCGCGCGAGTTCGGCACCACCGCGGTCCTCGGCGGCCCACCGGGCGGCGTCCCGCCCGTTCCGGCTCCCGGTGCGGGGAGCCGTCCGCGCCCTGCTGCTGTCTCCGGTCATCCCACGGAGGTTACTTGCGCGTAAAGAAGACCGGAAGGCTGACGTCCGGGTGTCCCAGCATCCAAACCGCAGCTCAACCCGCATCTCGACCGAGCCCCGGCCGGGGGACGGATTGTGCCGCTGCCCAACGGCCGGCCCTCCCGGCCGTGCCCCGGCACGCCGCCGGTAGCGGACACGTGTGACGCGTCCGCCGCCGGTTCCCCCTCCCCGCCGTCTTCCGCAGCCCGGGGCGCGGGACGTCAGGAGCGGTGCGGGCAGTTGCCCCGGTACTCCTCGATGGTCAGGCTCGGCCGGGGCAGCGGGCACAGGAACTGCTCGTAGCGGGTGTCGTTGTCGATGAACCGCTTGAGCCAGGAAATGCTGTACTTCGCGATCGTCGTGTTCGACGAGTTGGGCGTGAAGTGCGTCGCCGAGTTCAGCTCCAGATAGCCCCGGTCCAGCGACGAGGACAGGCTCGAATAGAAGGGCTCGGCGTGGGAGGCGACCGGGGCGATGGTGTCCCCGTCGGCTCCGAAGATCAGGGTCGGCGTGGTGACCTCGGGCCAGGTCTTGTCGAGGTTCCACGGGGTCAGCGGGATCGCCGCCTGGAGGGCCGGGCGCGCCTTGGCGGCCTCCAGGCTGCCGCCGCCGCCCATCGAGTGGCCCATCACGCCGAGGCGAGAGGCATCGACGCGGCCGCGCACCGCACTGCGCTCGGTGAGGTAGTCCAGGGCGGCCAGGAGCTGGCGGCCGCGCGAGTCGGGCTGGTCGAGCGTGGTGAGTGTGTCGATGGTGAACACCACGAAGCCCTGCGAGGCCAGGCGCGGCCCGAGCCAGGAGATGGACGACTCGTAGGCGGTGTAGCCGGGCGAGACGGCCACCGCGCCGAAGGTGCCGTCACTGGTGCTCGTCGGGTAGTAGATGGTGCCGCCCCCGAATCCGGTGACGGACAGCGAGGAGACGGATGTCTGCGACACGGCGTACGGGCCGCGCAGCGCCTCGATGCTGGAGGTGGTGGGGGCCGGGCCGCGCTCGTAGGGGTTGTCCGCGGCGTGGGCGCCAGGGCCGGCCAGGGGTCCCAGGCCGACGACGACGGCGAGCGCCGCCCCGGCGGCGGCCAGTCGCCCGGCCCGGCGCCCGCGTGAGCCACGGGCGCCAGGGGGTGAATCGGTGTGGGGATGGAGTCGCACGACGAGTCGTCCTTTCTGTCGTGGCGGTCGGCCGTTCACGGGCACGCGGGACCTGGGGCGTCCGCAGCGTGCCCCCGACGGGCACCGCCCTCGGGCTGGCCCTGACACTGTCAGGGACCGGCCACCGCGCGCGGACCGGCAATGTCACCGGTCTCGTGACGCCGACGGACGCTGATCGACCGCACCGGGCGTACCGGGACTCCCCGGCCGACCTGGCCGCACACCCCTGCCGGATCGCAAGGCGGCGCGCTCGGCCGGATCGCCCGGAGTGCCGCGAGGCCTTGGCATGGGTCGAGAGAAGGTGACCGCCGAACCCGGCCGGTGCCAGATCACCCCGGCCTCGCGCGCACGCTCCACGAGCGCGGCCTCACCGCGCCGTCCGGAGCGGCGCCGACGGCCTGACTGCCCATGCACACACCGGGCATCGACCGGGACGGGCTGGAAGGCGTCCGCGCCGGTGATCGGCGGGGCCTGCAGGCCGGCTTCGCCGGTGACGGTACGGCCCCGGATGCGACCGTGTGCGGTCCGACTGAGCCGGCACGCACCCGCCCCGTTCGGCGGCGACCAGCAGATCGTCACGGAGTCGGCCCCTGCCTGCTCTCGGGGCCGGCTTCATCGTCGCCTGCGTCGAACACGCCAGGACGGCGGGCAGCGGCCCTCGCGATCACTCAGCCGGTGCGCGGGGCGTGGCGCGTACGGTGTTCCCGCCGGACTCCCGGCGGCCCTGCGTGTCGCGGCTCACCACCTCATCCCGGGGAGAGGGCTCAGGCGGGACAGGACATCGCGGGTTGGCTCCGGAAGGCCCGCTCAGGCGAAGCGGCCGTGCGCGCGATCCGGTGACCGCGTGCCCGGCCGCGACGGCCTGGTGAGGGATGCCCGCAATCCGCCGGGCATCCCTCTCGGGTGTAGGCGCGATGTGTCAGTCCACGATCACGCCGGCTCGCACCGCCGGGGCCCGTCCGGCGAGTGCGCCGCCGAAGTTCCCCTCCACCTCCTCCTTCTCCGCCGCGTTGGGATACGGGTTCGTGCACGAAGTACCCGCGCTGGAACCGGACATCAGGCTGGAGCACGGTCCGGGCTTGCGGTCCGGCAGGCCCAGGATGTGTCCGAGTTCGTGCGCGGAGATGCGGATCGTGTGGTAGCCCTGGTCGACGGCTTGGCGCCCGATGTACACGGTCCCGTTGCCCAGGGTGGTAGGCAGGGCGCGCGGCCAGCCGTTGTCCGCGAGGACCCGGATGTTCGCGCGTTGTCCGGCGGCGACGGGCCGCAGCTCGACGGCGTCGACACTCTCGTTCCAGATCGCGGCGCCGCGATCGACGGCGCTCCTGAACTCCGCGGAGCCGGCGGCGTCATAGGTCAGGACCCGGGCGGCCGGCGCATCGGGCGCGGCGGTGGCGACCTGGCCACCCGTCAGGGACATGGACACCAGACAGGCGGCAGCCAGGCCGCCGGTCAGCAAGCGGACGTGCATGATCGACCTCCTTGTGGGGGAAGGGCAGTCGTGCTCATGACATTCTTTAGCCCCTTGCCCAGCGGGGTCACCCCCGAATCCGTCGACCGGAATACGCCCACCGCCTGCCGGACCGTCAGGCGACGGCCGCGACCGTGCTCCCCGCCCGTTGGCACCTCCAGGTACCCGGGCGCCGAGGCGGCGGCCTCGCCGGGTACCCCCGTGCGGGCGGCCCGGACAGCCCCGCTGCCGGAACGAGGGGTGATCAGCGTCCGGTCGAGCGTGATCACGCCGTTGACCGCGCAGACGGGGCAGAGCACAATCCGCGGGCCCGCGTCACTGCCGGCGAACCGGGGGAACCATGTGCGCCAGGTGTGCTCGTCGCAAGCCGATCGATGCCATCGGGCACGGGTACGCCGCAGCGCCGCAAGCTACGGCGAGCAGGACCACGCCGAACACCCACTGCCCGACGAGGTGCACCCCGACCCGGCCGGACACCGCCGCGTCGGCGAGGACTTCGGGCGGCTCGCGTTCGGCGAAGGCGGCCCGTTTCGCGACCGGGACCACCAGCGATCCTGGCCTCGCGGCCCTGCAGGCCCACAACCCGACCGGCCGCAAGGCGGGTGGGGCCTAATCCGCCGCACGCCTCCCGGCCTGCGGCAGCGGCGGCAGCGTCGCCCCCTGCACCCACGCCCGGAGCAGTTCGTCCACCGGCTCGGACGCGAAGCGGGCCACGTGCGAGGTGAAGGCGGCGGTCGTGACGGTGCCGCCCCGGTGCGACTGCCCCCAGGCGCGCAGCATGCGGAAGAAGGCGATGTCGCCCAGGGCGCAGCGCACCGCGTGCAGCACGAGCCCTCCGCGTTCGTACAGCCGGTCGTCGAACATCGACTTGCGACCCGGGTCCGCCAGCCGCAGGTCCTGCGGCAGCGACGAGAGCAACCGGTGGGCCGCTGATGCGAGTTGCTCCGCCGTGCGTCCGCCCGACCGTTCCGACCACAGCCACTCCGCGTACTTCGCGAACCCCTCGTTCAGCCAGATGTGCCGCCAGTCGGCGATGGACACGCTGTTGCCGAACCACTGGTGCGCCAGCTCGTGCGCCACCAGCCGCTCCGAACCCCGCGCCCCGTCCACGTGGTTGGCGCCGAACAGGGACAGCCCCTGTGCCTCGACGGGCACGTCCAGCTCCTCCTCGGTCACCACGACGGCGTACTCGTCGAACGGGTACGGCCCGAACAGATCCTGGAACACCTCCATCATCCGCGGCTGACGCGCGAAGTCCCGCGAGAAGTCACCCAGCAGCTGCGCGGGGATGTGCCCGTGCTGCGGGACTCCGCCCGGCCCCGGGTCGCCCAGCAGCACCGTCTGGTACTTGCCGATCGCCAGGCCCACCAGATAGCTGGACGTCGGCGCCGACTGCTCGTACACCCAGGTGGTGGTGCTCGCCTTCGTCGTCCGGGTCAGCAGGCGTCCGCCCGCCACCACCGCGTACGCCGACGGCGTGGTGATGGAGAGCTGGTACGACGCCTTGTCTGCGGGCCGGTCGTTGCACGGGTACCACGACGGCGCCCCGATCGGCTGGCTGGCCACCAGCGCCCCGTCCTCCAGCTCCTCCCAGCCGAGCCCGCCCCAGGGGCTGTTCACCGGCTCGGGGTTGCCCGACCAGTGCACCTCGACCGTGAACGGCGCCCCGGCGCGGACCGGCTTGGCCGGGCGGACGCGCAGCCTGCCGCCGCGGTGCGTGTAGTGGGGCTGCCGTCCGTCGAGCCGCACCCGACCGATCTTGTAGTCGGCCAGGTTCAGCACGAACTCGGTGAGCGGCGCCCGCCCCGCTATGGCGTTGATGCGGGCCGTCCCGGACAGCCGGTTCGGGCCCGGACGGTAGTCCAGCGCCAGTTCGTACCGGTGCACCCGGTAGCGGGGGTCGCCGTGCTCCGGGAAGTACGGGTCCGCGCCCGCCGCCTGCTGGACTGCCACTGCCGTCTGCTCTCCCTGCGCTGCGCCGCTGCCACTGCCTGCCGGTCCGTCGCCCTCCGGCTCCGGGTGGCCCGCGCTCAGGGGCGCCATGCCTCGATCGGGTTGCCGAGCCAGCGGGTGTCGTCGGGGACGGACTCCGCGGCCATGACGAGCGACGCGGGACCCAGCGTGGTGCGGGCCCCGATCGTGCTGCCGGGCAGGACGATCCCGCCAGGGCCCAGCGTCGCGCCCTCACGGAGGACCACAGTATCCGTCCGCAAGATCCGGTCGTGGAAGAGGTGCGTCTGAAGCACACAGCCCCGGTTCACGGTGGACGCGTCCTGGAGCGTCACCAGATCGGTCTCCGGCAGCCAGTAGCTCTCCACCCACACGCCCCGGCCGATCCGTGCGCCCAGGCCCCGCAACCAGGCCGTCATCACCGGCGTGCCCGGTACCGCGCCGGCCAGCCACGGCACGGCCAGCACCTCGACGAAGGTGTCCGCCAGCTCGTTGCGCCACACGAAGGACGACCACAGCGGGTGCTCCCCACTGTGATGCCGCCCCACGAGCGCCCACTTGGCGGCGATCGAGACGAGGGCCGCGCACCCTCCCGCCGCGAGCAGCACCAGGCCCGACAGCAGCGGCGCCCACTCCCCCAGCGCACACAACGCGGCGATCGTCAGCACCGCCAGCCCGGCCGAGCAGAAGACCGGCACGATCCGGCACAGCTCCACCAGAGCGCGTGCCCACAGCAGCCGGGCCGGCGGTTCGTAGGTGCGGCTCTGGTCGCCGTCGGCGGCGGCGCGCGGCAGCTTGACCGGCGGCAGCCCCAGATAGGAGGTGCCCTTCTTGGCCTTCTTCGGCGTCGCCGACAGCACGCCGACCAGCCCGCCGTCCGGCACGCTCCGCCCCAAAGCCGTCATCCCCGAGTTCCCGAGGAAGGCCCGCCGCCCGATCTGGGCCCGCCCGATCCGCACCCAGCCACCGCCGAGCTCGTAGGGCGCGGTCAGGGTGTCGTCGGCCAGGAACGCGCCCTCGCCGACCGTCGTCAGACTGGGCAGTGCCAGGACGGTCGAGACCTCGGCGCCGCGCCCGATCCGCATCCCGAGCAGCCGCAGCCACACCGGTGTGACCAGCCCGGCGTACAGCGGGAACAGCATCTCCCGCGACCGGTCCATCAACTGCGTGACCGTCCACGCCTGCCACCCGACCCGGCTGTGCGTCGGATGCGTTCCCTCGCGCAGGCCGAGGCTCAGCAGCCGAACGGCGATGAGGATCAGCGCGGCGTACGCCAGCCCGAAGGCGAGCGTCGCCGGGACGAGGGCCAGGGCGGCGCCCGTCAGGGGCGAGTCCGGCGTGAAGAAGACCCGGGCGACGCAGAACGCGGCCCCGCCCGCCAGCACGGGCAGCATCGTCAGCGCGAAGCCGGTGAGGCCGTACATCACGCTCCAGTGCGTCCCGCGCGGGGGCCGTTCCTCTGGCCAGTTGCGCTTGGCCTTGCCCAGTTTGACCGCGGGCGCCCCCGCCCACCGCTGACCGGTGGGAACCTGTCCGGTGACGGCCGAACCGGGCGCCACCTCTGCCCGCTTGCCCACCCGGGCGCCGGGGAACAGCACGCTGCGGGTACCGACGACGGCGTGCGCGCCCACCTTCAGCGCGCCGACCTCCAGACGGTCCCCGTCCAGCCAGTACCCCGACAGATCCACTTCGGACTCCACGGCCGCGCCCCGCCCCAGCTTGAGCATCCCGGTGACCGGGGGCAGCGAGTGCAGATCGACGTCCGGGCCGACCTTGGCGCCCAGCGCCCGCGCGTACCGCTCCAGCCAGGACCCGGTCAGTGATGTCGCGCCGCTGAACTCGGCCAGCCGCTCGGCGGCCCACAGCCGCAGATGGACGCCGCCTCCACGCGCGTACCTGCCGGGTTTCACCCCGCGCAGCAGCAGCCGCGCGCCACCGGCGGCCAGGGCGAGTCGCCCCGGCGGGCTGAACAGGACGGCGGCCCCGACGGCGAGAAGCCACCAAGGGGCCGTCGGAAGCCAGGTGCAGGCGGGCAGCAGATTGCCGAGCGCGGCCAGCGCCACGATCCAGCGCAGACCGAGCAGGGTGAACAACGGGCCGAGGATGAGCAGCTGGACGGCCTGGGCGCGCCTGGGCACCGGGGCGATCGTGCGCCGGGTCTCGTCGTCCCGAACCGACTTCTCCAGGCGCCGGGCGAGCTTGCGCAGCACCGGTTGCTGGTAGATGTCCAGGACGGCAGCGCGCGGGTAGCGGCCGCGCAGCCGGGTGGTCAGCTGGGCGGCGGACAGGCTGCCGCCGCCGATCGCGAAGAAGTCGTCGGAGGCACTGGTGACCGGGATGCCGAGCACCTCGGTCCACTGTTCGGCGAGCCAGGCCTCGGTGCCGTAGAGCTGCTCCGCCGGGCCGCCTGTCTCCAGGTCCTCCAGCGGCCAGGGCAGCGCGTCGCGGTCCACCTTGCCCGACGTGCGCGTCGGCAGCTCCCCGACCGGCGCGAGCAACGGCACGAGCGCGGCGGGCAGTTCGGCGCGGAGCCTTTCGAAGGCGACGGTGTGGTCCCACCCGTCCTGGGTGACGACGTATCCGACGAGGAGCTGATTGCCGCCGCGGGCAGTCCGTACGGCGGCCGCCGCGCCGGCGACTCCGGGCAGGCCCTGGAGCGCGGCGTCGACCTCGCCCAGCTCGATGCGCCGTCCGCCGAGTTTGATCTGCTCGTCGGCGCGTCCGAGGAAGACCAGCCCTTCGGGGTCCGCCCGGACGAGATCGCCGCTGCGGTACGCCCGCTCCCATCCGAGGGACTTCAGGGGCGCGTACTTCTCCGCGTCCTTCTCGGCGTCGAGATACCGGGCCAGCCCGACCCCGCCGATCACCAGCTGCCCGCTGCCGCCCATCGGCACGGGCTCGCCGGCCTCGTCGACGACGGCCAGTTCCCAGCCGTCCAGCGGCAGTCCGATCCGGATCGGCTCCTGACCGCTCATCAGCGAGGCGCAGGCCACCACGGTCGCCTCGGTGGGGCCGTAGGTGTTCCAGACTTCGCGTCCCTCGGTCACCAGCCGTTGGGCCAGTTCGGGGGGGCATGCCTCACCGCCGAAGATCAGCAGCCGGACGTCGCTGAGGGTCTCCGGCTCCCACAGGGCGGCGAGCGTGGGCACCGTCGACACGATGGTGATCTCCTGCTCGACCAGCCAGGGCCCGAGATCGGCACCGCTTCTGACCTGCGAGCGCGGCACCGGCACCAGACAGGCGCCGTACCGCCACGCCAGCCACATCTCCTCGCAGGAGGCGTCGAACGCCACGGACAGCCCCGCCATGACCCGGTCGCCGGGCCCGATCGGCTCGTCGGTGAGGAACAGCGCGGCCTCGGCGTCCACGAACGCGGCGGCGCTGCGGTGCGAGACGGCGACGCCCTTGGGCTTCCCGGTGGAGCCGGAGGTGAAGATGATCCACGCGTCGTGCTCGATGCCGGGGCGCGCCGCGGGAGCCTTTCCGGCACCGTGCAGGGTGATCTCGTGCCCGGCCCCGATGACGGCCCGCACGTCCGCCTCCCCGAACACCAACCCGGCCCGCTCGTCCGGGTCCTCGGCGTCGACGGGCACGTACGCGGCACCGGCCGCGAGCACGGCGAGGATCGCGATGTAGAGCTCGTTGGTGCCGGACGGAACCCGGACGCCCACCCGGTCTCCGAGCCCGACCCCGACGGAACCGAGCCGCCACCGCAGTCGCTCCACCTCCGCAGCCAGCGCGCGGTAGGTGAGGCTGCTCGTGCCGTCGTCCAGGGCGGGCTCGTCGGGATACGACCGTACGGACGCGTCGAAGACGTCGACGAGCGTGCGTGGCGAGGCGGCCGGGCGCCCCGGGAAGCGGGCCGCGTCTCCGAACTGCTGCCGGCTCTCCGCGTCGAGCTCTTCGCCGAGCAGGCCGAGAGCGTCGCTCTCCTGTATGGCTGCCATCCGGTCCTCGCGTTGAGAGCCCGGATGCCTCCGGGGCGCTGGCGGGCCCGCAGGTGTGCCTGGGGTTGTCCGGCTCCAGCTCGGTAACAAGCCGGAAATCTTAGTACGAAGCTAGTTTTGGGCGCTTGGCCACGCCACCCGGATCGGCCTTCCGAGGGTGGGGCGGGCCCGGCAAGACCACTCTGACCTGGAGATCCTCGAACGAACGAGACTTCGCCCACACCGATGTCAGGGCACGCCGCACCGGTCAGGGGAGAACCGGTCCAGCCCCGCCAGGACCCGGGCCACGCCGTGCTTCTCGGCCGGCCAGCGGGCCGACTCCCGTGCACGGCTGCGAAGGTGGGGGGTCGTCCGTGACGCGGAGCAGGGCGGGGCGAGGGTGTCCGCGGTGAGGTGCCGCAGGAGGACGGCGTCCGGAGCCGTCCCCCGGGGGGCCCAGGCGCGCCACCCAGGGGAAGCCGTCGAACGGCACCGGCACCTCGGTCGTGGATCAACCGGCGGACGGCGAGGGCTTCGTGCCCGGATCAGGGGCCGTCGCGGTGCGGGGCCGGGTGTCACTCGCATGCCGGGCCGGGGACGCCTGCCGGTGGAATTCCATGGTCATGCGGTCCGGCTTGACCGTCACCACGGCCTGGGGCCGCGGCGCACGGGACGTGAGCCGGAAGGACGGCCAGGTCCGCAGGATGGTCGCCAGGATGATCTGGAGTTCGGCCCAGGCGAAGTTCTCGCCGATGCACTTGCGGCGACCGTCGCCGAAGGCGAGGAACGAACCTCGGGTGGCCGACACGTTCTCGGGTGTCCAGCGGTCCGGGTCGAAGGCGTCGGGGTCGGCGAACACGTCGGGGTCGTGCTGGTGCAGGTAGGGGCTCCAGACCACGTCGGCACCCTCGGGAACGTGATGCCCGCCGAGGTCGAGGTCGCGGGTGGCGGTCCGGGTCACCAGCCAGGCCGGGCCGTACTTGCGGATGGCCTCCCGCAACACCCGGCGTGCGTACGGGAGACGATCGAGGTCGCCGTAGGTCAAGGGCCGGTCCGCGCACACCGTGGCGAGTTCCTCGCGCAGCCGCTGCTCGACCCGCGGGTGCCGGGTGATCTCGTAGAGGGTCCAGGCCAGGGTGGTGCCGGTGGTCTCGATGGCTCCGGTCAGCAGGGTGATGGCCTCGTCCTGGAGCTGCCGGCGGGACAGCGATTCCTCGGCGGTCAGCAGCGTGTCGAAGAGGCCGGTCCGCTGCTCCCGGGCGGCCGCCGCGTGCGGGCATCCCGTTTCGGCCGCCGCGGCTCCGGCGTCGGCGGGAGGCCCGGCCGGCCGGCTCACACGGTGGTCGATGGCCTGGTCGACGAGGGCACGCAGGCGGGCGACGCGCTGCGCGTGCGCCCGGTTGACGGGAAGCGGCAGCCGGGTCGCCCAGGGCGGGAGGATCGTCTGCCGAATCGTTCCTTTCATGATCTCCGGCATCAACGCGGTGAACTCACCCGCCAGGTGCTCGGGCAGGTCCGCGCCGAACAGGGCGACGAGGAAGGCCGCGAGGGTGACCTCGTTCATGTCGTCGTACACCGCGCGCGGCTGTCCTTCGGGCCACGCGCCGACCGTCGCGGCGACCTGTTCGATCATGGCGTCACCCCGGTCGGCGATGTGCGCCTTGTTGAACATGGGCTGCATCAGGCGTCGGTTGCGCAGGTGGGCGTCGCCGTCGGCGATGGTGGCCAGGCCGTCTCCGAAGAACACACGCAGGGCGTCGATGATCCTGCCGCCCTTGGCGTAGTGCGCGGCGTCGGTCACGAGGACCTTGCGGGTCAGGGCGGGGTCGGTGACGACGTAGGCGGGCGTGGGGCCGATGTGTATGCGCACGACGGGGCCGTGGTCGCGCAGGGAGCTGATGAAAGGCAAGGGATCGCGGGCGAGCCGGAGGCCGTGGCCGATCAGGGGGAGCCCTCCGGGGGCGGTGCGGGTGGGCGACGTCGCGGGAGCGCGCATGGCCGGTTTCACTCCTTGTGGGGGCGTCGGCAAACGATCGATGCATGCCCAACGCGTCCCCGCGCAATTCCGGCCGTCCGTGCTCTCTGTGTCACACCCGACCGGCGCCGGCCTGCCGTCGAGGGGCCGGGGAAGTGGTCGCGCCGACGCCGGGAAGCCGGGTCCTTCGCCCTGGTTCGGCGCAGGACCCGGCTTCCGGTCGGGGTCGGATCAGGACGACTGGGCGCTCTGGTAGAGGTTCTGGGCGTCCGCGCCGAAGTACGGGCCGTACATGGCGTTCGGCAAGAAGTTGTACTTGAAGCTGTTCACCGAGGACTGCAGGCCGGTTCCGGTGGCTTCGTTGAACTGGGTGAACCACGGTCCGCCGCTGGAGCCGCCCGTCATGTTGCAGGTCAGGCCGTGGTCCTTGGACAGCAGGAAGTCCCGGGTGGTGGTGCCGCTGCAGTAGATGAACTTCTCGCCGTCGTACGGCGCGGCGGCCGGGTAGCCGAAGGAGTACATGGCCTTGTTGTAGCCGGTGTTGAAGGCCAGGCCCTGACCGCCGACGACATCGGTCAGCTTCTTCCCGTCCAGCGGGGCGACCACGGCCGCGCCGATGTCGTAGTTGATGTCCTCACTGGCCGTCCACTGCGGTGTGGACAGGGTCTTGGACGCGGTCCAGGTGCCGTACGGGCGCTGCCCGTCGTGGTAGCCGGGTACGAACACCCAGTTGGTGTGCCAGGCTCCCTGCAGCTTCACGCAGTGGCCCGCGGTCAGCACGGTGCTCTTGTTGGCGCTGGTGACCGCGTTGCCGGAGCAGGACGCGGTGCGGCCCTGGTGGGTGAAGAACACCCGTCCGGCCGTCTTGGTCACCGCTCCCCCGCCGGACCAGGGGCCGCCCCCGTGCGGGAAGGCCAGCGGGCCCACGGCGGAGGCGGGAGCACTGGGGGCCACGACGGTGGCCTTGCCCTTGCGGAGTGCCGGTGATCGCACGTCGGAGCGGTCGACGGTCAGGACGTCGAGCGGGGTGGCCTCGCGCATCCGCTGCGGGGTCCAGAAGGCCAGGGCGCGTTCCTGTGCCGAGGGGGTCATCAGGCCGGGGTCCGGTGCGGCGCTCGCCGGTGCGGCGGTGACGCCGGTGGCGAGGAGCGCGGCGACGCCGGCGAGCGTGCCGAGGACGCAGCGGCGGGCGCGGGTGGTGCCGCCGGTGGAGGGACGTCTGCGGGGTTCGCCCATCACGCGGTCTCCTTCTGCTGTGGGGGCCGGACGACGGAGAGCCCGTCACCCGGTCAGGCAGGGGGTGTCACTGCGGACAGTCAGGAGGCAGCGTGCCACTCGGAGACCGATATGGACAGGTGCATGACATGGCGATGGCCAAAACTTCACATCCTCCCCGCGCGGAACGGGACATGCGGGCACAGAAGAACCCGGCCTCGCGTGGAGGCCGGGTTCGGGGAGCGCGCGGCTGGTGTCAGAGAATGGGGCCGGAGCCGCTGGGGCCGCCCGGCTGGACGCGGCCGCGCCAGGCGCCGGATTCGACTCCGCGCTCCTCGATGTACTGCTTGAAGCGCTTCATGTCGCCCTTGATCCGGCGGTCGATCGTGCCCATCATGTCCGCGGCCTTCTCCACGGCTCCGCTGGGCTCGACATCCATCACGAGCTCCACCCTGGTGTGGGTGTCGTCGAGGCGCTCGAAGCGGACCGAGCCCCTCTGGTGCGTGTCTCCGCTGGTCGTGCGCCACGTGACCCGTTCGTCGGCCAGTTGGTCGACGATCTCGGTGTCGAACTCGCGCCGCACCCCGCCGATCTTGGTGATCCAGTGGTTGTGGCGGTCGTCCAGTTGCCTGACCTCTTCGACGCCCTCCATGAAGTTCGGGAATTCCTCGAACTGCGTCCACTGGTTGTAGGCGGTATGGACGGGGACGTCGACTTCGACGGTTTCCTTGATGGTGCTCATCCGTATGCCTCCGTATTCACTGATCGACTGCAGGAGGCCCATCGGCCCACACGGGTCCGGGCCCGCGAAGGCCGAGTACCCGGGATGCCGCGGTTGCCACATCGGATGCGATCAGCGCATCAGGCGCGGGGGTGATGGTCCTCGGCGTCCGCGAGCGGAGGCCGTTGGCCGGGCTCGCCGGCTCGGAGGTCCTGACAGAAGGTGTTGATCAGTGACCGTCGGCCGTTCTGCTCGTGGTGAAGTCGTGGGATAGCGTCAGTCGCGGCCGTGGATCGTGCCGGATGAACTGTGGTCGCTGGCCGAGCCGTTGCTGCCCGAGCCGGGGCCGAGGCCGGCGGCGTCCGGCCGCGTGAGGACGACCGGGCCGTGCCCGAGCAGAAGGCCGACGGCACATGGATCCGCGCTCGGGCAGCGTGAGGGCGGAGTCGTCAGCGACGAGCAGCGTCCGTGGCCGACCGTGACAGAGGTGGGGACGGAGTTGCTGTGATCTGATACACGCCCGTGATCCGAGGCACGCACCGGCGACCGGTGTACGGACGCTCACCGCAGCGGCCCGGCCCCGTATCAGAACCGGTCGTGCTGCTGCGGCTGCCCGTACGCCTGGCCGCTCGGGCCGTTCGCGCTCTGGGTCTGCAGTTGCTCCGCCTGTTCCTTGGTCACCTTCTGTTCCGCGCCGCAGAAGGTGCACTGCGTCAGGTACTTCGTGGAGACAGGGAACAGCGGGACGAAGAACAGGGTGAACTTCGTGACGCGCTTGCGAAGCGTGTGGGCGGCGGGATTTCCGCATTGGCCGCACACCAGCGTCAGTATCGCCAGCTGGTACAGGTATCCCTTGGTGCCGAAGATGATCACGTGTCGGTCCTTCCCGGGTCGGATCTTCACCCAGTGTCCTGTATCGCGGGCACACCGGCGGCGTGAGCCCCTCGTTCGTGCGGAGAGCCGGGCCGGCGCCGGTCCACTCGGGTGACGGCGGACCGGGTGTCTCCCGGGGCGCCCATACGGTTCCGCGGTAACCACGATCTCACCCGCAACGCAGTCCGCGCCCGCCGACGCCCTGGGATCCCTCGTCGTCCAGTCCTGACGGGGCACGACCCCGACGGGGACGTCCCTGGCTCCTGGCCGGTTCCCTCGGAGACGGTGCGAACGGTCCGCAGGGCACCTCGAAGGCCATCGAGCAGCTGTTGCTGAGCGCCGGGCTCCCTCCGGGCGAGGGACTCGTCCACCCGGTCCGGCTGCCCGGCCTGCCCATGAGTCCGCTCGTCGTGCCCGGGTCGGCCCTCCTCACCGTGCGGCACCTCCGGTCCCAGTCCGGCCCGCCGGAGACCTGGCTGGAGGCGGTGGGCGAACTCGGCTTCGCCGACCACGTCTTCATCACCCGGCCCCGGCCGCAGGGCGGCGAGCCCGGTGCCGTCGAGACGCTCGCCGCCTTCACCTCCGACGAGGACGCGACGGCCTCGGGGACGCATGCCGTCCTGCCCGCGCGCAGGCTGCGCGGCTGACCGGCGGCGGGGTCCGGGCCACGTGCGGCGGCCCGGGCCGTGCCGTGCTCGTGGTCAGGCGGCCAGGGCCGACAGCACCACTGACTTGGCCTCCTCCTGGACCCGGCCGAGGTGGTCGGGGCCGAGGAACGACTCGGCATAGATCTTGTAGACGTCCTCGGTGCCCGAGGGGCGGGCCGCGAACCAGGCGTTGTCGGTGGTCACCTTGATGCCGCCGATGGCAGCCCCGTTCCCGGGGGCCTCGGTGAGCACCGCGGTGACCGCGTCCCCGGCCAGCGTGTCCGCGCTGACCTGGGCCGGAGAGAGCTTGGCGAGCAGGGCCTTCTCCTCGCGGGTCGCGGGAGCGTCGATGCGCGCGTAGGCCGGTTCGCCGAAGCGGGCGGTCAGCCCCGCGTAGTGCTCGGAGGGGGTCTTGCCGGTCACCGCCGTGATCTCGGAGGCGAGCAACGCGAGGAGGATGCCGTCCTTGTCGGTGGTCCACACGGAGCCGTCCCGGCGCAGGAAGGACGCCCCGGCGGACTCCTCCCCGCCGAATCCGATGGTGCCGCCCGCCAGTCCGTCCACGAACCACTTGAAGCCGACGGGCACCTCGACCAGCTCGCGGCCCAGGTCGGCGGCGACCCGGTCGATCATGGCGGAGGAGACCAGGGTCTTGCCGATGCCGGTGGTGGCCGGCCAGCGATCGCGGTGGGCGTAGAGGTAGGAGATGGCGACGGCCAGGTAGTGGTTGGGGTTCATCAGGCCCGCGTCCGGGGTGACGATGCCGTGCCGGTCGGCGTCGGCGTCGTTGCCGGTGGAGATCTGGAAGCGGTCGCGCTGCTCGATGAGCGAGGCCATCGCGTACGGCGACGAGCAGTCCATGCGGATCTTGCCGTCCCAGTCCAGCGTCATGAACCGCCAGGTGGGGTCGGTGTGCGGGTTGACGACGGTCAGGTCCAGACCGTGCTGTTCGGCGATGCGGCCCCAGTAGGCGACCGACGCCCCGCCGAGCGGGTCGGCTCCGATACGGACGCCGGCCGAGCGGATCGCGTCCAGATCGAGCACGCCGGGCAGGTCGGCGACGTAGGTGCCGAGGAAGTCGTACCGGCCGGTGGTGGGGGCGGCGAGGGCGCGGGCGCAGGAGACGCGCCGTACGTCCTTCAGGCCGCTCCGGATGATCTCGTTCGCCCGGTCCTGGATCCAGGAGGTCGCGTCGGAGGCGGCGGGGCCCCCGCTGGGCGGGTTGTACTTGAACCCGCCGTCGGCGGGCGGGTTGTGGGAGGGCGTGACGACGACGCCGTCCGCGAGGCCGGTGGTGCGTCCCCGGTTGTGGGTGAGGATGGCGTGCGAGACGGCCGGGGTCGGCGTGTAGCCGTCCGCCGCGTCGATCAGCACGGTCACCTCGTTGGCGGCGAACACCTCCAGGGCGGTCACGCGCGCGGGCTCCGACAGGGCATGCGTGTCGGCGCCCAGGAAGAGGGGGCCGTCGATGCCCTGACCGGCGCGGTACTCGCAGATGGCCTGGCTGGTCGCCGCGATGTGGTCGTCGTTGAACGCGCTCGCCAGTGACGATCCGCGGTGTCCGGAGGTCCCGAACGTGACGCGCTGCCCCGGGTCGTCCAGGTCGGGGTGAAGCGCGTAGTACGCGGTGACCAGCCGAGCGACATCGACGAGATCTTCGGGTCCGGCCGGACTTCCCGCTCGCTCGTGCTGCATGGGCCCGCTCCTCCGCATGGGTTGATCCTTCGCTTGCGCTCTCATCCTTCCTCTTCACAGCGGTGCCGCGCGAGGGGGGCGCCCCGGTGAGGGCCGGATGTGCGCCACACCACGCGGGGGACGGCACGCGCACGGGGAGGCGGCGCTACGGACCACCGGAAGAGCCGGTGGTCCGTCGCGCCGCCTGCTTCCCTCGTGCCGGCGCATCCATCGCGCCGTCCGTCCTCAGATGCGTCCGCCGGTGAGCCGGGTGAGGGGGCCGTGCGCGCCGCGTTCGGCGCGGCGTCCGACGGCGTAGGACGCCGCGCTCAGCGCGGTCAGCCCCGCTCCGACGCCCGCCGCCACGACCTTGCGATGGGCGATGACCGTCCAGGCCGTCTTCGCCGTGGAGGCGACATGGCCCGAGGCCGTGACGACCGCCTGGCGGCCCGCCTCGACGCCCTTGGCCGCGGTCTGTGCGGCCGACTTCGCCGTCTCGGCGGAGCGCTCCGCGCCGGACTTGCCCGCTGACGCCGCCTCACCGGCCTTGTCCGCCGCGCCCTTCGCCGCCTGGGAGGCCGACGCGGTGGTCTTTTCCGCCGTGCGGCGGGTCTTGGACTCGGCGGTCCGTACGGTGGCCGGCTTCTGATTCGTGCGCTTGTTCTCTTCAGTCATGGACACCGACTTGCCTCTGACTCCGGCGGCAAACACGTTCGGTCGCGGACCGTCCGGGCAGGAGGGTGCCTGTACCCCTCACCCGAGGGGTAGACGAGTGACAGGCAACCGACGTCGGATCAGGAAGGAAGGTGTGTCATGGCCGGAATGCTGAATCGCATCAAGGAGTTCGCCAAGAGCCCCCAGGGACGGCGGGCAGCGGAGCAGGCACGGCGGGCAGCGGCCGACCCCCGCAAGCGGGCCCAGGCCCAGCGTCTGCTCGGCAAACTCAGGGGCCGCGGACACTGACCGGACCGCCGGTTCCTCCCGGTATCCAACTCCTTGGGCGCACAGGTGTGTTCATGTCCGGCTGGGGCACTTGCGTCGCAGCACACACCTGAGAGGGGATGGTCCGATGGGCAGGGCAGGTAACGGCACGCGGGTCTGTGCCTTAGGTGTCGCCGGAGTCCTGGCGGGGACGGTGCTGGTCGGCTGCGGCGACTCCGGCGGCGACGCGCGGGGATCGTCGGCGAAGACCAGCGCCGGCGCCCGGGAGCAGGGCACACAGGCGGTGCGGTCGGCCTACGACAGGACGGCCGAGGAGGACACCGCCAAGGTGAAGCTGAAGGTGCGGACCTCCGCGCAGGGCACCTCGCAGACCGCGAACGGGCAGGGCGCGGTCGACCTGGACGACGGCGACAGCGTCATGACGCTCACGGTGCAGGGGCAGCAGATCGAGCAACGGGTGATCGACCAGGTCCTCTACCAGAGGATGCCCAAGGGGCGGGCTCCCGGCGGCAAGCCCTGGATCAAGATCGACCTCGGGAAGGTCGCCGCCCGGCAGGGCGCGGGCGACCAGTCCATGAGTGACCCGGCGCAGTCCGCCGCGTACGCCAAGGCGATCACCGACAAGGACGTGACCGCGAAGGGCACGGCCACGATCGACGGCGTGAAGACCACGCACTACCGCGTCTTGGTCGACGTCGCCGAACTGCCCAACGGCGACACCCTGCGCAAGCAGGTCGGTCCGACCCTGCCGATGGACGTCTGGCTGGACGACGAGGGCCGGATGCGCCGCCAGCAGATCGACATGACCGTCAAGGCTCCGGCGGGGACGCAGCGGTCCTCCACCGACACCTCGCCCGCGCCCGAGAAGATCACGGTGCGCACGGTCATGGACTTCACCGACTTCGGCACCGAGGTGGAGGCGGACGCGCCCCCGGCCGGGCAGGTCACCGACATGACCGGCAAGGCCTTGGAGCAGGGCGAGCGGCAGAGCTGACCCGGGGTCACCCCGCCGTCCGGCCGCGGAGGCGTCCCACGAGGTCCTCCGCGGCCGTCGGCCATGCCGGATGGTCGAAGGCGAAGCCCGCTTCGAGCAGGCGGCCGGGGACGACGCGGCGGCTCTTCAGCAGCAGTTCGGTGTCCGAACGCAGGACGAAGGCGCCGATCTCCGCCATCCAGCGCGTCGCGGGCAGGCCCACCGGGACGCCCCACGCGGTACGCAGAGCACGCATGAAGGCGCGTTGCGGCAGGGGCCCGGGAGCAGCGAGGTTGACCGGGCCCTCGATGTCGTCCCGGGCCACGAGGAACTCGATCGCCCGGGCGAAGTCCCGGTCGTGGATCCAGGACACGTACTGGCCGCCACCGGCGACGGGGCCGCCGAGCCCGAACCGGGCCAGCCTCGACAGGACGTCGAAGACGCCGCCTCGATCCGGGCTCATCACCATGGCGGCGCGCAGGGCCACCTTGCGGGTGTGCGGGGTGTCGGCGCTCTGCTGCTCGCGCTCCCAGGCCTTGGCGATGTCGACGCTGTATCCCCAGTAGCTGGGCACGCCGGGTTCGGCGCCGCCGATCACGCCGCCGGTCTCGTCGTGGGGTGCGTCGAAACGGTGGGCGTAGACGGTCGCGGTACTCATCTGCAGCCAGACCGCGGGCGGCCGGGCGGCCGCGGCGATGGCCTCGCCCACGACCCGGGCGGAGTGGACCCGTGAGTCCATCATCTCCCGCAGGTTGGCGGGCGTGTAGCGGCAGTTCACGCTCCGGCCGGCCAGGTTGACCACGACATCGCTGCCGTCGATCTCCGCCGCCCACGGCCCGAGGCTCGCGCCGTCCCAGTGGACTTCGTCCGGTCCGGCGGGGTGCCTGCTGAGCACCACGACGTCATGCCCCGCCGCGTCCAGGGCGCGCTTCAGGATCGCACCGACCTGTCCGGTCCCGCCGGGTATCACGAACTTCATGAAGGTCTCCCCCTCGACGTGTCGCAGCGACCCTAGCTCACATTTGAACGCGTTCAAAACTCCTGGGGGTGTAGGGCACGACCCTGCGCGGATGCGCCGTGGGGCAAGATGGGCCCATGAGCGTAGTCAAGATCAACGTGCTGACCGTGCCGGCCGAGCAGCGGGAGACGCTGGAGAAGCGCTTCGCCTCCCGGGCGCACGCCGTGGAGAACTCCGACGGATTCGAGTGGTTCGAGCTCCTGCGCCCGGTGGAGGGCACCGACACCTACCTCGTCTACACGCGGTGGCGCGACGAGGAGTCGTTCCAGGCCTGGATGGAGGGGCCGATGAAGACCGCGCACCAGGGCGGCGGCGAGGGCGGCGAGCGGCCGAAGCCCGCGGCGAGCGGCTCGACGCTGTGGTCCTTCGAGGTGGTGCAGCAGGCCGGACCCAAGGAGGCCTGACCGGCGGCGCACGCACGAGGTCCCCCATGCCGTGACGCATGGGGGACCTCGTGCGTGGTCTCGTGACCGGCGCTCAGATGCGGCGGGAGCGTGTGGGTGCGGCGGTGCGGCCGACCGCGGCGGCCAGCTTGCGCAACCGGCGCCAGTCGAGCCGCGGGGGCGCCTCGGGGACTCCCGGGCGGTTGCGGGGCACCCGGACGCGCAGGGCGCGGCGTGCGATGCGGCAGTGGACGGGGGCGGACATCGTGAGCGCCTCACCGTCGAGCCCGACCTCCAGTTGCGGTTCGTCGGCGTCGACGACGACGTGCTGCGCGGTGAGCACGGTGAGCCCTTCCGGGCGCGGCGACAGCAGGAGTTCGGCCGCTTCCACGGCGCTGTCCACGCGTACGGCCAGCACCCCCAGGCGCCCGGAGTTGAGCCGCTCACGCCGGCCGAAACCGAAGGGGTCGTCCATGCGGTACGCGTTGTTGCTCACCAGGATCGCCTGCGGGTCGGCGACGGTGGTGCCGTCGGCGGTGGCCGTCAGGCGCGGACCGCTCTGCCGGGTGAGCAGGTCGGGCAGACGCTCCAGAGCCGCGCCCACCTTGTCCTCCCGATAGCCGGGGCTCTGGACGACCGCCCCGTACACGCCGAACGACGCGTTGTTGACGAACGGATGGTGGTCGGCGAACCCGAGGTCGACCCGGAGTTCGACACCGTCGGTCAGGGCGTCGAGGCAGGTGGCGGGGTCGTCCCGGTCCAGGCCCAAGTCCATGGCGAAGTGGTTGCGGGTGCCGGCGGCGATGACGAGGAACGGCAGGCCGTGCTCCGCGGCGACGGCGGCCACCAGGGCCTGGGTGCCGTCGCCGCCCGCTACGCCCAGCAGGTCGGCTCCGTCGGCCACGGCGGCCTTGGCCAGGGCCGTGACGTCCTGGTGCTGGTCCGGGTCGAGCAGGACGACCTGGGCGCCCAGCGACTCGGCCTTCTCCCGCAGGTTGAACTTCTCCACCTTGCCGCCACCGGAACGCGGGTTGAGCAGCAGGAAGGGCCGCAGCGGCGGCGGTGTGCGGTACTCCTTGACCCGTACGGACCGCAGGCCCGTGCTGCGCAGGGCGTAGCGGCCGCTCCAGACCGCCCCGCACCACAGGAGCAGGGAGAGGAAGACCACCCACAGGAGATTGGCGGTGGCGAAGAGAGTGATGAGGCCGACGGGCGCGACGACGACCAGCGCGGCCGCGGCGACGCGGGCCGCTCCCCGCCGGGACAGGACCCACCACAGCGCGGCCGCGGTCAGGGCGAGGCCCGCGAGGGCCGTCACGAGCAGCAGCAGCCCTCGCAGACCACCGGAGACGAGGGGCAGCAGGGCCGCGAGAGCAGCCGCGGCCAGGGCACCCCTGGCGGCCCATCTCTGCCGGCGGTGAAACCGCTCGTTCATCGCCGATCCCATCTCGTCCCTCCACTCGAAGGCAGGCGCGGGCGGACTCTCGAGACCGCGCCGGCCGTGACCATGGTGCCTGCCGACGCCTCGGCTCTGCCACTGCCGTCCATGGATGGCTCCCCCTCCGCCGGGCACGTCAGCCGCGAAGATCCCTGGAGACGGAGCCATGGGTAGCGTACGCGGCTCTCCGGGCGCGGTTCCGCGCACCGGTGCATATCGGCACGCACACGCATTCCCCTTTCCGCTTCCCGCCCGTGACCTGGTGAGTCTTATGACGCAACTCTGCGGCCCGAGTCCCAGTCCGACGAGGAGGGCCGGTACACGATGCAGCGGACGGGTGCACGGTACGCGGATCAACCGACGGTCGAGGTGACGATGTCGGTCGCCGCCGCCGCCCCGAGAACGGCGGGGAGCACACCACGATGTCGTTCAGCGGCTTCGACGAACCGCTCGACGTGCGGTGCCCCAGGCCGGTGAGGTGGCTGAGCTTGGGCGGCGCGACCTGAACCGGTCAGGACGCCACCGCGAGCAGCTCGTTTTCCCGGTAGCGCTTTCCGTTGGCTTTCCGGTGGGAACCGGTCGAGTGGGGCGAATCAGCTCGCCGGGCTTGACGGGGCGGGACGGGGGTCGGCCTACTGGAAGGCGCAGTCGGCCGGGGCGGGGGCCCGGCCCGGTGCCGGCCCTGGGGCTCGATGCTTCCGTACTCCCCCGCCGAGGCGCAGGTCAGGGGTCTGATGGTGCGGCGACGATGGGCGGCGGCGGGTCTGGTGGCCTGCCTGTTGCTGCTGCATCTCGCTGTTTCGGGGCTCGCGGCCGAGGGGCGCGCAACCATCACGGTCGCCGCGGATGCGTGGGAGCCGGGCGCGATGGAGCCGGGCGCGGCTTCGCGTGGCGGAGCCGAGGAATTCAGAGCGGCCGAAGGACCCGGCGAGGCCGAAGAACCGTGTCCCCGTGAGGACGAACCGTCCGGGCGGCAGCTCGCGGCGCGGACACCGCGGGTCGCGGGAGCGGCCGGTGCGGGCCCGGTGGTGACCGGGGCGGCCGCGGTGGACCGGGGCGGTACGGACGTCCACGCGGCGCGAACGGGCTCGTGTACCGGAGCGGCCGGATCCGCCCCGAGCGCCGCCCGGTTGCAGACGTTTCGCTGCTGAGTGACGGCAGTACCGACCTGGGCCTGCGCCGTGCGGCCCGAGTACTGCCTGGTGCCGGTACGCGGTGATGCGCAGGTCTTCGTGTGTCCCACGCCCATGACACAGGAGGCGGAGTTGCCTGGTAAGCGCGTTCTCGTCCTGAGGCCGGACGAACTGAGTCCGAACGACCAGAAGATGTGGCGCGAGATCCGGACGGAGTCCGGCGCCCCGGCCAATCCCTTTCTCGACCCGGGGTTCACCGTGGCGGTGGGGCGGGTCAGGCCGGGCGCCAGGGTGGCGGTGTTGCAGGACAACGGTTCCCCGGTGGGGTTCTTCCCGTACGAGGCGGGGATGTTGGGGCGGGGCCGGGCCATCGGGCTGGGGGTGTCCGACAGCCAGGGGGCCGTGCTGCGTCCCGGGATCCGGCTGGACGCTCGCCGGTTGTTACGGGTCTGCGGGCTGTCGTCCTGGGAGTTCGACAATTTGGAGGCCGGTCAGGGGACGTTCGTGCCGCACGCGGCCGAGGAGCTTGCGTCACCGGTCGTCGACATCGGCAGGGGGTTCGAGGCGTACGCGGAGCGGCTACGGGCGAAGTCGCCGGGGTTCCTCAGACAGACGCTGGCGAAGGAGCGCAAGCTGGCGCGGCAGGTCGGGACGGTGCGGTTCGCGTACGACACCGCGGATCCCGGGGCGCTGCGGACGCTGATGCGGTGGAAGTCGGCGCAGTACCGGCGGACCGGCCGCAGGGACCGGTTCGCGCAGGAGTGGATCACCCGGCTGGTGGGACTGCTCGGGGCGAGCGAGGACGCTGAGTGCCGGGGGGTGCTGTCCGTGCTGTACGCCGGGGACCGGCCCGTGGCAGCGCACTTCGGGCTGCGCTCGCGCTCGGTGCTGTCCTGGTGGTTCCCGGCGTACGACCGCGCGTACGGCAAGTACTCGCCCGGCCTCGTGCTGCAGCTGAGGATGCTGGAGGCCGCGGCGGCCGACGGGGTCGAGACGGTGGACCTGGGGAGCGGTTCGGCCCGCTACAAAAATTCACTCAAGACCCGTGACCTGCGGGTGTACGAAGGGGCGGTGATACGGCCGGTGCCGGGCGGGGCCGCCCACTGGCTGGGCCGGGAGCCCGCACGGGCCGCCCGTCGCTTCGTCCGCGACCGGCCCCGCCTGGCCGGTGCGGCGGCACGGACCCTTGAGGAACTGAGCCGGTTGCGGGGCGGCTGAGGCCGGGCCGCCAGGCTCCGGGCCGGCTGATCGAGACCCGGGTGCCCGGCCCCTGGGGGCCGGGCACCGCGGGGTCATCCCGTGGCGGTCCAGCTGTGGGCGACGTCCACGATGACGCGGTCGTCCAGCTGCTGCACCCGGAAGGGCAGCCGGGCGCGGACGCCCAGGCCGATCTGGGTGTCCCCCTCGAAGCTGCCCGCGAACCGGGTGTCCCGGAAGGTGCGGTAGCCGGTGAGGTCGACGCCCGGCAACGGACGCGCCGGACGAGCGGGATACGTGGCCGCGCCGGTCTCCGGGTCGTACGCGGGAGCGGCCACACGCACCTCGAGGACGGCGCCGCCGGCCACCGGGATGTGCCGGCCCGAGCCGTCCTGATAGAGCCGGTCGACGTACTGGACGGTGTAGCCGACGCCGCTGCCGCCGCCGGGCACGTCGATGACCATCCGGTCGAAGCAGGTGTGGCGGCCGGTCCTGATGTTCGTCACCGATGCGAGCGTGGCGCCGGCGTCGGTCTTGGCGAGGCTTCCCCAGCCGGTCGGGCACGTGGCCTGTGCGGTGGACCGCTGGGCGGCGGCCGGTGCGGCGCCGGCCGGAACGGTCGCCACGGCCACCGTGGCGCCCACGAGTGCGAGAGTCGCGCATGCTGTTCTGATTCTTACCATTGCCGCCCCCAGGCTTGCATGTGGCTGATGCCGGGTGAGACGACCGGGCCGACCGAAAGGTTGCACTTACCGTGCCGGACCGCCGGTGATGGCACATCCTGGTGGGAAGCGATTGGTGTCCGGTGCGTCCGTACCGGGAGGACGCGACATGGATGAGGCAGCCGCCGTACCGGACAGGCCACGGCCGGCCGGTGGCCGGAGCCGGGACGGGGCTGGCGGCCGGGTCCCGAACGGGGACACGGGCCGGCTCGAGGATGCCCTGACGACCCCGCTGGTCGCGGCCGTGCGGGACCTCGACGGCTACGGCGGACTGGTCTACCTGCGCTCCCGCGACCGGCGCTCGCTGGTCCTCGCGATGGTCACCGGCGTGCCCCGGTCACTGCTCAGGAGCTGGTGGCGGGTGCCGGTGGGCGGTGCCCTGCCCATGGCGGAGGCCTACCGGCGCGACGAGACGCTGTGGCTGCCGGACGAGCGGGCCAGCATGGTGCGCTTCCCGCACTTCACCGCCGGGCTGCCCTACTCCTTCGGCTCCGCCTACCAGCCCGTGCGGGCCGGCGGCGAGACCGTGGGCGTCCTCGTCGTGCTGCGCTCTGCGGCCCGGACGCCGGTCGACGCGGAGGCGGTGGATCTCGCGCTGCGACCCGCCGAGCGGGCCATGGAGGAGCGCCTCGACCGTCTCGCCGCGAGGCGGTCCGGCTCGGGCTCGGCCGGGTACCGGGTCGAGTACGACGACGACCCGGTCAGCGTGCGGCTGCCCACCTCCGCCGCCCGTCCGGTCAGGGTCGGGCTCATCGACTGGGACCTGGACAGCGACCGGTGCACGGCGGACGACGAGGCCCTCGAACTGCTGGGCGTCGACCGGGTGGACTACGGCGGCACCATCGCGGACATCGAGGCCCGGGTCAGCCCCGACGACCTGCACGAACTGCGGGAGAGCCGGCACGACGCGCTGGCCGGCGGCCGGGTCAGGTCCCGGCACTTCCGGCTGCGGGACGAGTCCCGGGGCGAGGAGAAGATCAGCTACCGGCCGGTCGAGCTGTGGGGCCACCTCGTGCACGGCGGCGCCGGCTCCGGGCGGATCCTGGTGGGCGCCCTCGTCGACGCGGCCGGCGGCGTCACCGCGGCCGAGGCGGCCGAGCGGCTGCCCGACGGGCTGTTCTCCCTGGACCAGGACGGCCGCCTGACGTACGCCAACCGCCGCTGCGAGGAACTGCTGGGATCAGGCCGGGAAGAGCTCTTCGGGCGTTACCCGTGGGAGGTGGTCACCTGGCTCCGCGATCCCGCCTACGAGGACCGCTACCGGGCGGCGATGCTGTCGCAGGAGCAGGTGTCCTTCCTCGTGCGGCATCCCGAGGGGAACTGGCTGAGCTTCGTGCTGTATCCGGACGTGCACGGGCTGACCGGCCGGGTCTTTCCGACCGGACCGCCCACGGGGGCCGAAGCGGGAGCGGGAGCGGAAGCCGCTTCCGGCGCCGGCCCCGGCATCAGCGCCGTCGCCCCGCCGCCGGGGCCGGTCGCCGCCGCGCGTGCCGGGGCGCTGTACCACGTGGTGCAGATGGCGAGCGTGCTCACCGAGGCGGTCACCGTGCAGGACGTCTGCCGGGCGGTATCGGAGCAGCTGCTGCCCGCCTTCGGTGCCCGGGAGCTGGCCCTGTACACCGTCCGCGAGGGCCGGATGTACCTGCTGTGGGAGTCGGGTTACCCGGAGGGGTTCCTCACCCCGTTCGAAGGGGTCACCCTCGACACGCAACTGCCCGGCGTCCACGCGCTGACCACGCGGCTCCCCCTGTTCTTCGAGTCGCCCGAAGACCTCTCCCTCGCCTATCCGGGCATCGTCCTGGACCGGATGAACGCCTGGTCGTTCCTGCCGCTGATCGCCTCCGGGCATTCGGTCGGCTCGTGCATTCTCGGCTGGGACACCCCGCACCGGTTCACCCCCGACGAGCGATCGGCCCTCACCGCGCTCAGCGGCCTGGCCGCCCAGGCGATGGAGCGGGCGCGGCTCTACGACTCGGAGTCCGCCGTCGCCCGCGGCCTCCAGGAGGGGCTGCTGCCGCACCGGCTGCCCGCCGTCGAGGGACTGCGCACCACCGGCCGCTATCTGCCCGGCACGCAGGGCATGGCGATCGGCGGCGACTGGTACGACGTGATCACCACCGGGCGTGGAGTGGCGCTGGTCATCGGGGACGTCGAGGGCCACAGCGTGGGGGCCGCCGCGGTGATGGGACAGTTGCGCAGCGCCGTGCACGCCTTCGCCGCGAGCGAGCGCCCGCCGCAGGAGGTCATCACGCACACCAACCGGCTGCTGACCGAGCTGGAGTCGGACGTCTTCGCCACCTGCTGCTACATCGAACTCGACCCGGCCACCGGGCGCGCTCTCGCCGTGCGGGCCGGCCATCCCCCGCCGCTGCTGCGTCATCCCGACGGGCGGGCCGAGACGCTGGACCTCGTGGGCGGCGTCATGCTGGGCGTGCAGCCCGACTCGGTCTATCCCGTCACCGCGCTCACGCTCGCCCCCGGCAGCGTTCTCGCCCTGTACACCGACGGGCTGGTGGAGCGGCCCGGCAGCGACATCGAGACGGGCATCGACGCGGTCCGCCGGCGTCTGTCCGAGACCCCGGCGGACTCGGTGGAACATCTCGCCGACCGGCTGGTGGGGACCGCCCGGCAGGCCCGGGAGCGGCCGGACGACGTGGCGCTGCTGCTCACGGCGTACCGGTGATTGCGGCGCTCTGTGCCGGGCATGCTGCCCGGACGCCCGGCAGCGGGTGAACAGCCGCGCGAAAGGTGTGCGGAGTAGCGTGGGCGGGACCGGCGAGCAAGGCGGTGGTGACGGTGGACTGGCAGCGGTACGCCGAGCAGATGGCGCTGCTCGCCCGTGATCTGGTCGCGGCGGATTCAGTTCAGGCGACGCTGGACACGATCGTGGCAGCGGCGGTGAAGCTGGTCGAGGGGTGCGACGCGGCGGGGATCCTGACCGTTTCGAAGGGCCGGTCCGTGACGCTGGCGGTGTGCGGTGACGTGGTCGAGGAGTCGGACCGGCTCCAGGGCGAGCTGGGCGAGGGGCCGTGCTTCGACGCCGCGCGCCGCGTGGACGGCGAGCGGCTGTTCCGTATCGCCGACATGACCCTGCCGCAGCCGTCCTGGCCGCGGTACAGCCAGGCGGCCCGCGAACTCGGTATCGGCAGTATGACCGGTGTCCTGCTGTACACCGACCGGCAGGACTTCGGCGCGCTGAACCTCTACTCCTACCGCCCGGGGGCGTTCGGCAAGGACACCGAGGCAGCGGGGTGGCTGCTGGCCTCACACGCCGCGGTGGCATTGGCCACGGCCCGCACCGTCGACCAGCTCGAGAACGCCATGGAGACCCGGCACGCCATAGGAGAGGCCATGGGGATCCTGATGGAGCGGCATCAGCTGGGCGAGGACGAGGCCTTCGGCGTGCTGCGGCGCATCTCCCAGAACCACAACCTCAAGTTGCGCGACGTTGCGCGGCGGGTCCGGGCCGGCCATCCTCCCGATCCGGCCTGACGGGCCGGATCGGGACGGCCGGCCTCACACCGCTCCGCCCCGGAGGCGGGAGACGCGCATGAGGAGTACGGCGATGTCGTCGGTGTGCCGTCCGGTGGGTGTGGTGTGGCGGACGAGCCGGTCGATGAGCCGTTCCAGATCGTGGCCGTCGGCGCCGTCCAGGTGCCCGGCGAGGTCGGCCGTGGTGCGGGTGGCGTCGGTGCCGGGGAGTTCGACCAGGCCGTCGGTGTAGAGGGCGAGGGTGGTGCCGGGCAGCAGCGGTACGGTCGTGACCGGGTAGTGGGCGCCGGTGTCGATGCCCAGGAGGGGGCCGGGCTCGACGTCGAGGACGCCGGCCGGGTGCCGGGCGTGGCGCAGCAGCGGCGGCACGTGCCCCGCGCTGGCGAAGGAGGCCTGCCGGCCCGCCAGGTCGAGGTGGACGTAGAGGCAGGAGACGAGCAGTTCCGAGTCCAGGTCGGCCAGGAGCCGGTTGGTGCGGGCGAGGACCTCGCCGGGTGCGGCGCCGACGGTGGCGTGGGCGTGGATGGCGGTACGGACCTGGCCCATCAGGGCGGCGGCGGCGATGCTGTGGCCTTCCACGTCACCGATGACGGCGGCCGCGGTCGTGTCGTTCAGGCGCAGGACGTCGAAGAAGTCCCCGCCGACCTCGGTGCCGTGGCCGGCGGGCAGGTAGCGGGCGGCGATGTCGAGGCCGGGCAGGCGGGGCAGGGCCCGGGGCAGCAGGGCGCGCTGCAGTTCGTGCACGAGCCGGTGTTTGGTGTCGTAGAGGCGGGCGCGGTCGAGGGCCTGGGCGATGAGGCCGGACAGCGAGGTGAGGACGGCGCGTTCGTCGGCGGTGAAGGTGTGCGGCCGGGCGTAGGACAGGATGCAGCAGCCGACCGGCCGGCCGGAGATGATCAGGGGGAGGAACGCCCAGGCCTCCTTGCCGCTGATCTGGGGTGCTCTGGGGTAGCTGGCGGCCAGTTCGGCGGGGTGGGCGAAGAAGGCCGGGGCGCCGTCGGCGAGGACCCGGCCGGCGGGGGTGAGGTCGGTGTCCAGGGCCAGGGCGTCGAGCCGCTCCATGACGTCGTCCGGGTAGCCGTGGTGGCCGGTGATCTTCAGCCGGCCGGCCTCGACGCCGGACAGGACGAGGCCCTGGGCGCCGAAGGCGGGCAGAATCTGGTGGGCGATCAGCGCGACGAGGTCGCTCACGGTCACCGTCTCGGTGAGGGCGGCCGCGAGGTGCACGAGTTGGTAGAGGCGTCCCGTCGGTGCCGCGACGGCCGGGCGCGCCGGGGCGGGCGGCGGGTCCTCGGTCTGCCGGGCGCTCGCGCTCACCCGCACACTGATGCCGCTGGTGTCGGGATAGAGCTGGAAGGTCAGCGGCTGGTCCGGTGGTCGCAGCGCGGTGAAGGACACGGGGGCGCGGCTGACGAGCGCGGTGCGGTAGTGGTCCTCGTAGACGGGGTCGTCGAGCCAGGGCAGGGAGTGCCAGGGCCGGGTTCCGAGGAGCCGGTCGGCACCGCGGCCGAGCAGGCGGGCCGCGGTGGCGGTGACGAAGGTGACGCGGCCCTCCAGGTCGAGGGCCAGGGCGCCTTCGGGGAGGCGTTCGAGGTAGTCGGCGGCGGCCAGGCCGGTCTGCGCCGGGTGGCGTGAGGCGTCGACGGGGACGACGCGCGGCACGTCGGGCAGGTGCGGCGCCCGGGTGGCGTCGTCCAGCAGGCGGGCGATGCGGCGGGCGCTGGAGGTGAGGTGCCCGTGTTCGCGGGGTGTGATCCTTCGGGGCCGCCCGGCGGGCCACATCAGCACGAGGCCGCCCCAGGAACGCCGTACGCCGGTCAGCGGGACGGCGGCCAGGGCGAACGGGTAGGGCAGGACGGCGGCGGCCCTGGGGTAGCGGCGGGCCATCTCGTCCTGTCCGGTGACGCTGACCAGGGTGTCGTCATGGATGGCGTCGGTGACCGGGACGGGTGCGGTCAGGGGCAGTCGCTGCCACGGGACGGTGAAGGCCGCCGGCAGACCGCACTGGGCCACCAGGCGCAGCACCGGCTCCGCCTCCTCGATCAGGTAGAGGCCGCCGATCGAGGCGCCGGTACCGCGCACGGTGTCGGCCAGGGCCGCTCCCAGTGCGTCGTCCAGCGATCCGGCGCCTCCGGCTTGTTCGTCGCTCCCGGGCATGGTGTCCTCCCGCTCCTACCCGGACGCTACGCCTGGCGAGGCCTGCGGGCATGTCGTCGGCACGGACGCCCGCCTTCGACACCGAGATGTACAGGCCGGGGGCGCTGCCGGGGACGGTGGTCCGGCGTTTCGCCCGAGCGGCTGTGCGGGCGGTGCAAGCCGGGGACGGTGCTCCGTCCGATTCACCCGAGCGGCTGTGAGGACGGTGCAAACCGAGGGACGGTAACCCGTCCGATTCACCCGAGCGGCTGTGCGGACGGTGCAAGCCGAGGGACGGTAACCCGTCCGATTCGCCCGAGCGGCTGTGCGGACGAACGCCCGCCGAGAATGCAGGCCGCTGGCTGGCGGCCCTGGCGCTTCCGCATGTCCAACGACGTCTGGGGCACCCCTTCCGGCGGTGCGGCCGGGGCCGGGGGCGCGGCGACGGCGGGGCCCACAGCGGGGTCTGGACGGCATCGGGAGGCCGACATGCTGACGCCGACATCGCAGGACCCGTCGGCCGGGGCCGTCACGGAGGCGATCCGGACGGGGGATCTGCCCGGGCTGAGGCGGCTGCTCGCCGACCACCCCGGTCTCGCCGCCGCACGCGTCACCGAGCACGGTGGGGACGGCAGGGGCACGGGCACGCGCAGTCCGCTGCGCATCGCGACCGACCGGCCCGGTCACTTCCCCCGCGGTCCCGGAGTGATCGCGATCCTGGTCGCCGCCGGGGCCGACCCCGGCGTCCGCTTCGGCGGAGCGCACGCGGAGACGCCGCTGCACTGGGCCGCCCGCAACGACGATGCGCCGTCCGGACGCGCTCATCGCGGCCGGGGCCCGCATCGACGCGCCCGGGGCGGTGATCGGCGGTTGCACCCCGCTCGCCGACGCCGGGAGTTCGGCCGGTGGCGCGCCGCGCGCCGGCTCGTCGAGCATGGCACCCACGTCACCCTCCAGGCCGTCGCCACGCTCGGCCTGCTGGACCGGGTGCGGGCGTGCGCCGGGGCGGACGAGCCGCCCTCGGCGGAGGAGATCACCGGCGCGTTCCTGGGCGCCTGCCACGGCGGGCACCCGCCCACCGCGCGGTACCTCCACGAACGCGGCGCCGACCCCCACTGCCGCGGCTACGACGGCAGGGCCCCGCTCGACATCGCCCGCGCCCGGGACGCCGACGACGTCGTGCGGTGGCTGCACGGCCTGGACGAGCAGCGCGGCTCTCAGGGCCTGTCGGGCGGGCGGCTCACAGGCAGTAGCGCACGAGCCATTCGTCCTGGTTGTACGCGGTGCGCGCCGGGTCGAGCACGCTGGCCGCCCGCTCCTCGACCATGTCCTCCACGCGCACCGGTTCCGGGAGTGTCCCGAAACGGTTCCGGCGGGCGGCTGTCTCCGCCTCGCTCCCCTGCTGCGACGTCGCCTCGTCCACGGCGGTTCCCCTCTCCGGCTGGTCGGATCGACCGTTGGGCCCTTGCTGGGCAAAGAGTTGACGTGCGGGAGCGGTTCGTGGTTCCCGTGGCGGCGCTCAGCCGTGGAAGTCGCGCTGCCACCGGTGCCGGGCGAGGGTGGCCGGCCGTCGCTCAGGGCGGTGTTGCGCTCGACGTTGCGGACGCTGCGCCTGCCGGGGATGACGGTCGAGACGGCGGGGGCGCTCAGGACGAAGCGCGTGGACTGTTCCCGGTGGCGCCGACCCAGGCGGAAAGCAGGAGGAGGCACACAGCGACACGACCCGGGTCGACACGGCACAGCGCGTGTTCCTGCGCCAGCGCAACCCCGACCTGAACCCGCCACTGGACTGGAAGGTCTACGGCGACAGCCACCACATCGGCTGACGACCACGGCCCGGGCGGGAAGTGGTCCATCGAGCAGGCACGCGAGTGGACTCCTTCCCGGGCCGCCCGGCTGCCTAGCGTCATCCGCATGAACGCCACGACCACGCGCGGTGCCCTGCTCGCCGCGCTCGCCTGCGTCCTCGTCGGAGGATCCTTCACCGCCAACAGCGTGCTGGGCGACTACCCGTACGCGGGCGGCCAGTTCCTGCGCTACGGGCTGGCCTGCCTGCTGCTGGTCCCGGCGGCGGGGAAGGGCGCCGCCGACCGGCTGCGCGCACTCACACCGCGACGGTGGGGGCGTCTCGCCCTGCTCGCGGCGGTCGGCATGGTCGGTTTCAACCTGGCCGTCATCGCCGCGGAACGCACGGCGGAACCGGCGGTTCCCGGCGTCTTCGTGGGCTGCGCGCCGGTGGCCGTCGCCGTGCTCGTGCCCCTCCTGGACGGGCGCAGGCCCAGGCGGACGGTGCTGTACGGGGCGTCGCTCGTGGCCGTCGGCGCCTTCACGGTCCAGGGGTGGGGGCGCACGGACGGCGTGGGCATCGCCTTCTCCGTGTGCGCCCTTGCGGGGGAGGTCGGGTTCGCCGTGCTCGCCGTACCCCTGCTGCGGCCGCTCGGTCCCCGGCTGCTGTCCGCCACGGTGTGCGCGCTCGCCGCGGTGGAGTCGGCGGCGATCGGGCTGTGGGTCGACGAGGGCTCCTGGCTGCGACGGCCGGACGGCGTCGAGACGGCCGCGCTGCTGTGGCAGGCGGTGGTGGTCACCGTGGTCGGCTTCGTGTGCTGGTACATGGGTGTGCAGCGGATCGGCGCGGAACACGCCACCCTGTTCTCCGGGCTCATCCCGGTCGCGGCGGCCGGCACCGCACCGCTCGTCGGCACGGGCTCCTACGGTCCGGCGCAGGTGGCGGGCAGCGCGCTGGTGGGGCTCGGGGTGGCGCTCGGGGTGGCGCTCGGGTCGGGAGCGCTGCGACGGGTGGGGCGCGAGCGCCGGTCACGGAGTCGGGCCTTTCGGGCGAACGGCCGCCTGAAGTCCCGGGCAGTCCGCGTGCCTGAAACGCCGGAGTGATCCCGCGCGCATCTAATGGACGGCACCGAACGCCCCGGTCCGACCCAGGAGACGACGCCCATGCCGCACACCCGCACCGGTGAAGGGGCCCGGAAGGCCGCGCGCGAGAGTGTGCTGCGGCGGCTGGGCGAGTGGTGCGCCCGTCACTTCGGGATCGTCATCGGTGCCTGGCTCGTGGCGCTGGTGGCTCTTCAGGTCGTCAACCACGTCGCCGGCGGTACGTACTCCGACAACTTCTCCCTTCCCCAGGCCCAGTCGCAGAAGGGGCTGGACGTGCTGAAGCGGCACGATCCGCAGGCCGGGGGCTACAGCAGCCAGATCGTGCTGCACGACGACCGGCAGGCCCTGACCGCACTGAGCTCCCAGATGTCCACCACGGTCGCCGACCTGGAGAAGCTGCCACACGTCCTGTCGGCGCAGAACCCCCTGACCACGCAGGGGTCGGCCTCGGGGCAGTCACAGCAGCAGAACGTCGGACCGCTGTCGGACGACAAGAAGACGGCCTACATCACCGTCCGCTTCGACCAGCAGCCCTCGACACTCGGCGACGGCTACCTGAACGGGGTCGACGACGCCGTGCAGCCACTGCGGTCGGCCGGAGCGGAAGTCGAGTACGGCGGACCGCTCGGCGAACTCGCCCGGCCGGACGCCGACGACCGGATCAGCGAACTGATCGGTTTCGGCGTGGCCGTCGTGGTGCTGCTGGTCGGGTTCGGGAGCGTCATCGCCGCCGGTGTCCCCCTGCTCACCGCGCTGATCAGCGTCGTGGGCGGTCTCGCCCTCCTCGGGCTGCTGGCCGTCGCGTTCACCTTCGCGACGGTCTCACCCACCCTCGCCACGATGATCGGGCTCGGGGTCGGCATCGACTACGCCCTGTTCCTGATCACCCGTCACCGGCAGAACCTCATCGACGGCATGGACCCCGTGCGCGCCGCCGGCCAGGCCGCCGGCACCAGCGGCCACGCCGTCCTCGTCTCCGGCTGCACGGTGATCATCGCGCTCGCGGGCCTGTCCGCGTCCGGGGTCTCCTTCATCGCCCTGCTCGGGCTCGCCGCCGCCGTCACCGTGGTCTCGGCCGTCGTCGGCGCGCTCACCCTCGTGCCCGCGCTGCTCGGTCTCCTCGGGCGGCACATCGACCGCTTCACGGTGCGCCGTCCCGTCGCCGAGACCGGCACCGACGAGGGCGAGGCAGCACAAGGTACCTGGCACCGGTACGCGCAGCGGGTGGAGCGCAGGCCCCTGTGGTTCCTGACGGCGGGTGTCGCCGCGGTCGTGGTGCTCGCGATCCCCGTGTTCTCCATCCAGCTCGGCCACATCGGCGACGGCGCCGACCCGACCTCGTTCACCGACCGGCGGGCCTACGACCTGATGACCGACGCGTTCGGGCCGGGTTCCAACGGCCCCCTCACCGTCGTCATCGACCAGACGAACGTGCCCTCCTCGCAGCGTTCCGGTCTGGCCTCGAAGGCCCAGCAAACCCTCGGCTCGGTCCAGGGCGCCGCCGTCGTCACCCCTCTGGTGCCCACGCAGGACGGCGATGTCCTCATCGGCACCGTCTACTCGACCCGGTCGCCGCAGAGCGCCACCACCACCGACCTGTCCAACCGGCTGGTCGACGACACGCTGCCGGACGCGGTCAAGGGCACGGATGCCAAGGGCTATGTCACCGGTACGACGGCGGCCCAGGTCGACTTCCGCGACATCGTCGCCTCCCGGCTGCCCCTGATCATCCTCGTCGTGGTCGCACTGGCCTTCCTGATCATCCTGGCCGTGTTCCGGGGACTGCTCGTCGCCGTCAAGGCGGCCGTCCTGAACGTCCTGTCGATCGCCGCCTCGTACGGCGTGGTCGTGGCCGTGTTCCAGTGGGGCTGGGGCGGTCCCGCACTCGGCGTCAACGGCACGGTTCCCATCGAGAGCTACGTGCCGATGATGATGTTCGCCATCATCTTCGGCCTCAGCATGGACTACGAGATCTTCCTGCTCTCCCGTGTCCACGAGGCGTGGCAGCGCACCGGGGACGCGAAGGCCTCCGTGGCCCACGCCCTGGAGATCACGGCCCGCGTCATCACCTGTGCCGCGCTGATCATGGTGAGCGTGTTCGCGGCGTTCATCGTCAGCGACAACATCGTGGTGAAGATGCTCGGGCTGGGGCTGGCCGTCAGCGTGCTCATCGACGCGACCGTCGTACGGCTGCTCATGGTGCCAGCCGTGATGACGCTGCTCGGACGTCACGCCTGGTGGACGCCGCGATGGCTGGACCGGGTGCTGCCGCACATCGACGCCGAGGGGGCGACGCGGGCGGACGCGCGTCCGGCGCCCTAGGAGCGTCAGTGCAGGATCAGGTGGACGAGAGCGACGGTGCCGACCGAGACGATCAGGGTGCGCAGGACGGCGGGGCTGAAGCGGCGGCCCGTTCTGGCTCCGACCAGGCCGCCCAGCGCGGAGCCGGCGGCGATGAGCACGACCGCCGTCCAGTCGAAGTCGGCGAAGAAGACGAACAACAGGGCGGCGACGGTGTTGACGACGGCCGCCAGCACGTTCTTGACGGCGTTGAGCCGCTGCAGCGTCTCGTCGAGCAGCATCCCCATCAGGGAGACGTAGATGACGCCCTGCGCGGCGGAGAAGTAGCCGCCGTAGACGCTGGCGAGAGTCAGGCCGGTGAAGAGCAGGGGGCCGCCGTCACGGCGGACGGGCCTGCCCGACTCGCGTCGGCGGCGCACTCGCTTCGCGATCCAGGGCTGGCAGGCGACCAGGACGAGGGCGAGGCCCACCAGGACCGGCACGATCCGCTCGAACGCCGACGCGGGCAGGGTCAGCAGCAGCACGGCTCCGGCGAGGCCGCCCAGCACGGCTCCGGTGCCCAGCAGGAGGACGCGCCTGCCCTGGCCGCGCAGTTCCTCGCGGTAGCCCACGGCCGCGGTGATGGAGCCGGGGACCAGGCCCAGCCCGTTGGACACCGTGGCGGTGACCGGAGGCAGTCCGGCGGCCAGCAGGACCGGGAAGGTGATCAGCGTTCCCGAGCCGACGACGGCGTTGACGGCCCCCGCGCCGGTTCCGGCGGCGAGCACGGCGGCCATCTCCCACGGTGTCACGTGGTCACTCCGTCGCGTGCGCCGTTCCGCGTGAGGTTCATGCGGTCACGGTAGAGGGTGCCTCTTTCGGCGGTCGTCGCAGGATGCCGGCCGCGGCCTCGGCCGGGCGCACGGAACGGCGGCGTGATCCGGTGGGATCCCGCCGCCGTTCGTGGGTCTGTGCCCGGGCGTGACTCCTAGCCGCGCCGCACCCGGCGCAGGACCACGAAGCCCGCGATGACCAGGACTGCGCCCGCCGCGGCCGGCCACAGCTGGGCGCCGGTTTCCGCCAGGCCGCCCCCGCCGACCGCCTGCGGCTCCGTCTGCGAGGGAGCCGACGGGGTCGGAGCGGCACTGGTCGCCGTGCCGACGGCCTGGGAGTCGCCGAGTCCGTCCGATTCCTCATCGGAGGCGTCTTTCGAACCGCCGCCCTGCTCGGCGGCGTTGCCGCCACCGGCCGTGGAGGTCGCCTTCACCTCGGGCTCGGCCCGGCCGGGGGCCGTGGACGCGTCTTTGGACTCCGGTTCGGGTGCCGGCTCGTCCGCCGGGGGCTTCGAAGCCTCACCCTTGCCGTCGTCAACGCCGTCGCCCTTGTCACCGGGCTTGCCGGCGTCGTTCCCGCCCTGCGGGGCACCGGGCGTGCGGGTGGGCTGCTCCTGCGGGGCCTCGGGCGTCTTCGTCGGCTCCTCCTGCGGGGCCTCGGGCGCCTTGGTCGGCTCCTCCTGCGGGGCCTCGGGCGCCTTGGTCGGCTCCTCCTGCGGGGCCTCGGGCGCCTTGGTCGGCTCCTCCTGCGGGGCCTCGGTCGGCTCCGGGTTCTGCCCGTCGTCCGCTCCGGCTCCGCACGTACGGCCGTCGTTGATGCAGTCGACCATCTCCCCCATCAGATCCTCGTCGAAGATGTTGATGAAGTCGCCGTGGTCCGTGACCGGCTTGTGCAGCTGCTCCGGGAAGGAGTCGACCGCGAACAGCGGTGTCGTACGGCCGCCGTCCTGCAGGCTCGGCGCGTCGATGTCGTAGACGATGCGCTGGACCAGCTGCGGGATGGGGCGGAAGCCGGACGGGCAGTTGCCGGCGGCGTCCGCGAACGCCACGTGGGTGCGGTGGTTGGCGCTGTCGATGTTGCGCCCGTCCCAGCAGCTCTGGAACTTGAAGGTCCGTACGACGTCGCTGCCCTGGGGGCACAGCGGGTACTTGTCCTTCAGCTGCCGGTCCTCGAAGCCCGTGCAGCTCCAGGAGGCGTTGGCGTTGGCGGGGCCGTTGACGAACGACTTGGCGTCGCCGGTGATGATGCGCAGCAGCCGCGGCATGGCCGTGACCTTCTCGCGCGGGTTGCCGACGAACGTCAGCGTGACCTGCTTCGGCGTGACGATCTCGCCGGCGTTGCCCTCGATACCGCCGCCGGGCTTGTCGGCGTCCTGCTCCCGGGCGCCGTTCTGCAGACGCACGACGGGCCAGTAGTAGGACGACTTGTCGCCCTGGTCGGCACAGCTGGTCTCCGCCTTGGCGAGGTCCTGGTCGCTGGCGAAGGCGTTGTTGGACTGGTTTCCGACGTAGTCGTGGAAGTGGTGGGCGCCGTTGGTCACGCCCGGGGCGGCGATGATGTTGTCGGAGTTGAACAGGCCGTTCTCGTTCACGCCGCAGCTGGTGGCGAAGGAGCCTCGGGACGCGTCGCCCTGCGGGTCGGGGTTGTTCACGTTGGGCTGGACGCTCTTGATGTCCGCGAAGTCGGCGGCGACGGGGCCGTTGCCCGCCTGCCCGCCGTTGGCGCCCTGGCCTTGGCCGCTCCCCTGCTCCGGACCGGTCCCGCCCTGGCCGGGCTGCCCGGCTCCGGCGCCGTCCTCGCCTTCGCCCTGCGCGGGAGCCTGGTTGCCGTCCTCCACGGTGCAGGCGGCGAGGGCCTCCAGCCCCTCGGGGCGGTCCCCTACCCGGTCGATGGCGATCGCGATGCGCTCCAGGGTCGCGGCCCGCTTCTCCTTCAGCGGGTTCACGACCGCGTTGTCGGCGAAACCGGGATCCTGCTGCACCTGCTGCGCCGATTCACTCAGCCGCTGATAGGCCTTGGCGATCTGCTCGTCCAGGAGGGCGAGTTCCTTGTCGACCTCCCCTCGGGCCGGTTCGGGGACCGAGGTCAGCTTGCTGCCGACGTCCGGGCAGTCGATCGTGGCGCCCGCGGTCCGAACCCCCGTGCCGGACCGCGTCTGGGCGGAGTCGCCGCCCGAACCCCCGTCCGTGGCCGAGGCGTAGACGTTCGCGGCCATCAGGCCGCCTCCGCCCAGGATCAGTGCGAATGCGGCGAAGCTCGCGCGTCGTGGGCCGGTAGGGCGTCTTCGCGTGTTGCGTCCCAAGGGTGCTCTCCTGCGCTTGTGGCGTACCGGGCATGAAAATCCCCTCGCCCCATACGTACGGGAACACCGGTGTGTTCACTCACCCCCGAAAACTTTCGGAGAACTCTCCTGGAGCACGGCCCGGCCCGAGCCCCGCCGGACGCACCGTCCGGCGGGGAGGCGCAGTCAGCGGAAGTTCACGTCACTGCACAGGAAGTAGGTCTGGTCCAGGTGCGAGGCCTGCCAGATCGTGTACACGACGTGGCGGCCGCTCAGCCCCGAAGTACTCACCGGAATCTCGTAGTTCTGGCTGGGCGCGTACCTGCCGGTGCGCTTGACGAGCTGGAGGTCGTCCCAGGTCAGCGGGCGCGTGGTGGGGTCGAATCCCTGCCGCGTGACGTACACCAGGAAGTAGTCGGCGCCATGACTGGCCTGGTCGTACAGCTTCACCGTGAAGTTGCCGGTGATGTCCGTGGTCTTCCAGGCGCCGACGGCGTCGAGGGAGTTGTACCGGCCCCCCTCGGTCCGGCCGCCGCTGCACAGCTGGCCGTTGGGGACGACGGCCTGGAAGTTCCCGCCGGAGCCGTTGCGGTACAGGCCGTTCCAGTTCCACATGGCATTGGGATTGGCCTGCCACGCCTGCCAGCACATGGGGTCGAGACGGGCCATCTCGGGGTTCTGGAAGTCGCTCCCCCACCGCAGCCAGCAACCGTAGTTGCGGGAGGCCGGGTCCACGACCGATCCGTGGGCGACGGCGGTGCCGCTCCAGGGGATGAGGCCGAGCACTGCCGCGACGAGCGCGCTCAGGGCGAGTGTCAGACGGGACCTGAGCCCGGGGAGGCGCACATCATGGCCATGACAATTCATGATCTCCTTCTTTCGGGTGTGGGGGGTTCGTACCTTCGACCGCGCTTCTTCCCGGTTTCGACCATGTTTCGAAACGTGGGGAGTGCGAGGCGTGGGAGCGCTCCCGCACCGCACAGGGTGCGCTCGACGGCACGGGTCGGCAACACCCGTTTGCGCCACTTCCCCGCCTCCTGGCGCATTCGACGCTTTCGATACGTTCGATTCGATCGATGAGGAGGACCGTCAGAGCCGGTCCAGTTCCTTCGTGGTGCGTCCGAGGTAGCAGACCTCGTCCGGCGCGGGGATACCGATCTCCTCGAAGCCCATGCGGTCGTAGAAGGCCCTTGCCCGGGTGTTGGCGGTCGACATGGCCAGATGGACGGCCGGCACTCCCCTGTCCTGGAGAGCCCGCAGGAACGTCCGCATCAGGCGGCGGCCGTGCCCCCGGCCCTGCCGGTCGGGCAGCAGGTCGATGTGCAGATGCGCGGGGTGGGCGGCCAGCCCGGGCAGCACCATCCGTTCGGGATCGTGCAGCAGGCCCGCCATCACCTCGTCCGGGGTGCGCGGCGGCCGGGGCGGATCCGGGTAACGGTCGGCCACCAGGGGCAGCCACGTGGTGCGGAAGGCCTCGGCGAAACGGGGTGTGTCGGCCGTGCCGAGGATGTACCCGACCGCCTGCCCCCGCCCGTCGTCCAGCACGAAGGCCAGGTCCGGCTCCAGATGGACGTACGGCGCCGCGAAGGCCGCCGGAAAGATGCCCGGGTCCGCGTAGTGGGGGCGGCTGTCCTCGCCGTGGTGGGCGGTGCGGATGCAGATGTCGTCGAGGGCCGGGCGATCCTCGGGGCGGTACGGCCGGATGACGGGCGACGTTGTCATGACGGCATCGTGCACGCCGTGGGAGCGCTCCCTCAACCCTCTTGTGACACACCTTGAGCCCGGCTTGGACGAGCACGGCTTTAAGGGCCCCGCCAGGGGTTACCCGGCTCACATGGTGAAGCTGCATATTCCAGGACGAAAAGAACACCACGCGGGCGAGGCCCCGCCACAGGAGAGCCCGCGCCCGGGCCCCGAGGCGGAAGGCCGAGAGCCTGCCGAGGCCGAACGCCGAGACCCAGCCGAGGCCGAGACCGAACGCCGAGGAACGGCCGAGACCGAACGCCGGGAGACGTCCGCCCCCGTGTCCGAGGAGCCCGGGCCGAGCCCCGAAGTGGAGCGTGCGGCGCCCGACACGCCGGGGGACCTTCCCCGGAAGTCATGGGGCGCGGTACTGAAAGGAAGCCTGCGGGAGTTCAAGGACGACGAGCTGACCGACCGGGCGGCCGCGCTGACGTATTACGGCGTGCTGGCGCTGTTCCCCGCGCTGCTGGTACTGGTGTCCATGCTGGGCCTCACCGGGAAGTCGACCACGGACAAGGTGCTGGAGAACGTCCAGAAGCTGGCCCCCGGTTCGGCCCGCGACATCATCACCCGTGCCGTCGAGCAGTTGCAGGGCAACGCCGGCATCGGCTCGCTGATGGCGATCGTCGGCCTCGTCCTGGCGGTCTGGTCGGCCTCCGGCTACGTGGCCGCGTTCATCCGCTCGGCCAACGCCGTCTACGACATGCCCGAGGGCAGGCCGGTCTGGAAGCTGCTGCCGGTGCGCGTGGCTGTGACGGTGGTGCTGATGGTGATGGCCGTGATCAGCGCGCTGATCGTGGTCTTCACCGGCGGGCTGGCCCAGCAGGCCGGAACGACCCTGGGGATCGGCGACACCGCCCTGACGGTGTGGTCGATCGCCAAGTGGCCCGTCCTGGTCCTGCTGGTCACGACCATGATCGCGATCCTGTACTGGGCGACCCCGAACGCCAAGGTGAAGGGCTTCCGCTGGATCACGCCCGGCAGTCTGCTGGCCCTGCTGATCTGGATGATCGCGTCCGGCGGGTTCGCGTTCTACGTGGCCAACTTCGCCTCGTACAACAAGACGTACGGCACGATGGCGGGTGTCATCGTGTTCCTGGTGTGGCTGTGGATCACCAACCTGGCGATCCTGCTGGGCCTGGAGTTCGACGCGGAGACGGTGCGGCAGCGGGCCATCGCCGGTGGTCACCCGCCGGAGGCCGAGCCCTACACGCAGCCCCGTGACACCCGGACATGGGACGAGCAGGACCGGCGCCGGCTGGAAGAGACCTGACGGGGGCCGGACGGTTCAGCCCGTGAGTCCGGCGGCGACCGTCGCGCCCAGTTCCCAGCACCGCCCGAGGTCGCCCTTGTCCGGCTCGCCGGTCACGGTGACGGCCTCGGCGGTGCGGCGCCAGCCGAGGCCCTTCGTGACCGACTCGATGCCGCGCACGGCTCCGGTGACGTCGTTGCCGCCGTGCACCCAGTAGCCGAAGGGGCGTCCGCGGGTGGCGTCCAGACATGGGTAATAGACCTGGTCGAAGAAGTGCTTGAGGGCCCCGGACATGTAGCCGAGGTTCGCCGGGGTGCCGAGGAGGAAGCCGTCGGCGGTAAGGACGTCGGAGGCGGTGGCCGACAGCGCGGGCACACGGACGACCCTGACGTTCTCGATCTCGGGGTCCGTCGCACCGGACAGGACGGCTTCGAACATCGCCTGGCAGTGGGGCGAGGGCGTGTGATGGACGATCAGCAAGGTGGCCACAGCACCCGACCATGCCGTCCGGCCCCCGCCACCGCAAGCGGTGACGGGGGCCGGATGTCGGTGTCGAGGCTCAGCGGTTGCCGCGACGGCGGATCAGCAGGACGGCCACCAGGACGGCACCGGCGCCCGCCAGCAGGGCGGCCCGGTGGTCGCGCACCTGCTGCGGAGCCTTGTCCTGCCAGACCTGCTCGGCCTGCGCGGCCTTCTCCTTGGCGCCCTGAGCGGCGGCGGCGCCCTTCTGCTTCACCGGCTCGGGCAGCTTCTCCTCCACCGTGTGGGCGACGTGCGCGGCCTTGGCCCTGGCCTGCCCGCTCCATTCCTGCGCCTTGGCCCCGGCCTGCTCCTTGACCGCGACGGCCTTCTCGCGGGCGCGGGTCTTGACGTCGGCACGGTCGGCGAGTGCCTGAACGGTGTCGCCGAGCTCGTGCCGGGTGTGCTCGACCTGTTCGCGCAACTCCTCCTGGCTGCGGGCGGTCGGCTCGTCGTGGGGAGGCTGGGTCATCGCTGTGCACTCTCCTTGATCTCGGCCACATCGGCCTTCACGCTGTCGATGGTCCGCTGCGGGGCGGGCGGGGCGGCACTGCGCACCTGCTTGCGTCCGGCCAGTGCCGTCAGGCCTGTGGCGAGAGCCAGGACGCCCGTGACGATCAGCGCCGCGGCCCACACGGGCAGCGGTACGGCCAGGGCGGCGATCACCGTGGCGACCAGGGCCTGCAGGGTGACGAAACCGAGTACGCCGGCTCCGCCGAACAGGCCGCCACCCTTGCCGTAGCGTTTGCCCTTCTCGGTCATCTCCGCCCGCGCGAGGCGCATTTCGCCGCGCACGAGGTCGGTCAGCTGCTCGGTGGCCCGTTGCACCAGCTCGCCCACCGGTTCTTCCCCGGCCGCCTGCGCGCTTCCCGTGCGGGGAGCGGCGGGGGCCGTGCGGTGCGTGTCCGTCATGGCGATCACCTCCCGGTCCGTAGTTCCCGGACGGGTACCAGCGAGGGCGGAAAGAACACCTGGTCGGACAACTTTTACTGACGATGAGTGAGCGGCGCGAAATCCGGTACCCGTCGGTCGCTCACGTACGAGAAAGGGAGGTTTCGCCTTGTCGCAGGTAGAGGAATCCATCGAGGTCCGTGTGCCGGTGCACACCGCGTACAACCAGTGGACGCAGTTCGAGTCCTTCCCCGAGTTCATGGACGGTGTGGAGCGCATCGAGCAGCGCACCGACACCCTCACGCATTGGGTGACGAAGGTCGGCGGACAGGCGCGGGAGTTCGACGCGGAGATCACCGAGCAGGTCCCGGACGAGCGCGTCGCGTGGACCACCGTGGGCGGCGAGGCACGGCAGGCCGGTGTGGTGACCTTCCACCGCATCCAGGACGACACGACCAAGGTCATGCTGCAGATGGACTTCGACCCCAGTGGTGTGGCCGAGACCGTGGGCGACAAGCTCGGATTCGTGAAGCGGCAGGTCTCCGGTGACCTCAAGCGGTTCAAGGAGTTCATGGAGGCCCGCGGAGCGGAGACGGGCGCTTGGCGCGGCGAGGTCTGATGCCGCACGAGGAGGCCGCCACCACCGCACGTGGTGGCGGCCTCCTGCTGTGCCCGCCCGTCATGCCGCCACCGGTCCGGCGATGCCGCTCTGGAAGAACTGCCGGGCCTGCCGGCTCAGGTCGCCCAGGCGCAGGGCGAGTCGGGCCGCCCCGTCGTAGAGGGCGTGGACGGCCCGGAGGCGTTCCAGGCGGGGGGCCAGGGCCGACAGGGCGATGGCCAGGGCGACGCCGGCCCAGGCGACGGGGCCGAGCGGGGTACAGCCGAAGAAGTGGCTGACCCCGGGGGTCTGGACGAGGGCGGCGAGGACGGCGGCCGAGCCGAGGGCGGTGACCCACACCAGAGTGCTGTGACGGCGTCCGGAGAGGGTCTGCACGAGCTGGGCGCCGACCACCCCGCACAGGGCCATGGTGGTGGACCGGCGTTCGGTGCCGGGGGTGAGACGGCCGATGAGGTACGCCGTGACCGCGCCGAGACAGGTGGTGATGCCGCGGCGGCGGATGGAGCGCAGCAGGGGCGCGCCGAGGACGTCGAGGCCCATCGGGCCGGTCTCGGCGTTCTGCGCGGTCGAGGGGTCGTCGCTGGGGGTGACCGCGACGGCCATGGCCGGGAACATGTCGGTGAGCAGGTTGACCAGCAGCAGCTGACGGGTCGACAGGGGTGAGGCGCCGGCGAGCAGGGTGCCGAGGACGCTGAAGCCGACCTCGCCGGCGTTGCCGCCGATGAGGATGCTCACCGCGTCGGCGACGCTGCGCCACAGGGCGCGGCCCTCGGCGACCGCGTCCACCAGGACGGACAGGTCACCGGTGGTGAGCACGAGGTCGGCGGCGTTGCGGGCGGCCGCGGAGCCGCGGGACTCGACGCCGACTCCGACGTCGGCGGCGCGGATGGCGGCGGCGTCGTTGGCGCCGTCACCGGCCATCGCCACGACCCGCCCGGCCTGTTGCAGGGCCTCGACGACGTGCAGCTTCTGCTCGGGTGCGACCCGGGCGATGACACCCGCGCCGTGCAGGACCCGGACGCGTTCGCGACGCTCCATGGCGACGAGTTCGTCACCGGTCACCGCCTCGGTCTCCTCCGGCCAGCCCAGTTGCAGGGCGATGGCGCGGGCGGTCTCCGGGTGGTCTCCGGTGAGCATGACGGGCAGGATGCCGGAGCGGCGCAGCTCCGCGAGCAGGGCGTGCGAGGTGTCGCGCGGGACGTCGGCGAGCGCGATGAAACCGCTGAACTCCAACTCGGCGAGAGCCGTGTCGAGTTCCTGTTCGGCGTCGTCGGCCCGGCACGGGCGGCGGGCGACGGCGAGAACACGCAGACCCTGTCCGGCCAGATCGTGCGCGGTGTCCCAGGCGTGGCCGGGCAGGTCCCGGCAGGCGGGCAGGATCGTCTCGGGGGCGCCCTTGACGACGAGCTGTTCGCCCGTGTCCGGGTCGCCGTCCCGGCCGACCGCCGCAGCGTAACCGCGGCGGGTCTCGAAGGGCAGTTCCCCGGTCGGCGCCCAGTCCTGATCGGGCGGGGCGACGTCGAGGACGGCCTCGTCGGTGGCGTGCGCGATGCGGCGGCCCTGACCCGTCTCCTCCTGTGGGCAGGCGCGGGCGGCCAGCCGCACGATGGGGGTGGCCTCGTCGGTGTCGGTGGCGAGGACGGTGCCGTCGGCGGTGGCGACCCTGACCAGACGCAGCTTGTTCTCGGTGAGGGTTCCGGTCTTGTCGAAGCAGACGGTGTCGACGCGGCCGAGCGCCTCCAGGGTGCGCGGGGTGCGGACCAGGACGCCGCGGCGGGACAGCCGGCGGGCCGCCGCCATCTGCGCGACGGTGGCGACGAGCGGAAGGCCTTCGGGGACGGCGGCGACGGCGACCGCGACGCCACCGCTGACGGCGCGCCGGACGGGGCTGCCGCGCAGCAGCGACAGCCCGGTCACCGCGGCGCCGCCGGTGAAGGTGACCGGCAGGGCCTTGCGGGTGAGCTCCTGGAGCCGGGCCTGCACTCCGGCGGGCGGCGGGGTACGGGCGGCGAGGGTGACGGCCCGGCCGGCCTCGGTCTGGTCGCCGGTGTCCACGACGAGGGCGGTGGCGCGTCCGGCCACGACGGTGGTGCCCTCGAAGACCATGCAGGTGCGCTGGCCCACCGGCAAGCCGGGCGTGGCGTCGACGGACTTGGTCACCGGCAGGGATTCGCCGGTGAGCGCCGACTCGTCGACCTCCAGTCCGTCGACCTCCAGCAGTCGTGCGTCGGCGGGTACGACATCGCCGGCGCCGAGGCTGATCTCGTCGCCGGGCCGCAGCCGGGCGGCGTCGACGGTGACCGTGCGCCGGCGGCTGTCCTGCTTGCGGGCCTTCGGCTGCTGCCGGGCGGCGAGGCGGGCCAGGGCCTGCTCGGCCCGCAGCCGTTGGAGTCCTCCGGTCACGGCGTTGAGGTCCATGGCGCCGACGACGAGCAACGCGTCAACGACCGAGCCGAGCAGCGCGGAGGCGACGGCCCCGGTGGCGAGGACGGGTGTGAGCGGGTCGTCGAGTTCACGGCGGACGGCTCCCGCCGCCTGCCACGTCCAGCGTGCGGGTGCGGCGACGGGATGGCGGGCCAGGCGTGCGGTCTGCTGCCGTGAGCGGTCCGCGAGCAGGGCGAGTCCGCTGGGCTCGCCGTCGCGGTCGGCGCGCCTGAGCCGGTCGCGGGCCTCGTGGGGTTCGAGGGCGTGCCAGGGGATGTGCAGCCGGGGCGGCGGCGGGGTGGCCCGGGCGACACGTGTGGCTTCGAGCCAGCCGGTGATCAGGGCGTTGACGGCGGCGATGTTGACGGGGGCGTGCCGGGAGAGGGGCCACATGAGGTGCCGGCCGGGGGGCTGCCCGCCCCGGGCGACGAGGAGCCCGGAGAGGGCCGCGCCCGCGCGGGCCAGGGTTTGTGAGCGGCGGCCGACGCGCCGGGCCGCCGGGATGGCGGTCAGCAGCCGCCAGACGTCGGCGAGCCCGCCCGGGGCCAGGACGTCGACTCCCCAGGAGACGGCCGCCCGCCCGTCGGTGAGGGCGATCGCCACGTCACCGGCGGGCAGTCCGGCCGCGACGTGCCCGTCGCCGGACTCGTCCAGGCGCGCGACGGTCACCACCACGCGCCCCTCGTCCTGCAGGGCCCGTACGACGTCTCCGAACGGCTTGGCGCTCGGGGCGACCTCGTCGGCGAGCCGGGTGATGTCCTTCAGGTCGGAGCCGCCCGCGATCACGACGTGCAGTCCGGCCCGGCGGGCGGCGTCCAGGACGGCCTCGGCGAAGGGGTGGACCGGGTCGTCGGGCAGGCCGTCGTCGGTGTCGTCCTGCCGCAGGCTGCGCAGGGCGTCGGCGTGCAGGACGAGGGCGTCGGCGATCTCCAGCTGTCGCAGGCGCTCCCCGTTGCGCAGGAGGATCCCGGCGTGGGCGAGGTAGGTGCCGAGGGTCGCGGCGAAGGCGGCCGGTCCGTACCGGGCCGCCTTCGGGGATCCGGCGAGGAGCGCTTCGGCCGCGTCCGTCGCGTTGTGCGTGACGAGGAAGGTGGCGGCGGCGCCGGCGAGGCTGCCGGTGCTGGCGTGGGAGGCGTACTCCGCGGCGGGGGTCACCTTGAGCGGCGGCCTGGTGTCCGGGGGGCAGGCCAGGCTTGTGCGCCCGTGGTGGCAGACGTCGTCGTGGAGCGCCTCGAAGGCCGCGGCCCTGGCCACGGCTTCGGTGAGCTGGTTGCCGCGCAGGATGCCGTCGAGCACGAGAGCCAGCGGGGTCTGGCCGATGCCGTGGGCGGCGGCGTTCGCACCGGCGAGGACGAGTTCCATGCCGGACGTGCCGAACCGCTGCCGGAGCACGGCCCGGAAACGGGGGTTCTCGCGCAGCAGCGTGACGCCGGCGGTGATGATGCGTGAGCCGGGCGGCAGCCGCAGGGACCGGCCGGCCAGGGCACCGGCCGCGCCCGCGGCGTCCAGCAGGATCGCCGCCGCGCTCACGCGCACCTCGGCGGGGTCGCCCGGGTGGCTGGTGTCCCGGAGGTTGGGGTCGACGCCCTCGCCGAGGCCGAAGCGGGCGGCGAGCGCGGTGGCCCGTTCGGTGACCTGATCGGTGGCGGCGTCCTCCGCCACGGTGACGACCAGGCGGGCCAGTCCCCCGTCCCAGTACGCCGTCAGCACGTCCGGGTGCTCGACCAGTTCCTCGGCGACCTTGTGGGCGAGCGCTGCGGCGTCGCCGTCGGGGTGCCGCAGGGCGAGATGGATGCGCTGCCCGGCCGTCCAGTGCCGGCCGCCGGTCAGGGCGTTGCGCGCGACGTTGCGCACGCGCCGCGTGGTGTCGTAGACGGACGTCACCGACTGGGCGGTGCTGCGGGCGGCGCCTGCGGCCGCGCCGGCCACGGCCCCGACGAGCGGGGCGGCGTCGAAGCGTGTGAGCATCTGCTGCCGTCCCGACTCAGCCGGTGGAGTGGCTGTCGTGTCCGGGCCGGGGGGCCTGGTCCGGCTCCTCGCCCTGTGGGTGGTGGGCGGTGGCCTCCGCGACCTGCTTCAGGGCGGAGGCCGTGGCGGTGTCGCCGACCTTGGCGGGCTGTTCGTGGACGTGCTGGTCCGGCCGCTCGCGACGGTAGTGGGACGCGGCGAGTCTGCCGCCGGGGCCGTACGAGGAGGTGTCCTGGTCGTCCTGGGCGGAGCTGAGGTCACCGGTGGTGCCCGTGGGCGTCGTGCCGTTCGGTGACGCGCCGTCGGGCCGTGTGCCCGGGCGCGGCTGGGTCAGCCAGGCGACCGCCGCGCCGGTCACGGCCACCGGCCACTCCACGACTCCGGCTACGCCGAGCACGCCGGCACCGGCGTAGACGGCCATCCGGCGGCCGCGCGGCGAGACCGCGCCGATCCTGTCGAGCGCGTCGGTGGCCACCTTGCCGACCTGCTCCGCACCCGGCAGGTGCCTGAGGCCCGAGGCCACGGCCCGCAACGGTTGCGGAAGATCGGACGAACGTGGTGTCTCCTGGTTCATGTCGACCTCCACAGGCGCGTTGCTCAGCGGCTTCATCCGGTTTCCCTGCTCTTTGCCCCATATTCCGACTTTAGTGAGTTATGCGCTTGTCTTGTTCGGCCGGGTCCGGTGAGAAGGGGAGCGCAGATGACGGTTCCGCCGTCGTGACTGCGCCCATGCAGCGCCTTGGTGCATCCCTGCGTGCCGTCACCCACGGCGCAGATGATGATCGTGCCGCCGCCGGCGACGCACTGGCTCGCGGTGACGTCCGTCGGCAGGGCGGCGGCATGGCATGGCGGGCACGGTGAGCAGGGACCCGGTCACGGCGGTGAGCAGGGCCGTGACGATCTCCGGGAAGCGGGGTCGGCCCGGGACGCGATCGCCTGCTCCCCCGGCGTCGCCGCCGGCCGGGCCTGTGCTGACGGCCCGGAAGAGGCCGCGCCCGGTCCGCACGGGCCCGAGGGTGCGCGGCCGGGGCCTGTTCCGCGCCGAGACCGACGAGGCGCTCGTCGCCGACGGAGTGCGGGGGCACCGCAAGGAGGACTTCGCCCGGTCCCGTCCGGCGGGCGGTGAGATGCACTGCGGGCGGCGAACGCCCTGCGGGACGTCTCCCGGGACCCCCTGGTGACACACCGCCCTGGGATGGCAGGGGTTGGGCCCGCCACTCTTCGGAAGCCGTCCGTGTCGGGGCGGGAGCGCCGGGTACTCAGTGCAGGCAAACAGCCGTCTCGGGTCCGGACACCGCAGGGGAGCGACGTGTCCGGTTCGGCGAAGGAGTGATCATGACGCAGAACGGTGATGACGCGACGCTCGTCCGGCGACCGGGGATCCCCGATCTCCGGACGGCACCGGACGGGGACGAGCCCGCGCCACCACAGGACCCGCAGGCGGACCAGCCGCTGCAGGAACTCCCGCAGGACCGCAACCAGGCCCTCCTGGAGGCGGCCAAGCAGGTCGGCGCCCTGCTGAAGCGCAAAGGGCACCTGTTCGCGCTGGCCGGCAGTGTGGCCGCGTACGCCCACGGCGGCGAGAAGAACCTCCAGCACGACGTGGACTTCGCGATCCGCCCCGAGGACGCGGAAGCGGTGGCGGCCACGCTCCACGAAGCCGGGCTGACGGTGTACACCCCGCCGGAGGACTGGCTGATCAAAGCCACGTGCTTCGGCCAGCCGGTGGACATCATCTTCGAACTGGCGCACCGGCCGGTCGGCGCGGACATGCTGGAGCGGGCGGAGGAGCTGTCGGTGGACTCGGTGCGCATGCCCGTGCTGGCCCCGACCGATCTGCTGTGGAGCCTGACCGCCTCGTTCTCCGAGCACCACTGCGACTTCGGGGCGGCTCTGCCCATCGCACGCGCCCTGCGGGAGAAGGTCGACTGGGAGAAGGTACGGCGTGAGTGCGGGGACGAGCCCATGCCCGCGGCCTTCTTCTTCCTCCTGGAGCGCCTGGACGTCATCTGAAGGAGCACCCATGAGCACCCACGGTCCACAGGACGCGGGCGGCGGACCGCCGGCCGAGAACCTGGAATACCGCATCGCCCATCTCCAGGACCGCCTCGCCTCCGGCGAACTCGGTGAACTGGGGGTACGCGTCGAGGCCCGCGGCCGGACGGTCCTGCTGACCGGCACCGTGCCCTCGACGCCCTGCCGCGACGAGATCGTGCGCACCGTCCACGAGGAGCTCGCCGGATTCCCCGTGCACAGCGACCTCGTGGTCACCGAGGCGTCCTCCCCCGACCACGCGGAGGAACTCTCATGATCCGCATCGCAGCCGTCGGAGACATCCACATGGGGCCCGACAGCCAGGGCGTGCTCCGCCCCGCCTTCGAGACCCTGCCCGAGTGCGCCGACCTCCTGCTCCTGGCCGGGGACCTCACCCGGCACGGCACGCCCGAGGAAATGCGGGTGGTGGCCCAGGAGGTCGAGGGCCTCGCCGTTCCGGTCGTCGCCGTCCTGGGCAACCACGACCACCACGACGACCGCCCGGACGAGGTCTCGGCCATCCTCCGGGACGCGGGCGCCCATGTCCTGGAAGGGCAGGGCACGGTCGTCGAGAGCGGCGGGACCCGGATCGGCGTCGCCGGAACCAAGGGGTTCGGCGGTGGCTTCGTGGGCCGCTGCGCGGGGGAGTTCGGCGAGCCGGTCATGAAGGAGTTCGTCCGGCACTCGCGCCGGTGCGCCGACGGGCTGCGGACCGCCCTGGAGCAACTGGGCGAGGAGGACTGTGACGCGCGGATCGCGCTGACCCACTACTCCCCCGTCGCGGACACGCTGGCGGGGGAGCCGCTGGAGATTCACCCGTTCCTGGGCAGCTATCTGCTGGCCGAGGCGATCGACACCGCCGGTGCCGACCTCGCGGTGCACGGGCACGCGCACGCCGGCACGGAACACGGCATGACGAGCGGTGGCGTGCGCGTGCGCAACGTCGCCCAGCCCGTCATCGGACGGGCCTTCCACGTCTACCACCTTCCGGTCCGCGAGCGCGCCACGACCGGCGCCGCCGCACAACAGGCCCGCTGAGCCGCCCCTTCCCCTAGCGCCGCCGGCGAACGCCGGCGGCGCTTCGCGTTGTCCTCCCCCGGGGCGCGCCGAACCGCTCGTGTACCGCCTGTGGAGTGAACCCCCGCCCACACCCGGACTCCCCTTCTCCACGTCGACCGGACCGGCCCGATGGCGGCCACTGGCGTGGCCTTCGCCCCGAAGGGCGAACACCACACCGCAGGCGAGCGCGCGCAGCGCGTCAGAAGGACCTCCTCGGTCTCGACGTCGTCGGCGTGGGTGATCGAGGCACTCGTCCGGCAGGTGTCCGAGCCGCCGACGTCCACGTGGCGGTGGGTGCGCAGCCACTCCGCGGCCTGCATCCCGCTCAACCGAGCTTCCCCGGGCCCGCGAGGTGCTGCTCGCCGCGACCGAAACCCTCGCCTGCACCGCCACCGACGTCCTGCTGTCCGCAGAGCGGCGCGAGAAGGCGTGGGCGCGGCACCGGACGGGGTGAGTGGTTCGGCTCCGGCTGGGGAACCCGGCGAGCGCTGTACCCACCGACTCCCTGGAGAGGGCCATGAGTCTGTTGCGTGTGCTCGGCCGCCCCATGCTGGCCTCGATGTTCCTCGCGGGCGGCCTGAACTCCGTCCGCGACCCGAAACAGGTCGCCGACGCCGCCGAGCCTGTCGTCCAACCGATCACCGAGCGCGTCCCCGCGCTGCCGGACCGCACCGAGCAGATGGTGCGGCTGAGCGGCGCCGTGCAGGTCGCCGCGGGGCTGATGCTGGCCACGGGGCGCATGCCGCGTCCGGCCGCCCTGGCCATCGCGGCCACCCTGGTGCCCACCACGCTGGCGGGGCACCGCTTCTGGGAGGCGGAGGACCCCGAGGAGCGGGCACAGCAGCGCATCCACTTCCTGAAGAATCTGTCCATGCTGGGCGGACTGCTGATCGCCGCCGATGACACCGGCGCCCGCCCCTCCGTGGTGTGGCGCGGCACCCACGCCGCCCGCGGTCTGCGGCGGGACGCGGGTCTGGTGCGCCGCTCGGTGCGCGCCACCGCCCGCCCGGCCTCGGCGGTCGGGCGCGTCCGGGCCAAGCTGCCCGCCTGAGCCGCCGGCACGGCCGCGGCGGGACCGCACGTTATCCCCCTGAGGCCGGGGGGACCCGAGCTCTGGAGGTGAAGGACATGGGACACGGAGGAAACGTCATCGACGAGCTGGTGACCGATCACCGCGAGGTCGAGGAGATGTTCGGCAGGATCGAGGCGCTGCCGTCCGGTCACCAGGACCGCAAAGTGTACGCCGACCAGGTCACGATGGAGCTCGTGCGGCACTCGGTGGCCGAGGAGGCCTACCTCTACCCCGCCGTACGCGAGCACGTGGCGGGCGGGGACGCCCTCGCCGACCAGGAGCTGAAGGACCACGCCACGGCCGAGCAGATCATGAAGGATCTGGAGGGCTGTGACGCGGGCGACGCCGACTTCGACCGGCTGATGGGCATGCTGATGAGCGAGATCCGCTCGCACATCGCCGACGAGGAGGGCAACCTCTTCCCGCGGCTGCGACAGGCCTGTCCGATGGACACGCTCAACGAGCTGGGCGACAAGGTGCGCAAGGCGAAGAAGACCGCCCCGACCCGGCCGCACCCGGCCGCACCCGACAAGCCTCCGGCGAACAAGCTCCTGGCTCCGGGCGCCGGCATGGTGGACCGGCTGCGCGACGCGCTGAGCGGCCGCGGCAAGCGGGAGTAGGCACTCACCGCGCTGAGCGGGGCCCCTCGCCGAGGCGAGGGGCCCCGCTTTCCGTGTGCGTGTGATCAAACGCACTGTGGCCTCAAAGCCCTTGCGCGGCAGGGCGTTTGGAAGACGCGGGACGGCGGATCAGGGTGCGGTGGAACCGCTTCTCCGGTCCCCTCTGCCACGATGGTCGGCGCCGTACCCGTCGAGGGGGATCCACCGCGCAGCGCCGCCGGTGCGAGTCGCTCCCTCGTCCTCCTTCTGCTGGGTCCTCCGACTCGTCTCCGAGTACCGCACTGTGTCTTCTCCCTCACCCTCCCCTGCCCTGCCCGCCTCCCGCTCACCGTGGCGGTCGCTGCGGTACCGCAGCATGCGCTGGTGGTCCGTTGCGAACTTCGTGTCGAACGCCGGTACGTGGATGCAGCTCACGGTGCAGAACCTGCTGGTCCTGCAGATCACCGGGTCCGCCGCCGCGACGGGGCTGTCCATGTCCGTGCAGGCCGCTCCGGCGCTGCTGATCAGCGTGTTGGGCGGGGCTGCCGTCGACCGGTGGCCCCGCAAGCTCACGGCAGCCGTGAGCCAGGCGGCGCTCGGCGCGATCGCGTTCACCACGGCCGTCCTCGTGGCGCTGGACCGGATCGACATGACCTCGCTGTTGGTGCTGGCCGCCGTCACGGGCGTCGTCGCGACCGTCGACAACCCGGCGTGCGCCCTGCTGGGCAACGACCTCGTGCCGGCGCAGGACGTGCCCTCCGCCATCGGGGTCGGGGCGCTGGTGCACCAGGCGGGCCGGCTGGTGGGAGCCGCTCTGGCCGGTGTGGCGGTCGGATTCCTCGGCACGTCGGCGGCGTACTTCGGCAACGGACTGTCGTTCCTGTTCGTGGCCGGGGTCATCCCGTTCCTGCGCCCGGCGGCCGGAGCGGTGCGTCAGGACGCCCCGGCCCCGAAGGGCACCGGTCCGGACCTGACCGTGCGCGAGGGGCTGGCCTACTTCATGGGGCGGCCGCGCCTCGTCGCGCTGGCGGGTGTGACCGGGATCAGCTCCGTGTTCGGCCGCAACTACGGGCTCACCCTGGCCGTGCTCGTCACCGGGCCGCTCGCGGGAGGCGCCGGTTCCTTCGGCACGGTGTCGACGGTGCTGGCCGTCGGCGGCATCCTCGGCGCGGTGCTCGGCGCCCGGCTGCGCCGGCCGTCCGTTCGGCTCGTGGGCGCGCTGGCGGCCGCGGGGGCGCTGCTCCAGGTGGTGGCGGGGTTGTCGCCGTCGCTGGCGGTGCTGATCGCACTGGTGCTGCCGATGGCCGTGGTGGAGTCCGTCTCCGACACGGCCGGCACGGCCGTCCTGCAGACCGACCCGCCCGCGCATCTGCGGGGGCGGGTGCTGGGTGTGTGGGGCAGCATCGGCACGGTGTGGGGATTGGGCGGCCCGCCCGCGCTGGGCCTCCTCATGGAAGTGGCCGGACCCCGCGGCGCCCTCGTCACCGGCGGGCTGCTCATCGCCGGCGCGATCGGGGCGGGCGCCCTGCTGCGGCAGCGCCGGACCACGGCACCGGTGATGCTCCGCACGGAGGAGCACGACGTGCCGGGCCTGCCGGCGCTGAGCCCGGCGGCCTGAGCGGACTCCGTACGACGACAGGTCTCGACACCCGGTCCGCGCCGCCCCGGCTTCCATGCGGCCCGCTACGGCCGCAGCGCCTCCTCGGCCGCCTTGGCCGCCCTGCGGGCCAGCAGGGTCGTGGAGCGACCGTCGAGGTAGGGCAGGACCACGGCCTGGCCGCCCCAGGTGCGGAGCACCTCCGCCTCGGGCAGGTCCTGTACGGAGTAGTCGCCGCCCTTGACCCAGACGTCCGGCCGCAGCCGGGCCAGTACCGCCTCGGGGGTGTCCTCCTCGAAGACCACGACGGCGTCGACGCTGCCGAGCGCCGCCAGGACGCGGGCGCGGTCCGCCGCCGGGTTGAGCGGGCGGCCCGGACCCTTGCGGCGGGTGACGGACGCGTCGGAGTTCAGGCACACGATGAGGCAGTCGCCGATGCGCCGGGCGCTCTCCAGCAGGCCGACGTGACCGGCGTGCACCAGGTCGAAACAGCCACCCGTGGCGACGACGGTGCCACCGCGGGCCCGGACCCTCTCGGCGAGCCCGAACGCGTCGGTCGCGGGGTCGTCCTCGGGGCCGGGCACCGGCTCGGTCCGCCACAGGTCGGGGTTGCCCGCGCCGCCCGCCGCGACGAACGAGGCCGCCTCGGCGACCGCCCGCTGCAGCGCCTCCTCGGGGAGCAGTCCGTCGGCGAGGGCCGCCGCCGCCGTGGCGGCGAAGCAGTCACCCGCTCCGCAGGGATCCCCGACGGCCCGGTAGGGCACGGGCACGAGCATCGGGGTGCCGGAACCCGGCCGGGTCAGCAGCACCCCGCGCTCACCGAGGGTGACGGCGACACCGGCGGCCCGCCAGCGCTCGGCCAGTCGTGCCCCGCGTTCGGCGTAGGCGCCCAGGGTGGTGCCTCCTGAGCCGGGGTGCAGGGCCTGTGCCTCCGCCGCGTTGGGGGTGACGAGGCGGGCTCCGGGCACGGGCGGGTCGCCCTTGGGGTGCGGGTCCCACACCAGCGGGGTGCGGCGGGCGGCCTCCTCCAGGAGCGGCCGCAGGGCGCCCGCGGTGTGCCGGCCGTAGTCGGCGACCAGGACGGCGTGCGCGCCGGCCAGCGCTTCACGGACCGCGTCGCCGGGTTCGCCGGGGGTGCCGCCGCCCCGGTCGATGCGGACGACGGGCCGGCCGCCCGCGAGGACGCGCGTCTTGACCGGCAGGGTGCCGTTCAGCGGGAGCTCCAGCAGCCGGACCCGGTCGCGCAGATCGTGCCGTACCGCCTCGCTGGCGTCGTCGTCGCCGAGCGCGGTCACCAGGACGACGTCCCGGCCGCCCCGGGCGGCGAGGGCGGCGGCCAGGCCGGCACCGCCCGGGTGGCGGCGGTCGCCGGTGACGTCGACGACGGGGGCGGGGGCGTCCGGGGAGAGCCGGGTGGAGACGCCTTCGATGTCCTCGTCGAGGAGGACGTCCCCGACGACGGCCAGCGGGTGCGGCTCGGTCATGACGTGCTCCCGTGGGTGAGGACGGCGCGCCGGGCGAGGGGCGTGGCCACGGCCGTGTCGAAGCACTCGCAGAGCAGATGGACGGCGACCAGGTGCGTCTCCTGGACGTTCGCGGCGCTGCCGGCGTCGATGCACACGGCTTCGTGCGCGGCTTCCGCGAGGGGGTTGGGGCCGCGCCCGGTCAGGGCCCACACGCGCAGTCCCGTCTGCCGGGCGGTCACCGCGGCGGCGATGAGGTTGGGGCTGCGGCCGGAGGTGGAGAGCACCATCAGGATGTCGCCGGAACGGCCGTGGGCGGTGACCTGGCGGGCGTAGACGTGGTCGAAGCCGTAGTCGTTGCCGATGGCGGTCATGCTGGAGGTTTCGGCGTGCAGGGCGAGCGCGGAGTAGGCGCGGCGTTCCCGCCGGTAGCGGCCCACCAGTTCGGCGGTGAGGTGCTGTGCCTGGGCGGCGCTGCCGCCGTTGCCCGCGACGAGCAGCCGGCCGCCGCCGGTGAGGACGTCGGCGAGCCGGCCGCCCCAGTCCGCGACCCTGTCCAAGCCGTCGTCGCGGAACCGTGCGAGGGCTTCTTCCAAAGATCGGCAGTGCAGTCGCGCGGCTTCCAGGGCGTGGTGTGCGGAGGGTTCGCTCATGTCGGTCGGGCGTACCGCCGTGGGTGACGGCGGTGAACCCACACCTCCTTCGAACGTCGGACGTCGGCTGGCATCGGCTGTCGTCGGGGCGCGGGCGGGGCGGTCAGCCGGCGCCGGTCGCGGCGGTTTCGGTGTCGAGGACCTCGCAGTAGGCGGCCTCGGTCGCCGCGGCGATCCGGCCCCAGCCGTAGCGGCTCAGGACCCGGCGACGGCCGGCCGCCCCGCAGGCCGCGCGGGCCTCCGGATCGGCGAGCAGCCCGGCGACGGCGCCGGCCAGGGCCGCCGGATCGCGGGGCGGCACCAGCCGTCCGGTGCCGGGGTCGGCTACGGTGTCGAGCTGCCCGCCGACCGCGCTGGCCACCACGGGCACGCCGCAGGCCATGGCCTCCAGCGGGACGATGCCGAAGGGCTCGTAGTCGGCGGGGCACACCACCACGTCGGCGGAGCGCAGCAACGCCGGCACCTCCTCGCTGGGCAGGGCACCGGTGAAGCGGACCCGGTCGGCGACGCCGGCGTCCCGGGCGATGCCGCGCAGCCGCCGCACCTCCGAGTCGCCGTCGAGCCGGTCGGCGGGCGGCCCGCCGACCACGACCAGCTCCGTGCGGGGCAGCCGGGCCAGCGCGGCGATGGTCACCGCGGCGCCCTTGCGCGGTACCAGCCGGCCCAGCTGGAGGATCCGGTGCGGGTAGGGCCCGCGCGGAGCGGCCGGGCCCTTCGGCGTGAACCGGTCGGGGTCGACGCCGCACGGCACGATGCCCACCTGGTGCGGGGGGATGCCCATGCGGGCCAGTTCGTGGGCTTCGTCCCGGCAGGTGGCGATGACGCGGTCGCAGCCCAGCCCGACCTCGATCTCGCCCGGGATGCGTTCCGGCGGGCTGGTGTCGGCGAGCCGCTGGTGGCGCCGCTTCACCGTGCCGAGGGCGTGGTACGTGTGCAGCAGGGGCAGGCCGTGCTCGCGGGTGGCGCGCAGCGCGGCCAGGCCCGACATCCAGAAGTGGGAGTGCACGAGGTCGGGGGCCCGGGTGCGCCAGCTGCGGACGAGGTGGCGGCCGAACTCGTCCATGTGCGGCAGGAGCGCGTCCTTGGGGAGCGGTTCGGCCGGCCCGGCGGGCACGTGGTGGACCTCCACACCGTCGCGCAGCTCCACCCGGACGGGCAGGTCGGGCGCGTCGCGGCGGGTGTAGACGGTGACGCGGTGCCCCCGGTCGGCGAGTGCCCCTGCGAGGCAGGCGACATGGACGTTCTGTCCGCCGGCGTCGACTCCGCCGAGGGTGGCGAGGGGACTGGCGTGCTCGGAGACCAGCGCGATCGCGAGGACGCCGGGATCGCGCGGGTCGCCGCCGAAGGGTCCGGCGGGGAAGGGGCTGAGGGACGGCGTCATGAGCACACCTCCGTGATCAGGCGCTCCCAGTCGGTCAGGAAGCGCTTGAGCCCGTAGCGTTCGAGTGCCGCCTGGCGGGCGCGGGCTCCGTCGGCGGCCGCCGCCTCGGGTTCGTGGAGGTAGCGGCGGGCGGCGCGGGCCAGGACGTCGGGGCGGGTGGACAGGGCGCCCGCGCCGGGCGGGACGGCCTCCACCGCCTCGGTGGTGGCGAGCGCCAGGACGGGCATGCCCAGGTGCATGGCCTCCAGCAGCGACAGGCCGAGGGAGGTCCAGCGCACCGGGTGCAGGTACATGCGGCGTTCGGCCAGGGCGGTGTGCAGCTCGCTCTGCGGGAGGTCGGCGGTGCGGCACCGGCCGGGGGCCAGGCCGAGGTGCCCGGCCAGTCCCTCGGTTCCCATGCCGAAGACGTCGAGCGGGACATCCTGGGCGAGGGCGGGCAGCAGGTCCGTTCCGGTGTACCGGGCGCGCCGCACGGGTTCGTTGACCACGACGGCGGCGCGGGCGAGCCGGCCACTGTAGTGGTGGCCCGGGTCGACGATGCCGTGTTCGATCACCTCGGTGCGGGTGGTTCCGCTGTCCCAGAACAGCCGGTTGAAGTGCGTGACGTGCACGAGCGTCAGGTCGCCGCGGTCGGCGCACGGATGCCGGGTGTCGGGCACGTCCCGGTCGGGCGCGTTGTGCTCGAGGTACACCGCGGGCACGTCCCGGCCGGGGCGCCGCCCGCCGAGCCAGCGTTCGGCCAGCGCCGCCTCGTGCGGCCGCTGCAGAAGGACCAGGTCGACGGGCGTGTCGTGGAGTTCCTCGGGGGGGACCTCGCGTACCGACGCGGGCCAGGTGAAGGTGCGGGCCCGTCCCAGACCGTCCGGGCCGCGGTCGGGGGTGACGGGGACGAGGTAGGTGTGCGGGCCCTGGACGAAGGCGGTCGTCCAGGAGCCGTGCACGTGCCACAGCAGGATGTTCATACGGCCGCTCCTCGTTCGCTCTGTTCTCCCCGGTCCGCCGAGTGGTCCGTGAGGGCCGCCACGGCGTCGAGCACCTCGGCGTCGCCGACGCCGTCGAGGCAGGGGTGACCTGGCACCGGGCAGTGCCGTGCCCTGGTCCCCGCGCACGCGGCCCGCGGGTCGCCGAGCAGGACGTGCGGTACGCCGTAGGGGGCCCACCGCTCGGCCGGCACGACCGGCGCGAAGAGGCTGACGACGGGCGTTCCCACAGCGGCGGCGAGGTGCGCCGGGCCGGTGTTCCCGGCGATCAGGGCCCGGGCTCCGGCCAGGACCCCGGCCAGTTGGGGCAGGTCGGTGGCGCCGCCGAGGTCCAGGGCGTGCCGCCCGGCGACCCGTGCGGTCAGTTCGCGCTCGGCGCGCCCGCCCGTGACGACCACGCGGTGGCCCGCGGTGGACAGCGCGGCGACGGCCCGTGCCGCCCGCCCCGGGGTCCACGCCCGCGCGGGCACGGCCGCACCGGGGTGGAGGACGACGTAGGGCTCGGGGCCGGTGAGGTGGGTGGTGGCCGGCGGCGGCAGGACCCGCGGCCGGCCGTCGTCGCCGGGCGGCAGGGGGAAACCCGCCGCGGTCACCAGGTCGAGGGCGGCCAGTACCTCGTGCCGGTGCGGCATCCGGCGGTGCCTGAGGTCGAGGAGCGCGCCGGGGTAGTCCTCGCTGTCGGCCGCGGTCCATCCGATCCCGGCGAGCTTCAGCAGCAGGGCGATCGGCAGCGGGCTCTGGTGGTACGACACCAGCACCAGCGCCCGGTCGAAGCGGCCCGCGCTGAGCGTGCGCATCAGCTGCCGGGTGGCCGACCGCGTGACCGGCGGCGGATCCAGGCCGACCCACGGGGCGTCATGGATCAGCACGTCGTCGACGCCGGGCAGCATCCGCCCGGCCGCGGCGCCCTGGGGCCCGCAGAGCAGCGCGGTGTAGGAGGACCCGGCGGCCACGGCCCGTACGGCGGGCCCGGCCAGCAGGACGTCTCCGGAGCTGTCGAGGCGGACCACGAGGGTGCGGGGAGGGCGGGCACGGGACAACAGGGGGCTCATCGCGCCTCCCCCGTCGGCACGGCCGGGTCCAGGACGAGTCGTACGGCCTGCGGCAGGTCCGCCGCCGTGGCGTCGGCCGCCACGACCTCCTCGGCCCGGGTGACGTCCGTGGGCACCAACACCCCGCGGGCACCGGCCGCGCGCGCGGCTTCCATGTCCGCTCCGATGTCGCCGATCACCACGGTGCGGCCGGGCGGAACGGCGAGCCGGCGGCATGCCGCCAGGACCAGGCCGGGTGCCGGCTTGCGGCAGCCGCAGCCCTCCCCCGGGCCGTGCGGGCACACCGCCCAGACGGCGAACGGCCCGAGCAGTTCCTCCACGCGCAGCCGCACGTCCTCCACCTCACGGCGGGTCAGCAGGCCCCGGGCCACGCCCGACTGGTTGGTCACGACCCCGACGGGCACCCCGGCGGTGCGCACGGTGTCCACGGCCTCGCGGGCGCCCGGCATGAGCACGACGCGCGAGGGGTCGCCGTTGTAGGGCACGTCGGCGACGAGCGTGCCGTCGCGGTCGAAGAGGACGGCCGCGGGCAAGGGACTGTCCGGGGCGTGCGCGTGCTGCCGCACGTCCCCGGGGAGCAGCCAGGGGCCGAGGGGCGGCGTCATGACCGCAGCCGTTCCCGAACCGCCGGGCGGGGCGCGGTCGCCGGCTCGCCGTTGCCGGACGCGGTGAGCGGCCGGGCCCCCCGGTGCGCGAGCCGCCCGCGCAGCCAGTGCCAGGTCGCGGCGGGCGGGACGAGGGCGCTGGTCACCGTCATGGTGAGGATCTCGTCGCGAGTGCCCGGTCCGGGCAGGATCCGGGCGAGGGCGAACTCGGTGGTGCCGGCCAGCCATGCGGCGGCGCAGGCCGTGGCGGCCCGGGGCCGGCCCAGCAGAGCGCAGCCCAGCGCCGCCACACCCGCTCCGGTCACCGCCAGGTGCAGGGGCAGACGCCCGCGGGGTGCTTCCGCCCGGCGCCACCAGTGACGGCCGTGCAGCCGGGTCATCAGCACGTCGTCGGCGTTGCCCGCCTGGAGCCGGACGGAGACCCAGCGCCCGGCGGGCCGGACGGGGTGGGTGGTGGTGCGCCGGCCTCCGGAGAGCGTCCATCCGGCGTCGAGCATGCGCAGGGCGAGGTCGGCGTCCTCCCGGAAGGCCCGCCGGAACCGTTCGTCGAAGCCGCCCACGGCCGTCAGCGCGGCCCTGCGGTACGCCATGTCGGCGGTGATCCAGCGGGCGCCGGCGAGTCCGGCCGTGTTGCGCTCCCAGTCCGTGGGGCGCCAGCCTGCGGGCAGGGGCACCTCGATGCGGGCGGTGATCCCGGCGGTCCGCTCGGTCGCGGCGGCCAGGTCCAGGGTCAGGTCGTCGCCCCAGGTGGGCCCGGGGACGACGTCGTCGTCGAGGAAGACGATCCAGGGCACGTCACCGGCCGCCCGCCAGCCCAGGTTGCGTGCGGCGGCGGGCCCGCGCGCCCCGCCCGGCACGACCATGGTGCGCGCACGCAGGGACGGCGGGACGTGGGCGGTCAGCGGCACCCCGGCCGCGTCGGGCCGGTCGTCGACGAGGACCACGCGGACGGGTCCCGGCCCGGTCGCCTCGGCGAGGGCGTGCAGGCAGGCGCCCAGACTGGGCCGGCCGAGGGTGGGGATCACGACGGCGTACTCGGCGTCGCCCGCCGGGGCGTCGGGTGCGGTCATCGGGGGTCTCCGGCGTCGTCGCTGCGGGAGTCGGTACGGAAGAGGTCGCCTCGCCGGATCGCGTACGGGCCGATGGCCAGCAGGTCGACGGGCGAGGAGCCGAAACACTCCAGGGCGTCGCGCGGGTCGTCGACCATGGGACGCCCGGCGGTGTTGAGGCTGGTGTTGACCACCACGGGCACTCCGGTGAGCCGCTCGAACTCGCCGAGCATCCGGGCCACGAGCGGTTCGCGGGCCGGGTCGACGGTCTGGATGCGGGCGGTGCCGTCCACGTGCACGACGGCGGGGATGCGGTCCCGCCAGGCGGGGGCCACGTCGTGCACGAACAGCATGTACGGGCTGGGCAGCGGGCCGTCGAAGATGTCGGCCGCGCGGTCGGCGAGGACCATCGGGGCGACGGGCCGGAACTGCTCGCGGCCCTTGACGTCGTTGAGCCGTTCCAGGTTGCCGGCGTGCCCGGGGTGGGCCAGCAGGGAGCGGTGGCCGAGGGCCCGGGGACCGTACTCGGAGCGGCCCTGGAACCAGGCGACGATCCCGTTGTCCGCCAGGGCGCGGGCGACGGTGGCGGCGATGTCCGGGGGCCGCTCGAAGGGTACGGCCGCGGTCTTCAGCCAGGCCGCGAGTTCGGCGTCGGACCACTCCCGGCCGAGGTCGGCGCCGGCCATGGCCTCCGGCTCCTCGCCCGCCACGGCGGACAACAGCAGGGCGCCGCCCAGGGCGGTACCGGCGTCGCCCGCCGCGGGCTGCACCCAGACCCGGGAGAAGGGGCCCTCGCGGGCGATGCGGGAGTTGGCCACGCAGTTGAGGGCGACGCCGCCGGCGAGGGTGAGCACCCGGTCGTGGGTCCGGCCGTGCAGCCAGCGCACCAGGTCGAGCAGGGTCTCCTCCAGCACGGCCTGGGCGGCGGCGGCGACGTCGGCGTGGTCCTGCGTCCATGGCTCGTCCGGCCCGCGGGGCGGACACAGCTCGTGCCAGGGCACGCCGGTGGCGTGGAAGCCGCCGTCGCCGGTCGGATACACGTGGCGGCGCAGTTCGGTGAGCATGCGGGGCCTGCCGTGCGAGGCGAGGGCCATCACCTTGAACTCGTCGGAGGAGCGCAGGAAGCCGAGGTGCTCGGTGAGTTCCTCGTAGATCAGCCCGAGCGAGTGCGGCAGGTCCTGGGCGTGCAGCGCCTCCAGGCGGTCGCCGACGCGGCGGGCGGCCAGGTGGGAGGCGCGTTCGCCGCGGCCGTCGAGGACGAGGACGGAGGAGTTCTTGGCGTCCGGTGCGGCGAAGGCACTGGAGGCGGCGTGGGCCATGTGGTGCGGCACGAAGCGGACGACGGCCGGGTCGAGGCCCGGCAGGGCGGTCCCCAGGAAGCCGGGTGCCTCGCGGGCGTAGGTCAGCCGCAGGTGGTCCCAGGGGTCGTCCAGCCCCATCTCCTCGGCCGGCCGGGCGAGGGCCGGGTCGAAGGAGTAGGCGACCGCGTCGAGGTCCTGCGGGCGCAGCCCGGCCCGCTTCAGGCACCATGCGGCGGCCCGCTCGGGCAGTTCCCAGGCGGAGAACGGCAGGGGTCTCTTGCCGTGCTTGCGGCGGGAGAACCGCTCCTCCTCGGCGGCTGCGACGGTCCGTCCGTCGATCACCAGGGCGGCGGCGGGGTCGTGGAAGAGGGCGTTGATTCCGAGAATGCGCATGGGGAGGCGGGCCTTTCGGCGGTCGGGTGCCGGACGCGGCGGTGCGGGTGCCCGGGCGGGGTCACTCCTCGGTACTGGCCTCGCGGAACCAGGCGATCGTGCGCCGCAGGCCCTCCTCGGCACGCACCTGCGGGTCCCAGCCGAGCTTGTCGCGGGCCAGCGTGATGTCCGGGCAGCGCACGGCCGGGTCGTCCACGGGGCGTTCGATGTAGCGGATCTCCGAGGAGGACTCGGCGAGTTCGACGACCAGGCGCGCCAGGTCGAGCATGGTGATCTCGGTCGGGTTGCCGATGTTGACGGGTCCGCGCATGCCGTGGGCGGCGGCGGCGAGGACGCCGCGCACGGTGTCGTCGACGTAGCACAGCGAACGGGTCTGGCGGCCGTCGCCGGTCACGGTGAGGGGATCGCCGGCCAGGGCCTGCCGTACGAAGGTCGGCACCGCGCGTCCGTCGTGGCCGCGCATCCGGGGGCCGTAGGTGTTGAACAGCCGCACGATGCAGGTGTCGGTGCCGTGGGTGTCGGCGTGGGCGGTGGTCAGCGCCTCGCCGAAACGCTTGGCCTCGTCGTAGACGCTGCGCGGGCCGACGGGATTGACGTTGCCCCAGTAACGCTCGTCCTGCGGATTCTGCAGCGGGTCGCCGTAGACCTCGGAGGTCGAGGCGAGGACGAAGCGGGCGCGGGAGGAGTGGGCGAGCTCCAGAGCGTTGCGGGTACCGAGGCTGCCGGTCTCCATGGTGTGCAGTGGGAGGCGCAGGTAGTCGGCCGGGGACGCCGGGGAGGCGAAGTGCAGGACGAGGTCCGGCGGCCGTCTGATCCGCAGTCCTTCGGTGACGTTCGCCTGCACCAGCGTGAAGCCACGCTGTTCGAGCAGCGGCGATATGTTCTCGGGCCGGCCGGTGCTGAAGTCGTCCACGCAGGTGACGGCCGTGCCCGCCTTCAGCAGGGCGGCGCACAGATGGGAGCCGACGAACCCGGCGCCGCCGGTGACGACGGCGTGTTCCCAGTTGCGCGAGAGTGCGGTGGCCATGTCGGTCTCTCCTCCGTCGGCGGTGCAGCGCGGCACGACGGGGGCGCCCCGGACCGCCGAACGCGGACCGGGAGGCCGTCGAGCCCACGATCAGCGTCCGCCGACCGTGCGCGCGCGGCACGGTCGCTTACGTCAAACCGGTGAGTCACGGAGGGTGAAGACGGGCGGCCGAGGCGTCTCCGCGCAGGTCGGCACGGTGAGCCCCGAGGCGTCAGGCGATCAGCGTGCGGCCCGGGTTCAGACGGTCGAGGAGCTGGTCCTGGTGCAGATCGGCGACGGGGGCGAGCAGGTCGGGGTGGCGCAGAAGGGCGGCGGCCTTCCGGTCGCCGTCGTCGGGGGCGGTCAGCCGGCGGAACTCGGCTCGCGATCCGGTGCTGTGGCTGCCGTCGGCGAGCGCGGTCACGGCCCGGGCGGCCAGCTCCGGATCGGTGAGCAGACAGGCCGCCCAGCTGGCCACGACCTCGTCCACCCAGGTGCGCCAGGCGTGCGCGTCCGTGTCGTCGCCGAGGGCCGCGTCGGCGCCGGTGATCCAGTCGAGCCTCCCGGAGCCGCCCGGCCCCGCCATGCCGAGCAGGGCGGCGTCCATGGCCGTCGGGTACCTCAGCCAGGCCGCCACGGTCACGGCCTGCCGGGCCTGGACCTCGCACAGGGCGGAGGCCAGCGCGCCGCCGGAGGCGGGAAAGGCTCGGGTCAGCCACTGGGCGGTCGCCGCGATGACAGGGGAGAGATCTGCTTGCACTGCCGGGCCGTCCGAGGGAAGGGAGCGGGATCTGGTCGTAGACGGTAACCGGCGCTTCCTCCACCCGGACGTGATCGGGGCCTCGTCCGTGACGTGGCCTCGGCCACACCCGCCGACGCCCCGGAGCGGCGCGGGGGTCGCGGGAACCCGGCATGAGGGCCCTGGACCGGCCCCGCGGAGCGACGGCCGTCCTCCGTTTGGCCGCCACACGGGCCGGGCACCCGGCCCGCGTGTTGTCTCACGGACACGAATCCGCTGGTCCGGTCCGGTCCACAGGTACCCGGTCGCCGGTGCGCACGCTGCGCTTCGACGGCTGGATAGCGGGGATCGGCACGGCCTCCGGCGTCCGTGTCGTGCTCGGGCATTGGCCCCGGTCGCCGTTCGGCCCGTTCAGCGACGTGATGGTGGAGGAGGCCGACGGGCACCGGCTGCTGCTGGCGCCCACGCGCGAGACGGCGGACTTCGTCGCCGGCACGTACGTCTTCGACGAGGTCCGGGTCGTACCGGTCGAGGTGGCGATCACCGGCCGGCGGCACTGGAGCGTCACGGCCCCGCCGCTCGATCTGCGCTTCGGCACCGGCCGCCGGACCCTGCCGGGCCTCGCGCTGCGCGCGGTGCCGGGCCCGCTCGCCACCCACCCGGGCTGGATCGCGCTGTGGGACCGGCCCGCCCGTCTGCTGCTGGGAGCGCGCACCCACGGCAGTGCCCGCCCCGGACGGCACCAGTGGTACGGCGCCCGGGACCTGCACCCGGTCACCTCGGCCACCGTCACCCGCGGGGGCGAGAGCCTCGGCGCCCTCGCCCCGGTCGAGCCTCCCGTGCGCTTCGGGACCGGCTCGACGCCCCGCCCTCCCTGTCTCGTACGGATCACCACGAGGGTGGCCGTGGAGCAGGACCGGAGTACGACAGGAGTCGCGTCATGACGGAACAGCGAGCGGATTCCCCGGACGCCCGGCGTGCCCCGGCCACCGACATGTCCCTGCTGGGGATCTACCTCAACGACCATCTCGCCGGCGCCACCGCGGGGACCGCGCGCGTGCGCTACCTGCTGCGATCGTGCACCGGCTCGCCGCTCGCCGACGCGCTGGCCCCGGTAGCCGCCGAGATGGCCGACGACCGGACGAGCCTGCTCCGGATCATGCGGCGCCTCGACGTGCCGGTACGGCGCTACAAGGTCTACGCGGGCCGGGCGGCCGAGCAGGTGGGGCGGCTGAAGAGCAACGGCAGCCTGGTACGGCGCTCCCCGCTCAGCACCCTGTGGGAGCTGGAGGCGCTGGCGCTCGGGGTGGAAGGCAAACTGGCGGGCTGGGAGACCCTCCGCGATCTCGCCAGTACGGACGAGCGGCTCGACGCCGGACGGCTGGACGAGCTCGTCGAACGAGCCCGGCGGCAGCACGCCACGCTGGACGAGCTGCGTCACCGGCAGGTCGAGGTCGCCTTCCGCGGCGCCTGAGCGACCGGGCGGCTCACCAGAACCTGCTGCTGAGGGCGGGCTGATGGGTCAGTTGCACGGCGTCGCGCAGTCGCAACGCGACGCTGATGGTGGCACGCAGGGCGGACGGACGGACGGACTGGGCGGTCTCGGTGGCGAGGACGAGCAGGCAGGCCGCCGCCTGCTCGACGACCGAGACGGGCAGGATGAAGTCGTTGTCGGCGGCCGTGCGGAAGGCCTTCAGGGGGATCGCCGCGCCGTCGATGGCCCGGTGCGCGGCCTGCTCCAGGTGCTGTGCGGCCTGTTCGCACACGGGGGCGGGCAGGGCGATGGTGCGCTGGAACGGTGAACTCGTCATGACCCGACTGCTCCCCCGCCGGTGGCCGGTTCTGTCGGCCGGCGGCGGGATTTCACCGTCCCGCGTGACCGGCGCGTGGCGAATGTCCCGGCCTCGAAACAGGCCTCTTCCCCGTCGCGGCGGGACCCGCGGCCATCTGCTCGGCGGTGCGCTGGCGTCGATACTCGTCGGCCCGTACACCGGGGGGCAGTGGGGCAACGGCCGCCGGGGTCGAGAGCTCCGCTCCTGCGATCGGCTCACCGGGCAACGGACCGGGGAGCACACGGAAGTGACCACACGGGGGTATCGGATTGTTCCGCACCGCGTCCCGCCCGAACGCCGGTGTGTCTTCGCCGTCGGCTGTGTCGCCGCCCTCGGCATCGCCGCGGCCGCGGTTCCGGCCGCCGTCTCGGCCGTCGACGACCGCTGCACCGCGCAGGAGATCCACACCTTCCTGGAGGACTTCTACGGGGAGCAGGGCCCGGTGACTTCGCCCGCGCGTACGGCATCTCGCCGCACCCCAGGGAGAAGGTCGCCGACGATCCGGACGACGTCCTGCTCTGCGCGCAGAACATCCCGTCCTCCATCGACGTCGGCCCGGTCGCCACGGCCCAGTCCGCGCGGGTCGGCTGGGTGACCGCGAGCACCGACTGGAACGGCGGCTTTGACATGGCCGAATCAGCGCGTACGTCGACCTCGACGCCACGCGGCCGAGCCAGCTGCTCGACGTCGGCTGCGGGTCGGAAGGCTGAGCGGCGCGGCCGTACGCTGAGTGCCGATCGACGCGCCGAGAAGGAGTACGGATGACCGCCCGAGCGGATGTCGTGGCCCGGCTCACCGGCAGGGCGGTCAGGGACGAACGGCCCCTGACGGGAGCTCTTTCCGAGGCCACTCTGGACGACGGTCGGGTCGTGGTCGTCAAGCGGTCCGACGCGCCGGAGGCGGCACGGGCCGAGGCGGCGGGGCTGCGGTGGCTGGCTGCCGCCGGGAGCGTGCGGGTGCCGGAGGTGCACGGACATGAAGAGGGCTGGCTGGTCATCGACCGCGTGCCCGAAGGACGGGCGAACCGGCGGGCGGCGGTGCGCTTCGGCCGGGACCTGGCGGCGCTGCACGCCGCCGGGGCACCGGCGTTCGGCGCGCCGCCGCCGAACGGACCGGCGGACGCGTACATCGGGCTCGCGCCGATGCGCAACGAGCCCGCTGCCGACTGGCCGTGCTGGTACGCCGAGCAGCGAGTGCTGCCGTACCTGCGGCAGGCGGTCGATCAGGGCACCGTCCGGGCCGGCGAGACCACCGTCGTGGAGCGGCTGTGCGAGCGACTGCGGGATCTGGCGGGACCGGCCGAGCCGCCCGCACGGTTGCACGGCGACCTGTGGAGCGGGAACGTGCTGTGGGCGGGCGACGGGCAGGTCCGGCTGATCGACCCGGCCGCGCACGGCGGGCACCGGGAGACGGACCTGGCGATGCTGCGGCTGTTCGGCTGCCCTCACCTGGAGCAGGTTCTGGACGGCTACCAGGAGGTCGCGCCGCTCGCCGACGGCTGGGACGGCCGGGTCGGCGTGCACCAGCTGTTCCCTTTGCTGGTGCACGCCGTGCTGTTCGGCCGGGGCTACGCGGAACAGGCGCTCGCTGCGGCCCGTACGGCCCTGTCGGGGTGACCGGTCAGCGGGTCACGACGTGCCGTTCGTCGGGGACGCAGTGGGTCATGGTGAGGCCCTCGACGTCCCGCGGCTTGTTCTTGCCGAGGTTGGACAGGCGTTCGCGGTCGTCGTCCGTGAGGTCCTGGCTCGCCAGCGGCTCCAGACCGGCCACGTCCTCGGGGCCGATGCCCAGGCCCTCGCCGACCCGCAGACCGAGGTCGTTCTCGACCAGCAGGAAGTGCCAGACCATGCGCTCCTGGATGGCCCGGTCGCACTGGGACAGTTGACCGATGAAGTTCTTCACCAGGTCGTCGCGCTCCCAGTCCTCCAGCAGCAGATAGCGCTGACCGGCCTGGAGGTAGTCGTTGGTGCGCGGGATGCGCTTGCGGGTGAGCCGGCCGGTGATCTCCGGGCCCTGCTCGTCATGGGTCGGGTACTGCGCCTCGCGCAGGCCGCCGGTGATCGACGGCTCGTAGTTGACCTGCGGGTTCTCCCCGCCGCCGTCCTGGTGGTAGGCCATCTGGCCGTCGCGCTGGTTGGTCCGCACGTCGGCGTTCTTCGCCTGGTTGACGGGCAGCTGGAGGTAGTTCGGACCGACCCGGTAGCGCTGGGTGTCGCTGTAGGAGAAGGTCCGGCCGACGAGCATCTTGTCGTCGGAGAAGTCCAGGCCGTCGACCAGGACACCGGTACCGAAGGAGATCTGCTCGTTCTCGGCGAAGAAGTTCTCCGGCATGCGGTCGAGCACCATCCGGCCCACCGGCTTCGGCGGGAAATCCTGCTCGGGCCAGGTCTTGGTGTCGTCCAGCGGGTCGAAGTCGAGCTCCGGGTGGTCGTGGTCGTCCATCATCTGGACGAGCAGCTCCCATTCCGGGTGGTCGCCGCGGGCGACGGCCTCGTACAGGTCCTTGGTGGCGTGGCCGAGGGTCTCGGCCTGGACGTTGGCCGCGTCCTCCTCGGTCATGCTGCGCACGCCCTGCTTGGGCATCCAGTGGTACTTGACCAGCTTGGTCTCGCCGTCGGCGTTGACCCACTTGTAGGTGTTGACGCCGAAGCCCTGCATGTGGCGGTAGTCGGCGGGGATGCCGCGCGGGCTGAACAGGTTGACCAGCATGTGCATGGCCTCGGGCGTCTGCGACATGAAGTCGAAGATCCGGTTCGGCTGCTGCTCGAAGGTCACCGGGTCCGGCTTCAGGGCGTGGATGACGTCCGGGAACTTGATGGCGTCGCGGATGAAGAAGACGCCCAGGTTGTTGCCGACCAGGTCCCAGTTGCCGTCCTCGGTGTAGAACTTGACGGCGAAACCGCGCGGATCGCGGGCGGCCTCGGAGGAGTCCCGGCCGCCGATGACGGTGGAGAAGCGGACGGCCACATCGGTGCGCTTGCCGCGCTCCTGGAACAGCTTGGCCCGCGTGTAGCGGCTGATCGGCTCGTCCCCCCAGGTGCCGTAGGCCTCGAAGTGGCCGTAGGCGGTGACGCCGCGGGCGTGCACGACGCGCTCGGGGATGCGTTCCCGGTCGAAGTGGCTGATCTTCTCCAGGAACTGGTAGTTCTCCAGCGTGGCCGGACCGCGGGCGCCGACCGTGCGCTGGTTCTGGTTGTCGTGGACCGGATGGCCCTGGCGGTTGGTGAGTACCTTGCGGTCGTCGCCCGGTGCGGGGCCGGTGCCGGATACGTCCGTCATGTGTGGGGGCTCCTTCGGCTCGTGGCCGGCGGCCGGCCGGGTCGGCACCCTGAACGGCCGCCCGGCCGGTCCTGGCGGGACGGGCCGAGTACCCGGCGGGACGGGATCACTCACGCGTCGGGGGCCTCATCCGGGACGGCGCACTGCCACTACGCTCCGTCACCCGGGTCCGTGCAGAGGGACCGGATCTCCGAGAGAAGGGCGGGCCAGTCCTCGCCGTACGTGACGACGGCCGCGTACACCGCGTCCACGGCCGCCTGGAGCGGGTCGGGTTCGGCGGCTCCGGTCACGGCGGGGAGGGCCGTGTGGGGCTGCGAGAGGCGCACGGACGGATCCGGTGGGCCGATGACGACGAACATGCCGCACTCGCCGGGCTTTGAGGCCGGCGGCGGACTCGACGGCCGGTCGCCGGCGGGGTCCGAGTCCGGCGGCGAGCTCATCTCCCGTGCGACGGCCCTCGCGGGACCGGCCACCCACGTGGCCGCTTCTTCGGGCGACAGGGCGACGGCGCCCGTAGACCAGGGCGAGGGCTGGAAGGGCGGCCGCTCCGGCGGGACGGCCCGGCCGACGGTCCGGTCCGGGAAGTCCGGGTCGGAGCTGAGGGCATGCCACATGCGGGCGTCGTCGTCGAAGGGCGGGGGCAGCGGGCGGTCTTCGTCCAGGGCGGTGAGCGCGTCGGCGACCCAGCCGAGGGCGGTGAGACCCGCGGCCTCACAGGCGCGGTGGGCCGCGCACCGGGCCACCGCACGCTGAACGGCGGGGCCCGCGGCGTCGAGGTCGTGCAGGAGAGCGGGGTCGAACTCGAGCAGGCCGCTGACGTTCCCTCGCAGCTCGCGCAGTGTCGCGCTCGGCGACCGGCCACCCCACCGGTGGCGTTCGAAGGCGAGGAGGCGTTCCCGCTCGGCCGTCTCCTCGGCGAGACGGGCCCGCTGTTCGGCCTCCGCGCGTTCGGCCGGGGTCGGCGGGGGCGGCAGCTTCCGGGCGTAGTCGTGCCAGAAGGCGGCGTTGCGCGAGGTCTGCCTCAGCACGCGGTCGCGCTCCGGCGGGGCCGGCCAGAACTGCAGCAGGTAGCGGTCCAGTGGGGGTTCGCCGTCGAGCCGGGTGTCCTTCTCGGCTGCTCGGTCCATGCCCGAGGCGCAGTACCGCACCCGGTAGTCGGTCTCCTCCAGAGCGAGCAGCCAGGAGCCCTCCCCCGCCCACTGCACGAGCGCGCTGTCCGCCGAGACCGGGCGGAAGGACACCTCGACCACGTCCTCCCAGGAAGGGTCCAGTGTTGGGCTCGTGTCGTGCACCTCGACCGTGAAGCCGACGTCGCCGGTGTGCAGGCCGGTGTTCAGCCACAGCGCACCCGGTGTCGCTGCCCCGCACAGCCCCGCGCTCTGCCCGGCGAACGCCTCGGCGAGACCCGGCCCGAAGCTGTCCGGGTCGCTCTCGACGTAGATCTGCCCGTAGTGCACATGAACCTCTCCCTCGACCGGCCTGCGCACGATCACGTCCTCCTCGCGTGGGGATGGAAGGGTGAGCCGGGTGCATCGTGGCATGTGGCACTGACAATCAGCGGCGGCCACGGGAGAGGAGAGGTATGCGGCACGTCTACTGGATCGGCGGCGGGAGCGGCGCGGGCAAGTCGACGATCGCCCGCCGGCTCGCCGAGCGGCACGGCTGGTATGTCTACTCGGCCGACGACGTGATGGCGGATCACGCCCGCCGGACCGACGCAGGGCAAGCGCCGTTCCTGCACGCGTTCATGGCCATGGACATGGACCAACGATGGGTCGAACGGTCCCCCGAGACGATGCTGGAGACGTTCCACTGGTTCAGTGGTGAGGCATTAGGCCTGATCCTCCAGGATCTCGCGCTCGTGCCGCGTCGGACACCTGTGGTCGTCGAAGGGTTCCGGCTCTTGCCCCACCTGGTGAGGCCGTTGCTCACCGGACCCGGAGAGGCGGTCTGGCTGCTTCCCACGCCGGAATTTCGCCAGGTCGCCTTCAGCAGCCGTGCCGCACCGGAGGGACGCTTCACGCGCAAGACACGCGATCCGGAGCGGGCCGAACACAACATCGCCGTACGGGACGCCCTGTTCACGGAGCGGCTGCGCGAGGAGACCGGACGCCTGGGGCTGCCCGCCCTCACGGTGGACGGCACAATGACCGAGGAGGAACTCGCCGAGCGGGTCGCTGAAGTCTTCCGCCTCTGACACGGAAAAGGGCCCGGGCCCCGTTCGGGATCCGGGCCCTGGAAGGCCGGTGCGACTCAGCCTTCCTGAAGGCGTGCGCGCAGCAGCCTCTTGCCCAGTTCGGCGCCCTTGCGGCTGTCCGCCTGGGCCTTGCGGAACAGGTCCGCGACCTCGGTGTCCTTGGCGCGCTCCGCGTCCTGGATGTAGCTCTCCAGGCGCAGGGCATTGTTCAGGCACGCCTCGACATACCAGATGAGGTTGTAGTCCTTGTCCTGCGTACCGGTCACACCGCCGGTCTCCGATCCACTGCTCATGCGGGCCTCCTTCTCGCGGAGCGGACCAATTCAGGCGCCGGACGGGTACCCGCCCTCCGGTCGGGTACACAGCCGGTGTCCGTCACGTGGGGTGATCACCGCGTCACGCGAAGCCCGGACCGGCCGGGCAGAACTGTACGCACCACCGACTTCCCTCCCTGGTACGGCAATTCAGGCAGTCGGCACGGAAGCGGCCAGACGGCGATCACTTTCGGAACGAAGACGTGCTCCACCGTGCGAGACCGATCGATGACGGTGTGTACTGTGCTGCGGGTGGCTCGCCAGAGCACCTCGGACCCAGCCCTGCCCGACTCCCTCCTGGAATCGACTCGATGATCGAAGTACCGGACCTGGCCGTCGGCGCCCTCGCCCTCGGCACACTGTCCGCGATCGCCCTCGCCGGCGGGTTGCTGCGCTCACGGCGGCAACTGGCGGCACAGCGCGCGAAAACGGCCGCGTTGCGGGCACAACTCGACGGCACCTCACGGTCGTTCGCCTCCGAGGTGGAGCATCTGGCGACGCGACGGATGCCCGCCGCGGCCCGGCAGGTGGCGCATTCCCACGTCACCGTGCCCGGCCCGCTGAACCCGCAGCTGGCCGGGTCGCCCCTGGGGCTCGCCCTGGAGCAGGTGCTGCAGGGGCTGCACACCGAGCTGGCCGCGCAGCGCGTCCGCATCGACGCGGCCGCTCAGGCCGGGATGCGCGGGGCCACCCGGGAGATCCAGGCGGCGCTGTACCGGCTCCAGGACGCCCTGCGCGGACTGCAACAGCGCTACGACGAACCCGAGTTGGCGCAGACCCTGTTCGAACTGGACCACGAGAACGAGCAGTCGCTGCGGCGCGCCCAGATCGCCGCCGTGGTGTGCGGGGCCTGGGTGGGGCTCGCCCGGGAGGACTCGCATCTGGTGGACGCGGTGACGGGCGGCCAGGCCCGGCTCGCGGGCTACCGGCGCGTCCGGGTCGGCAACCATCTGGCGCCCGGTACGGCCCTGGTGTCACACGCCGTCGAGCCGGTCGCCATCATCGTCGCCGAGCTCCTCGACAACGCGCTGAGGCACTCCGCGCCCGACACCGACGTCGTGGTCAACCTGGAGTCGGTCCACCACGGCGTCTGCGTGACGGTCGACGACGCCGGACTGGGCATGACGCAGGACGAACGGGCACGGGCCCAGCGGATGGTCGCCGGTAGCGATCCGATTCTGCTCACCGAGCTCGGCGACCCGCCGCGCATGGGGCTCGCGGCCATCGGCCAGCTGACCCGGCAGTTCGATCTGAGCGTGGACCTGTCCTCACCCTCCCCCTACGGCGGTGTGCGGGCGGTCCTGCGGATCGACAGCCACCTGCTGACGAGGATCGACCCCGAGGAACTGCCTCCGGCCGCCGGCGCCCCGCGCTCGACCCGCAGGACGGAGGCGCGGGGAGCGGGGAGCGCAGCGGGCGCTTCCCGCGGTCCGGGACCGGGCGGGGCCGGCACGCCCAGCGGCGCGTCCCGTGCCCGGGAGCAGGGTGAGCCCGCCCCGTCCAGCGGAACGGTGCCCGGCGCGTCCGTCCCGCCCCTGCCTTCGGAGCCTGCCCGGTCCGGTCCGGTCCGCACATCCCGACCCGCCCCGGACGGCCCCCGGCACCAGCCCGAACCCGCCCCGGCCGCCGGGTCCGGCGACCGCGTCGCGACCACCGGGCCCGGGGGACCCGAACCGCTCCACAGCACCGCAGACCCCGACCACGGTTACGGCACCGAGCAGGACGCCGACGTCTGCGCCCCGGCCCCCGGCCATCGTGGGCCCCGCGACGGCGGCGGCCTCCCCCAGCGGCGTCGCCGCAACCGTGCCGCGACCCCGGCCGGCCAGACCGAACCCGCACCGGCACTCCGTCCCCGCCGCCCCGAGGACGCCGCCGCCGCCCTCGGCGCCCTCCAGGCCGGCACCGCGGCAGCGCGCGGCGCCGCCGGGTCGAACGCCGGCGCCGTCCCGTCCGTACCTGAGGGTGCCCCGGCCGCGAACACGGCCGACGGGGCCCGCGACGACACCGACAGCAACGACCACGAAGGGGGAACGGCTCGATGACCAGCCGCGCAGCGGGGGACACGGCATGGGTGCTCGAACCGGTCCTGGAGGTGCCGCACGTCGTGGCGGCCGTCCTGCTCACCCGGGACGGACTCGTCACGGGCTACACCGACGCGCTGTCACGGCCGTCGGCCGAGCGGGTCGCGGCCATCACCAGCACCGTGCAGGGCGCCTGCCGCACCGCCGCGGCGGCGTTCGCCGACACCGACCGGGCCGACATCCGGCAGGTGGTCATCGAGTCGGACCACGGCTACGTGCTCATCGTGCCGACGGACCACGGCACGTGCGTCGCCGCGTACGGCGATCCCGAGGTGCGGCTGGACCTGCTGGCCCACCGGGTGCACTCGCAGGTGGCGCGCCTCGGCGAGAAGGCGATGGCCGCCGGGCCCCGGAGTGCCGACGGCCACACGTCGGCATGACCGGCCGCCGAGGCGGCCGTCCCCTGGTTCCCGCGTACCTGTCGACCGGCGGGGTGGCGCGGCCCAGCCGTGCGCATCTGGAGCGGCTGTCCGTCCTCACCGGCAGCGGTGAGCCGGCCCCCGCCGAACTGCCGGCCGCCCAGACGGCCCTGCTGGAGGAACTGGAGCACGGGTCGCTGACGGTGCTGGAGGCCTCGGCCCTGCTGCGCCTTCCGGTCTCCGCGGTGCTGGTGCTGGCCGCCGACCTCCTCGACCGCCACCTGGTACTGGCCCGCCCGCCGATCCCGCCCGCCCGGCGCTTCGACCCCGACCTGCTGAAGAGAGTGGCCGATGGCCTCCGCGACCTCAAGCACCGTTGACGCCGAGCCGGGGAGTGCGGACCTCCACCTCCCCGACACTGCCCGGGACTTGGTGAAGATCCTGATCACGGGCCCCTTCGGGGTGGGCAAGACCACCCTGATCCGCTCGGTGTCCGAGATCCGCCCGCTGCACACGGAGGAGCAGCTCTCCGAGGCGTCCGCACAGGTGGACGACCTCGTCGGCGTGCGGGACAAGTCGACCACCACGGTCGCCATCGACTTCGGCCGGATCAGCCTGCCGGGCGGTGTCGTGCTGTACCTGTTCGGCACGCCCGGCCAGGAGCGGTTCCGGGCACTGTGGGACGACATCGCCTACGGGGCGCTCGGCGCCCTCGTCCTGGTCGACGCCCGCCGGATCGACGCCTCGTTCGACGTGCTGGGACTGGTGGAGGAGAGCGGACTTCCCTACGCCGTCGCCTTCAACACCTTCCCGGACGCGCCCCGCCACCACACGCCCGAGCAGCTGCGCGCCGCCCTCGACCTGGAGCCCACGACCCCGATGGTGACCTGCGACGCGCGGGAGGCGAACTCCTCGGTCGACGCCCTGCTCGCGCTGGTGCAGCACCTGATCGACCACCACCCTCCGGAGCCCCGGTGACCCGACCGTCCCCCGCCGAACAGGCCTTCTCCCTCACGGCGCCCGTCCGTCTGTGGGAGGACGGCTTCGCCCGCGACCCACACCCCTACTATGCCGCCCTGCGCGCGCACGGCCCGGTCGGCTGGGCGGAACTCGCCCCCGGTGTCCCGGCGTACGTCGTCACCGACCGGCGGGCGGCGCTGGACCTGCTGCACGACACCGAGACGTTCTCGCACGATCCCCGGCCGTGGGAGGCGACCGTCCCCGACGACTCGCCGGTGCTGGGCATGATGCGCTGGCGTCCCAACACGCTTTTCGCCGACGGCGGCGCCCATCTGCGGTACCGCACCTCGTTGCTCGACGCCTTCGACCTGGTGGAGCCGCACGATCTACGGGCCAGGGTGCACCGGGCGGTGCACCGGCTGGTGAGCCGGATCGGGCCGCGCGGAGAGGCCGATCTGGTGGGCGAGTTCACCCGGCCGCTGATGGCGCTGGTGTTCAACAGCCTGTTCGGACTGCCGGACAGCGCGAGCGAGCGTCTCGACTCCGCCCTGGGCAAGTTGATCGAAGGCGGAGCCCAGGCGGCCGCGGGCGAGGCCGAGTTCGGCGGGTACGTGCTGGAGCTGATCGCCGCCAAGAGGGAGCGGCGCGGCGACGACCTGCCGAGCTGGCTGCTGGACCATCCTGCGGGACTGACGCCCGAGGAGGTCACCTGGCAGGTGTTCCTCACCCTCGGCGCGGGCCACGAGCCGACGGCCAACCTGGTGTCCAATGCGCTGTCCAGGATCCTCGGCAACCCGGCCTACTACTCGACGCTGACCAGCGGCGCCCGTCCCGTGACGGACGCGGTGCTGGAGGTGCTGCACCACGAGACGCCCCTCGCCAACTACGGCATCCACTACGCCCGTACGCCGGTCACCCTCCACGGGGTGTGGATCAGGGCCGCGGTGCCGGTGGTGATCTCGTACGGGGCGCTCGCCCAGGCCGCCGAGAGGGAGCGCGGCGAGGACCGCCACCCGTCCGACGCCTCCCACCTGTCCTGGTCGGCGGGCCCGCACGCCTGTCCGGTCAAGCAGCACACCCTGCTGATCGCCACCGAGGCGATCGAACGGCTCACCCAGTGGCTGCCCGACCTCGAACCCGTACTGCCCCGCGAGCGACTCACCTGGCGGCCCGGTCCCTTCCACCGCTCGCTGACAGCCCTGCCCGTCCGATTCAGCCCCCGCTCTCCCGACCAGCCAGGAGGACGACCGTGACCATCACCGACCGCATCGCTCTCGACCCGTTAGGCGCCGACATCGCCGCCGAGAGCGCCCGGCTGCGTGCCCTCGGCCCGATCGTGCCCGTGGAGCTGCCCGGCTCCCTCCCCGCCTGGGCGCCCACCCGCTACGACACACTGAAGCAACTCATCCTCGACCCGCGGGTCAGCAAGGACCCGCGGCTGCACTGGCGGCTGTGGCCCGAGATCGCCGAGAACCCGTCCTGGGCCTGGATCCTGGGATGGGTCGGCGTGGTCAACATGCTCTCCGCGTACGGCCCGGACCACACCCGGCTGCGCAAGCTGGTCGCGCCCAGCTTCACGCACCGGCGCACCGAGGCGATGCGGCCCCGGGTGGAGGCGATCACGGCGGAACTCCTGGACGCGCTGGAGGCCGCCGACACCGAGGTCGTGGACGTCAAGGAGGGGCTCGCCCATCCGCTGCCGATGCGGATGATCTGCGAACTGATGGGTGTGCCGGACGAGTTGCGGGAGGACACCGGCCGGCTCATCGCGGCCATCATGGACACCTCCGACCCGAGTCCGGAACACGCGGCGTCCGTGCAGCGGCAGATCGGCACGGTGCTGCCCGCACTGATCGCGCACCGGGCCGCGCGTCCCGGGGACGACATGACCACCGAGCTGATCCGCGTCCGCGACGAGGACGGCGACCGGCTGAGCGACGAGGAACTGCTGTACACGCTGCTGCTGGTGATCGGGGCCGGTTTCGAGACCACCGTGAACCTGATAGGCAACGCGGTCGTCGCCCTGCTCCGCCGTCCCGAACAACTGGCGGCGGTACGGTCCGGGGAGATCCGCTGGGACGCCGTCGTCGACGAGACGCTGCGCGCGCACCCGTCGATCGCGTCCCTGCCGCTACGGTTCGCCGTCACCGACCTGACGGTCGGTGACGTCACGATCCCGGCCGGGGACGCCATCATCACCACGTACGCCGCCGCCGGGCTCGATCCCGAGCACTACGGCCCGGACGCCGACCGTTTCGACGCGACGCGCGCCGCCGACGACCATCTGGCGTTCGGGATCGGCGTCCACCGCTGCATCGGGGCGCCGCTGGCCCGCTTGGAAGCCCTGACGGCGCTGCCGGCCCTGTTCGACCGGTTCCCCGGCCTGCGCCTGGCCGCCGGCGACGAGGGACTGCGGCAGGTGCCGTCCTTCATCGCGTTCGGCTGGCGGGAGATCCCGGTGCGGCTGCGGGGCTGACGCCACGCCACCCCAGGCACGCGCCACCCCAGGCACGCGCCGCACGGGGCAGCGCGCGGGAGCGCGACCGGTCCCCCGTTCCGGTCGGGCCCCCGCGGTGAGTTGAACCTACGTCCAGGGCCGATGCCTTGTGAACCGTGCCGATGCCCGCTGCCCGCCCGGCAGGACTCACCCGTGCACAGCTGCGTCCGGATGGCCCGGGTTCGTCCCGCGCCGGCCCGGCGAACCGGTTGCCCCTGAGGCAAAAGAGCTCACGCGGGACGTGGCAGAGCCGGCAGGTCGAGGTCGCCGACGGCCAGGTGCGCCAGCACGACCTCGTACAGGTCGGTTCCCCCGGCGAGCAGTTGGCGTTCCAGGACGGGTTCGGCACTGCGGACGTGCTCGCGCACGGTCTGGGCGTGCACACCGAGGGTCTGCGCGGCACGTTCGGCGTTGCCCCCGGCGGCGATCCAGGTGCGCAGCGTCCGGCGCGGGTTCCTGGCGTCGGCATCCAGCCGGCCCAGCAGGTCCCGCGCCCAGGTGCGTACGGCGGGGCCGGACAGCAGGTCGCCGAGCCGCAGCCCGGGATCACCGGGGCCGTCGGCGAGCCGGGTGTCGGGCAGGCCGATCTGGGTGTTGAGCGCCAGGTGGACGACTGCCCGGACCGTGAGGTCGGCGAAGTCGGTGCCGAGCAGGGTCTCGACGCGTTCCATGCGGGCGCGGACGGTGTTGCGGCTGACGCCGAGGACCTTGGCGGCGTTGACCGCGGTGAACTCCAGGCCGAGACGGCTGGTGGCCAGGAGTTCGGCGCGGGTGTGGTGCGACAGGGTGTCGAGCGGGCGCAGCACCCGGGACGTCCAGCCGCGCAGAGCCACCGGGTCCATCAGGCGTTCGGGGTGGGTGCGCTCCGCGTAGACGGCCGTCTTGTCGGGGCGGAAGTGCGCGACGGCGAGGGCACTGACGGCCTGTCCGTAGGCGGTGGCGGTCCGGGCGAGGCTCTGCCGGACGCTACCGCCGAGGAAGAGGTCCGCGTGCCGTCCGACCAGGGACCGCAAGGCGTCGCCCATGGTGTCGCGGGGGCTGACGACGATCACATGACCGTCCATGGCAGGGCAGCGCACGACCAGGGCGTCCTCCCCGGTGCGCTCCAGGCACTCCTCGGCGATGCGGTCGCGGACGGCGGGGTCGGACTCGACAACGTACACGCATGCCGTGTCGGCGTCGAGCAGGCCGGGCCAGAGCCCGGCCGCGACACGGCGGGCGGCGACGGTGTCCTCGACCATCAGCAGTTGCAGGATCGCCAGTCGCAGGTCGGCGGTGACCCGCCGCAGCCGGTGCCCGGCCGCGGCCGACTCGTTCGCCGTCAGCAGCAGCCCGAGCACCTGGGCGGTGTGCGTGACGACGTCGGAGGCCCGCCGGTCGAAAGGGGCCTGCCGGGAGACGGCCAGCACGCACGCGTGGGAGGGGTGCTCCACCCTCACCAGACGCAGGTGGCTGCCCTGGCCCTCCCAGGCGGCGGAGGCGATCCGGCCGGCGGCGATGCCCGTGACCAGGTCCGCGTCCAGGGGAAGCCGATCACCGGCGACGAGGTCCCCGGCGGCGTCCAGCAGGGCGACGGTCGCGCCCACCGTGCCGGAGAGCCAGGCGACGACTCTGCGGACGTCCCGCCCGGCCGGGCGCAGATGCTCGAGCAGTTGCTCCGCCCATGCCGGTGCCGTGCCGGTCTGTGCTTCCTGCTGCCGGTTCCCGTGCGCTCGGCCAGCCACCCCGAATCTTCCCCTCGCTCCTCGTGCCGCCTCCGGCACACCGGTCGGGGACGTTACCTCACGTCCGCCGGGTGCTCGTCCCCGCCCGACCGCCGGACGACGGGCCTCGTCCCCGGCCGGTACCCCTCCCTGCGCCGCCGACCCGTACCGGCGGCATAAGCTCGGCGGATGGCGAAGTACTACGACGTGCACCCCGACAACCCCCAGCCCCGCACCATCGGCCAGATCGCCGACAGCATCCGCGCCGACGCTCTCGTCGCCTATCCCACGGACTCCTGCTACGCGCTGGGGTGCCGCCTGGGCAGCCGTGACGGCATCGACCGGATCCGTACGATCCGCAAGCTGGACGACCGGCACCACTTCACCCTCGTGTGCCAGGATTTCGCCCAGCTCGGGCAGTTCGTGCGGATCGACAACGACGTGTTCCGCGCGATCAAGGCGTCGACACCCGGCAGTTACACATTCATCCTGCCCGCGACGAAGGAGGTGCCTCGGATGCTGCAGCACCCCAAGAAGAAGACGGTCGGCGTGCGCATCCCCGACCACGTCGTCACGCAGGCCCTGCTCGCCGAGCTCGGTGAGCCGCTGCTGTCCAGCACCCTGCTGCTGCCCGGCGAGGACGAGCCCATGACGCAGGGCTGGGAGATCAAGGACCTGCTCGACCACGTGCTGGACGGCGTGGTCGACTCCGGGGACTGCGGGACCGAACCGACGACGGTCATCGACTTCTCCGGCGGGGAGGCGGAGATCGTGCGGCATGGCGCGGGCGACGCCTCTCGGTTCGAGTAGGCGGCAAAGCGACACCCAAGGGCCGTTCACGGTTCAACCGTGTGTCGGGGGTGGACGAGATGCCCCGGGAACGGGCGTGTCACGATGCCCGTGATCCGCCCGGTCCCGCGGACGGGTTGCCGGCCCCACCCCCGCAGAGAGGCAGCCCAGCCATGACCGCCGTACAGGGAACCGCCGTCGACATCCCGACCGAGGACGGCACCGCCGACGCGTATCTGGCCCACCCCGCGCACGGGGCCGCCCGCCCGGCGGTCCTGGTCTTCATGGATGCCTTCGGTCTGCGTCCGCAGCTGCGGTCCATGGCCGACCGGCTGGCCGCGGAGGGCTACACCGTGCTGGTTCCGAACGTGTTCCACCGGCACGGCCGTGCCCCGCTGTTCGACCTGCCCGAGTTCATCGACCCCGGGGCGCGTCCGGAGATCTTCGAGCGGATCGGCCCGGTCATGCACGCCCTGACGCCCGACCTGGCGATGCGGGACGCCGGTGCGTATCTGAGCTGGCTGGACGGATCCCCGGCCGTGGCCGACGGCCCGGTGGCGCTGACCGGCTACTGCATGGGCGCCCGCCTCGCGCTGCTCACCGCCGGCACCTTCCCGGAGCGGGTCGCGGCCGCGGCCGGCTTCCACGGCGGACGGCTCGCCACGGACACCCCGGACAGCCCCCACCTGGTGGCCGGCAAGGTCACCGCCGAGCTCTACTTCGGTCACGCCGACCAGGATCCCTCGTTGCCCGAGGAGCAGATCGAGCGTCTGGAGGAGGCCCTGACGGCGGCGGGCGTGCGGCACCGGTGCGAGGTGTACACGGGCGCGCCCCACGGTTTCACGCAGGCCGACACCGCCTCGTACCACCAGGAGGGCGACGCGCGGCACTGGGCAGCGCTGCTCGACCTGCTGAAGCGCACATTCTGACCCCAATCGGTTCCTGATCAAGGCGAGTTGCCGGCCTACCGACGGTAAGGGCTTGCTCTCGTGCGATCCCTGCGCGTAGACCTTGCTCACACCAGCCATGACTCGGGGGGAGTTGACTCATGGACGGCACGGTCGACGGGTTTCGCTACGGTGCGGTGACTCCGGTGGCTGCCTATCTGATGGCCTGTCTGGGAGGGGCGCTCGGGCTGCGGTGCATCGTGCGCTCGCTGCTGGACACGCGTTCGCGGAGTGCGGGTTGGCTGGCGTTAGGCGCGGCCTCCATCGGCTGCGGCATCTGGACGATGCACTTCATCGCCATGATCGGCTTCCATGTGGAGGAGACCCGGGTCCGGTACGACGCGGCCACGACCGTGCTCAGTCTCGTCGTGGCCGTCGCCGTGGTGGGCGTCGGCGTGTTCCTCGTCGGCCACCGTGGCACGAGCGGCGCCACGCTGGCGATCGCGGGTACGGTCACCGGCCTGGGCGTGGCGGGCATGCACTACCTGGGCATGGCCGCGCTGCGGCTGGACGGCGACGTCGGCTACGACCCGGTCGGTGTCGCGGTGTCCGTGCTGATCGCCATCGGCGCCGCGACCGCCGCGTTGTGGTCGGCCGTCACCGTCCGCGGCTTCCTGGCGAGCCTCGGAGCGAGTCTGGTGATGGGCGTGGCGGTGTCCGGGATGCACTACACGGGCATGGCCGCCGTCAGCGTCCACGTGCACGACACGACCGGTGGGACGTGGGCGGGCGAGTCGCCCCTGTCCCTGCTGCTGCCGATGCTGGCGGGACCGGTCGTCTTCCTGCTGCTGGCCGGGGTCGTGGTGATGTTCGATCCCCTGCTGGTGCTGGGCGAACGCTCCTGCGCCCCGCGGCCGGGCCGGGCCGCCGACTCCGTCGCGCCGCGCCGCCCTTCGGAGCGCGAACCGGTCGCGCCCACGCGCGGGCGGTGAGGAAACCCGCCTGCGGGCGTGACCCGGCTCGATTGTTACCGTGCACCGGTGTCTGACTCCTCACGCGATACCGCCGAAGGCGCCGGCTGGGGTTCCACCGAACGGGGCGCGTACCAGCGGTTGATGCCGCCGAAGACCGAGAAGATCTCCTGGCTTGACCCCAGGATGCTGTGGGCCGCCCGCAACGGCGTGCTGGCCTCCTGGTTCGGGGACCCCGTCGGCCGGACGCGCAGCCGGTGGGTGGCGCAGCGGGCGGCCGCCGGCGCACCGGCCGACAAGGTGATCCGGCGCGACGACCCGGACCGGTTCTCGTTCCTGGTCGTCGGCGACACCGGCGAGGGCGACGACCCCCAGTACGCGGTCGTGCCGGGCCTGCTGAAGACCGGTCAGGACACCCGCTTCGCCGTGCTGGCCAGTGACGTGATCTACCCCGTCGGCAGCGCGGACGACTACGCCACCAAGTTCTTCCGCCCCTACCGGGACTATCAGGCACCGATCTACGCGATACCGGGCAACCACGACTGGTACGAGGACCTCGGCGGCTTCATGCGCGTCTTCTGCGACGACGCCTCGCCCCTGCCGCCCGAGCCCCGGCCGCGGCCCCTGACCCGGGCCTGGCTGCGGTCGCTGCTGTGGCACCGGCCGCGCCCGGACGACGGCCGTCACCTGACCGAGGCACGCACCCTGCGCTCCGCCGCCGCGCAGCAGGCCGTCCAGCCGGGCCCGTACTGGGCGATCGACGCCGGCCCGGTGCGCATCATCGGCATCGACACGGGCCTGCTCGGCACCCTCGACGCGGAGCAGGGCGCCTGGCTGCGCGAGGTCTCCCGGGGGCCGCGCCCGAAGATCCTGGTCACCGGCTCACCTCTGTACGTGGACGGCCGGCACGACCCGTGCGCCATCGAGGGGGGCGGCAGCGTCGACGCCATCGTCCGCGACCCGGCGCACCACTACGTGGCGGCGATCGGTGGCGACATCCACAACTACCAGCGCTACCCGGTCCGGCTGGACGACGGACGCACGCTCCACTACGTCGTCGCGGGCGGGGGCGGAGCGTTCATGCACGCCACCCACACGATCCCCCGCGTCAACGTCGCGGGCGTCACCGAGCGGGACTTCCGCTGCTATCCGCTGCGCGGCGACTCCCTCGCCTTCTACAGCCGGCTCTACGGCCACCGCTTGCGGATGCGCCGGTTCTTCACGCTCACCGAAGCCGAGGCGACGGCCGTGATCGCCGAGCGCCTCGACATCCGGCCCACCCGCATCCCGGACGCCTCGACCCGGGTCACCCGGCGCGTCCGCCTGGTCGCCGCTCTGCTCGGCACCGGCCGTCGACCCGACCGGGCCAAGCGGTTCCGGCTGCCCGTACGGAAGATCTACACGTCCTTGTTCTCGCCCGGCTCCGCGACGTACAGCCCGCCGTTCTTCAAGTGCTTCCTGCGCTTGGACGTCTCCCCGGAGTCGGTCCGGCTGCGGTGCTACGCGGCCACCGGCAAGCGGGCCCAGGAGATCGACCCGCCGGTCGAGGACGAGGTGACGATCCCGCTGCGCTGACCGGGCGGAACGCGACGCCGGCCTCCCCGGCGTTTCCCGGCGCCATCCTCCACTCCACGATCGCCGCGATGGCGTGGCTGCGCGGGCTCGCCCGCGGCCGAGAGCTGGACGAACAGGTCGGCCGTCACCGGGAGTCGCCCCCCATCCCTCTTGGTGGTGCGAACGCTGCTGAACGGCGGCGAAGAAGCGGACACGGCCGTCGCCCTGGCCCGGGAGTTCGACATCGACCATGCGCAAGCCCTCCAGGACGCGCGGACGCTCGTCCGACAGCCGCGCAGCTCGGGGCTCGCCTCATGACGACGCCCACGCGCTGGAGCGATCCACCGGTGCGACCCTGCCACGGCGCCTGGCCGCCCGCCTCGTCCCGCTTCCGGCGTCGCCCTCGCCCTGCTGCCGCCCCGCCACATCCGCACCGTTCTCGGCATCCTGCCGCGCGCACCGCGCCGCACCTCACGGCCACCGGCGGACATCACGAGGAACTGCTGGTCAGCGGGGCGGTCTCACGAGCCGGCCGCGAGCCAGATGCTCAGGGCGGGGAGCCCGGGAGTAGGGGCCCCGGACCGGGATTCATGCCCTTCGGGCGCCCCCACCGGTGCAGGCGCGCTCGCAGCCCGGTCCTGCCCGGGGTCACCAGCGCCCGGGCGCGGTCCCGGTGATCGGTTCCGACGGCCTGCCGTCCACCCCGACGGGCACCTCCCCGGCGAGCATCACGCGGTGCATGATCCGGGGGTGGTCGAGGTGGGCGGTGTCGCCGGGGGCCAGATGCATGGTGGCCCGGTTGTCCCAGAAGGCCACGCTGCCCGGCTCCCAGCGGAAGCGGACCGTGTACTCGGGCCGGACCGCCTGTTCCAGCAGCATCTCCAGGACGGCGCCGCTCTCGGGCCGGGAGAGGCCGGCGATCTGCTCGACGTAGTAGCCGTTGACGTACAGGATCCGCTCGCCCGTCTCGGGGTGGACCCGCACCAGCGGGTGCTCGGACGCGACCTGACGGTCGAGCAGATGACGGACGTACGCGTCGTCGCCGGGCCTGGGCTGATAGCCGACCCCGAGCCGGTGCTCGGCGCGCAACCCGTCGACGAACTGCCGCAGCGGCGCGGAGAGTCCGGCGTACGCCGCCGCGAGGTTCGCCCAGGTGGTGTCGCCCCCAAAGGGCGGTACCGTCTCGGCGCGCAGGATCGTGGCCGCGGGCGGGTCGACGCGGGCCCCGTGATCACAGTGCCAGCCGCGCAGCAGCGTGTGACGGCGGCGCCTCAGCCACTCGTCGTGCTCCATCCCGAACCGCCCGCCCAGCTCCAGCCGGTCGGCGGTCGTCTCGATCTCGGGGAAGCCGGCGGGCGAGGCCTTGCCCCGCCGGGGCAGCACCACGATCTCGCCGAACCGCCGGGCGAACTCCACATGCCGGGCGTGGTCCAGCCGCTGCCCCCGGAAGAACACCACCTTCCACCGCAGCACCGCCGCCCTGATCGCGGCGACCACGGTGTCATCGAGATCCCCGGCCAGATCGACCCCGTTGATCTCGGCCCCGATGTACCCCGCGACGGGTTTCACCTCCACCCCGGCCCTCCGCGCCGCCTCGTCCGTCATCCCGCTGTCCGTCGTCATGAGCGCTCCGCTGGTCGTGGGCGTGGTCCGGCCTTCCCGAAGATCGTGGCAGTGATCGCCGTCGAGGGCGACCACGCCGCGACGAGCCGGTCAGGGCTGCCGGAAACCCGTCGAGGCGGGCGGAGCTGCGTCGGTAGCGTCGAACCCCCATGACCTTGACGGACCTGCCGACGGACTTCCGCGACGAGGAGCCGCGCGGCCACGTGCGCCGTGTGATCCACGACCGGCTCGCCGACGACCGCGACCAGCGGAAGTGCCGTTACCTCATGCAACTCTGATGGCAACTGGGCATGCCCTGCCAAGAGGTGACGCTAAATCAGCTCAGGGCGATCCTCCGCGAGGACACACTGCGGCTCGTCGAGGAACTGAGCGACGCCGTGCGCACCTCCCCCGAGGTGATCGACGGCTGGGCCGACGCGGTGGAGGATGCGCGGCCCGTCGTCCGTGACCGCGGTTTCGAGGAGGCCGAGGCGCGGCCGGGCGGTGCCGCCCGTCCTGCGCCTTGAACCCCCGGATCACGGCGTTCCGCAACACCGCCCGGTGTCTCCTTCGCCGCAGCGCGCGGCGGCCGTCTCGCAGACGCACAGGCACTTTGCGCGCCCGGACGCCCACAAGGGGGACGGCCGACGGGCTGCGCCTGCAACAAGGGTTGCGGACCGTTCGAAGACGTCCACGCGGGTGGCAGCGGAACCGTCCTGTTCCGCACGGCGACGAACGTACTGCTGATGGGCCGGGCCGTACACGAACACTGCCCCACCACCAAGGCCCGCGGCGCGGCACCCTCACCGGCACCGGCATCGAGGGAGGAGGCCCCCTTGCCAAGGGCCTCCGACCACGCTCACGCCTGCCGGGTAACGCGAAGCCCCGGGACACCACCGTGTCCCGGGGCCGTCAGCCTCGCGCTACATGGTCAGGGGCACATCGTCTGAGGCACCCGGGTCCCTGTCCTCGCGCGGCACGTCGAGCGCCGAGCGGTCGGCAGGGGGAGCGGCAGCCGGCGCGTCTTCGGGGAGATCGTCCCCGAGGTGGCCGGTCCGCGACCGACGGTTGACGACGGCGGCGGTCGTGATGGTCGTGCCGCCGATCGTGGCGACGGCGCCGGCCGTCTCGGCCTCGACGACGCCCCCTACGGCGCATCCGCCGAGGGCGACGCCAACAGCCCCGATAGCGAAGGAAGTGATCCAAGTCGATCGCTTCCGAGAATCCTTGCGACGCTTAGTGAGCGGAGTCACTGTGCGTTCCCCGTGTCCGGGACTACGGTTGGGCATGGGTAATCGGCCCTTTCGAGGACTGACGCATCTACCCGGCGGCCCCCTGTTCGCGCAGGGGGCCGCAGCTTTGCCGAGGCATCGCTGCGGCCAATGGCCCGTGGGAGCGCCCCGGTTGGGCGCTAAATCCATTGAGGGCCATGGAGCCCTTCCATTCAAGGAACGTGTGCTGCGCCACAGTTGTCAGAGCGGGTCACCGAACTCCTTTGCCTAGCCACCCCGTTGGCTTCGAGTCGGACAAAAGGCACGCCTGTTCACCCACTGTTAACGTGCAGCGACGCGCAAGGTGCCCGAAATGCGGCGTCTCATATCATGAACTCGATGATTGGCCAACCCCCCTATTCTGCTGGTACCCGCCCGTGTGAGGCAGTTCACAGCACTCGCCCCTTTTCACCTCACTCCTGGTCAGCATGCGCTTAGGAATGGTCGCGACCGATGAAATTGCGTGATCTGCATCACTCATGCAATTGCACGCGATGTGGCGCTAGTCACGAATTCACCCGCTTGAGAGCGCTCTTTACGGAGCTATAGAGACATTCGCGAAGAATGCCCGTCTCGCTATTTGAGATGGAGCGGTGTGGGGTAGGCGTTGAAGATCTCCGGTCATGGGCTACCCTGCCCGCCCGCTACTCCGAGGCAGTCGGGTGATTGTGCCGCGGACCGCTGATGAGAGGCATCGATAACGCGCTGGCCATGGGCCGGCTCCTCCCAGTGACCCGCGAGATTCCGTGCGACGGCAGGGTGAGGCCGTGCCCGCCGGGATCCACGCCCTCGCGGCCGACGCCCTCGACCTCGGGTCCAGCACCTCCGGGCAGTCCGCCGAGGGCGGCGATGGGGCCACGCCCCGGCCGAGGGCACGCACTCACCGATCGGTCGTTGTAGGCGGGACCCGTTCTCGGGCGGGGTGCCGCCCAGCCCGATCACGACCGTACGGCTGCGAAACAGCCCTTGAACGCGAAGGACGGGCGGCCTCTGCTCGGCGCTGCCGATGTCGGCCGCCGTCCTCGTCCCCGCCTGTCCGGTTGATCATCGCTCCCGGTGTCCGTGACGCTGGAGGGACGACACGGCCAACGGGAAGGTCCGACGGTGATCAGCATCCCGACACACACGCTCAACGACGGTACGACGCTCCCCGCGCTGGGGCTGGGCACCTGGCCGCTCGGCGACCACGAGGCGCAGCAGGCGGTGCTCACGGCCCTGGAGGCGGGCTACCGTCTGATCGACACGGCGACCAACTACCGCAAGGAGACGGGGGGGGCCGGGGTGTGGCCTCCGGGTTGGTGTCGCGCGAGGAGATCGTCGTGACGACGAAACTCCCGGGCCGCCATCACGGCTACGAGGAGACCCTCGCCTCCTTCGAGGAGTCCCGGGCCCGCCTCGGCCTGGAGTACGTCGACCTGTACCTGATCCACTGGCCGCTGCCGCGTGGACCGGTACGTCGACTCCTGGAAGGCCATGATCAAGCTGCGCGAGGAGGGGCTCGCCCGGTCGATCGGCGTCTCGAACTTCACGGCGGGGCGCATCGAGCGGCTGGACAAGGAAACCGGGGTGCTGCCCTGCGTCAACCAGATCGAGCTGCACCCCTTCCTGCCGCAGGACGACCTGCGCGCCTTCCACGCGGACAAGGGCATCGTCACCGAGAGCTGGAGCCCGCTGGGCCGGGGCACGCCCCTGCTGGACGATCCCGCCGTGGCGCGGATCGCCGAGGCGCACGGGGTGACGGCCGGGCAGGTCGTGCTGCGCTGGCACACCCAGCTCGGGGCGGTGCCCATCCCGAAGTCGCCAACCCCGAGCGGCAGCGCGCCAACCTCGACGTCTTCGGCTTCGAGCTGGGCGAGGACGAGATGCGGGCGGTTGCGGACCGGGCGCACCGGCGGGTGGGCGGGGACCCCGAGGTGCACGAGGAGTTCTGACGGGTACCCGGGGCTCGCGAGGCAGGAAGGAGCCGCAGGTGGCTGAGCGGGACCGGCTGCGGGACCACCGCGGCAAACGCGACGTCGACCGGACCGGCGAGCCCCGGGGACGCGGTGCGGCGGCCGGTGACGAGCCCCGGTTCGTGGTGCAGATCCATGACGCGAGCACGATGCACTTCGACTTCCGGTTGCAGGTGGGCGACGTGCTGAAGTCCTGGTCGATTCCCAAAGGCCCTTCGGCGGACCCCAAGGACAAGCGGCTGGCCGTGCCCACGGAGGACCATCCGCTGGAGTACGAGGAGTTCGAGGGCGTGATCCCCCGCGGTGAGTACGGCGGCGGCACGGTGATCGTCTGGGACCACGGCACGTACGAGCCGCTGAGCCACGACCGCGAGGGCCGGTCCGTCGACTTCGCGCAGTCCCTGGAGCGCGGGCACGCCACGTTCCGGCTGAGCGGTTCCAAGCTGCACGGCGAGTACGCCCTGACCCGGTTCCGCAGCGGTCGCAGCGGCGACGGCGAGGAGGCGTGGCTGCTCGTGAAACGGGCCGGTGACACGAGCCGCCGGGCCGGGGCTCCCGATCCGCGCCGGGCCCGCTCGGTCACGTCCGGCCGTACCCTCGCCCAGGTCGCGTCGGAGGCGGCTGGGAAGTGAGCCGGCCGCTCAGAACAGCGGCGTGAGGGACTGCTCGCACCAGATGGTCTTGCCCCTGGTGGTCTGCCTGCTGCCCCAGCGCTGGGTGAGCTGGGCGACCAGCAGCAGGCCACGACCGCCCTCGTCGTCCTGGTGCGCCCGCCGCAGGTGCGGGGAGGTGGAACTGCCGTCCGACACCTCGCAGATGAGGGTCTGGTCGCGGATCAGCCGGAGCTGGATGGGCGGAGCGCCGTACCGGATGGCGTTGGTGACCAGTTCGCTGACGACGAGTTCGGTGACGAAGGCCGTCTCGTCCAGACCCCATGCGGTGAGCTGGTCGGTCGCGGCCTGCCGGGTGGTGGCCACCTCCGCGGGGTCCGGGGTGACGTCCCAGGTGGCGACCTGATCGGCGCCGAGCGCCCGGGTGCGCGCCAGCAACAGTGCCACGTCGTCACCGGGTTCCTCCGGCAAAACGGCCTTCAGCACCGAGTCGCACAGGGCGTCCAGCGAGTCCGCCGGCACGGTCAGGGCCCGGCACAGCTCCTCGGTGGCGTGGTCGACGTCGCGATCACGGTCCTCGACGAGTCCGTCGGTGTAGAGGGCGACGACGGAGTCCTCGGGCAGCTGGAGCTCCGTCGCCTCGAACGGCAGCCCTCCCACTCCGAGCGGCGGCCCCGCGCTCATGGGAATGAGCCGGGCCGAGCCGTCGGGCAGCACCAGCGCGGGGGCGGGATGCCCGGCGGCGGCCACGTTCAGGCGGCGTGTGACGGGGTCGTAGACGGCGTAGAGGCAGGTCGCGCCGAGCTCGGCGACCTCCTCCTCGTCGTCCGACGCCAGGTGGGTGACCAGGTCGTCGAGGTGGGTGAGGAGCTCGTCCGGCGGGAGGTCCACGTCGGCGAGGGTGCGGACGGCCGTGACCAGCCGGCCCATGGTCGCCGTGGAGGGGATGCCGTGCCCCACGACGTCCCCGACGACCAGCGCGACGCGGCTGCCCGGCAGCGGGATCACGTCGAACCAGTCGCCGCCGATGCCGGCCGCCGAGCCGGAGGGCAGGTAGCGGTGGGCGACCTGGACGGCGGCCTGGCCGGGCAGCCCCCGCGGCAGCAGGCTGTGCTGGAGGGCGAGGGCGGTGGTGCGTTCCCGGGCGAAGCGGCGGGCGTTGTCGACGCAGACCGCGGCACGGCTGGCGAGTTCCTCGGCGAACACGGCGTCGTCGGCGCCGTAGTCGTCGGCCTGGGCCACTCGGACGGCCACGGCGACACCCAGTGTGGTGCCGCGGGCCCGCAGCGGTACGGCCAGCATCGAATGGGCGCCCGTGCGGTAAGGGCGTCCCTGCGGGGCGCGGGAATTGCGCTCGGCGACCCAGCGCACGAAGGCGGGCTCTCCTGCCTGGCTAAGGACGGCTCCGCCTTCCCGCAGAGCCCGGGCGATCGGCGAGAACGCCGTGTAGACGTCGACTTCTCCCAGACGCACGGCCGCTTCTGGGGTGCCCTCGGTGACGGAGCCGTGCGCGACCCGCCTGAGGGTGATCTGTTCGGTGGGCACCGCGGGCTGCTCGTCCGCGCCGAGCACCCAGTCGAACAGGTCCACGCTCGCGAAGTCCGCGAACCGGGGCACCACGACCTCGATCAGCTCCTCGGCCGTGCGGACCACGTCCAGTGTGGTGCCGATGGCGGCCGCGGCTTCGTTGAGCAGGGCCAGCCGCTGGCGGGCCCAGTACTGCTCGGTGCTGTCGAACGCGGCCAGGGCTGTCCCCACGAGTGCGCCGGCGGCGTCCCGGACCGGCCACATCTCGGTGACCCAGGCGTGCTCCCGGTTCAGGGCCGGCGCGCCGGTGTAGCTCTCGTAGCGCACCGGCCGGCCCGTCTCCACGACGTGCCGGAGATGCCAGTTGAAGCCGCGCACGTGCTCGGCCTCCTCCACGGTCTCCGGGAAGTGCCGGCCGAGCAGGGTCTCCTCGGACACGCCCATCACGTGGCAGGCGGCTTCGTTGAGCCGCAGATAGCGCTGGCCGGTGTCGAAGACGGACATCGACATGGACGCCTGCTGGAAGGCGCGGCCCGCGAGGGACGTCTCCTCGCGGCCGGGTGGCGCGGCGGTGATCACATAGACGTCCGTTTCCCCGTCCGCGCCCGACACCGCGCAGGCACTGACGCGGACCCCGACGAGGTAGCCGTCGCGGTGCCGCACCATGACGGTGCCCGAGAGTGCGGACACCGCCTCGGGCGGCACGTCCTCGGCGAGTAGTTCCCGTGCGGCCCGGCCCACGACTTCCTCGGCCGGATAGCCGGTCAGCTGCCGGGCACCCCGGCTCCACCCCGTCAGAATGCCTCGGGCGTCGATGATCGCAGCAGCGGAGGCGTCCTCCATATCGTCCAGGATTATCCCTCCGCAGCCCGCTATCAACCGCGACGCAGCATTCGTGACAGTGTCAGGCTCCGTGGGCGCGCAGCGCGGCGAGCGCCCGGTCGGCGTGCGCGTTCATGAGCAGTTCGCTGCGTACGACGTCGAGGACGGTGCGGTCCTGCGCTATGACGAACGTGGTGCGCTTGGTGGGCGCCAGGGAGAAGCCCCGCTTCACTCCGAACCGTTCACGGACCGCGCCGTCGGCGTCGGACAGCAGCGGCATGCCGAGGCCGTGCCGTCCGGCGAACTCCTGCTGCCGCTCGACGGCGTCACCGCTGATACCGACGGGGCGTGCCCCGACGGCGGCGAACTCGGTGGCAAGGTCGCGGAAGTGACAGGCCTGGGCCGTGCAGCCGCGGGTCAGGGCGGCCGGGTAGAAGAACAGCACGACCGGGCCCTCGGCGAGCAGCCCGGAAAGACTGCGGACGGTGCCGGTCTCGTCGGGCAGGGCGAAGTCCTCGACCGTGTCGCCGGTCTCCACGCGCGCGGTCACGACCTGGCCTCCGCGTTCCGTGCGACACCGCGGGCCCAGAGCACGAGGGGCACCTGCAGGGGCAGGCGCCCGAAGGCGGCGGCCTTCTGCGGGGCGGGGCGGTGGCGCCAGTCGGCGGCCATCTTGACGTTGGCGGGGAACACCCCGACGAAGAAGGCGGCCGCGGCCAGCGCGGCCGTCCTGCGGGTGCGCGGCAGGGCCAGACCGGCGGCCAGCGCGAGCTCGGCGGCGCCGCTCGCGTAGGTCCAGGCTCTGGGGGTGCCGGGCAGGCCACGCGGGATGGTCGCGTCGAACGGGCGTGGGGCGGCGAAGTGGGCGACACCCGCGGTGGCCAGCAGGCCGGCGAGCAGCAGGGGCGAGCGTTCGGACCGGGACACGGTTCCTCCTCTGAAGGCCTGCCGGGCATTATTACCAGTCGGTAGACGGGTCGGTTCACCCGGGCCCCGGGAGCGCCGGTGGTGGCTGCCCGGCGGATAGCCGAAGGAGCGCCGGAAGACGTCGATCCGGGCCTCACCGTGAGCGTCGGCGGTCTGGCGGCACCCGCCCTCGGGGCCCTGGCCGACGCGATGACCCTCCGCTCGGCTCTGTTCTCTCTCATCGCGCTGCCCGCGCTGGGCCGCCTCCTGCTGTGCGGACTGCGCGAGCCCGCGCCGCCGGGAACGGCGGCCGGCCGACGGACGCACCCGCGGAACGTGTCCGCTCGGTGACGGTTCAGGCCTCGCCGGCCGGAGCCGGCCGTGGTTCGCCCTCCTCGTCGAGGGCGTGGGCGAGGAAGTCGTCGACCATGCGGTGGAAGAGCGTCGCGAGGTGCCGCAGGTCCCCGGGGGACCAGTCCGAGAGGGCCGCCCGCATGGCGCGGATCCCGGCATCGCGGATCTTGGCGATGGCCTCGCCGCCCGCCTCGGTGAGCTGGATGCGCTGGGCGCGACGGTCGTCCGGATCGGGGACGCGGGTGACGTGTCCGGACGTCTGCAACTGCTGCACCGTGCGCGTGACGTGCGACGCCTCCACGCCCAGCCGGGCGGCGAGTTCCCCCGGCCGCAGTGGCTCGGAGTCGGCGACCTGCCGCAGCAGCGCGACGGCGGCCCGGTCGAGCGGCACGCCCGCCAGGGCCATCAGCCGGTCGTGCCGGCGGGCCCGCGTGCTCAGGTACGTGATGCGGGTGAGCGCGCGCTCGATCTCGATCACGTCCACGGAAGGAGCATCGGGCAGCGGTGGTGTGGACATGAACGCACGCTAGCATTCAGTTGCGTAAGTCAAGCAAATCCACCGGGGAGCAGCCGTTCAGGGGAACCAGGCCCAAAACGCGCGTGAGCGCCCACCGGTTCGTCGACACCTCACCCGTGGACCTGCCGCTGATCCCGCCCATGCTCGCCACGTCCGGCACCCTGCCGCCCGCCGCACAGGACACACGCTGGGCCTACGAGACCAAACAGGACGGGCAGCGCGTGGTGGTCTATCTGCCCGGGGACGGCAGCGTGCTGCTGCGCGCCCGCTCCGGGGACGACATCACGGCCGCCTACCCCGAATTGCGGCCGCTGGGCACCGCCCTCGGCGCCGCACCCGCCGTCCTGGACGGTGAGATCATGGCCCTGGACGAACAGGGCCGCGCCAGCTTCCAGTTGCTCCAGTCACGCATGGGGCTGGCGCACGCGCCCGCCAGGGCCGCGCGACGGGCAGCGGAGGTCCCGGTCCATCTGGTGCTGTTCGACCTGATGCACCTGGAAGACCGCTCCCTCCTCCGGCTCCCCTACATGCGACGCCGCGCGGCGCTGGAGGACCTCGGCCTCGCCGGATCCTCCTGGTCGACGCCCCGCGCACTCGTGGGCCACGGCGCCGAGGCCCTGCGCGCCACCCAGGAGCACGGCTTGGAGGGACTGGTCTGCAAGCGGCTGGACTCGCCGTACGAGCCGGGGGTGCGCTCGCGGGCCTGGATCAAGATCCGCAACATGCGCACCGAGGACGTCCTGGTCGGCGGCTGGCAGCCCGGCAGGGGGCGGCTCACCGGCCTGCCCGGCGCGGTGCTGGTCGGACAGCGTGCCGCGGGGCGGCTGCGCTACGTCGGGAGCGTCGGCACCGGCTGGAGCGAGGCCGAACGCACCGAACTCGCCGGACTGTTGCGGGCGGCCGCGACCGATGTCTGCCCCTTCGACCCCGCCCCGCGCGCTCCGGGCGCGCACTGGGTCGTGCCCCGCCTGGTGGGCGAGGTGCGCTACAGCACCCGCACCCGGGAGGGGATGCTGCGCCAGCCGTCCTGGCTGCGGCTGCGGCCGGATCTCGCGCCCGAGGAGGCGGCGGCCGACATCCCGGACGACCTGGTCTGAAACGACGTCTGCCCCCGGCTGTTCGGCCGTGATTCACCCCTGGGATCCTCCGCCCCTCTTGGCATGGACGCGCTCAACCTGGAAGCTGAACCTCCCTTTCTCCCACAGCCGTTGGGCTGCGCCCGGACCGAGGAGGACGCAGTGTCGTCACGCCCGCTCGCCCACCGCAGGACATGGTTCACCGGAGCGGCCGGTGCCGCCGCCCTCGTCCTGGCGGTTCCCGCCACGGCCTTCGCGGCACCGCCGTCGGCGCTGCCCGCCAACGCGGACGCGCTGGAGCAGACGTACCAGCCCGCCTACGACTACGACACCGACGGGTGCTACTCCACGCCCGCGATCGGCCCCGACGGCACGGTGAACGGCGGACTGAAACCGACCGGTGCACTGAACGGCAACTGCCGGGACGCCTCGGACCTCGACAACACCAACGGCTACGCGCGCTCCAAGTGCAACAACGGCTGGTGCGCGATCCTCTACGCCCTCTACTTCGAGAAGGACCAAGCCGTGGCCGGCAGCGGCATCGGCGGCCACCGGCACGACTTCGAGCACGTCGCGGTGTTCGTGCAGGACAACCGGGTCAAGTACGTCTCGACGTCCAACCACGGTTCGTTCACCGTGCGCGCGGCGTCCGCCATCCGCTTCGAAGGCACCCACGCGAAGATCGTGTACCACAAGGACGGCATCAGAACCCACTGCTTCCGCGCCGCGAACGCGAACGACGAGCCGCCGGAGAACCACGAGCGCACCTGGCAGTACCCGGCGCTGGTCGGCTGGAACGGCTACCCGGCGGGAGTGCGCGACAAGCTCACGTCCTACGACTTCGGCAGCGCCAACTTCGGCCTGAAGGACGCCAAGTTCGCCCACCACCTGGCATCTGCCAAGCCCTCCGGCATCGCCTTCGACCCGTACGCCTGACGGCACCGGCCCCCGACTCGGCCCGGACCCTCGCGCCAGGCGAACCGGTCCGGGCCGTACCGGGGAGCTCGTCCCGAACTGACGCCCGAAGCAGGGCCGTCGGTGGAGTTACGGCACGAACGCTCCCTCGGGAGGGTCTATCGTGTCCGCATGTCCGTCCCCGAACTGATCCGCATCGTCTCCCGCGACTCCCCCATGGCCCTGGCCCAGGTGGAGCGCGTCCGGGCCGAGTTGGCCGCCGCCCACCCCGGAGTGCGCACCGAGGTCGTGCCGGTGAAGACCACCGGCGACAAGTGGATGGGTGATCTGTCCCAGGTCGAGGGCAAGGGCGCGTTCACCAAGGAGGTCGACGCGGCGCTGCTGGCCGGCGAGGCCGACCTCGCCGTGCACTGTGTGAAGGACGTGCCCGCCGACCGGCCGCTCCCCGCGGGCACGGTGTTCGCCGCGTTCCTCAGGCGGGACGACATCCGCGACGCCCTGATCCACCCGGGCGGGCTCACCCTGGACGAGCTGCCGGCCGGCACACGGATCGGCACCTCCTCGGTGCGCCGGGTCGCCCAACTGGCCGCCACGCACCCCCACCTGGAGTGCGTGCCCTTCCGCGGCAACGCCAACCGGCGTCTGGCGAAGCTGGCCGCCGGGGAGGCGGACGCCCTGCTGCTCGCGGTCTCCGGCCTCGAGCGCATCGGCCGCGAGGACGTGATCAGCGAGATCCTCTCGACCGAGACGATGATGCCGCCCATCGGCGCGGGCGTGCTGGCCCTCCAGTGTCGCGAGGACGACGCCGCGCTGATCGACGCGGTGAGCGGTCTCGGCGACCCGGACACCCACCGGGAGACCACCGCCGAGCGCATGTTCCTGCATGTGCTGCAGGGGCACTGCAACAGCCCCATCGCCGGGTTCGCGCGGGTGGACCGCAGTGGTGAACTGTCCCTGCGGGCCTGTGTGTTCACCCCGGACGGCAAGACCCGGCTCAACGCGCACGAGTGGGCGGGCCGGCTCGACCCGGCGACGCTCGGCACCTCGGTCGCCGTGGCCCTGCTCCGTCAGGGCGCCCGCGAGATCATCGACGGCATCCCGCACTGACCTCCGCGACACCCTGACACGGAATCAGGCGGTGCCTTCCTCCGCCTGGTCCCGCAGGAAGACGCTCACCTGGTGCGCCAGACTGTCCCGCACCGCGCCCTGCGGGGCCCCGGCAGGGCCCTCGTGCGCCCCGATGCCGCCCGCCCAGAGCCGGCGGTCGGTCCACTCCTCCTCCACGCGCAACTGCACCTGGACGTCCACGAGACCCAGGGACGCCTCGGTCCCGGCCGCGTACAGCACTGCGGTGGCCCGGCGCAGCGGGTAGACGTCGAAGCCCTCGATGAACTGCGAGTTGCGCCAGTCGATGAAGGCGCTCTCCCCGTCCGGGCCGAGCCGGACGTCGATCTGGCCGTCCTCGAGGTGGATGCCGAGATGGCGGCTGCCGCGGTTCTCGACCGTCACGCGGAGGCGGAAGTAGGCCAGCCCTTCGGCGGCGTCGTCCCGGCCGCGGGGCGGCTCGGCCAGTTCCAGGCGGTGGACGCGGACACGCAGACCGGCATGCTCGTCGTACTCCTGCCAGTCCCCGACCACGTTCGGCTCGTACACGCTGCACCTCTCGACCTCTGGAAGCTGCTTCCTATCTGTGCTCCGAGCGCACTGTCAAATGAGCAGAATGGGCTGTGGCCTGGCAGTTCATCCGTTTTGATCGGTGATCAAGCCGTGCCCAGCGGTTATCCGGAAACAGTCGGAGAAAGCGCTTGCCCGGGCGTGCCGCACATCACTTCCACGAGTGAAGATCATCGGGTCGGCCGGCCCGGGCGGGACCGAGGCCGCCGCGATGCCGAGCGCCGTGGGCTGTGGTGCGGACGGCTGGGGTCGCTCAGCCATGCCCGCCTCGCCGAACGCGCGGTGGCGATCCGCCCACCGCCGGACCGTAGGGGGCGAGGCCGGAAGCGTTCAGCGGCCCGCCGCAGCGGCCGGCCGCCCTCGACGGCACAGCGGGCCGGGCCGCAGACGAGCAGCGCCCTCCGGCCGCGCCTCGTCCAGGCGCGACGCCTGGCTGCGTACGAGTTCGGCGCGGCGACGGCGCCACTCGTTTCCGTCGAGCCCCGGCTGCGGGGATGGGCAGCAGCCGGGCGTCCCGCCGGTCGGCGGAGTGGCTCTCGCGAACCAGGTGTCCCGCCCACGCGAACCGGTCGACCAGCGTGGACACCGACTTGCAGGCCAGAGGCGAGGCCCTTGGCCGGGTCGAGAGGCCGGGGAGGCCTTTCCCGAAGAGCTGGCCGGCGCGCTCGTGGGCTCCCAGCGCTGATCCGGGCGCCGGCTCGTCGCGCCTGCCGGGTAGCGGGGCCGGGTGCGCACTCGTCTGCTCCCGCTGCTCATCGTGCGAGCGGTACGGCCACCGTCAGGCGCCTGCGGTGGCGGATGCCCGACCCGCGGCTGCCCGGTGCCGAGGTCGAACTGCCGCGTCTGGCGCCGGCGCGGCCTCGGGCTCCACGCGGCGAGATGGGCTCTGCGGCAGAGGCAGTCAGAGCGAGGCGTGGTCGAGAGAGGTCGAGGGATGCACCGGCAACGGCAGGTGACCTGGAAGCGCCCAGGGCCACCGAGTGCCGTATTGTCGTAATTGTTTCGCTATGCCCCTGTCCGGGAATGGGCAGGGAAGTGCTTCGGACAGGAGGCACGTGCATGGGAGCCGGCAGCCCCGGGCCCCCGGCGCTCTCCTGAGGCCCGAGTCCGCGCTCCCACGGTGTGTGTCCATACAGCACCTGCTCAGGGAGGTGCGCACCATGCGTATCACCGCAAGCACCCGAACGCACCCCCACGACGACGCCCCCGACACCGCCGAGGCGTTCGCGCGTCTCGTGCGGCTGCCCGAGGGGCCCGAGCGCAAGGCCCTGCGGGACGAACTGGTCGAGGCCTGGCTCCCCATGGCGGAGCGGATCGCCGTCCGCTTCCGGGGCCGCGGCGAGGCCCTGGAGGACCTGTACCAGGTGGCGGCTCTCGGCCTCGTGAAGGCCGTCGACCACTACGATCCGGCTCGCGGCAACGCCTTCGAGGCGTACGCGGTGCCGACGGTCACCGGCGAGATCAAGCGCCACTTCCGTGACCACATGTGGACCCTGCACGTGCCCCGCCGGGTACAGGACCTGCGCAACCGCGTGCGGCACGCCGCCAAGGAGCTGTCGCAGACCACCCCGGGCCACTCCCCCACGGTCGCCGAGATCGCTGAGTACGCCCAGCTCACCGAGGGTGAGGTCCGCACCGGTATGGAGGCCTTGGAGTGCTTCTCCGCGCTCTCGCTGGAGGCGGAGATGCCCGGGACCGACGGTTACGCCCTCGGGGACGCGATCGGCGGGCCCGACCCGGCCTTCGACATCGTCGTCAACCGCGTGGCCGTCAGGCCCTGTCTGGAGGCACTGCCGGAGCGTGAGCGGGTCATTCTCTACCTGCGGTTCTTCAAGGGCATGACCCAGAGCCGCATCGCGGAGCAGCTCGGCATCTCGCAGATGCACGTCTCCCGGTTGCTCAGCAGCTGCTTCGCCCATCTGCGTGAGGAGCTGCTGACCGAGACGCCATGAAGCCGGGTGCGCGCCGCCGGGGTCACGCCTCCGGCGGCGAGCCGGGGATCCGCGTCCGTCCGGCGCGGTCGAGGGCGTGCTCCAGGGCGGCCCGGATCTCCTCGGGGATCACGCCGGTGCGCCCCCGGACGAGGATCAGTTCCGCGACGTTGCGCAGCTTGATGTTGGTGTGCTGGGAGACCTCCTTCAGCACGGTCCACCCCTGGTCGGGGGAGATCCGGCCGAGCACGACGACCACTCCGATCGCCTGGTCCACGACAGCGTGGGAGACGACCGCCTCCTTCAGCTGCTGGACCTCTTCCTGCAACGCGAAGATCCGGTCCGAGCCCCCGTCCGTGGGCATGGTCACCTCCGGGTCCGGTGCGCCGCTGTCCCCGAGGCCGCCTCGGGTGCTTGAGTACCTTGACGCAGTGTCCGACCCCTCCATCGTCGTCACTCGGACCGCCCGGTGCCACCGGGGCGGACCAGGCCGGATGCCGTTTCGGTGCCGCCGCCGGGGTACTCGGCAGGCGCCCACACCGGTTCCGGTTGGACACTGGTGTCAATCCTCCGGTGGCTGCCAGGCCGACGAGATCAGGACGCGACTGCCATGAACCACAACACGCCCACCCCCTCCGGCACGAAGGACGTCGTCTCATCACACTCGGTGTTCGGTGCTCCCTGCTGGGTGAGCCTGACGAGCCGGGACGTCAAGGCGACCGAGGAGTTCTACGGTGCCGTGCTGGGTTGGCAGTGGCGGCCGGCCAAGCTCGGCGACCGGTTCCGGATCGCGCTGGTGGACGGCTCGCCCGTGGCCGGCATCGCGGGGGTGGCGACCATGTGGCAGATGGCGGTGGCGTGGACTCCGTACTTCGCGGTGCGCAGCGCGGACGAGGCGGTGGCGCGGGTGCAGGAACGTATGGGCACCGTCGCCGTCGGGCCGATCTCACTGCCCCCGGGGCGGGCGGCGCTGCTGGCCGACCGGGACGGGGCGACGTTCGGAATCTGGGAGGGCGACCTCTTCACCGACTGGGAGACCTGGCGCAACGCACAGCCGGCCTTCATCACGCTCCACACCCGTGACGCCTTCGACGCGGCGATCTTCTACGGCGAGGTCCTCGACTGGGCGTCCCCGCACCCGGGCTGCTGCGAGGTCCACTACGAGGGCGGCGAGGTCGTGCTGCGCAGCCGCGGGGACGTGGTGGCCCGGATCGATTCGGGCGCCCTGGAGGCGGCCCCCGACCCCGCGATCCGGCCCCACTGGCAGATCCACTTCTCCGTCGACGATGTCGAGGCCTGCGCCCGGGCGGCCGAACTGCACGGCGGCAGCGTCCTGTCCGCGGGCGGCGACGAGGCGGTGCTGCGGGACCATGACGGCGCGCAGTTCACGGTGACCCGCCGCCGCGACCGCTGACCCGGCTCATTCCTTTCCGCGCGAGGCCCGCGACGGCCGGGACAGCAGGACCAGGCTGCGGGCCCCGACGGTGAGACGCGTACCCGGTTTGTGCTCCGACTCGTCTGGCGTGCCCTCCGGGTCGGCCGTGTCGATGAGGGCCGTCCACCGATCGCCGTAGGAGGCGTCCGGAAGGCGGAAGTCGACCGGCTCCCAGTGGCTGTTGAACAGCACCAGGAAGGAGTCGTCGACCACCGGGCGGCCGCGCGGGTCGGGTTCGGCGATGGCGTCGCCGTTGAGGAAGACACCGACGGAGTGCGCGTCGCCGCGCTGCCAGTCGTCGTCGGTCATCTCGCGGGTGTCCGGAGCCAGCCACATCAGGTCGGGCAGCGGCTGGTCCGCCCGGGTCAGGGTCTCGCCGTGGAAGAAGCGGCGCCGCCGCAGCACGGGGTGTTCCGTGCGCAGCCTGATGAGGTACCGGGTGAACTCCAGCAGGTCGCGCTGCTCCGCGGTGAGCCGCCAGTCGATCCACGAGATCTCGTTGTCCTGACAGTAGGCGTTGTTGTTGCCGCCCTGGGTGCGCCCGAGCTCGTCGCCGTGGGAGAGCATCGGGATGCCCTGGGACAGCAGCAGCGTGGCGAGGAAGTTGCGCTGCTGACGTGTGCGCAGCTCCAGCACGGAGGCGTCGCGGGTCGGGCCCTCGGTTCCGCAGTTCCAGGAGCGGTTGGTGCTCTCGCCGTCCTGGTTGTCCTCGCCGTTGTCCTCGTTGTGCTTGTCGTTGTACGAGACGAGGTCGCGCAGGGTGAAGCCGTCGTGCGCGGTGACGAAGTTGACGCTGGCGCGCGGGCGGCGCCTGCTGTGCTGGTAGAGGTCGGAGGAGCCCGTGAGCCGGGAGGCGAACTCGCCGAGCGTGTGGTCCTCACCGCGCCAGAAGTCCCGCACCGCGTCGCGGTACATGCCGTTCCACTCCGACCACAGCGGCGGGAAGTTGCCCACCTGGTAGCCGCCCTCGCCGACGTCCCACGGCTCGGCGATCAGCTTGACGCGGCTGATCACCGGGTCCTGCTGGATGAGGTCGAAGAACGCCGACAGCCGGTCCACCTCGTGGAACTGCCGGGCGAGGGTTGCCGCGAGGTCGAAGCGGAAGCCGTCGACGTGCATCTCGGTGACCCAGTACCGCAGCGAGTCCATGATCAGCTGGAGTACGTAGGGGTGCCGCATCAGAAGGCTGTTGCCGGTGCCGGTGGTGTCGTAATAGTGCTCCCAGTCACCGTCGACCAGGCGGTAGTACGAGGAGTTGTCGATCCCGCGGAAGGACAGGGTGGGGCCCATCTCGTTGCCCTCGGCGGTGTGGTTGTAGACCACGTCGAGGATCACTTCGAGCCCGGCCGCGTGCAGGGTCTTCACCATCTGCTTGAACTCGGCGACCTGCCCCCCGCGCGAGCCGTGGGCGGCGTAACCGTTGTGGGGCGCGAAGAAGCCGATGGTGTTGTAGCCCCAGTAGTTGACCAGGCCGCGGTCGTGCAGCACCCCGTCGTGGACGAACTGGTGGACGGGCATCAGCTCTACGGCCGTGACGCCCAGGGAGGTCAGGTGTTCGACGACCGCGGGGTGGGCCAGCCCGGCGTAGGTGCCCCTGAGTTCCTCGGGCACCTCGGGATGGGTGCGGGTCATGCCCTTGACGTGTGTCTCGTAGATCACCGTGTCGGCGTAGGGCCGGCCGGGCCGGGCGTCGTCGCCCCAGTCGAAGGCCGGGTCGGTCACCACGCCGAGCATGGTGTGCCCGGCGCTGTCGGCCGGGTCGGGGCCGTCCGGGTTGCGCTCGTAGAGCGAGGGGTGATTGTCGATCTGCCCGTCCACCGCGCGGGCGTATGGGTCGAGCAGCAGTTTCGCCGGGTTGCAGCGGTGGCCGGCGGCGGGGGCCCACGGCCCGTGCACCCGGTAGCCGTAGCGCTGGCCGGGGCCGACACCGGGCACGTAGCCGTGCCACACGAAGCCGTCGACCTCGTTCAGCGGTACCTGGGTGTGCGTGCCGTCGTCGTCGACGAGGATCAGCTCGACGCGTTCGGCGACCTCGCTGAAGAGCGCGAAGTTGGTGCCCTCACCGTCGTAGTCCGCCCCCAGCGGGTAAGGGCGCCCGCCCCAGGCGGACGCCCCTTTCCTTGACTGCCGGCGGGTCACCGGGCTTCCCCCAGGAGGTCGCCCGGGGTGCTGGCCGGACCGGCCAGCTGCGCGACCCGCTCCTCGCGGGGCACATCGAGGCCCTCGCTCTCCCGCGGGGCGGGAGCGGTCGGCACCAGCGGGACGCGTTCCCCGGCGCGGGCGCGCTGCGAGAACCAGATGACCTTGCTGCCGGTCTCGGTGGCGCAGCACCCCCAGCCGTCGCTCATCGCGGCGAGGTGCTCGAGGCAGCCCCGCAGTTCCTGGTCCGGGCGCAGGGCGCGGTCGTTGTCCCCGATGGCGGTGATCAGGTGCTGCCGGTTCCACCACATCTCGATCGACGTGTTCTTGTCCGTGGCGTGTTCGGCGATGGCCTTGAGCAGCATCTCGGCACCGCCGCAGACGGGCTGGACCAGGTTGTCCAGGTCCCAGAACTTCAGGTGAGCGGCCAGAATGCGGCTGACCTGTCCCACCCGTTCCGGGCTGACTTCCACGTCGAGGTGGTAGTAGCAGGGCACTGCGGTCTTCATCGGTCGGCTCCTCACCGCGAAGCTCAGCTCCTCCTCGCTCCCGCGGTCCTGCGGGACGAGCCCCGAACACGGAACGTGAGCGCCTATCGCTTCTGAGTCACCCTCAGCCTGGGGGTGCTAGCCCGTTCGTGCAACACGAGCGCACGCCTGAGGTGGCAGTGGTCGCAAGTGAGCGGCCGCGATGGCCTGAACGGCTTAAGCGAACCATGACTGGTTGAAGGCCCAACAAGACGCTGTGTCGTCACCCGTGCACCATGTGTGAAGAACTCGATCGCCGTTACGGGTCCGTGCCGCTGTGCGCACGGCCGCCGTCCGACCGTCGGGAGACCGTGCCCCTCGAGCCCCGAAAGGTGATCGGTGCCATGCTGCTACCCGCCAGAGCCGAAGTCGCCCGGCAGTTGCGGCGTTACCGGGCCTGGGAACGCGTGATGCTCGCGGCACCGAACGACCGCACGGTGCGGACCACGTTCGAGGACTCCGGCTACACGCTCTGTGTGCTGATGGGCAAGCGCTGCGCACGGGAGGCGGCGGACGCGGCCGAGCGGTATCTGCGCACGAACCAGCTCGCCTACCTCGAGGAACAGCAGATCACGTGCCTGCAGGAGCAGCACGTCACCTGTCTGCAGGAACCGGACGAACGGCCCCGTCCGGCCACGGCGGTCAGACGAAGAACGCCGGCGGCGGAGCGGATATCCCCGGCCGCCGAGCGGAGATCCAGGGCGGGAAGGTAGCTGCCTTCCCGCACAGCTGTCCCCTGAACCGGGCCCGACAACCCGGCTTTCGAGCACGGTGGAGGTGAGGACCATGAGTAGGACCCGGGCCATCGGTCGCATCCCGGTACGGGACGTCCGCCCGGCCGTGGAGAACGGCAACCGGCCGGCGAAGGCTGTCGTGGGTGAGACGTTCGAGGTCACCGCCACCGTGTTCCGGGAGGGGCACGACGCGGTGGCCGCCAATGTCGTCCTGAAGGACCCCGAGGGCCGCCCCGGCCCGTGGACGCCGATGCGTGAGCTCGCCCCCGGCAGCGACCGCTGGGGCGCCGAGGTCACCGCGAACGCCGTCGGCCGCTGGTCGTACCGGGTGGAGGCCTGGAGCGATCCGGTGGCCACCTGGCGCCACGCGGCGGGCATAAAGATCCCAGCGGGCATCGACCCGGGACTGGTCCTCGAAGAGGGCGCGGAGCTCCACGAGCGGGCGGCGGCCGGCGTACCGAAGGAAGCCGGCCGCGCCGTGCTGCTCGCCGCGGCGAAGACCCTGCGCGACGACGCGCTGCCCACGGCGGCCCGCTTCGCGGCGGCGTTGACGCCGGAGGTGGACGAGGTCCTGGCCCGGCATCCGCTGCGGGAGCTCGTCACCAGCAGCGAGCCGTTGCCGCTGCTGGTGGAGCGGGAGCGG
>NZ_JBIVQO010000017.1:135852-137741 GCF_044755265.1 Streptomyces sp. NPDC092370 | reverse complement strand
CCCCGGGGCGGGGGCCGGGGGGCCGGCCGCCGCGGCGGGGGGGGCGGGGGGGGGGCCCCCCCCCCCCGCCGCGGGGGGGGGGGGGGGGGGGGGGGGGGGGGGGGGGGGCCCGCCCCCCACCACCCGGTGGCGGCCTGCGGGTGCGCTCAGCGGCGGTCCGCGTCCAGCGGTTCCAGGTCCTCGTCCTCGTCCAGGTCGCCGACGAGCTCGTCCTCGAGGTCTTCCCCTTCCTCGTCATCGTCGTCGTCGATCTCGTCGTCGAAGACGGCACTGACGTCGAAGCGGCAGACCACCTGCTGCGCGTCGACCTGCTCGAACGGTGCCTCCAGCCACTCGCCGGGTTCGGCCGGCTCGTCCGCCGCCGTCACCCAGAGCGTGGAGTCGCCCTCCTCCAGCCCGAACTCCTTGTGCCGGGAGGCGATCTCGTCGGGTTCGAACTCGCCGAACAGCAGCCCGAGAGCGCCGTGCACCGTCCCGGAGGCCGGGGTGCCGTCATCGCCCTCCGCTGATTCGATCCGCTGTGCCTGCGCCAGCAGCCGCTGAGGTTCGGCGACGGCGTAGTCACGACGGATCAGCACGCTCAGCGCGTTCGGTTCCTCGGGACCGGTGTACGGGGGCAGCGCGTCCTCCGCCCCGGGGATCTCGAAGGGCGTGACCTCGTCGTAGCGGTCGTAGAGCAGTTCGTCGTACACCTCTGCGGCCGCGGCCAGCTGGTTGAAGGCCTCGTAGACCGCCGGGTCGTCCTCTCCCGACCGGCGTTCGACCGCGGCCAGGTGGCGGTCGAGCGCGGTCTTGACCGCCTCGGCGGCGGCGCGTACCTCGGCAGCGGTGGGCTGCGCAGCATCAGACATAGTGCAGACGCTATCCGTACCTGGCCCCAGCCCGCACAATAGATGCGATGCCGGAATACGAATTTGTCGACGTGTACGTCCCTCGCGGGGTCTCCCGCAAGGAAACGGCACGTCTGCTGACCGACCACGCGGAGTACGGAAACTGGGAGTTGTACCGTCTGAGCCTGCTGCGCGACGGCAGCCGCAGGGTGCGGTTGCGTCGGAGGATCATCCGCCAGGTGCGGGCCACGTGGTGAGCTGAGACGGGCACGGGGAGGAACACATGACGGAGTGGGCCCCGCCTCGGCGGGGCCCACTCCGTTTTGCCGGGGGCGTGTCAGGCCGCGGCGCGCGCCTTGCGGTAGAGGATCGTGCCCGCCAGCAGCGCGCCCGCGCCGACCGGGAGGGCGAGGCCGAGCGGCAGATCGCTGCCGGTGCTGGCGAGCTGGGCGTGGCTCTTCGGCTGCGTCACGAACTGGCCGCCCGGCTGGTTTCCGTCCGGGGAACCGTCAGGGGTCCCGACGCCGGTGGCGGGCGGAGTGCCCGGGGTACCGGGGTCACGAGGAGTACCCGGGTCGCCCGGGTTACCCGGGTCAACCGGGTTGCCGGGGTCAACCGGGTTGCCGGGGTCGCCCGGGTTGCCGGGGTCGCCGGGGTCGCCCGGGTTGCCGGGGTCACCAGGAGTACCGGGGTCACCCGGGTTGCCGGGGTCACCAGGAGTACCGGGGTCACCCGGGTTCCCCGGCTGGTCCGGGGTCTCGTTGTCGCCGCCACCGTTCGAGCAGTCGTTGCCCGTGCTGGGGTTGCCGACACCGATGACGTCGACACTGTTGCCGCAGACGTTCAGCGGCACGTGGACCGGCGCCTGGACGTGGTTGCCCGAGCCGACGCCGGGCGAGTCGGTGGCGTGACCCTCCGACGACGATCCACCGCCGTTGTCGGCGCACGAATTGCCGACCGACGGGTTGAGCACACCGATGACGTCGACACTGTTACCGCACACGTTCACCGGCACGTGCACCGGCGCCTGGACGAGGTTGCCCGAACCGACGCCGGGCG
>NZ_JBIVQO010000017.1:123231-135755 GCF_044755265.1 Streptomyces sp. NPDC092370 | reverse complement strand
GGCGTGACCACCCGCGTACGAGCCACCGTGACCACCCTGTTGGACGCCCTCCGACGACGATCCACCGCCGTTGTCGCCGCACGAATTGCCGACCGACCGGTTGAGCACACCGATGACGTCGACACTGTTACCGCACACGTTCACCGGCACGTGCACCGGCGCCTGGACGAGGTTGCCCGAACCGACGCCGGGCGAGTCGGTGGCGTGACCACCCGCGTACGAGCCACCGTGACCACCCTGTTGGACGCCCTCCGACGACGATCCACCGCCGTTGTCGCCGCACGAATTGCCGACCGACGGGTTGAGCACACCGATGACGTCGACCGTGTTGCCGCAGACGTTCACCGGCGCGTGCACCGGCGCCTGCACCGAGTTCCCGGACAGCACGCCCGGCGATCCCGAAGCGGCGCCCTGGGCGCTCGATGCGGCGTGCGCGGAGCCGCCCGCGGCGGCGATCACGCCGGTCGCGGCCGCCACGGTCATCAGACCCTTGCGGGTAGCCTGTCGCATTGCTGAATACCTGCCTTCGACCCTGTCTTGAATTCTTCTCGAATTCCTCGAAAGAAGCGTTCGGCCCCGGAGCGCATGGCACGCACTCCGGGACCAACGGCTCGGAACTCCCCTCAGCGAGGGGAAAGCATCACTGGTTGATGCAGGTGTTGCCGAAGGCAGGGTTCAGCAGCCCGATCACGGAGACCGTGTTGCCGCAGGCGTTCACCGGGATGTGAACGGGCGCCTGAACAACGTTGCCGGACAGGACGCCCGGGGAGTGCGTGGCGGTACCCTGAGCACCCGAGTCGGCGACGGCCAGGCCCGCGCCCGCGAGAACCAGCCCACCGGTGGCAGCCGCAGCAGCGACGACCTTCTTGATCATTATTCCTCCTAGTTGGCAAAGCGACCCGTCTTGCGATCGCATGTCGCTCAACGAGGAGGGGGTAATGAGGCTACGAACTTATCGTCGCATTCACTCTTCCCAGTCAATTCCGCACGGGTGCCCGAATAGCGCCCGTCGGCAGGGCGCCTTCAGGACGCGTCGATGAAGCGGTCGAGCACGCGCACGCCGAACCGCAGGCCCTCCACCGGCACCCGCTCGTCCACGCCGTGGAACATGCCGGCGAAGTCCAGCTCCGGCGGCAGCTTCAGCGGCACGAAGCCGAAGCCGCGGATGCCGAGGTCGTCGAAGGACTTGGCGTCCGTCCCGCCGGAGAGCATGTAGGGAATCGCCTTGGCCGTCGGGTCCTCGGCCAGCAGCGCCGACTGCATCGCCGCCACGAGCGCCCCGTCGAAGGTGGTCTCCACGGCCTTGTCGGCGTGGATGTCCTCGCGCCGCACCTTGGGGCCGAGGATGCGGTCGAGGTCGGTGAGGAACTCCTCCTCGTGTCCGGGCAGGAAGCGTCCGTCGACGTGGGCAGTCGCCTCGCCCGGGATGACGTTGACCTTGTAGCCGGCACCGAGCTGCGTGGGGTTGGCCGTGTTGCTCAGCGTCGCGCCGATGAACTTGGCGATGCCGCCGAGCCTCACCAGGGTCGACTCCATGTCCTCCGGGTCCAGCTCGGTACCGAGCGCGTCACCGAGCTCGTCGAGGAAGGCGCGGGTGGTCTTGGTGACCCGCACCGGGAACTTGTGCCGCCCCAGCCGCGCCACGGCCTCGGACAGCTCGGTGATCGCGTTGTCCCGGTGGATCATCGACCCGTGCCCGGCCGTGCCGGCCACGGTGAGCTTCATCCAGCGCATGCCCTTCTCGGCCGTCTGGATCAGGTAGAGCCGGCGCTGCTCGCTCACGGTGAACGAGAATCCGCCCACTTCGCTGATCGCCTCGGTGACGCCCTCGAACAGGTCGGGGTGGTTGCGGACGAGGTGCTTGGCGCCGTACGTGCCGCCGGCCTCCTCGTCGGCGAGGAACGCGAGGACGATGTCGCGCGGGGGCTTGCGGCCGCTGCGCAGCCGGTCGCGGACGACCGCGAGGGTCATCGCGTCCATGTCCTTCATGTCGACGGCCCCGCGACCCCACACGCAGCCGTCGGCGACCTCGCCGGAGAAGGGGTGGTGGGTCCAGTCGTCCGCGTTGGCCGGTACGACGTCGGTGTGGCCGTGGATGAGGAGCGCGGGCCGGGAGGGGTCCTCGCCCTCGATCCGCGCCACGGTGGAGGCCCGGCCCGGGTGGGACTCGAAGATCTGTGGTTCGAGCCCGACCTCGGCCAGCTTCTCGGCGACGTACTCGGCCGCCTTCCGCTCGCCCGGACCCGAGTGGTCGCCGTAGTTGCTGGTGTCGATCTGGATCAGCTCGCGGCAGAGGTCCACGACCTCGTCCTCGCCGGTGACGCTCCTGGCCGTGTCCGTCTCGCTCACGTGCTTCCTCCCGCTGTCACTGCTGGTGGGTCCCCCTCATCCTCTCTCTCCCGCGCCCGCGCCCCAAGGCCGCTCCCGGCCTGTCACAGGCCGTTCACGCCTCGCGGGGGTGTGGAAGGGGGTGATCGGCCACCCTGGAAAGCCTGGTAATGTTTACGTCGTCGCCGCGGGGAGAACCCGCGCGACAGACACCTTGTCCGGGTGGCGGAATGGCAGACGCGCTAGCTTGAGGTGCTAGTGCCCTTTATCGGGCGTGGGGGTTCAAGTCCCCCCTCGGACACATGAGGCTGAGGGCCGCGACCGCGAGGTCGCGGCCCTCGGTCGTTGCCGCGGAAAGGTGACCATGACCAGGCGTTCCTGTCCTTGCGGGCTCCCCCAGGCCTACGAGGCGTGCTGTGGCCGGTACCACTCCGGCGCGGCTGCCGCGCCGGCCGCCGAAGCGCTGATGCGGTCGCGGTACTGCGCCTTCGTGAAGGGGGACGTCGGATATCTGCTGCGGACCTGGCATCCGCGGACGCGGCCCGCAACCCTGGAGTTGGATCCGGGGACGCGGTGGACGGGCCTGGAGATCCTGGAGACGAAGGACGGGTCCGCGTTCCACTCCACCGGCAGCGTGGAGTTCCGGGCGTCGTACCGGGGCGGTTCACTGCACGAGCGGAGCCGGTTCGAACGGGTCGACGGCGCCTGGGCGTACGTCGACGGGGAGTTTCCGGCGTAGCCGCTACGGCGCCAGGATGTCGAGTTCCCGGAGGGCGCCGGCCGTGATCTGGCGGGTCAGCTCCTCCGCCCGGGCCGCGTCGCCCGCGCGGACCGCCTCGGCGACCTGGACGTGCAGGGTGACGGCGGCCGGGTCGGGGTCCTCGAACATCACGTCGTGCTGGGTGCGGCCGGTCAGGACCTCGGCGACGACGTCCCCGAGCCGGGCGAACATCTCGTTGCCGGACGCGTCCAGGATGACGCGGTGGAAGGCGACGTCGTGCAAGAGGTACCCCTCCAGCTTGTGGCCCCGTGAGTGGGCGACCATGCCGAGGGCGCACTCGGTGAGTTCCGCGCACTGCTCCGATGTGGCGTGCCGGGCGGCGAGACCGGCCGCGACCGGTTCGATCGCCGAGCGCAGCACCGTGAGGGACCGCAGCTGCCCGGGGCGGTCGGCGCCCGCCAGCCGCCAGCGGATGACCTGCGGGTCGTAGACGTTCCACTCCGACTTCGGACGGACCGTCACCCCGACACGACGACGCGATTCGACCAGGTACATGGACTCCAGGACCCGGACCGCCTCGCGCATCACCGAGCGTGACACGTCGAAACGCTGGGCGAGCTCGTCCGTACGCAGGACGCTGCCCGGAGGGTACTCACCCGCCGTGATCGCGGGGCCGAGGGTGTCCAGTACGCGGCCGTGCAGCCCCCGGCCCGGTGTGCTCATGCACTCAGCGTACGGGGTAGATCACGCCACCAAAAGGTCAGACTTATTCATCCCGACCTCTTGAATTCGTCATACCTAATGGGTTTCAGTTGCGTCGACATCATGTGTCGACCTCGGACAGCAGGCAGTGAGGCAGCGATGAACACCCCCCATGTCGTCGTGGTCATGGGCGTAGCGGGCACCGGCAAGAGCACCATCGGTCCCCTGCTCGCGGCCCGGCTCGGCGTTTCGTACGCCGAGGGCGACGACTTCCACCCGTCGGCCAACATCGCCAAGATGTCGGCCGGTACTCCCCTCACCGACGAGGACCGTCTGCCCTGGCTCGACGCCATCGGCGCGTGGGCGCACGGGCGGGCCGGACTCGGCGGGGTGGTCAGCTGCTCGGCGCTGAAGCGGTCGTACCGCGATCGGCTGCGGGCCGCCGCACCGGGCGTGGTCTTCGTGCACCTCACGGGTGAGCGGACGCTGATCGAGGAGCGGATGTCGCACCGGCAGGGGCACTTCATGCCCACCGCGCTGCTCGACTCCCAGTTCGCCACGCTCCAGCCCCTTCAGGCGGACGAGGCGGGGATCGGTGTGGATGTCGCGGGCGGCCCGGAGGAGATCACCGAGCGGGCGGCGCACGCCCTGGCGGACCTCCCCGAGCCCTCCCGGTAACCCCTGGCGCCTTCTCCCCCCTCCCCCCTCCCCCCTCCCCAACGCAAGGGAACCACCGTGACCGGACTCAGCGTCGAGATGCTGGCAGCGGACGCACCCGAGCCGATCACCTCGGCCGGCCACGCTCAGCTGGGCATCGCCGTCCTGGCGGGCATCGCCGTCATCGTCCTGCTCATCACCAAGTTCAAGCTGCACGCCTTCCTGTCGCTGACCATCGGGTCGCTGGCGCTCGGTGCGATCGCCGGGGCGCCGCTGGACAAGGTGCTCCTCAGCTTCAGCGCCGGCCTCGGCTCCACGGTCGCCGGCGTCGGTGTGCTGATCGCCCTCGGGGCGATCCTCGGCAAGATGCTCGCCGACTCCGGTGGCGCCGACCAGATCGTCGACACCATCCTCGCCAAGGCCGGCGGGCGGTCGATGCCGTGGGCGATGGTGCTGATCGCCTCCGTGATCGGGCTGCCGCTGTTCTTCGAGGTCGGCATCGTGCTGCTGATCCCGGTGGTCCTGATGGTCGCCAAGCGCGGCAACTACTCGCTGATGCGCATCGGCATCCCGGCGCTCGCGGGCCTGTCCGTGATGCACGGGCTGGTGCCGCCGCACCCCGGTCCGCTGGTCGCGATCGACGCGGTCGGGGCCGACCTCGGCATCACGCTGGCGCTCGGCGTCCTCGTCGCCATACCCACGGTGGTCATCGCCGGTCCGGTGTTCTCCAGGTACGCGGCCCGCTGGGTGGACGTCCCCGCGCCCGAGAACATGATTCCGCAGCGCGCCTCCGACGAGCTCGACAAGCGGCCCGGATTCGGCGCCACCCTGTTCACGGTGCTGCTGCCGGTGATCCTGATGCTCGCCAAGGCACTGGTCGACATCGTCGTGGACGACCCCGAGAACCTGGTGCAGCGGATCTTCGACGTCATCGGCGCCCCGATGATCGCCCTGCTCGCCTCGGTGCTGGTGGGCATCTTCACGCTGCTGCGGCCCGCCGGGTTCGGCAAGGAGCGGATCCCGCCGCTCGTCGAGAAGGGCCTCATGCCGATCGCGGGCATCCTGCTGATCGTCGGCGCGGGCGGCGGCTTCAAGCAGACCCTGATCGACTCCGGCGTCGGCCGGATGGTGCTGGAGATCTCCGAGGACTGGTCGATCCCGGCGCTGCTGCTGGCCTGGCTGATCGCGGTGGCGATCCGGCTGGCGACCGGTTCGGCGACGGTGGCGACGGTCTCGGCCGCCGGTCTGGTCGCCCCACTCGCCGCCGACATGTCGACCACGCACACCGCGCTGCTGGTCCTCGCCATCGGCGCCGGCTCGCTCTTCCTGAGCCACGTCAACGACGCCGGATTCTGGCTGGTCAAGGAGTACTTCGGCCTCAGCGTCGGCCAGAACCTGAAGACCTGGTCGGTCATGGAGTGCATCATCTCCGTGGTCGCGGGCGGCATCGTCCTGCTGTTGTCCCTCGTGATCTAGGAGCGCCGCGGCGGTGGCGCCTCACCCCCCTCTTCGACAGCCGTACGGCCGTGGTCACCGGCTCCGGCCGGGGCATCGGACCCGCCCTCGCGCACGGGCCGGCGGAGGCCGGCTGCACGGTCGTCCTGAACGGGCGCGACCAGGACCGGCTCGCCGAGGCACCGCCGAACCGCCCGGTGACCGCGCGGACACGGCCGCGTTCGACCTGACCGACGGATCATCGGTGGTCTTCCTCGGAGGTCGCCGAGGTCGAGGAGCGGGTGGACCCGCTCGACATCCTCGTCGACAAACGCGGGCAGGCAACGGCGTGCCCCTCGTCGGCGAGGGCGGGTGCGGGTGTGGTGTGGCTTGAGGGTGCGGGTGTGGTGTGGCTTGAAGCGCAGTTCCCCGCGCCCCCGAACGGCTACGGGCGCCACAGAGGGTGCTCTCGGTCTGCCCAGGCTCTGGTCACCGTGCCGGTGCGCATACCCCTTCTGGCCTCCGGGTCCGCCAGGGCCATGCCGATGTGGCCGGCCAGGACGATGCCGATGGTGAGGGCCAGCCAGTCGTGGACGAAGGTGGCGCTGGTGCGCCAGAGGATGGGGGTGAGGTGGGTGAACCACATCATCACGCCGGTGGCGAGCATGACCAGTGTGGCGCCGGCGATCCAGGCCGCGTAGATCTTCTGGCCGGCGTTGAACTTGGCCGCGGGGCGGGACGCGTGGCGCTTGTCGCGGTGCAGGGCGGCGCGCAGCCAGGTGCGGTCGTGCGGGCCGAAGCGGTTGAGGCGGCCGAGGTCGGCGCGGAACGTGCGGGAGGCGAGGCCGGCCAGGACGGGTACGGGCAGGGCGAGGCCCGCCCACTGGTGCAGGGTGACGACCAGCGCGCGGCGGCCGACGAGTTCGGCGAGCTGGGGGATGTAGAGGCAGGCCGCCGTGACGACGCAGAGGCCCATCAGTGCGGCCGTCGTGCGGTGGATCCAGCGCTGCACAGGGGAGAAGCGGCGCACGTCGACCGTGGTCGGCGGCGTGTCAGCTCGTAGGCTCATCGTCCCGTCCGTTCGAGCGGCCCACCCAGGCGTCGACGTCGTAGCCGCGCTCCTCCCAGTAGCCCGGCCGGACCTCGTCGGTGACGGTGATGCCGGAGAGCCACTTGGCCGACTTGTAGAAGTACATGGGCGCCACGTAGAGGCGGACCGGGCCGCCGTGCGAGTGGCCGAGGTCCTTGTCCTGCATGCGCAGGGCGACCAGGACGTCGGCGCGGCGGGCTTGGTCGAGGGTGAGGCTCTCGGTGTACGTGCCGTCGAAGCAGGTGAAGCGGACGGCCCTGGCCGTGGGGCGGACCCGGGCCGCGTCCAGGAGCCGGGACAGGCGTACGCCCTCGAAGGGGGTGTGGGGCACACGCCAGCCCGTGACGCACTGGACGTCGCGGACCATGCGGGTCTGGGGAAGGGCCTTGAGATCGTCGAGGGTGTAGGTCGTGGGGCGGTCGACCAGGCCGTCCACGGTGAGGCGGTAGCCGCGGGCGTTCTTGCGCGGGACGGACGTGGCGACCGAGTAGTAGCGGAAGCCGCCGCCGTTCGGGAGCAGGCCGGTCAGTCCGGTGGGGTCCTTGTCGGCCGCGCCGCCGAGGAAGCCCTCCAGGCCGCGTTGCAGCGGGGGCGCGGCGACCACGCCGACGGCTCCCAGGGCGAGGGTGCCGAGGAAGACGCGGCGGCCGATCGGGGCACCCCGCTCTTCGGGGTGTTCGTCGTTCACACCCTCGTGTACGTCCTCGTTCACGTTGTCATTCGAACACCCGCGGCCCCGGTGCGACAGGGGGCGCGGGTGCTCGTCAGATTTCCGTAACCACTTCTTGCGCGGGCCGCGTCAGGAGGAGGCCGCCTTGTCCAGTTGGAACGCCTCGTTGCCGAGGCCGATCCGGGCGTGCCTCTCGGGGGCGCGGGCGCGCAGTACCAGGCCGAGGACGACGCCTGCGAGCGCGGCGAGGCCGACGGTGCCGGGCAGCACCCAGCTCAGCGAGGAGTCGGGGCCGGCGCCGACCAGCACCTCGAAGTCCTTCACCGTGTATCCGGCGATGACCAGCAGGGCGATGCCCGCGAGCGCGGAGGTGACCAGCCGCCAGGCCTGGGTGCCCGCGGCGCCGCGGCGGACGAAGAAGACGACGACCGACAGGGAGGCCGCCGCCATCAGCACGATCACGCCGAGGGCACCGATGTTGCCGAACCAGGTGAACAGGTGCAGCACGGGCGCGGTCGGGTCACCGGCCGGCTTGTCGTCGGTGATCGCGAAGGCGGCCACGACCACCACGGCCACGACGGTCTGGAGCAGCGAGCCGGTGCCCGGGGCGCCGCTGCTGCCGCTGGTGCGGCCGAAGGCGGCGGGCAGCAGGCCCTCGCGGCCCATGGCGAAGGCGTAGCGGGCGACGACGTTGTGGAAGCTGAGCAGCGCGGCGAACATGCCGGTGACGAACAGGATGTGCAGGACGTCCGTGAAGGTGCCGCCGAGGCGGGACTCGGTGAGGAAGAACAGCAGTCCGGCGCTCTGCTTCTGGGCCGTGCCGACGACGGCGGAGGGGCCGGTGGCGACGGTGAGGGCCCAAGAGCTCAGCGCGAAGAAGACGGCGACCCCGCCCACGGCGAGGAACATCACGCGCGGCACCAGGACGTGCGGGCGGCTGGTCTCCTCGGCGTACACCGGGGCCTGCTCGAAGCCGAGGAACGCGGCGATGCAGAAGCACAGGGCGGTGCCGACACCGGCGCCGGTGAGGGTGTCGGGGTTGAAGGCGTGCAGCGACAGGCCCTCCTTGCCGGGGTCGGTGAGGGCGGCCACGTCGAAGACGACGACCAGGAGCACCTCGACGACCAGCAGTACGCCGAGCACGCGGGCGTTGACGTCGATCTTGAGCCAGCCCAGCAGCCCGACGGCGAGCACGGCCACGAGAGCCGGTATCCACCAGGCGATCTCCACGTCGGCGTAGGTGGCGAGGAGCCCGGAGACCTCGAAGCCGAAGATGCCGTAGATGCCGACCTGGAGCGCGTTGTAGGCGACGAGGGCCACCAGGGCGGCGCTCGCGCCGGCGGTGCCGCCGAGGCCGCGGGAGATGTACGCGTAGAAGGCGCCCGCGTTGTGGACGTGGCGGCTCATCTCGGCGTAGCCGATGCTGAAAAGGATCAGGACGACGCCGAGGAGGACGAAGAGCAGCGGCTGGCCGACAATGCCCATCACCGCGAATGCAGTGGGCATGACACCCGCGACGACCATGAGCGGGGCGGTCGCGGCGAGGACGGAGAGCAGCAGTCCCCCGGTCCCGAGCCGGTCGGCGCGCAGGGCGCGCTCCTGCCCCTTGAACGTACTGATGCCGCCGGTGGCGGATGGGCTCGTTCTCGAACTGTCCGTGGTCATCGGGGGAGCGTCCTCACTCTTCGGGGCGGGGGTGTCAGGCCGTGCCGAGCGCTCCGGCGCGGGCGGCGGCGAAGGCGGTGTGCGGGTCGCGGTCCGGGTACGACCAGGGAGCCGGGGTCGCGTAGCGGCCGATCCGGTGGAACAGGGCGGCGGCCTCGGCGCCCCGCCCCTCGCAGACCTTTGCGTGGGCGAGGAAGTTCAGGTCGATCAGCCGCCGCGGGTGCCCCTCCAGTTCCCACTCCAGCCACCAGTCGAAGGCGGCCTTCATGACCTGCCGGGCGCGGCGGTCCGCCCAGTGGCCGGAGGCGGCCGGGTCGGCGGGTTCGTGCCCGGCGGCGGCCAGCACGCGGTAGCGCTCGGCGTGCGCGATGACCGGCAGGATCGCGAGCGGGGAGTCGGCGGGGGCCTGTTCGGCGGCCCAGTTGGCGAAGTCGTAGACCTCGTGCAGCGGGTCCGGGCCGGCCTCGGTGCGGCGGCCGGCGAGCCGGGCGACCATCAGGTGGTGGGCGTGGTGGTGGTCGGCATACCGGCCGCGGACCGCTTCGAAGCCGCGGACCACGTCCTGGTCACTGCCGAGCGCGCACTCCAGCAGGAGCAGGCCCAGCCACGGGGTGGGATCGGCGGGGGCACGGTCCGCGGCGGCCCGGCAGGCCTCGCGGGCGCGGACCGGCTTGGCCTTGCCGTGCAGGACGCGCCGGACCTCGGCGAAGGCGAGCAGCACGGAGGCGTCGGCGGACTCGGGTTCGGCGAGCAGCCACTCCCGGGCCCACGCGGCGCAGTAGGACTCGCGCGCGAGGACGGTGACGCGGTGGCCCCGCCGGTCCCAGTCGTCGCCGGTGTGCACCAGCAGGGAACGGGCGCTCTGCCAGCGGCCCTGTGCCAGCGCGGCACGGGCGGCCACGAGATCGGCGTCGTCGAGGGCCTCGTCGAAGGCCTGCGCCGCACGTCTGCGGCCGCGGCCGAGGGGAGGCGGGGGTGGGGGCACCGCGAACTTCCTCACGCGCTCTTCTTGTGTTCCGGCTCACGGCGGCAGAGGGAGCGCGTATGAGCGCACTGCCATGAGCTGATCACGCACAGCCAAGCCGCAGCCAATGGTTTCCGTCAAGGCCCGCAGGGGCGTTACACGCGTCAACTGTCGTTACTTGTGAGGGAATTGTGATCCGAGAGGCAGAAGAGGCCAATGTGGTGGTGACCGATTTTCCCCCTTTGCCCTTTGTGACCCACGTCATAGCGCGGGTTGTCATCGCCCCCGACGATGGCATGACGTACGGGCGCGCCGGGCGGAGCCGGCCGGTACAGTCGGCCCTTACGCAACCGTGACCCGACCTGACGATCGAGGTACACCGCGTGTCGGTTCTAGTTATGGCGCTCGCCCTGGGCGCCGCCTGCTGTCTGGGCTTCGGATTCGTCCTCCAGCAGAACGCGGCTCAGCGAGCCCCGCTGAGCGACTTCCTCTCCTTCCGGCTGCTGATCGACCTCGTGAAGGTGCCCCGCTGGCTCGGCGGCATCGCGCTGATGGTGGCCGGCATGGGCCTCGGCGCCGCCGCACTGGGGCAGGGTGAGCTGTCGCTCGTGGAGCCGCTGCTCGCGACGAACCTGCTCTTCGCGCTCGCCCTCTCCCGTCGGCAGACCCGGCAGCCGCTGGGCCGCCAGGGCTGGGCCGGCCTCTTCCTGCTGGCGGGCGGGGTGACCGCGTTCATCGTGGCGGGCCGGCCGGAGGGCGGCGCCGCGACGGCCGATCCGGCACGGCAGTGGGTGATCATCGGGGTCATGATCGGCCTCGCCCTGCTGCTGACGGCCCACGGCAGGCGGTCCCGGCTGAGCTCCGGTCCGGTGCTGCTGGCTCTGGCCGCCGGACTGCTCTACGGCGTGCAGGACGCGCTGACCCGGGTCAGCGGGCAGAAGGCCTCCGAGGACGGCCTCGCCGAGCTGCTCACCGGCTGGGAGCCGTACGCGGTGCTGGCGCTGGGCGTCACGGGGCTGGTCCTCGTACAGAGCGCGTTCGAGACCGCGTCCTTGCGCAAGTCGCTGCCGGCCCTGACCGCGGCCCAGCCGCTCGCCGGGATCGTCTGCGGCGTCGGCTTCCTGGGCGACCGGCTGCGCACCGACGCGGCGGCCTTGAGCTGGGAGGCCGGTGGCCTGCTGGCCGTGGTCGCCGGGATCGTACTGCTGGGTCTGCATCCGGCGATGCCGCAGGGGGCACCGGAGCGGGCACGGGTGGCCACACCCGCGGTGAGCCCGGCCTCGCCCTGACGGACCCCGCCCCTGCGCGGGCACGCGCCCTGCTTGGATGAGGGCATGAGCGCTGCTGACGAGATCCTCGACATCGTCGACGAGAACGACCATGTCATCGGGCAGTTCCCCCGCGGCGAGGTCTACGCCCGGGGCCTGCGCCATCGCTGTGTGTTCATCCAGGCCCGGGACGCCCGGGGCCGCGTCTTCGTGCACCGGCGCACCCCCACCAAGCTGGTCTTCCCCTCCCTGTACGACATGTTCGTCGGCGGAGTCGTCGGCGCGGGCGAGTCCTACGACACGGCGGCCCTGCGGGAGGCCGAGGAGGAACTGGGCGTGACCGGCCTCCCCCTGCCCCGCCATCTCTTCACGTTCCTCTACGACAACGGCTCCGGACGCAGCTGGTGGTCGGCGGTCTACGAGGTCCGCTGCGAGCTCCCCGTACGGCCGCAGGCCGAAGAGGTGGCCTGGCACGATTTCCTGCCCGAGGACGAGATCGAGCGGCGCCTGGACGACTGGGAGTGGGTGCCGGACGGCCTGGCGGCCTACGAGCGGCTCAAGGCGTTCCGGTCGGCCGGCTGAAGCGGAGCCGGGCCGGGCTCCCGGGTAGGGTCGCGCACGTGATCGAGTTCGTGCGGAACGTCCGGTTGTGGTTCGCGCCCGCCGAGGTCCGGGAGGACGGTGAGACGCCCGACTACCGGTTCTCCCTGGCGAACGAACGTACCTTCCTGGCCTGGCTGCGCACCGCGCTCGCGCTGATCGGCGGCGGCTTCGCCGTGGACCAGTTCCTGCCGGATCTGCGCTGGGGCTGGCGGGTCGGGCTGGCGCTCGCCCTGCTGGCGGCGGGCGTGCTCTGCTCGCTGCGGGCCGTCAACCACTGGGTGCGCTGCGAGCGGGCCATGCGCCGGGGCGAGGATCTGCCGGTGTCGCGGTTCCCGGCCCTGCTGAGCCTCGTCGTCGCCGTCGTGGCGGTCGCCATGGTCGTCGTGGTGCTCGTGGGGTGGGAGGGGTGAGCGCCCCGGCCG
>NZ_JBIVQO010000017.1:173-123132 GCF_044755265.1 Streptomyces sp. NPDC092370 | reverse complement strand
GCCCGGCGGCGGGACCCCGACCGCGATCCCGGCCTGCAACCCGAGCGGACCCGGCTCGCCTGGCGCCGTACGACACTGTCGGGCACCGTCGCCGCCATGCCCGCGGGATACGAACGGTGAGCGCCCCGGCCGCCCGGCGGCGGGACCCCGACCGCGATCCCGGCCTGCAACCCGAGCGGACCCGGCTCGCCTGGCGCCGTACGACACTGTCGGGCACCGTCGCCGCCCTCCTGGCGGTGAAGACCGTGCTGCACGGCGGGGCGTCGGCGGCCGGGATCGTCGCGTGCGCCCTGTGCTGTGGGCTCTGGCTGGGCTTCCTCGGCATCGCCCACCGCCGGATCCGCACCCTCGCCACCGCCTCGAGCCCCATGGCGTTCGCGCCCCGGCACGCAGCGGCGGCGGTGTTGTGCACGGTGGCGATGGCGGCCTGCGGCGCCGCCCTCGTCCTCTAGGGCCCTCCCGGCCCGGCTCCCGCGGCGACTGCGACCCTCACTCGCCGTCGCTCTCCCAGTCCACCGTCACGACGATCTTGCCGCGGGTGCGGCCCTGCTGGTTCAGCAGGTGCGCGTCCGCCGCCCGCTCCAGGGGGAACGTCTCGTCGACGTTCACGCTCACCACGCCCTGTTCCGCCAGGTCAGCCACCCGACGCAGGTCCTGCGCGTCGGGGCGGACGAAGTAGTAGCGGCCGCCGTAGTTCACGACGTCGTTGTCGGCGATGGACACCAGGCGGCCCTCGGGAGCCAGCAGATTCGCCGACACCTTCAGCGCGTCCCCTCCGACGGTGTCGAACACCGCGTCCACCCCCTCCGGGGCCAGTCCGCGCACCCGCTCGCCCAGCCCCTCGCCGTACACCACCGGCTCCCCTCCCAGGCCCCGCACGAAGTCGTGGTTGGACTCGCTCGCCGTACCGATCACCCGGGCGCCCAGATGGACGCCCAACTGCACGGCGATCGAGCCGACACCGCCTGCCGCGGCGTGCACCAGGACGGTCTCGCCCCGCTTCACCTGAAGCAGTTTGATGAGCACCTGATACGCGGTGAGCCCGACCAGCGGCAGCCCGGCCGCCTCCTCGAACGAGAGGTTGCGCGGCTTGCGCGCGAGGGTGCGCAGGGGTGCGGCCACGTACTCGGCGAAGGTGCCACGGGAGAGGAAGTCCTCACGCACGTACCCGATGACCTCGTCCCCGACGTCGAACTCCGAGACGGCCACGCCGGGTCGTACGACGACACCCGAGACGTCCCAGCCGGGCACCACGGGGAAGACGGGTGCGAGGATCCCGTCGAGGTATCCCTCGCGGGCCTTCCAGTCGACGGGGTTCACGGCCGCCGCCCGGACCTTGACCAGCACCGCGTCGGGGCCGACCTTCGGGTCGCGGACCTCCCCGAACGCCAGCACCTCGGGACCGCCGTACCGTGAGTAGCTGATCGCCTTCATGGCTTCGACCTTCCGGTGTCGTCGCGGGGCACGCAAGCCGGATGGCCTGAACGAACCGGCCGAAACCTCCCCGGCCGCCTCCCGGGACGAGCCGTCGGCCTATCGTGGCTCCGATCACGTTTCGGCCCCGCTCTGGACGACATACCGACCGGTCGGCATCATGAGTCGGGAACTGTCCACCCTGCCCGTAGGAGCGACGCATGAGCCCCGACCATCCGCCCGGACTGGATCTCGACCGGTTGCGCGGCCTGCTCGACCGCGAGCGGCCAGGCCTGGTGAACGGCCCGCTGTCCGGCCGGCTGATCGAGGGCGGACGGTCGAACCTCACCTACGCGGTCTCCGACGGCAGCGAGCGGTGGGTCGTACGGCGGCCGCCGCTCGGTCATGTCCTGGCCACCGCGCACGACATGAAGCGCGAGCACCGGGTGATCAGCGCGCTGCACCCGACCGCCGTGCCCGTGCCGCGGCCGGTGCTGCTGTGCGAGGACGAGGAGGTGCTCGGCTCGCCGTTCTACGTCATGGAGTTCGTCGACGGCACCCCCTACCGCACCGCCGACCAGCTCGCCCCGCTCGGTCCGGAGCGGACCCGGGGCGCGGTGCTGAACCTGGTCGACACACTGGTGGAGCTGCACGCGGTCGACCCGGGCGCGGTGGGCCTGGCGGACTTCGGCCGGCCCGAGGGCTTCCTGGACCGGCAGCTGCGGCGCTGGGGCAAGCAGCTGGACGCCTCCCGCAACCGCGACCTGGACGGCATCGACGAGCTGCACGCCGCCCTCGGCCGCGAACTGCCCCACTCCCCCGCCCCGGCCGTCGTGCACGGCGACTACCGGCTCGACAACGTGCTGATCGGGGAGGACGACTCGATCCGGGCGATCCTCGACTGGGAGATGTCGACGCTCGGCGACCCGCTCACCGACCTCGGCCTGCTGGTCATGTACAGCATGCCGCTGGGCATGCCCGACTCCCCTGTCTCCACGACCGCCGAGGCCCCCGGGCACCCGGCGCCGTCGGAACTCATCGAGCGGTACGCCGCACGCTCGGGGCGTGACGTCCGCGCGGTCTCCTGGTACACGGCGTTCGCCTGGTTCAAGCTCGCCGTGATCCTCGAGGGCATCCACTACCGCTACACGCTGGGCCAGACGGTCGGCCGCGGCTTCGACCGCATCGGCGACCTCGTCCCCGTCTTCGTCCGGCACGGACTGACCACGCTCCACGAAGGCCTCCAGGAGGGCTGATCCACATGGACTTCGCTTTCGACGCGCGCACCGAAGAGCTGCGCGCCAAACTCCTCGCCTTCATGGACGAGTACGTCTACCCGGCCGAGGCCGTCGCGCACGAGCAGCGCGAGCGGCTCGACTCGCCGTGGGAGACCGTGCCCGTGGTCGAGGAGCTCAAGGCCGAGGCCCGCGGGCAGGGCTTGTGGAACCTCTTCCTGCCGGACTCCGAGTACGGGGCCGGGCTCACCAACCTCCAGTACGCGCCGCTCGCCGAGATCATGGGCCGCTCCCCGCAGCTGGCTCCGACGGTGACGAACTGCGCGGCGCCCGACACCGGGAACATGGAGGTGCTCACCCAGTTCGGCGACGAGCGGCAGCGCAAGCAGTGGCTGGAGCCGCTGCTTGCCGGTGAGATCCGCTCGGCGTTCGCGATGACCGAGCCGGAGGTGGCCTCCTCGGACGCCACCAACATCACCACGCACATCGAGCGGGACGGCGACGAGTACGTCATCACCGGCCGCAAGTGGTACATCTCCGGGGCGATGCACCCCGACTGCAAGATCTTCATCGTGATGGGCAAGACCGACCCGGACGGCGAGGACATCCGCCGTCAGCAGTCGATGGTGCTGGTGCCGCGCGACACTCCGGGCGTCACCATCGAGCGCGCCATGCAGGTGTTCGGGTACGAGGACCACTACCACGGCGGTCATGCGGAAGTGATCTTCGACCACGCGCGCGTGCCGGTCTCGAACCTGGTCGGCGAGGAGGGCGGCGGCTTCGCCATCGCTCAGGCGCGACTCGGTCCCGGACGGATCCACCACTGCATGCGGCTCATCGGCATGGCGGAGCGGGCCATCGAGCTGATGTGCAAGCGGGCCGTGTCCCGGACCGCGTTCGGGAAGGCGCTGGCGCAGCAGGGTGTGGTGCACAACTGGATCGCCGACGCGCGGGTGACGGTGGAGCAGTTGCGGCTGCTGGTGCTGAAGACCGCGTGGCTGATGGACACGGTCGGGAACCGAGGCGCGCACACCGAGATCCAGTCCATCAAGATCGCCACGCCTCGGGCGGTGGTGGACATCCTCGACCGGGCCATCCAGTTGCACGGCGCGGGCGGAGTGAGCCAGGACTTCCCGCTGGCGGAGCTGTACGCCGGTGCGCGGACGCTGATGATCGCGGACGGGCCTGACGAGGTGCATCAGCGGTCGCTGGCCCGACGGGAGCTGAAGCGGTACGTGTGACGCGGCGGGGCGGTGGGGGCTCTCCCCGCCGCCCCTCCTCCTGGCCGGGCGGCGGGGCCGCCCGGCTGTGGACGACGACTTTCCCCGCGCCCGGCGGGTCGTCGCCGCCGGGCGCACCGCGCTCGCCTCCCTGCCCGCCCTTACGGACGCAGCGCGCGAAGCAGCAGGTCGGCCAGGTGGTCCGCGACCTCCTGGGGACTGAGCGGGCCGTCCGGGCGGTACCACGTCGACAGGTGGTGGACCGAGCCGAAGTGGTAGTCGACCACCAGGTCAGCCGGGGTCGCCCTGGAGAAGACGCCCGCTTCCTGGCCCTCCTCCACGAGCGCGCGGAAGCGCTCGTGGTAGCGGCGACGCTCGGCGCGGACCTGCTTGTTCTTCTCGGGGCCGAGGTGGTGCATCGAGCGCCAGAAGATCATCGCGTCGTCGAGGTTGTCGATGGTGGTCACCACGACGTCCGCGGCCGCGGCCCGTAGCCGCTTCTCGACCGGCTCGTCGGCATCCGCCACGGCGTCCAGCCGCTCCTGCTGGATGCGCAGCACGCGCGCGTACACCTCGTGCAGCAGGTCGTCCTTGGAACCGAAGTAGTGGTACAGCGCCCCCTTGGTGACGCCGGCCGCCTCGACGATCTCCTGCACCGAGGTGCGGTCGTAGCCCTGCTCGGCGAAGAGCCGGGTGGCGGCGGCCAGGAGCCGCTGAGGCACGGGCGTGCCGTCCGAGTCCGTGGTCCTGGGCACTGCCGCCACCTGCCTTTCCGTTCTGCTGTCAGTTGCCTTGCGTACGGGAACGAAGTTCCCGACGGAGGATCTTCCCACTGGCCGTCTTGGGCAAGTCCGGCAGGATCTCCACCTGGCGCGGATATTTGTAGGCGGCCAGTCTCTCCCTGCAGTAGGCGGCGAGGGCATCCGGGTCCGTGTCGGCGTCCGGACGCAGGCTGATGTAGGCCTTGACCGTCTCCCCGCGATACCCGTCGGGCACTCCGACGACGGCGGCCTCGCGCACCGCCGGGTGGGTGTAGAGGACGTCCTCGACCTCGCGCGGCCACACCTTGAAGCCGGACGCGTTGATCATGTCCTTCTTGCGGTCGACGACGTAGAGCCAGCCCTCCTCGTCCATGAAGCCGATGTCGCCGGTGCGCAGTTCGGCGCCGGGGAAGGTAGCGGCGGTGGCGTCGGGGCGGCGCCAGTAACCGGGCACGACCTGCGGGCCGCGGACGACGATCTCGCCCTGCTCGCCGAACGGCACTTCACGGCCGGCGTCGTCGACGATCCGTACGACCGTGTCGGGGCCGGGCAGTCCCACGGCGAGGGTCCCGGACACCGGGTCGACCGGCGCCTGCAGACCCGGCGGCACGGAGGCGCAGGGCGCGGTGCACTCGGTCAGTCCGTAACCGTTGCGAAGGTACGGTCCGAAGCCGGCCCGGAACCTCTCCACCAGGGCGGGCGGCAGGGGGGCGCCGCCGGAGGAGATCACCCGGAAGGAGGAGAAGTGGTCGCGGGTGACGGAGGGGTGGGCGGCCAGCGCCATGAAGGCCGTGGACGGGCCGACCGTGTAGTGCGGGCGGTGCTCGGCGAACGCGTCGAGCACCACGCCCGGCTCGAAGCGGTAGGCGAGCACGAGCGTGCCGCCGCTGTTCAGGCAGGCGCCGAACTGGCACACCATGCCGGTGATGTGGAACAGCGGCGCCAACGCGAAGTAGACCGGCCGCTCGGGCAGCCCGAGTCCGGTCCGCTGCCGCTCGGCGTTGTACATGATGTTGCCGTGCGTGTTGGTGGCGCCCTTGGGGGTGCCGCTCGTGCCCGAGGTGTAGCTGATCAGCGCGACGCCGGAGGCGTCGGGGTCCCGGCCGGCGGGCGGCTCGTGCCCGGCCCGGGCCACGGTCATCAGGTCGTCGGCGTCCGGGGCCTTCGGGAGCCGCTCGAAGGTGAGCACCCGCGCGTCGCCGCGGCTCTGGAAGTCCAGCTCGCATCCGGTGAGCACGATCCGCACCGGCGAGTCTGCCGCCGTCTCGCGCAGATACGACTCCCAGGCCCGGTCCGAGCAGATCAGCGCGGCGACCTCGCCGTCCCGCAGGACGTGGGACACCTCGCCCGACTTGTACATCGGGTTGACGGGCACGACGACCGCGCCCGCCTTCCAGGCGCCCAGCACGGCGAGGACGAAGTGCGGGGAGTTCTGCAGCAGCACCGCGACCCGGTCGCCGTGCCGAAGACCGCGCGCCGCGAGGTGCCCGGCGACGGAGTCACTGAGCTCGTCGGTCTCACGGTAGGTCAGCCGGCCGTCGAAGTAGGCCAGGAAGTCGCCGTCGGGCGTCTCGGCCACGGCCCGGCGCAGGGCGTGCACGAGGGAGACGGCCGGACTGATCGCGCCCTTCTGGGCGTCGCTGAGCAGGTCGAGCCAGGGCTTGGCCGCGTAGCGGGACTCGGTCACCGGGTCCCCTCCCACTGCTGCTGGATGCGGTTCATGCCGGACAGCCACCGGTCGGGGTCACCGGCCCGGGCCTGGTGGTAGGCGGCGACCTCGGGGTGCGGCAGGATCAGGAAGCGGTCCTGCCGGATGCCCTCGATCAGGGCGTCCGCCACGGCCTCCGGCTCGATCGCGGTCGGCTGGAGCACCAGGTCGCCCGCGCTGCCGGTGGCGGCCAGCATGTCGGTGCGGACGCCCTGGGGACAGATGGCGTGGACCTTCACGCCCCGGTGCCGGTAGGTCAGCGACAGCCACTCGGCGAAGGCGAGCGCGCCGTGCTTGGTGACGGCGTAGGGGGCGGCCCCGATCATGGTGAGCAGCCCGGCGGCGGACACGGTGGAGACGAAGCGCCCGCCGCCGCGCTCCAGCCAGCCGGGCAGCAGCGCGTGGGCGGCCCGGACATGCGCCATGACGTTCACGTCCCAGGAGGCGGCCCAGGCCGTTTCGTCCAGCGGCCCGTCGGCGGCTCCGCCTTCGAAGGCGACACCGGCGTTGGCGCAGTAGACGTCGACGGTCCCGTCGAGCGCGTCCCGGGCGTCGGAGACGATCGCCGAGGCGTCCCCGGCCACGGCGATACCGCCGACCTCGTCCGCGACCTGCTTGGCCCGGTCGGCGTCCAGGTCGTTGACGACGACCCGGGCCCCCTCGGCGGCGAAGCGCCGGGCGAGCGCCGCCCCGATTCCGCCTCCGGCCCCCGTGACAACGACTCCGGCCCCTTGAAAGGCTCCCACCATCGGTCTCCTCAGTCGCGGCTCAGCAATGCCGTCAGACTAACCGGTCGGTATGTACCAGGGAAGGGGTGTCGGCGGCGCCCTCGAAGGGGCGCGGGGACGGCGCGACGGACCACGGACAGCCCGCGGGCTCCCCACGGGCCGCGGGAGCACATACCGTGCCCATGCCGACCGTCCCCGCTCAAGGAGGTCACCTCATGCGCCCTTCCAGACGAGCCGTCATCACCGCGGCCACGGCGGCGGCCGTCCCGGCCACACCGGGCACCGCCGCGGCCCAGCCCCACGGACGACTCCGCACCGGCTTCGAGCGACTCGCCCGCGACGGTTACGCCCTGCTCGAGGACCAGAAGGTCGGCATCGTCACCAACCCCACCGGCATCACCCGCGATGTCCGCCACATCGTCGACGTCATGCACGCCGACGACCGCGTCGGCCTGACCGCCGTCTTCGGCCCCGAACACGGCTTTCGCGGCACCGCCCAGGCCGGCGGCTCCGAAGGCCGTTACGACGACCCGGCCACCGGTCTGCCCGTCTACGACACGTACCTCAAGAGCGGCCGGCCGCTCGCCGACGTCTTCACCGCGTCCGGGGTCGACACGGTCGTCTTCGACATCCAGGACGTCGGCGCGCGCTTCTACACGTACATCTGGACCCTGTACGACTGCATGGAGGCCGCAGGGCTCGCGGGCAAGCGGTTCGTGGTGCTGGACCGGCCGAACCCGGTGACCGGCCGGACGGCGCTCGGGCCGGTCCTGCACAAGGAGTTCGCCACGTTCGTCGGGCGGCAGCCCATCGCCCAGGCCCACGGCATGACCGTCGCCGAGCTGGCACGGTTGTTCAACGCGGAGTTCCTCACCGAGCCCGTGCCACTGGAGACCGTGCGGATGTCGGGCTGGAAGCGGTCGGACTTCCACGACGCCTCCGGGCTGCCCTGGGTGCCCCCGAGCCCGAACATGCCGACGCCCGAGACGGCCCTGGTCTACTCGGGGACGTGCCTGTTCGAGGGCACGAACCTCTCGGAGGGACGCGGCACGACCCGCCCGTTCGAGTTGCTGGGCGCGGAGGGCGTCGACCGGCGCTGGGCGGCGGCGGCGAACGCACTCGCGCTGCCCGGAGTGCGGTTCAGGGAGGCGTACTTCGCGCCCGCCTTCTCGAAGTACCAGGGCCGCACGATCGGCGGTGTCCAGCTCCATGTGCACGACCGGGCCGCCTTCGATCCCGTCCGCACGGGGATCGCCCTGCTGGTGACCGCCAAGCAGGTCTGGAGCGGTTTCGCCTGGCGCCCGGACAACTGGATCGACAAGCTCACCGGCTCCACGCGCGTGCGCACGATGATCGACGCGGGTGCGGACACCGACGAGGTGGTGGCCGGATGGCAGGAGGATCTGGCGGCGTTCCGCAGGATGCGGCGGAAGTACCTCCTCTACCGCTGAGCCCGGATGCGCCCGTGACGTATGGCCAAGTTCCCCCGTTGGCAGGACCATGCGCCCACATCGTGGCGTCACCCGGGAACCAGGGGGCCTGTCATGGCGGATCCGGCGATGAGTGTGACTCCCTACTGGGAGCTGGCCTTCGACGCGGACGGGGACCCCGCGGGCCGCCGGCGCGACCGGCTGCTCGCCGGCGTGACCGAGCGGGGCGTGCGGGATCTGATCGTCTTCGCGCACGGCTGGAACAACGACCGCTCGGGCGCGACCCGGATGTACGACCGCTTCTTCGCACCCGTCCCGCGGCTGGCCCCGGCCGCCCGGGTCGGATACGTCGGAGTGCTGTGGCCCTCCATGCGGTTCTCCGACGAGCCGATCCCGGACTTCCCGCGGGCCGTGGCGGCCGATCCGCCGAGACGCCCGGTGCTGGACAAGGACACGCGGCACGCACTGCTGGAGACCTTCCCGGGCCGGGCGATCCTGGTCGACCAGATCGCCCGGCTGCTGGAGCAGCAGCCGCCTGAGGAGGCCGAGCTGGAGGAGTTCGGGCGGCTGGTGCGGGCGCTCGTGGAGGTGGTGGCGCCCGGGCCGCAGGCGCTGTTCGCGGCGGACACGGTGGCGGAGGGCGTGCCGCAGAGCGCCCCGGAGATGTTCGCCGGGTCGTCGGCGGCGGTCTGCGAAAGGTTCGCGCGGGCGCTGGCGGAGCTCGAAGCACCCGGCGCCCGGCAGCCGTTCAGGATGCCCAACCCCTGGGAGGGCGCCCACGAACTGCTGCGGCAGGCGACGTACTACGCGATGAAGCGGCGCGCGGGGACCGTCGGCGAGCGGGGTCTGGGCCGGGTGGTCGGCCGGCTCGCGAAGGCGGCGCCGGGCGTGCGCGTGCACCTCGTCGGACACAGCTTCGGAGCGCGGCTGGTGTCGTTCGCCCTGCGGGGCCTTCCCGAGGGCGTGCGCACGGTGAAGTCGGTGACGCTGCTCCAAGGGGCTTTCTCGCACTACGCGTTCGCGGCCCGGCTGCCGCACGACGCCCGTGCCGGAGGGGTGCTCCAGGGGCAGCAGAACCGCGTCGACGGGCCCCTGGTGTGCTGCCACTCCCGGCACGACGCGGCCCTCGGCACGATGTATCCGCTGGCCTCCCGGATGGCGGGCGACAGCCGGTCGGCCGCCGAGCCGGACCTGGGGCGGACCCTTGGCGCCAAGTGGGGCGCGATGGGCCATGACGGGGTGCAGGCGGTGCCGGGCACGCGCGCCTACACCCTCGCCGGGGCCCTGGAGGCGACACTGCCCGTCTCGGGGTGCGTGAACGTCGACGCGGCTGCGGTGGTCAGACGCGGCGGCCCGCCGGCCGGTGCGCACAGCGACATCCTGCACGCGGAGCTGGCCCGGCTGGTGCTGGCGGCGGGCCGCATCCGCTGACCCGCCGCCGCGTGGTGCGTCACCGGTGCGAGGTGAACTCCACGACCTGCTGGTAGGTCGGCCGGTTCTGCCAGCCGATCTTGCCGTGCTTGATGCCGCCGAGGGTGCGGTGGTTGATCGAGTCGGCACACCACTGGTCGCCCGCCGCGCACACGTCGTCGCCGGGGTAGACCTGAGCGGCGGTCTTGCCGGCCGCCTCCTTCAGGGTGCCGATCAGGATGTCCCGGCAGACGCCGAGGTTTCCGCCGCCGCAGTACTTCCGGGCCAGGGGGCCGTTGACCTGCTCACCGAGCACCGCGCGGACGTCCTTGTCGACGTAGCTCCACCAGCCGTACTGGAAGGAGCTTCCCGCGTGTGAGCCGGTCGGGCCGTGCGCGGCCGACGGGGACTCGTCGACTGGGAGGTTGGCGATGACGGCCGTGTACAGCTCGCTCCCCAGGCCCGGTTCGAACTCGGCCTTGACCAGCAGCGGCCACCAGGCGTCCAGGATGCGGATCGCGTCGGCGTCGGCGTACTTCTTCGAGCCGGCCGCGGTCTCCGTGCGCTTGCCGCCCGCGGCGACCCAGGCCTGGAGTCTGCTGACGGCGGCCGCTGCGGCGGGGTCGCTGACGGGCGAGCTGGTGACGACCTTCAGGAGCTCGGGCAGGACGTCCGCCGCCCGCAGATCGGTCAGCCCGGCGTCGGCCATGGCCTTCACCAGGGCGGCCCTGGTCACCCCTCCCTGCCGGACCAGCTTCTTCACCCGGTCCTCCAGGAGGTTGCCGCGGTGCACGGACCCGTTGCCCCAGGGCGCGGTGGTGTAGTCCCTGGCCTGCTTGTTGTTCCAGGAGACGTAGTAGTCCTGGTCGGTGGAGCGGGGGTGGGCGGAGGGCGGGGTGTAGTCGGCCGTGTTGGTCTCCGGCTCCCAGCCGCGCCACTCGTACGCGGGCCGCGCCCAGGCGGGGAACTCGGCGTCGACGCCGGTCGCCCGCACCGGGTTGTCGCCGCTGTTGTAGTACGCGGTGTGCTCGGAGTCGGCGTAGAACCAGTTGAAGGTGTAGTTGATGTGCTGCACGGCCTTCTGGAAGGACTCCGGGCCCTTGACGTAGTCCGGGTCGTTCAGCATCTGGAAGCCGATGATGGAGTCCGCCTCGTGCATGAAGGACGAGCGCAGGGTGGTGTAGGCGACCCGTTTGCCTCCGACCGTCGCGCGGTACTCGACGGGGCCGTACTTCGTGCGCCAGACGCGCATGGTGTACGAGCCGGCCGCGGTGCCGTCGGCGACCGTGGGCTTCCAGGCGTTCTTCCGCTCGATCTTCTCCATCGGCGTGCAGGTGCCGCGATACAGGTAGTGGTAGTCGTCCTGGCACAGCTCGACGGCGTAGGAGTCGATGATGTCCTGGCCGGACGTCGTGGCGCTCCACGCGTAGTCCTGGCCGCGGCCGAGCTCGACGTACATGCTCAGGCCCGCGAAGGAGGCGCCGCGGGCGCTGATGCCCGGTCCCTGGATCTCCTGGAGCAGCAGCAGCTGGGGGGCGAAGTAGCCGGTCTGCGGGCCGAAAACGGCGACGGGGTGGCCGCTCGCGGTGTGCTTGCCGCTGACCACGAGGGCGTTGGACATGCCGCGCCTTGCCGAGGACAGGGCGGCCTTCGCCGCTTCACCGGACGCGCCGGTCGCACGGGCCGTGGTGGCGCTGCCGGTGCGGTCGTACACGAGCGGTTCCGCCGTCACCGAGCCGGTGTCGGGCAGGGCGGTGCCCTGCGCCCGGTCGGGCTTGCCGCCGTACGGGAAGCTGCCGTCGTGCTGAGTGAGGACGGCCTCCGGATCGTTGCGCATCCGGAAGGACTCCCAGACCTTGGTGCCCTCGGTGACGCCGTACTTCTCCTGGGCGGCCAGCAGCGAGAGGGCGTTGTTCACCTCGCCGCCGCCGCCGGAGCCGAACAGCGTGCCGATGACGGAGGCCAGCGCGACCAGGTCCGTCATCTTGAAGTGTTCGATGGTCCCGGCGTTGGTGACTGAGTCCTTGTGCCCGGTGAGCACGTACTCACCGGGGAAGGAGCGTCCGCTGTCGGAGGCGTCGATGTAGGAGTTGATGCCGTCGAGGTAGGCCTTGACGTCGGCGAGAGCCTGCTGTCCGCGCTCGCCGTTGGTGGCGACGGCGTTGTCGATCTGCGCCTGCAGGTCGGCCTCGCTGTACGGGGCGTGCCTCCAGAACTGCTGTTCCAGGCCCTGGTTGGAGGGCGCACCGCCCGCGAAGGAGGTCAGCTGACCACGCCCGACGTGCCGGAAGACGTCCATCAGCCACAGCCGGTCCTGGGCTGCCGCGTAGCCGGCGCCGAACTCCGTGCCGTATCGGGTGGTACCGGTGATGTGCGGCACACCGGTCTTCTTGTCCCGGACGATCGTCACGTCGCCGCGCCCGGCGGGTCGGACCGTGGAGGCGACCTGGTCGGCGGGGACCCCGAAGGAGGCGTCGTTGAAGAAGGTGTTGATCCTGTCGTTGGTGAGGCCGGGGTAGCCCTTGGCCAGGCCCGCGTACGGCCCGAGCTGGTCCTCGGCGTGTTCGGGCTGAGTGCCGAAGGCCTGGTTCAGGAGGATCTGCGCGAGGGTGGCGTTGCCGTTCTGACCGGGCGGGAGGATGTCCGAGCACTGATTGCCGCAGTGGTCGTTCGCCGCGGCCCTGACCTGCGCGGTCGCTGTTTCCGAGGCGGCAGCCGGGGCAAGCGGCGACAAGAGACCTGCGATCAGGGCGCATACCGATGCTGTCTTCAGGAACCCGGGGATTCCGCTGGGAGTTCTCATTCCGTCGAGAACGGTGCGTGGGGCACGCCGTGGCATGGGGGGCTCCTCCCGCCGGGGGTGGGCCGGATGTTACCGCCGGTATCTCCCGGCTTGAAGATGAACAGGCGTCACTTTTTGGAGACAGCACAACAGGCACACGGACCACGGCAGTCGACTCGCGAGCCCCTTCGGGCGGCTTATGGAGGCCATTTGAAATCGGATGGAGCCGATTCGGTTGTCGATACGTCTATTCGGCGACGTCCTTACGACGACGCGGAAGTGACCGGATTACAGCTGCAGGTGTGACGGAGGTGCAGGACGATGGCCGGTTTCCGGAGTCTGGCGAGACAGGTCCGTGATCCGCGGTGCGATCTGGCCTTGCGGCGCTATTCGCTGCGCAAGTGTCTTGAGAGGTTCGCCCCTTACGGACACAGGGCGACCTGGGACCATCTGTGCTCCCGGGCGGGGTTCGGGCCCGAGGACCGCTCCCCCGATCCGGTGCGGCTCGTGGCCGCGCTGGACGAGCTGGAGGAGGCGCGGGCGGTCTGGCTGGCCTACGAGGTCGAGTTCGCCGAGCGCCGCAAGAAGGAGAAGCACGACGGACTGCGCAGGCCGGGCAGTGTGGACGACTGGCACCGGCTGACGTGGGGCGGTTTCGGCGTGGCGTGGTGCGACGATCCGGCGGTCCATCCCCGTGAACCGCTGGCCGAGGTGCTGCGTCGGCTCATCGCCGCGCTGGAGCGCGAGCCCGGCTCGGAATGCCCGGTGTGCGGTGGGGAGCAGCTCGTCTGGAGGTACGACCTGGACCACGAACCCTCGTCCGGTCCGGTCTGCACGGACTGCGGAATCCTGGTTCCCCGTCCCGTGCTCACGCCCGAGTCCCTGGCGTACGCCCGGCGGGCGAGGCTGTTGGTGTCGGCTTGACGGATGCGGGTGCGCGGGGGGTGCGCCGGGGATGCCGCACCCCCGCTGTCGGTGGCGACTGGCACCATCGACGGCATGATGCAGGTGTGCCTGAACGGTTCACGGACGGCCGCTGACTGCGTGGCCGTGCCGCTGACACCCGAGTCGATGGCCGACTCGGCCGCCGAGGCCGTCGCCGCCGGGGCGACGGACATCCACGTCCACCCCAAGACTCCTTGCGGGCGGGACACGTTGTCGCCGCGGGTGCTCGCGCCGACGCTGTCGGCGATCCGGGCGCGGGTGCCGGTGCCGGTCGGTGTCACCACGGGTGCCTGGGCGGAGCCCGGCCCCGCCGCCCGGCTGGAGCGGATTCGCGCGTGGACGGTGCTGCCCGACCACGCCTCGGTCAACTGGCACGAGCCGGGGGCGGAGGAGACGGCCGCCCTGCTCATGGAGCGCGGGGTGAGCGTGGAGGCCGGCATCTGGTCCGGGACCGACGGGGCGGAGCGGTTCGCGGCCTCACCGCTCGGGCCGAAGGTAGTGAGGGTCCTGGCGGAGGTGACGGACACGGACCCGCTGGGCGCCGTCTCCTCCGCGCGGGCACTGCTGTCCGCCCTCGGGGCCGCGCACGGACGCCCGGTCCTGCTGCACGGCGAGGACGGGGGCGCCTGGCCGGTGCTGCGGCTCGCGGGCCGGCTGGGCCTGGCCACGCGGGTCGGGCTGGAGGACGTCCTGGTACTGCCGGACGGGGAACGGGCGCCGTCCAACGCGCGGTTGGTCGCGGCCGGGCTGGCGGAGTACCGGGCGGGCCTGGCGGACGCTACCCGCGACCTCCCCGGTCGACCATCAGGCGGGACCCGGTGAGGCGTTGGCCGAAGACGTCGTCCGGGTTGGACAGGACGCAGGTGTCGAGGGAGAGACAGCCGCAGCCGATGCAGTCCGCGAGGTGGTCCCGCAGGCGGTTCAGCTGCTTGATGCGCTCCTCCAGTTCGGCGCGCCAGGCCTCGGACAAGTGAGCCCAGTCCTCCCGGGTGGGCGTGCGCTCCTCGGGGAGTTCCGCGAGCGCGTCGCGGATCGTCGCCAGAGGAATGCCGACGCGTTGCGCGGCCCGGATGAAGGCGACCCGGCGTAGCGTGTCTCGCGAGTAGCGGCGCTGGTTGCCCGCGGTCCGGCGGCTGCTGATCAGGCCCTTGGACTCGTAGAAGTGCAGGGCGGACACGGCGGCGCCGCTCCGCGCCGCGAGCTGGCCGACGGTGAGCTCATGGATCTTCTCTGGAATCTGAGGCACCCCTCGAACCCTACCGAGTCCGTTGACACAGCCTCCACGGCCGACCATGCTAAGCAGTCGCTTAGAAATATGGGCGCGCAGACCCCCTGCACACGAGAGGCCTGGAAGACATGGCAGAGCCGAGGATCTTCACGTCCGTCGACGACCTGAAGTCGGCGGTGGGCGAACAACTGGGGTACACGGACTGGCTGGACATCGACCAGAAGCGGATCGACCTGTTCGCGGAGGCCACCGGTGACCACCAGTGGATCCACGTCGACCCGGAGAAGGCCGCCGCGGGTCCCTTCGGCACCACCATCGCGCACGGCTATCTGACCCTGTCGCTGCTGCCCCTCTTCGGACCGCAGCTGATCGCCGTCGAGGGCGTGAAGATGGGCGTCAACTACGGCACGAACAAGGTGCGTTTCCCCGCCCCCGTGCCGGTCGGCTCCCGCCTGCGCGCCACCGCGGCGATCAGCGCGGTCGAGGAGGTGCCCGGCGGCGTCCAGGTGGCCGTCGCCTTCAGCGTCGAACGCGAGGGCGGCGACAAGCCGGTCTGCGTCGCCGAGTCCGTGGCGCGCTACTACCTCTGAGACCCGGCCTCGGACCCCTGGCCCCGGGCACCGACCATGCGCAGCACGAGATCGGCGTACAGTGCCCCGACCTCGTCCGGCGTCCGGGGCCCGTCGACGTTGAACCACCGCGCCACGTCGATGCAGAGCGACAGCACGGCCAACGTCGTGCCGTGCACGTCGATGACCTCGAACTCGCCGGACCGCGCGCCCTCCTCGATGATCCCGCGCACCTCGCCGTCGACCTGCCGCCGCAGCGCGAGGATCTCGGCCCGGGCGTCGGGCCCGAGCGAGTCGAGTTCGTACTGCACGACCCGCGCGGTGGTACGGCCGCCCGCGTGCCAGCGCACGAAGGAGCTCACCGCGTCGGCGAGCCGCTCGGCGGGACTACCCTCGCGCCGGGACGCCGTCCGCAGGATCTCCAGGGCCTTCTCGTGCCCGATCCTGCTGATGCGGTGCAGCAGCTCTTCCTTGGTCTTGTAGTGGATGTAGAGCGCGGCCGGGCTCATCCCGGCGCGGCCCGCGATGTCACGGGTCGTCGTGGCGTGGTAGCCACGCTCGGCGAAGGCCTCCACCGCGGCGACCAGCAGCCGCCGCGCCGCGTCGGGCGTGACCTCGCCCCACGCCTGCGCCTCGCCGCCGGCCGTCTCCTCCGCCGTACTCATCACTCGCCCCTCTCCACTGGCCAGGAGCCAACACCATACCGCCGAAGGTGAGCGAGCGCTTAGTGTGGCCGCTCAGTGCTTCTCGAAGGGGGCGTACGAAGGGGTCGCCCCCTCCTGCCGGTCCCGGATCACCTTGGCCAGCGTGAAGGACGAGGTGACCAGGTACAGGACGGCGATGGCGAGGAAGCCCCGCACCCAGGCGTCGGCGCTCAGCTGGTAGATGCCGACGGCGGTGGCCGCCATGGCGACGGCGAAGGAGGCGACGGCCTGGCCGTAGAAGGCGGCCGTGTTCTGCTGCTTGCCCGGTGTGTCACTCATGAGGGAAAGCATCGGCGGACGTGGCCCGCGCCACATCCGCCGAAGTACTCAGACGCGTACTCAGAACGCCGAGACCCCCGTCAGCGCCCGCCCGATGACCAGCTTCTGGATCTGGCTCGTGCCCTCGTACAGGGTCATGACGCGGGCGTCCCGCAGCAGCTTGCCCGCCGGGTACTCGTCGATGTAGCCGTAGCCGCCGAAGACCTGGAGCGCGTTGTTCGCGGCGCGGACGGCGGCTTCCGAGGCGAACAGCTTGGCCTTGGACGACTCGACGGCGAACGGCCGCCCCCGGTCGATCAGATCCGCGACCCGCCAGGTCAGCAGCCGGGCGGCGTCGACGTCCAGAGCGATGTCGCTGAGCAGTTCCTGGACGAGCTGGTGGTGGGCGATGGTCTTGCCGAACTGCTCGCGCTCCCCCGCGTACCGCACGGCGGCGTCGAGGGCGGCCTGGGCTATGCCGACGCAGCCCGCGGCGACCGACATCCGGCCCTTGGCGAGAGCCGACATCGCGATCGAGAAGCCCTTGCCCTCCTCCCCGACGAGCGCGCGGGCCGGTACGCGCACGTCCTCCAGGGCGAGTTCGGCGGTGGCCTGGCCGCGCAGCCCGAGCTTGCCGTGGACGGTGCGGCGGGTCAGGCCGGGCGTGTCGGCGGGGACGAGGAAGGCGGAGACGCCCTTGTGGCCGGGGGCGTCCGTGGAACGGGCGAAGAGCAGGACGACGTCGGCCCAGGTGCCGTTGGTGATGAACATCTTGCTGCCGTTGATGACGTAGTCGTCACCGTCCCGCACCGCCCGGGTCGTGAGGCTGCCCGCGTCCGAGCCCGTGCCCGGCTCGGTCAGGCCGAAGCAGCCGACCGACGCGCCGGAGGTCAGCCCCGGCAGCCAGCGCCGCTTCTGCTCCTCGCTCCCCCAGGCGGCGACGGTCTTGGCGACGAGCCCGAGGGAGACCGAGACGATGCCGCGCACGGACGAGTCGCCCCGGCCCAGCTCCTCCGTGACCAGGCAGTACGCGAGGTGGTCACCGCCGGAGCCGCCGTACTCCTCGTCGATCGTCAGGCCCAGGAAGCCGACCTCGCCGAGCTTCCCGACGATCGCCGGGTCGACCTCCTCGGCACGGTCCCAGGCGACGACGTGCGGGGTGATCTCGCGCTCCACGAAGTCCCGCGCGAGCTGCCGGACCGCGCTCTGCTCCTCGCTGAGCTCCAGATTCACCACGAGTCACCCCATTTGAAAACCGCACATTTAAATTAGCACTGCTAGTTTTGCGCCCAGCCTACTATGTGCGCCATGGCCCGACCGCGCAAGCCCCTGCTCAGCACCGACCGGATCGTCGCGACGGCCCGGGCACTCGTGGACGCGGAGGGTCTGGCCGCCGTCTCCACGCGGCGGCTCGCCGCCGAACTCGGGGTCAGCGGACCGTCGCTGTACAACCACTTCCGCACCAAGGACGAAATCCTGGAGGCGGTCGCCGACTCGGTGAGCGGCCAGGTGGACCTGTCGATGTTCCAGGACGGCCGGGACTGGCGGACCGCCCTGCACGACTGGGCCGTCTCCTACCGGGCCGCGCTGCGCGACCACCCGAACATCGTCCCGGTGCTGGCCCGCGGCCCCGGCCGCCGCCCGGCCGGACTGCGCCTCGCGGACGCCGTCTACGGCGCGATGGTCGCCGCGGGCTGGCCGCCGGCACAGGCCACGTCCATCGGCGCGCTGATGCGGTACTTCGTGATGGGCTCCGCGCTCGGCTCCTTCGCCGGCGGATTCGTCGACGACGCGAGTGCCTACGACCCCGCCGACTACCCCCACCTCCAGCAGGCCCACCTCTTGGCCGAGCAGCAGGAGAAGATCGACGAGCGCGCCTTCGAGACGGGGCTGAGGGCCCTGCTGGACGGGCTGGCGCGGCAGTACGAGCAGGTGCGGCGGACCGCGTAGGACACCGGGCGGGACAGTTCGGCGAGGGCCGAAGGGTCCGTGTTCCATGCTGGTGACATGACGACGAGGGACCCGCAGGCCGCCGCCCTGGCTCGGCTCGCGGCACTGTTCGCGGACGACACCCGGGCCGCGTGCCTGCTGGCGCTGCTGGACGGGCGGGCCTGGACCGCGAGCGAGCTGGCGCGGCACGCCGGTGTCGCCGCCTCGACCCTGAGCGAGCACCTGGGCAGGCTCGTCGCGGGCGGACTGCTCGCCGAGGAGCGGCAGGGCCGGCACCGGTACGTCCGGCTGGCCGATGCCCGCGTCGCCCACTTGGTGGAGGACCTGGCCGCCCAGGTCGCCCCGTCCGCGGCGGTACCGCCGCGGAACCTGCGGGAGTCGAGCGCCGGCTCGGCAATGGCCCGGGGCCGGACCTGCTACGACCATCTCGCCGGGCGGCTCGGCATCACCGTCACCGATGCGCTGACGGCGCGCGGGCTGCTGGAGCAGGAGACCGGGTTCGCGCTCACCGACGCGGGGCTGGCGTGGTTCGCGTCGGCCGGCATCGGCCTCGAACGGCGGGGCCGGCGTCCCCTGGCGCGGGCCTGCCTCGACTGGACCGAGCGCCGCCCGCATCTCGCGGGCGTCGCGGGCGCGGCCCTGTGCCGGCATGCCCTGGACAGGGGGTGGTGCGTGCGCATCGGCTCGGAGCGGGCCGTGAAGGTCACGGCGGCCGGGGAACGCGCCCTCTTCGATCTGCTGGGAGTACGGGCGGCGGCACTGCGGTAAGCCGCGTCCGGCTCCCGTCGCCCTGGTACGGCACCCCACCGGACTCGGCACGGCGCCCCATCCGACCCGCACGACGCCCCGTCGTACCGGCAGGGCGCCCTGTCCGCCCCTCACGACGCCCCACCCGACCCGCACGACGCCACCCGACCCGCACGACGCCCCCGTCGTGCAACCGGCAGGGCGCCCTGTCCAACCCGCACGACACCCCATCGCCCCGCACGACACCCCACCCGACCCGCACGGCGCCCCCGTCGAAACCGGCACGGCGCCCCACCCGAGCCGCACGACACCCCACCCGACCCGCACGACGCCCCACCCGACCCGCGCGACACCCCACCCGACCCGCACGGCGCCCGGGAACCGGTATGGCGCCTCGTGCGACCTGTACGGCGCCCCGTCCGAAATCCGCGAGCCTTCCGGCCCTGCCCCCTCCTAGCCTCTGGAGCATGATGTCGAACATCTCCCCGCCCCGTCCCGACCGCCGGGCGGAGCTGCTGGCCGCCGCCGCGGCCGCGGTCACCGTCGTGCTGTGGGCGTCCGCCTTCGTCTCGATCCGCAGCGCGGGTGACGCCTACTCGCCGGGCGCGCTGGCGCTCGGGCGACTGCTGGCCGGCGCTCTGACGCTGGGGGTGATCTGCCTGGTGCGGCGGGAGACGTGGCCGCCGCGCTCGGCGTGGCGCGGGATCGCGATATCGGGCGTGCTGTGGTTCGGCTTCTACATGGTCATCCTGAACTGGGGCGAGCAGCAGGTCGACGCCGGCACGGCCGCGCTGGTCGTGAACACCGGACCGATCCTGATCGCGCTGCTCGGGGCCCGGCTGCTCGGCGACCCGATGCCGCCGCGGCTGCTGGCGGGGATGGCGGTGTCGTTCGCCGGTGCGGTGACCGTGGGTCTGTCGATGTCCGGCGAGGGCGGTTCCTCGGTGCTCGGGGTGGTGCTGTGCCTGCTGGCGGCGATCGCGTACGCCGGTGGGGTCGTGGCGCAGAAGCCGGCGCTGGGCTCGGCGAGTCCGCTGCAGGTGACGACGTTCGGCTGCCTGGTCGGCGCGGTGGTGTGCCTGCCGTTCGCGGGGGAGCTGGTCCAGGAGGCCGCGAAGGCACCGGCCTCCGCCACGCTCAACATGGTCTACCTGGGTGTCTTCCCGACCGCCCTCGCCTTCACCACGTGGGCCTACGCACTGTCCCGGACGACCGCGAGCAGGATGGGCGCGACGACGTACGCCGCGCCCGCGCTGGTCGTCCTGATGTCCTGGCTGTTCCTCGGCGAGGTGCCGGGGCTGCTCACGCTGGTCGGCGGTGCGCTGTGCCTGGCGGGCGTGGCGGTGTCCCGGTCGCGCTCGCGGTCGGCGGCCCGGGCCGGGGTTCCGGGAGCGGTGGTGGAACCCCGGCCCGAGCAGACCCCGGACTCAGCTCGCTGACTCGGCCTCCGTGCGGGCCTCGCTCGCGGTCTCCGGCTCCGCAGCGCGCGCCCGGTCCGCGAGGATCTTGATCGACACCAGGGCGATCACCGAGAGTCCGATGATGTAGCCGGAGACTGCCATCGAGGTGCCGGTCGCCTCCAGCAGCAGCACCATCACGAAGGGCGCGAGCCCGCCGCCCGCGACGGCCGCGATCTGGTAGCCGAGGGAGGCGCCGGTGTAACGCATCTCGGGCGTGAACAGCTCGGCGAAGAGGGCGGCCTGGGGGCCGTACATGATGCTCAGGAAGCAGCTGGCCACGAACGTGCCGACCGCGAGCCACAGCAGCGAGCGGGTGTCGATCAGCAGGAAGAGCGGCACCGCCCACAACGCGATGCCCACCGCGCCGAGGGCGTAGACCCGGATGCGGCCGACGCGGTCGGACAGCGCGGCGGCGGCCGGGATCAGCACGAGCTGCGTGAGGCTGACGCAGAGGGAGACGGTGAGCACCGCACCCTTCTTCATGTCCAGCTCTCGGGTCGTGTAGTCGAGGACGCCGGTGATGAGGATGTAGAAGGTGGCGGTGTTCACGGCGAAGGAGCCGCCGGCCAGGAACACCGTGCCCAGGTGGCCGCGCAGGATCGTGCGCAACGGAGAGTTCTGCTCGGACTTCTCCTTCTCGGCGAGCGCCCGTTCGGCCTCCCGGAACGCCGGGGTCTCCTCGACACGCGTGTGGATGTACCAGGCGAGGGCGAGGACCAGCAGGCCGACCAGGAACGGTACGCGCCAGCCCCAGGACGCGAACGCCGCGTCGCTGGTGAACGCACCGGCCAGCAGGAAGACGGTGTTGGCGGTGACCACGCCGATGGGGACGCCGAGCTGGACGACACTGCCGTAGACACCGCGCTTGCCCTCCGGGGCGTACTCGGTGGCCAGGAGCATCGCGCCGCCCCACTGGGCGCCGACGGCGACGCCCTGCGCCACCCGCAGCAGGACGAGCAGGATCGGGGCGGCCACACCGATGGTGTCGTACGTCGGCAGCAGGCCGATGCCGGTGGTCGCCACGCCCATCAGCGTGAGCGCCAGGACCAGCATCGGCTTGCGGCCGCGCTGGTCGCCGAGGTGGCCGGCGACGATGCCGCCGATGGGGCGGGCGAGGAAGCCGACGGCGAAGGTCGCGAACGAGGCGAGGACGCCTGCCGTGGCGTTGCCGGCGGGGAAGTAGAGGTCGCCGAGGACGAGGGCGGCGGCGATGCCGAAGACGAAGTAGTCGTACCACTCGACGGCCGAGGCGAGTGCCGCGGCGGTGGCCACCCGGCGGCGGTTGCCGACTGCGGGCGTGGTCGTGCCGGGCTGAGCGGAAGGTGCCGTGTCCATGGGGTGCACGCTCCGGGGGGTGCGGGGACGGAACGGGGGGTGGCGCGGGTTCCGGGGACCGTACTGACCGGACGGTATGTGCGTCAACGGGTCGCGCACCAGGACTTTTGCCTGTACGTGACACCGACTGCGGGGCCGGACATGCCGAAGGCCCCGGCCTGTCGAAGAGGCCGGGGCATCGGAGACGGGGCTAGAAGACGACCAGGGACCGGCCGCCCTTGCCTGCCAGCATGTTCTCGAAGGCCGCCGGGATGCCGTCGAGGGAGATGCGTTCGGTCACCAGCGCGCTCAGATCCAGGCGGCCGGCCCGGATGTGCTCGGCCAGCACCGGGAGGTCCCGCGCCGGGTCGGAGTTGCCGTAGACGCAGCCGGAGAGGGTGCGGCCCCAGTGGAAGATCTCCAGGGCGTTGAAGGTGACCTGCTGGTCCTTGCCGCCGATGCCGACGACCGTGGTGCGGCCGCCGCGCCGGGTGGAGTCCCAGGCCGTGCGGATGCTGACCGCGCGGCCGGCGCACTCCACGGCGACGTCCACGCCCTGTTTGCCGGTGAGGCCGCGGATCTCGCGGGCGGTGGTGTCCGAGGCGACGAGGTAGTCGGTCGCGCCGGCCGCCCGGGCCAGTTCCTCCTTCTCGGCGGACACGTCCACCGCGACGATCTTCGAGGCGCCCGCGATCCGGGCCGCCTGGATCGCGGACAGTCCCACTCCGCCGACGCCGAACACCGCGACCGTCTCGCCCTGCCGGACGCGGGCCGAGTGATGGACGGCGCCGTAGCCGGTGAGGACCGCGCAGCCGAGGAGAGCTGCGTCGGTGAGCGGAACGCCGTCCGGGACGGGCAGGACGCAGGACGTGGAGACGACGGTCTCCTCGGCGAACGCGGCGACGTTCAGGCCGGGGTGCAGGTCGGTGCCCTCGGCGGTGCGGGCGTAGACGTCGGCGGCGCCGCCCAGGGCGTTGGCGCACAGCCACACCTCGCCGAGCGAGCAGGCGTGGCAGGCGCCGCAGGACGGGGCCCAGTTGAGGACGACCCCGTCGCCGGGCGCGACATGGGTGACGCCCTCACCGACGGCGACGACCGTGCCGGCGCCCTCGTGGCCGAGGACGGCGGGGACGGGCACGCGCATGGTGCCGTCGGACAGGGACAGGTCGGAGTGGCAGACCCCGGCTGCGGCGAGCCGGACGCGGACCTGGCCGGGGCCGGGGTCGGGCAGGTCGATGCCGGTGATCTCCAGTGGGGAGCCGACAGCGGGCAGGACGGCGGCGCGGACAGCCATGACGGAGGGGACTCCCTGGGGCTAGGGCCTGTCGTTCGGAGCAGGCCGCGGGAAACTGACGGTGCCGGACGATGCCGCCTCTGCGGCGCGATCCGGACCGCAGGGCCTAGAACTGGAGGGACTTGGTCTGGAGGTATTCGGTCAGGCCGTGCACGCCGAGTTCGCGGCCGACACCCGACTGCTTGTAGCCGCCGAAGGGGGCGAGGGGGTTGAAGCGGCCGCCGTTGATGTCGACCTGGCCGGTCTCCATCCGGCGCGCGAAGGCCACCGCCTCGGCCTCGTCCCCGGCCCAGACGGCGCCGGCCAGGCCGTACACCGTGCCGTTGGCGATGCGCAGGGCGTCCTCCTCGTCCTCGTACTTCAGGATGGACAGGACCGGGCCGAAGATCTCCTCCTGCGCGATGGTCATGTCCTCGGTGACGTCGGCGAAGACGGTCGGGCTGACGAAGTAACCCGTCTCGCGCGGGGCCTCGGGGCCGCCGGCCACCAGGCGGGCCCCCTCGGCCACGCCCTTCTCGATGTAGCCGAGCACACGCGCCTGCTGCCTGGCGTTGACGACCGGTCCGATGCGGTCGCCGTATTTGGCGGCGGCGGCCGCGGCCAGCTCGACCGCCTCGTCGTACCGGTCGCGGTGGACGAGCATCCGGGTCCAGGCGCTGCACGTCTGCCCGGAATTGGACATGACATTGGCGACCCCGACGTTGACCGCCTTGGCCAGGTCGGCGCTCGGGAGGATGACGTTGGCGGACTTGCCGCCCAGTTCGAGGGCGACCTTCTTGATCTGCCCGGCGGCGATCGCCGCGATCCGCCGGCCGACGGCGGTGGAGCCGGTGAAGGAGACCAGGTCGACTCCGGGGTGCTCGGCGAGTGCCTGGCCGGCGACCGGGCCGAGACCGGTGACCAGGTTGAAGACGCCCGCCGGGAATCCGGCCTCGTGCACGGCGTCGGCGAGGAGCCGGGCCACCAGCGGGGTGTCCTCGGCGGGCTTCACCACGACCGTGCAGCCCGCCGCGAGGGCCGGGCCGGCCTTGGCGACGATCTGGTGCAGCGGGTAGTTCCAGGGCGTGATCGCGGCCACGACACCGACCGGCTCGTGGTGCACGACCGAGTTGCCGGTCTTCTCCTCGAAGGCGTACGTCGCCGCCAGCTCGGCGTACGAGCCCGCGACCGCGATCGGCACGCCCGCGTGGACGGCCTGCGAGAACTTCAGCGGCGAGCCGAGTTCCGCCGTGACCGTCTCGGCGATCTCGTCCGCGCGGGCCACGAGCAGGTCCCGCAGAGCGGCCAGACGCGCCGCGCGCTCGGCGGGCGGGGTCGCGGCCCAGTCCGGCAGGGCGGCGCGGGCGGCCCGTACGGCGTGGTCCACGTCCTCGGCGGTACCCGCGGGGACCGTGCCGATGACCTGCTCGTCGACGGGGTTCACGACCTCGATCACGTCCTGGCCGGCGGCGGGACGCCAGGCGCCCCCGATGTACATGCCGTCGTGTGCCTTCATCGCGCTTTCCTCCGGGGCGGGGCGTTGTCGTCCGACACATAAACTAGCGGCGATAGTTTTTCGGCGCCAGACATCCCGGGGTTCCGGCCCCGGGCATGCCCGGGTCATCACAGCACGGCGTGCGCCCCGCCCGGGTGTGCCGCTCCTCACTCCCCCAGGCCGGGGAGGCGCGTGGGGTGCGGGCGGATGCGATCGCCGTTCTGGTCGAGACGAAGAGGTGGGCGGGGTCCACCAGGAGCGGCACCTGCGTGCCGTGGCGCAGGGCCCGCTCCGGGGTGGTACGGACAAACACCTCGCCACCTGGCTCTTTGTCACCTCGCCGCCGAAGGCGGCAGCACCGCCCTACGACGTGTCAGATATCGCTCCTCCGGCGCGGCGGCCCCCCGCGCCGGAGGCTCTTTCGCGTCCCACGGACCTCACCACCCGCCTCCTCCCGCTCCGGCCGTGACCGCACGGCAACTCCTGCCGACAGCAGCAGGAGCACTCCGAGCATCACGAACGGCGCCGCCACGCCCGCGGCTCCGGCGATCAGCCCGGCCCCGGCGGGCGCGGCGACCTGGCCGAGCCGGTTGCCGGTCAGGCGCAGCGCGAGGGCGGTGGAGCGGGCGTCGTCGGGGGCGGCGTGGACGACCGTCGTCATGGACAGCGGCTGACCGACCCCGAGGCAGAATCCCAGCGCGACCAGCAGCAGACCGAGCGCCCAGACCGGCACCGGCAGCGCGATGGCCGCGCACAGCAGGGCCGCCAGCAGGCAGGTGAGCGTCAGCAGCAAGGTCCGGCCGAGCAGCCGCAGCAGGGGCGTCAGCACCAGGCGGCAGGCGATCGTCGCCGCCGCGCGCGCACTGAGCAGGACGCCGATCACGGACGGCGCGATGCCCCGGTGTTCGCCGACCACCGGCAGATAGGCGGTCAGGATGTCGGTCGCGGACAGCACGGCGAGGCTGATGAAGATGCCCGCCGGCACCCCCCGGGTGCGCAGGATGCCGCGGACCGGGATCCGCTCGGCCTTGTCCGGACGGGACGTGGACGCCGTAGGGCGATGCTCGATGCGCCACAGCGAGGTGAACGCGACGGCCGCGGTCGCGCCCGCCACGATGAGGGCGAGCGCGCTGCTGCCGGCCATGTCCTCGGCGCCGATCAGCGTTCCCGCGGCGACCGGGCCGACGAGCTGGCCGAGGGCGGCGCCGATGGTGAAGTGGCCGAAGTTGCGGTCCTGTTCGTGTGGCGCGGACTGGCGGGCGACGAGGGACTGGGAGCCGATGACGAAGCACAGGTGCCCGAGCCCCATCACCCCGCTCCACAGGGCCATCATCCACAGGGAGCCGGCGACGCCGCTGAGGGCGCAGCCGCCGGCTATGAGGACGACGCCGACCGGCAGCAGGGGCGCGCAGCGGCCGTGGTCGGTGCGGCGGCCGAGCGGCACGGCGGCGAACAGGGGCAGCAGCGCGTAGACACCGGCGATCACGCCGATGGACCGCTCGTCCGCGCCCAGCGCGAGGGCCCGGTAGGAGACGGCGGGCCGGGCCATCGACACCGCCCCCTGCGCGAAGCTGAAGGCGATGACGAGGCGGAGCAGCCAGCCGCGGTTCCCACCGGGCCTCACGACGACATCCTCCATGGAGGGCTCAGATGATTCCGAAGAGCATGCCCGCGCCGAGGATGACCAGGCAGGTGAGGGCGGCCCACTTGACGACGAACCTGGTGTGGTCGCCGAACTCCACCTTGGCCATGCCGACCAGGACGTAGACGGCCGGGACGAGCGGGCTGGACATGTGCAGCGGCTGGCCGACCAGCGAGGCGCGGGCCATCTCCAGCGGGGAGACCCCGTGCGCGGCACCCGCCTCGGCGAGGACGGGCAGGACACCGAAGTAGAAGCCGTCGTTCGACATGAAGTAGGTGAGCGGCAGGCTCAGGATGCCGGTGACGAGGGCCATGTGCGGGCCCATGCTGCCAGGGATGACGTCCACCATCCACTTGGCCATGTGGTCGACCATGCCGGTGCCCTGGAGGACGCCGGTGAAGACGGCGGCGGCGAAGACCATGCCGGAGACGTTCAGGACGTTGTCGGCGTGAGCGGCCAGGCGGGCCTTCTGGTCGGGGATGTGCGGGAAGTTCACCGAGAGGACGAGCGCGGCGCCGATCAGGAACAGCACCGGGATCGGCAGCCACTCCATGATCATGGCGGTGAGCAGGGCGACCGTGAGCAGCGCGTTGAACCAGTACAGCTTGGGGCGCAGGGTGGACCGGTTCGGGTCGAGGCCCTGGAAGCCGTCGTCGTCCGCGGAAGCGGCGGAGCCCTCGGCGTCCCGGGGAGCGTCCGTGCCGGAGTCCGCAGCACCCGTGACGCCGGCCGCGGCCGTGCCGCCCTTGCGCATCGAGACCTTGCCGTCGCCCAAGCCGCCGGAGCCGATGAGCACCGTCTCGGTCTCCTTCTCCTCCTCCAGCACCTCGTCCAGCGTCAGCACGCCCAGCCGCCGGCGCTCACGCACACCGAGCACGTAGGAGAGGATGAAGACGAAGAGCAGGCCCACCAGGAGCGCCGGGATCATCGGGACGAAGATGTCGCTCGCATCGAGCTTCAGCGCGGTCGCGGCGCGGGCGGTCGGGCCGCCCCAGGGGAGGGTGTTCATCACGCCGTTGGCCATGGCGGCGATACCGGTCATCACGACCAGGCTCATCTTCAGGCGCTTGTACAGCGGGTACATCGCCGAGACGGTGATCATGAAGGTCGTGGACCCGTCGCCGTCCAGCGACACGATCGCGGCGAGCACCGCGGTGCCGACCACGATCCGCATCGGGTCGGCTTTGCAGAATTTGAGGATGCCGCGGACGATCGGGTCGAAGAGACCGACATCGATCATCACACCGAAGTAGACGATCGCGAACATGAGCATCGCCGCGGTGGGGGCGAGGCTGGTCACGCCGTCGATGACGTAATCGCCGAGCTTGGCGCCCTTGCCGACGAACACGCAGAACAGCGCGGGAATCAGCACGAGCGCCGCGATCGGCGACATCTTCTTCATCATGATCAGGACCAGGAAGGTCGCGATCATGGCGAAGCCGAGGATGGTCAGCATGAGTGGATACCTAACGTTCGCCCTTGAACTCCCACCAGGGCCGGCGGTGTCCGAGACGTTAGGTCCGTTCAAGCAGCGTTAACAAGACGTTGACGTGCGAGCAATAAGCGCAAAACTGCTGGTCACAGCTTTGCTCAGGTCAGAGCGGTGAGCTTTTCGGTCACGGAGGCGCCTGCTGCGGCCGACGCGGGGACCACCTCGACCGGTACCGCGTTGAGGACCGCGTTGCCCGACAGCGGGTCGAGCAGCCGGCCGTCGAGGAGCTGGTTGACGTTGACGCCGGGGTCCGTGGAGGCGTGGCTGAGGCGGGTGCCGGGACGGTTGTGGCCCCAGCCGTGCGGCAGGCTCACCACACCCCGGCGCACCGCGTCGGTGACCTCGGCGGGTGCGGTGACCTCTCCCCCGGCGCCCTTGACCCGTACGGCTGCCCCGTCCTCGACGCCCAGCCGCTCGGCGTCCTCGGGGTGGATGTGCAGGGTGCAGCGGTTGGAGCCGCCGGTGAGGGCGGGCACGTTGTGCATCCAGCTGTTGTTGGAGCGCAGATGGCGGCGGCCCACCAGGACGAGTCCCCCGGGACGCTCGGCCAGGGCCGCGCGCAGGCGGGGCAGGTCGTCCACGATCGGGCCGGGCAGCAACTCCACCCGGCCGCTGCGGGTCTTCAGGGGCTGGGGCAGACGGGGCCGGAGCGGGCCGAGGTCGATGCCGTGCGGATGGGCGAGCAGCCTCTCCAGGCAGAGCCCGTCCGGTCGCGCGCCGAAACCGTCGCCGTAGGGGCCGAGGCGCAGCATCATGTCGAGCCGCCGCTCGGGGCCGGTGTCGCCGGTGAGCCGGGCGGCGAGCTCGCGCGGGTTGCGGCCGTGGACCGGTGAGTGCGGCTCCTCGACCGCCTTGCCGAGGGTCTGGTCGATGACCATCTGGTCGACGGCCACCGGATCGGCCCCGTACATGCCCGTGACGGCCAGGATCAGCCGCGCCAGGATCTCCGTCTCCGCCATGCGGCCGGGCTCCAGGGGAATCGCGGGGCGGGTGTAGCGGACCTGGTTGCGGACGGCGAGGGTGTTGAAGACGAAGTCGTGGTGCGGGCTCTGGGAGGGCGGCGGCGGGGGCAGCACCACGTCGGCGTGGCGCGAGGTCTCGTTGAGGTACGGGTCGACGCTGACCATGAAGTCGAGCGAGTCGAGCGCCTTGTCGAGCCGGTCGCCGTCGGGCGCGGACAGCACGGGGTTGGCGGCGACGGCGATCAGCGCCCGCACCGGCTCGCCCTCCTCGGTGGCGGTGTCGATCTCCTCCGCGAGGGCCGCCAGGGGCAGTTCGCTCTTTGCCTCGGGGTGGCGGCTCACCCGGGAGTGCCAGCGCCCCAGGGCGAATCCGCGGCCGGGTCCGGCGGGGCGCGGGGTCTTGTCGGTGGCCGCCTGCGGGAAGAGCGCGCCGCCGGGCCGGTCGAGGTTGCCGGTGAGGATGTTCAGGACGTCGACGAGCCAGCTGGCGAGAGTGCCGTGCGGGACGGTGCAGCTGCCGATCCGGCCGTAGACGGCGGCGGTCGGGGCGGCGGCCAGGTCGCGGGCGAGGGTGCGGATGACCCCGGCGTCGACGTCGCAGGCCTCGGTGACGGACTCGGGGGTGAAGTCCCGCAGCTCCTCGGCCAGTTCCTCGAACCCCTGGGCGTGCGGGGTCTCCTCGACGAGGCCCTCCTCGAAGAGCACCCGCGCCATGGCCGCCAGCAGCAGCGCGTCGGTGCCGGGCCGGATCGCGATGTGCCGGTCGGCGAGCTTGGCGGTGCGCGTGCGCCGCGGGTCGATCACGACGAGCCTGCCGCCCCGGGCCTTGAGCGCCTTGAGTTTGCCGGGGAAGTCGGCGGCGGTGCACAGGCTGCCGTTGGACTCCAGCGGGTTGGCGCCGATCAGCAGCAGATGGTCGGTGCGGTCGAGATCGGGCACGGAGATGGCGTTCGCGTCGCCGAAAAGGAGGCCGCTGGAGACGTGCTTGGGCATCTGGTCGACCGTGGAGGCGGTGAAGACGCTGCGGGTGCCGAGCCCGGCGAGCAGGACGGGCGCGTAGAGGGCACCGGCCATGGTGTGCACGTTGGGGTTGCCGAGGACCACCCCGACGGAGTGCGGGCCGTGGCGCTCCACGACGGGCCGGATGCCTGCGGCGACCGCGTCGAAGGCCTCCTCCCAGGTGGCCTCGCGCAGCTCGCCGTCCCGGCGCACGAGCGGCGTGCGCAGCCGGTCGGGGTCGGAGTCGACGGCCCCGAAGGAAGCACCCTTGGGGCAGATGAACCCCCTGCTGAACACGTCATCGCGGTCACCGCGGGCGTGGGTGACGCGCGTCCCCTCGATGGTGAGGGTCAGGCCACAGGTGGCCTCGCACAGGGGGCAGATACGCAGGGCGGTGCGGGACACGGGGTCCTCCCGGGGCGGCGGCTACGGTGACGCGCTGACCCGCCCGAGCATACCGACCGGTATGGACGGCGGGGAGGGCTTGGCGGGATCGAGGTCAGTCGAGCGCCCGCGCCAGATAGCCCCGCAGCATCTCCCGGGCCTCGTCGATGATCCGCTCGTCCCCCTCCGGTGCGACCCGGAACGCCAGGTGCACGAGGGTGTCGGCGGTCTCGACGGCGATGAGGAAGACGCGGCGCAGGTCCTCGTCGGGCTCGCGCCCGAGATACCCGGAGAGCAGTTCGGTGAGACGGTCGGCGACGCGGTGGTTGGGTTCGGCGTGGCGGGCCCCGACCGGGATCTGGTTGCCGAAGTCGACGAGCGAGAAGCCGGGCGCGGTGCGCTTCATCTCCAGGTACTCGTCGAGCACGGCGTCCATGGCGGTGCGCCAGCCCCCGGCCCCGCCGGCCTGCCGGAGGCGCTCGGTGACGCGTACCGAGTACCGCTCGAGGTTGCGCTGGGCGAGGGCGTCGACCATCTGCCCTTTGTTGCCGAAGAAGCGGTAGACCGAGCCGATCGGGACCGAGGCCCGCTGCGCGACGGCACGGGTGCTCAGGGCGTCGTAGCCGACCTCGTCGAGAAGGCCGGCACAGGCGTCGAGGATCCTGGTCAGACGTTCGGCGCTGCGCCGCTGCACGGGCGCACGACGGAGCGATGTCGCATGGGGCACGGGCTTCATGATGCCGCTCCGGCACGCTCCGGTGAACCTCGCCCCCCGAGGTCCGCTCCCTGGGTCCGGGCCTTGTGGCGGGAGGCCGCGTCCGGTGTCACGCCCGGGCCGGGCTCCGAGGAGGTGATGTCGGCCGTGCTCTCCACGGGCTTGCCGTCCACCGCCCAGACGGTGGCGTCGTCGGCGTAGAGGCGGGCCGTGACGCGGTGCGTGCCGCGCGGCACGAGGCGGGCGTCCAGGCGGTACGCCGGGGCGCGGAGGCGGGCGACGGGACGGCCGTCGACGTAGAGGTGCGCCAAGCCGCGCCCGGCCACCGCCCGGGCTGCCGCGCCGGCCGGTGAGAAGCGGAAGTTCCGCACGGTCAGGCGCACGTCCCAGCCGCCGGCCGCGCCGGGCTGCACCTCTATCCCGACGTCGGGCGCCTCCTCCGGCCCGACCTCCCGGAAGGGCCGGCCCTCCGGGTCCCGATCCTCCAGGAGCTTGCCGACCGGCGAGGGCGACGCGACGCCCTCCCGGGCGTCACCGGAGCCACAGCCCGCGGATCCGGCCAGAAGGAGGACACAGACCGCGAGCGCGGCCAGAGATCTCCGTGTCCACGACATGTCGAGGAGCGTAGAACACACGTCCGGCCCGGCGGATCGTTCTCAAGTCGGGTTCAGGTCATCCGTCATGAGGAGGGGCGCGCCCCTCTTGCGTCGGGGAAATCGCAATCCTACGGTGCTGCATAGGAATCGAACGCAAGGGAGCAGCGAACATGGGCGATGGGGGCACCACTCGCGCGAGCGGGTTCGAGCACGGGGGAGCGCGCAAGACCGCCGAAGGGCTGACCTACCTCTCCGGCTTCGGCAACGAGCACAGCTCGGAGGCCGTCCCGGGGGCCCTGCCCGAGGGCCGCAACTCGCCCCAGAGGGCCCCGCTCGGGCTGTACGCGGAGCAGCTGAGCGGTTCGGCCTTCACCGAGCCGCGGGCGCACAACCGCCGCTCGTGGCTGTACCGGATCCGGCCGTCGGCCGCGCACCCGGCGTTCACCCGGACCCACAACGGTGCGATCCGCACCGCCCCCTTCACCCAGACCGTGCCCGACCCCAACCGCCTGCGCTGGAACCCGCTGCCCGATCCGGCGCCCGAGACCGACTTCCTGGCGGGCCTGTGGACCCTGGGCGGCAACGGCGACGCCACCCAGCGCACCGGCATCGCCGTGCACCTCTACTCGGCCAACGCCTCGATGCACCGGGTCTTCGGCGACGCCGACGGCGAGCTGCTGATCGTCCCGGAGCGCGGCGGGCTGCTGCTGCGCACGGAGTTCGGTCTGCTCCATGCGGAGCCGGGACATGTGGCACTGATCCCGCGTGGGGTCCGCTTTCGCGTGGAGCTGCTCGACGAGTCCGCCCGCGGGTATGTGTGCGAGAACTACGGCGCGCCCTTCCGCCTTCCCGACCTGGGCCCGATCGGCGCCAACGGACTCGCCAACCCCCGGGACTTCCGCGCGCCCGTCGCCGCGTACGAGGATGTCGAGGGCCCGGTGGAGGTGGTGAACAAGTTCTGCGGCAACCTGTGGACGGCCACCTACGACCACTCCCCGCTGGACGTGGTCGCCTGGCACGGCAACCACGTGCCCTACGTCTACGACCTGCGCCGCTTCAATGCGCTCGGCACCATCACCTACGACCACCCGGACCCGTCGATCTTCACGGTGCTGACCTCCCCGTCGGACACCCCGGGGCTGGCCGGAGCCGACTTCGTGGTGTTCGCGCCGCGCTGGCTGGTGGGCGAGGACACGTTCCGGCCGCCGTACTTCCACCGGAACGTGATGAGCGAGTACATGGGCCTGATCGAGGGCGCCTACGACGCCAAGGCCGAGGGGTTCGTGCCGGGCGGCGGCTCGCTGCACAACATGATGTCGGCGCACGGCCCGGACCGGGAGACGTTCGACCGGGCGAGCGCCGCCGAGCTGAAGCCGCAGAAGATCGACGACGGCCTGGCGTTCATGTTCGAGACGCGCTGGCCGCTCACCCTCACCCCGCAGGCGGCCCGCGCGGAACACTTCCAGCAGCGCTACGACGACGTCTGGCAGGGCCTGGAGCGGCACTTCCGCCCCTTGCACTGATCATTTCCTAACGGTACGGATGGCCCGTGACCTCCTTCGCCCCGGACTCCATCGTCCTGAACCGCAAGCTGCCGCTGTGGTACCAGGTGTCGCAGTCGCTGCGCGCCTCGATCCTCGGGCGCTCGCCCCGGGATCCGCTGCGGCTGCCCACCGAGGAGCAGCTGGCCGGTCACTACGGCGTGAGCGTGCTGACGATGCGGCAGGCGTTGAAGGAGCTGGAGGACGAGGGGCTGATCTCGCGCCACCGCCGGCGGGGCACGTTCATCGAGCCGGACGCGCGCAGGGGCTCTCCCGTGCGCCTGCTCGGCTCGGTGGACGCGATCGTGGCCCAGCAGTCGGGCATGACGACCGACCTGCTGGACCACGGCACCACGCCGGTGCCGGGCGAACTCGCCGAGTTCTTCCCGGATGTGCGGGAGGTCGCGACCTACCACCGGCTGCGGAGCGACGAGACGACCGGCGAGCCGACGAACCACGCCCGCAACTACGTGCGTCCCGAACTGGCCGCGCGGATCGACCTGGACGACCTCGTCCGCTGGCCGATGACCAAGGTGCTGCGGGACGTGGTGGGGGCGGACATCAGCCGCATCACGGACACCGTGGAGGCGCGACTGGCCGACCCGGAGACCTCCAAACTGCTCCGAGTCCCGCTGCTGAGCCCGATCCTGCACTACACCGGCGTGACGTACGACGCCGGGGGACGGCCTCTGGACGTGGCCGTCATCCACTACCGCGGTGACCGGTTCTCCTTCACGGTGACCTTGGACGCCACCTGACCCGCGCGTCCTTCCCAGGTCGTACGATGCCCTGCGTGACGCACGACGACGCTCCGCTGCTGGCGGACCTCATGCCGTGGTCCGTCGCACCGCCGCGGCTCGGCCGGGGCTGGCCGGCGGCGCCCGACGCGGCGTCCCTGAAGGCCCGCTGGGACGCCTTGGTGAAGGCCGAGGGGCCCGACCGCGCGACTCTGTTCGAGCCGACCCGCTCGCGCACACTGCATACGGCGGTCGGCAGGCTGCCCGGCCGGACCGGAAGCGGCACGGAGAAGCTGGCCCGCGCCTCGGGGCCCTGCCCGGAGCCGGTGCGCGTCCTGCTCGCGCCCTACGACGAGCAGTGGCTGATCCCCGACCAGCGGCTGATCGACGCGGCCCGCCCGGAACTGTGGCGGGTGGCGGACGAGCGGCAGGTCTTCGTGGTGGAGGCACCCGGGACCACCCCTCCCCTGCTCGCCACCTCGCTCCTCCCGCTGCTGCGCCCCGGCCGCGTCCGCCCGCTGTACCGGCGTCCCGGGGGCCGCGAGCCGAACCTGGCCCCGGGCCTGCTGGAGCACCTCGGCACCCGCCTGGGCGGCACCCCGGCGCCGCTGGACGTACTGGCCTGGATCACGGCAACGGCCCGCCCGGATCTCACCGTTCCACTCACCGGTGACGCCGCCGAGTGGGAGCGGGGCCTGGAGCTGGGCCACCGGCTGCTGTGGCTGATGCGCCGCGACGGCGAACGCCCGAAGCTCCCCGGCGGCCGCCGCCCCTACGTCCGCGCCCCGCTGCCCTCCCGGCCCGTGGCGCTGCGCTACGACCGGGACGAGGAGGCGCTGTTCCTGGACGAGGGCCGCATCTCCCCCGTGCCGCCGGAGGCCTGGGACTTCGAGGTGGGCGGGGTCCGCGTCCTGGAGCAGTGGTTCGCGACCCGTCTCGCCGTCCCCGAGCCGGGCACGCTGGCGGCGATCCGCCCCCCGGCCTGGCCGCAGCCCTGGACGTCGGAGCTCCTGGAGCTGATCACCGTCCTCGCACTGCTGGCCGAACTGCGCCCCCAGGAGGCGCCGGAGGTCCCCGCCCCGGTCACGGCCACGGATCTGCGCACGGCGGGTGTCCTGCCGGTACCGGACGCGGCCCGCCGGCCGGCGTCGGTGCTGGAGGAACCCGAGGAGGGCCCCGAGGGACAACTGGCGCTGCTCTGAGCCGGGAGAGGGCCCGCTGCTGCCGGTGGTCATGCGGCTCGGGACGCCCTGTCCTCGGGCGGGGGCTGGGCCGTGCCGGCGCGGGCGATCTCGGAGGAGCTGGCGTCGGTGGGCGTGCCGGTGCTGCTGGGGGTGCGGCCGGTGGAGGGCCGGGTGCTGGTGCTGCCGGCCCGCCGCTCGGGGTGTTCGTGCCGCTGGCCGTGCGCCGCTACGCGCGCGGGGAGCGGTGAGCGAACGTCCGCGGGCGTCGCCCCCGGTCACTGCCGGGCGGGGATGGGCACCGACAGGGGGCGTGCCGCGCTCGGGAACACACCTGGCGCCGCTGCGTGCCGCGGGGTGACGGACGACGGGTGTCGCAGCGCTGTCGCCGGGGGCGGTGTGACCGCCCGAGCGCGGGCCCCTACCTGCTTCCGAACAGCGAGCGACGCAGCCGGCGCAGCGGCGCGAAGAGCGAGACCCGCCGCACGCGTGCGCCCCTGCCACTGCGATCGTGCGGCTGACGCGCGGTCAGTTCCCGCATCAGCGAGGTCGCCTCGACCGTCTCCCGCTGAGGGACGGCGGGACCGCCCAGCACCGAGAGGTGGCGGTCGAGGCGCGAACTGGTCGCGCTGCTCCCGCAGGTGATCGCAGGGACCCTGGCCCTGCTGCGCACTGTTATCTGTTCCATGTCACTCCCCACCCGTACGAGTCCACCCGGCCCGGGCAGGTTAACCCTATCTCCCCGTCCGGGCACGCGTGTATCGCGGTCACAGGATTCACCTTCCCCGTACGGGGGTTGACGATGTATCTCCGATCACTCTCCGAATCCGACAGATTTCAGGGCGAGTTGGACGATCGGCTGGGTGGTGGGCTGCGGCGACCCCCCGACGGGCTCGACGGTCACGGCCAGTGACGTCGCCGAGGTGCCGAGATCCGTTGCGACCAGGGGCGTGTCGCTCTCGAAGAGCCCCAAGGAGCGCGGTTGCGCGCCCGCGCGCATGAGCCACAACTGGTGCACGCGGCCGCCCGATGGGGCGTCGTATCCGCCGAGGGTGACCACCGCACTCCCCTCCGTGGCGGAAGCGATCACTCCGATGGTGCGGCCCCGCCCGTCCCGGCCACTGCTCGCGCGGGCGTCCGGAGCCGCCAGAACGTGGGCGATCTCACGTGAGCGATCCTGCTCGGCGGTCAGCCGCTCCTGCGCCCGATTCGCCTGCACGGCGAACAGTGAGGCGACGACGAGGGCCGCGGCGGCGGTGACCGTCGCGAAGGGCACGAACAGCGGGACCCGGCGCCGCTGCCGGGGCGGCGGCCGGGTGCCCCACACGTGCGGCGGCAGCCGCGTCGCACGCGCGCCGGCCGGCTCGCGCGCCGCACCCTGCGGTGCCGGATCCTGCGGCGTCGTCCGTACGGCGAGCATGACCCGGTCGCGCAGCGCGGCGGGGGCCGGGGCGGCCGTGGACCAGGCGAGCCGGACGGCGTCCTCGGTCAGGGCGCGCACCTCCGCGGCGCAACGGCCGCAGGCCCGCAGATGCTTCTCGAAGCGCACCCGCTCCGGCGGCCCCAGGGCGTCGAGCGCGTAGGGCGCGGCGAGCGAGTGCAGGTCCTCGCGGCGGAAGAGGCTCATGCCACACCTCCGAGGCACTCGCGCATGCGGGTCAGCCCGTCGCGCATCCGGGTCTTGACGGTGCCCAGCGGCAGGGAGAGCTGCTCGGCCACCTCACGGTACGTGTAGCCCTCGTAGTAGGCGAGGGTGACGGACTGGCGCTGAAGAACCGTGAGCCGGTCGAGGCAGCGGCGTACCCACTCGCGTTCGAGTCCGGCCTCGACCTCCTCGGTGACCTGGTCGAAAGCGGTCTGGTTCGCGCGGAGCGCCTCGCGCTGCTCACGTTCCCCGGCCGCGCGGGCGCTGCGCACCCGGTCGACGGCTCGGCGGTGGGCGAGGGTGAGGATCCACGACATCGCGCTGCCCCTGCCGGGGTCGAACTTCGCCGCGGACCGCCACAGTTCGAGCAGCACCTCCTGCGCCACCTCCTCCGACTGGGCGGGATCGCGCACCACACGCCGTACGAGCCCGAACACGGGGCCGGACACCAGTCCGTACAACCCCTCGAAGGCCTGCTGGTCCCCGCCCGCCACACGCAACAGCAGTTCGTCCGCCTCCATTCGGTCCCCCTCTCCGGGGCCGCACCGGGCCCGTCCCCTCGCACGAGGCATTCGCACCACACACACCTCCGGCAGGGGTTACGGATCAGCGCGCCGAAAACGCGGGTCGCCCGGCGATGAAACAACTTCCCCCCCTCGCCGTAAGAACGTTTGAGATTCGACCAATCCGCTTCGCCGACCGCTCCGAATGGCGTGTGTCAGGCAAGTTGGCACGGAGGACGGACGGCATGACACCTATTTCCAGGACCGGTGCGGGACGCGCGAGCATCGCGACCGTGATCTGTGGCGCGCTGGCCACCGGCGGGCTCGCGGCCGCCGGTGTGACCGCGCTGGAACCTGAGGCGGCCTCCGCCTCCAGCCACCGCGAGGCACCGCTGATCTCGGGAACCCCGCAGTACGACAACACCGACGTGTACGCGTTCGTCAGTCCGGACAAGCCGGACACGACGACCATCGTGGCGAACTGGATCCCCTTCGAGGAGCCGGCCGGCGGGCCCAACTTCTTCACGTTCGCCGAGGACGCCCAGTACGACCTGCGCATCGACAGCAACGGTGACGCGCAGGAGGATCTGGTCTTCCGGTACACGTTCAAGACGCACACGAAGAACGACAAGACGTTCCTCTACAACACGGGCCCGGTCGAGAGCCTCGACGACCCCGACCTCAACATCACGCAGACGTACGACCTCGAACTGATCAAGCTGAAGCGTCTGAAGGCCGTGTCAAAGACCAAGGTCGCCGACGACGTGCCGGTGGCGCCGTCGAACGTCGGCAAGGCGTCGATGCCGGACTACAACACCCTGCGCAAGCAGGCGGTGCGCAAACTCGCGGGCGGCGCCCAGACGTTCGCCGGGCAGGCCGACGACCCGTTCTTCCTGGACCTGCGCGTCTTCGACCTGCTGTACGGCGGGAACCTCTCCGAGGTCGGCAACGACACCCTCAAGGGCTACAACGTCAACTCGATCGCCCTGCAGGTCCCCAACAGCTTCATCACCGAGTCCCACGAGCAGCCGGTCGTCGGCATCTGGTCGACGACGCAGCGCAAGAACGCCCGGGGTTACTTCTCGCAGGTCTCGCGCCTCGGCAACCCGCTGGTCAACGAGGTCGTCAACCCGCTGAAGGACAAGGACACGTTCAACGCGTCCGCGCCGCGGGACGACGCGCAGTTCCTGAAGAACGTCACCAACCCGGAGCTGCCCAAGCTCATCGAGGCCATCTACAAGATCCCGGCACCGAAGGAACCGCGCAACGACCTGGTCGACGTCTTCCTCAAGGGCGTCAAGGACCTCAACCAGCCGCCGCACGTGACGCCGTCGGAGCAGCTGCGCCTCAACACCTCGATCAAGCCGTCCGCGAAGCCGAAGCGGCTGGGTGTCCTCGACGGTGACAACGCCGGCTTCCCCAACGGCCGTCGCCTCACCGACGACGTGATCGACGCCTCGCTCCAGGTCGTCGAGGGCGAGCTGCTGGGCGCGAAGAACGACCTCGGTGACGCGGTCGACAAGAACGACAAGGACTTCGAGAAGGCCTTCCCGTACGTCGCCCTGCCGACGGAGGGTTCACGCGGTCCGCTCGCCAAGGGCGTGGACGGCGGCAACGACGTCCGCAGCCAGCTGGGCGACGCGCTCCAGCCGGCCGGTGCGCAGGGCTCGGACGACATGCGCCTGATCGCCGCGTCCGCCGGGGCCGGAGCGGGCGGCATCGTCCTGATCGGCGCGGCACTGATGTGGTGGCGCCGCATGCGGAACCGGGCGTACTGACCCGCTCCGCTCTCCCTGCCGGCGCGGCCCGTCCCCCCACCCCCCACGGCACGGGCCGCGCCGCCGAACCCCGCACCAGACATCCGACCGAGGAGAGGTCATGCCTCCGCGTACGACCGACAGCACACCGCAGAGGAGCGACGACGAAGCGCCGTCGACGGCCCCGGAACCCGGGAACACCGGGGAGCGGGAGGCTTCGGCTGCCGGGACGGGGGCCGGATCCGGCACGGGCGGCGACGGCGCTCCCCACGCCCGCCCGGGCGAGGGTCGCTCCGGCCCCGGCCCCGGCGCCGGTCAGCGGGTCGCCGCCCTGCGGCGGGCCGCCGACGGGGGGCGGCGGTGGCGGGCGCTGCGTCTGGCCGGGTGCGCCGCGCTGCTGGCGGTCGCGGTGACCGGCGGGGCCATCGCGGTCGGGGGTGCGCAGGACCGCGGGGCCGGCGTCACCGCCGTGTCCGCGGCCGGGGCGTTGAAGCCCGGCGATCTCGCCCGGGGGAACCTCGACGCGGGCATCGCGTCCCTGCAGAGGCATCTCCGCGCCCAGCCGAGGGACTTCGGCGGTTGGGCCACGCTCGGCGTCGCCTACGTCGAGCAGGCCCGGACGAAGGGCGATCCCTCCCGGTACCCGCAGGCCGAGCGCGCCCTGAAGCGCTCGCTCGAACTGGAGCCGGGCAACGACCAGGCCCTGGCCGGCCGGGCCGCCCTCGCCGCCGCCCGGCACGACTTCCCGGGCGCCCTGACGTACGCGGGCCGGGCACTCGAACAGAACCCCTACAACGAACGCGCCCTGTGCACCCGTATCGACGCCCTCGTCGAACTCGGCCGGTACGCCGAGGCCGCCGAGGCCGCCGACACCGCCGATGACAGGCGCCCGGGCGTGCCCGTCTTCACGCGGTACGCGTACGTGCGCGAGCTGCGCGGCGACGTCCGCACGGCGCGTGCCGTACTGGAGCGCGCCCTGGATTCCGCGAACGCGCCCGCCGACATCGCGTACGTCGCCACCGCGCTCGGTCAACTCGCCTGGAACCAGGGCGAGTACAAGACCGCGCTCGGCCACTACGCCCGCGCCCTGGCCGCGGACGACGCGTATCTGCCCGCCCTGGAGGGCCGTGCCCGCGCCCAAGCGGCGAGCGGTGACCGGGCGGCCGCCGTGCAGGGGCTGGAGCAGGTCGTCGCCACCTTCCCGCTGCCCGGGGCGCTCGTCGCCCTCGGCGAGCTCTACGAGGACCGCGGCGCCGACGGCGACCGGGCGAAGGCCGGCGACCAGTACGCCCTCGTCGACGCCTGGACGGGCCTCGCCCGCGCCGGCGGTGTCAACGCCGACCTCGACACGGCCATGGCCGCCGCCGACCACGGTGACAGGAAGGAGGCCCTGCGCGCCGCCCGCGCCGAGTGGGACCGGCGCCACAGCGTGCACACCGCCGACGCCCTGGCCTGGGCCCTGCACGTCAACGGCCGTGACGAGGAGGCCCTGCCGTACGCCCGCCGGGCGACGGCAACCGGCTACCGCAACGCCGTCTTCCTCTACCACCGCGGTGTCATCGAGCGCGCCACCGGCGACGAGCGCGCGGCCCGCACGCATCTGAAGGCCGCGCTGGACCTGAACCCCGGCTTCTCGCCCCTCGGGGCGCGTGAGGCCCGTACCGCACTCAAGGACCTGGAGGGGAACCGGTGACCCTGCGCCGGCTGTTCGCGTCCGGCGCCGCCGTCCTCACGGCCGCCTGCGCGCTCACCCTGCTGCCCGCCGCCACGGCGAGCGCCCACCCGCTGGGCAACTTCACCGTCAACCGCTACGACGGCCTCGTCGCCGCCCCCGGTGAACTGCGGGTCCACCACGTGGAGGACCTCGCCGAGATCCCGGCGACGCAGGCGGGTCCGGACATCGAACGGCTGGGCATCGCCCTGTGGGCCCGCGAGCGGTGCGCCGCGGCCGCCGAGGACAGCAGGGCGACCGTCGACGGCCGTGGGGTGGCGCTCACCGCCGAGCGCAGCCACGCGCGCGTGCGGCCCGGGCAGGCGGGGCTCGACACCCTCCGTGTGGAGTGCGAGCTGACCGCTCCTCTGCCGTCGGGGAAGGAGACCGTGTCCCTCGGCTTCAGCGGCGCGGGGGCCACCACCGGCCCGGGCTGGCGGGAGATCACGGCTCGGGGCGACCGGATGACGCTCGTCGCGTCGGACGTGCCGGAGAAGTCGATATCCGCCGAGCTGACCGGCTACCCCGAGGAGTTGCTGTCCTCTCCGGCCGACACCGCGTCGGCCGCCCTGCGGGTGCGCCCGGGCGGTGCCGCCCTGGCCGAGAAGGAGTCGGACGCCCCCGCGGCCTCCGTGCTCCCGCGCGGCGCGGATCGCTGGACGCGGGCCCTGGACGACCTGGTCGCCCGGCAGGACCTCACCGCCGGCTTCGCCGCGCTGGCCCTCCTCATCGCCGTCGTCCTGGGTGCGATGCACGCGCTCGCCCCGGGCCACGGCAAGACCATCATGGCCGCGACGGCGGCGGCCCGGGGCGGCCATGCCCGGATGAAGGACGTCCTGCCCATGGCCGCCTCGGTGACGGTCACGCACACCCTGGGCGTGGTCGCCCTGGGCCTGCTGGTCACGGCCGGCTCGGCGGCGGCGCCCTCGGTGATCGCCTGGCTCGGCGTCGTCAGCGGTCTGCTGGTGACCCTGGCCGGCGCGAGCCTGGTCCGCCGCGCCCTGCGCGGCCGCGCGCACGCCCAGCACCCGCACGGCCATCATCACGACCACGGAAGCCACACGCACGACCACGACGGCCACACGCACGACCACGGCCATCACCACGACCATGACCACCCGCACGACCACAGCCACGAACACGACCATGGCCACCCGCACGACCACAGCCATCCCCACCCGCACCCCCAGGTGATCGAGCACACCCACGGTGGTTCCACCCACAGCCACCCCGTCGCCCCCACCCTCCGCGGCACGATCCTCATGGGGTTCGCGGGCGGGCTCGTGCCCAGCCCGTCGGCCGTGGTGGTACTGGTCGGCGCCGCGGCCCTCGGGCAGGCCTGGTTCGGTCTGCTGCTCGTCGTCGCCTACGGCGTCGGACTGGCGCTCACCCTCACGGCCGCCGGCTACGCCGTCGTCAAGGCGGGCAGCGGCATGACCCGGCTGCTGGACCGGCGCCCCCGTTGGACGGCGGGCCCGATGGCGGCCCTGGTACGCCGGACCGCACCGCTCGGCTCGGCCTTCGCCGTGGTGGCCCTCGGAGCCGGACTCGTGTTCAAGGGGGCGGCATCCGCACTCGGCTGAGTTACGTTCGTGAGGCATCGGACGTCAGGAGAAAAGCGGACGTCGTGAGGAAATCCGTCCTCATGGGGAAAACACTCCTCATGGAGATCTCGCCCGGCTGCGAATGGGGGCGCCGTGTTCGAAGAACCGGGCCGTGAGCGCGTGATCGCGGGCCGCTACCGGCTCCTGGCACCGCTCGGCGAGGGCGGTATGGGCACGGTGTGGCGCGCCCTCGACGAGGTGCTGCACCGCGAGGTCGCCGTCAAGGAGGTGCGTGCCCCGGCCGGTCTGGCGGGCGACGACGTGCAGCGGATGTACGCGCGCCTGGAGCGCGAGGCGTGGGCGGCGGCCCGGGTCACCAACCGCAATGTGGTGACGGTGTACGACGTGGCGACGGACGACGGCCGGCCGTGGATCGTCATGGAACTGGTCCGCGGTCTCTCCCTCGCGGAGGTCCTGGACGCCGAGGGCCCGATGGCACCGCAGCGTGCCGCGCACATCGGCGCCGAGGTGCTGGCCGCGCTGCGGTCCGCGCACGAGGCCGGGGTGCTGCACCGCGACGTGAAACCGGCCAACGTGCTGATCTCGAACGACGGCCGGATCGTGCTCACCGACTTCGGCATCGCCATGGTCGAGGGCAGCTCCGCCCTGACCATGACCGGGGAGGTCATCGGCTCGCCCGAGTTCCTCGCCCCGGAGCGGGCGCTCGGCCGCACACCGGGCCCGGAGTCCGACCTGTGGTCGCTCGGGGTGCTGCTGTACGCGGCGGTCGAGGGCCACTCCCCCTTCCGTCACGACACCCCGCTGAGCACGCTGCGGGCCATCGTCGACGAGGAGTTGCCGCCGCCGTACCGGGCCGGTCCGCTCGCTCCGGTGATCGAGGGACTGCTGCGCAAGGATCCCGAGCAGAGGCTGCCGCCCGAACGGGCCGAGCAGGATCTGCGGGTCGTCGCCGCGGGCGGCTCGCCGGGCGCGGACACCACACGGGCGGTTCCGTTCCCGCCGGCGGGAACGGGCCGCTCCGAGTCCGCGCCCACACCCCCGATGCCGTACCCGGGCCGGCCGGCGGCGTCCGGTTCGGGTGCCACCACGACGGCCACCGGCCCGGACCGGGACCGCCGGGCCGGCCGGGTGCTGGTCGCGGGTGTGATCGCCCTGGCGCTCGCGGTGGGCGGGCTGACGTACGCGCTGCTGAACGACGAGAACGGTTCCGGCGACAACGGCCAGAGGGCCGGGGAGAGTACGCCCACGGCGACCAAGAGCCCGCCGCGCAACACGGGGACGGAGAAGTCCGGCCCGTCGCCGACGCCGAGCAGGACCGAGGAGAGCAGTCCGCCGCCGCAGTCGGTGCGGGTCGCCCTGGAGGGCCGGCGCACGGACTACTCGGGGACGTGTCCGCCGCCCAACGCCCAGGCACCCGAGTTCACGGCCACGCTCACGGTGGGGCGGCTGCCGGCCGAGGTGAGCTACCGCTGGGTCACGCGGGACGGCCAGGTGCTCGACGGGGGCTGGAAGACGCTGTCGTTCGCGGAGGGCGGCGGCCGTTCGAAGCGGGACACGGTGCGGGTGACGACCGAGGCGGAGAGCGGGACGTTCGAGAACGAAATCGGCGTCGAGGTGCGCGAGCCGGTGCGGACCACGTCCGAGTCGGTGCCGTTCTCGGTGACGTGCGAGACGGAGACCCCGACGGGCGGGGCCTCCCCTTCTCCTTCCGGCACGGAGCCGGGCCCGGAGTCGGAGTCGGACTCGGACTCGGACTCGGACTCCGGCTGAGCGGTCAGTCGTTGTTGTTGAGCACGGGCAGGTAGCCGCCCGACTGGCCGGGTGCCTTCGGGTGGTAGGACTCGCCGATGTTCAGCCAGCTGACGCTGTGCAGCCAGGAGGCGCCGGAGCAGATCTCGTGGCCGGTGAAGGTGGTGCGTACGTCACCGAAGGCGAAACCGTGGTCGGCGGCGCGCTTGGCGATGGCGGTGTTGAGGTGGTCGGAGGCGTCGTTGATGGCCTTGCGCTTGGTCTCGGACAGGCCGAGACAAGGGGCGCCGAGCTTGTAGAAGCGGGGGTAGCCGAGGACGACGACCCGGGCGGTGGGGGCCTTCGAGCGGATCGACGAGTACACACTGTCGAGTTTGCCGGGCAGCGTGGAGTCCACGTACGCGCGGGCCGTGTTGATGCGGGAGACGCAGGAGCTGTCGGACTGGGTCACGCAGGTCGTCATCACGTCGGCGAAGCCGGCGTCGTTGCCGCCGACGCTGATCGAGACGAGGGCGGTGGAGGCGCTGAGCGGGGTGAGCTGGCTCGCCAGAACATCACCCGTTCGGGCGCCCGAACAGGCCGTGAAGTGGAAGGTCGAGGGTGAGTGGGCGGCGGCCCAGAGGTAGGGGTACGCCTTGGTGCTGCGCTTGCAGTCGCCGCTGGAGCTGATGTAGCTGCCGGCTCCGACTCCCGAGGAGTAGGAGTCACCGAGGGCCACATAGCCGCCAGTTGGGGCGAGTGAGGACGCCTGCGCCGTCGCCGCCCCGGTAAGGGCGGTGCCGACGGCGAGGAGGAGCGAGCTCACGAGGACGACAAGTCGGGAACGTCTCATGGAACCTCCCTTTAGCAGGATCTCTGCCATAACCGTCGTAGCAGCTACGCGCATTGACAGGAAGTGTCCATGCCAAGTCTTTTCGACCCCTCCGTGGATGCTTGGCGCGTTCACCACGCCTCAGGTCGCGCACCGGATCTCCTTTGTTACGTGCTCATGACAGGTTTGTTGACTGATGCTCAACTCCCTTGTGCCACGCCGACAGTTGGTCGACGCTTTACTCCGGCCGGGCGCGGAACGCGACGCTCCCCGGCCCGTGTGCGCGAACACGCGCACACCCCCCACATGACGCGCGTCCCACCCAGGCGCGCGCCGCCTAGAGGAGGACTCCCTCGTAATGGCACCACTGCGTAGCAAGAGACTCGGGTTCGTCGCACTCACCTCGCTGGCGACCGCCGCCCTCATGGGCGGGCTCACCACGCTTCCCGCCCAGGCCGCACCCGCCGAGGGCCGGGTGCTCGCGGCGGGCTCCCCGACCGCGATCAAGGACAGCTACCTCGTCACGCTCAAGAAGAGCGCGGGCCTGAAGGCGTCCTCGGCCGCGGGCAAAAGCCTGGTGAAGGAGTACGGCGGCTCGGTCGACAAGACGTTCGGCAAGGCGCTGAACGGCTGGTCCGCCACCCTCTCCGCCACCGAGGCCCGGCGGCTCGCCGCCGACCCGGCGGTGGCCTCCGTCGAGCAGAACCAGCGCGTCACGCTCGCCGCCACCCAGTCCAACGCCCCGTGGGGCCTGGACCGCGTGGACCAGGCCTCGCTGCCGCTGTCCGGCACCTACACCTACCCGGACAGCGCGGGCAGCGGCGTGACGGTCTATGTGATCGACACCGGTGTGCGCATCACCCACCAGCAGATCAGCGGCCGTGCCGCACACGGCTACGACGCCGTCGACGGCGACAACAACGCCTCCGACGGCAACGGCCACGGCACCCATGTGGCCACCACGATCGCCGGCTCCACCTACGGCGTGGCCAAGAAGGCGAAGATCGTGGGTGTGCGCGTTCTGAACAACAGCGGCTCCGGCACCACGGCCGGCGTGATCGCGGGCATCGACTGGGTGACGAAGAACCACTCCGGCCCCTCGGTCGCCAACATGTCGCTGGGCGGCGGAGCCTCCGCGACCCTGGACACGGCGGTCCGCAACTCCATAGCCAGCGGCGTCACGTACGCCGTCGCCGCGGGCAACAGCAGCACCTCCGCCTCCTCGTCCTCCCCGGCCCGGGTCACCGAGGCGATCACGGTCGGAGCCACCACCAGCACGGACGCCAAGGCAAGCTACTCCAACTACGGCTCCACCCTGGACATCTTCGCGCCCGGCTCGTCGATCACGGCCGGCTGGCACACCGGTGACACCGCCACCAACACCATCTCCGGCACCTCGATGGCGACCCCGCACGTCGCGGGCGCGGCGGCGGTCTACCTGGCGGGCCACACCTCGTCGACCCCGGCCCAGGTCGCGACGGCCCTGGTGAACGGCGCCGTCACCGGCAAGGTCACCAGCGCGGGGTCCGGTTCGCCGAACCGTCTGCTGCAGATCGTCCCGTGATCGACGTCCGCACCAGCACCAGCACCAGCACCAGCACCAGCACCAGCACCAGCACCTGAACACACGTTCCCCGAAGGCCCAGGCCGCCTTCGGGGAACGCATGTTTATGGGACGGCAACGGTCAACTTGCGTCGCACGGAACGCCTCTCGCAACGCCCAAACCAACAAAAACGTGAGAGGCCGCTCCAGGTCTTGCCATACGGGTTCAATCGTCAATACCGTCATACATCTCACCCGCATCGGTCCGTCAGCAAGCGGCTCTAGGGGAGGGCTCAAGGACCGCGACGAACCGGCGCGGGGCGCGGTAGGGGGGTGCCGTGCTCGGTGACCGCAACTGTCTCCGGGCCGTGCCGCGCGGTCGGCTGCCGTTTTCGCGGCCGGCCAGCTTTGCCAGCTCACCCGGCGTGCCCGAAGCTCCACCTCGGCGTGCCACGGGTGAGAACCCCCCTTTCGAACCGGACTGGATCCGGACTGCCCTGGGGGGGCGGTCCACCGGACGAGAGGGACCAGCTCATGAGTTCCGTACTGCAACCGGCCGCGACGGACCCGCATCCGCCGACCGCCGGGAAGTACCGGCCCGTCTCCACACACCTGGCCATAGCGCCGCCGGTGAGCGTGGTCATCCCGGCCATGAACGAGGCGGAGAACCTTCCGTACGTCTTCAAGACCCTGCCCGGCTGGATCCACGAAGTGGTCCTGGTCGACGGCAACTCCACCGACAACACCGTCGAGGTGGCCCGCGAGCTGTGGCCCGAGGTCAAGGTGGTCGAACAGCGGGGCAAGGGCAAGGGCGACGCCCTGATCACCGGCTTCCAGGCCTGCACCGGCGACATCATCGTGATGGTCGACGCGGACGGCTCGGCGGACGGCGGGGAGATCCTCTCCTACGTCTCCGCGTTGGTCTCCGGCGCGGATTTCGCCAAGGGCTCCCGCTTCGCCAACGGCGGCGGCACCGACGACATGACCTTCATCCGCAAGCTCGGCAACTGGGCGCTGTGCACGGTCGTCAACCGCAAGTTCGGCGCCCGCTACACCGACCTCTGCTACGGCTACAACGCGTTCTGGCGCCACTGCCTCGACAAGATCGACCTCGACTGCACCGGCTTCGAGGTCGAGACGCTGATGAACATCCGGGTCGTCAAGGCCGGGCTCAAGGTGCAGGAGATCCCGAGCCACGAGTACCTGCGCATCCACGGCGTCAGCAATCTGCGGGCCGTGCGGGACGGACTGCGCGTGCTCAGGGTGATCCTTCAGGAGCGCTCCAACCGCCGCGCGCTGCGCCGTCGCTCACCCAGGTCGCCGATGCTGGACGGCATGCGGGGAGAGGTGTCTTGAGCGGTCCCGGCATCTCCGTCGTGATCTGCGCGTACACCGAGGACCGCTGGGAGGACGTCCTCGCGGCGGTCTCCTCGGTCCGCGCGCAGTCACGGCCGGCCCTGGAGACGCTGCTGGTCGTCGATCACAACGAGACGCTCCGGGAGCGTCTGGACAAGGAATACAAGGACTCCTCCGACGGCACCGTGGTGCGGGTGCTCGCCAACGCGGGCCCCCGCGGCCTGTCCGCCGGCCGCAACACCGGCATCGCCGCGGCCCGCGGCGAGATCGTGGCCTTCCTCGACGACGACGCCGTGGCCGAGCGCGACTGGCTGCGGCACTTCGCCGAGGCGTACGCCGACCCGCGGGTGATGGCGGTCGGAGGGCGCACGGTGCCGGTCTGGGCGTCGGGGCGGCGGCCGGACTGGTTCCCGGAGGAGTTCGACTGGGTGGTGGGCTGCACCTACCGCGGCCTGCCACGCGGCCGGGTGCGGGTGCGCAACGTGCTCGGCGGCAACGCCTCGTTCCGCCGCAGCGCCTTCGACGCGGTGGGCGGTTTCGCCACCGGCATCGGCCGGGACGGCGACAAACGCCCCCTCGGCTGCGAGGAGACGGAACTGTGCATCCGCCTCAGCCGCGCCCGGCCCGACGCGGTCCTGCTGATCGACGACCGGGCGGTGATCCATCACCGGGTGCCCCGGATCCGGGAGCGGTTCCGCTACTTCCGCACCCGCACCTACGCCGAGGGCCTGTCCAAGGCCCTGGTGGCCCGGAGCGTGGGAGCCGAGAAGGGCCTGGAGTCCGAACGCCGGTACGCCACCCGGGTCCTGCCGGCCGGAGTCGCCCGGGGTCTGCGGGACGCCCTGCTGGCCCGGCCGGGCGGTGCCGGACGGGCCGGGGCGATCGTGGCCGGGGTGCTGACGGCGACGGGCGGTTACGTCGTCGGCAGCACCCGGGCACGCCGGGGCGCAACCACGTTCTCGGTGCCACAGGTGGAGGTGACGGCCCGTGAGTGACGCCCGCGTACCGATCCTCATGTACCACGCGGTCGCGACCGACCCGAACGAGGCGACCCGCGCCCTGTCGGTGACCCCGGAGGCGTTCGCCGAGCAGATGGCGGTGCTCGCCGACCGGGGCCGCACCCCGGTCACCACGGCCGAACTGGCGTCGTGCTGGCGCTCCGGCCGCACGCTGCCGGAGCGGCCGGTCCTCATCACCTTCGACGACGGCTACGAGGGTGTGCACCGGCACGCCCTCCCCGCGCTCGCCAAGCACGGCTTCCCGGCCACCCTGTTCGTCTCGACCGGGTGGCTCAGGGGCCCGTACGACACTGGGGGCGGCCTGGACACCATGCTGGACTGGGACCAGGTCCGCGAACTCGCGGCGGCGGGCGTCGAGATCGGCGGGCACAGCCACAGCCACCCGCAGCTCGACCAGGTCTCCGAGGCCACCCTGCGGTTCGAGCTGATCCACTGCAAGGAGATCCTCTCGGACCAACTGGGCGCCGTGCCCACCTCCTTCGCCTACCCCTACGGCTACTCCAGCCGCCGGGTCCGGCAGGCGGTGCGCGAGACGGGTTACGCCCAGGCCCTCGCCGTCGGCAACGGGCTCGCGCGCCGGGCGCAGGGGCCGTACGCCCTGCGGCGGGTGACGGTGCGCCGCGGCACCGGCATCGAGGAGTTCGAGCAGGTGGTCGAGGGCCGCGCGATCGCCCGTACGTTCGCCCGGGACCGTGCCCTGACCAAGGGGTACGCCGTGGTCCGCAGGACCCGGCAGGCGCGCCGCCTGGTCTCCCGCACCGGGGGCTGACCTGCAGGGGACAACACGCCGTGTGCACCGGGAAACCGGGTGCACGCGGCGCTCCCGTGCCGGATCATGGCGGCATGTCTGACAACCCGCACGAGGCGCTGCCGATCCGGCTCAACGTCGACGACTCCGACTCCCCGTCCGACGTCGTCGACGCGCTGTTCCTCGGCCGCTTCGCGACGGGCGAGCAGCCGTTCTCCCACGCGGTGAACATCGACCGGGTCCGCTCCGGGGCGACGCTGATGCCGTCCGGCGCCCGCCTGCTGCGCGTCGCCCGGGACGACGACCGCAGCGCGACCCTCGCCGAGGGCGACGGCTGGACGCTGCTGGTCTCCCGCTGGAACCGGGGCGCCGACGTCACGGTGACGGCGACCAGCGAGGAACTGGCGAAGAAGGTCCTCGACCAGGCCACGGACGGCGCGGCGGACGAGCCCGAACCGCAGCCGGAGAACGTCACGATGGGTTTCTGGTACGTCTCCCCGCGCCGCGGCCCGCACCGCACCACCCGCCAGATCGCGGCGGGCACCTGGGACGAGGTCCGGCCCAACTACACCGCGCCGGTGGCGGACGCCATGGACCGCCTGATGAAGACGACCCCCGAGGACATCGCGGGCCGTCTCCTGCTGCTGCACGGCCCGCCGGGCACCGGCAAGACGTCGGCCCTGCGGACGCTGGCCCGTTCCTGGCGCGACTGGTGCCAGGTGGACTGTGTCCTGGACCCCGAGCGGCTCTTCTCCGACGTCGGCTACCTCATGGACATCGCCATCGGTGAGGAGGACGCGACGGGCAAGGGCCGCTGGCGGCTGCTGCTCCTGGAGGACTGCGACGAGTTGATCCGCGGCGAGGCCAAGCACACGGCGGGCCAGGCCCTGTCAAGGCTGCTGAACCTGACGGACGGCCTGCTCGGGCAGGGCCGCAACGTCCTGGTCGGGGTCACCACCAACGAGGACCTGGAACGCCTGCACCCGGCCGTGGTCCGGCCCGGCCGCTGCCTCGCCCGGATCGAGGTCGGTGCGCTGACCCGAGCCGAGGCGGTGAACTGGCTGGGCCGGGAAGACGGGGTCGGCCGCGAGGGCGCGACGCTGGCGGAGCTGTACGCGCTGCGCCGGGGCACGTCCCCGACCTCCCTGCCGGAGCCGCGCGATGGCGTCGACGCGGGGCTGTATCTGTAGCGAGGCCACCCCGGGGCCGCTGACAACCGCTTCTCACCTCCCTTTTGACCGGGCGTGCCACAGTGTCCGGCGGAGCGGCACCGAGCTCCGCACGGATCAGGGAGGCCTGTGATGGCAGACGCGGCACCCACCCGTGTTCAGCGAACCGGCCCACGCGTCGCGCGGTGGCTCCTGCCCGTCGTCCTGGGCGTCGTCTACGGCGACTGGGTCGCGGTGAACCGGCGTCACGGTGGCCCGATCACCGGACCGGATGTGGCGTCGGGTGTGTGGAGCGCGCTGGTCTTCATGGCCCTCTGCATCGCCGTGGTCCAGGTGACCCGGCGTCTCAGACCTGACCTGCACGCCCTGCTCCGGGCCGTCTTCGCCCGCGCCGCGCCGGGCTTCCTCTACGGCCAGACCGGGGACGACCTCCGCCCGGTGGTCATCACGACGCTGCTGGTCACGGCAGGCGTCTTCCTGCTGTTGTTTCACCGCTTCCACACGCGCACCACCGCGTAGCGGATCCACAGACCTGGCCGGTTCACTGCCGCCCTCCAGGGCACCTGGTGCTTTCATAGGGATATGACCCTGTTCGTCGGCACGTCCGGGTGGCAGTACAAAGACTGGCGGGACGTCCTGTACCCCTCCGGACTGCCGATGCGGCTCTGGCTGGAGGAGTACGCGGGGCACTTCGCCACCGTCGAGATCAACAACGCCTTCTACCGGCTTCCGGCCCGGGAGACGTTCGAGGACTGGCGGGGGCGGGTGCCCGGGGACTTCGTCGTCGCGGTCAAGGCGAGCCGCTATCTGACGCACATCAAGCGGCTCAAGGACCCCGAGGAGCCGGTGCACCGGCTGATGAGCCACGCGGCGGGCCTCGGCGACCGCCTGGGTCCGGTCCTGCTCCAGCTCCCGCCCACCCTGCGCGCCGACCCGGGCCTGCTGGACGCGTGCCTGGCCTGCTTCCCGGCCCCGACCCGGGTCGCGGTCGAGCCGCGTCACGACTCCTGGTGGACACCGGAGGTCCGCAGGGTCCTGGAGTCCCGGGGCGCGGCCTTGTGCTGGGCCGACATCCTGGCCCGCCCGGCCACACCGCTGTGGCGCACCACCGGCTGGGGCTACGTCCGCTTCCACCAGGGCCGTGCCCGGCCCTGGCCCCGCTACGGCCGCCGCTCCCTCGCCACCTGGCTCGACCGCATCGCCACGACCTGGTCCGGCGGCGAGGACGTCTTCGCGTACTTCAACAACGACCCGGGGGGTGCCGCGGTGGCGGACACGATGGCGTTCGCACGGGCGGGGAGGTCGGCGGGTCTGGACATCACACGGACACCAAAGCGGCTGACGCAATTGTCCGGCTGAGAGGCCCTACCCCCCGTGAGCCGCCCGCAGGGCGTCCCGGACCGCTGCGAGCGCGACGTCCTCGCCCAGCCCGAGCCTCCTGGCCCGCTCCACGTAGGCCTGTGCGGCGGAGGCCAGTTCGCGGTCCGCCGCCGAGCCGGCCGCGGCCACGAACGTGCCGTTGCGGCCCCGCGTCTCGATCACCCCGTCCGCCTCCAGCGCCCGGTACGCCTTGGCGACCGTGTTCGCGGCGAGGCCCAGCGACTGAGCCAGTCCCCGCACGGTCGGCAGCCGGTAGCCCACCGGCAGCGCACCCGACCGCGCCTGCTCGGAGATCCGCGCCCGCACCTGCTCGTAGGGCGGAGCGCTGTCGTCGATGTCGATCCTCAAGGTCACGAGCCGATTGTCGCGCACCCGGCGGAAAATGAGAGGCACCGCCGAGGGGTTCACACGTAGCGTGCGCCTCCATGACCGTGATCGTGCGCGACCTGCGCCCCGATGTCCCGGCCGACGCCGAGGGGTTCTCCACCACCCGTCGCCTCGCCCTTCCGTACATGCTCTCCACACCCGAGTCCGTGGTGCACACCCTGACGCACGCCCACCCGGACGCCCACTTCGGGCAGCTCGTCGCCGAGGAGGACGGTGAGATCATCGGCACGGCTCAGGTCAGCGTCGCCCACGACAGCCCGGAGCCCGGCCAGGGCTCGGCCAACATCTACGTCCGTCCCGGCCACCGGGGTCGCGGCGCCGGGTCGCTCCTGCTGCGCACCGCCGAGGAGCGCCTGGGGCGCCTGGGCGTCACGAAGCTGTTCACCTGGGTGCTGGACGAGCCGGACAACCGTGCCTTCGCCGAGCGGCACGGCTTCCGGGCCAGCCGTTCCGCCTGGTTCCTGCGCCTGGACCTGGCGGCCGGCACCCTGCCGCCCCGCCAGGACCTTCCGGCGGGAGTCGAACTGCGCACGGCCACCGACTTCGCGGACGACCCGCGCCCGATGTTCGAACTGGACGCGGAGACCTCGTCGGACGAACCGAGCGACATCGACGTGGAGTTCACGGACTACGAGGCCTGGGTCGAGGAGCACTGGAAGCACCCGCTGCTCAACCGCGACCTGACCACGGTCGCGGTCGTCGACGGCCGTCCCGCCGCGTTCAGCGTGGCGTACACCGACGGCGACTCCCGCTACGGCACCGCCATGACCGGCACCGCCCGCGCGTTCCGCGGCAGGGGCCTGGCGAAGCTCGCCAAGAACGACTCCCTGCACCGGGCACGCGCCGCGGGGTACACGGAGGCGTTCACCGGCAACGACACCGGAAACGAGCCGATGATCGCCATCAACAAGTGGTTCGGCTACGAAGTCTGCGCGAAGGAAGTGCGCTATGTCCGCGAACTCGGCTGACGGGCCCGCCCGGCTGGACGTCGTCCTCGTCAAGGCGGGCCGTACGAAGATCCGTTACACCGGCGAGCTGCTGGCGGACGACGGCACGCGCGTCGCGGTACGCGCGCCCTGGGCGGGCTCCGGCGTCCGCGACTTCGGGTTCGTCCGCTTCGAGCCCGGGGACGTCTTCACGGAGTACTACTGGCGCGACCGCTGGTACGCGGTGAAGGAGGTCCGCTCGGCGACGGGCACGCTGAAGGGCTGGTACTGCGACGTCACCCGCCCCGCCCTGCGCTCCGGCCCGGAGCTGGTCGTGGAGGATCTCGACCTGGACCTGTGGCGCTCCGCGGACGGCACGGACGTACGGCGCCTGGACGAGGACGAGTTCGCCGAGAGCGGCCTCGGCGAGTCGGACCCCGAGGCGGCACAGGCCGCCCTGGCCGCGCTCGACGAGCTGGAGTCACTGGCCCGCGGCGGCGGTTTCACCGCGCTCCTGGCCTGACGCCCGGGCTTGCGCGATCACCACGTACCGCTCGTCCGCCACCGCCCCGCCCCACAGCAGCGAATCGCCGGAGAGCCGCTCCACGCGCACCTGCCCGGCGATCGGACCGAGCAGGTGCGTGATCCGCTCGGCCGGTATGCCGACCGGCGCGACGCTCCCCCACACGCCCTCGACCAGCACGCATCGCCCTCCCGGCCGCAGCAGCCCGCACCAGTGCCTGAGGGCGCGGCCGGGGTCGGGCAGGGCCCACAGAACGTGCCGGACGAGCACGGCGTCGAAGCGCCGCTCCGCGACCGGCGGTGACGCGGCGTCCCCGAGGAGGAACACCGCGTCGCGACCGTCCAGCTTCCGCCGGGCGAGCCTCAGCATCGCCGGGGAGAGGTCCACGCCCGTCACGTGATGCCCTTGCTCGGACGCGAGGAGTGACAGGCTGCCGGTGCCGCAGCCGAGGTCGAGGACGTCGCCCGCGCGCCCCGGCAGCCAGCCGCGCAGCCGCCCCGCCCAGGCGCGGCGCACGTCGGGGTCGCGCAGGCCGTGGTCGGGTTCCTCGTCGAAGGAGGCCGCCTCGGCGTCCCAGTCCACCTCGGAGCAGGTCACCGGCTCCCCGTCATTCGTCATGACCCGAGAGTGACACCCCCCACTGACACTCGAATCGTGACTGGCGCCACTGACAGACCAGGAACGATGAGTAACTCTCCCCCGAAAGGTCTACCTCCGTGAGAACGCGGAACCCGGTAGACCCTGAGGAGGCAGCCATGCGCCGTGTGACCGTGCAGAAGCCCCTGAAGAAGACGGACGTCCGCCGGGTCCGCGACGAAGCCGACGAGCGTCCCGCGGGGCGCCCGGAGGTCCGCAAGGACGTCGCTCGCACATGGTGGCCGGACGCCTGAGCGGCCGGTGCCGGTCATGAGACGCCTCGCAGCGGCCACCCGCGGGGTCAGAGCAGCCGCTTGCTGTAGTGCACACGGTCATAGGGCCCGTCCACGCGGCGCTCCACCCGTTCGTAGCCGTACCTCGGGTAGATCTTCTGGTTCTCCCACATCAGCGCGTTGGTATAGAGCCTGATCTCGGGCAGCCCCAGCGCACGCGCGTGTGCCTCCACGAACCGCAGCAGGCGCCGCCCCACTCCCCCGCCGTGGGCGGTGGGGTGGACGGCGATGGTGTCGAGGAAGAGGTGGTCCTCGAACGCCTCGACCACGACGAGCCCGGTCACGGGATCGCCCGTCACGAACACCTTGCCCGCGGCCACGTTCGCCGCGTGGTCCTCCTCCATGGGCTGCGGCACCCGCCCGATGCGCTCGACGTAGGGGCGGAAGGCCGCGTCGATCACGTCCGCGACGACCGGTACGTCGGCGGCTCCGGCCGGCCGGATCTCCTCGTCTGCCATGCCGTGACGGTACTTACCTGATGCCAGTCCGAACACTCCCTTAAGCGGGCCATAAGGATCTCCTCCACCCTCCCCCAGCAGGCGATTTCCCGGTTTTCAGGGGCTAGCTTCGGGACCACCCCAGGGGATCCGGCCCTGTCCCTTGCACCGTTTTGAGGAGTTCCCGCATGCCCGCACGCCGCAAGGCCGCCACCGCCGCCGCCCTCGGCGGCCTCCCGCTCGCCCTGACCGCGCTGTCCGTCGCCCCGGCCTCCGCGCACGGCTCGATGGGTGACCCGGTCAGCCGGGTCTCGCAGTGCTACGCCGAGGGCCCCGAGAGCCCCAGGTCGACCGCGTGCAAGGCGGCGGTCGCGGCCGGCGGCACCCAGGCCCTCTACGACTGGAACGGCATCCGCATCGGCGACGCGGGCGGCCGGCACCAGCAGCTCATCCCGGACGGCAAGCTGTGCAGCGCGAACAGCGAGGAGTTCAAGGGCCTCGACCTGGCCCGCGCCGACTGGCCCGCGACCGGCGTGAGCAGCGGCTCGCACACCTTCACGTACCGCGTGACCGCGCCTCACAAGGGCACCTTCACGGTGTACATCACCAAGCCCGGCTACGACCCGGCCAAGCCGCTCGCCTGGAAGGACCTGGACCTCGCGCACCCCGTCGCGACGTCCACGAACCCGGCTGCCACCGGCGGCTTCTACACGTTCTCCGGCACCCTGCCCCAGCGCTTTGGCAAGCACCTGCTGTACGCGGTCTGGCAGCGGTCGGACAGCCCGGAGGCCTTCTACTCCTGCTCGGACGTCAGCTTCGGCGGCGGTGGCGGCGCGGCGGGCGGCGCCGCCCCGGCCCCCTCCGCATCCGCTCCCACCAAGGAGCAGATCGAGGAGGGCAACGACAAGTCGACGATCGAGCACCACGGGCACGGCGACGACGACGCCAGCACCTCGGCCCAGCCGGCCGCGGCCGCGAAGGGGAGCACGGCGGTCCGGCCGAAGGCCGCCGCATCCGCGCCCAACCGGCCCGAGGCGGCCGGTGCCACCGGAAACCTCGCCGAGACCGGCGGTGACAGCGGCACCGCTCATCTCACGATCGGCGGCGCGGCCACCCTGGCGCTCGGCTCGTCGGCCCTGTTCCTGTCGGCCCGCCGCCGGAGGGAGAGCTCCGGACGGCACGGCCGGTGAACCACGGCCGGTGAACCACGGGCCCCGGTGAACGGGGTCCGTCGACCCGGCCCACCGCCCCCTGACCAGGGGCCTGTCCGGCGGCTCAGGCCGGACGGGCCCCGAACTGTTTCCCTGACACGTGTCAGCCGATGACACGTGTCATTCGAAGGCCGATGCGCAGGTGGTGGGCCTGGCCCGCCCCGGATCGAGGGCGTTGGCCACCTCGTGGAAGGCGACCCGGTCGAGCAGCCCGACGGCCACGTGCTCGGACAGGTCGACGGGGCACAGGTCCTGGAGCAGGACGTTGCGCACGTCCGGCCCGCTCAGGTACTGGCTGCGCCACGGTGTGACCACCTCGTCGTACCGGGTGGCGATGACGGTGTAGCGCACGCCGGGCACCGTGTCGCCGCCCGTGTTGAGCTTGGTGAGGAAGGCGGAGCCGGCGACCTGGTCGGCGAGGGCGGGGGTGTTCTTCGCCAACAGGTCCGCGGCGCCGGGGAAGTAGGGCAGCAGGTGGGTGAAACCGCTCAGGGTGGTGCCGTGGTTGCTGGGCGCGATACCGACCAGGGCGTTCACCTTGGCGGCCCCGCCGAGGAACTTCACGTAGTAGCGGGGCATCATGCCGCCCTGCGAGTGTCCGACGACATCGGTCTCGGCGGCGCCGGTGGCCGCGAGCACCCGGTCCACGAAGTCCTTCAGCTGCCCGGCGGACTTCTCGACGGGGCCTAGGCCGTGAAAGAAGGGAACGCCCTCCAACTGGCCGTAGTCGAGGGAGAAGACGCAGTAGCCGCGGACCTTCAGGTAGGGGGCGAGGCCCAGCCAGTTGTCGACGGAGTTCCCGAGGGTGCCGTGGACCAGGACGACGGGGCGGGGGTGGGTGGCGGACGGCTTGCAGGAGTAGTCGTTCCAACCGGAGCTCGGGGCGCCGGCGGAGGCCTGGGCGGTGCTGGTGGGGACGGTGACGGCGGCGGCGGTCAGCAGCAGCGCGGCCAGGGGTCTGAGCGCTCGTTTCCAGGGCAGCATCGGGTGATCTCCTTGCGGCTCAAAGGGGGCGCGACGGCACTGGGCCCTGTGATCCGGATCACGAGGATGCTGTTCACTCGTCAAGTTACGGGCGGGTAGTCGAACTGGGAAGTTACGCGTCAGTAAAAACTTCCAGTGGTAACCACCGCTCGGGCGCCCGGCCTCACCAGGCGGGCCGTACGGGTCCGCGAGGGGCGACGCGCAGCAACTGCTCCCCCAGCAGGCACAGTTCCCCCTCCCCGAGCACCGCGGCCCACTCCCGCACCACCTCGGCCGCCGCTTCTTCCGCGGCCCTCGTGCAGTCCCGGCCCCGCCCGGTCAGCACGATCAGCCGCGCCCGCGCGTCCCCGGGGTGCGGCCGCCGCTCGGCGTACCCCTTGCGCACCATCTCGTCGACGAGCTGGCTCGCGGCCTGCTTGGTCACCCCGAGATGGACGGCGAGGTCGGTGACCGTCGCGCCGTCCGGAGCGAGCCGGGCGAAAGCGAAGCCGTGCGCGGGCCGCAGCCCCTCGAAGCCGCGGGCGATCACGCCCTCGTGGATGCGTTGCGTGAGTCCGCCGGCGGCGGCGAGCAGGGCGGCGGACAGGGTCATGGCGTCGGAGTCGTGCACGCATGCATTGAAACACCCTTGACGCGATGGTCAAGCTGCTTGACTATATAGTCAAGCAGCTTGACCACTTGGAGACCTCATGCCCATCGTCCGATCGTCCGAAGCCGTCACCCACGAGATCCACGGCGCCCGCTTCGTCTCGTACGCCACCCCGAGCAGCGGCAGCAAGGAGCTGTGCGCCTGGCGCGGCGAGCTCCCGCCCGGCCTCAAGGCGCCCGCGCACACGGTCAGCCGGGAGGAGATCTTCCATCTGCTCGACGGCGAACTGCTGATCACCCTCGACGGCCGCACCGAGCGGATCACCGCGGGCGACACGGTGATCATCAACCCAGGCGCCACCCTGACCGTCGAGAACCAAACCGACCGGACCGCGCACTCCTGGGTCACCACCTCGATCGGCCTGGAGGCACGGCTGGCCGACGGCAGCCGCATCGTGCCGCCGTGGGCCAACTGACGTCATGCGGAAGGCTCTACGCCGCCCGCCCCCCTAGCCCCCCGGGCATCACCGCCCGCGGCCCGAACTTCGCCCGCGCGCGATCCGCGACCTCCTCGATACGGCGGACCTTCTCGTCCACCGGGTCGAAGGTCAGCTGATGGCAGGCCTGGTCGGCGGGGTCGAGCCCCTCGGCGCGCAGGGCGATCGCCCGCACCCGGGCCCGCTGCAGTCCGAGCGCCTCGTACATGCCGTACGCGGCCCTGGTCAGCGCCGGGGAGTGCGCGGTCGGTTCGGGCAGGGTGCGACTGCGGGTCGTGGCGGACCGGTCGGCGTAGCGCACGGTCAGGGTGAGCGTGCGGCAGACCTTCTCCAGGGCGCGCAGCCGGGCGCCGATCTCCTCGGCGGCCGACAACAGCGCCCGGCGGTGCCGGTCCGGGTCCAGTTCGTCGCGCCCGAAGGGGCGTTCCGTGGCGAGGGACCGGGAGACGGCGTTCGGCACGACCCGGCCGCGGTCGACGCCGTTCGCCTTCTCGCGCAGCTCGCGGCCGGCCTTGGCACCGATCAGCCGCTGGAGTGTGGACAGCGGTGCGGCGGCGACCCGGCCAAGGGTGTCGAGGCCGTAGTCGCCCAGCGTGCGGGCGGTCGCGGCGCCCACGCCGGGCAGCTCGGCGACGGGCTTTTCCGCGAGGAACTCCGTGATGGCGCCCGGCTCGTCGGGCACCGCACACGTCACCCCGGGCACGGCGTCGCGCAGCGCCATCCGGGCCAGCATCGGCCCGGGCCCTGCTCCGATCACGCAGTCGACCCCGTACAGCGCGAGCGACCGCACCCGGATCACCGAGGCCAGCTCGACGGCGTCCCGCCCGAAGTACCGCTCGGCGCCGCGCAGGTCGGCCAGCGCCCCGTCCGGTGGCAGGGCCTGGACGACGGGGGTGAACTCCTCGAGCATCCCGAGCAGGTGGGGCAGGTCGGCCTCGCTCGTCGGAGGCAGCTGGAAACGTACGCAGAGGATGGTCATCCCGCACTCCCCGGACTCTGGTGCCACAACTTCCTCGTGCTCGCGGACCCTTCGCCCGCCGGACGCAGATCGGCCCAGGGGTGCATCTCGTACCCCGTGGGCATGCGGATCTTCCGCTGCTCCATCGGATCCCGGGCCGCGGAGCCCGTCGGCGCGGGTGCTCCGTCCGACCCGGCGAGCCGCCGGCGCGCGGCCCCCTCACCGTCGCCGCCGGAAGCGTCATCGCCGGAACCGCCGGGGCCGGCCAGCCGGGCCGCGACCCCCTCGAGCCCCTCCTCCCGGCGCACCTCCAGCAGATCCGCGAGGTTCCAGGCGGCGGCGCCCACCACGCTGAGGCTGCGCGGGCCGCGGCGCTGCACCACCCCGCGCACCAGCAGCAGCCAGGAGTGGAAGACGGTGTGGGCGCAGGCGTCGTGGGAGTCGTCGAAGAAGGCGAGGTCGATAAGGCCCGTGCCGTCGTCCAGGGTGCTGAAGATGACCCGCTTGCCGGACCGGATCGGCGGCGTCTGGGTGGCCGCCTTGGCGCCGGCGACCAGCACCGTCTCTCCGTGCCGGGCCTCGCGCAGCCGCCGTGCCGACACCACGCCCAGCTCGTCGAGGAACTGCCGGTGGTCGTCCATCAGATTGCGTGAGGCGTCCATGGACAGCACACCCAGCTCGGCGCTGAGCCGTTCCGAGGAGGTGAGGTCGGGCAGCCCGGCCGGAGCGGTCTTCCGGCCTCCGGCCAGGGGGAGTTGCCCGCCGCCCGCACCCCGGGCGCCCCGGTGCAGCTCGGTCAGATGCAGTTGCAGATCCCGGCGGTTGGCGCCGAACGCGTCCAGCGCTCCCACCTGTGCGAGCCGCTGGGCCAGCGGACGGCTGGGGCGGCCCCGCTCCCAGAAGTCGACCAGCGAGGCGTACGGCTGCCCCTCGGCGATCCGCGCCGCCTCGGCCTCGCTGATGCCGTGCACATCGGAGAGCGCCAGCCGCAGCCCCCATTCACCGGACACCAGTTCGATACGATGGGCGACTCCCGATGTGTTCACATCCAACGGCAGCACGGGCACCCCACGCCGCCGCGCGTCCGCCAGCAGCAGCCGCTTGGGGTACATCCCGGGGTCGTGCGTGAGCAACCCCGCGTAGAAGGCGGCCGGGTGATGGGTTTTCAGCCACGCCGACTGGTACGTCGGCACGGCGAAGGCCACCGCGTGCGCCTTGCAGAAGCCGTACGAACCGAAGGCCTCGACGATCTCCCAAGTCCGCTGGATCGTTTCCTCGTCATAGCCGTTCGCCGCCGCGTGCTGCGCGAACCACACTTTGATCCGCCCCTGCGACTCCGCGTCCGACAGCCCGCGCCGCACCCGGTCGGCCTCGCCGCGCCCGCAGCCGGTCATGATGTCGACGATGTCGATGATCTGCTCGTGGAAGACGACGACCCCGTAGGTCTCCTTCAGCGGCCCCTCCAGATCCGGGTGCGGATACCGGATCGGCGCCCGTCCGTGCCGCGCCTCGATGAACGGCCGCACCATGTCGGCCGCGACCGGGCCGGGCCGGAACAGCGAGATGTCGACGACGAGGTCGTGGAAACCGGCCGGCTGGAGCCGCCCGACCAGATCCCGCTGCCCGGGCGACTCGATCTGGAAGCACCCGAGCGTCTCGGTGGACTGGATCAGCCGGTACGTCGCGGGGTCGTCCGGCGACAGCGCGTCCAGATCGACCCTCTTCCCCGAGACCCGCTCCACCTCCTGCACCGCGTGCGCCATGGCCGACTGCATCCGCACACCCAGCACATCGAGCTTCAGCAGCCCGAGCTCCTCGACGTCGTCCTTGTCGAACTGCGACATCGGAAAGCCCTCGCCGCTGGTCGGCATGACCGGGGTACGCGCCAGCAGCGAGGCGTCGGACAGCAGCACCCCGCACGGGTGCATGGCGACCCCGCGCGGCAGGGCATCCAGCGCCTCGACCAGCTCCCACAGCCTCCCGTACTTCTCCTTCTCTCCCGCCAGCGCGCGCAGCTCGGGCAGTTCCTCCAGCGCGGCGCGGGCGTCCCGTGCCCGGATGTGCGGAAAGGACTTGGCGATACGGTCGATCTCGGCCGGGTCCATGGACAGGGCGGCCCCCACGTCACGGATGGCGTGCCGTACGCGATACGTCTCCGGCATGGCGACCGTCGCGACCCGCTCGGTGCCGAACCGGTCGATGATCGCGCGGTAGACCTCCAGCCGGCGCGCGGACTCCACGTCGATGTCGATGTCGGGCAGCACGACCCGCTCCTTCGACAGGAACCGCTCCATCAGCAGCCGGTGCTCGACGGGATCGGCGTGCGCGATACCGAGCAGGTGATTGACGAGCGATCCGGCCCCGGAGCCCCGGGCGGCGACCCGGACGCCCATCTTCCGTACATCGTCGACCACGTGGGCGACGGTCAGGAAGTAGGAGGCGAATCCGTGGTGGGCGATGATGTCGAGCTCGTGGTGCATCCGCTCCCAGTACTCCCGTCGCCGGTCGTATCCGCGCAGCACCATCCCGGCCGCGGCCCGTGAGGCCAGCGTCCGCTGGGCGGTGCGGTGCCCGGCGCCGACGAGGTGCGGCTCGGGGAAGTGGACGGTGCCGATCCCGAGATCACCCTCGGGGTCCACCAGGCACTCGGCGGCCGTGGCCTCCGTCTGCTCCACCAGACGGTGAGCGGTCTGCCCCCGGAACCCCGCGGCCTCCACGATCCGCTTCGCCGCCTGGCGCATGTCCCCGGCGCCCTTGAGCCATGCCTCACCGGAGTCCAGCCCCCCGGCCGGGTCGATGGGCACCAGCCGCCGGGCGGCGTCCAGGACGTCGGCGACGGGCCCCAGCCCCGGGTCGGCGTACCGCACCGCGTTGGTGAGCACGGGCCGGATCCGCTGCTCGGCGGCGAAGCCGACGGTACGGGCGGCCAGCCTCAGCGACCCGGGCCCCGTACCTTTCCGGCCGTGCCAGACGGCCTCCAGCCGCAGGTCGTCGCCGTAGCTCTCCCGCCAGGGCACGAGCAGCCGCGCCGCACGGTCGAAACGCCCCGCGGCCAGGGCGCGCCCGACATCCGATTCCGGCCCGAGCAGCACGGTCAGACCCTCGGCACGATGGCGCCCCCAGGGCAGCAGGGGCGTCGCCCCCTCCCCCTCGTGGGCGGCCGAGACGAGCCGGCACAGCTCCCCCCAGCCCCGGGCACCGTCCCGGGCGAGGAAGACCACACGGGGGGCCGATTCGTCGACGAAGGCACCACCCCGCACCGGGGTCCGGCGCCGCCGCCCCTGCCGCTCGGGCCCGGGCTCCGCGCCCGCCACGGCCAGATCGACCCCGAACAGCGGACGGACCCCCGCCTTCCCGCAGGCCTTGGAGAACCGGACCGCACCGGCGAGCGTGTCGCGATCGGTCAGCGCCAGGGCGTCCATGCCCCGCTCGGAGGCACGCTCGGCCAGCCGCTCCGGGTGCGAGGCTCCATGGCGCAACGAGAATCCGGAGACGGTGTGCAGATGCGTGAACCCCGGCACACGCACCTCCCGCACTCGTGAGCCACACCAGCTCTCGAACATCTGTTCCCAGCTACCTCACCCCCACCATACCCCCATCCTCGAATGTATGTGCGACATCCGTTCGGCCCCACCCCACCTGCGGAAACACCCCGCGACCCCCGACCGTGGAGGCATGCCGCACCGCCCGTTCCTCGCCGAGGTGGGAGACGCCGTCACCCCGCGGGCCACCCTGCTCATCGTCGGCGTGATCGCGCTCCAGCTGCTGTTCATCGCGTCCTACGTGGGAGCACTGCACGACCCGAAGCCCAAGGACGTGCCCTTCGGCCTGGTAGCCCCTGAGGCCGCGGCCCAGCAGGCGCTCACCCGGCTGGAACGCCTTCCCGGCTCCCCCCTGGACCCCCGCGCCCTGCCCGACGAGTCGACGGCCCGGAACCGGCTCACCCACCGCGACATCGACGCCGCCCTGATCATCGACCCCAGGGGCAGCACCGACACCCTCCTGGTCGCCTCCGGCGGCGGCAGGGTCCTCTACCACCACGCTGACGGCCCTCGTCACCACCCTGGAGAAGTCGGAGCGGCGCACCATCCGGACGATCGACGTGATCCCGTCCGCACCCCACGACCCCAACGGGCTCTCGTCCTTCTACCTGGTGATCGGCTGGTGCGTGGGCGGTTACCTGGGCGCCGCGGCCCTGGCCGTCAGCGCCGGGGCGAAACCCTCCGACCCCACGCGCGCCGCGATCCGCCTGGCGGTCATGGTCCTGGTCGCGATCACCGGCGGTCTCGGCGGAGCCCTCATCACCGGCCCGGTCCTGGACGCCCTGCCGGGCAGCACCGCGGCCCTCTGGGGCCTGGGCACCCTGATCATCTTCGCCGTGGGCGCGGCCACTCTCGCCCTCCAGGGCCTCTTCGGCACGATCGGCATCGGCCTGGTCATCCTGCTGGTGGTCGTCCTCGGCAACCCCAGCGCGGGCGGCGCCCTGCCGCCGCCCCTCCTCCCGCCTTTCTGGAAGGCGATCGGCCCGGCCCTGCCCCCGGGTGCCGGCACCTGGGCGACGCGCTCCATCGCCTACTTCGGCGACAACGCGATGACGACGTCTGTCCTGGTCCTGTCGGCGTGGGCGGTGGCGGGAACCGCGATCACCCTGGCGGCGTCCGCGCTGCGCAGACGGGCGAACCCGACGCCGTGACCACAGCTCCCCGCAGGCGCACGGTGAGAAGGGGACGCGCCGGGGGGTGTCCGCCCACAGCGGTTCGGCGGCCACTCACGCACGGCCCGCACCCCCCAAGAGCCCGCACGCAGAAAGTCCCGCCCCTCGCACAAGGGGCGGGACTTGACACACTCAGCGTGTCAGCCGATCTGCGTCCCGGTCGCCGACAGCGCCTCCGTCACCGGCTGGAAGAACGTCTCCCCGCCCGAGGTGCAGTCACCGCTGCCGCCGGAGGTGAGCCCGACCGCCTTGTCGCCCGAGAACAGCGACCCGCCGCTGTCACCCGGCTCCGCGCACACGTCGGTCTGGATCAGCCCGTTGACGATGTCGCCGTTGCCGTAGTTCACAGTGGCGTCCAGTCCCGTGACCTTGCCCTCGTGCACCTGCGTGGTCGATCCGCTCCGGGTGACCGCCATGCCGACGGTCGCGTCCACGGCGCCCGAGATCTTCTGGGTGGACCCGTTGTACAGGTTCACCTCACTCGGGTGGTCGACCTCCGCGGTGTACTTGACCAGCCCGTAGTCGTTGTCCGGGAAGCTGGAGTCCGCATTGGTGCCGAGCGCCTTGCCACTGGAGTCCGACCAGGCGGAGACGCCCTCGGTGCAGTGCCCGGCGGTCAGGAAGAACGGCTCGCCGCCCTTGACCACGTTGAAGCCGAGCGAGCAGCGCCCGCCGCCGCCCGTGATCGTGTCGCCACCGGCGATGAAGGGCTTGTACTCCCCCTTCGACCGCTTGAGTTCGGCCTTCGCCCCGAGTCCGTCCACGACCTTCGTCAGCGTCGCCCACTCGGCCTTGGAGACCGTGCGGTCGGCGGTCACGACGACCTTGTTCGTCGTCGGGTCGGTCACCCAGGCCGTGCCCGGGATCGTCGCGTGTTGCTTCAGCGTGCTGCGGGCGCTCTTGAGTTCGCCGAGGGAGTTCGCCACGACTCTCGCCTTGGCGCCTGCCTTCTCGACGGCCTGCGCGGCGGCCTCGTCGAGCACGTTCACCACGAGGCTCTTGCTCTTGGTGTCGTAGTACGTCCCGGCCGCGTCGCCGCCCAAGTCCTCGGCCAGCGCCGAGGCGAGCTTTCCGGCCGCCACGACCGACAGGGTGCGGGGGGCGGACGCCTCAGGGGTCTCACTGGCGTTCGCGGTCTGGAACGTCACTCCCGCGGCGACCAGTGCGGTGATGCCCGCACCTGCCACGGCTGCACGCCGCTTGGGTATGCGTCGGTGCTTCAACTTCTGTCCTCCTGTGGGGGGTCGGCACGAGAGGTTGTGGGGACCTCACGAGCCGGAAGGGCCTCGTTGACGAGCGCCTACTATTCCGAGGACAACGGGGAGCACACAAGGGTGAGTTCGAGACGCGCGTAGACAGCGCTTCGCCTGCCCGCTCAATTTGACCGCTCACGGTCAAATCGGCCCCAACTTACGCGCGTTCACACTGCAAACATTACGCGCGAGTAATGTGCGCGTACTCTGCGAGGTCTCCCCATGGCCGAATCTCGCTCCTGCGTCGCCCCGTTGCGGAGGGGCGTCCGCACGCGGCACGAAGCCCCCGCACGCGGTGCGTGCGGGGGCCACGAAGTACTGCGAAGTGCCGCCGGGGTCCTAGTAGACGCTGACGCCGTAGGCGCTCAGGGCCTCCGTGACGGGCTGGAAGAACGTCGTGCCACCGGAGGAGCAGTTGCCGCTGCCGCCGGAGGTCAGACCGTACGCCGTGCCGTTGCTGCCGTAGAGCGAACCGCCGGAGTCACCGGGCTCGGCGCAGACGGTGGTCTGGATCAGGCCGGAGACGATGTCGCCGCCGCCGTAGTTGACGGTGGCGTTGAGGGCGGTGACACGGCCGCTGTGCGTACCGGTCGTGGAGCCGTCCCGGATGACGGTGGTGCCCACACTCGGGGTGGCCGCGCGCGTGATGTCCACGCCGTTCGCGGTGCCGGGGCGGCTGACGGACCCGCTGTAGCGCACGAGACCGTAGTCGTTGCCGGGGAAGCTGGAGCCGGCGGTCGAGCCGATGACCGTGGTGCGGCCGGAGTTGGAGTACCAGGTGCCCGCGCCGTCGGTGCAGTGACCGGCAGTCAGGAAGTACTCGGTGCCGTTGCTGGCACGGACGTTGAAGCCGAGCGAGCAGCGCCAGCTACTCGCATAGATGGCGTCGCCGCCCTGGATGAGCTTGCTGAACTTGCCGGGGACGCGCTTGATCGTGAGCGCGTCGGCGTTGGCGCCGGCCTGCTGCTTGATCTTCGCTATCTCGGACTGGGTGACCGTGCTGTCGACGGTCACGAGCACACGGTCGGTCTTGCTGTCGACGGCCCAGGCGGTACCCGGGACGTCGGCCTTCAGCAAGGAACCGCTGGCGCTCTTGAGTTCGGCGGCGCTGAAGGTGGTGGGGGTGTCGGAGGCGTTCGCGCTGGGGATCGCGATCGCTGCGGCGGCGACGAGGCCGGTGGAAACGGCGATCAGCCGGGTCCGTCTCGAAATGCCACTGCGGGGGGTGGTGCGCTTGATCCTCACTTTTCGTTCCTCCACAAAGGAAGTCGGGGGCCCTCGTGGGGTTGCGGGCCCGTGAGGCGCAGTCAGAGACCAGCTGCCCGGATTCCGAACATGCCGTGCCCCTGACAAGCGCTGAGGGGGAGTATTCGGCCGAACGGCCGGTCGGCGCAAGAGTGCCTTTCGGACTTCAACCTTCGGAAGTTCCTTACGAAGTCGCCCCGCGGTCGGCTTCCGGGGCCCCGCCCACGCCTCACACCAGCGTGTGCTTCCCCGCCGCGACCTCGACCTCCAGCGTGTTCCCGGCGACGGAAAGGTCCAGACGAAGGGGCCGGCGCGGGGGCGGCGTTCGTCATCCTGACCGTGCGGCCGGTGCCGTACGGCGTGAAGCGCCCCGGCACCGCCCGGCGGGGGTCGTACGCGTGCCCCCGAGACCGCGGAACACCCGGCGCGCGTCGGGCTTTGGGGCGCAGTCGCACACGCCCCCGCCCCCTCGCGCACCAGCACGACCAGCCATGGCTCGCCGTGCGCAGGCCGAACACCGCTCACGGGGCCCGGGCCGGCCGCGAGCCGTACCTCACCGACGAAGAGCTGTCCGTCCACGGTGTACGCCCGCCTCCGGGGCGCTCAGCCGACAGCGCCGCCGTCGGCCCGCCAGGACCCGGGGATGTCCGGAAGTCGACCGTCCGGATAATCCTCGGGCCTGGGGGCGCCGACGAGCGCGAGCGGTTCGTACGGCGCCTGCATCGACGCGACGCGCCGCTCGGGCCACCACCGCCCGGCCCTGCGATGCGTCCGTCGTCACACGGGCGGCCCTGCCACACGGGGGCGGGTCAGCCGTCGCAGGGGCAGCAGCAGTCGCACCCGTCGCAATCGCAGTCCCGGCAGGCACCTTCGCGCTTCTTCCGGGACCACGGCCCCTCGTACTCCTTGGCGCAGCACAGCTTGCAGGTGCAGCACAGCAGCCAGAACATCCCGCAGCCGGCCCAGAACCCACGTCGGCGGGGCGGCTGCGGCACCGGCGCGCCGCCGCCGAAACCACCCCCGCCGAACCCACCCCCGCCGAACCCACCGCCACCGAACCCGTCTCCGCCGTACGCCCCTCCCCCACCGGCGTACGGATCTCCGCCGCCGCCCGCGTACGGGTGCTGCGGGGAGCCGTAGGGCCCCGGCGGCTGCTGTCCGTGAGGTCCTTGCCGTCCGTAGGGCCCGCCGCCCTGGTGGGAGGCACACACCGGCACCGTGCCGAAGGCCCGGTCCACCGAGCGCCGCAGTTCGTGCACGAGCAGCAGATGGACGAGCTGCCCGTCGGCGAACTCGACGTCGCGCAACGCCAGCCGGACGCCGTGCACCGCGTCGTCGGCGATCCGGCGGACCTCCGCGAGCGAGGTGCCGGTCGCGGCGACCGGGTTCCAAGCGCCTGACGCGGCGTCAGCGTGCCGGTCCTCCACGGCGTCCAGCAGATGTGCGAGGCGCCCGAAGAGCCGACCCGCCTCGGCGAGCGGCTGGGCGTTTTGCGGCCGGCCGGCGAGGATCGCCGTGTGCGCGAAGGCGGCGGCGGTCGCGGTCTCGGTCGGTTCGGTGACCGTCAGGAGCGGCGTCCCGGGGCCGGCCAGCGTCTCGATCCCGGCCTGCCGGTCCACCGCGTCGACCAGGAGGGCGGTGTCGAATCCCACGGCGGCGGCGGTCCGGGCGCCGGCCGTGTCCCAGCTCGCGGCCACCCGGCGCGCGGCACGCGCCACCGGCCTGTGGGCCAACAGCCCGTCACCGTCGGTGACGTGGTCGCGCACCTTCGCCGAGGCCAGCACCAGGGAGACGGCCGCCGCCAGCCGGGCCCCTTCGCCGTGCGCGACGGAGGCGGTGCGCATGCCGCGCAGCGGGCACGGTCCGGCCGTTCGGCGCCCGACACCGTCACTCTCCGTCTGAGCCTCCGTCAACACCGAAATGAGGAGTCCGTCATAGTTCGTCACTATCCGCGCGAACTGTCCATGGTCACCGCGCAGTGCGAGGCAGAGTCCGCACAAATGCGCCATCCACTGGCTTGTGAGCTTCTCTCCGAGCCGGTGTCTACAGGGCCTGACGATTCCGAACACAACGCTCCCCCGAGCTTGGTAACGATGCTGAGCTGCGGCAGCGTATCGGTCCGCCATTCACCCGTACGCCCCGGCCGTCACCCGTACGCCGAGAAGAATCATATTTCACTCACAGTCAGCAGCCGTTTGGGAAACGGCCCTTGGGACACACGGACTCTCGACGGATTCGCTGTGCACCAGTACCGTCACAAACCCCCCGTGCGGCGTCTATCCACTTGGCGCGCCATCCGCATCATGGACGACCATAGGGATGCGGAAAGCAGAAAGACCGCTGTGAGAGGAGGCGTCCATGGGATCGGTACGCAAGGCAAGTGCCTGGCTTGGCCTCGTCGACGACAACGAAGACGAGCGTTACTACGACGACGACTACTCCGACGGGACCGAGCCCGGGGAGGCCTGGGTCACTGATCCGCGCGTCAAGGTGGCCTCGGACGTCGCCGAGGAGAAGGGCCGTCGCATCGGCACGGTGACCCCGGACAGCTTCCGGGACGCACGCGCCATCGGCGAGCTGTTCCGCGAGGGCGTGCCGGTCATCATGAACCTCACGGCCATGGAGGCCTCCGACGCCAAGCGCGTGGTCGACTTCGCGGCCGGGCTGATCTTCGGCCTGCGCGGTTCGATCGAGAGAGTGTCGACCCGCGTGTTCCTGCTGACCCCGGCCAACACCGAGATCGTCAACGGCGACCCGGCCGCGCACCGCGCGGACGGCTTCTTCAACCAGAGCTGAGGCAGGGCCGCTCACCGGCCCTGCCCCCGCGCAGGGTTACCGGACCGGCCTACCGGAAGGCGTCGAGTCCGGTGAGCGCCTTGCCCAGCACGAGCTGGTGCATCTCGACGGTGCCCTCATAGGTGAGCACCGACTCGAGGTTGGTGGCGTGCCGCATCACGGGATATTCCAGCGAGATCCCGTTGGCGCCGAGAATGGTCCGGGCCGTGCGGCAGATCTCGATCGCTTCCCGGACGTTGTTGAGCTTGCCGAAGCTGACCTGCTCGGGACGCAGGCGGCCGGCGTCCATACGCCGCCCCAGATGATGGGCGAGCAGAATCCCCTTGTGCAGTTCGACCGCCATGTCGGCGAGTTTGGCCTGGGTGAGCTGGAAGCCGCCGATGGGCCGCCCGAACTGCTCCCGTGACTTCGCGTAGTCGACCGCTGCCTCGAAACTGCTGCGGGCCGCGCCCATGGCGCCCCACACGATTCCGTAGCGGGCGTGGGAGAGACAGCTGAGGGGCCCGCGCAGGCCGGTGACCTCCGGGAGGACGGCATCGGCGGGCAGCCGGACGTCGTCGAGCACGAGCTCACTGGTGACCGAGGCCCTGAGCGACCACTTGTGTGTGATCTCGGGTGCGGAGAATCCGGCACTGTCGGTGGGCACCGCGAAGCCGCGGATGCCGTCGTCGGTCTGTGCCCACACGACCGCGACTCCGGCGACCGATCCGTTGGTGATCCACATCTTGCGGCCGTTGAGAATCCAGTCGGAGCCGTCGCGCTTGGCGTACGTCCGCATGGAGGCCGGGTCGGAACCGTGGTCGGGCTCGGTCAGCCCGAAGCAGCCGATGACCTCGCCGGCGGCCATGCGCGGCAGCCACTGCTGCTTCTGGTCCTCGCTGCCGAACCGGTGAATGGCGTACATGGCGAGGGAGCCCTGCACGGAGACGAGGGAACGGATGCCGGAATCGGCGGCCTCCAGCTCCAGGCAGGCGAGTCCGTACTGCACCGCGGACGCCCCGGCGCAGCCGTACCCCTCCAGGGACATGCCGAGGGCGCCGATGCCGCCGAGCTCCTTGGCCAGCTCCCGGATGCCCGGCAACTCCCCCTTCTCGTACCACTCGGCGACATGGGGCAGCACCCGGTCGGCGGCCCAGGCCCGCACCGTGTCCCTGATGCCGAGGTCCTCCGGCTCCAGCAGGTCGTCCAGGCCGAGGGGATCGGCGGGATCGAAGGGAGGCAGCTTGGAAGAACCGGACATGATCGACACCCTCCGAGACTCTTTAACTAGCACCGCTCACCAGACGCTACGACGCCGGCACACCCCGGCACCACCCGTAGCCGCACAACGGAAGCGGGGCTGCTACACCGAGACGCGTGAGTCCGCCGCGTCCCTGGGGGCGGGCAGGTCCACCGGGCCCGGCTCGCACTGCATGACCCGCGGCAGCCGCAAGGCCATCACCGCACCGAGCAGCAGCAGTCCTGCGCTCACCAGCAACGTCACATGCAGCCCGTGCACGAACGCGTCCCGGGCGGCATGCCGCAACGCGGCACCGGCGGACCCGCCCAGCCGCGCGGACACCTCGTACGCCTCCCCCAGCGAATGCCCCGCGGACGCGGCCGCCGAGGCCGGGACACCCGCAACGCCCGACAGCCCGGGCGCGTAGGCCGCGTTCATCACCGTGCCGAGCAGCGCGATCCCGATCCCGGCTCCGAGCTGGTACGACGTCTCCCCGATCGCCGCCGCCCCACCGGCCTGCTCCTGCGGCGCCTCGCTCAGCATCGACTCGTACGCCCCGAACAGCGTCGTCTCCAGCCCGAAGCCGAGCAGCACGAACCCGCTCAGCATCAGCGCGCACTCGTCCGTCCGGCCCAGTGCCGTCAGCAGCACCACCGCGAACGCCGTGAGGCAGAAGCCGGTGCACACCATCCGCCGCGGCCCGAACCGCCGCAGCATCCGCGCCCCGGCCAGCCCGGCCGCCATCGCCGCGAACGTCAGCGGCAGCAGCCGCAGCCCGGTCTCCAGCGGCGACAGCCCGAGCACCAGCTGCAGGTACTGCGCCGCGATCAGTTCCAGGCCGACCAGCGCGAGCATCGCCAGCACGATGCACCCGACGGATGTGCTGAACGCGGGCCGGGCGAACATCTTGAGGTCCACCAGCGGATAGGTCCGCCGCCGCTGCCGCCGGACGAAGCCGGCCAGCAGTACCGCGCCCACCGCCAACGGCAGCACGGTGAGCAGGCTTCCCACCGACTCCCCGCTGCCGAGCCGCTTGACACCCATCACGACACCGAACAGTCCGGCCGCCGCCATCAGCGCACCCACGACGTCCCACGGGCCCTCGCGGTCGCCCTTCGACTCGGGCAGCAGCAGTCGTCCCACCGGAAGGCTGACCAGCATCAACGGGATGTTGATGAGGAAGACCGACCCCCACCAGAAGTGCTCCAGCAGGAAGCCGCCGAGCAGGGGCCCGACCGCCGCGCCCACCGCGGCCACGGCGCTCCAGACGCCGATCGCGAGTGCCCGCTCGCGCCGGTCCGGGAAGACCTGCCGCAGGATCGACAGGGTCGCGGGCATGATCATCGCGCCGCCCACGCCGAGCAGCGCCCGCGCCACGATCAGCACCTCGGCGCTCTGAGCCAGGGCGGCGAGGCCCGACGCCACCCCGAACAGTGTGTAGCCGAGGAGCAGGACTCTCCGGCGGCCGATGCGGTCGCCCAGGGTGCCGAACAGGATCAGCAGCGAGGCGCAGACCAGTGGGTAGACGTCGACGATCCAGAGCAGCTCCATCCCGCCGGGCTTCAGGTCCTCGGTGACGGCGGGGGCCGCCACGTGCAGCACGGTTGCGTCGACGGCGACCAGCAGCAGGCTGACGCAGAGGACGACGAGAACCACCCAGCGGTCGGCACCGGCCCCGGCCGCCCGACGGCGCAGCACAGCGGCGGCCGTGGTCGTCCCGGACATGTACGTACCTCCCAGATGTTCCCTCGCGATCGGCGGGCTCACGGGGTGGGGGACGCCCCCCGCGACTCGGCCGGAGAGGAGCGGTGGTCTCCGGCCCGCGCAAACGTAAAGCGAGTGACACGTCAGCGTACGCGAGTCCCCGCCGGAGGCCAGTGGCGGACCTCTCACACCGAGAGCGGACGGATGTGGTGTACGCCACTGCCCCCGACCTCGTCGACGCCCCGGGCGGCCGGACGGTTGCGCCCCGGGTCGATAATCGGGCCCGTGACCGATCTTGAGACGCGGGTGGCCCCGTCCCACGCCGGGGCGCTGCGCCGGGCGGCCCCGGCGCTCGCCGGGTACGCGGCCGTCCGCGCCCTGGGCCTGCTCGCCCTGTTCCTGTGGAGCGCGGCGCGGGACAAGAGCGCGTACACGCTGCTGACGGCCCGCTGGGACGCGCTCTGGTACGTCAGGGTCGCCGAGCTCGGCTACGGCTACGAGGTGCGCCTGGCGAACGGGGACGTGCACTCGAACCTGGCGTTCTTCCCGCTGCTGCCCTGGCTGGAGCGGCTGGTGGCGGCGGTGTCGCCGCTGTCGCACGCGGACGGGGGATTCCTGGTCAGCCTGTGCGCCTCGCTCGCCGCCGCCTGGGGCGTCTTCGCCGTGGCGGACCATGTGTACGGCCGCCGGGCCGGGGTGTGCGCGGTGCTGCTGTGGGCCGTCCTGCCGGTGGGGATCGTGCAGTCGATGGCGTACAGCGAGTCGTTGTTCACGGCACTCGCGGCCTGGTCGCTGTACGCGGTCCTGACCGGCCGCTGGGTGACGGCGGGCGCGCTGGCCCTGTCGGCGGGGCTGACGCGTCCGGTGGGCCTGGCCGTGGTGGCGGCGGTGTGGGTGGCGGCGGTGGCCTCCTTCGTGTGGGACAGAGGTGCGGCCCAGCCGAGCGGCGCGCAGAGCTCTCCGCGCGCCGGCGCGCCCGGGACTCGCGCCCGGCGCTTCCTCGGCATGTTCCTGGCCCCCCTCGGCGCCGCCGGCTACGTGCTCTGGGTCGGGCATCACACCGGCAGGGGCCCCCTGGGCTATCTCGACGTCCAGGCCGGGTGGCGCAACGGCTTCGACGGCGGTTATGCCTTCGGCCGGTTCGTCGTCGAGAAGTTCACGTCGTTCCCGTCGGCCCTGGCCGGTGTGGGGCTGGTCCTGGGGGTCGCGTCAGTCGTCTGGCTGTATGTGACCGGAGTACGTCAGCGCCAGCCGCTGCCGCTGCTGGTCTACACGGGGATCGTGACGGCGCTCGCCCTGTGCGCGTCGAGCTACTTCGGCTCGAAACCGCGTCTGCTGATGCCCGCCTTCCCTCTGCTGCTGCCCCTCGCGCTGGCCCTGGCGAAGACTCGAACGCGCAGGTCAGCAGCGATACTCGGGGCCATGGGGGTGGCCTCGGCGGTGTACGGGGCGTTCTGGCTGAACGGCACCGGACCGCCCTGACCCGCTGTGAGCGCCAGGGGAATTCCGCACCATGCCCGGGTGAACGAATTCAAAAGCACAATAAAACCCGCATCCGGAATGATCAAAGGAATTGAAGGCCGCAGCCCGCGGCGATAGCAGATTCGGTGGCAATAAACCTCCTCCTGAGAGGAATCCCACATCACATCGTCATCACAAAGCCGTTGATTCGCACGGGATCTGAGCTCACTCGCTGTAACGTCGATTGGGTGCGTACCGAACCGAAGCTCACCCGTCTGGACCGGGTGTTCGCCCGGCTGGACCGTGAGCCGGAACGACCGGCCCACATCGATGTGCCGAAGATGAGCAGGCACCGCATCGTGCTCTTCGCGGCGACCCTGGCCTTCTACGGGGCGATCGTGTGGGCCGTGGTGATCACGTCCTGGCTGGTCCGGCTCGACTGGCAGGTCATGTTCTTCCGCCCGTACCAGCAGTGGTCGGAGATCCACTGGTTCGTCGACTACTACGTGGTCCTCGGACAGCGCGGCCCGACCGCCGTGATGGTCGCGGCCTGGCTGGGCTGGCGCTCCTGGCGGCAGCACACCCTGCGACCGCTGCTCGCCCTCGGCGTCTCGCTGCTGCTGCTGAACATCACGGTCGGGGCCGCCAAGTACGGCATGGGCCGCCTGGGGCCGCACTACGCGACCACCATCGGCTCGAACGAGATGTGGCTCGGCGGCGATATATTTCCGAGCGGTCACACCGCCAACGCCGTGGTGACCTGGGGAATCCTGGCCTACCTGGCCTCGAGCGCGAGAGCGCAGCGCTGGCTGTCCGCCGTGTCCGCGGTGACCTCGCTCGGCGTCGGGATGGCCACCGTCTACCTCGGCACGCACTGGCTGAGCGACGTGCTGCTGGGCTGGACCGCGGGCCTGCTGATCCTGCTCGGCCTGCCGTGGTTCGAGCCGCTGATCGCCCGCGCCGAGGCCTGGATCTTCGACCTGCGCGACCGCCTGCGGGCCCGCGGGCGAGGCACCTCGGCCGTCACGGCCGGCGCGCCGCCCGTGGCGGTCACGCCGCTGCCCGAGCGGGAGGACGTCGCGGCCCGCTCCCCCCGGACGCCGATCTACCTGGCTCCGGGCCCGCACACGACCCGCTCCGAGCGCACTCCGGTCACCCCCGCCGGCAGTCGCCGCCCGCCGCACCCGGAGCGCCATCCGCGCGGTTCGACCCCGTCGGCCCGGCCCCTGACCGGCGGCTGAACCGGGACGGTACGCACCCCGTCCGGCCGCGCGAGGGCCCCGGTTCCGGGCGGAACCGGGGCCCTCGCCCTGTCTCAGCCCTTCCAGGCCCGCGCCACCCGGCCGCCCCTGACCTCGAAGTTCAGCCGGCCCACGCGGTACTCCATCGTGATGATCGCCCCCGGCGGCAGCGAGCGCACCGTCGGCCAGCCCCGCTCACGCGCGAGGTGTTCGGCCCGGTCGGCCTCCAGGCCGACATAGGTGTCCGGGCTGTCGTCGGGTTCCGCGGAAGGTGTCGGTTTGGGTGCCATGCCGCCACGCTATGTCCTGCCCGGCGACCGTGGAAGTCCGGCCCGTCCGGTCACTGTCCGCCCCCGGTCACGCTTCTGTCACAAGATCACGACAGGCGTTTCGGGCACAGCCCGTCACACGGACGAGCGGTTCCGTACGCCTTCCGCAGGCATTCGATCGTCATTTCCGCGTGTCACATGAGCTCATGGAAAAACCCTGCGGAAAGTGCCGGGAGAAGTGCCTTGGAACTCCTTCCCTTTCCGCTTCCGTACCCGCCCGGCGGAGCCGGCGCGCTTCGGGAAATGCATGGCTTCGGCGCGAAGAGGCCGGTACGCCCCCTGTCGGAGCGCGCGGTGACGCGAGCATCATGGCGTGAGCTCGCGGGTTCGTGAGGCGCGGGCTGCGGCGGGCCCGGTACGCGATGAGCGAAGGGGCGAGCGAGCGATGGGGACGCAGACCGTACAGGCGGTGGCACCGCCCGCGCCGCGCACGCGGCACGGCCGGGTGGTGGTCGACTGGCTGACGACGACGGACCACAAGAAGATCGGCCATCTCTACCTGATCACGGCGTTCCTGTTCTTCCTGGCCGGTGGGGTGATGGCGCTGCTGATGCGCGCCGAGCTGGCCCGTCCCGGCCTTCAGATCATCGACAACGAGCAGTTCAACCAGGCGTTCACGATGCACGGCACGATCATGCTGCTGCTGTTCGCCACCCCGACCTTCGCGGGCTTCGCGAACGAGCTGATGCCGTTGCAGATCGGCGCGCCCGACGTCGCCTTCCCGCGGCTGAACATGTTCTCGTACTGGCTGTTCCTGTTCGGCGGGCTGATCGTGCTCGGCTCGCTGCTGGTCCCCTCCGGGCCGGCGGACTTCGGCTGGACCGCCTATGCCCCGCTCAACAGCGCGGAGCGCACGCCGGGCGTCGGGGCCGACCTGTGGATCATGGGGCTGGCGCTGTCGGGCTTCGGCACGATCCTCGGCGCGGTCAACTTCATCACCACGATCATCGGGATGCGCGCCCCGGGCATGACGATGTTCCGGATGCCGATCTTCGTGTGGAACACCCTGTTCACGTCCATCCTGATCCTGATGGCGTTCCCGGTGCTGGCGGCGGCGCTGCTGGTGCTGGAGGCCGACCGGCGGTTCGGCTCGCAGGTGTTCGACGCGGCCAACGGCGGGGCGATCCTGTGGCAGCACCTGTTCTGGTTCTTCGGCCACCCCGAGGTCTACATCATCGCGCTGCCGTTCTTCGGCATCATCACGGAGATCATCCCGGTCTTCAGCCGCAAGCCGTTGTTCGGCTACCTGACGCTGGTCGGGGCGACGATGGCGATCACCGGCCTGTCGATGATCGTGTGGGCGCACCACATGTTCGCCACCGGCGCGGTGCTGCTGCCGTTCTTCTCCTTCATGAGCTTCCTGATCGCGGTTCCGACGGGCGTGAAGATCTTCAACTGGGCCGGCACCATGCTGAAGGGCTCGCTGTCGTTCGAGACGCCGATGCTGTGGGCGGCGGGCTTCCTGGTGACGTTCCTGTTCGGCGGGCTGACCGGGGTGATCCTGGCGTCGCCGCCGCTGGACTTCCATGTGACGGACACGTACTTCGTGGTCGCGCACTTCCACTACGTCGTCTTCGGCACGGTCGTCTTCGCGATCTTCGCGGGCTTCTACTTCTGGTGGCCCAAGTTCACCGGGAAGATGCTCGACGAACGGCTCGGCAAGATCCAGTTCTGGACGCTGTTCGTCGGCTTCCACACCACGTTCCTGGTGCAGCACTGGCTGGGCGCCGAGGGCATGCCCCGCCGGTACGCCGACTACCTCGCCGCGGACGGCTTCACCGCGCTCAACACGGTGTCGACGATCGGCGCCTTCCTGCTCGGCATGTCGACGCTGCCGTTCCTCTACAACGTGTGGAAGACCGCGAAGTACGGCGAGAAGGTCGCGGTCGACGACCCCTGGGGCTTCGGCCGTTCCCTGGAGTGGGCGACCTCCTGCCCGCCGCCGCGGCACAACTTCACGACGCTGCCCCGGATCCGCTCCGAGTCGCCGGCGTTCGACCTGCACCATCCGCAGTACGCGGCGGTGACTGCGCAGCCCGAGCCAGAGCGCCATCAAGCCGGTCCCGGGTCCTCCTGATCGCCTCGACCAGCCCGTCCGGCTCCAGCACCTCGAACTCGAAGCCCAGCATCACCACGTGGATGACCATCACGTCGAGGCTGCCGGCACCGCAGCGCAGCAGGCAGGTGTCCTCGGTCTCGGCCTCCAGCACCCCGGCGGAGGGCGAGATGCGCTGGAGCGCCTCCTCCAGGGGCGCCAGCAGCCGCACGACGGCGTGGGTGGCGTACGCGCGCGTGGAGACGCCCTGGGAGACATAGGCGGCCAGGTCCTCGGCGGGCGGGTCGCGCGGTACGAAGCGCGGGCCGTGCGGGGGCTTGGGCGTGACGCGGTCCACGCGGAACGTGCGCCAGTCGTCCCGGTCGAGGTCCCAGGCGACGAGGTACCAGCGGCGCTCGGTGCACACCAGGCGGTGCGGTTCGACACTGCGGCGCGTGGCGGTGCCGTCGTGGCCGCGGTACTCGAAGCGCAGTCGCTCGGCGTCCCGGCACAGGTGGGCGAGTTCGGTGAGCACGGCCGGGTCGACCGAGGAGGGCAGCGTGCTGCGCAGCATCGGCACGGTGACGGCGTTCAGGGCGCTCACCCGGTGGCGCAGCCGGTGCGGCAGCACCTGCTCCAGTTTGGCGAGGGCCCGGACCGAGGTCTCGCCGATGCCGTCGATGCCCTGGCCGGCGGCCGTGCGCAGTCCGACCGCCACGGCGACGGCCTCTTCGTCGTCCAGGAGCAGGGGCGGCAGTTCGGCGCCCGCGCCCAGCTGGTACCCGCCGCCGGTGCCGGGGCTGGCGTTGACCGGGTAGCCGAGTTCGCGCAGCCGGTCCACGTCCCGGCGCAGGGTGCGGGCGCTGATGCCGAGCCGGCCGGCCAGTTCGGGGCCGGACCACTCGCGATGGGCCTGGAGCAGGGACAGCAGACGCAGCAGACGGGCCGAGGTCTCCAACATGGGGCGAGTCTGTCAGGCCTTGCGGACAGTCGCTGTCCTCAAGGCCGGTAGGCCAGTTGCGGGACGGTGAAGCAGGTGCGGTTCATGTCCCCCTGGCCGACCCAGCCCTTCCCGTCCTGCCAGCGGGCCACCGACAGGCAGGACCTGCTGCTCCTGGGCGGTTCGGCCAGCCGTTCGAAGCGGACGGGGAGCAGCAGCCCCTCGGCGGTGTAGCCCTGGTCGCGGTTCATGAAGTCGTCGACGCACGCGCGCGTGATGCCCGTCCGCGCGCAGGACCTCGCCGCGTCGGTGAACCAGCGCGCGGCCGCCCACCCCTCGAGCTGCCACTGGGAGTGCGTCTTCAGGTCCTTGGTCGCCTCGCGGAACTCCCGTACGGCCGGGTGGCCGGTGTCCTCGAAGTTGCGGCTGGCGCCGGTCGCCCAGAGGGCGTTGCGGCAGCGCGGGGCGTCCTTGTAGTCGTCGGCGACGGTGGACGTCCAGTTCTGCACGTTGGTCACCTTGGCGGTGACGGCGGCGCCGGCCTCGTCCATGGCCCGGCAGAGCCGGGCGTTGCCGTGCCCGTCGAGGGCGTCGAACACCAGGTCGGCTCCCTGCTCCTTCAGGTCGGCGGCGACGGCACGGAAGTTGGGCAGGGCGAAGTCGACCTGCTCGGTGACGACCTGGTAGCCCTCGGCGCGCAGGCCCCGCTCGACGAGCCGGGCGTAGGCGGCCGAGGCGGACTGGTTGTAGGAGACGACGGCGGCGGTGCGGGCGCCGTGCTCGCGTTTGAAGTAGCGGTAGACCTCGGTGCCGCCGTACAGCGTGCCGTTCCAGCCGGGGGTGCCGTCGCGGGGGGCGAGGCTGCCGTAGATGCCGTAGAGGTGGGGGTAGGTGTCATAGGCGCTGCCGAGGGGCTGGCCGCCGATGTCCGGCACGCGCGCGCGGGAGACACGGGAGGCACCCGCGTAGTCGAGGGCGGTGGTGGCGACCAGGGCGACGACCTCGTCCTCCTCGACGAGCCGGTGCACGCACTCGTTGTTGCCGACGCCGCTGCCGCCGTCGTCGCACCGGCGCACCTCGACCCGGCGTCCGTCGATGCCTCCGAGCGCGTTGAGCCGGTCGAAGAAGGCCCGGGCGCCGTCGCGCGGGCCGGTGAAGGCGCCGCCACCGACCGGGCTGGTGGCGCTGGTGATGATCCCGACCCGCAGGGGCGCGGCATCGCGGGGCGCGGGGGTGCGGCCGTCGTGCTCGAAGTCGCTCTCCGGGAGCCGGCTGCCGCAGGCCGCGTTCAGGGCGAGCAGCAGCGCCGCGGCCAGGGCCTCAGCAGCCCGGGACCGGTGACGCATTGCCGCTCAGTTGCACCAGCGCGCACAGCGTCTTCGCGGACACCTTCCAGGTGCCGTCCTGCTCGACGGCGCTTCCGGAGGCGTCGGGCAGGGCGGTGGCGCCCCGCAGGGTCAGCGTGTACGTCACGTCCGCCTCGGTGGCCGAGGTGAACTCGACCTTGGTGACCTTCGCCTGGACCTGCCCGCCGCGCTCGTCACCGCTGAAGGCCCGCAGGACCGGGCCCATCCGGTCGCCGTTCTGCAGGACGGCCTGCTTCTCCTCGGTCGAGGTCTTCGGGTCGAAGAACCTCTGCCAGTTCTGTTTGATCTCCGCCTCCGCGGCGGCCCGGTCCGCGGGCGCGGTGGCCGGGGCGCTCGTGGTGCGCTCGGCGGTCGGTGCGGGAGGCGTGGACGCGCTGCCGCCGCCGCTGTCGTCGCTGCAGGCCGCCAGGGCCGGGGCGAGGGCCAGGACCAGGGCGGCGGCGATCACCGTGCCCCGTCCCGCGGCGTGTGGACCCCCCGTCGCGTTCCCCCTCTTGAGGTCGCTGCCGAGAACCATCTGGCTCACCACCGGGTGTCGGTCCGGGCCATGTGCGCCCGGTGCTTTCAGGGTCAGCTTCCACAAGGCATAGTGCAAGCGATCGGCGGACTTGAACAGGCAGCCAGGCGCGTGCACAGCGAATCCGACGTGTGGGAGCCAGCGATGCGGACCAGTCGACTGCGGAGCGCGCATCCCGTCCTGTGGGCCGGCTGGGCCGCGCTGGCCGCCGGCGCGGTGCTGTGCGTCGTCGGCTGGTACGGCGTCTCCGGCGAGCGTTACGCCGAACGGCAGCTGCCCTACCTGGCGTCCTGCACGATTCCCGGCGCCGCGCTGCTCGTCGCCGGGGCGGTGCTGCTGGCCCATGGACGGGGTGCGATCGCCGCCGCGCGCGTGGAGGAGCTGTACGGCCTGCTGGTGGCGGCCGGGCCGGACGAGAGGGAGGAGACCGGCCGGGCCGTGCTCGCGCCGCTCGCGGTCAGCGGCGATCTGCTGATGACACCGGGCGGCACGCTGTGGCACCGCGCGGACTGCCCGCTGGTGGCGGGGAAGGCGGAGGCGGTCCCGGTGGACTCCACGCGGGTGGCGAGCGGTGAGCTGGGCCCCTGCCCGATCTGCGAGCCGGCCGAAGAAACCGACTGATGTCGTCGCTGACGTACGACCTCACCCTCGCGGGGCTCTCCGTCGGCAGCGCGGCGGCGCTGACCGGGATCGGCCTGATCGTGACCTACCGCGCGACGGGCGTGCTCAACTTCGCGCACGGCGCGATCGCCATGGTGTGCGCGTACGCGCTGCGGCAGTGCGTGGTCGAGTGGGGCTGGCCCTTGTGGCTCGGGGCGGCCGTGACGCTGCTGGTACTGGCTCCCGGGCTGGGGGTGGTCCTGGAGCGGTACGTCTTCCGGCCTCTGGCGGTCCTGGGCGGGGATCCGGCGCAGACGCTGGTGGCATCCATCGGGGTGTTCGTGCTGCTGGTGGGCGGGGCGGCGCTGGTGTGGGGGCAGGGGGCGCGCGACGACGTCCCGGTGCTGGTGCCGGACGAGCCGTGGGGGCAGCTGGCGGTGGTGCTGGTGCTGGCCGCCGGAGTCACGGCGGTGGTCCGCCGGACGCGGTTCGGGCGGGAGTTGCGGGCCGTCGTCGACGACCGGCGACTCGCCGTGCTGGGCGGTGTCGACGCGGACCGGGTCGCGGCGACGGGCTGGGCGTTCGGCGCGCTCACGGCGGGCCTGACGGGCGTGCTGCTGGCGCCGTACGTGCGGCTCGACCCGTACGGTCTCCCGCTGCTCGTGATGGAGGTCGTGGCGGTCGCGGTGGCCGCGCGGATGCGGTACCTGCCGGTGGCGGTGGTGGCGGCGCTGGGCATCGGGGTGGCGCAGAGCCAGCTGACGCGGCTGCACCCGTCGGGCTGGGCCGAGCCCCTGGTCCGGGCGGCGGGCACGAACCTGTTCGTCGTCGCGCTGCTGGTCGCGGCGCTGGTGCTGCCGGGCGTCGGGGAGCGGGACGCGCTGCCGCGCACGGCATCGGCGCGGGTGCCGACGCCGCCGGGCGCCCGGATCGTGGTCCTCGTGCTGTTCCTGCTGCCGCTGGGCTTCGCCGGCCGGGACCTGCACACCTCCGTCCAGGTGCCTGCGCTGGCCGTGATCTTGCTGTCTTTGGTGGTGGTCACCGGCCGCGGCGGTCAGATCTCGCTGGGGCAGGCGGCGTATGCGGGGCTGGGCGCCCTGTTCACGGCGCTGCTGGCGGCGGGCCGCTTCCCGGGACTGCCCGCCCTGCCGGAACTGGCGGCACTCGCGGTGTCGGTGGTTGTGGTGGCGCCGCTCGGCCTGCTGACGGGCTGGCCGGCGATCCGCCGCCGGGGCCTGGCGCTGGCGCTGGCGACGTTCGCCGTGGGCGTGGGGGTGAGCCGCTTCGTCTTCGCCCAGCCGTACGCCACCTCGGGCCTGTCCCTGGACCGTCCGGCGGGCTTCGACGGGGACCGGGCGTACTACGTCCTGGAGCTCCTCTTGCTGGGGGTCGCGCTGCTGGCGACGCACGCCCTGCGCCGGGGACGGACGGGCCGGGCCCTCGCCGCCCTGCGGGACCACGAGGCGGGCGCGCAGGCGGCGGGCGTCCGGGTGCCGTCCCTGAAGCTGCTGGCCTTCGTCGCGGGTGCCGCGCTGGCGGCACTGGGCGGCGGCATGCTCGGCATGGGCCTGCGCGCCTTCGACGCCGCCGCCTACGATCCCGTGCGCGGCCTGCTGTGGTTCGCCGCGGTGGTCGTGCTGGGCGCCGACAGCACCCTCGGCGCCCTCGCCGCCGCGGCCCTCCTGGTCGGGCTGGACGCGGGTACCCGCGGCGGCGTCGCGGCGGCCCTGATCGGCGTCCTTGCGATCCTGGTGGGCCGCTTGCCGGGCGGACCGTACGCGGCTCTGCGCACCGCGGCGGAACGCCTGCGGCCGCGCCGCACACTGGCCCTGACGCCGGTGGGGGCCCGGGCCCGCGGATTGCTGCGCCCCGCGGAGCCGCGGGCGGACCGGACGGCACCCGTACCGGTGGGGGCGACCGGCGTGGCGCGGGGCACCGGGCGGGCCTTCGGTGTGAGCGGCACGCGGTACCGAACGGCCGCACCCGAGGCCGCCGCCGAACCCGGTGCGGCGGGCACTCGACCCTCCGCCGCCAAGGCCGCGCCCGTCCTGACCGCCCGCCACCTCCACGCCCACTACGGCGGCTTCACCGCCCTCGACGGGGTCGACCTGGACCTCTCCCCCGGCCGGATCACCGCGGTCGTCGGACCCAATGGAGCAGGGAAGAGCACCCTGTTCCACTGTCTGGCCGGGACACTGCGGCCTTCGCGCGGCACGGTGCGTCTTTGCGGGCGGGACATCACCACGCTCCCCTCCCACGCCCGCACCCGGCTCGGTGTCGCGCGGACCTTCCAGCAGCTGGCCGTTTTCCCCTCGCTGACCGTCGCCGAGAACGTCCGGGTGGGCGCCGAGCAGGGCCGGCTGACCGACCCGGGGGCCGTGGAGCGCACCCTCAGGCTGCTCGGACTCGACGGGCCGGTGCGCGCACGGCCCGCCGCCGGGCTGCCCACCGGGACGCTGCGCCGCGTCGAACTGGCCCGGGTCCTCGCGGGCAGCCCCCGCGTCCTGCTCCTGGACGAACCCGCCGCCGGTCTCGACACCGCCGAGGTGACCGCCCTGGCCCGGGTCCTGAAGGCCCTGGCAGGCGACGGCACGGCCCTCCTGGTCGTGGAGCACAACCTGGATCTGGTGGCGGGTCTCGCCGATGTCGTGCAGGTGATGGCCGCGGGCCGGATCGTCGCCTCCGGCCCGCCGGGCCAGGTCCTCGACGCCCTGGGAACGGGGGCCGGCCGATGACGATCGTCTCCCTGCGCGAGGCCCGGGTGCGCTACGGCCCCCTGGAGGCGCTGCACGGCGTCACCCTGGCGGCTCCCGGCCCGGGCCTCACCGTGCTGCTGGGCCGCAACGGCTCCGGCCGCTCGACCGCCTTGCGTGCCCTGGCCGGAACCGTTCCCCTGTCGGGCGGCGCGGTCGTGTGGGACGGCACGGACGTGACCCGCCTGCCGGCGTACCGACGAGCCCGGCGAGGGCTGTGCCTGGTGCCGGAGCGGCGGGCCGTGTTCGGGTCGCTCACCGTGCGCGAGAACCTCGAACTCGCCGCGCGCGACCACGCCACGGCGCTCGACGCCTACCCGCAGCTGCGGCCCCTGCTGGAGCGGCGGGCGGGCACTCTCTCCGGCGGGGAGCAGCGCATGCTCGCCCTCTCCCGGGTGTTGCTGACCCGCGCGCGCGTGGTGCTCGTCGACGAGCCCGCCCAGGGCATGTCGCCCTCGATCGCGGCCCGGACGTACGAGCTGCTGGGCGCGCTGGACGCGTGTGTGGTGGTCGCCGAGCAGCGACTGCCGCCCGCTTGGCGGGACCGTCCCGCGATCGTCTACGAACTGCGCCGCGGGATCGTCGTGTTCGCCGGGGAGGCGGGCGAGTTCACGGGGTGATCCAGGACGGTGGACCCCCGTCCGGTCGGCCGACCGGACGGGGTGCGTGTCCCGGCGGGGGGGGGCAGCGGCGGCTCAGATCTCCAGACGCAGGCCGGGCACGATCACGTCGGGATCCTCGCCGATGGCGGCCCTGTTGGCGGCGTAGAGGCGCTGCCAGGTGGTGCCGTACCGGGCGGCGACGTCGCTCAGCGTGTCGCCCCGGCGAACGGTGTAGCCGCCGCGGGACGCGCCGCGGTCCGCGTGCTCCGTGGAACGCGCCGGCGCCTTCGACGGCTTCGCCGGGGCCGGCGTGGCGGAGGTGACCGGGTCGGCGGCGGGTGCGCCGCCGCTCGCCCCGGCGCGTGCCGAGCAGGTCGGCCAGGCGCCCCAGCCCTGGGCACGCTGGACCTTGGTGGCGACGGCGATCTGCTGGGACCTGCTCGCCCGGTCGGCGGTGGGCGCGTAGGCCGTGCCGCCGTAGGCGTTCCAGGTGGAGGCGGCGAACTGGAGTCCGCCGTAGTAGCCGTTGCCGGTGTTGATGTGCCAGTCGCCGCCGCTCTCGCACTGGGCGATGCGGTCCCACACTCCGCTGTCGGCCGCCGCGGCGTTTCCGGTCGCGGCGAGCAGTCCGAGGGGCGCGAGCAGTGCCGCCCCGGCGAGGACCGCCGTCGTACGCACCCGGGTCTTCCGGGCGTCGAAGCGAGTGGTATCGGCGCATTCGGACATGTAGGTCCCTCTCGAAACACCCGGGGGTCCCCCAGGCGGAACGCCACTCCCGCGCCATGGGGCGCGTGGGTCGCGCTCGCCCCGTCCACCGGTGCGGTGCGGTGCCCGGTTCCTGGGAACCGGGCGGCCGGCGGACGTCACCCGAGCGGTGCTCGTTGCACACGGCGGAGGAATCTAAGGAGCCGACGGCCCGGCATCAAGCAGTCGCCTGTCGGAGCAGGCCAGTTCACCGATACCTTGGGTAACGGCGATTTCCGGACACCCACTTCATTCGCGGATTTCCGGATTTGTCAACCAACCGCCCCCTCGCCCTGTGACCCACTTCACTCTCCCAACTCCCTTCGGGCGGCGGGGAGTTGACGATGAGTGCGCGATTCCGCGCCGAGCGTGACCCTGCGCGCTGGATGGTTCGATTCCGTTCACCCCGGGGCGTGACTCCCGCCACAGATCGCCCGTTGTCTTCTTCATGAGCCGGGACCTACCCGGACCGCGGGCCGGGAGCCACCCGGCTTTGCCACGCACCGCATCCCGAGGGAGCCACCCGTGCCGCGCATGCTCGACGTCAGCGACGAGGTACGCGCCGAGATCGGCGACGAAGAAGCCGACCGCCTGCTCGCCGGAGAGACCGCCCCGGGCAGTTACGACTGCACGTCCTGCCGCACTCCGGGCGACTCCGAACAGGAACGCACCAGCACCGTGCTGTTCATCGGGGACGAGACCGCCGTCCTCGCCTTCGCCCACGCGGGCTGTCTGCCCTCGCAGGTCGTGCAGGTCACCGAGGAGCAGCTGCGGGGCGCTGTGAAGTCCATCGCCGGCGACACCGTCGGCCCGGAGCCCGACAAGGTGGTGCCCGAGCAGGCCGTGCTCGGCGTGACCAGCGGGCTCGTCCTGATCGCCGGCGAGCTGCACCCGGCCCTGGTGGTGGAGCCGACCGGACCCATCGCCCGGCCCGGCACGACCGGCGCCGGCGACGACTTCCTGCCGCTGCTCATCGAACAGGGCTTCATGCCGCTGACCGAGCTGTCGGCCGTACCGCCGGTGCTGCACGGCTGGTCGGTGCTGCTCGCCGTGGGCCAGCTGCACGCGGTGCTCCAGCCGGGCGGCAACGGCGGCCGGCCGGTGGCCTGGTGGCAGGCGCACCAGCCGCTCCAGGTGACCGAGGGCTGGCGCGCGGCCGCCAACAAGCACCAGCAGGTGCTGATGTTCGCCGCGCCCGCCGGCTCGATCGGCCGCCAGCCGCGCGAGGACCTGCTGCGGGACGCGCTGGACAAGGCGGCGGCGAACGGAAATCTGGTCGCCTCGGCGCTGCCGCTGGCCGGCACCTGAGCCGCACGTCACCCGCGCGCGCCGTACACCTGCGAAAGCCGTACCCCGGCCGCATCCCTTGACCCGCGGGGTCGTTTGGACATACGTGCACGCATACGACGTTTCCCGCCGCCAGTCCTTCTCGCCGATCCCGTCCGCGCGGTCGGCTCAGGACTCCCAGGGCGGCCCATCGGCCACGCCGATCTACGACGCGCTCTACGCCGAGTACGTCAAGTCCTTCCGCGCACTTCCCGGCGACCGCAGTGGCGAGGAGAAGCTGGGTTTCACCGCCTTCGGGAACCCCCCGCACGGCTCGGGCTCGTACGGAGGGACGTACGGCAGCTCGTACAGTGCCTACAGCGCGGGTGCCCAGAGCGCCCGCCATGCCGCAGGGCAGCAGCCGCAGTGGCAGCGCGTCGGGACCATCGCGCACGGCACCGGCATGCACTACGTACCGGCCGCGCTGCCGCCGGGGCGGCGCGGCGACGTCTGAGCGAGCACCGGACACCGGAAAGGGCGGCCCCGTTCGGGGCCGCCCTTTCCGGTGTTTCGCGCTACTTCTTCTTGCCGCGCTTCTCGCGCACCCGCACGGAGATGTGGATCGGTGTCCCGTCGAAGCCGAACTCCTCGCGCAGGCGGCGCTCGATGAAGCGCCGGTAGCCCGCCTCGATGAAGCCGGAGGCGAACAGCACGAACCGCGGCGGCTTGGTGCCCGCCTGGGTGCCGAACAGGATGCGCGGCTGCTTGCCGCCCCGGACCGGGTGCGGGTGGGCGGCGACCAGCTCGCCGAGGAAGGCGTTCAGCCGGCCGGTCGGCACCCGGGTCTCCCAGCCCGCCAGGGCCGTCTCGATCGCCGGGACCAGCTTCTCCATGTGCCGCCCGGTGCGCGCCGAGACGTTCACCCGCGGCGCCCACGCCACCTGGCCCAGCTCGGTCTCGATCTCCCGCTCCAGGTAGTAGCGGCGCTCCTCGTCGAGGGTGTCCCACTTGTTGTACGCGAGGACGATCGCGCGCCCGGCCTCGACGGCCATGGTCACGATCCGCTGGTCCTGCACCGAGATGGACTCGGAGCCGTCGATCAGGATGACCGCGACCTCCGCCTTCTCGACGGCGGCGGCGGTGCGCAGGGAGGCGTAGTAGTCGGCGCCCTGCTGGAGGTGGACGCGCTTGCGGATGCCCGCCGTGTCGACGAACTTCCAGGTGACACCGCCGAGTTCGATGAGCTCGTCGACCGGGTCACGGGTGGTTCCCGCCAGCTCGTTGACGACGACGCGCTCCTCGCCCGCCACCTTGTTCAGCAGGGAGGACTTGCCGACGTTCGGACGGCCGATCAGGGCGATGCGGCGCGGTCCGCCGGTGCCGCCCGCGCCGAAGGTCTGGCGCGGCGCCTCGGGGAGCACCTCCAGGACCTGGTCGAGCATGTCGCCGGTGCCCCGGCCGTGCAGCGCGGAGACCGGGTGCGGCTCCCCCAGGCCCAGCGACCACAGGTAGGCCGCGTCGGCCTCGCCGCTCGGGCCGTCCACCTTGTTGGCGCACAGCACGACCGGCTTGCCGGCCTTGCGCAGCAACCGGACGACGGCCTCGTCGGTGTCGGTGGCGCCGACCTTGGCGTCGACGACGAAGACGACCGCGTCGGCGGCCTCGATGGCGTACTCGGCCTGGGCGGCCACGGAGGCGTCGATGCCGAGGACGTCCTGCTCCCAGCCGCCGGTGTCGACGACCTTGAAGCGGCGGCCGGCCCACTCGGCCTCGTAGGTCACCCGGTCGCGGGTGACTCCCGGCTTGTCCTCGACGACGGCCTCGCGGCGCCCGATGATGCGGTTCACCAGGGTCGACTTGCCGACATTGGGGCGGCCGACGACGGCGAGCACGGGCAGCGGGCCGTGGCCCGCCTCCTCGATGGCGCCCTCGACGTCCTCGAGGTCGAAGCCCTCCTCCGCGGCGAGCTCCATGAACTCCGCGAACTCGGCGTCGCCGAGCGCCCCGTGGTCGTGCTCGTACGCGCCCTCGGACGCGTCCGAGCCGTCGGGCTGGATGTGGTCGTTCATGAAGTCCGTACCTCGTCGTTCATCGTGGTGGTCGGTGGAGTACCCGCTGTGTTCGGGCTGATCCACTACTCAGTGTCGCTCAGTGCCTGGTGAGGCGCCTGGCGTTTTCCAGGTGGGCCGCGAGCTGCTTCTGGATGCGCCCGGTCGCCTCGTCCAGCGCCTTGCGCGTGCGGCGCCCGCTGCCGTCGCCCGCCTCGAAGGGCTCGCCGAAGACGACGTCGACGCGCGAGCGCAGCGGAGGCAGCCCCTTTATCAACCGTCCCCGCTTCCCGGAACTTCCCAGCACGGCCACCGGGACGATCGGGGCGCCGCTGCGCACGGCGAAGTAGGCGAGCCCGGCGCGCAGCGAGGCGAAGTCTCCCTCGCCCCGGGTGCCCTCCGGGAAGATGCCGAGCACGCCGCCGCCCGCCAGGACGCCCAGCGCCTGGGTGATCGCCGTGCGGTCGGTGGTGGTGCGGTCGACCTTCACCTGCCCGATACCGAGCAGAAAGGGGTCCAGCGGCCCGATGAACGCTTCCTTCTTGATCAGGAAGTGCGTCGGCCGGGGCGCCACGCCCATGACCATCGGGCCGTCGATGTTGTGGGAGTGATTGACCGCGAGGATCACCGGGCCGCCGGCCGGCACGCGCCAGGCGCCGAGCACGCGCGGCTTCCACAGCCCGTACATCAGGCCGACGCCGATGCGCCGCCCGACCTCGGCGCCCCGCGCCGATGGCAGTTCGGTCACTTTCCGGCCCGCTTCTCCTCGACGAGGGTGACGACGCACTCGATGACCTGGGCCAGTGTGAGCGCGGTGGTGTCCACCTCGACGGCGTCGTCCGCCTTGGCGAGCGGAGAGGTCTTGCGGCTGGAGTCGGCGGCGTCCCGCTTGATCAGGGCTTCTCGGGTGGAGTGGACGTCGGCCCCCTTCAGCTCGCCGCTGCGACGGGCGGCGCGGGCCTCGGGGGAGGCGGTGAGGAAGATCTTGAGGTCGGCGTCCGGCAGCACCGTGGTGCCGATGTCCCGGCCCTCGACGACGATGCCCTGCTCCGCGGAAGCGGCGATCGACCGTTGCAGCTCGGTGATCCGGGCGCGCACCTCGGGCACCGCGCTGACGGCGCTGACCTTGGAGGTGACCTCCTGGGTGCGGATCGGGCCGGCCACGTCGACGCCGTCGACGGTTATGGTCGGCCCCTCCGGGTCCGTTCCGGAGACGATCTCGGGCTTGCCCGCCGCGGCGGCGATGGACGCCGGGTCGTCGATGTCGATGCCGTTGTTCACCATCCACCAGGTGATCGCCCGGTACTGGGCGCCGGTGTCCAGGTAGCTCAGCCCGAGCTGCGCCGCCACGGCCTTCGAGGTGCTCGACTTGCCCGTGCCGGACGGGCCGTCGATGGCGACAATCACTGGCGTGGCGCTTTCCACAGTGGGGACCTTCCTGAACCGGGCTCGGCGGGGGTGAGGGCGCGAGTGCCCCGCACAAGGTTACTGGGTGCGGGTCACTCGTCCGGCCGCGCGTCCACGGCAGCGCCCCGCGGCTGAGAGCGGCACCTGCCGCACCCGCCCCGTGCGGCGCGGGCCGACCGACACCGCCGGGCCGCCCCCGCCCCGTGCGGCGCGGGCCGACCGACACCGCCGGGCCGCCCCCGCCCCGTGCGGCGCGGCCTGACGACGATGCGCAAGCCCGCCGGCCCGGCCCGTCCGGCGCCCGAGGGACGACGGCACCGGCCCCATCCTGCCCCCTCGCACGGCCGACGGCGGCGCTCAGCCACCTCCGGTCCCTCCGGCACTTGAGGACGAAGCCGTTCAGGCCCAAGCGGGGACCGGGGCGGCAGCCCCCGGATGCGGCGCACGAACCGGCCGACCTCTCCTACTGCCGGAGCGCCCAGCCCCGTTCCCGCAGCGCAGCGCTCAGCACCGGAGCCGCCTTCGGTTCCACCATCAACTGCACCAGACCCGCCTGCTGACCCGTCGCGTGCTCGATCCGTACGTCCTCGATGTTGACGCCGGCCATGCCCGCGTCGGCGAAGATCCGGGCGAGCTGTCCCGGCTGGTCGTCGATGAGCACGGCCACGACCTCGTAGGCCCGGGCCGCGGACCCGTGCTTGCCGGGGACGCGGACCTGCCCGGCGTTGCCGCGCCGCAGCACGTCCTCGATCCCGTCGGCGCCCTCGCGGCGCTTGTGCTCGTCGCGGGACTGCAGGGCGCGCAGGGCCCGCACGGTCTCCTCCAGGTCGGCGGCGACGTCCGTGAGCAGGTCGGCGACGGGCGCGGGGTTCGCGGAGAGGATGTCGATCCACATCCGGGGGTCGCTGGCGGCGATCCGCGTCACGTCCCGGATGCCCTGCCCGCACAGCCGTACGGCGGCCTCCTCGGCGTGCTCAAGCCGCGCGGCGACCAGGCTGGAGACCAGGTGGGGCATGTGGGAGACGAGGGCGACGGCACGGTCGTGGGCGTCGGCGTCCATCACCACCGGCACCGCACGGCAGTGCGACACCAGCTCCAGGGCGAGGTTCAGCACCTCGGTGTCGGTGTCCCGGGTCGGGGTCAGCACCCAGGGGCGGCCCTCGAAGAGGTCCCCGGTCGCGGCCAGCGGGCCTGACTTCTCCCGCCCCGACATGGGGTGGGAGCCGATGTACGCGGACAGGTCGAGGCCGCGCTCCTCCAGCTCGCGGCGCGGCCCGCCCTTGACGCTGGCGACGTCGAGGTAGCCGCGTCCCGTACCGCGGCGCATGACGTCGGTGAGCACGTCGGCCACGTGCGCGGGCGGGGCGGCGACGATCACGAGGTCGACGGGCCCGTCCGGCGCCCCGTCCGTCCCGGCTCCGAGCACGGCCGCCGTACGGGCCTGCTCCGGGTCCGGGTCGGCGAGGTGCACGGTGACGCCCCGCCGGGACAGGGCCAGGGCGGCGGACGTGCCGATCAGGCCGGTGCCGATGACGAGTGCGGTCCTCACTGGGCGATGTCCTTGCGCAGGGCGGCCGCCTCGCCGAGGTAGACGTGGGCGATGTCGGCCCGGGGCCGGTCGGACTCGATGTGCGCGAGGACACGGACGACGCGCGGCATGGCGCCCTCGACGTCCAGTTCCTGGGCGCAGATCAGCGGGACGTCGATGATGCCCAGCTTGCGGGCGGCGGCCGCCGGGAAGTCGCTGTGCAGGTCGGGCGTGGCCGTGAACCAGATGCTGATCAGGTCGTCGGCGGCGAGATCGTTGCGCTCGATGATCTCCGTGAGCAGGGCTCCGACCTGCTCGTCCATGTGCCCGGCCTCGTCCCGCTCGAGTTGGACGGCGCCCCGGACCGCTCGTACCGCCACGGCGATGCTCCTTGCTCACGTACGTGTCGCTCTGCCTCCGGCCAGCCTAGTCAGCCCGCGCGGCCCGGGTGCGCGGCGCCCGCCCGGTGAGACACCGGGTTCGGGACCTTCGGGTAGTTTCGGTGCAAAATGAACCAACGTCTGATTCATCCTCTCCTCGGCCCTTCCGGAGTGACGACATGAGCTACGAGTCCACGCGCCGCACGGTCCTCCTCGGCACGGGCGCGACAGGTGCGGCGGCGCTCGTCGCGGCCTGCGGCGGGGGCGGCGGCAACGGTTCCGTGTCCACGGACTCCCCCACCGGCGAGGGAGCGTCCAGCGGGCCCGCCGGCCGGGTCCTGGCCACCATCGACGAGATCCCGGTCGGCGGCGGCAGGATCTTCAAGGACGAGGAGATCGTGGTGACCCAGCCGGAGCAGGGCCGGTTCAAGGCCTTCTCGGCGATCTGCACCCACCAGCGCTGCGCGGTGGGGTCCGTCTCCGACGGCACGATCAACTGCCCCTGCCACGGCAGCAGGTTCGAGATCGCCGACGGCGCGGTGGCTCAAGGCCCGGCGACCCGGCCGCTGCCCGCTGAGCGGATCACCGTGGAGGGGAACTCGATCCGCCTGGCGTGAGGGCCCGCCCTCCGCCTCACGCGTCCCACAGCGCCCCGAGGGTGAGCAGGTCGCTCCGGTACTCGACGCGGTCGGCCCACTCGGTGGGCCAGGCGCCCGCGCCCAGGTAGGCGCCCGCGAAAGCGCCCGCCAGGCAGGCGATCGAGTCCGAGTCGCCGACGGTGCAGGCGGCCCGCCGCAGGACCGTCACCGGCTCGTCGACGAAGAGCAGGAAGCACAGCAGCCCGGTCGCCAGGGCTTCCTCGGCGACCCAGCCCTCGCCGGTGACCAGGCACGGGTCGGTCTCCGGCGAGACGGTGCGCACGGCGCGCTGGAGCCGGTCGAGGGCCTCCAGGCACTCCTCCCAGCCGCGCGCGATGAACCGCTCGGGGCTCGGGTCCTCGGTCCGGCGCCACAGGTCGCCGAGCCAGCGCTCGTGGTAGTGACTGCGGTTCTCCAGGGCGTACGAGCGGAGCAGGCCGACCAGCCCGGTCGGCTCGGCACCTTGTGCGAGCAGGCGTACGGCGTGTGCGGTGAGGTCGGAGGCCGCCAGGGCCGTGGGATGCCCGTGTGTCAGCGCCGCCTGCAACTGGGCGGCACCGGCCCGCTGTTCGTCACTGAGGCCGGGCACCAGCCCCAGGGGCGCGACGCGCATGTTGGCACCGCAGCCCTTGGAGTGGATCTGGCTGGCGTCCTGCCAGGGGCGGCTCTCGTCCTTCAGCAGCATGCAGGCCTTCAGACAGGTGCGGCCCGGAGCCCGGTTGTTCTCCGGCGACTGGTACCAGTCCACGAACTCCTCCCGCAGGGGCCGGGCCAGCCGCAGCGGCGTGAGCAGCCCCCGGTCCATCGCCGTCCGGACGGCGCGGCCCAGCGCCAGCGTCATCTGCGTGTCGTCCGAGACGAAGGCGCGCTTCGGCAGCTCCATCTCCCGCCACGGTCCGCGGGTCGCGAGGATCGAGGGTACGTCGTCGAACTCGGTCGGAAAGCCCAGCGCATCCCCGAGGGCGAGGCCCGTGAGCGTTCCGGTGGCGGCTTGCTTCTGGACGAGCGTGGTCATGCGGGGCGTCCTTCCCGGGCGGGCCGGAGGAGAGGCGGATGGAGGGCGGCGGCGGTGCCGGCGCGGTACAGCGCGGCGGGTTTGCCCCGGCCGCCGGTCAGTCGCGCCGCGCCCGGGACGGGTTCGACGAAGCCCGGCGTGGCGAGCACCTTGCGCCGGAAGTTGGGCCGGTCGAGTGCGGTGCCCCACACGGTCTCGTAGACCTGCTGGAGCTCGCCGAGGGTGAACTCGGGCGGGCAGAAGGCGGTGGCGAGGCAGGTGTACTCGAGCTTGGCGCCGACGCGGTCGTGGGCGTCGGCCAGGATGCGGTCGTGGTCGAAGGCGAGCGGCCCCGCCGTGTCGTACGGCAGCCAGTCGGCCCGGGTCGCGTCACTGCCGCCGTGCGCCTCGGGTGCGTCGGGCAGCAGTGCGGCGAAGGCCACCGACACCACCCGCATCCGGGGGTCGCGGCCGGGCTCGCTGTAGGTCCGCAGCTGCTCCAGATGCAGCCCGGAGACGTCGGACAGGCCGGTCTCCTCGGCGAGTTCACGCCGGGCGGCCGCCTCCGCGGACTCGTCCGGCTGCACGAACCCGCCGGGCAGGGCCCGGCACCCGGCGTACGGCTCCTGCCCGCGCTCGACGAGCAGCACGTGCAGCGCACCCTCCCGGAGGGTGAACACGGCCAGGTCGACGGTGACGGCGAAGGGTTCGTGGGCGTACTTGTCGTAGCCGTCCATGCACCAGCACCCCCTTTTATAGTCGCTCTGACTATAAAAGGGGGTGCTGGTGCACACAAGCCCTCGGAGGCGGTGGTGCCTAGAGGTCGACCTCCTGCATCAGCATCCCGACCTCGGTGTTGGACAGCCGCCGCAGCCAGCCCGACTTCTGGTCGCCCAGGGTGATCGGCCCGAACGCGACCCGCACCAGCTTGTCGACCGGGAAGCCGGCTTCCGCGAGCATCCGGCGCACGATGTGCTTGCGCCCCTCGTGGAGGGTGACCTCGACGAGGTAGTTCTTGCCGGTCTGCTCGACGACCCGGAAGTGGTCCGCGCGCGCGTAGCCGTCCTCCAGCTGGATGCCGTCCTTGAGCTGCTTGCCCAGGTCGCGCGGGATGGGCCCGACGATGTGCGCGAGGTAGGTCTTCTTCACGCCGTACTTCGGGTGGGTCAGCCGGTGCGCCAGCTCGCCGTGGTTGGTGAGCAGGATGACACCCTCGGTCTCGGTGTCGAGCCGGCCCACGTGGAAGAGCCGGGTCTCGCGGTTGGTGACGTAGTCACCGAGGCACTGCCGGCCCTCCGGGTCCTCCATGGTCGACACGACGCCGGCGGGCTTGTTCAGCGAGAAGAACTGGTAGCGCTGCGTGGCGACGGTCAGTCCGTCGACCTTGATCTCGTCCTTCTCCGGGTCGACGCGCCGCCCCTGCTCCATGACGATCTCGCCGTTGATCTCGACCCGGGCCTCCTCGATCAGCTCCTCGCAGGCGCGCCGGGAGCCGAAGCCCGCGCGGGCGAGGACCTTCTGCAGCCGCTCGCCCTCCTGCTCGGCGCCGGGGAAGGTCTTGGGGAGCTTGACCTCCTTCTTGCCGGCGTACCGGTCACGGTTGCGCTCCTCGATCTGCGCCTCGTACTCACGGGGGCGCGCCGGGGCCGTGCGCCCCTGCCTCTGAGGCTGCTTGGGGCCGCCCTTGGCGCCAGCGCGGGCCGCGCCTCCGCGCCCGGCCTTGGGGCCGTCCTTGGTCGCCCCGGGGCCCACGTCGTAGCGGCGCTCCTCCGGGCGCGGCTTCTTCGGACGGCCACTGCCCTGCTTGTCGTCGCGGTTGTTGCCGGCGCCGCGGAAGTTGCCGCGACCACCACCACTCCCGCCGCGGCCGCCGCTGTTGCCACCACGGCTCCCGCCGTTGTTTCCGCTGCTGTTCCTGCCGCTGCTGCTTCGCATCAAAGTTCCGTCTGGTCGTCTTCGTCGTGGGTCCCCGGGCTCACCGGGCGGCCCGGCGCGTCCTCGGGCGCGTCCGGGTCGAACGACGGTACGCCTTCCTGGGTCTCGGCCTCGATCGCCTCCGCCTCCGGGAGGAAGGGCGCGAGTTCCGGGAGCTCGTCCAGACCGCGCAGGCCCATCCGCTCCAGGAAGTAGTTCGTCGTCGTGTACAGGATCGCACCTGTTTCGGGTTCCGTGCCCGCCTCCTCTATCAGACCGCGCTGGAGGAGGGTGCGCATGACACCGTCGCAGTTGACTCCGCGGACGGCCGAGACCCGGCTGCGGCTGACCGGCTGCCGGTAGGCGACGACGGCCAGGGTCTCCAGGGCGGCCTGGGTGAGCCGGGCCTGCTGGCCGTCCAGCACGAAGCGCTCGACGGCCGGGGCGAACGCCGCCCGGGTGTAGAAGCGCCAACCGTTCGCGACCTGGCGCAGCTCGAATCCGCGGCCCTGGACGGTGTACTCGTCGGCCAGCTCGCGCAGGGCGTCCGCGATCCGGCGTGCGGGCCGCTCCAGTATCTTCGCGAGGTGCTCCTCGGTCACCGGCTCGTCGACGACCATGAGGACGGCCTCCAGGGCCGGCTTGAGGTCGAGACCGGCGACGGTACGCGGCCCGGCCGGCAGGTCGGTGGTTGGCTCGCTCACGCCTTCTTCTCCTCCTTCGGCGGCTCGGGCGGCCGGTCGAACTCGTCGGTGACGGTCGGGGTCTCGTCCCCGTCCCCGCCGGTCCACCGTACGAGCAGGTCGCCGAGCGCGGTCTCCTGCTCCAGCGCGACGGCCTTCTCGCGGTACAGCTCCAGCAGGGCGAGGAACCTCGCCACGATGGTCAAGGTGTCGTGGGTGTCCGCCACGAGTGCCTGGAAGCCGGCCTCGCCGAGCTCCCTGAGCCGGGCCACGACGATCTGCGCCTGCTCCTGCACGCTGACCAGCGGGGCGTGGATGTGGTCGACGTAGACCTGCGGCTTGGGTTTGGGCTGCATCGCCTTCACGGCGAGCTTCGCGAAGCCCTCCGCGCCGATGCTGATGACGACGTCGGGCAGCAGCTCGGCATGGTGCGCCTCCAGCCCGACGGTCCTCGGGTAGCGCCGGGCCTCGTCGTCGAGGCGTCCGCTGAAGATGTCGGCGATCTGCTTGTACGCGCGGTACTGCAGCAGCCGGGCGAACAACAGGTCCCGCGCTTCGAGCAGCGCCAGATCGCCCTCGTCCTCCACCTCGGCGGCGGGCAGCAGCCGCGCGGCCTTCAGGTCCAGCAGCGTGGCCGCGACGACCAGGAACTCGGTCGTCTGGTCCAGGTCCCAGTCCGGCCCCATGGCCCGGATGTACGCCATGAACTCGTCGGTCACCTTCGACAGCGCGACCTCGGTGACGTCCAGCTTGTGCCGCGAGATCAGCTGCAGCAGCAGGTCGAAGGGCCCTTCGAAGTTGGCGAGCCGGACCTTGAAGACCCCGACGTCGGCGTCGGTGCCGTCGGCGGGTGCAACCGGGGGCGGCACGGAGGCGGCCTCGGGGGTAGCGGCCCTGGGCTCCCCGGCCGAGTGCTGCTCCGCGGCGACCGCGACCGGCGCCTGCACGGCGACCGGCCGCTCCACGGCGACCGGTTCCACCACCGCGGCCGGGCCCGCCGCGGCCTGTGCCGGCTCAGCCGGCGCGGGCGCCTGCGGAGCCGCCGCTCCCCGGCCCAGCACACGCCGGCGGCCGGACCGGCCGCCGGGGGGTGGTGGGGAAGCGTTCGAGGTCATGGCCCCCGCAGGCTACCGCTACCGCCCGCGCAGTCGTCGTACGAGGATGCTGGCGTCTCCGCGGGTCTCCAGGTCGGCGAGGACCACGGCGACGGCCTCTCGGACGATGCGTCCGCGGTCGACGGCCAGGCCGTGCTCGCCGCGGAGCACCAGACGGGCGTGCTCCAGGTCCATGAGCTCCTCGGCCGACACGTACACCGTGATCTTCTCGTCGTGCCGTTCACGGCCGCTGGGGCGGCGCGAGGGGTTGCGCCCGCGCTTGCGGGGCGCGGCCCCCGCGGTCCCGGCGGCAGAACCTTCCTGCGCCGTCTGCCGACGGGCGGAGCCGGAGCGCTCGGCGGCCGCGGAACGGCTGTGGGCCTCCCCGGCCTCGGCCGGTTCCGCATCCGCCGCGACATGCTCGGCGCCCTCGCCGTCGCCACCCTGCGCGGGCACCGACTGCGGCGCGTCCTCCGCGACCGCCGCGGCGTCGCCCTCCCCCGCCGGAGCGGGCACCCGGGCGTCACCGCCTGCCTGACGCCTGGGCTGGGACGACTGAAGCGCCATCCCCCCTGTCGTACGGAAGAGTTCGTCGGCCCCCGGCAGACTCACTCGGCGTGACACCGGGCGAGCACCTCCCTGGCGAGCTGGCGGTAGGCGGCGGCACCGACGGAGTTGGAGGCGTACGTGGTGATCGGCTCGCCGGCGACCGTGGTCTCCGGGAAGCGGACCGTGCGCCCGATGACCGTGTGGTAGACGTGGTCGTCGAACGCCTCGACCACCCGCGCGAGCACCTCACGGCTGTGCACCGTGCGCGAGTCGTACATCGTGGCGAGGATCCCGTCGAGTTCCAGCTCCGGGTTGAGCCGCTCCTGGACCTTCTCGATGGTCTCCGTCAACAGGGCCACACCGCGCAGTGCGAAGAACTCGCACTCCAGAGGCACTATCACCTTGTGGGCGGCCGTCAGGGCGTTCACCGTGAGCAGGCCGAGCGAGGGCTGGCAGTCGATGACGATGAAGTCGTAGTCGGGCAGCAGCGGCTTCAGGGCGCGCTGCAGCGTCGACTCGCGGGCGACCTCGGAGACCAGCTGGACCTCGGCCGCCGACAGGTCGATGTTGCTGGGCAGCAGGTCCATGTTGGGGACCGCCGTCTTCAGCAGCACCTCGTCGGCCGCCATCCCCCGCTCCATGAGCAGGTTGTAGACGGTGAGGTCGAGCTCCATCGGATTGACACCGAGTCCGACCGACAGCGCGCCCTGCGGGTCGAAGTCCACGAGCAGGACCCGGCGTCCGTACTCCGCGAGCGCGGCACCCAGGTTGATGGTCGACGTGGTCTTGCCGACGCCGCCCTTCTGGTTGCACATCGCGATGATCTTCGCGGGGCCGTGGTCGGACAGCGGCCCGGGGATCGGGAAGTACGGCAGCGGGCGCCCGGTCGGGCCGACCCGCTCCCGGCGCTGTCTGGCCGCGTCGGGCGCGAGAGTGGCCGCGTACTCGGGGTCGGGCTCGTACTCCGCGTCGGGGTCGTAGAAGTGCCCCTCGGGCAGTTCGTCGTAGTCGGCGAAGTGGTTGTGGGGCGCGCCACTTCCGTCGCCGGCCATGGCGTTCACGTGATGGCCATCCATCTTCTGGTGTGCTGTGTGAGTCGCCTGCTGACTCTGGTGGGCTGCGAAGGTGCGCACAGCGACGGAGCCGACAGCCTCGAACCCCGCGGGACCCTGGTCCCGTGCAGGCATTCCTGGTTGACCACCCCCGGGAGTAAATGTCGACTCATTCACAAGTCGTCTTACCTCCTTGGTGACCAGGAAACTTCTAGACAGGTCAGCGTGGCACCATGCCGACGATTGGCGACTCTATGGCGTGTCGGGCGTCCGCAGCAACACAATCCGCCGGACCCGGCCCGATGTGTCGGCAATGAAACATCCCGCTGTCAAGGGCGTACGGCCGTCGCACGGCAGGTTTCACCGGTGTGCGAATCGGTTGAAGGGTTACGTTCGAGGCGAGTTGCTCGAGAACCGCGAAGTGACCATACACACATCCGGCCGGACCTTGTCGGGCAAGGTCCGGCCGGGTGCGCTGCGTTGACGACCGGCGATGGGGGTCCCCCCGATCGAGCAAAGCCGAGGTGGGGGGTGTATCGCCTTTGCCGGTTGGTCGCTTAGCCGACTTTCGGGCTGCGAGGGTTCAGCCGAGCAGCGAGGACAGCTCCACGTGCTCCACGCCGTGCGCCTCGGCGACCTCCCGGTAAACGACCTTGCCGTCATGCGTGTTGAGACCCTTGGCCAGCGCGGGGTCGCGACGCAGGGCGCCCACCCACCCGTGGTCGGCCAGCTCGACGATGTACGGCAGCGTGGCGTTGGTCAGCGCGTAGGTGGAGGTGTTCGGCACCGCGCCGGGCATGTTGGCGACGCAGTAGAAGACCGAGTTGTGGACCTGGAAGGCCGGCTCGGCGTGGGTGGTCGGGCGGGAGTCCTCGAAGCAGCCACCCTGGTCGATCGCGATGTCGACAAGAACACTTCCGGGCTTCATCCGGGAGACGAGCTCGTTGGTGACCAGCTTCGGCGCCTTGGCACCGGGGATCAGCACCGCGCCGATGACCAGGTCGGCCTCCAGGCAGGCCTTCTCCAGCTCGAAGGCGTTCGAGACGACGGTCTGGATCTTCGTGCCGAAGATCTTGTCCGCCTCGCGGAGCTTGTTGATGTCCTTGTCGAGCAGGGTCACGTGGAAGCCCATGCCGATGGCGATCTGCGCGGCGTTCCAGCCGGAGACACCGCCGCCGATCACGACGGCCCGGCCGGCCAGCACACCGGGGACACCGCCGGGCAGCACGCCCCGGCCGCCGTTGGCACGCATCAGGTGGTAGGCGCCGACCTGCGGGGCCAGCCGGCCGGCGACCTCGGACATCGGGGCCAGCAGCGGCAGCGCGCGGCTGGGCAGCTCGACGGTCTCGTAGGCGATCGCCGTGGTGCCGGACTCCAGCAGGGCGTCCGTGCACTCCTTGGAAGCGGCCAGGTGCAGATAGGTGAAGAGCGTCTGGTCCTTGCGGAGGCGGTGGTACTCCTCGGCGATGGGCTCCTTGACCTTCAGCAGCAGGTCGGCGGCGGCCCACACCTCGTCGGCGGTGTCCAGGATCTGCGCCCCGGCGGCGACGTACTCGGTGTCCAGGATCGAGGAGCCGACGCCGGCGCCGCGCTCGATGACGACCTGGTGGCCGTGGCGCACCAGCTCGTGCACGCCGGCGGGGGTGATGGCCACCCGGAACTCGTTGTTCTTGACCTCGCGGGGGATGCCGACCTTCACGTCGATCACGGTCCTTGGCTCAGGGGGTATGGGGGTCTTACTAAGACATACCCGGGCACACGCGGGCACACCGGGAGAGACCGCAGGAGAACGTGCGGCAGAGCCAGTCTAATGAAGGTGTTCTCGCTGTCTAGCCTTTCATTGCATCAATCTTCAGCTGATGCGGTACGGATTTCGCAGGCGTCGGACTCATTTTGAAGGTTTGAGTCGCCGAGAATCCGCTCGGCGGCGCCCCGGTGCAGCCCGGCCGACGCGGGATCACCCAGGTGTTCGAGGGTGTCGGCGACCTGCAGATGCAGGGCGGCCTGCAGCCGCGGGTCCTCGGCGCGCCGCGCACACTCCACGGCCTCGCGGCAGGTGCGCACCGACTCCTCGGGCCGGCCCGCGTACTCCTGGACCCGAGCCAGCTCGCCCAACGCCCGTGCCTGGGCGGCCGCATCGCCGTTCTTGCGGTGCCCGGCGATCGCGGCGCGCCAGTTCCGCAGGGCCTCGCCGTAGCGGCCGGCGAAGGTGTGGGCCGCGGCGATCCGACCGTAGAGCCGGGCGGCCTCGGCGCGCTCGTCCCGGGCGAGCCGCTCGACCAGGGCGCGACCGAACCAGTCGGCTGCCCGGTCGTAGTCACCGAGCTCCAGGTGCGCGCCGCCTACGGATTCCATCGCGCGGCCGGTCGCGTACGGGTCGTTCACCTCACGCCCGGCGTCCAGCGCGACCCGGTAGCGCGCCAGGGCGTCGGCCGTGCGGCCGGTGCGGGCGTCGAGGTCGCCGAGGTTCAGCAGGGCGGCGGCCCGCTCGCGAGGCAGGTTCCGGCGCTCGGCGACGTCGAGGACCATGCCGTGGATGTCGTAGAGGTCGGGCGCGGCGGCCTGGGTGCCGATGTGCGCCGCCATCGCCCGGACCAGCTGCGACATCAGCCGTCGGGCCAGGGTGTCCAGCTCCCCGTCGGCGACCGCGAGCCGGGCCGAGGCCAGCAGGGCGGGCCGGGTCAGGCGCAGCCAGTCGGCGGCCGCCCGCGGGGTCGGGAAACGCAGGGCGGGCGGCATGTCGAGGAGCTTCTGGCGTGCCTGGGGGCTGTCGGTCTCGGTGATCGCCCGGCAGGCCTGGAGCAGCCGTACGGTCCGCTCCAGCATGCGGGCGCGGGCCAGCTGGAGCTCGGCCGGGCGTTCGTGGTGCTCGGCGAGGACCCGCAGATGGGGGTGCAGGCAGCCGGGCACCTCGTACTGCGGCAGCGGGGAGTCCACCGCGTGCAGGAAGCCGAGGGCGACGAAGTCGTCCAGGACGGTACGGGCTCTGCCGACGGAGCAGCCGACGAGCGCGGAGGCGGTCTGCGGATCGACCAGCCCCGCCGGGGCGAGGGCGAGCAGGCGCAGCATCCGGGCGGCGGTCGCGGGCAGGGCGGCGTGGGCGAGCCGGAAGACCCGGGTCAGGGCGGTGCCCTCGGTGTCCTCGGCGCGCAGCTGCTTGGCGAGGTCGGAGACGGCGGCCTTGGGACGGGCCGCGAGCCAGCCGCCCGCCAGCATCAGCGCGGCGGGCTGCCCCTGGCACTCCTCGGCCAGGCCCTCGGCGGCCCGGGGGTCGACGGTGATGCGGACCGAGCCGGTGTGCCGGGTTAGCAGTTCCACGCCGGACTTGGCGTCCAGGCCGCCCAGGGTGCAGGGGCGGACGTCCGAGATGCCGGTCAGCGGGCCTTCGGAGACCGCGACGACGAGACAGTCGGCGGTGTCGGGCAGCAGGGCGTCGACCTGCTCTGCGTCGGCCGCGTCGTCCAGCAGGAGCAGGGTGCGGCGGTCGGCCAGGGCGGTGCGCAGGGCGTCGGTGAGGTCGTCCTCACAGGCCCCGGCCGGCGCCTGCTCGTCCAGGGCGGTGAGGAGGTCCCGGGCGGCACGTCCGACGGGTACCGGAGTGCCGTCGGGGTCGGTGAGACGGGCGCGCAGGACCCCGTCGGGGTAACGGTCCGCGACCTGCCGTACGAGTTCCTCGGCGAGCGCGGTGCGGCCCGAGCCGGGCCGTCCCGCGATGAGCAGCACACGCGCGCGGGGGACCTTTCGGCCCGCCAGGGTGTCGAGTCCGGCGCGCTCGATGTCGGCGCGCAGTTCCTTCAACTCCCGTGTGCGGCCCAGGAACTCGATTTCCCCGGCAGCGCGCCCGGCCGGCCGCACGTCGCCTGTCTCCACGACCTGATCCGTCACGGGCCACACTCCCGTCCCACCGCACACGCAAGCCCGCCGGGACTCCGGTTCGGGCGTGCAACAGAGCCTAATTCACGCTCTGCAACGTCCCCGGGTGGAGCGCGGGGGGTGGGACGGCACTTCCCCCGATCGGATCAGCCGATCTTCACATCGCGGGGTTCCCGGTCGGCCGCACCACGAGGAGACCGTGCCGGACGGCGGACGGAGCCGGTCCCGCGCCCTGGACCCGCACCCACCCGGCAAGCAGGGGCGGCGCCGGACCCAGTGCCCACCCCGTACGTCCGGGCAGGGGCCACGCCCGACCACCCCGGCACCGGGTCGCGCAGCGGCGTGCCGTGGCGACGGCGGTTTCGCGGGGTGAGCTCGTCGAGGCCGTCGTCACCCCGGGGGAAGACCAGGGGTAAGGCCCTCTTGACGCAACGTGGCCCACAGACGCCGCTGGACCTCCGGCGGTTCGCGCCCGTCCGCGGCCCGGGCACGGGCTCCCCGCCCCCGAGCGGGGCACGAACCCCGCAGCCCGGGGGGGGGATCAGGAACCCCGCCCCCGGCGGGTGGTCAGGCCTCGAACGGGCGGGCCGGCCACGGGGCCTGGGCCGGGCGCAGGGCGTCCAGGCCGTCACCGCCCCGCGCGGCGACCAGGGAGAGGACACCCACGACCAGGCAGGTGTTGTGCAGCTCGCCGGCCAGCACCCCCCGCACGAGGTCCTCGACCGGCACCCGGTCGAGCTCCATGTCGGCCTCTTCCTCCTCGACCGCGAAGCGCTCGCCCTCCGCCTCGGACAGATCGCGCGCGAGGAAGATCCGGAGCGCCTCGTCGCAGCCGCCGGGCGTGGTGTAGACGTCGGTCAGCACCCGCCAGTCCTCGGCCTTGACGTGCGCCTCCTCGTACAGCTCGCGCTGCGCGGCGTGCAGCGGGTTCTCGCCGGGGACGTCGAGCAGTCCGGCCGGGATCTCCCACAGCTTGTGGCGCACCGGGTGGCGGTACTGGCGCAGGACCAGGACGCGGTCGGCCTCGTCGAGGGCGAGGACGGCCACGGAGCCCGGGTGGACCTGGTAGTCACGGCCGACCACGGTGCCGTCGGGCATGACCACGTCGTCGGTGCGAACGGAGGTCTTGTTGCCCACGAAGGGGGTGTTCGTCGCCCGGACTTCCCACTCCTCGGGAGTGTCCTTGATCGTCATGCCTGTCCTTCCACGTGCCCTGCGCGACCTGCCGAAACGAAACCGGGGTGCACACCCTTTGAAGGGATGCACCCCGGCCACCGTACAACTGGTGTGTTACTTCGAAGTCTTCCGCTCGACGGCGGCCTTGACGAGCCCGGCGAACAGCGGGTGCGGACGCGTCGGGCGCGAGCGCAGCTCCGGGTGGGCCTGCGTGGCGACCAGGTACGGGTGGACGTCGCGCGGGTACTCGACGTACTCGACGAGCTTGCCGTCCGGCGAGGTGCCGGAGAACAGGATGCCCGCCTGCTTCTCCAGCTCCGCCCGGTAGGCGTTGTTCACCTCGTAGCGGTGCCGGTGGCGCTCCTCGACGTACTCCTTGCCGTCGTACACCTCGCGCACGATGGAGCCCTCGGCCAGCTTCGCCGGGTACATGCCGAGCCGCATGGTGCCGCCCATGTCACCCTCACCGGCGACGATGTCCATCTGCTCGGCCATGGTGGAGATGACCGGGTGCCCGGTGGCGGGGTCGAACTCGGTGGAGTTGGCGTCGGAGATGTCGGCCAGGTTGCGCGCGGCCTCGATCACGATGCACTGCAGGCCGAGGCAGAGGCCGAGCAGCGGCACCTTGTTCTCGCGGGCATAGCGGATGGCGCCGACCTTGCCGGTCACGCCGCGCTCGCCGAAGCCGCCGGGGATGCAGATGCCGTCGACGTCGCCGAGCTGCGCCGCGGCGCCGGCCGGGGTCTTGCAGTCGTCGGAGGTGACCCACTTGATCTTCACGCGGGCACGGTTGGCGAAGCCGCCGGCGCGCAGCGCCTCGGTGACCGACAAGTAGGCGTCGGGCAGGTCGATGTACTTGCCGACCAGGGCGAGGGTGATCTCGTGGTCCGGGTTGTGGACGCGGTCGAGCAGGTCGTCCCAGGTCGTCCAGTCGACGTCCCGGAACGGCAGGTCCAGCTTGCGGACGACGTAGGCGTCCAGGCCCTCGCCGTGCACGGTCTTCGGGATGTCGTAGATCGAGCGGGCGTCGGGGCAGGCGACGACGGCGGCCTCGTCGACGTCGCACATCAGCGAGATCTTCCGCTTGATCGCGGTCGGCACCTCACGGTCGCAGCGCAGCACGATGGCGTCCGGCTGGATACCGATGTTGCGCAGGGCCGCAACCGAGTGCTGGGTCGGCTTCGTCTTCAGCTCACCCGAGGGACCGATGTACGGCAGGAGCGAGATGTGGACGACGAAGACGTTGTCACGGCCGACCTCGTGCCGGACCTGGCGGACGGTCTCCAGGAACGGCAGCGACTCGATGTCGCCGACCGTGCCGCCGACCTCGGTGATCACGACGTCGACCTCGTCCGTCGCCATGCGGCGGATGCGGTGCTTGATCTCGTTGGTGATGTGCGGGATGACCTGCACGGTGTCGCCCAGGTACTCGCCGCGCCGCTCCTTGGCGATCACCGTCGAGTACACCTGGCCGGTGGTGACGTTCGCGGAGCCGTCGAGATCGCGGTCGAGGAAGCGCTCGTAGTGGCCGATGTCCAGGTCCGTCTCGGCGCCGTCGTTGGTGACGAACACCTCACCGTGCTGGAAGGGGTTCATCGTGCCGGGGTCGACGTTCAGGTACGGGTCGAGCTTTTGCATCACGACGCGCAGGCCCCGGGCCTTGAGCAGCATGCCGAGGCTGGAGGCCGTCAGGCCCTTGCCGAGCGAGGAGGCGACACCCCCGGTGACGAAGATGTGCTTGGTCGTCGAGTTACGAAAAGCGGCGGGCGGCATGGCCAAGACGGGGCTCCCGTGGTCGCGGTCTGGGGGTGCGGTGCGGCTGGCCGCCGGAATGCTCCGGGGCGCCGTCGCTGCGGTTCGGGGGTTCCCTGTTCGGGAAGGGGCCCACCGGTCCACGGGCTACCAGCGTATCAGCGCCGCGAGGGGATGGCTTCCGGCCACGCTCCGCACACATCCCGACACGGAGACGTGTCACCGTCACCGGTCTCTCCCCCGCTGCTCACTCGTTCGGCGTACCCGCCTTGCCTGGACCGGCACCCGGATCATCCGCGTGCGTCGTATCCTGCTCGGACACTCGCTGCCGAGCCCGTCCGGCCCAACGGCACCACCCCCCGCCCGTGACCACCGGAACAACGTGAGCTCGTCAGTTCGTTGAGCAACAATTGGCGCTTTGCATCACGGCTGAGTGACCTGTTTTGCTTCATCGCTCAACGACGCATTGCAAGACCTGCTGAAACCCCCCTTGACCGCACTAGCGACAGCCCCCTTGCGGGGTGACGTGGCCGTTCGACTGGAGTTGCACGTGGCCGGGCGCATCGAAGATTACGCACTCATCGGAGACATGCAGACCGCTGCCCTGGTCTGCCGGGACGGGACAGTCGACTGGCTGTGCCTGCCCCGCTTCGACTCGCACGCCATCTTCGCCGGCCTGCTGGGCACCGAGGAGCACGGGTTCTGGCGGCTCGGTCCCGCCTACGCCTCCGACCAGGAGCCGCCCACCGCGGCCCGGCGCAGCTACCGGGGCGACTCGCTGATCCTGGAGTCCGAGTGGGACACCCAGCGGGGCACGGTCCGGGTGACCGACTTCATGCCGCCGCGTGACGGCGCCCCGCAGCTGATCCGGATCGTGGAGGGCGTCTCGGGCCGGGTGCCGATGCGCTCCGCGCTGCGGATGCGGTTCTCCTACGGGCGGGTGGTGCCCTGGGTGCACAAGCACGAGGGGCGCACGGTGGCCGTCGCAGGTCCCGACTCCGTGTGGTTCGACACATCCGCAGAGACGTACGGCAAGTCGCTGACGACGTACGCGGACTTCACGGTCGCGCCGGGCGAGCGGATCGCGTTCACGATCTCCTGGGAGCCCTCGCACAAGGAGCCGCCGCCGCTGCCCGAGCCGGAGCAGTCGCTGGAGGCCACGGAGGACTTCTGGCGCGAGTGGGTCGACCACTGTACGTACCACGGCCCCTACCGGGAGGCCGTGGTCCGCTCGCTGATCACGCTGAAGGCCCTGACGTACGCCCCGACCGGCGGCATCGTCGCCGCGCCGACCACCTCCCTGCCGGAGGACATCGGCGGCGTCCGCAACTGGGACTACCGCTACACCTGGCTGCGCGACGCGGCGATCACGCTGTCCTCGCTGCTGCGCACCGGCTACCGCGAGGAGGCCCGCGCCTGGCGCGAGTGGCTGCTGCGGGCCGTCGCGGGCGACCCGGAGAACCTGCAGATCATGTACGGCATCGCCGGCGAGCGCGAGCTGGGCGAGGCGGAGCTGGACTGGCTGCCGGGCTACGAGAGCTCCGGCCCGGTCCGGGTCGGCAACGGCGCGGCGCACCAGCTCCAGCTGGACGTCTACGGCGAGGTCACCGAGGCCCTGCACCTGGCCCACATGACGGGTCTCGCGCGCAACGACTACGCCGCGCTGCTCCAGCTGAAGCTGATCCGCTACCTGGAGGACCACTGGCAGGAGCCGGACGAGGGCATCTGGGAGGTGCGCGGCCCGCGCCGCCACTTCGTGCACTCCAAGGTGATGGCCTGGGTGGCGGTCGACCGCACGATCAAGCTGATCGAGTCCGGTGACGCGGACGGCCCGCTGGAGCGCTGGCGCGAGCTGCGCGACGACATCCACCGGGACGTGTGCGACAAGGGCTACGACAAGGAGCGCAACACCTTCACGCAGTCGTACGGCTCGAAGGAGTTGGACGCCTCGCTGCTGCTGATCCCTCAGGTGGGCTTCCTGCCGCCCGACGACAAGCGGGTCATCGGCACGATCGAGGCGATCCAGCGTGAGCTGTCCACGTCGGACGGCTTCATCCTGCGCTACCCGACCTCGGGCGGCGACGAGGGCGTGGACGGCCTGCCCGGTGACGAGGGCGCGTTCCTGGCCTGCTCGTTCTGGATGGCCGACGACCTGGCGATGATCGGCCGCGTGGACGAGGCCCGCAAGCTGTTCGAGAAGCTGCTGTCCCTGCGCAACGACCTCGGTCTGCTGGCCGAGGAATGGGACCCCCGGCTGCAGCGTCAGGTGGGCAACTTCCCGCAGGCGTTCAGCCACGTGCCGCTCATCGACACGGCGCTGCGCCTGACGGCCTCGGGCGCGTACGGCGGCTGAGCAGGGCGTCCCGCGGGGGTGTCATTGCGGCTTGAGGGCCGTGAGCGTGCGCTCCCCCGCGGGATCGCCCGCCGTGGCCGGGACGAGGGCGATCTCGTCGAGTCCGGCTTCGGCGTAGGCGGCGATACGGGCGCGGACGGTGCCGGCGTCGCCGACCAGGGCGACCGTGCCGGCGGCCTCGGGCGGCAGCGCCCTCAGCAGGGTGTCCGGGTCGGCGCCCTTGGCCGCCAGCTCGACGACCTCGGCGAACCCGGCGTCGACGAACATGTCGCTGTAGCCCGGGACGGCGAGGTAACCCACGACGCTGCGCAGGACCTGGGTGAGCGACTCCGGATCCGGGTCGACGGCGGCGGGCAGCCACGCGGTCAGCCTCGGCGGCCTGCGGCCCGCCTTCTCGGCGGCCGCGAGCATCCGGCCCCGCAGCATGCGGACCTGCTCGGGCGAGACGATGTCGAGCAGCATCCGGTCGGCGTGCGCGACGGCCGCGGCGACCGCCCGTTCCCCGAACGCCGCGACGGTGACCGTGCCGCCGGGCGGTGGCAGCCGGCGCGGAAAGGCGCTGCCGGGCACGATCGGCTCGCCCGGGACGCTGTGCATCAGCGCCCGCACGGCCGCCGCCGACTCCGCGAGGGCGGCGGCGGGCCGGGTCCGCGACCGGCCGTGCACGCCCTCCACGACCCGTTTGCTGGAGGTGCCCAGGGCCACGCCGACGGGGCGGCCGGTGACGGCCGCGGCGGAGGCGGCGCCCCGGACGATGGTGAGCGGGTCGCGCACCGACACCGGCACGGGCCCGGCGGTCAGCGCGACCTGCTCGGTGGCCGCGCCGATCGCCGCCGCCAGGACGAACGAGTCCCACGTCGGTCCCTCGCCCGCCCACACCTCCCGGTACCCGAGCCGGTCGGCGAGCACCGCGACCCGCAACGGCTCCTCGACCGGGCTGTCGTCTTCCCGCCCCACCGCGACCACGCTCATGTCCATGAGGGCGCCCGTACCCGGTCGATCACCGGGTATTCCAGGGCGTGATCGTCCTCGTGTCCCTCCGGAGATGTCCGCGAGGCACCCGCGCGGGTAGCGTCCGGCACATGGACAGCGCGACGGACAGCGGTTACGACACCCACGGCGCAGGGATCACCGTGCAGCGGGCGCTGGAGCTGCCGGGGCTGCGCAGTGGGCTGCCCGAGGTGCTGGCGGGAGCCGAGCGGCTCGGGCGGACCGTGCGCTGGGTGCACGCCGGGGAGGTGCCGCACATCGCCTCCCTGCTCAAGGGCGGCGAGCTGCTGCTGACCACCGGCTACGGCCTCGGCACCCGTCCCGCCGAGCAGCGGGCGTTCGTGCGCACCCTGGCCGAGCGCGGCATCGCGGCCCTGGTCGTGGAGCTGGGTCCGCGTTTCACCCGGCTGCCCGCGGCCCTGGTCGACACGGCACGCGCGGCCGGGCTGCCGCTGGTCCAGCTGCACCGCGAGGTGCCGTTCGTGACGGTCACGGAGGAGGTCCACACCGAGATCGTCAACGGCCACTACGCCCTGCTCCAGCGGGCCGAGGAGGTGCACCGGCGGTGCACGCAGGCCGTGCTGGGCGGCGGCGGAGTGCCCCAGGTGCTCGGCATCCTGGCCGACTTCGCCGGCAACCCGGTGTTCCTGGAGACGGCGGACGGGCAGTTGCTGTACGCGGCGGGGTCCGGTCCCGAGGGGGCGGACCCGCTCCAGGTGTGGGAGGGGTTGCGGGGCCAGCACAAGGAGGAACCGCCGCTGGCGGGTTCGGTCCTGGTGGACGTGCCGGGCGGCGGGCCGGGCAGTGGGGGCGTCCGGGCACGGCTCGTTCTGCTGCCCGTACGGTCCGCGCCGGCGCCGGTGCACCGGATGGCGGCCGAGCGGGCCGCGGGCATCCTGGCCGTGGTGCTGATGCAGGCCCGCCAGGAGGAGGAACTGGCGGCGCGTGGACGCGGCGACTTCCTCACCGACCTCGCCGAGGGCCGGGTCACGGCCGAGGACGCCCCGGCGCAGGCACGCGTGCTGGGCTTCCGGCCGGGAGAGGGCCCGCTGCTGCCCGTGGTCATGCGGGTCGGGGACGCCCTGTCCTCGGGCGGGGGCTGGGCCGTGCTGGCGCGGGCGCTCTCGGAGGAGCTGGCGTCGGTGGGCGTGCCGGTGCTGCTGGGGGTGCGGCCGGTGGAGGGCCGGGTGCTGGTGCTGCTCGGCCTGCGCGCGGAGCCGGAGCGGGAGACGGTCGCGGACCGGGTGGCGGCGGCGCTGCGGGCGGGGGTGGGCCGGGCCGGGATGCCGCGGATGGGCGGGCAGCCGCCCGTGGTGGTCGTGGGCGTGGCCGGGGGCTGGACGGCGGCGGCCTCGGGCCTGCGGCACGCGGCCGAGACGGCCACGGCGGCCCAGGGCCTGCCGGACCGGCCCTGGTACGACGCCCGGCGCCTCGACATCGACCTGCTGCTGTGGCGGCTGCGTGACCAGCCGGACCTGGCGGCCTTCGTCGACCGCGCTCTCGGCCCGCTCCTGGAGCACGACCGCCGCTCCCGGCCGCCGCTGCTGCCCACGCTCACGACGTATCTCGCCCACGCGGGCCGCAAGGCGGAGACGGCCCGGGAGCTGCACCTGAACCGGCAGACCCTTTACAACCGCCTGGCACGCATCGGGGAGTTGCTGGGTACGGACCTCGACGACCCGCAGACGGTCCTGGCCCTGAGCCTGGCCCTGCGGGCCCGCAGACACGTCCCGTAGGGGCCTCTACGGCAGCGGCAGAGGCTGGGTCAACTCGTCGTAGACGCTGAGGACTTGCGCGACCGTCTCGTCCTCGGTCGGCCAGGTGGCGGCCTGCCGGGCGCCCCTGGCCGTCAGCAGTTCCCGGCGCGCCCGGTCGCCGAGCAGCCCGACGACGGCGTCGGCGAGGGCCTTCGCGTCCCCGTACGGGACGAGTTCGGCGGCGTCGCCGACCAGTTCGGGGATGCCGCCGACCTCGGTGGCGACGAGCGGCACGCGCGCGTGGAGGGCCTCCTGGGCGAGGACGGAGCGGGCCTCCCAGCGGCTCGGCAGCAGGGCGAGGTCGGCCGCGGCGAGCAGGTCCGTGATGTCGTCGCGCCGCCCGATGAGCCGGACCGGCAGTCCCTCCTCCTCGATCCGCGCCTGGAGTTCGGCGCGCAGCGGCCCCTCCCCGGCGATCACGACCAGGGGCACGGGGTCGAGCCGGCGCCAGGCGCGCGCGGCGTCCAGCAGTACGTCGTATCCACGGTGCCGGTCCAGGGAGCCGACGGCCATCAGCAACGGCCGTCCGATGGCGCCGATTTCGGCGCGCACCTTGGGCCGCAGCCGGTCGGGATCGTCAGGGTCCGGGGGCCTGCGGGAGCCGGGCAGCGCGACGGCCGCGAGCCGGGCGTCCCGCGCGCCGGTGAGCCTGGCCCGGTCCACGAGCGCCGAGGTCGTGCCCAGCACCACGGTGGACGCCTTCACGACCCTCCGCTCCAGCACCCGCAGCATGTGGGCACGCGCGCCGTCGGCATGGGCCCGGTCGTGCCACGTCACGACCAGCGGAGTGCGCACGCGCCGCCCGCTGAGGGCGAGGACGGTACGGAAGGAGGCGTGCAGCCCGTGCGCGTGGACCAGATCGGCGTTGGCGCAGGCCGCCCGCAGGGCCGCCACCGACACCGGGTCGCTGCTGCGCGGCACATGCACGTGGTTGGCGCCGACTCCACTGAAGTCATAGGCGCGGTCGGCCTCATAGGGGGCGCACACCGTGACTTTCACGCCCCGCGCGACGAGCCCCGCGGCCAGCGAGCGCACATGCGCACTGCTGGTGGCGTTGCCTCCACCGAGCACCTGCACGGTGCGCAGCGGCAACTGGCCATGCGGTGAGTGGCTGCTCACGGGGGTCACGTGGCCGGGCTCCTGGTTCGGGTCGGGCGGTCACGACGCGATTCGCACGCGTACTCCGCCAAGGATGCCAGGACATACGGGGGTTCCGGGAACGCCGGAACGCCGACGGCCCGACAGCGGGTCGCGGCACCGGGGGAATGCGCCGGGCCGGGTCACCCACACGAGTGAACTTGGGCGATCGGCCCGTGCCCCGCCGACACCCCGCCGCTACGCCGCCCCGGCGCGGGCCCGCTTCGGATCAGGCCGGCTGTGAGCCTCGGCTCCTGTCAGTCCACCCGAGGCGTGCCGGGCCCGGCGACGCCGGGATGATCCGGACGACAGGCCCTAACCGTCCGCCCGCGCCGTCGCCAGCAACTCCTCCGCGTGTGCCCGGGCCGTCTCCGAGTCCTCCTGGCCGGCGAGCATGCGGGACAGCTCGCGGACCCGCTCCTCCCCTTCCAGGACCTTGACGCCGGAGCGGGTCACGGACCCGTCGTTGGTCTTCTCGACCAGCAACTGCCGGTCGGCGAAGGCGGCCACCTGCGGCAGATGCGTCACCACCACGACCTGCGCGGTCTTGGCCAGCCGCGCGAGCCGCCGGCCGATCTCGACCGCCGCCTTGCCGCCGACTCCGGCGTCGACCTCGTCGAAGAGGTACGTCGGCACGGGATCCGTCCCGGCGAATACGACCTCCACGGCCAGCATCACCCGCGACAGCTCACCGCCGGACGCGCCCTTGGCGATCGGCCGGGGCGGCGCGCCCGGGTGCGGCGCCAGCAGCAGCTCGACCTCGTCGGCGCCCGCGGGCCCGTAGGCGACCGGACGCCCGCCGACCTCGACGCCGTCGGGGTCCTCGGTCTGCCGGATGTCGAAGGACACGCGCGCGTGCGGCATGGCGAGCGAGGCCAGCTCGGCGGTCACGGCGGCGGCGAACCGCTCGGCGGCCTCCGCCCGGGCGTCCGTCAGGGCCTGCGCCAGCCCGCCCAGTTCCGACCGCAGCGCGTCCCGCTCGGCGGTCAGCTCCCCTATCCGCTCGTCGTCACCGTCGAGTTCGGTCAGCCGGGCGGCACTCTGCTCGGCCCAGGCCAGCACGGTGGCGATGTCCTCGCCGTACTTGCGCGTCAGCCCGGTCAGCGCGGCCCGCCGCTCCTCGACGGCCGCCAGCCGCAGCGGGTCGGCGTCCAGGTCGTCGGCGTATCCCGCGAGGTCGCCGGCCGCGTCGCGCAGCAGGATCCCGATCTCCCCGATGCGGTCGGCGAGCGTGGCCAGCGCCGGGTCGTGCGACCGTACGGCGTCCAGGGCCCGCTGGGCGCCCGCGACGAGCGTCCCGGCGTCGACGCCCTCCGGGTCCTCGGGGTTGCCCGCGAGGGCGGCGTGCGCGGCCGCGGCGGCGGACGCCAGTGCCTCGGCGTGCCCCAGCCGCTCGGCCTCCTCGGCCAGCTCCACGTCCTCACCGGCACGGGGTTCCACGGCGGCGATCTCGTCGAGCCCGAAACGCAGCAGATCGGCCTCCTGGGCCCGCTCGCGCGCCCGGGTGGTGATCTCGTCGAGCTCGGCGGAGACGGCCCGCAGCCGCCTGTAGGCCTCGCCGTACTTGGCCAGCGGCCCGGCGACCGCGTCGCCCGCGTAGCGGTCGAGCGCCTGCCGCTGCCGGGACAGCTTGAGCAGCCCCTGCTGGTCGGTCTGCCCGTGCACGGCCACCAGCTCGTCGGCGAGCTCGGCCAGCACGCCCACGGGCACGCTGCGCCCGCCCAGGTGCGCCCGTGAGCGCCCTTCGGCGGAAACGGTACGGCTGATCAGCAGGGCCCCGTCGTCGAGCTCGGCCCCGGCCTCCTCGGCACGCACCGCGGCCGTGGCGTCCCGGGGGACGGTGATCCGCCCCTCCACGACCGCCTTGCCCGCCCCGATCCGCACGAGCGCCGGGTCGGCCCTCCCGCCCAGCAGCAACCCCAGGCTGGTGACCACCATGGTCTTGCCCGCACCCGTCTCACCGGTGACCGCGGTGAACCCGGGCGACAGCTCGACGACAGCGTCGTCGATCACGCCCAGCGACCGTATCCGCATCTCCTCCAACACGGACACGACCTTACGAGGTCCGAGCCGGGGATTGCGACCGGCCTGCCCTTGTCACCCACGCGAGTGGACGTGGGCTAGTGGGGAGCCCCCCGCCAGCCGGAGACCGGCAGCGCGAACTTGGCCACCAGCCGGTCCGTGAAGGACGCGTGGTGCAGCCGGGCCAGCCGCACCGGCACGGCCCCTCGCCGCACCTCCACCCTCGCCCCCGGCGGCAACTCCACGGTCCGCCGGCCGTCGCACCACAGCACACCCGGCGGAATGTGCGGCAGAACCTCCACGGCCAACACGGAATCCGGCGATGTCACCAACGGCTTCGCGAACAGCGCGTGCGCGGAGATCGGCACCATCAGCAGCGCCTCGACCTCCGGCCACACCACCGGCCCGCCCGCGGAGAACGCGTACGCCGTCGACCCCGTCGGCGTCGCGCACACGATCCCGTCACAGCCGAACCCCGTCACCGGCCGCCCGTCGATCTCCAGGACGACCTCCAGCATCCGCTCGGCGGACACCTTCTGCACGGCCGCCTCGTTCAGCGCCCAGTCCGTGTGCACGATGTCCCCGTTGCGGTGCACGACGACGTCGACGGTCATCCGCTCCTCGACCTCGTACGCCTTGGTCACCACCCGGTCGACAACCTTGTCGAGGTCGTCCCGCTCGGCCTCCGCGAGGAACCCGACGCGCCCGAGATTGACGCCCAGCATCGGCACACCCGACGCCCGCGCGAACTCGGCCCCGCGCAGCAGCGTGCCGTCACCACCCAGCACGATGAGCAGCTCACAACCGTCCAGAGACTGCGGAGTGGCCTCCTTGATCAGCTCCACTTCCACCGGCAGCGGCAGGTCGCGTGCCTCGGCCTCCAGGACGCGCACGCCGAGACCGGAGCGCAGCAGCCCCTTCACCACGAGCTCGGCACTGCGCACGGCGGCGGGCCGCCCCGTGTGGGCGAGCAGGAAAACAGTACGAGCTCGGTTCTCGGTCAACGCGGCCCCTCCGCCACTGCACGGTCAACGTCGGCCGGGTCCAGTGCCGGTGCCCCGGCCCGCAGCCACAAGAAGTATTCGACATTCCCCGACGGCCCGGGCAGCGGACTGGCCGTGACGCCCTTCACCCCGAGCCCCAGCCCCCAGGCCTTCTCGGCCACCCCCCGTACCGCCTCGGCGCGCAGCTGGGTGCTGCGTACCACTCCCCCGCTGCCCAGCCGCTCCTTCCCCACCTCGAACTGCGGCTTGACCATCATCACCAGATCGGCGTCCGGTTTCACGCACCGCACCAAGGCGGGCAGGACCAGCCCGAGCGGGATGAAGGACAGATCCCCCACGACAAGATCCACTGGCTCCCCATCGATCGCTTCAAGCGTCAACTCGCGTACGTTCGTACGGTCCTTGACGGTGACGCGTTCATCCTTCTGCAGGGACCAGGCGAGTTGTCCGTATCCGACGTCCACGGCGACGACGTGGGCGGCACCCGCTCGCAGCAGCACATCGGTGAAGCCGCCGGTGGACGCACCCGCGTCGAGTGCCCTGCGCCCCTCCACGGGCAGCCCCTGCGGCCCGAAGACCGCGAGCGCCCCGGCGAGCTTGTGCCCGCCCCGGGAGACGTAGTCGGGGTCGCTGTCGTCCTGGGCCACCACGATCGCGGCCGCGGTCTCCACCTGCGTGGCGGGTTTGGTCGCGACGGTCTTGCCGACAAAGACGCGTCCGGCGGCGATCAGCTGGCCGGCGTGCTCACGCGAACGCGCGAGCTTCCGGCGGACCAGCTCCGCGTCCAGACGACGGCGTGCGACTCCTGCCACGTTCGGTTCAGCTCCTAGGTCCAGGCGGCGTCGGGGGCGCGGGAGGTCCCGGGCGTGCATCGAGCGCGGTGAGCGCGTCGCGCAGCCCCCGGTGTACATCCTCGTACACCTCGATGTGTCCGTCCGTGGCGAGGTGGTCCGCGTCGCCGAGCCGGTCCAGCGCCGCGTCCACATCGGCGTCGCCGGTAGGGGTGCGGGGCACGTTCAGCGAAGCCGGGGCGGCGGGGTCGTACGCCGGCTCTTCCTCCGCCGCCGGCGGGATCTCGGGAACTGCGTCGTCCATGCCACGACGCTACCGCGAACCGCTGCGGTACCGTCGACCGCGATGGCCACGATCGAGGAGTGCCGCAGCGCACTCGACAAGCTCTCGGACAACATGCAGCGCGCCGAAGGGGACGTCCGCGACGCCGCGGCCCTGGACCGCTCGGTGAGCTGCCACATCACGGACCTCGACATCACCTTCGTCGGCCGCATGCGCGGCGGGCGGATCGACGTGCACGACACCGTGCCGGGGCCGCCGCCCGGCAGGGCCGAGATCAGACTCGCCATGATCGGCGACGACCTGGTGGCCCTGGTCGGCGGTGAGCTGAACTTCGCCAAGGCCTGGGGCTCCGGCCGGGTCAAGCTGCACGCGGGCGTGCGGGACCTGTTGCGGCTCAGGAAGCTTCTGTAGCCGCGACCTTGCCGCCCGTCCCCCGAGCGCGGGCCTTGCGCGCCGCCGGCACGACCAGCGGCGTGCCCGTCTCCGGGTCGTCGATGACCTGGCAGCGCAGCCCGAAGACCTCCTCGACCAGTTCCGCCGTGACGATGTCCTTCGGTGCGCCCTCGGCGATGACCCGGCCCTCGCGCAGGGCGATGAGGTGAGTGGCGTAGCGGGCGGCGTGGTTCAGGTCGTGCAGCACTGCGACGAGCGTGCGCCCCTGCTCCTCGTGCAGCTGCGCGCACAGGTCCAATACGTCGATCTGGTGCTGGATGTCCAGGAAGGTCGTCGGTTCGTCGAGCAGCAGCAGCGGTGTCTGCTGGGCCAGCGCCATGGCGATCCACACGCGCTGGCGCTGACCGCCCGAGAGCTCGTCGACGTAGCGGTCACCGAGTTCGGCCACGCCGGTCTGACGCATGGACTCCTGGACGACCCGCTCGTCCTCCGCGGACCACTGGCGCAGGATGCCCTGGTGCGGGTAGCGGCCGCGGCCGACCAGGTCGGCGACGGTGATCCCGTCGGGCGCGACGGACGACTGGGGCAGCAGCCCGAGGGTCCGCGCGACCTTCTTCGCCGGCATCGACTGGATGACCTGCCCGTCGAGCAGCACCCGGCCCTCGCTCGGCTTGAGCATCCGCGACAGGGCCCGCAGCAGCGTCGACTTGCCGCAGGCGTTGGGGCCGACGATCACCGTGAACGACTGGTCGGGTATCTCCACCGACAGCTGCTCGGCGATGACCCGCTGGTCGTAGGCGAGGGTGACCTTCTCGGCGGACAGGCGGTTCACGGGGCTCCTTCGGTTGGTCAGTCCGCTGCTGGTACTGCTCTCGGGGCGTGTGCCCGCCCTCATATCCGGCCCGCCCTGCGCTCGCTGACCAGCAGCCACAGCAGGTAGAGCCCGCCGAGCACGCCGGTGACCACGCCCACGGGCAGCTGCTCGGCGCCGAACGCCCGCTGCGAGACCCAGTCGGCGACGACCAGCAGGGCGGCGCCCATGCACAGCGAGGGCAGCAGGTTCGGACCGGGCGAGCGGGTGAGGCGCCGGGCAAGCTGCGGCGCGGTGAGCGCGACGAAACTGACGGGGCCGGCCGCGGCGGTGGCGGACGCGGTGAGCAGCACCGCCGCCACCATGAGCAGCAGCCGGACGCGCTCGACCCGCACCCCTAGGGCGTACGACACGTCGTCGCCCATCTCCATCATCCGCAGCCCACGCGCGTTGACCAGGACGAGCGGCACCAGCACGGCGGTCAGCGCGAGCAGCGGCCACACCTGGTCCCAGTCACGGCCGTCGAGGGAGCCGGTCATCCACACGACCGCACGGGCCGCGTCCACGATGTCGGACTTGGTCAGCAGATAGCCGTTGACCGCCGTGACGATGGCGGAGACGCCGATGCCGACCAGGACCAGCCGGTAGCCGTGCACGCCCCGTTTCCAGGCGAGCACGTAGATGGCGAGTCCGGTCACCAGGCCGCCCACCAGCGCCCCGACGGCCACCTGGTTGGCGCTTCCCGAGGTCAGCACGATCACCACGAGCGCGCCGGCCGTCGCCCCCTGCCCGAGGCCCAGCACGTCCGGACTGCCCAGCGGATTGCGGGAGATGGCCTGGAACAGCGCGCCGCCGAGTCCGAGCGAGGCACCGACCAACAGCCCGACCAGGACCCGGGGCAGCCGCAGTTCGTTGACGATGAACTCCTGGCCCGGGTTGCCCTCGCCGGCCAGGGTCCGCAGCACGTCGGCGGCCGGGATGGGGAAGTCGCCGGTGCCGATGAGCACGACACTCGCCGCGAGCGCCGCGACGAGCAGCAGGAACACGACGGTGACGGTCCGCACGTCCAGGCGTATCGAGAGCCCGCCGGTCCGCACGGCACGGTTGGTGGTCTTCACAGCTGCGCCGTCCTCCGCCGTCGTACGAGAAAGATGAACACCGGGCCGCCGAGGATCGCGGTGACGATGCCCACCTGGAGTTCCGAGGGCCGGGCCACGATCCGGCCGATGACGTCGGCGCCGAGCAGCAGCACGGGCGACAGGATCGCCGCGTACGGCAGGATCCAGCGCAGGTCGGGCCCGGTGAAGGAGCGCACGACGTGGGGCACCATCAGCCCGACGAACACGATCGGCCCGCAGGCCGCGGTCGCCGCCCCGCACAGGACGGTCGCGGCCAGCATGGACAGCGCCCGGGTGCGGTTCAGGTTGGCGCCGAGAGCCCTGGCGGTGTCGTCACCCATGGCCATCGCGTTGAGCGGCCGGGCCAGAGCCAGGGCCAGGACCGTGCCGGTCAGCAGGAACGGCAGCACCTGCGTGATGGTCGAGTCGGTCGCCGAGGCCAGCGAACCGACCGTCCAGAACCGCATTTTGCCGAGGGCCGCCTCGTCCATGATCATCACGGCTTGGAGATAGCCGTAGAGCGCGGCGCTGATCGCCGTACCGGCGAGCGCGAGCCGCACCGGTGTCGCGCCCCGGCTGCCGCCGAGGAACCAGACCAGCGCCCCGACCGCGGCCGCGCCGAAGAACGCGAACCAGACATAACCGCTGAGCGAGGTGACCCCGAAATAGGTGATGGCCGTGACGACCGCGGCGGACGCGCCGGCGTTGATGCCGAGCAGTCCGGGGTCGGCCAGCGGATTGCGCGTGAGGGCCTGCAGCACCGCCCCGGCCAGGCCGAGGGCGGCACCGGCGAGCAGCCCGAGCACGGTCCGCGACATCCGCTCCGCGACGACGACGTCCCCGTAGGTCCCCGAGTCCTCGAACAAGCCGTGCCAGACCTGCCCGAGGGGCAGCTCTTTCGCTCCGATCGCGGTACTCGCCAGCGCGACGAGCACCAGGATCGCGACGGACAGGAGCAGTCCGAAGGCTCGTACCGCCCGTCGGTTCGGGGGCGCGGGGACGGTCTCCGCGCGCTGTTCGGGGGGACTCTCGACCAACACGCAGTTAGGTTAGCCTACCCTCGCATCCGAGCAGGATTCGGCCTTCCGGCCCCGCCTCGGCACCGGCGCGTGCACTGACAGACGCTCAGATACCCAGCCGTGCGAGCGCCTTCCCCCCATCCAGCCCGCACGCACCCTCACCGGCGGCCGTCCACGCCACGGCGCACAGCGCCCGCAGCCCGTCCAGAGCCTCGCCCTCGCCGTCGAGCTCGAGCCGGTCCGCGCCGGCCCTCGCCGTCCAGCCACCACATCGGAACCCGCCCTCGCCCGCCTCGACGACGTCCGGCTGACCGCCGAGCATCCCGCGCAGATCGGCGTCCACGAACGTCGGCCGGTGCTGCGGCGGCGCGGCCAGCAACTGCGCGCCGTCGGTGACACCGGTCAGGACGAGCAGCGAGTCGACCTCCCCGTTGAACGCGCCCTCGATGTCCGTGTCCAGCCGGTCCCCCACCACCAGGGGCCGCTTCGCGCCGGTGCGCAAAATGGTCTCCCGGTGCATCGGCGGCAGCGGCTTGCCCGCCACCTGCGGCTCGGCGCCCGTGGCGATCCGGACCACCTCCACCGCGGCCCCGTTGCCCGGCGCGATGCCGCGACCGCTCGGGATCGTCAGGTCGGTGTTGGACGCGAACCACGGCACACCGCGCGCCACGGCGTAGGAGGCCTCGGCGAACCGGCCCCACGGCAGATCCGGCCCACCGAACCCCTGCACCACCGCCGCCGGATCGTCGTCCGCCGACTCCACGGGCACCAGCCCGCGCTCGCGCAGCGCGACCCGCAGTCCCTCACCGCCGATCACCAGCACCCGGGCGCCCTGCGGCACCTGCTCGCTGATCAGCCGCGCGACCGCCTGCGCCGAGGTGATGACGTCCTCCGCGCCGGTCGGTATCCCCAGCTCCGTCAGATGCTCCGCCACGGCGGCGGGAGTCCGCAGCGCGTTGTTCGTCACGTACGCCAGACGCATCCCGCCCTCCCGGGCCGTGGCCAGCGACTCGACCGCGTGCGCGATCGCCTCACCCCCCGCGTACACGACACCGTCCAGATCGAGCAGCGCCGTGTCGTACGCCTCGCTCAGGGCCTGCCCACTGCCCTCGGGCCTCGTCCTGACGCTCCGGCTCATCCCGCATCGCTCCTCGTTCGACGGCTTTCCCCCGATCATCCCCCATGCCACCGACAGCCGTACGATGCCGGGATGAACTCAGCAGGTCACTCGGAGGCAACGACGCACCGAGGCCTGGAACTCACCCCGTTCCGAGGCCTTCGTTACGACCCCGACCGGGTCGGCAGCCTTGCCGCCGTCACATCTCCGCCGTACGACGTCGTGGTGCGCCCCGACGGCCTGCACCACCTCGAGTCCGCCGACCCGTACAACATCGTTCGCCTGATCCTCCCCCAGGCCGCCACCCCCAGCGCCCGCAACGAACAGGCCGCCGACACCCTGCGCCGCTGGCTGTCCGAGGGCGTCCTGACCACCGACCCGGAACCCGGCCTCTACGTCTACGAGCAGCAGGACGGCAACGGCATGCTGCAGCGCGGCATCATCGGCGCCCTGCGCGTGTCCGACCCCGACGAGCAGGTCGTGCTGCCGCACGAGGACGTCATGCCGCACATCGTCGCCGACCGCGCTGCCCTGATGCGGGCCACCTGCGCGAACCTCGAACCCCTCCTGCTCACCTACCGGGGCAACGGTTCGACGACCGCCACGGCGGACCTGATCGAGCGCACCGCCGACCGGCCCCCGCTCCTCGCCACCACCACCGAGGACGGCTTCCGCCACCGCCTGTGGTCGGTCACGCACCCCGACGACCTGGCCACGATCCAGAAGGACCTCGGCCGGCACCAGGCCCTCATCGCCGACGGCCACCACCGCTGGGCGACCTACCGCCGCCTCCGCACGGAGCACCCCTCCCCAGGCCCCTGGGATCACGGCCTGGTCCTGCTGGTGGACACGGCCCGCTATCCCCTCCGGGTCCGCGCCATCCACCGCCTGCTGCACGGCCTGCCGGTCGGCGATGCCGTGGCCGCCCTGGATGGCCACTTCCGCGTGCGCCGCCTCGACGTCCCGCTGGCCGAGGCCCTGGGCACCCTGGCGGACGCGGCTGGCGCCGGCAACGCGTTCCTGCTGGCCGGCGACGGCGCCTTCCATCTGGTCGACCACCCGGACCCGGACCTCCTGACCCGTACGATCCCCGCCGACCGCCCAGCGGCCTGGCGCACCCTGGACGCGACGGTCCTGCACGCCACGCTCCTGGAGCACGTCTGGCACATCCCCGAGGACTCCCCCGCCCACATCGCCTACATCCACGACACGGCCGCCACGGTCGAGAAAGCGGAACGCGACGGCGGTACGGCCGTCCTGATGCACCCGGTCCGCGAGGAGGTCGTCCGCGACCTGGCCCGCCAGGGCGTGACGATGCCCCGCAAGTCCACCTCGTTCGGCCCCAAACCGGCGACAGGCCTGGTGCTGCGGGCGCTGGACCTCTGACCGAACGGACCGGCCGGACACGACAAACCGGGCACGACAAAGGGGCGGGACCCCGAGGCCTCACGGCCGGGATCCCGCCCCTTCCCCTACGAACGTCAGTCAGTCCCTGTCGTCCTCGTCCTTGTTGTCCTCGTCCTTGTCGTCCTCGATCTCGTCGCGCTCGATCTCGTCGCGCTCGTCCTCGGCCGGCTCCGGCGAGGCGGAGGCCGCAACGACGTCGTCCTCGTGGTCCTCGTCCTCGACCAGGGCGTCCACGAACTCCACGCCGTCCAGCTCGGCGAGCCGGTCCGAGGCGTCGGTGCTGCCGTCCCGGTCGGCCTCGACGGCCTTGGCGAACCACTCCCGCGCCTCGCTCTCCCGCCCGGCGGCGAGCAGCGCGTCGGCGTACGCGTACCGCAGTCGCGCCGTCCACGGCTGTACGGAGTTCGCGGCCAGCTCCGGGCTCTGCAGCGTCACGATGGCCGCGTCCAACTGCCCCAGGTCTCGCCGCGCGCCGGCCGCGACAAGCCGCATCTCGACCTGCCCGGCCTTGTCGAGCTTGTGCACCTCGGGCGCCCCGGCCATGTCCAGCGCCTTCTCCGGCCGCCCGAGCCCACGCTCGCAGTCGGCCATGACGGGCCACAGGTCGATGTTCCCGGTCATCCGCTTGGCGGCCCGGAACTCGGCCAGCGCCTCGCCGTATTTCTGGGTGGCGTACGCGGCGAATCCGGCGGCCTCCCGAACGGCGGCGACTCGCGACGCCAGTCGCAGCGCCACCCTGGAGTAGCCGTAGGCGCCCTCGGGGTCCTCGTCGAGGAGTCGCGCGACCATCACCAGGTTCCTGGCGACGTCCTCCGCGAGCGTCTTGGGCAGGCTCTGCAACTCCTGACGTACATCCTTGTCGATCTCGTCACCCGTGACGTCCTCGGGGATCGGCAGCCGCTTGATGGGCTCCCTGTCCCGCTCACGCTCCTCACGGAACCGGCCGGGGGCACCCCGGTCGTCCCGGCCGCGGAAACCGCCCCGGTCGCCGTCACGCCGATCACCGTCGCGCCGGAAACCGCCGCCGCGCTCACCACGGTCGTCACGCCGGGGACCACGCCCACCGCGGTCGTCGCGGCTGTCACGGCCGCGGAAGCCACCGCGCTCACCACCACGGTCGCCGCGGTCGTCCCGACGGAATTCGCCACGGTCACTGCGGGGGCCGTCCTCACGCCGGAAGCCTGGACGCCCGCCCCGGCCCGCGTCGTCACGCCGGAAACCGCCGCCGCGCTCACCACGATCGTCCCCACGGCGCTCGTCACGGCCGCGGAAATCACCGCGGTCGTCGCGACGGAACCCGCGGTCGCCGTCGCGGGGGCCGCGGTCACGACTGTCGTCGCGCCGGAAACCGCCGCGGTCGCGGTCGTCGCGACGGGCGAATCCGCCGCGGTCGCTCTCGCGCCGCTCGCCACGACGGTCATCGCGCCTGTCGTCCCGGCGATCGTCACGCCGGAAGGCAGGACGTTCACCACGGCTGTCACGGTCGTCACGCCGGAAGGCAGGACGCTCACCACGGCTGTCACGGTCGTCACGCCGGAAGGCAGGACGCTCACCACGGCTGTCACGGTCGTCACGCCGGAAGGCGGGACGCTCACCACGGCTGTCCCG
>NZ_JBIVQO010000017.1:0-78 GCF_044755265.1 Streptomyces sp. NPDC092370 | reverse complement strand
GTCACGGTCGTCACGCCGGAAGGCGGGACGCTCACCACGGCTGTCACGGTCGTCACGCCGGAAGGCGGGACGCTCACC
>NZ_JBIVQO010000016.1:0-156754 GCF_044755265.1 Streptomyces sp. NPDC092370 | reverse complement strand
GGGCCCGGCCGGCCACCGAAACGCCCGTGGCGTCCCTCAACGCCCACCACACCAGACGCCCCACGCCGAACCCGGCCTGCCACATCCCGACCAGCCCCAAAGTGAAAAACCCCAACAAACACCTGCCCGCCGCCGACCACCACCCCCCTGGCCCGCGCGGTCGCCGCCTGGCGGCAGGGCGGGCCACCGGTCCGTGACGCGCAACCGAGAACACAGACCAGCCGCATCCCCACACACGACAGACGACTTCAGCGTCCACGAAGTACGCAAGATCTGCCCCAGCCGCACCACACGACCCCATCCGGCAACCCGCCGCACCACCGCGACCGCCGATGCCCCACCTCGCCCACCAAAGCACCCAGCACGAAAAGAAAAAACCCACCACCCACCCAGGACAACCACGAAAAACAAACTCCTCACCCACTCAGACGCCACCCCACCACCCCCCCTCCCCCACCAGCACCGGCCCGCCCCCCCCTCCCCGATACCCCCACCTGATCCGGCCCGCCTCCCGATACCCCCACCTGATCCGGCACCGCCAGTGCCACATCCGCCGCAGACAACTCCCCCCGCTCCCCCGAACACCCGCGGACAACTCCCCCCAGACACACGCGTGGACGGGTGCTCCCGGACACGCGCGGACTGACCGGCTGCCACCAGACACGCGCGGACAGCTCCCCCCAGACACGCCTACCTCGGCGCCTCGGGCCTCGCTGGCACCGGCCGCTACCTCGTCCTGCGCTGCTACGTCTTCGCTGCCCGCCGCGGTCGCACCCTACGTCCCCCAATGCGCCAGAACGCGGTAGGGCATGCCCGCCCTGGCGACGGCGGCCCAGACGGTGGTCTGAGCCAACGCCCGCGCCGGGCACGGACGTTCGCGGGACTGGTCCGTGCTCAAGGATCGGTTGGCCGCAAGGGATTTTCGTTCGGACGCTCCACCTCGCAGCGTCAGTGCGAGGGGAAAAGGCTCAGTGCCTGTCGGTCCGGAAACCGCGGCCGTCCCTCTTTCAGTTTGCCCCGGCTTGGGCAGCAACGGCTGGATCAGCGCCCACAGTTGATCCGACACAATCCACAGCCGCGACTGTCTCTTCCCCACGGCCAGACCAACGACCGGACAAGCCGACAGTCACACCAACCACGGCTTCTGTCAGGAGCTCTCAGGACCCTGGCCTGCGTCAACGCGGGTCATTGGTGGTGCGTTCGAGGCGCGGCGCTGAGATGGCTCCTCCTGTTTTTTCTCGACTCTGTTGTGTTGCGTATGGAGCTCAGATGAAGGAAAACGCAGGTGGTCAGATGTATTGGCCTGGCTGCGCCAGCGACAGGACGGAATCGCCACATTATCGGCCTTTGCACCGGGTCTCCCGTCCGAGCGGAACGAGATGCTGGATACTCACGGGATGGATGGATCAAGGGCAGACTGGATCAACACCACCCACGATTGGGCCCGTGACGTAGACCTGGGCCATCTCGCCCAGATTCGCCAGCAGCCGGAGCGGTTTGCTCCCTGTGGCCCAGGACACCTCGTCCTTGAAGTCGTTGCCTATGCCGCCGATGAGGCATCGAGTCGAGCGGGGGGCCGATGTCTGATCACTCTGCACGGCGACGGCTCTGTGTCCGTCGCGGACAACGGACGAGGCACCGACACTCGCGTTGATGATCACGGTCGGATCGTAAAGAAGCCAGTGATGGCGTCGAAGGACCTGCGGTTCTTCGACGCCCCGGACGCAGAGCGGCTTCCCGACGGGCATCCGCGTCGCGGCATGTCCGTCGTAGCGGCGCTCAGCGAGTGGCTGATTCACACCAACCGCCGTCGCAACGGTGCCTGGAGTCAGCGCTATGAGCGCGGTGTTCCAGTGACTGACCTGATTCCCCTTGAGTGCGACGGATCCACTGGGACGCTCGTCCGCTTTCTACCGACGAAGTCGCTCTGCCCCCCGGGGTCGTTGACCGTGGACGATCTGACGCGGTGGACCGCGAATTGGTCTGACCTGGAGGTCCAGCTCGATGACCAACGCGGCAGACCAAACTGATGCAGTGAGAGTCTTCCTCGGTGGCAGCGAGGCGAGCGTGACGGAGTAGCGACACTCTCGATGGATGGTTGTGCTTGTCGACTCGCCCGACTGGAATCGGCCTCACTGCTTTGGGGAGACCTCTGGCCTGGGGAGAGGAACCACGGATGCGTTTGTGGAACGAGGCAGTCAATGCCGCGTTCTCAAGGGCCATGAGGTCGGCGGCTGACGCGTCGCTCTGCATCGAGTGGCGGACGTGGGTATCGGTCGGGATGGAGCGGCTGGTCTCCACAAGGCCGGACGACGCCTACCGGCCCTCGGTGCGGGGCTGCATACAAGATCCGCGAGACGAGCGGGGCGGGCGGCCATCCGGACAGGTGGCCGCCCTCGCGCTGTCACAAGCTGAGGTAGAAGCGTATGGTCGTGCCGTCGTCTCCGGTGTGCATGCGCACCAAGTCGGCCACGTAGTGGACCAGCATCAGGCCCCGGCCGCCCAACTGGCCGCGCTCCGGCGGGCGGCGGCCGGCCAGCGGATCGGCCAGCCGGCCCGCATCGCGGACCTCACACACCAGCTGCCCCTGCTCGGCCCAGACCGCGAGTGTCCCGCGGCCTCCGCCGTGGACCACGCTGTTGGTCGTCAGCTCCGCGACCGCCAGCTCCACATCCATCAGCCGCTCCCCGGTCATGCCCAGCCGCATCGCCTGAGCGAGAGCGAACTGGCGGACCGCCGGAAGATCCTCACCATCGTAGGAGAAGGCCGCGGTGTCCGGTGCAGGCGCAAGCGCCTGGTTGTACCGATCGACGATCGCCTGCCAGTCGTAGGCGTCGCTGACCGACTCACGGCCCTCCCCGCTAATGAGGGTCGGGTGGGTAACCCGCGCATCAGCGATCACCTGCGGATTCAGCCGCACCTCGTCGTAGGGACACAGGATCGTCACCGCCCGGCCCTCGAACGCGGCGTTGATCAGCGCCTCGTGCTGCGCGCACGCCGGGTACTCCACGGCGCTGCGCCCGGCCCAGATCGGCTCGCCGATGATCCGCACACGCCCCTTCGGGTGGGCGTCGGCGAATCCGCGCAGCACCTTGGGGATGATCCGTCCCGGGTTGCGGCCGGCCTCGGTCATGTCCAGGAACAGGATTCCCTCGGCGTCTCCACCCAGACCTGCTTTGATCAGCTCCAGGTTCGGGCCGGGCACCGCCACCGCCATCGGCTCGCCGTTGGCCAGGCCCCCGCGTAGGAAGGCCACTGTCTGCCGCGTGTACTCCTGCTCGGTGCGGTAGAAGAGGGCAGGGTGCACGAACGCCTCGTGAGTGGTCACCGTGCTCATCACAGAGCCACCTCGATCCGGTCCAGGCCGGGCCAGAACATCTCCAAGACCCGCGGCAGCTGCGGCGGGGGATTCTCGACCACAACCCGTCCGTGGGGCAGGCTCATGGCGGCGACCGCCAGCGCGGTTACCCCGGCCACGTCGACGAACGCCACATCCGACAGCTCCACGTATGACACGCCCGCGTGCCGCCGGGCCAGTTCGGACAGGGCCTGCTCCCAAGACGAGCGAGTGAAGGCGCTGATCTCACCGCGGGCACGTATCCCGGAACGACCGGGCAACGGGCTCACCTCCAACGCGGCCCTCCCGAGCTCCGCCAGGGCAGGACCGCCCACCACATGTGGGGCATCCACGCTCAGACTCCTTCACATCAAGCCGCCCGCCGACCCCTCGGCACGGGCAGAGGAAAAAGTCCTACCCGACGGGGCAGTCTATCCAGGCGGCAGACACGTCTCATTCTGTCAGTAGGAGCGAGCAAGGTTCATCGGCGGTTTCGGAGAGCGCTCAAGGATTGCGGAGCCCGAAAGCGCCGGACACACCGACTGCCAGCATTTTGCCGCTATGTCTGTATTGCGTCCTGTGCCCGGGCAGGAGCGCCTCTCGTTCGGAACTCGCGCAACAGTCGGGCGCAACTTGGCACGGTTCGAGCTCGAGGGCTGGAAGGCCCCGCGGCGGCCCGGTCATCGGTGCCGCGATCACTCACCCCTGCGCCGCCTCCGCATGTGCCCGCGTAGAGCTGATCTACGCGCTCAGCCTCTGCCGCGGGATGCCCTGGAAGCAGGTGGTGTCTCGTCCCCAGCGGGCTTGGGAAGCAAGCCCCGTGTTGCCTTCTGCGTGGTCTTCCCATGGAGCCTCTAACCTCCGGGCCCGGTTCCGGCTCGGGTGAAGCCGGTGCTCAAGCTCCTCATCAGCGGTCCGTCGATGCCGCGGCCCCGGCGACACCCCCGGATCATGAACAACAAGAGGGGAGTCGTGAGCGGCGGCCATGACGATCTCCAAGCCGTGCCGGCCCACCCGACCCGCGTCGGCGGCCCTCGCCACCGGCAGCACCGGATCGCCGTCCCACACCACCACCTCGACCGCGTCGCCGACGATGCGCAGGTCCATCAGCGCCGGGCCCGACGGTACTGGTGGGCGTTGGTGACCAGTTCGCTGACCACCAGCTGGGTGAGGTCCATGGCACGCTGCGAAACCGGCAGGCCGTACTCGGCCTGAACCCGGCGAGGAAGCCCGGCGGCGAGGTGGCGGGCGCGGGCGATGCACGTGCCGTCACCTTCCAGGACCACCATGGTCTGTATGTCTTGCTCATCCGGTACCGCGCTGTCCTCACCCACCGGGGCTGGTCCCATCGCGGCTCGCTGCTCCTCCTCCGTTCACACCCCCGCGCGCACCCGCGCATGCGTGGTACACGCTTTACGCCTTCAATAGGAAGGCATTACCCGGACTGTGCAGAGCAGCACTGCTGGGTGAAGATCCTGGTGTGCCAGTATCACCACATGACTGAGGGAGAGATGGCGGCCACCGGACAAGCTGAGCAGCCGGGTCAGCTGTCGGTCGTCTCCGCCGTCACCGACGGCATCCGCGTGCTGACCCTGGCGGGGGAGATCGACCACGACACCGGCCAGTCGCTCCGCCAGGCCTTGGACGTCTCCGGCGTTCCCCGCCCCCGCATCGTGGTCGATCTGAGCCGGGTCACCTTCATGGACTCCACCGGCATCAACATCTTCATCGCCGCCCACCGCACCCTCACCGAGGCCGGCGGCTGGATACGTCTGACCGCACCCGGGGAAGCCGTGATGCGCACCCTGCAGATCGTCGGTGTCGACACAGTGATCGACTGCAGTGAAACCCTCCGCCAAGCACTCAGCGACTGACCCATCCCCCGTACCGGCCACGCGCTGACCGATCGGTTCAGTGCTGATGCTGGTGATCTGGGCAAAGAGCACCCTTGGGCTGACCCTCAAGACCGTCAGCCGACCGAAGGACGCCGTCGGATTCGTCACCACAGACGACGGGTGGGACCGGTCCCGACGCCAGTCACTCGACTCGGGAAGACGACGCCGGAGAAGGCCGGCGCATGACTCTGTCCTGCAGACAAGGTCAAACGAGGATGACCCAGATCGGTGAATTCCGTGTACGACCGGGGGAGGCAGTGTCCTGCACTGCACCGATCTTCTACAGCGGTGGTAGGTCTTCCGACGGTAATTGAGCGGCTAATCGGGAGATCTGATGAGAATCCCTCTTGCGGTTCTTGCGGGGACTGTGTGCGTGGTGACGGCTGCTGGGATGCATCCCGTCATGGCTGCGGACACCGTGGTGACGTTCACGGTGCAGGGTGCGCAACTGACGGTGGTTGCTCCGGCGAACGCGGTCTTGCCGTCGACGTCCATCGGCGGCAGGACGACAGGGCAGCTCGGGACAGTGACGGTCAACGATCAGCGCGGCGTCGTGCCCGCCCCATGGACGGCGACGGTGGCTTCATCGGACTTCTCCACCGGCGGGGGATCAGCCAACGAAACCATCGCAGCCAGCAATGCGACCTACTGGTCGGGACCTGCCACCGCCACCAGCGGCAGCGGCGTCTTCACCCCGGGCCAGCCGACAGCAACAGACGCCGTGACGTTGGCCACTCCCCGCACGGCCTTCACCCACAGCGGAGGCGGCGGTGCCAACTCGGCGTCGTGGAACCCGACGCTGTCCGTCAATGTGCCGGAAACGGCCGCAGCCGGCCTGTACACCGGCACCGTCACCCATTCAGTGGCCTGACCCGATGCGGCGAGGGCTGAGCTGCCTGCTGGCGGCCGCATGCTGCGCGTTCGGTACGGGCACCGCTGCGGCCCTGCCGTCTCCCCCAGGTCCCCCGGAGAGCAGGCGGGTCGGGCTGGGCGTCAAGCTGCTGGAAGCCCCCATCGACCGGCGGCAGGACCCGCGCGCGTCCAGCTACATCATCGACCATCTCCCGCCGGGCACGGTGATCCACCGCAACATCCTGGTCGTCAACGAGAGCCCGAAGCCGCTGCGCGTGACGCTCTACCCCGGGGCCGCCGCCATCCGCGGCGGCACGTTCACCTTCGCCCCCGCCGGCAAGCGCAACGAACTCGCCGGCTGGATCTCCCTCGCGCGCACCGGGCTCAGGCTGGAGCCGTGGCAGGAGACCTCCGTCCCGGCCACCATCCGTGTGCCGCGCACCGCAAGTGCCGGGGAGCGCTACGCCGTCATCTGGGCTCAGCACCACTCCAAGCCGGGCCCCGGTGGGAACGTCGGCCTGATCACCCGCGCCGGTGTGCGCGTGTACCTGGACATCGGCCCCGGCGGGGAACTGCCCTCCTCCTTCCGCATCAGCCGCCTCGTCCCGGCCCGAAGCCAAGACGGCCGGCCGCAACTGCGAGTACGGGTCCACAACACCGGGGCCCGGGCAGTGGACATCAGTGGCAGCCTTCGCCTGCGCAAGGGACCGGACGGGCTGACCGCGGGACCCTTCACCAACGACCGTGTCCTGACCCTTGCCCCACGCCACAAGGGCACCTTGGTGTTCACGCTGGGCAAGAGCGTGCCGAAAGGCCCCTGGAAAGCGGAAGTGACCCTGCGGTCCGGCATGCTGCGGCAAACCGCCGGCGGCCGCATCAAGTTTCCCGACACCGGCACGGGCCGGCCCGTCCTGGCCGTGCTGACGTCTCCCGGATCCTCACCACTGCTGTGGATCACCATCGCTCTGCTCGCCGCAGGACCACTGGCCTACGCCGTCCGCAGACGGCTGATCAGAAAGCGCTGATGGGAGGCCGAGTGCACCGAGTGGCCCTCCTGAGCGCCGCCCTCCTCACCACTGCCGCCCACCCGGCAAACGCGTTTCTTCCAGCACAACCAGCCGCCACCCTGAGCATCACCGCTCCCACCACCGTCAACCTCGGAACCGCCGCCATCGGCGGCACCCGCACCGCCCAGCTGGGCACCGTCACCGTCAACGCCCAGCAATCGCCCGCCTGGACCGCCACCGTCACCGCCACCAACCTGACCACCAACGGCGGCACCATCCCCAACGGCAACATCCGGTACTGGTCCGGCCCCGCCACCGCCACCGCCGGCACAGGAACCTGCATTCCCGGCCAGTCAACGGCAGTGCAAGCCCTCTCGCTCAACACCACCCGCACCGCCTTCACCAGAAGCGGCGGCAACAACACCCACAGCTGCAGCTGGAACCCCACGCTGACCATTACCGTGCCCAGCACCGCCGTCGCCGGCGCCTACCAAGCCACCATCACCCACTCCGTCGCCTGAAGAGCAGCAGCGTCCAGCCGGGATACCACGCACCAAGGGGCGGAATCACACACCCCCAGCCCGTCACCCACACAGCCCTCTTCCAAACGAACGGTAGGCCACCCGGGTCCGACCGGGAGGCCTACCGCCGCCGCAACACCGTCGGGGACTGCTTCAACCGGCTCAAGGGCTTCCGCGGCATCGCGACCAGATACGACAAGACCGCCACCTCCTACGAGGCAGCGGTCTCTCTCGCGTCGTTCCTGCTCTGGGCAAGATCCGTTTGCAGACGGACCCTGTGCACGCGCTTCTCCCCCGGCGCTGAACGACCAGCCTGTCTGCGGATGAAGTGACCCACCGGCGAAGCCCCCTGGCTAGGCTGGTCACCCGTACAAGGATGTCGTGCACCGGCAGAGAACGGGCAGCACACGGGGGGGGCTTGCGGTGGGGTCTGTATTCGTCGACCGAGTCGAGCACATCGAGGCGCTGGAAGGGTTCCTGCACGAGGTCGCTCAGGGCAAGGGCGGAGTGTTCGCCATCCAGGGTGAGCAGGGCATCGGCAAGTCCTCTCTCCTCAAGGAGGTCGTCCGGCGGACTCAGGGGCGCCGCCCGGTCGCGGCCATTTGCCGGATCGTCCAGGTGAGATGCCTCAGCGTGATCGGCGCGGACAACGCGTACGGTCCTGTGATTGATGTCCTGATGATGCTTCAACCACCGCGCCGGTCGGTGTTCCGTCTCTTCGGGCGGTCCGCAGCTCAAGCCGTCCCGGAATTAGTGTCCTTGGTTCCTGCATTGGGACCCCTGCTGAAGGCCGCCGCGCAGATCACTCAAACCGCTCTGGACTCCGGTTCTGCGCAGGGCGACAGTCTTATGCCCTATCGGCAAAGCGTGGCCCGAACCGTGGCGACGGCTCTGGCCGACGCTGCGGCACGCGGCGGGCCGACGGCGGTGTTCATCGACGACGCCCAGTGGCTCGACCCCAGCAGCCTGCTGGTCCTGGAGCATCTGGTGGAGTTGCTGGAGCGTGGAGGGCAGGCCCTTGGGTTGATCCTTGGGCACCGAAGCGACCCTGAGTCGGAGCCTGGAATCGTCACTGACGCGCTCGCTCGCTGGGAAACCCAGGGGTTGCTGACCCGACGCCGGTTGGGTGGCTTGCCCAAGCACGCGGTCACCGACCTGGTCAGGCTGTATCTTGCCGGCCCGGTCGCGGCGTCCGTCCCCGCCAAGTTGATCGACTTGACGAAGGGGCACCCCGTCTTCGTCACGCAGTGTCTGCGACTGATCGGTCCGGACGGGGTGTTGAGGGGGCCGTTGCCCGAGACGGTAGGGCCACTGGTCCGTGGTCGGCTGGCCAGCCTTGACCCGGCCACGAGGGAACTGCTGGTGATCGGTGCGACCCAGGGCGAAACCTTCGAGACCGGCGTGGTGGCGCGGGTGGCCGGAGAGTCGACGGACGAGGTCGTGCGGCGGCTGCACGAGCTGAGCCGACGGCACGGGTTGATCGTCGCGGTACCGGCACCCGACTGGGCCTTGGACGGCTTTTCCGACCACTATCGTTTCGAGAACGCTCTGCTGCAGATGGCCGTGCGCGCTGAACAGAGCCCCGCCCAGGCAAGAAAGCGGCACCACCTGATCGCCAACGCCCTGGCGGAGTCGACGAACGGGAGCGGAGCAAGCACCCTTCCGCTGCCGGTGCGACTGGACATCGCACATCACTACTCCTTGGCCCAACAGTGGGACGACGCCGAGCGGGAGCAGTTCGCACTCGCGCGGGAGCTGGCCGTCGGCGGGCTCTCGTTCTCCGAAGCTGAAGCCTTGTGTCGGCAGGCGGTGGAAAGTGCCCGCCGGCTTCCATCCACGGCCGATAAGCGCGATGACAGATTGGCGCGGGCGATCGAGCTCTTGCTCTCCCTGACCGAGGTCAGCTGGCACGGCCGCTCAGGTACGGCAGATGGCGAGGGTCTCGATGCCTGGGCGCGCGAGGCCGAAGAGGCCGGCCGACGCAGCGGTGACCTGCCCTTGATCGCCCGCACCGCATTGCTGCACGGCAAGTGTCTGCTGCGTACACAGGGTCTGCAGCCCGCCCTCGCCAAGCTGGAGGAGGCCGTGGGGCTGGCCCAGCACTGTAATGACCCGTCGGCGTTATTTCGTGGCCATGGCCGAGTACGGGAGCCAGCTGCCCAAGCGGGACCTTGCAGCAGGGCTGAGGGTGCTGCTCCAGGCGGAAGAGCTGTACGAGCGTGCGGGTCTGCGCAACAGCGGTGACCCTGTGGTTGGCCACGTCCGCAACCTGGCCGAGATGCAGTTGGGCGTCAGCCTGTTCGACGCAGGCCACCTCGTAACGGCCAGGGACCGGCTGTCCGTCTGCCTGCAGCGGCTGAGAACCGAGCCTGTGAACGCCGAGCTGCCCGTCGGACTCAACTATCTGGCGCAGGTGCAGCGGGCCATGGGGTCCGAGGGCGAAGCCCGCGACGCCCTTGAAGAGGCGCTGGCGTTCGAGGAGGCGCGCGGTGGAGCGAGCGGTTGGCACGCCAACAATGTGGCTCTGCTCGCTCTGTTACTCAGCGGCGAGCCCAATGAGCATGATCGCTGCAGGGCCATGGTGGAGGCGGCCTGGGAGGAAACGCAACGCACCTGGCTGCTGGATCTGGTGCCCATCGTCAGAAACCTGTGCGCCGAAGTCGTGCTGAATCTGGCGGGCAGCGATCCCGCAGAGCTGGCCGTGGCGGACCGGCTGGCCGAGGAGACTGTATGGGAGACCTCTCAGACGGGAATGGTGCGAAGCGGAGTGGCGGCCTTGATCCTGCGCAGCCGTATCCAGCTGGAACTCGCGGACGCCGCCTCGGCGGCCGGTTTCGCGCGCGAGGCAGTGGCCATCCTCAACCGGGTCGGTGACATGCCGGCGCTACGGACGGAAGAGGTGCTGTATCACGCGTCGCTCGCTCTCCGGGCGGCTGATAGTCCTGAGGAAGCAGACGCCCTGGCCCGACGGGCCCGCACCGAGGTGCTCCGCAAGGCGGAGCTGATGCCCAGCCCGGTGGACCGGGACCAATTCCTGCGCGGGGTCGTACTGAATCGGGCGATTCTCGGAACACCGGCACCTCTCGGCTCCCTCAGAGACCACCCGCAGTAATGATCTGTCCTTGCACAGGGCGCAGCCGATGAGACAAGTGTGGTAGCTCGCACGGCGTACAGCCACCATTGCTGGCCTGGTCCTCCGTCAGCTCCGGGCGGGGTCCCCTCGCCCGGGCGGCTGTGAGCCGTGCAGGCAGACAACCGAGCCCGCCGCTCTACCGGCGGGCTGGCGTGGCGGCCCGCCGACGCGCGACCGAGGCGAACGCGCCCCGATCCCCGGCTGCGGACGGTGGGCCCGGTCTGGGTGGAGGCCGGGCCCACCGTGCTCACCGTGCCTTCGGCAGCACGCTGACAGAACAGCGGTCCTCGCCGCGGCCGTTGCCGACGACCCGCCACACCGGCCCATCGGCCCCGTCGCGGGTCAGCAGGGGCAGGGTGGTCATCGCCCCCGTCATCCGGTAGTTCACGCTTCCCACACGGCAGGCACGGCCGTGGTTGTCGCGGACCTCCCAGCCGTGGCAGTAGGGCCAGTGCACAACGCTGCGGCCCAGAGCTCGGCCAGGCCCGGAGCCTCGGGCAGGACGTCGCGCAGACCGGCAGCCACCAGGACGCGGCGCGCGGCCGTTGCAGTGCGGATCTCTCCATCCGGAGAGGGATGCGGTTGCCGTGAAGGGGGCGGTCGCCGTGTTGGATTCGGTTCCCGTGAAGGGGGCGGTGGCCCGGGTGCGTCACCGCGGCAGGGCGGTGAACCAGCCCTCGCGCGAGCCCGGCAACACGGGCAGGACGGGAGCTTGCCTGTGGCCGGGAGCGCGGTCACGCTGGCGGCATGGTGGGTTCGTGGGGGCGGGCCGCGCTGCGGGCGGCCGGGCGTGCTGCGGGGTGGCTGGGGGCGTTCGCCGTGGGATCGTTCTTGGCGACCGGGTTCACCCTGTTCACGGCATGGGTGCCGCTGACGCTGTGGGCGCAGGGGCACCGGGACGTGATGGCCATCTTTGTGGCGTGCGGCGGAATGACGGTCTCCCTGGCCGTCCCCGTGCTGGCGGCGGTGTATCTCAAATCCCGTGGCTGCGAGAAGGCCTCCCACGTCGTCGGAGGCGGCATGGGTCTACTCCTTCTTTGCGCGTATGTCGGGGTCATGTATTTCGGGTGGCAGGACTCCGATCAGCAGGCTCTGCATGACCGCGGGATCGCGATGGCCGGAGTCGTGACGAGACAATGGGAGTCGTCCACCCCGGACGGCACCGCTTCCGGGGTCGTCGTACGGCTGCCGGACGGGACCACGCACAAGCTGCGGGGGGAGCAGTCGCCGACGGGAACGCAGGTCGTCATGACGGTCGACCCGCGTGGCCACGTCGACAGCCGACTGGGGCCGCCGCCTGACGGACCGGACCATGTCGCGCTGAAACTGTCGGCCGCCGGAGTGGCGCTCGGCTGCGTTGCATCGTCTGCGTGCTGCGCGGGATTCCTCACAGAGGACACGCGGCGTCGGCTGCACCGGACGGAACCGGCCGACCGGCGGCCCGGGGAGGAGACGGCAGTCGTGAAGAACTGAGCCTCTCAGCGAGGCCACTGCCTCCACTCCCCGCTCGCAGCTTGCGGGGAACCTCTTCACTGTGGGCAGATCTCCTCCGCCCCGACCGGCACCTGACTCACTGATCCCGAGCACCGTCATCCCGAGCACTACATTCCATACGGGTAGACCCGTATGGTAAATATGGGGCATGACTTCTTCCCCCTCCGGACGAGGGCGCCCCAGGGACGAGCGGTCCGGTGCCGCGATCCTCCAGGCCGCCGCCGAGCTGGTTGTCGAGAGCGGCTACGCCGCGATGTCCATCGGTGCCGTCGCGGCGCGAGCGAGTGTCGGCAAGGACACCATCTACCGCCGATGGTCCGGCAAGCCGGACCTGGTCTACGAGGCGGTGTTCACCGCGGCCGACACCGCGGACCTGCCGGACACCGGGACACTGGAAGGTGATCTGACCGCAGTGGTCCAGTCGCTGGTCGAGGAGTTCTCCGCGCCGGCGGCCGCGGCGGCCCTGCCGGGCCTGCTCGCCGACTTCGCCGCTACACCGCAACTGCGCGCAACGATCCGCTCCCGCTTCCTCCAGCCCGCCAAGAAACGGCTCGTCGCGGTCTTCGACCGAGCTGAGCAGCGCGACGAGACGGGCGCGGACCTGCCCATCGACCTCGTACTGGACACCTTGGCCGGGGCCGTCTTCTTCCACCTTGGGATCATCGGCGAACGCCCCGCACCGGATCTGGCCCGGCGCATCGCCACGATGATCACCAAGGGAGTCGAGGCCCGATGAACGGCTGGCTGCTCACCGCGGGCAGCGTAGCGGCGGCGACCACGCTCATCCACGCCACCGCCGGCGGCCGGTCGATCGTCCGCCCGCTCCTGGGCAGCGAGGTGGCCGCCGAGCCCAAGCGCACCCTGCACGTCGTATGGCACATGGTCACCGTCGACCTGCTGCTCAGCTCCATCGTCCTGCTGGTCCTCGCCTTCGCGACCGCGCCCAGCACGGTGCTCGTGCTGTTCATCGCCGCCCAGTACCTCGCCTACGCGGTGGTGTTCCTCATCGTCACGCTGGCCGCCGACTGGCCACGGCCGCTCTTCCAGCTCCCGCAGTGGATGCTGCTCCTACCGGTCGGAGTCCTCGCCCTCATCGGCACCAGGTGAAGTGCCGCCCGCATCGGGCTGACACCCTCGCTGAACTGCCGGCGATACGCATGGTTGGGGCCTGGGCGTGCCCTCCCGGCTGCCCGGGCCTTGGCCTGACGAGGCGTGCACTGGCTTGGTCCCCACGCTGGGCTAGGTTCTGTCTCTTTGGTCAGCGTCGGGTCCAGATGAGGATGCCCGCGAGATGGAGTGCGGCCTGGTAGGCGATCGCGAGCCTGTCGGTTCGGGTAGCCAGGCCGCGCCACTGCTTCAGGCGGTTGATGCACCGCTCGACGCTGTTCCGCTGCTTGTATGCCTCGCTGTCGAAGCGGGGCGGACGGCCGCCGAATCGTCCTCGCCGCAGACGATGGCCGATTTGGTCGGACGGCTGCGGGATGACCGCACGGATGCCCCGGCGCGGAAGGTGGGCGCGGATGGCACGTGAGGAATACGCGCGGTCGGCCAGAACGGCCAGGGGCCGAGTCCGGGGCCTGCCCGGCCCCCTGCGGGGCACGCGGATCCGCGACTTCACCGTCTCGAAGGCGGGTGCATCACCTGCCTGTCCTGCGGTGACGGTGAAGGCGAGGGGCCGCGCACGGCCGTCAGCGGCCAGGTGGCCTTGGTGCTCAGCCCGCCGCGGGAGCGTCCGAGCGCGTGATCGGCGGGCTCGCCGCGGGAGGGCGCCCCCTTTTGAGCGCTCCGGCAGCGTGCTGGTGGGCCCGCGCGACCGTGGCGTCCACCGACACCGTCCAGTCGATGTCGTCGTCGGCGTCCGCCGCCGCCAGGACGGCGGCGAGGATCATCTCCCAGGTGCCGTCGACGGCCCATCTGATCAGCCGCTTGTGCGCGGTCTGGAAGGGGCCGAGCTCGTCGGGAGGTCCCGCCAGGGCGAGTTGGTGCGGCACTTCCACGCGATGGCCTCAAGAGTGCGGCGGTGGTCGGCCCACCGCCGCCCGCGGACCGGATCCGCCGGCATCAGCGGCTCGATCCGGTCCCACATCGCATCGGTGATCACTAATCGGACGGACACATCCGATCAACTGACCAACCCATCAAAGAGACGCGTGACCGCGGCAGGGCTCCCCACCAGCAAGTCGAGGCGGGAATGCCTTGAGCCGCGAGGCGTGTGAGACCAGCCGGCGACGGTGGCCGGGGCGGCTGCGGGGTCCCCTCAGGACATGGCCAGAAGGGCCGAGATCAAGGCCCCGAGGCAGACTCGTTCGGCCCCTTCGTCGGGCAGTGCGAGGTGCTGCATCGTCAGTCCGTCGAAGCCCGCGAGGAAGAACCTCGCGATCGTCTCGGCGGGCTGGGCCAGCTGGTGGCCGGTACGCTCGGCGGCCTCGCTGATCAGCTTTGCCGTCACCGCCAGGACCTCGCTGTAGTGACTGTGCAGTGCCTCCTTCAGGTGCGGCGTGCGCAGGGCGAGCATGTTGAGTTCGGTCAGCAGTTGATGGGCCTCGGGCTGTTCGATGACCGTGCGCCAGAAGGCTTCGGCGAGGGTGACGACGGCTTCCTCGAAGCTCGCGTCCGTGGGCGCGGCCCGCTCCACCTGGGCGACCAGGTTCTCGGTGACCTGCTCCATGACGGCCCGGTAGAGGTCTTCCTTCGTGCCGAAGGTGTAGTGCACGGTCGCCTGTGCCACACCCAGCTCGGCAGCGATGGCGCGCGTGCTGCCGGCGGCGACGCCTTCCCTGGTCATCAGGTCGATGGCGGCCTTGATCAGCTGGGGGCGGCGCTCCGCCGCGGATACGTGAGCCATGGCTCCATCTTATGCGACTCAGTCTCATGATCAGGTCACTCGACAATATGGCGCCGCCAACTTGAGGCGGCGCCCCGGACGCCCGGCCCCCGTCGGACGCTTCAAGGGCTCCGATCGTTCCGTCAATCGACTGTGTCAACCAACACAATCACTCGACATTGTCGACTGACAAGGTCGCTTGTATGGTTCTGGCCAGCGACAGCATGCGCCGAACGAAAGGCAAGCCCATGAGTCACCAGACCGTGCGCGGAACCGAAGCGATTCCCCAGCGGCCCGCCCTGCCCCTGATCGGCCACGCGTTCGACATCCCCAGCGGCGCCGACGGCCTGCTCTATGTGATGAAGGAGGCCAAGGAGCTGGGGCCGCTGTTCAAGATCCGCGTCTTCGGCAACGAGATCAACTTCGCCTCAGGTCTCGACCTGGTCACCGAGCTGTCGGACGAGAGCCGGTTCCGCAAGAACGTGCACCCCGACCTGGTGATCCTCCGTGGGATCGGCGGCGACGGGCTTTTCACCGCCTTCAACGACGAGCCCAACTGGCGCAAGGCGCACGACGTTCTGATGCCGGCGTTCTCGCTCGGTGCGATGCGCGGTTATCACGCGACGATGCTCAAGGTGGCCCGTGAGCTGATCGGGAAGTGGGACCGGGCGGCGGGTTCGGAGCCCGTGGACGTGGCCGACGACATGACGCGGCTGACGTTCGACACGATCGGCCTGTGCGGTTTCGGCTACGACTTCGAGTCCTTCGCCCGTGAGGAGCCGCACCCCTTCGTCGCCGCGCTGTCCAGGGCGCTCGGCTTCGCCCAGGCCAAGGGGGAGTCCATCCCCGGCACGGAGCTGTTCAAGTGGAAGCAGGCCGAGCAGTTCCGTGAGGACGTGGCCTTCATGAAGGACCTGGTCGACGACGTGATCCGGCAGCGCCGGGCGTCCGGCGACCAGAGCACCGACGACCTGCTCGGGCGGATGCTGCACACCCGCGACGCGGTGACGGGCGAGCCGTTGGACGACGTCAACATCCGCAATCAGGCGATCACGTTCCTCATCGCCGGGCACGAGACCACCAGTGGGGCCCTGTCGTTCGCCCTGTACTACCTGACCAAGCACCCCGAGGTCCTCGCCCGCGCCCAGGCCGAGGCCGACGCGCTGTGGGGTGATACGGACGCCCCGGAGCCCGAGTACGGGGACATCGGCAAGCTGACGTACATCCGCCAGGTGCTCAACGAGAGCCTGCGGCTGTGGCCCACGGCGCCCGCGTACGCCGTGGAGCCGCTGGAGGACACGGTCATCGGCGGAAAGTACGCCGTGCGCAAGGGCGAGTCGATCCAGATCCTCATCCCGCAGCTGCACCGCGACCCGGCCTGGGGCCAGAACGTCGAGCTGTTCGATCCCGACCGGTTCCTGCCCGAACGGGAGGCGGAGCGGCCGGTCCACCTGTTCAAGCCGTTCGGCAACGGCGAACGCGCCTGCATCGGCCGCCAGTTCGCGCTGCACGAGGCGACGCTGGTCCTCGCGCTGGTGATCCACCGCTACCGACTGATCGACCACACCAACTACCAGCTGAAGATCAAGCAGTCGCTCACCATCAAGCCCGACGAGTTCACCCTGAACCTGACCCGGCGCACCAGCGGCGAGCGGCGCCTGCCCACCGCCACGGCCGTCACCGTGAGCAGCGCTCCCGCCGGCCGGGACCAGCCCGCCGTCCGGCGCGCCACCGGAACCGCGCTGACCCTCCTGCACGGTTCCAACCTGGGCACCTGCGCGGGCATCGCGCGCGACCTGGCGGCGGACGGCGACGAGCGCGGCTTCGCACCGTCCGTCACTCCCCTCAACGACGCCGTGGGCAACCTCTCCCCCGGCGGCGGACCGGTGGTGATCGTGGCCGCCTCCTACAACGGCAGGCCCACCGACGACGCCACGGAGTTCGTCACCTGGCTGGAGGGCCTCGAGCCCGGCGCACTCGACGGCCTGAAGTACGCCGTACTCGGCGTCGGCGACCGCAACTGGGCCGCCACCTACCAGCGCATCCCCACCCTCATCGACGAGAAGCTCACCGCTGCGGGCGCCACCGCACTGCTCGAACGCGGCGCGGCGGACGCCGCCGGCGACTTCGCCGGCACCGTGGACCGCTGGACCGGCGACCTGTGGACCACGCTGCTGGAGCAGTACGGAGCGGTCGGAGAAGCGGCACAGGAGACCGAGCCGGCCGCCGACCAGGGGCGTGGGCTGTACGAGCTCGAGGACGCGACCCACTCCGTCATCGGAGGGCTCGCGGCACGGCACGGCGTCCAGCCGATGGAGGTGCTCGACGCCTACGAACTGGTCGACATGACAGACGAGTTGGGTCGCTCCAAGCGCTTCCTGAGGCTGCGACTGCCCGACGGCGTCACCTACCGCACCGGCGACCACCTGGCCGTCCTCCCCAGCAACCCGGACGCTCTCGTCCAGCGGGTGGCCGACCGCTTCGGCCTCGACCTAAACCGTACGGTCCGGCTGCGGGCCCGTCGCCGCAGCCGGGGCGCCCTGCCCATCGACCGGCCGCTCACCCTGCGCCGCCTGCTCACCGACTTCGTGGAACTGCAGAATCCCGCCACCCAGGAGCAGGTCGCCGTGCTCGCCGACCACACCGCCTGCCCGCCCGAGAAGCGCCCCCTGGCCGAACTCGCGGCGGCCACCCCGGAGGCCTTCCACGAGCAGGTGACCGCCACCGGACGCAGCGTGCTGGACCTACTGGAGCGCTACCGCGCCTGCGAGCTGCCCTTCGAACGCTTCCTGGAACTGCTGCCCGTCCTGCGCCCGCGCCACTACTCGATCTCCTCCTCCGCTCAAGCGGCACCCGGCGAGGTGGACCTGATGGTGTCGCTGCTCGCCGCGCCCCACCGGGGCGGCGAGGGCACGTTCCGCGGCATCGCCTCGCACTACCTCCAGACCGTGAAGGCGGGCGACACCGTCCAGGCCAGGGTGCTGCCCTGCAGTGAGGCCTTCCGCCTGCCGCAGGACGAGTCGGTACCGGTGATCCTGGTCAGCGCGGGCACCGGTCTGGCGCCCTTCCGCGGCGCGGTCCTGGACCGCCACCACACCCGGTCCACCGGAAAGCTGCTGTGCTACTTCGGCTGCGACCACCCCGACGTCGACTACCTCCACCGCACGGAGTTCGAGGCGGCCGAGGCGGCCGGAGCCGTCAGCATGCGGCCCACCTTCTCCTGCGCGCCCGAGGACGGGGCCCGCTTCGTCCAGGACCGCATCGCGAAGGAGAGCGACGAGGTCTGGGCGGTACTGGAGGCCGGCGGACGCGTCTACGTCTGCGGGGACGGCCGTCGTATGGCTCCGGCGGTGCGGGAGGCGTTCATGGCGATCTACCGCAAGTTCACGGGCGCGGGCGGCGACGAGGCCACCGCCTGGCTGGCCGCCCTCATCGAGTCGGGCCACTACGTGGAAGACGTCTGGGCCGGCTGACCGCCCTCCTCGCGGTGGCCGACGCCGCCGCACCGCATCCCCGACCGACGGGCCACCGACGTCCGACACGTCCGTGGCCGTGCCCCGAAACGCGGCTCATGCCCCCTGACTCGTGAGGCTCTCATGCTTGTTGCAAGCTCGGCGCACCGCCGAGGAACCCCGGTGACCTCCCACTCCGCACTGAGGAGCGCGCGGTGAACGCGCGAAGCGGCTCCGCCCTGACCTTCGGTGTGGCGGTGGCGCTCATCGCCGGAGTCACCCTCGGCAGCGGCGGGGCGAACGTGATGCCCGTGTTCGTCGACGACTTCGCGTCACGCTTCGGGCTGTCGGACTCCAGCGCCGGGCTCATGGCCGCCACCCAGCTGATGGCGACGGCGGTGGTGACGCTGCTGCTGGCCAAACGGGCCGCACGGCCGGGGCGGGTGCTGATGACCCGCTTCGGGCTGGCGCTCGCCGGGACCGGCTTCCTCGGAGCTGCGGCGGCCACCGGGCCGGTGACCCTGGTCCTGGCCAACCTGGTCGTAGGTGCGGGGCTGGGCGCGGTCTACGCGGCGGCCACCGCGGCGCTCGCCGCCACCGACGACGCCGACAAGGCGTCCGCCGTCACCATCTCCGGCACGGTCGGCGTGACCGCACTGCTCATCATGGGCGTCCCCGCGGCCAACCACGACATCGGGGAGGGCACCGGCTTCCTGCTCATGGCGCTGTGCTGCCTCCTCGCCTGGCCGCTGACACGCCGGCTCCCCGACGGCCCCGCCGGTCCTTCGGCGCCGTACGCCGGGCCCGCCGGTATCTCGAAGGCGACCGCGGCCAGGCCGTCGGGGGTCCTGCTCCTCGGGACGGGGCTCCTGTGGTCCGTCACCCAGGGCGCGTGGTCCTACGCCTCGGTCCTGGGCCGCCAGCACACCGGGATGTCCCACTCGGCCGTGTCGGCCGTCCTCGCGATCTCCAGCGTCGTCGCGCTCGCCGGAGCGGTGGTGGGCCCCTCGGCGGCGCGGCGCTTCGGGCGCATGCGGTCGATGGCCGTCTTCGTCACCGCGCAGGCCCTCGCGATGGCGGCCCTGATCCTCACCCACGACCCCGTGCTCTTCACCGTCGCGGCCGTCCTGTGGCAGACCTGCCAACTGGCCGTCCTGGTGCAGATGCTGGCCGCCGCGGCGCTCATCGACCCGACCGGACGCCTGGTCGCCTCCCTCAGCGGCGCGGGTGCCCTGGGCACCGGCATCGGGCCGCTGGCCGTCGGGGCGGTCCTGGACGCCGCCGGGGCGGAGGTCCTCGGCCTCGTCCTGGCGCTGGGCACCTTCGTCGCCTCGCTGCCCCTGCTGCGGATGACGGTGGCGGGCACGCAGGTATCGGCCGAGCGCGGGCCCGCGGCCTCCCCCGCCGCCGAGACCGGGTGACCACATGACCCGGTCAGGACGGCTCGACGCCGAACCGCCTCCGCGGCCCCGGACAGCAGCGGTCTGCCGCTGGCCGCTGAGGTCCCCTCCGTGGCCGCGGAGGTCAGTTCCCGCCGCCCGCGCGGTGCATAAGTTCCCCGCAACCCCTGATACTTCGTCGAAAGGAACAAACCAATGAGTGAGGACGAGTACGACACCTGCGTGATCGGCGCCGGACCCGCCGGACTGGCGGTCGCGAGGGCGCTGGCCGAGCGGGACCTGCCGTACACGCACATCGAGCGCCACACGGGGCCGGGCGGGCTGTGGGACATCGACAACCCGGGCAGCCCGATGTACGAGTCGGCCCACTTCATCTCCAGCAAGACCCTCTCCGGCTTCGGCGGCTACCCGATGCCCGACCACTTCGCCGACTACCCGCCGCACCGGCAGATCCTGTCCTACCTGACGTCATTCGCCGAGGCCTACAAACTCACGGACCGGATCGAGTTCGGCACCGAGGTCCGCAGCGTGGACAAGAACCCTAACGGCACCTGGACGGTCACCCGGGCCGACGGCCGGGCCAGTGCACACCGGCAGGTCGTCGTGTGTACGGGCGCGCAGTGGCACCCCAACGTCCCCGACCTGCCGGGCCACTTCACCGGAGAGATCAGGCACACGGTCACCTACCGCAGCAGCGCCGAACTGCGGGGCAAGCGGGTGCTGGTGGTGGGGGCGGGCAACTCCGGGCTGGACATCGCCTGCGACGCGGCGCGGACCGCCGACCACGCGGCGATCAGCATGCGCCGTGGTTACTGGTTCATCCCCAAGCACCTGTTCGGCCGGCCGGTGGACACCATCGCCGCGGGCGGTCCCCACCTTCCGATGTGGCTGCAGCAGAAGCTGTTCGGCGGCCTGCTGCGGCTCCTCAACGGCGATCCGCGCAGGCTCGGTCTGGAAAGGCCCGACCACAAGCTGTTCGAGAGCCACCCGGCCATCAACTCGCTGCTGCTCCACCACCTCCAGCACGGGGACATCACGGCCAGGCCCGGCATCGCCCGCACCGAGGGCCGGACCGTCCGCTTCACCGACGGCACCAGCGACGACTTCGACCTGATCCTGCTGGCCACGGGATACGTCCACAAAGTCCCCGTCGCGCAGAAGTACTTCGTCGACGAGCAGCACCCCGACCTCTACCTGTGCTCCTTCTCGCGCGAGCACGAGGGCCTGTTCGGCGTCGGCTTCGTGGAGACCAACTCCGGGGCCTACCGCCTCTTCGACAGCCAGGCCCAGCTGATCGCCTCCTTCATCCGGGACGCGAGGGCCGGGCTGCCGACCGCCGAGCGGTTCACCCGCATGATCCGCAGCGACCGGCCGGACCTGTCCGGCGGACTGAGGTTCGTCGACTCGCCGCGCCACACCGGCTACGTGCACAGCGAGGCCTTCGTGAAGTACCTCGGCAAGGTGGCCGAGGCAATGGGCTGGCGTACCGCGGGCCTGCCGCCCCGGGCGACGTCCGCGCGACAGGAGGCGGTGGCGTCATGACATACGACTTCCGTGACAAGGTCATCCTGGTGACCGGCGGCGCCGGAGGCATCGGCAGCGCCCTGTGCCACCGCTTCGCGGCAGGCGGTGCCCGCCTCCTCGTGGTCGACATCGACGAGCCGCGGGCCGAACGGACCGCCGCCGAACTGCCCGGGAGCGGGCACGCCGGGCTGGGCTGCGACCTGCTGGATCACGCCGCCGTGCAGCGGATGCTCGACGGCGTCGCGGCCACCCACGGCCGTATCGACGTCCTGGTGAACAACGTGGGCATGACCAGCGCCGAACGGTTCGACGTGCGCAGCGTCGAGAGCATCGAGCGGGAGATCGACGTCAACCTGGTCGCCCCGCTCGTCACGACCCGGCTCGCCGTCCCCCTGCTGAGAGCCTCCGGCGACCCCCGGGTGGTCACGACCGTGTCCCTCGGCGGGATCTTCCCGCTGGGCGAGACCCCGATCTACACCGCCGCGAAGTTCGGGCTGCGCGGCGCGATGCTCGCCATCGGGCTGGACCTCAAGGACAAGGGCATCAAGGCCGGTTCGGTGCTGCCGTCGGCGACCGACACGCGGATGCTGCGGCAGGAGGCCGTGGACGGCGGGAACTCCATGCAGTTCCAGGAACCGCCGCAGCAGCCGTCCGATGTCGTCGAGGCGGTCGTGAGCCTGCTGGACAAGCCCCGCCTTGAGGCCTATGTCAGGCCCGGCGAGTCCCGGCTGGTGCGGTTCGCGATGCTGGTGCCCAATCTGTTGCCGGGACTCTTCCCGCTGTTCCGCAAGCGAGGAGAGCGGGGCATAGCCCGCTATCTGGAGGATCTGCGCCGCAGGGGGCTGGCCCGCCAGGTCGGCGGCCGTTGGGAACTGGTGGAGGAAGCATGAGCGGGATGAACCTCACCGGTGCCCAGGAGACGCTCGACGTCGTCAATCCCGCGACCGGGCGGCTCCTCACCACCCTGCCGGCGGCGAGCGAGCAGGACGTCATGCTGGCGGCGGAGCGGGCGCACAAGGTCTTCGTCAGCGGGGCCTGGGCCGGCCGGTCCCCGCGCGAGCGAGCCGCTGTCCTGCTCCGCTTGGCCGACCTCATGGAGCGCCACGCCGGGTTCCTGGCCCGGCTGGACTGCGAGGACGCGGGCAAGCCCATCACGGAGTGCCGTACGGGCGACGTGCCCGCGGCGATCGAGTCGATCCGGTGGTTCGCGGAGGCGGCCGACAAGGTCTTCGGCCGCGTCGCCCCCACCGGTCACGAGAGCCTGGGTCTGGTGAGCCGGGAACCGGTCGGGGTGGCCGCCGCGATCCTGCCCTGGAACTACCCGCTCGCCATGGCCGCCTGGAAGGTCGGCCCCGCACTCGCCGCCGGCAACAGCCTGCTGCTCAAGCCCGCAGAGGCAACCCCCCGCTCCACCCTGCACCTGGCCGCCCTGGCGGCCGAGGCAGGCCTGCCGGAGGGCGTGCTCACCATCCTGCCCGGCCACGGCACCGTCACGGGGACGGCCCTCGCCCGCAACCCGCTGGTGCGCGCCCTGTCGTTCACCGGATCCACCGCCACCGGACGCCGGGTACTGGCGGCCGCGGCGGAGACCAACTTCAAGCGGGTCTCCTTGGAGATGGGCGGCAAGAGTCCACAGGTCCTCATGGCGGACGCGCTCGACTACGGCGACGAACTGATCGACAACATGATCGAAGCCGCGTTCCTCACCATGGGCCAGAACTGCACCGCCGGCTCCCGCGTCCTGGTCCACCACAGCATCGCCGACGACGTGCTGGACCGGTTCACCGCCGCCGCGAAGAGCCTCACCGTCGGCGACCCCGCCGGCGCGCGCACCCAGGTGGGGCCGCTCATCAGCCGTGCCGCCTTCGACCGGGTCGCGGCGGCGGTGGACGCGGCCCGCTCCGCAGGAGCCCACATCCACACCGGCGGTCTGCCGCACGGTCTGCCGCCGCGCGGCGCCTACTATCCGCCCACCGTGGTCAGCCGGGCCCCGGCGGGCTGCGACGTACTCACCAAGGAACTGTTCGGCCCCGTCGTCACCGTCCAGACCTTCACCTCCGAGGACGAGGCGGTGCGGTTGGCGAACGCGACCGAATACGGGCTCGCCGCCTCGGTGTGGACCCGCGACCTCGACGCCGCGTTCCGGCTCGCGCGGGGTGTCGAAGCCGGGGTGGTCTCCGTCAACGCGTACAGCGAAGGCGACATCACCACTCCCTTCGGCGGGTGGAAGCAGTCGGGGTTCGGGGGCGCGGAGAAGTCCACCGACGCCTTCGCGCAGTGGACCAGGGAGAAGACCGTCTGGATCCGCACGCGGTGACCGGGTGGCCCGGTAGGGCGTGGCACCCGTCGTGGGCACCGGCCCTACCGCTACGCGGCCGGCCCGCGCAGCCGGGCTGGGGCCACCCCGTGCCAGCGGTGCACTGCCCGCCGCAGTGCCCGCACGTCCGAGAAACCCGCCTGCCGGGCGATGTCCCGCAGCGTCAGCTCGGGGCGGCGCAGCAACTGCTCGACGCGCTCGCGGCGCACCCCGTCGACGACCGCCTCGTACGTCGTGCCGCACTCGGCCAGCCGACGGCGCAGCGTGCGCTCGCTGGAGGCGTGCCGCCGGGCCTGCTCGACGAAGGACGGCACGTCGGGCAGACTCTGCGCGATCGAGATCTCCAGTACCTCCAGCAGGTCCTGCTGATTGCGCCTGGACGCCGCCTGCTCCTCCAGGATCTCCACGACAGCGGTGTAGGTGACCGGGTCGCGGCCCGGCATCGGCCGCCCGGCCCATGCCGTCGGCAGCACCAGGCGGTTCCCCGCGGCGCCGAAACGTACCGGGCAGCGGAACAACTCCGTGAACGGCCCGGTGTCGCGGGGGGCGGGGAAGGCGAACTCCACGCTCTGCGGGGCGAACCCCTCTCCGGAATTCAGCCGCGTGAGGGCCACGACGCCGGCGAACGCCTCCTCCGCCAGAAAGACCGCGACCGCCGGATCGAGGGCGGGATCGGGCAGTTCGGCCCGCAGCGCGTAGCCGGCTTCCTCCGGCCCGGCCGACCAGACCACCATCGCCCCGGACAGGTTCTGGAAGCGCACGCCCGTCTCGACGGCCTCCCACAGGGTGCCGGCGGCCATCTGGGCGAACCCCAGGAGCCCCCAGGAGGTCAGGTGCTGCGCGGCACCCACCCGCAGGCCCAGGTGAGCGTCACCCGTGAGCTCCAGCGCCCGCCGGATGACAGCACCGCCCTGGCGGTAGGACACCCTCAGCGCCGCCGAGCACATCATCGCCTCGTCCAGCCCGACCCGGTTCAGCTCGGGCCAAAGGTCGACCCCGTACTCCTCGGTGACCGGGATGAGGCAGCGCAGGATGTTCGGCGGGATGGTCGCCGAGGTGCTGCGGCTGGTTCCCGGCTGGGCCGGGGCGGGGCTGTCGGGCATGGCGTTCCTTGTGACGGGGGGCGCTCGCTGCGCACACAGTAGAAGGGCTGTTTCCCCGATGCCGCTCAGGCGGGCCGCGGGCTGATGACCAGCTCTCTCGCCGCGGCCGCGAACCGCTCGACGACCTCCTCGGCGATATTGCGGTGTACCAGAACCCGGGAGCCGGCCGTGCAGTTCTGCCCCATGGTCAGGAACGCGGCTTCGATCATGTTGCCGATGAGCTCATCGCCGCCCCTTCCTCTCCCCCGGTCTGTTCCCGCACTGTTTCGGGCTCCGTTGACAACGGCCAGCACTCCCCTCCATCATCATTCCACTAATCGAGTAGTGGAATGATGATGGAGGGGAGTGGTGGCCGTGGAGTACCGCATCGACAGGCGGAGCGGTGTCCCCGCCTTCCAGCAGATCGTGCAGCAGACCAAGCAGGCCCTGCGGCTGGGCGTTCTGGTGCCGGGCGACCGGCTGCCCACTGCCAAGGAGGTCTCCGAGACGAGCGCGGTCAACCCGAACACCACCCTCAAGGCGGTACGAGTGGGATTCCCAGACGCCGCTGACCAGCGCCCAGGGCCTGCGCCGTGTGATCAAGGGGGCGAAGATGCTCACGGTCACCGGAGGCGACGGACACGGTGTCTACGGCTCCTACACGTGCGCCGACAAGACGGCCACCGCCTACCTGACCACCGGCAAGCTGCCGGCGAAGGACGTGACCTGCAAGGGTCCCACCGCAATACACTAGCGCGGCGGCCTCAACTCGCTGCCGGTCCCTGCTCGCAGGGTGTCCCAGGGCGGTGAGCCGCTGCTGACCTTCGGGTCGAAGTGAGTTTCGCGTGGATCCCGCCCGGGGAGGCCCCCGGCCGGGATCCACGTCGCGGGCGGAGGCACGTGCGACAGGACCGCCCTTGCGTGGCCCTCATGGCTGCTGTTGACATGCACGACGTGCGAGAGCCGGAACTGCCCGGACGTTTCCTGGCCGCCGAACCTGACGCGTTCACGGGACAACCTTGATCTTTAACCTGTGCGGCGCTGTCGTGGGGTTGTTGACTTCTTCGTTCGCTGTTTCGTAGTGCCTGGTTTGCGGACGGTGCACGTCGTAGCGCGGGGTGGGCCGGGTGTTCTCGCGGCCGGGCGGTCGTCCCAGGCCGGGGCGGGAGGATTTTGGTGCTCTGGCGGGGCACGCTGCCTGCGGGCGCAGGTGCCGAAAGTCGCGGCGGACGCGGGCCGGGGGTGAGCCTGTTCGGCGGGCTCGGCTTCTCGCAGGCGTCTTCTGATCCGTAGCTCCGTAGGATCGGGATGGTGTCGCGTGCCTGGGCAGTGCGGTCGGCGCCGCGGATGTCGAGATCCCCAAGGCTGTGAGCGCAAGGCGATCACCGGGAATTCGAGAAGGACGTTAGGGCGACCACAGCCAGGACGCTGGTAGACATGGTGCGCTCCAGTTATTCGACGTGCAGCGATCTCACTCACGCTCACAATCCGGAGATTGTTTGGCGAGCCCTTTCTGTCACCGCATACAACTCCGGAGAATCGAGCTCCACATTATTTGTCCGAGTATGGGTCGATGCGGCTTCCCATCTCTACTCTGGCCTTCACTCCGACGGCACGACGAAGGACGCGTGCGGTGCGCGCGAGCAGCGGGTTGCGGAGCTCGACGCGCTCGGCTCCGTCTCGCACCTTGAGGAACCTCTGGGGACGAACGCTTGCAGGACGCCATGGGCGTAAGAAGGATGCCGCTCGGCCTGGATCCACGACGTGCTTCTGGAGCGGGACGTGCTTGCCGCCGCCCGCATAAAGCATGGTGCTGTCCGGACTGAAGGCGAGGGTGTCGATGCTGCCGCCTGCGGTGGGCAGAGACGTTGCCGCCATGAGACGGTCTCACCGCGCTGCGCTACCTGATGCGCAGCCCACTGCCTCCGACGGATCACCGCGCACGGTCGGCGGCGTTGGGGATATCGGTTTCGCTCGACCCATTGACGGCACCCCTGAGCGGCCTTTACTTTTCGTCCGCAGTTCCGGACATTGTTCGTAATTTCGAAGGCGGTTAGGCGTGGTCTACCTCGGCGGCGACTACGCCCGCATCGTCAACGCCTCCACCGGCAGAGTCATGGACCTCGCCAGCCGTGCCACGCCAACCGCACCGACGTGCGCCGGTGGAGCTCTGGCTCAGCCACAACTGCCAGCAGCGGCGGCTCGTTCCCCACGACCGCCTGATCCCGAAGGGCCGTAACAGCAACATGAGGCATCTCGCCAGACGGGCTCTGGTGGCCGCGGCAGCCGCGCTCGCCGTGCTCACCACCGTGACCACCCCCGCCCAGGCCGCCGCGCCTGCGTCCCCCGCCGTCACCTTCACCAACCCAATAGCCGAGCAGCGTGCCGACCCGCACATCTTCAAGCACACCGACGGCTTTTACTACTTCACCGCCACGGTCCCCGCGTACGACAGGATCGTCATGCGCCGGGCCACCACCCTCCAGGGCCTCGCCACGGCTGCGGAGACCACCATCTGGACCAAGCACGCCAGCGGTGAGATGGGCGCCCACATCTGGGCCCCGGAGATCCACTTCATCGACGGCAAGTGGTACATCTACTTCACGGCCGGCTGGTCCAACGACATCTGGCGGATCCGCCCGTACGTCCTGGAGACCAGCGCGGCCAACCCGCTCACCGGCACCTGGACCGAGAAGGGCAGGATCAGCCTGCCCATGGACACCTTCTCGCTGGACGCCACCACGTTCACGCACAACGGCACCCGCTACCTGAGCTGGGCCCAGGAGGACCCGGCGTTCGGCAAGGGCACGCAGATCTACCTCGCGAAGATGGCCAACCCCTGGACCATCGAGGGCACCCCGGCCATGATCTCCAAGCCCCAGTACGCCTGGGAGACCGCCGGCGCCCGCGTCAACGAGGGCCCGGCCGTCATCCAGAAGAACGGCAAGGTCTTCATGACCTTCTCGGCCAGCGCCACCAACGCCAACTACTGCCTCGGCCTGCTGACCGCCGACGCCACCGCCGACCTGATGAACCCGGCCTCCTGGAGCAAGACTCCCACGCCGGTCCTCAAGAGCAACGACAAGACCAGCCAGTACGGCCCCGGCCACAACACCTTCACGGTCTCCGAGGACGGCAAGTCGGACATCCTCGTCTACCACTCCCGCAACTACAGGGACATCGTCGGCGACCCGCTCAAGGACCCCAACCGCCGCACCCGCTACCAGAAGATCTACTGGAACGCCGACGGCACACCCAACTTCGGCATCCCCGTCGCCGACGGTGTCACCCCCGTCCGCTTCTCCTCGTACAACTACCCGAACAGGTTCATCCGGCACTGGGAGTTCCGGGCCAGGACCGAAGCGGACGTCACCGAACTCGCCGACTCGCAGTTCCGCGTCGTCCCGGGCCTGGCCGGCAACGGCACCGTTTCCCTCGAATCGGCCAACTTCCCCGGCTACTACCTGCGCCACAAGAACAACGAGGTGTGGGTGGAGAAGGACGACGGCACCACTCTGTTCGACAACGACGCCTCGTTCCACCAGCGGGCCGGTCTTGCCGACTCCGCGACCGGTGTGTCGTACGAGTCGTTCAACTTCCCCGGCCGGTACATCCGGCACTACAACAACCTGCTGTACACCCAGCCGGTGACCACCACCCTCGGCCGGCAGGACGCCACCTTCTACAAGGAGTAAGACCGACCGGACGCACCGATCACGTCTCCGCGAGACAGGAGCCGATCCGGGCGACCGGGCTACGCCAGGAGCCGACTGATCAGTGAGCCATCGGCGCGTCCTCTCAGGACGGCGCGCGGGTGGCTCACTGCCGAAGTAGCGGTGCACCTTCGCAGCAGACTCCACCATCGTTTCCCGCTCAGCTTCCGCGAGGTCGAGGAGCTGATGCTCGAGCGGTGTGTCGTCGCCTCCCGCGAGACGGTCCGCCGCTGGTGCGTGAAGTTCGGCCCGGCCTACGCCGCGAGCTGCGTCGCCGACTGTGGCTGAGGTGGACGTGGTGTTTCTGCTCGCCGTACGTCAGCCACGTGTCCGACCGCTCGGACTCGGGGAGCCGTTCCATGAGGGCGCCGGCTGCGGTGAGCGCGGCGCGGGCCTGCTCGCTCTGGTGGTTGAGGGCGTAGGCGCGGGCGGCGACCGCGGCCGCCGGCACCGCGGCGGCGGTCGGCCGGGTACACCGGGTTGTTCGCGTGTCACCGACATCGGCGCGAACTACCGCGCCGCCGTCTTCGCACGCTCCTTGACCCCGTGGGTCTCTCGCCACCAGCGGACCAGGCCTTACACGCCCCGGCACAACGGCAAGGTCGAGCGCTACCAGCGCATCCTCGCCGAAGAGTTGCTCTACGCCCGGCAGTGGACCTCCGAGGAAGAGCGAGCCCGGGCGATCACGGTCTGGAATGTCCGCTACAACTACCACAGGCCTCACACCACCGCCGGAAACCGCCCTCCCGCCTTACGCCTCACGCCTCCACGCGACGTCACCACGTCATGGGCAGCAACAGCTAGGTGTTTTCGGACGGCTCTTGGACGGTGTCGCGGAGCCAGATGGCGATCGCGGTGACGGTCAGGGTGCCGTTGACGATGTAGTCGCGCTTGTCATGCCTGGTGGCTGCCGCGCGGAACTGCTTCCACCCTGGCTCTGTGGTGCGGAAAGTGTTCCTACTCCGAGCTGGGGCGCGCAGCGGGCTGCGGTGGCAGCAGTCCCAGCGGCCCCACCCAGCATCTTCCAGCACTCCCGCCATCCGGCTGAGAGGCGTCGGGAACGCCTACCGCCGCCGGTTCCGGGGCATCAGGCCCGCGCGGCGGGCCAGGTCGTCCTCCGGTCCGGCGCCACGGCGCTTGCCCGGCGTCGAGCGGACGACGTAACGGAAGGGCAGCCCACCTGGTTCGGCGACCATGCCGCCGAACCTGGTGTCGCCGGCGAACCATACCCGGTCTGCCGAGCGGGGCCCCCTCGGACGGGGGCCGTCCCAGCCGTCGGCGGGGACGGGGAACGAGCAGTGGCTCTGGCCGTCCGGCTGGAGCAGCACCACCCGCCCGTCCGTCCCCCAGCGGCGGCCCCGGACCCGCTCGCCCTCGGCGGCGATCACCCGGACGTCCTGTGTCCTCACGGGCCAGACCTGCCAGCCGTAGGTGGACATCACCAGCCGCTCCCGGCGTCGCGCCCGGCGCCACAGCAGCGTCAGGCCGGCCGTGACCACCATGAGGGGGGCCAGGCAGGTCGCGGTGAGCAAGCCCGGGGCGGAGCCGGGGCCCGCAAGAAAGAGGACGGCCGCCAGCAGCAGCACTTCGGCGGTCAGTGCGAGTATGCCCCACCAGAGTCCGCGTTCACGCCGCCGCAGGACATCCTCGACGCCCGGCGTGTCCACCGCCACTCCGGGCAGCACCTCATAGCCGTACTCGGCAGCGATCATCACGTTTCCCCTCCCGGAATGGCCGTGGTGCGGCGGTTCACGGCCGCCGTCAAGGCCTTGGGCGGCGGCTCGCGGGCCTCCACCGCGACCAGAGCCTACTGGCCGCGCCCGCGGCCACGGCCCACGCGCCGAACGAACCGGAGGGGACGCGGACGGCGATGGTCCTCCGGCAGCTCCGGATGGCGGAGCCCCGGTGGCGGGGCGTTGCCGAGGGGCGGACGGTGTTCGGGACACGCCGTCGGAGCACGGAGGCGCACACCCATGCCGTCCCACGAGGGAATCCTCAGCTCGATCCTCTGCCAGTCGCCCCGTTCGAACCACAACATCCCCGGGGTGCCGGAACTCGATGTCGTCACCCTGCGGTGGAACGGCCAGGCCGTCGCACAGCGGGAAATGGAAACGGGACAGACCTGGTCCCTGGACATCACACGGCCCCTGCCTGCCCCGGCCACGGTCGAGGTGGTGATCCGGCCCAACGAGGAAGGCAGCGTCGAGGACGTCATCGGATCGGTGCAGCTGAGCGCGGCTGACGTGGGCACGGGCATCTCCGCCACCGACTTGCACGAGGTCCGTTTCGACGAGGCCGGGGCCCAGTACGAGCTGACCTACAAGGTTCGGCAGATCGACGACGTACCCGACCCCGCCCCGGCCCCCGCCCCGGCTGACGGGGTCCTCGGTTGGATCTTCTGCGAGTCACCGCGCTCGAACCACAACATCCCCGGCGTGCCGGAGCTCGACGTCGTGACGCTGCGGTGGAACGGCGAACAGGTCGCCCGGCGGGAGATGGAGCAGGGTGAGACCTGGTCCCTGGACGTCACGCGGCCCCTGCCCGGCCCGGCGACGATCGAGGTGGTGGTGCGAGCGAACGAGGACGGGAGCGTCGAGGACGTCATCGGCTCAGTGCAACTGGTCACGTCACTCGCGGGAGCCGGCTTCCAGGTGGCCCGTTTCGACGACGCCGGTGCGCGTTACGAGCTGACCTACCGGGTGAACCCGCACGCTCCCGGCGACGGTTAGCACTGCAACGGCCTTTGTGGCGCATTGTGACCGCGACACGGCGCGAGCAGGCCACCGGCTCTCACCCCGGTTCGCCCGTGGAGCCTGTCGCTTGAGGACCGCATCTTGCTGGTCACGGCGTACCGGCGGACGCATGCCGATGCGCCGGCTTGCCCGTTGTTCGGGATCTCCGATTCGTCCGCGGACCGGATCATTGGCCCACCTCGGACCGATGCTCGCTCTCCAGCAGCGGAAGCGGGTCCGCAAGGACACCGTGCTCATCGTGGATGGCCCCTTGGTGCCCACTCGCGACCACATGGTTGCCGAGCCTTCGAAGAACGATCGGTGCTCCGCTGCTCATCATGTGGTCATCGACCGCCGATACCCGCCGCGTCGTCGTGCTTGGCAGGCCGCTGCCGGACAATCGGCACGACTCCCGAGGGTGGGAGGAGTCCGGTGCCGAAGCCTCCGTCGGCAACACGATGACGATTGCCGACGGAGGCTATGAGGGCACTGGTCTGGTCATTCCACACCGTCGCCGCAAGGGCGAAGAACTCGGCCCGCACCGAGGGGCGCCTCACCCAGCGACCGGGAGGCGGATTCCGCCGTATGCCGTCGTGCAGTGAGCCGTATGCCGTCGTGCAGTGAGTCGAGGCCCCCGGCACCCCCGGGGCGCCCACCCGTCGTCGAGACCGAGTCGCTGACCTGGGACACGGCGCGCGACCGGGCGGCTGAAGTGGACGGACGCCCTCCATGAGGCCAAGGTGAGCGCCAGCGGAGAGCGGGCCGCTCTCGATGCGCTGCTGCCCTGGGTAGCTTCACGGCACAACGGACCGTAACGACCGAACCCAACTCCCGTCTCGTGCGTCCAAGAGGCATGAAGCGGACGACAAGCGTGAAATACGCCGCCGCGGCCCTGGCCGGCACCGCCGTGCTGGTCGCCTGCGGCACGGAGTCGGGCAGCGACAGCGGCTCGGTCGGAAACGGCGGGAAGACCACCGACGCCGCCGACGTCGCGGACATCCGCTGGGTGCCCCAGAAGGTCACCGTCGACGGCAAAACGTATGACCTGCCGACCGGGGAGAAGCACTTCCGGGTCGACCAGGCGCACATCACCTTCAAGCCCGGCGCCGCGGAACCGGATGTCGGCGGCGGTGAGTCAGGCGGCTCAGTGGGCTGCAACCACTTCGGTGCGGACGTCGAGATCGACGGTGACACCATGAAGATCACCGACCTGGCCTCGACCCAGATGGGTTGCCCCGGTCCCGTACAGGAGTTCGAGGAGCGCTTCCAAAGCGTCTTTACGGGCACCCTCAAGGCCGCCATCGAGGAACGCGACGGCACCAAGACCCTCACACTGACCAGGTCTGACGGCGACTCCATCACCCTCACCGAGGGAGCCGATGAGCCCGAGCCGGCCCTGAAAGGCACGAAGTGGTTCATCCACACCCTGGTCTCCGGCAAGGACGACGACGCTACGGCCCAGCCCCTGCCCAAGGGCGCCAAGGCTCACCTCGCCCTGTCCGAGGACGGCTCCGTGAGCGGCAATCTCGGCTGCAACAACTTCCGCGGCAAGGCGACCGTCAAGGACGGCAGCATCGAGTTCGGTCCGCTCTCGACCACGCGCATGCTGTGCGAGGGCTCGGTGATGAAGGCGGAGCGGGAGCTGACCGAGATCCTCGCCGACAAGGTGTCCTACCAGCACAAGGGCCAGGAACTGACCCTCACGACGGCCTCCGGGGACGGTCTCGTCGCCCATACGAAGACCTAGGAGGGCAAGAGGGCGTTTATGCAGGTCAAGCCGTACGCGCTACAGAGATACGGCGCATGCGCAGTCGCAGTCGCAGCTTTCCGAAGGAAGCCGTTCGCGTCTCGGCGGCCGCGGTCAGGGAGTGTCGGTCACCGGGTCAGTGGCTGTGAGGGGCAGACGTGCGGTCACGGTGGTGCCTTGCCCTTGGCGGGAGTGAATTTCGGTGGTGCCGCCGTGGTTGTCGATGATGGTGCGGACGATGGTCAGGCCCAGTCCGGTGCCGGGGATGGCTGCGTCATTGGCGTTGGACGCGCGGAAGAAGCGGGTGAACAGCTGTTTTTGTTCGGTGGCGGGGATGCCGATGCCGGTGTCGCTGACGATGATGACGGCGTGTCCGTCCTGCTGGGCGGCATGGACGCGGACCTGTCCGTTCTGAGGGGTGAACTTGACGGCGTTGGAGAGCAGGTTCATCAAAACCCGGTCGAGTTGGTCGCTGTCGGCTTCGCAGATGAGGGGCCGGTCGGGGCAGTCGGCTTCGAGGTGGACGGAGGCGGCTTCGGCGGCGGGCTTGATGGCGTCGACCGCGGCAGTCACCAGGGGGCGCAGGTCGATCGGCTTCTTCCGCGAGGTGTATTTGCCGGATTCGATGCGGGAGAGGGTCAGCAGGTCCTCGATCAGCGCGCGCAGGCGGTGGGCGTTGCGGGCGATGACGTCGAGCATCTTGTGCTGGGGGGCGGTCAGCGGGCCGGTTTCTTCGTCTGTGAGGAGTTCGACGTAGCCGACGATGCTGGTCAGCGGGGTGCGCAGTTCGTGGGAGACGGTGGACAGGAAGTCGCTCTTGGCCCGGTCCAGGGCGCGTAGTTCTTCCACCAGGCGTGCTTCTTGCTCGTAGAGCATGGAGGTGTGCAGGGCGCGCGCGACGCCGACAGCCATTGCTTCGGCTGTTTCCACCTCCACGCTCTGCCAGGGACGGTCAGTGCGGGTGCGGGCCAGGCAGATCGCCCCCAGGGGTTCGTCGCCGACGCCGAGCGGGACGACCGCCACCGCGTGCAGGCCCAGCCGGGCCGAGGCGACGCGGTTGGCCTCCGGCAGGCCGATCTCGCCGAAGGAACCGGGCGCGCCGGGCACCGGCCGGGTTGACCCGAGGTAACCGGACAGGTCCGGGACCAGCCACGTCGTTCCCTGCTGGTAGTGGTCGCGGACCACGTCAGCGGGGATGCCCGGCAGTGCTTGCTGCTGGTCGGCGGGGAGGATGCCCGCTTGGGCCGACCAGGCCCGCACGACGGGCACGAGCGGACTGTCACCCTCACGGAGGAGGAGGAAGACGTAGTCGGCGTCCAAGCCCTCGCCGATCCCGGCGCAGGCCTCGCTCAACACGGTCGCCACGTCCAGGCGCTCGCGGATCCGCATCCCGGACTGCCGGGCGATCTCCGCCAGCCGATTGCGGTCCTGCTCGATGCGGCGCAGACGGTCGCTCTCGTCGGCCAGTTGGTTCACAGACTCGGCCACCGCGCGGGTCTCGCGGGGCCCTTCCGGCCGGACACGGGCGGAGTGCTCACCGGCCGTCAGCCCGGCGAGCGCCTGCTGGATCTGTCTCAGTGGGCCCACTACGCCACGGGTGGCCCTCCTCGCCGTATACAGGGACAGGGCAAGGGCCGTGGCGACCAGAGCGGCGAGCGCCGCGGTCCCAGCGGTGACGAGCGTGTCGGAACGGTCGTGCAGCCGCCGAATCTCGCTGCTGAGCTGAGCCTGCAACTGCTGGTTGGTGTCGGCGAAACGCTCGAGGGCGACACTGCCCGTCCGGGTGAGCTTCACCGCCTGCTCACTTCGGGGCGATGCCTTGCCCTGCTGGTCGGCGACCCTCACGTAGGCGCGCAGCTGCCGTTGCTGCATGTCGAGATTGTCATCCATCCCGCGCGTGGCGTGTCGGCGTACTACAGCCAGGAGGTCCGGATAGCCATCGCGGGCCTGACGGTAGTCATCGAGCAGCTCCCGGTCGCCGAGCAGGAGATAGCCGCGCATGGACCGCTGCATCTGCACCGCCTCCTGGTGCAGGCGCATATTGGCGGCCCAGGCCGGCTGCACACGGTCAGCGATCCGGTCCTGTACGGCGTTCTCCATGACCGCCCCGGTGACCGCCCCCGCCCCCACCAGGGCGATGAGTGCGGTGAGGACGCCGAAGGCGATGCCCAGCCGCCGCCCGACGCAGTCGCGCTCCTTTTCCATGACGTCCAGTGTCTTCACGTGCGCTCGCCTCCTGGCAGACGTCACCGGCTGGCCCTGGCCAGTACGGCCTCGACTCGGCTGGAGAGCTCCCGAGGGCTGAACGGCTTGATGATGCAGTCGTCCGCACCCGCGGCGAAACACACCTCGGCATCGCCTTCCTGGGAGCGTGCGGTGATCAAGAGGATCGGCAGCGCTGGAGTTGGGTGGTGGCACGCGGTGGGCGGCAGACATCCAGACCGGACATCCCCGGTATACGGATGTCCAGGAGAGCGAAATTTACTTTGTGGTCCATCACTCTTCCTGAGCGCGGGAGGTTCTGTAGGTGTCGATGAGCCCGGTCACAGACGCCCTTCCGAACGGCTTGTCCAACAGCTCTGTCGCCAGGTAGAGCAGATCCGGCGCATCAAGCACGGAGGAGACCACCAGGTGACATCTTCTGGTGCGCTCGTCCGCACGCAGCCGGCGCACGATCTCCCGGCCGTCGATATCCGGCAGCAGAATGTCGATGATCACCATGTCCGGGGGGTCCGCGAACGCCAGCTCCAGACCCTTCACGCCGGACTCCGCTGACACCACCCGGCACCCCAGTGCCCGCAGATGGCGCTCCAGCAGAACCAGGAGATCCCGCTCATCCTCGATCACCAGCACATGCGGATGCTCCACCACGGCCTCCTGTCATCCAGCAGCGACTCTCAAGATCAATGTCACATCACTGGACGCATACCGCATCCGCACGGGGGCCTGGCAGCCGACACACCGGTGCACTTGGGCGTCGTGCCGTCTGCGCCGAGCAGGTGGGCGTCTACAAGTCCCGGCTTCGGGCGTTCGAGTACACGGTGGACGAGCTGGGGGCGGCACCGGACGACATCGTGCACGTCTCGGCCAGCCCGAAGTACGACCTGCCCTCCCCCGCCGCCCTCGGCATCAAGCACACGGTCTACATGGATCGGGGCTTCGAGCCCGACGAGCCGTGGCTCGACTACGAGCGAATCACCGAACATCGCCGACCTGCCGGTCCTCAAGGGCCCGCCGCGCCCTTGAGGGGACGGCCCTCCACTGGCCGGCTTGGGGCCTGGACCGGCAGCCCCGTGCGGCACGGACGAGCTGTAGCCTGTGTGGTCGACAACCGACCAGAGAGGTGACCGGGATGGACCCCAAGTTCGGAGGGTTGGAGCGGACGACGACTCCGGAGGGTGTGTACCGCGTGCTACGCGAAGCCATTCTCGACGGGACCGTGCCTCCCGGTGGACAACTGCGCGAAAGGGACATCGCGACGGATCTGGGGATCAGTCGTTCCCCGTTGCGTGAGGCGCTGACCAGGCTCGAGGAGGAGGGCTTGGTCGTGAGGGTCCCGTTCCGGGGGGCGTTCGTCGTCGAGGTCAGCGCTCAGGAGATCGCCGAGATCGCCTCGATCCGTTTGCTCGTCGAGCCTTATGCCGCGGAGCTTGCCATCGAAGCGCTCCGGGGGCCCGAGCAGCCCAAGTTGACGCAGACGATCGAGGAGCTCAACCGCGCGATCGAGAAGAACGACATCCCGGCCAGCGTCGATGCGCACCTTCAGTTCCACAGGCTGTTCTACGACTTGTCGGGACACGGCACGCTGCGCAATCTCTGGAACGGTTGGGAGACCAAGCTGCGCCTCTATCTCCTGGTCGACCACCCCTCCTACAGCGACCTGCACGACATCGCTGTCGAGCACGCGAGGCTGGCCCAGGTCGCGCTGGAGGGCGACACGGATGTGTTCAAGCGGGAACTGGCCCAGCACTTCCAATCAGCGTTGCGAGGCCAGACCGATGGCAACAGGGACGCGGCGAACGGGTCCGGAGCGCCACCCAGGGGCTGTTGACCAGCAGGATGTTCGGTAAACGAAAACACCTGCGGAACCTGCCCAAGCCTCCCGCCGAGTACGCCGCCTCTCCCGCAGGAGTTGATCACGTCGGCCCGAGCCTCACGCATGGCGGTGCCGGCGGCGTGGTCGACGGCCAGCTCCCAGTCTGGCAGCGCTCCTGGTCCGATGTGATCCCCCGCTCCAAGCCCGGAGGCTCTCATTCTCCTCTGCCGCGCACGGCGGGCCGCTCGGCCTGACGTTCCCGGCCGTCCTCACGTGCCTGCTGGAAGGCGTCGGAGATTGTCTCGGCGGCGCCGGACAGGGCTCCCTTGGTCTTGCCGTGCACGCCGGGCTCGGTCGCTTGCCCTGTGAGCTCGGCAAGTCCGGCCGGCTTGCGCGGCCCCGCTTCCAGGTCGAGGCGGTTGCACGCCTCGGCGAAGCGAAGGTAGGTGTCGACGCTGGCCACCACGATCCGTATGTCGATCGTGAGTAGCTCGATACCGATGAGGGAGACCCGCACGTACGCGTCGATGACCAGCCCGCGATCGAGAATGAGTTCCAGAACGTCGTAGAGGCCGCTGGAACCGCCCCCGCCGCCCTGCTGTGTCGCGACGGTCATCGCGACCAACCCCTTGTCCTCTGTCTCCGCGCGGTCCCGTCGACGCCGTCCTTCGCTGCGACGCAGGCTTGCAGGTGCGAGTAGCCCCACCGCCCTGCCGTCAAACGCGGGTACGCGCTTGACGAAACGGACGCCGTCCGGTCCGACTCCGTGAGTGAGAGGAGGTGAACGGACTGTGAAGACGTACAGGCTAGACCGTGCCGGTACGCCGGGAGGAGGACCGTGTCGAACGCGAGCCGATCACGGGCGAACCCGGGATACCACCCTGTCTGGGCCTGACGTCAGTGAGGCCGAGCTGAGGTCCCCCTCCACCGAGGAACCTGCGGCGGACAGAGACCGGGTCGGTGGAGCGGGTGTACATGACAACCGACGCAGCGGGCAGTGCAATACGACGCCGCACGCCGCCGGCGGCCCCGGCCTGGTGGCCACTGGCACCTGGACGAGAAACTTCATCAAGATCGATGGGAGATGATGCCCAGCGCATCAAGCTGGCGGGCGAACCGCAGCGCGGCCGACGCGGCCACACTCTTCTACCTCCTGGGCGAACCGACGACCGGGCTCCTCCCCGCCGACGTGGAGGCGCTGCGTTGCACGGACTGGTCGACGCCGGGCACACCGTGGTCGTCGTCGAGCAGGACATGTCGTTCTCCACCGACGAGCCGTAGGCGTCGAACCAGGCCGCGTTCATCGGCCCCCGGTTCGGCCCCGCACGTGATCGAGGCGTGCGCCCGGATCGTGCATGCCTGCCCCCGCAAGGTCCGCCACTCCTGGTCGCAGGTGCTGGTGATGGCCGGCTCCGACCCGGGTGATCGAACGGGGCCCGGGCGGCGGGGAAGGACGGCGCCGTGCCCGGCGCGCGCCCTTCAGCCACGCTGCTCCCGCCAGGACCGGTAGTGGTCCACCAGCGTCTCCTCGATCGGGCGGTAGGCGAGGCCCAGTTCGGTGACGCTGCGGGTATTGTCCACGCGGAACCTGATGCCGAGGTGTTTGCGGATGTAGTCCTGGGTGAGTCCGAAGGCTGGGCCGAGGAGACGAACCGGCCAGTGGGGAAGGGCTGTTCGGGGCAGTCGGACGTTGCGGGGGTGGTGCCGGAGGAGGATGCGGGACATCTGGTGGAAGGACGTCATCTCCGCCGCCGCCACGATGTAGCGGCCGTGCGCGCCGGGTTGTTCGGCCGCCGCGATGTGGGCCAGGGCGACGTCCCGTACGTCCGCCGTGGTGAAACTGAAGTCCGGGGCGCCGTAGAAGAAGTAGCCCTTGAGGAGTTCGTCCAGGAGGAAGAGGCTGCCCGAGTCCGAGGCCGGGGTGAGTGGAGGGCCCAGGATCAGACCCGGGTTGACGGAGACCATGCGCCAGCGGTCCTGTGCGGCCTCCGCCTCCCACGCGGCTCGCTCGGCCACCGTCTTGGCGTAGTGGTAAGGGTTGTTCTCGACGGTGCTGGTGGTGTTGAAGTACTTCTCCGACAGGATCCGGTCGTCCATCTCCAGCACGTCGGCGTAGTCGCCGAAGATCGCGCCGACAGTGGAGGTGAACACCAGCCGTTCGACCGTCTCCGTCCGCTCCATGCTCGCGAGCACGTTGCGCGTGCCCAGCAGCGCGGGCTCCACCACGTCCCTGCGGCCGTCCTTGATCTTCTCCGGCATGAGGAAGGGCGAGGCCACGTGGAAGACGACCGCGCAGCCCTTCATCGCCTCGTCGAAGGACCCCTCCCGCAGCAGGTCCGCCTCGAAGAGCTTCAGCCGGCCGGGGTGTGCGTCGCCCATCGCCCGCAGCGGGCCCACCTTCGCCGCGTTCGCGATACCGCGCACGGTGGTGTGCACCCGGTAGCCGCTCTGCAGGAGCTGCCGCACCAGATGGGCGGCCACGAAGCCGCTGCCTCCCGTCACGAGGACCGTCTCGCCGGCCGGGTGGACCTTCACGCGCGCTCTCCTCACCGCAACGGACCTGGCCGGTCATGATCTCACCGTGACAGGCCAGCAGCCCTTCAGGTACCAGGAGTTGGTCGAGCCGGCATCCACCGGCCCCGCTGTCGTCGGTCTCGTGTCCAAGGTTCGCAGGCCCATGCGGGCATGGCCGCCGAGCACTCCGACCACGACCTGTCCGCAGTCGTCGCGGAGGGAGCGCGGACCGGCCTCGCCCGTTTCACCGGCCACCGCTCGACTCGGCCGGACATGCTGGTCGCCCCCGCCGGCTTCCGGGCCACCGGGCTTCGAGCGCTATGCGCCGGCCCGGGCACGGGGCGGCACATCGTTCGGTGTAGCTCCCGATCATGGAACGGATCCATGACCAGCAAGAACGTGCCTGAGCGTGAGGCCGTCGGGTCGGACGGCACATACGACCGTGCGACAAGGGCGGCGACAGGGAGCGCCGGCCCGGCACGACAAGGAGACGACAAGGTTTCGCCAAGGAAACCCGAACAGTGTGGGCCCCATGCTCCCCGTCCGGGAGACACGCCTCAGAACACTTGAACAGGATTGAGCGCCACCTATGAACGGGACCTTGGACGCGGGGATCACCACCCTCGCTCCAGCCCGGGTGCATGCCCGGCATATCGCGTCGAGGGCCGACTGCGACGCCTTCGTCGAAAACCTTTACGACCAGTACGGGCCCCTGCTCCTCCGGTACGCCGCACGACTGCTGGACGGCGACTGGCACAAGGCGGAGGACATTTTCCAGGAGGCGGCGGCCCGCGCCTGGAAGCGCGCCGGGTTCCTGTGCACCCGCGGCGAACACGTCCGGCCATGGCTGTTCACGGTGGTGAAAAACCTGGTCGTCGACCACCATCGGGCCCGCCGGATCCGCCCCCTGGATTGGATGCCCGCCGAGGAACCGGACGCCGTCCGGGACGGCACGGACTCCACCCTCACCTCCCACGTGGTACTCGAAGCGCTTCGGGACCTGAACGAGCGGCAACGGACGGTCATCCAGCTCATGTATTACCTGGGATGCAGCGTGGCCCAGGCCGCCGAACACCTCGGCGTCCCACCCGGCACCGTCAAGAGCCGCGCCTTCTACGCCATGCGAGCCCTGCGTAAGGCACTGGAGGAACGGGGTGTACTCGGCGAGTAACCGCGACACGCCGGAACACGGACCGGCGAAGTCCGGCCCGGACACGTCGGCCGTTGCCCGCAGGGTTCGGAGGAACGGCTGCGGCTCGCCGGTGTGACGCTGATGCTCTCGGGCATCGGCCCTGCCGGCGTCAGACGGGCTTCGGCCGGCCGACGGCCGAGCCGCCCCCGCGAAGAGTGCCTGCCGCCCGGCGTCAGCCGCCCCCGCGACCCGGCCTCCTCCCCTGACGAAGCGACATGACAGTCGAGCCCTTCGCATGCAGGTGTGTGCGATCGCATTCCCTCAATTCGTCGAGCCCGTCACCAATCCCTTTGGTCCTCCACCAGGACCGACATTCCAAGAAAGAGGACGTTCACGATGCACATCACCCGACCGGCCCTTCCGCGCCGCCGGATCACCCTGCTCGGTGTCACCGCGGCCGTGGGCCTGGCCGTCACTGCCGTCACCCTTCCCGGTGCGGCCGGAGCCGCGGCTCGCCACCAGGAGCGGCCGACGATCGTGCTGGAGCACGGGGCGTTCGCCGACGCCGCGAGCTGGGACGGCGTCGTCAAGCGGCTGCAGCGCGCGGGGTACCCGGTGGTGGCCGCCGCCAACCCATTGCGCGGCCCGGCGAGCGACGCCGCCTACCTGCGCAGCGTTGTCGAGCACATTGACGGACCTGTGGTCCTGGTCGGCCACTCCTACGGCGGCACCGTCATCAGCCAGGCCGCCGCCGGACTGGAGGACAAGGTCAAGGCGCTTGTCTACATCGCGGCGTTCCTGCCCGACTCCGGCGAGAGCTCGCTCGGGCTGACGAACAAGTACCCCGGCAGCACCCTCGGCCAGGCGATCGAACCGGTGAACTACACGCTGCCGGACGGCAGCCAGGGTGCCGACGTCTACATCAAGCCGGACAAGTTCCACCAGCAGTTCGCCGCGGACGTGCCGGCGGACAAGGCGCGGCTCATGGCCACCGGGCAGCGTCCGGTCGCGGCCGCCGCGCTGGAGGAGAAGTCCATGCAGGCCGCCTGGAAGACGATCCCCTCCTGGTCCCTGGTCACGACCGAGGACCGGAACATCCCCGTGGCCGCCCAGCGCTTCATGTCGGCCCGGGCGCACGCGCACACGACCGAGATCGACGCCTCACACGCGGTGTCCGTCTCGCGCCCCGACGCCGTGACCCGCGTCGTGGAGAAGGCGGCCCGGACGGTTCGCTGACCGGCGTGACAAGCAGACCGCCCCGCTCCGCCATCTCCCGTCACCCGTGACGTAACCGTCACCCACCACTGTCATCACCAATCGCGTACTCACCGAAAGGCAGCAACCACCATGCCGTTCATCACCGTCGGCCAGGAGAACTCCGCCTCCATCGACCTCTACTACGAGGACCACGGCACCGGGCAGCCGGTGGTGCTCATCCACGGCTACCCGCTCGACGGCCACTCCTGGGAGAAGCAGTCCGCCGCCCTGCTCCAGGCCGGCTACCGCGTCATCACCTACGACCGGCGCGGCTTCGGCCGGTCCAGCCAGCCCACCACCGGCTACGACTACGACACCTTCGCCGCCGACCTCAACACCGTTCTGGAGACCCTGGACCTGCGCGAAGCCGTTCTCGTCGGCTTCTCCATGGGCACCGGCGAAGTCGGCCGCTACCTGGGTACCTACGGCTGCGCCCGTATCGCCAAGGCCGCCTTCCTCGCCTCCCTGGAGCCGTTTCTGCTCAAGACGGACGACAACCCCGAAGGGGTCGACGGCGGTATCTTCGAGGACATCAAGCAGGCCGTCACCGCCGACCGATACGCTTACTTCACCGCGTTCTACCAGGACTTCTACAACCTGGACGAGAACCTCGGTACCCGGATCAGCGAGGAGGCCGTCCGCAACAGCTGGAACGTCGCCGCAGGTGCCTCCTGGTACGCGTCCCTGGCGTGCGTGTCGACCTGGACCACCGACTTCCGCGCCGACCTTCCCAAGATCGACGTACCCACGCTGATCCTGCACGGCACCGCCGACCGCATCCTGCCGATCGAGGCCACCGCCGAGCCGTTCCACCGGGCGCTTCCGCAGGCCGAGTACGTCGTCGTCGAGGGCGCCCCGCACGGCCTGCTGTGGACCCATGCCCAGGAGGTCACCGACGCCCTGCTCGCCTTCCTGGCCAAGTAACCGGCGGCGGCCGGTCGTTCCCGCCGGTGACGGATGCGGCGGGCTCGGCGGTGGCCGTGGCCCGCACCTCTGCGGTGGGAGTGCGGCCGGCCGCCGCAAGGGCCCGCCGATGCTGCCCGGAATGCGCGCCGGCGACGGGAGGAAGGCGGAGTCGGTCGCCGGCGGGGATGCCCCGCCGGCGACTCGGTGCAGCGTCTTGGACCCGCTAACCCCGCCCCGGGGAAGGGAGCTTGCGCGCAGGATCGCCACTCGCCGGGGTCGGCACCTTATGGCTGCCGACGGCCCTCTCCGCCGCGACGGGAACGGGGTCCGCTTCGGTGTCGAGGCCGGCGAGCCTGTCCCGGGCCTCCTGGGCGCTGCGGGACAGCGCCCGCTGTTCGGCGTCGGCGAGCGCGCGGGCCCAGTGCGCTCGGGCGGCCTCCCGCTCGCCCATGGCCAGGCGGGTGTCGCCGAGCCGCATCAGCGCGCCGACGGCGTTCCTGTGGTCCCCCAGTTCCCCGAACGCCTCCACCGCCCGCCGGTAGGTGGCCACCGACTCCTCGTACCGGCCGAGCATCCGGAGGATGAAGCCCAGGACGTCCCAGCCCTGAGCCTGCTGCCAGGGGGCGTCCAGGCACTGGAACAGGGCGAGGGCCTCCTCGCCGTGCACCAGGGCCTTCTCGAGCTGCCCCAGGTTGGAATGGAACCAGGCGAGCTCGACGAGGCATTCGGCCGTCCACAGCTCGTCCCCTGTGGCCCGGGACAGCGCGAGTCCCCGCTCGGAGAACGCCACGGCCTCGGGGATCCGGCCGAACAGGTACAGCGCACACGCCGTGGCGTAGTGGGCGCGGGCCTGTTCGGCGACCACGTCGAGGTCTTCGAAGAGCGTGGTGGCGCGCCTCAGGTGGTCCAGGGCCTGTTCCTGATGGCCGAGGTAGCCGTGGATGCTGCCGATGTGCCGCAGGCAGCGGCCTTCCTCCAGGCGGTCGGCCCGGCGCCGGGCCACTTCCAGAGCGGGGAACAGCGCGGTGATGGCCTCCGGCCAGTATTCCTGGCGGTTCAGGTATTCCTTCAGCGACCAGGCCAGTCCGGTGATGTGGTGGTCCAGCTTCCGGCTGACGGCGGTGTGCAGCAGGCCGGTCAGCACCCGGTGTTCGGCGGTGAACCACCGGTTCGCCTGTTCCACGGTGGCGAGATCCTCCGGGGTGACGCCCGGACTCGGGGAGCCGAGGTCGAGTTCAGGCAGCGAGTCCTGCTTGAACAGCCGGTTGGCTTCATAGGCCGTGAACATGCAGTGGTCCAGGACCCGGAGGGTGGCACGGTGGCGTTCATCGGCGTCGTCGTGGGTGTGGGTGAGTTCGGTGGCGTAGACGCGCAGCAGGTCGTGCAGGGCGAACCGGCCGGGCCGGGGTTGTTCGACGAGGCAGGAGCGGGTCAGGCCGGCGAGCAGGCCGCGTGTGTGAGGGAGGGACAGTCCGGCAAGGCCGGCGGCGGCCGGGGCGCTGATGTCGGGTCCGGGGTGTACGGCCAGGAGGCGGAAGAGACGGGCGGCGGGCTCGTCGAGGGACCGGTAGGACCACGAGAACACGGCCCGGACATCGGTGGTGGTGTCGAAGCCGGTGAACGCGTCCAGGCCGCCGTGGGCCTCGCGCAGGTCGTCGGCGATGGCGTGCAGGGGGAAGGCGGGTTCGAGTTCCGCGCGGGCGGCGACCACGGCGAGTGCCAGGGGCAGGCGTCCGCACCACCGGATGATGTCGGCCGTGGCGGTGGGCTCGGCGGCCAGGCGCTCCGGTCCCAGTCGCCGCGCCAGTGTCTCGTGGGCCTCGGCCGGTGAGGGCAGCGGGAGGGACAGCGGCCTGGCCCCGTCCGTCGCGATCAGGCCCGGAAGCTGGTTGCGGCTGGTGACCAGGGTGAAGCAGCCGGTCCCCGCGGGCAGCAGGGGGCGGACCTGTTGCTCGTCGCGGGCGTTGTCCAGGACGAGCAGGACCCGTTGGTCGGCCAGGAGACTGCGGAACAACGTGCTGCGGGCGGTGGTGTCCTCGGGGATGCGCGGAGCGGGGACACCGAGAGCGGTGAGGAAGCCGTGCAGGGCGTCGCCGGGTTCCACGGCGGGTGCGTGCGGGTGGTAGCCGCACAGATTGACGAACAACTGGCCGTCCGGGAAAGAGGACGCGATGCGGTGTGCGTGGTGGACGGCGAAGGTGGTCTTGCCCACCCCGGGAGCGCCGCCGATGACGATGACGGGCGCACCCGCCGGGCCCGGGCGGGCGGGCGCACCGCTCGCGGCGGACAGCCACGCACCCTCGGCGGCCCGCCCCGCGAACACTCGCAGATCACTCGGCAGCTGCGCCGGGCGCGTCACTCGTGGCGACCCGCTTACGGCACCGTCCGCGGCAGGGTCGCCGCTCGCACCGGAGGGGTCCGCCGAGTCGGCGGATGCCCTGGCGGTCGTGCCGACGGGCGTCGCGTCGTCGGTCTGCCCGCCGGAGGTGACACCGCGGGCCGCGGCGGCAGGACGCACGCCGGAGGGTGCTGCTTCGGTGTGGATCTCCAGCGCCTCGGACCGATCTCCCAGCGCCTCGGACCCCGCCGGCCGGCTCGGACCACCGCTGTCCGCGGTGCCGGCCGCCGAGCCCGCAGCGCCGGCCGTGCCCGGCGGGGCCAGCGGTGGCAGGTCGTGGCGGAGGATGCCCTCGTGCAGGGCCCGCAGCCCGGGGCCGGGGTCGAGACCGAGTTCGTCGGTGAGGTGCCGACGCAGGTCCGCGTAGCGCTGCAGTGCCTCAGGGTGCCGGCCGGCCAGGTACAGGGCGCGCAGCAGCAGGGCCCAGCCGGTCTCCCGCAGCGGATGCTGCGCCGTCAGTTCCTGCGCCGACGCCACGGCTTCCGGTATCCGTCCGTCCAGGAGAAGGGCGGTGGTGCGGATCTCCCGGGTGGTCTGCCGCAGTTCCTCCAGACGTGCGGCTTCATGGGCGGCGAACAGGTGGTGCGTGGCGTCGGCGAGCGCGGCTCCGCGCCACATCGCAAGGGCCCGTTCGGCTTCCCGCAGAACGTGGTCGGGCCGCCCCCGGTCCAGCAGTCGGTGCGCCTGTGCGACGGCCTGCTCGAAACGGACGGTGTCCCGGTTCTCGGGCGGGACGCGCAGCACATAGCCGGCGGGTTCGGTGACCAGCACCCCGAACTCCCTCCGCGCGCGCAGTCTCTGGGGTTCCAGGACGGCGCGGACCTTACTGACGTGGGCGTGCAGGGAGGCCATCGCCCCGCCCGGTGTTCGTCCCGGCTGCTCCGACCACAGTTCCTCGCACAGCGTCTCGGGAGGGACGGCGCGGCCGTCGGCGAGCAGCAGCCGGATCAGCAGCAACCGCTGCTTGCGCCGGCCCGGATCAAGCGCCGTGCCCGCCCGTCGTACCACCAGCGGACCCAGCAACTCGAAGTCGAACTCATCCCCCACAGGCGTCACCGTTGCCACCCAGCACCCCCCAACCGCGTTGCGACCAGCAACGCATGGCCCATCGAGATGTGAGCGACCCGCTCCGGCCGCAGACCGCTGACCTGCCCGGGCCCGGGCTGTCGCGCCATGAGCGCCATGCCGGACGCGGGGGCGCCGCCCTGCCCGGACGCCAGCACGACCCCCTGTCGCGATGACCTGTCCGCCCAGGATTGGGGAACGGTGCAGGTGGCTCGGAGCGGGGAGGACCCCGTCGTCCGCTTCCCGCACACCAGGAGGGACCCTAGCAGGTCGTCACTCAGCGTGAGAGGTTCTGCGGACGGCACGAGCCACCAGGGTCTTCGGAGCAGGGCATCCGTCGGGTGGCCGGGGACGAGCCCGCCCTGGCGGGCATCTCGCCGTGCGTCCGCGCCGGCCCGGCACATGACCCAAGCGTCTTCTTCATTGCCTCGGGAGGTTGCGTCCGAGGTGCTGGCACGTGGCGTCCTCCGTGCGCTGCACCTCCGCCTCAGCCGGACCGAGCTTCCGACGCGCGGGCCGCCCCGGCCTTGAGGCCCCGTACGTCCGAGTCGTCCCGTAGGCCCGTGGTGAAGGCGAGCGAGCCGACCCGGGCAGGGGCGCGGTCCTCGGGCGGCCCGATGGGTCTTCCCCGGGACATCACTTCGATCTGCGGCGGACGTGAACCGGTGTGCCTGTCATCCCGTTGAGTGGACGAGCGAACGCCGTCCACAGTGGGGAAAAGTCATGGTCACCGTCGAAGGAACGACTACGGCCCGGTTCGAGCCGGTCCGCGCGGCACTGGCAGCGCACCTCGAATCCGGCGAGGAGCTGGGGGCGTCGATCGCCATCGACGTCGACGGTGTCATGGAAGTCGACATGTGGGGTGGTCACGCCGATACGGAAAGGACCGTTCCGTGGCGCCGGGACACGTTGGTCGGCCTCTGGTCGACCACCAAGACCCTCAGCAGTCTGGCGGCCCTCGTCCTCGTCGACCGTGGAGCACTGGACCTCCACCGCCCGGTCGCGCACTACTGGCCCGAATTCGCCGCCGGCGGCAAGCAGGACATCGAGGTGCGGCACGTCCTGGCGCACACCTCGGGGCTCTCCGGCTGGCAGCAGCCCTTCACCATGGACGATCTGTACGACTGGCCGACGGCGAGCGCCCGACTGGCCGAACAGGCGCCCTGGTGGAGGCCGGGGAGCGCCTCGTGCTACCACCTGCAGACCCAGGGGCAGCTCGTGGGCGAGCTCGTCCGGCGGGTCAGTGGCCTTACGCTGACGGAGTTCGTCGACACCGAGATCGCGGGGCCGTTGGAAGCCGACGTCCAGATCGGCGCGCGGGAAGCCGACTGGCCCCGTATCGCCCCGTTGGTGCCGCCTTCGCAAATCATCGACATGCCGGCCGGTTCGGATCCCGAGGGCATCTTCGCCAAGACCCTCTTCGGCAGCCCCGCCCGGGACGAGCACGTCGACACACCGCAATGGCGCCGCGCCGAACTCGGAGCCGTCAACGGACACGGCAACGCACGGGGCATGGCCCGCGCTCTCTCCGTCATCTCACGAGGCGGCGAGGCGAACGGTCTTCGGCTGCTCTCTGCGCACACGGTGGGCAAGATCTTCGACGTACAGGCCGACGGGACCGACCTGTTTCTGGGCGTTCCCGTGCGCTGGGGCATCGGTTACGCACTCGCCGACTCCAGGACGATGCCGCACATGCCCACCGGAACGATCTGCTTCTGGGTCGGCCGAGGCGGTTCCATCGCCATGATGGACCTCGATCGGCGCATCACGTTCACGTACACGATGAACCGGCTTGGCGACGGGATCCTGGGCTCGGAGCGCACGCACCACTACCTCAAGCTCGTCTACGCAGCCCTGGACGCCGCGAGATGAAGCCCGTCCCGCGGAGATCAGTCCACGTCGGAATGACGGGCGCGGACGACCCGTGCGGACCTCAGCCTCCGGGGCGGTTGCATTCATCCCCGACTGGCCTGCCCGTACCCGGGGGACACCGCAGGTTTGCCCCGGAGGCGGCACCAGCGCTTCCTTCCCCCTCCCCCTCCCCCACCAGGCCCCCGCAGCTCTCGCGGGCAACGTCAACCCCGCCGTCCCGACGTACTCGCCACACATCGCAAGGTACGCGCCCGCATCCGCAGCGAGAAGGGCATCCGCTGGGTCACGCCGCTTCGCCCGCACCGCTGTGGTCGAGGCGGCCACCAGCAATATGGGGCCGAGCACCTACCCTCCAGACCCGTCGCGGCCGGCGCCGTCGGGCTGACCATGCGTACGGTCACCTTCCGGCTCGGCGACTCCCTCTACCCGCCGACCTCGCCGCACGGCGGCTCGGCGACCATGGCCGGCGTCGGGACCGCCGTCCACGACGCCTGCGCCCAGGTGCGGCGGCGGTGGATCGAGCGGGCCGTCGAGGACCGCGAGTCGCCGCTGCACGGGGTGAAGGCGGACGACGTGGTCATACGGGGCGCCCCTCCCGCCCCTCTCCCCGCCCCGTCCCCCGCGTTGCCTTCACCCCCGCGTCCCCCCTGCTCATCCCCGGTTTCCCGGTCGCAGGGCGGGTGGGCAACGGGAAACCCGTCGACCTCGGCCCGCGGCGGGGCAACTCTGGATCCGTCAGCCGGCGGCGGTGAAGGGGGGCGGTGTCCATGCGACGGGTACTGGTGTCGATCTGTGCGACGGTGGCGGCCACCGCGGCCGTCACGACCGGGTGCGCCGGTGGCGGTGACGACGACGACCGTGCGCAGAAACCGCGTTCGCGTCCCGCGGCGCTGACCTGGCAGCAGGAACTGCGCGTCGCCGACGCACAGCAGCGTCTGACCAAGCAGTGCATGAACCGCCGTGGCTTCACCTTCTGGGAGGACCGCGGTCTGACACTCGACGAGAGCCGGCCGGTGCGCTTCGTTCAGGACGATGTGGCGTGGGCCCGCACCCACGGGTACGGCGGCCGGATCGAGACGAAGGGCCAGGCCCTCCGTGCGCGCAACCCCGTCGGCACCTACCGGCAGAGCCTCTCCGCCGACCGGCGCGCAGCCTTCGACGCCGCGCTGGACGGCGGCGCGGACACGCGCGTGCTCACGGTGACCCTGCCCGGCGGCGGGGAGATCCGCAAGCGCCTGGGCGGCTGCATGGAAGAGGCCGAGCGCAGACTGTACGGCGATCCGGCCGCGTGGTTCCGCACCGGCAAGGTCGTCACGAGCCTCAACGCCCTCTACGGCGAACAGCTCATGAGGGACCGCCAGCTCAGCTCCGCGGTCCGGTCATGGTCGCGGTGCATGAAGCGGGCTGGACAGCCCTACCGGGATCCCCAGGCCGCCCGTGACGCCGCCCGAGTCAACACCGGCCGACTGGGACCCACCCGTTCGGACGAGGCGTTCGCAGCCGAGCGGAGGATCGCCGTCGCGGACGCCACCTGTGCCCGGCACACCTCCCTGAGGGCCGTGGTCACGGCCCGGGAGACGTACTACCTGGACCGCCTGCGTGACCGGTACGGCAAGGACATCGACACCTACCGGCACCTCGGTCGGCAGGCCTACGACCGGGCGGTGCGCATCGTCCCGGAGCGCCACTGACCACTCCGCGCTCCGGAGCGGACACCGCTCACCGGTGCGGTGCCGAACGCCGGGCCGCCGGCCCGGCGTACCCGTACCCGCACCTCCGCACGACCGGCAACACACCGACAGTGACAGGAAACGAGGAAAACAGCATGCGCAAGATCCGCGTCACCGCAGCGGTCCTGGGGCTCGCCGCCCTGGGCCTCGCCGTACCCGCCACCGCGCAGGCGGCCGAGAGCGCCGTTCCCGGCCCCGGCTGCAACAGCAAGTGGGGACCGCGCAACGGTTACATGTACGCCTGGCAGGACCTGGACTGCGGGGGCACCCTGCTGATCGCCACACAGGGCAACAGCAGCAACTGGGGTACCGCGGCCAACGACAAGGCCACCTCCGTCATGAACCGCGGTTACACGGGCGGCCTGGACCACGTCGCCTTCTACCAGAACGACAACTACACCGGCGGCCACGCCTGTCTGGCGCCGGGCGAGCTGTACGCCGACAACCTGACCGACAACCGGTTCAACAACGGCGTCATCGTGAACGACAACATCACCTCGCACCGTTGGGTGGCCAGGAGCGCCTGCGGGGCCTTCCTGACCTGATCCGCGCACCGGTGAGGAACGGGCGGCCCGCGGCTGCGCGGGCCGCCCCGCCCTTCCGGTGCCCCGTCCTCACAACCAGGGGGAACACCATGCGCAAGATCACCGTCACGGCGGCCGTGCTGGGTCTCACCGCGCTCGGCCTCGCCGCCCCCGCGGCCGCGCAGGCGGCGCAGCACCCCGTCGCCGGGCCGGGCTGCGCCGACAAGTGGGGTGTGCCCGACGGGCGGTTGTACGCTTGGGACGAGCAGGACTGCGCGGGCACCCCGCTGCCCGTCCCGTACAGCGGAGACTGGGGCCCGGCCGCCGACAACCGGGCCTCCTCCGTGATGAACCGCGCCTACGCCGGGGCCTTCGGCCACGTGGCGTTCTACGACAAATCCAACTACATCGGCGCGAACGTCTGCCTCGCCCCGGGCGAGCGGTACGCCGACGTCCTGACCGACGACCGGTTCAGCGACGGCACCGTGGTGAATGACGCCATCAGCGGGCACCGGTGGGTGAACGGGAACGCCTGCGGGGCCTTCCTGACCTGACCTGATCCGGCTCAGCGAGCGACACAGAACGTCCGGAACCGCCCCGCGGTTCCGGACGTTCGCGTTTTCGCCACACCGGGGAAAGGTTGGCTGCCCTGAGCACCCCCGCAGTAGCCTGGACATCCGCCGTCTCACGGACGCACTGCCATGGGGGACACCGTGGGAGACCCGCAGCACGGGCATGACACCGACGACCGGAACGGGCGGGACCGGGACGCGCTGACCACGCACTCCTTCCCCGCACAACTGCGACGACTTCGACAGGCCCGCGGCCTGTCGCTGACCGAGCTGGCACGGCAGACGCACTACAGCAAGGGCTACCTCAGCAAGATCGAGACCGGGACGAAGCGGGCGACCCTCGATGTCGCCCGCCTCTGCGACCAAGCGCTCGGCGCGGACGGAGAGTTGCTCAGACTCGTCCGGGAGAGACCGCCCGCCGACGGCGGGGACGCCCCCGAGGCCGCGCTCACCGGACGTGAGACCGACGGAGCGTGTCCCTATCGCGGCCTGTCGGCGTTCACCCCGCAGGACGCGGAGTGGTTCTTCGGCCGGGAACGCGCGACGGCCACCCTGGTGGAACGGGTCTTCGAACGGGTGGGCGGCGGCCCCCTGTTATTGGTCGCTCCCTCGGGCGCGGGCAAGTCGTCGCTGCTCAACGCGGGACTGGTGCCCGCCCTGCGGCGCGGCGACTTCCCGATGCCGGGCGCCGACCGGTGGCCGGTGGTGACGTTCACGCCCACCTCGCGGCCCCTGGACGAGCTGCTGGAGCGCACCGCGAAAGCGGTGGGCGGGGATCTCGGCGTCACCGTCGAGGAAGCCCGGCGGAACCCCGACGCGGTACTGGACGCCGTACGCGCCATGACGGACGCCTCGTCCGCGGCTCCGGGGGACCGCCGGCCCCCGCCCTGCCGGCCGGTGCTGATCGTCGACCAGTTCGAGGAGCTCTTCACGCTCTGCGCGGACGAGGGCGAGCGGCGCTCCTTCGTCCGGGTGCTCCGCGCGCTGGCGGCGGCCCCGCCGCAGGGCAGCGGGCACGGCCCCGCCGTGGTGGTGCTCGGCATGCGGGCCGACTTCACCGGCAACTGTCTGGAACTGCCCGAACTGGCCCCGGTCTGCACCGACGGGCTGTTCGTGCTGCCCCCGATGTCCGAGGCGGAGCTGCGGGAATCCATCACACGCCCGGCGGAACTCGCCGGACTGACCCTCCAGCCGGGTCTCGTGCCCCTGCTCCTGCGCGACGCGGGACTGCGCGACGGACCGGGCACCGCGGAAGGTACCCGCCCCGGAGCCGACGAGACGCCCTCGGGCGCCCTCCCCCTCGTCTCCCACGCCCTGCTGGCCACCTGGCAGCGGCGTGAGGGCTCCGCGCTGACCGTCGCCGGGTACGAGCGGGCCGGCGGGATCCAGGGCGCGATCGCACGCACCGCGGAGAACGTCTTCGCCAGGCTGTATCCGGCCGAGCAGAAGACGCTCCGCCGTGTCCTGTCCCGCCTGGTGTACGTCGCGGACGGGGCCGGGGCGACCCGCCGCCGGATGAGCCGGGCGGCGCTGATGGAGCAGCTCACCGACGCGGACGGCGCGGCCGCAGCGCTCGACGCCTTCACACGGGCCCGGCTCATCACGATGGACAGCGACACCGTCGAGATCACCCACGAGGCCCTCCTCCACGCCTGGCCACGGTTGCGCGACTGGATCCACGCCGACCGTGCCGGACTGCTGCTCCACCAGCAGCTGGCGCACGCCGCCGCGGAGTGGGAGCGCGAAGGCCGCGATCCGTCCGCCCTGTACCGCGGCACCCGGCTGAACACCGTGCGTTCCTGGGCCGACGAGCTGGACGGATGGAGCCGGCTCAGTCCCGGCGAGGAGGCGTTCCTCAGGGCGAGCCTGGCCGAGCGGGAGGTGCTGGAGCGGCAGACCAGACGCCAGGTCCGGCTGCGGCAGTCCATGCTGGCCACCCTCGTCGTACTGCTGGGGCTCGCCCTGACCGCCGGGGCTCTCGCCTACCAGCAGCGCGAGAGCGCCCTCGACCAGGAACGTGTAGCCCGCTCCCAGGCCCTCGCCGTACGGTCCGCGTCGCTCGCCGGGGGCCAGCCGGAGGCGTCGATGCTGCTGGCCGGGGAGGCCTACCGGGCCCACGCCACCACCGAGGCGCGCGGCGCGTTGCTGAGCACACAGTCACAGCCGTTCTCCGGAAGGCTGGGCGGCCACCGGGGCCCGGTCAACGCGGTGGCCTTCGCGCCGGGCAACCGGTCCCTGGCGACGGCCAGTTCCGACGGGACGGTGACGCTGCGCCGGGTGCACGATCGCCGTACGACCGCCACGTTCGCGGTGCGCGGTCCGGTCCGCTCGATCGCCTTCAGCCCCGACGGCCGCCTCCTGGCGGCGACGTCGGCACACGGTCCCGTGAGTCTGTGGGACGTCGCCGGGGCCCGGCGGACGGCCGTGCTCGGTGAAGGCACCGCCGGCGCCCGAACGCTGGCCTTCGACCCCCGCGGGGGCAGGCTCGCCGTCGCGACCACGCGCGGGGTGATCGAGGTGTGGGACACCGCGCGCAGCCCACGTATCACCGCCACCCTGACCGGACACGCGGGGACGGTCAACGCCCTCGGGTACGCCCGGGACGGCCGGGCCCTGGTCTCCGCCGGCACCGACCGGACGGTGCGGCTGTGGGACACCGACCGGGCGGGGCAGGTCACGGTGCTGAAGGGGCACACCGACGAGGTGCTGGGCGCCGCGTTCTCCCCGGACGGCCGCGAGGTGGCCTCCGGCGGCATCGACCGGACGGTACGGCTGTGGGACGTCCGCGGCCGCCGGCTCAGCGCGACGCTGTCCGGGAGCAGTGACGACATCAACGCCGTGACGTACACGCCCGACGGCGCCACCGTCATCGGTGCGGGCGGTGACGGCACGACCCGGCTGTGGGACGTCCGCAGTGGCCGGCAGACCGCCGTGCTGGCCGGTCACACCGACTACGTCATGGGGGCGGCCGTGACCTCCGACGGCGCCCTGCTGGCCACCGCCGGGTTCGACCGGTCCGTCGTCCTGTGGGACCTGGGCGGCCCGGTGCTGACGGCACGTCCGTTCACGGAGGTGTGGCAGGCCCGGTACAGCCCCGACGGGTCGCTGCTGGCCACCGCCGACACCGACCACACCGTGCGCCTGTGGGAGGTGCGCGGGCGGCGGCTGCTGGCGACGCTTCGGGGCCACACGGAGACGGTCTTCTCGGTGGCCTTCGCACCCGACGGGCGAACCCTGGCGTCGGCGGGCTCCGACGGCACGATCCGGCTGTGGGACGTGGCCGCCCGTTCCTCGCTGAGGACGCTGACCGGCCACACCGGGCAGGTGCTCTCCATCGCCTTCGCGCCCGACGGCCGGAGTCTGGCCTCGGCCGGCGCCGACCGCACGGTGCGCCTGTGGGACGTGGACGAACGCACGCCGCGGGCGACGCTGACCGGCCACCGGGACTACGTCAACGGCGTCGCTTTCAGCCCCGACGGCCGGACCCTGGCGAGCGCCGGCGACGACCTGGCCGTACGGCTGTGGGACGTGTCGGCGCGCCGGCCGCTCGGCACCCTGAACGGCCACACCGGCGCGGTCCGCAGCGTCGCCTTCGCCCCGGACGGGCGGACCCTGGCCAGCAGCGGCAACGACGGCGCCATTCGGCTGTGGGACGTGGGCCGGCGCCGCGCGCAGGCCGTCCTGACCGGGCACACCGGCTCCACCCGGGGCATCGCCTTCGCTCCGGACGGCCGTACGCTCGCCAGCAGCGGCAACGACCGTACGGTGCGCCTGTGGGACGTCGTCGAACGGCGTCCGTGGGCGACGTTGACCGGGCACACCAACGCGGTGTGGAGCGTGGCCTTCGCCCCCGACGGGCGCACGGTCGCCAGCAGCAGCACGGACGGCACCGTACGGCTGTGGGACCTCGACCCGGGGGCGCGGCTGGCGGAGATCTGCCGGCTGCGCGCGGACCTCGGCGCCGACGAACGCGCCGAACTCCTTCCGGGGGTCCCGCTCTCGGACGGGGGTTCCTGCGACGGCCGGGACTGAGGCGGCGTTCCTGCTCGCAGGGGGTTTCCCAAATGTTTCCCGTTGCCCGTCGGCGGGAGTCGACGGGCGGGATGTCGACGGGCGCGGGGCACTGCCAGCAGGCTGCTGTGCGACCACTTCCTCACCGCCTACAGGAAACGGGGGTCCTGGCATGGTCCGCCGGACCGGTCTCATCCGCACACTCATCGCCTTCATGGCCCTCATGTTCTGGGCGCCGGTGTCCGCCGCCGCCGCGCCCGGCCCGGCGTCCGCGCCACGGGCGGCCGCCGCTCCGTGCGGTGCCCTCGCGCCCGGGGCCTCCCCGGCAGCGGAGCGGGCGATCGCCGCCGCCTGCGCCGAGGTGGCGGCCGGCACCTGGTACACGTGGGGCGGCGGCCACGGCTCCCAGCCGGGCGCCACCTACGGGCAGGTCGACCCGACCGACCCGGACAGCGCGCACGACCCCGAGCGGCTCGGTTTCGACTGCTCCGGCCTGGTCCGGCACGCCTACGCCAAGGCGACGGGCTCCGACATCCTCAACGGCATCGCCAGCCAGCAGTACTACACGCACCGCGCGGCGGCCCGCTTCACCGCAGCGCAAGGCCTCGCCCCGCTGCTGCCGGGAGACCTGCTCGCCTGGGGCACGTCGAAGGACCTGCACCACATCGCCATCTACCTGGGCGCGGGCAAGATGGTCGAGGCGAAGGAGTCGGGCACCCGGCTCATGGTCAGTGACGTCCGTATGAACGGCTACTTCGGAGCCGTCCGCGTCAACACCGGCCAGGTCACCGGTCACATCCACCAGACCTGGGGCACCGGTGTGTGGACCAAGGCGAAGCCCTCGCTCGGCGCGGAGCGCGTGTACGCCTTCCCGTACTCCACCACCATCCGGGTGCAGTGCCAGATCCACGCGGAGATGGTCAGCGCCGAGGGCTACGACAACGACGTGTGGTCGTACCTGCCGGACTACCGGGCGTGGGTGAGCAACATCTACATCAAGGGGCCGGCGTGGCTGGACGGCGTCGGGGACTGCGGGACGACGACACCCGTGCCGATGGTGTGACGAGGGCGCGGCACCGTCCGTGACCTCAGAGGACGCAAAGCGTCGCGAGGGCCCCGTCACCCGGTGGCCACCCGAGCGTCTGGCGGCGCGGCAAGCGTGAACTTCGCCCGCCGCCTGCCTCGTTGAGCGCCCGCGTCGGGCGCGCGTGATCCGGTCGCCGTACGGCCGACTGTCGTACCCGGCACCGTCCATCAGATGGTGCAGAACGAAGCGCCAGGGAACAACGCCAAGGCCAGCACCCCGATCCGCAACAGGACCGGGGCCGCGACCGTCAAGGGCCGGGCCGGGCCGAGGCCCGGCCCCTGACGGTGCGCCAGTCGGGACGGCGCCGGATGTCTTCGACGCAGGCCCGACGGCCGAGGGCCGGGGCCGGTCGGCCCCGTTTTCGCCTGCGTCAGTGGGCCACGAGTCCGCGCGCGCGGAACTGACCTCGTACCCGGTCCACAAGCACCGCGTCGGGGACCGGGGCGTCCCGCAGGGGGAAGGGGATGCCCAGCGCGTCGTACTTGGCGGCGCCGAGCTTGTGGAACGGCAGGATGTCGACCCGCTCGACGCAGTCCAGGGCGGAGAGGAACCCGGCGAGGGCGTCGACGGCGTCCGCGTCGTCGGTCCAGCCGGGCACCAGGACGTACCTGCGCGGCGACCACAGCACGGTCAGGTTCGGTTCCGGGGCGGGGCCGAGGTTGTACGGCGTCTGCAGGAACCGGAAGGAGGTGCGGGTGACCAGCGGCCGGCCGTCGGCTCCGATGCCGCCGATGGACTCCGTCACCCATGTCGGATCGCCGGAGAAGAGCGCGTCGTACTCCGGGGTACGCAGGAAGCGCACGAGGCGCAGCTTGATGACGAAGTCGTCGATCAGCTCCTGGGCGCGCCTCTCGTCGAGCAGCCCTTCGTCCAGGTCCCGCTGGAGGTAGACGTCCAGGAAGGTGGACGTGCGGCCCAGCGACATCGCCGCGCCGTTCTGCTCCTTCACCGCGGCGAGGAAACCGAGGTAGAGCCACTGGATCGCCTCGTGCGCGGTGGCGGCGGGGCGGGTGACGTCACAACCGTAGGTCGCGGCCATTTCGGTCAGCTCGCCCAGCGCCCGGATCTGCTCGGCCAGCTCCTCGCGGTCGCGGATGACGTCCGCGGTGGAGGGCCGGGCGTCCAGCAGGGCGCGCTCGGCACGCTTCGCCTCGACGAGCCGCTCGGTGCCGTACAACGCGACGCGGCGGTAGTCGCCGATGATGCGTCCGCGGCCGTACGCGTCCGGCAGGCCCGTGATGATGCCGACCTTGCGGACTGCCCGCATGGCCGGGGTGTAGGCGTCGAAGACGCCGTCGTTGTGGGTCTTGCGGTACGTCCCGAAGACCTGCGTCACGAACGGGTCCGCCTCGTAGCCGTAGGCCTTCAAGCCGTTCTCCACCATGCGCAGTCCGCCGTTGGGCATGATCGCGCGTTTGAGGGGGGTGTCGGTCTGCAGGCCGACGATCAGCTCACGGTCGCGGTCGATGTAGCCGGGGGCGTGCGAGGTGATCGTGGAGGGCGTGGCGGTGTCCACGTCCAGAATGTCTGCAGGGTCGTTCACACGGCTGATCGGTGGGGGGCCGCCGAGTCGGCCTCGCCGCAGGCGGTGGCCGTCTGGGTCCGAAGGCTGCGGGATGACCGCACGGACGCCGAGGAATACGCGCGGTCGACGGTGAGGAGACAGCCGCTTCGGGCCGCCCACAGAACCCCGTTTCCTCGGGTCCGATCCCGACAGCCCGGTCCATTCACGAACCGTCCCGCAACCCCAGGTGAGCGGTCAGTCCGGCCCGGCCTGCGGCGGCATGAACGACCGGGCTGACCGGTCTGTACACCACCTCGATGCCCGCCAGAGGCATGGTCTGGCGGATACCCAGCAGAGTGTAGAGACAGGCGGAGTCGCAAAAGATGATGCCCGACAGATCCAGCACTAGCAGGCCTCCTGTCGAGCGGGCAGCGAGTACGGCCAGGTACTCACGCAGCTCAGCGGCTGTGTCGACGTCGAGCTCGCCCACGAGATGCAACGTCAGTCGTGATCGGAGGCGCGCTTGGCTCCCCGGGTGGATCGAAAGTCTCGGCGCTGGGCGCAGCGGTTCGCGCACCGATGCGGGAAGGTCGCCGTCCGAGGACACTGCGTCGGCGCTCTCATGTGGTGAGCTCGGCTGCTGCTGCGGTGACATGAGAGTTCCTGGAGGCTCGGCTGAAGGTGCCGACCAGGCTTCCCGGCGCTCCAGGAGTAGCCGCGGCGCCTCCACGACGGCAGCTTTGCTCAGAGCAAAAATCGCGTCAAACCAAGTTCACGCTTCGCCTCCTCGTGCGCCTTCCCCTCCAGCCACTGTGACGGCTGTGAGCTCACTGCCGCGGCATCTCTTGCGTGGCCGCCCAGACAGCACGCCGCCTCACCCTCGGCGTGCGGGCCCTGGCCTACCGGCTGGAACGCATCCACAAACTCACCGGTGCCGGCCCGGCAAATCCGCCCGCCGCTGCGTGCGGCAGACCGCGCGATCGGCGCACGGCTGCTGGACCGGCCCGCCGAGGATCTCCCACGCGCCGTCGTGGAACGTCAGGTGCGAGCGAGTTCGGCTGCGCCGAAGGACACGTCGAAGCGGTCGCACCAGATGCTCACGCTGGTGTACCGGGACGGGTCGACGTCGGCGGGCACGGCATAGTTCTGACTCCCCTTGTTGCCCTTGAGCTTGCCGAGGCTGACGTACGCGCCGTCGTCGAAGACGTGCCACCCGGCCTGCCCCTCCTTCACCGGCGCGTCGGTCAGCCACACGCGCAGATCCGGGCCGTTGCTCGTGTCGAGGTCCTCCAGCCGTACGACATGGGAGCCGTCGGGGAGCCGTACGAGCTTCACGCTGCCCGAGGTGGCGTGCTCGTGGCTGATCAGTTCGCCGCCCGCCAGCGTGCGGGGCCGGGGAGCCGGGGAAGGCGACGCGGAGGGCGCTTGGGCCGGAGGCGCCGCCGGGGCCACGACGCCGGGCAGTGCCTCCTGCACGGTTTCGTCCTGCCACAGCTTCCACGGCTGGAACCAGTACAACCCCAAGCCCACCCCGGCGACAGCCATCACCAGCACCCCGATGACCAACGACCTGCCCCGCGTCTTCCGTCCACGCCCCATGTCCGCCTCGATTCCTGAGTGACTGCCCGTCTGTGCCATTCAACCGGCCACGCAGGCGGCGTGGGCTCCGGCGCGGATGACGAAAGTCTTACGTCATGGCGGCTTCCGTGAGCACGGCCGCCTTCTCGATAAGTGTCCGATGAACGGAACCAGGGCTCCGTATAACGGTCTGATACCGCGCGCTGGCACTTTCGGCCACTACTGCCAGTTAGACGTGGTGCGCGGGAAGTATGACGAGAAGGGGTCGGCGGGCGAGGTCAACCACTTCCAGGCCCTGACCGCCGCCGTCTCCGGCACGGTCGGCCTCGGAAACATCGCCGGTGTGGCCGTCGCCGTCTCCATCGGCGGCCCCGGCGCCACGTTCTGGATGATCCTGTGCGGCCTGCTCGGCATGGCCACGAAGTTCGTCGAGGTCACCCTCGGCGTGAAGTACCGCGAGGTGCACCCCGACGGCACCGTCTCCGGCGGCCCGATGCACTACCTGCCCAAGGGTCTCGCCGACCGCTTCGGCTCGGGCGGCAGGAAGCTCGGCAAGGTCCTCGCGGTCCTCGCCTCCTTCATGATCCTCTTCTTCGGCCTGTTCGGCGGCAATCTCTTCCAGGTCAACCAGTCCTACGCCCAGTTGGTCAGCGTCACCGGCGGCGAGGACGGCCTGATGGGCTCCTCCGCCGGCGCCCTGTTCTTCGGAATCCTCGTCGCCGCGCTCGTCGGCATCGTGCTGCTCGGCGGCATCCGCTCCATCGCCAACGTCACCAGCAAGCTCGTGCCCGCCATGGCGGGCATCTACATCGCGGTCTGCCTCGTCGTCATCCTGGTCCACGTCACCGAGGTCCCTGCCGCCATCGGCACGATCATCGAGGGCGCCTTCAACCCCGAGGGCGTCGCCGGCGGTGTGCTCGGCGCGCTGATCATCGGCTTCAAGCGAGCCGCGTTCTCGAACGAGGCCGGTCTGGGCTCCGCCCCCATCGCCCACTCCGCGGTCAAGACCAAGCACCCCGCCAGCGAAGGGCTCGTCGCCCTGCTGGAGCCGTTCATCGACACCGTCGTCATCTGCACTATGACCGCGCTGACCATCGTCATCGCCAACCCGGCCAGCTGGGCCGAGGCCCGCGCCGGGAAGTCCATCGGCGGCGTCACGATCACCTCCGACGCCTTCGAGACGGTCCTGCCCTGGTTCCCGTACATCCTCACCGTCGCCGTGATGCTGTTCGCCATCTCCACCGTGCTGACGTGGGGGTACTACGGCCTCAAGGCCTGGACCCACCTCTTCGGCCGCAGCAAGGTCAGCGAGCTGGCATACAAGATCGTCTACACGCTGTTCGCCGTCACCGGTTCGCTGCTGACCCTGCAGACCCTGATCGACATGGCCGACGCGGTGCTCTTCATGCTCGCCGTCATCAACATCATCGGCCTGTACCTCCTCGCACCGGTCGTCAAGCGCGAGCTCAGCTCCTTCCTGGAGTTCGTCCGCGCCCGCAACGCCGGTGAGACCACGGACGGCGACGAAGACCAGGAGCCGGTGAAGACCACCGTCTGACCGCCCCCCGGCGGCCCGGCTCCTGTACGGGCCCGTGCTCACCTCGCGCCTTGGTGAGTACGGGCCCGTACGCCTGTCGCCTACGACCGCCCATCGAGCTCCCTCCCGTAGCGCCGCCGGTCCAGGTAGCCGATGGCCGGGGTCGCCATGACACCATGCAGCACCACGGAGATCACCACGGTCAGGGCAACGATCGCCCACAGCTCCCGTGCCAGACCGCCGAAGGAGTCCTGCCCCAGCGCATAGGACAGGTAGAACAGCGACCCGATGCCCCGGATCCCGAAGAGGGCGACCACGGCACGCTCCTTCTTCCCCATGGTGGTCCGTACCAGTGCCGACCACCCGGTCAGCGGCCGTACGACCAGCAGCACCAGCACGCCCAGCACCGCACCCGGCACCGTCAGGGCGGAGAAGCCGCCGGCCACCAGATATCCGCCGAGCAGGAACAACAGCACGGCAGTGAGCAACCGCTCGATCTGCTCGGTGAACTCGTGCAGCACCTTGTGATAGCCGTGACTACGCTCGGCGGCCCTTATGACGCAGGCAGTGACGAACACGGACAGGAAGCCGTATCCGTGAAACACCTCGGCCATGCCGTACGACACGAAGGTGGCCCCCAGCGCCACGAAGCCCTCCATGTGCTCGGACAACCGCAACTCCGAGGTGCGCACGCGGAAGAACAGCCACCCCAGCACCCAGCCGACACCGCCTCCTACCGCCAGCCCCACAGCGCACTTGCCCAGCAGGTCGGTCAACGCCCACGAGCCGATCCATTCCGCCGACCATCCCGTCCCGGCCGCCGCGGCGAGGGCGATGGCCGCGTAGACGAACGGAAAGGCCAGTCCGTCGTTCAGGCCGGCCTCACTGGTCAGGGCGAACCGCACCTCGTCCTCGTCGCGCTCGGTACCGAGCGGCTCGCCCACACGCACCTCACCGGCCAGCACGGGATCCGTGGGCGCGAGCACGGCACCCAACAGCAGGGCGGCGGCGGGCGGCCAGTCGAGAAGCCCCCAGGCCAGCAGGGCGACGACCGCCACGGTCAGCGGCATCGTGATGCCCAGCAACCGCCACGTGCCGGACCACCGGCGCCAGGCGAAGGGCCTGTCAATGGCGAGCCCCGCGCCCATCAGCGACACGATCACACACACCTCGGTGGTGTGCTCGACCCACAGACGATCGCGAACGGGATCCACGGCCGGCACGCCCACCGGCAGCAACTGGATCAGCACCCCTGCGGCGAGGAAGACCATGGGCAGCGACAACGGCCGCTTGGAGACCACCCGGGGCAGCACCGCCGCCCCCAGCGCCCCCAAGCCCAGACAGACGTAGACCACGTCCGAAAGCGTCACTGTGACCTCCTGCCAGACGCGATCAATCTCGAGCCACGCGTGTACCCCGTCCGCACCGGTGCCTTGCCCGAGTACCTCGCCGAGTTCGCTGCCTGCCCGCTCGCGGCAGACGAGGTGGGCTGGGCCGGTGGACTTGCTGCGGTTAGGGTGTGAAGAACGCGCCAAGAAGGGCGCGGGGTGTGCCGGGAAGTCTGGTCGGCGTCCATAGGGCCGTGTGCCCATTTCGCCGACACCCCGGAGGTTCGCCCCCTTGGCCGCCACCCCGCCCCGTACTCCGTTCCTCGGACTTCCCCCCTGGCCGGAACGGCAGGCACTGGGCCGGGCCCTGCGCACCGAGACCGTGGGCGGCCTCGTCCTGCTGGCCGCCGCGGTGGTCGCGCTGGTGTGGGCCAACACTCCGCTCAGCAGCGCCTACACCACGATCCGCGACTTCCACTTCGGCATACCCGCACTGGGCCTGGACCTCTCGGTCGGCCACTGGACGTCCGACGGACTGTTGACCGTCTTCTTCCTGGTAGCCGGGATCGAGCTGAAGCGGGAACTGGTCGTCGGCTCGCTGCGCACCCCGGCGACGGCGGCGCTGCCCGTAATCGCCGCGGCGTGCGGCATGGCCGTCCCCGCCGCCTTCTACGTCGTCACGGTCACGGCCGGCGGAGGGAGCATGGACGGCTGGGCCGTGCCGATGGCCACCGACATCGCCTTCGCCCTGGCTGTCCTGGCGGTCATGTCCACCCACCTGCCGACCGCCCTGCGGGCCTTCCTGCTGACCCTCGCGGTGGTCGACGACCTCGGCGCGATTCTGATCATCGCCCTCTTCTTCACCTCGGACCTCAACTACGGGGCGCTGGCCGGGGCGGTCGCCGGGCTTGGCGTCTTCTACGTCCTGCAGCGGCGCCGGGTGCGGGGATGGTGGTGGTACGTGCCGCTCGGAGCGGCGATCTGGGCGCTGCTGTACAACGGCGGCATCCACGCAACCGTCGCGGGAGTCGCCATGGGCCTGATCCTGCGCACCGTCCGCGACAAGGGAGAGGATCAATCTCCCGCAGAACGCACCGGACACCTGCTGCACCCCCTCTCGGCCGGCCTGTGCGTGCCCCTGTTCGCGCTGTTCGCCGCCGGAGTCAGCATCTCCGGCGACGCGCTGGGCAAGGTGTTCACCACCCCCGAACCCCGCGGAGTGATCGCCGGACTGGTTGCGGGCAAGATCCTCGGCGTCTTCGCCGGGACCTATGTCGCCGCCCGCTTCACCCGTGCTCGGCTGAACCCGGACCTGACCTGGGCCGATGTCCTCGCCCTCGCGACCCTGGCCGGAATCGGCTTCACGGTCGCCCTGCTCATCGGCGAACTCGCCTTCCCCGGGACAGCCGTCGGCGAACCGGTCAAGGCCGCCGTCCTGATCGCCTCGCTCGCCGCCGCCCTGCTGGCCGCCCTGCTCCTGCGCCGCAGGAACGCCGTCTACCGGCGCCTGTACGAGGAGGAGAACATCGACCACGACGCCGACGGCATCCCCGACATCTACCAGCGCACCGAAGCGGGCAGCGCATGACCTGGCCACCACCGCGCCGTCGCCCGGTGAAGCCGGACGCGCGCCCGGCGGAGCTCGCGGTCTGATGACCGGCCTCCACAGTCCTGTGACCGTCCTCTCATGCCGACGGCACAGAGGACGACGATCATCACGATCATCGCCGTCGGCCTTACTCATCACAGCGACGGCATTGCGTGAACGGCGCTGCGTCCCTGCCGGCGCGGGTGTGTGAAACAGGGGCTCAGTTCGCTCGGCGGGACCGGTCACCATCCAGGACGGCTCTCAGAAGGACTTCGCCGGCCAGTCCAGGAGGCGGGCCCCGATCACCGCGGTCTGCAACGTGTATCGATGCACGGGGTCGGACGGGTCGGCGCCGGTCAGCTTGTGGATGCGTTCGAGGCGGTAAGTGAAGGCACGCACACTCAGTGACAGCCGACGGGCCGCCTCCGCGGACACGCAACCGGAGTCGAAGTACGCCGTGAGGGTGTCCAGGAGCGGTCCCGCGCCCCCACGGGCCTGGCGCAGCGGGCCGAGGGCGCTCTCGACCAGATCGGCCATGGCCTGGCGGTCCCGGGTGAGGACGGGGTAGACGAGAAGTTCGGAGGCACGCAACACAGGCTCGTCCAGTTCCAGGCGTTCGGCCAGGTCCAGGGCGTTCAGGGCCTCCTCGTAGGAGTGGACGACGCCTGCCGCACCCGGTTGCGGGCGGCCGATCGCCACCTGACCGCCCCCGGTGACCGCGAACGCCTGTTTGGCGAAGTACGCCAGGACCTCGCTCTGGTCTCCGGGCGCGATGCACACGAGCCGACCGTCCTTGGTCGTCAGCAGGATGCTGCGGTCACCGAACCGGCCGATCAGCGCCCGCTCCACCTCCCTCAGGACCGGGTCTCCCTGGACGACGTCCTTCCTCGTCGGTGCCGTGCTGGCGCCCACCGACCCGGTGTTCGCCTCCGCGATCGTGGGGCGCAAGGAAGTCCCGGCGAAGCTGCGGCAGTTGCTCAACGTGGAGAGCGGCATCAACGACGGGCTCGCCCTGCCCGTCGTCCTGATCCTGATCGCCGCGGCCGGGCCGACCTCCGGGCACGCCGAGGCGTCCCTGGGGAAGATCGCACTGGAGCTGGTCCTCGGACTGGCCTTCGGTGTCGTGCTGCCGATCGCGGTGACCGGCCTCGTACGGTTCCGGTTGCTGGGCGCCGAGCCCAAGCTCCAGCCGCTGCTGCCGCTCGCGATCGGCGTGATCCTCTACGCGACCTGCGCTGGGTCGGAACGCCCCCCGGGTGGTGGGGAGACAGCCGGTCAGCGGTTCTCTCGGTGCGCGTGAGCTCGGCGGTGGGGGATCCTGGCTGTGGCCGGCCGGGAGCCCCCATGGGGGACGGGGGCGTGGGTCAGCCGATGCCCTGGAGGCGCCAGATCTGGTTCCTCTTGTTGGTCAGCGCGCTCTCCGGGTCGCAGGTCCACTGGTGGATCTTCGCTCCGGCCGCGGTCGAGATCTGGCTGACGTCGACGCACTTGCCGCTGTGGACGGCGGCCAGCTGGTAGTCCTTGCTGTTGCCGAGCGCGGTGACCGGCTTGAGTGTGAACATCTGGTTCGTCGAGCCGTTGCAGGTGTACTGGATCACGGCGGCACCGTCGGCCGTGGAGGCGCCGGAGACGTCCAGGCACTTACCGCTGTGCTCATTGACGATGGTGTAGGTGTTCGCCCGGCCGGCGACCGGCTTGAAGTCCAGCATCTGCTGGTAGCCGCCCTCGCAGTAGTACTGCTGGTACTGCGTGCCGTTGGCGGTGGACAGGTTGGTGTCGTCCAGGCACTGGCCGCTGTGCTGGGCCACCGCGACGGTGGAGACCGTCGTGTTGGACGGCGGCAGCAGCGTGACGGTGTACGCGTCGGACGCGTTCGTCCAGGGCACAGTGAGCGAAGCGGCGTTGCCGCTGACGGTCAGGGTCTGGTCGGAGACCGTGACTGGGCCGGTGACGGCGCCACCGCTGTTGTTGGGGATGCGCTGCAGGACGGCACGGACCTGGCCGTTCTCCACGACCGAGGTGGTGTCGAGCCGGTTGAGGTTGACGGTGACGTTGCCGGTGTTGCCGTTGCTGCCGAGCAGGATCTTGGCGTTCTTGGCCGTGTTGTCCTTGGTCGCCAGGCCGTCGGTACCTGTGCCCTGGGTGAACTTGACGATGTTGCCGGTCTGGGAGCCGTAGTAGCGGTACAGGAACCACTCGCCCAGCGGCAGGTACTGGCCCGCGCTGTTCTTGGTCAGCAGGTTCGCCTCGTTGTCGTGCAGGCTGCTGCCCATGGCCCAGTTGGCGCGCAGGCCGTCGGCTCCGGCCCGCTCCAGGCGGGAGATGTACCAGGCGCCGCGGCCCGGGGTCTGCTCGTTGGTGTTGGCGTACTCGTTGACCTGGAAGGGCCGGCTGGTGGTCAGGGACCGGGCCGACAGCTTGGAGCGGACCGCGTTCGCGTCGGAGACCGGGTCTCCGGGCAGGGCGTGCCAGCTGTAGACGTCCGGGGCGACGTTGTTGGCCTTGACGTAGTCGAGGTAGGTGTTCCACCAGGTCGAGGCGGCCCCGCCGGGGCTCCGGTAGGTGCTGGGCCCTACGGTCACCGCGTTCGGGAAGGCGGCCCGGACCTTCTGGTAGGCGCGCTTCCACATCTCGAGGTACTGGCTCTGCGTCCGCCCCCAGAACGGAGCGTTGTCCGGCTCGTTCCACAGGTCCCAGTCGACCGTCATGTTGTTGGCCTTGACGTCCCCGATGAGCTGGTCGAGGAAGGCGTCGAACTTCGTCCAGTCGCCGTTGTCACCGGGCCAGGCCTGCGTGGTGGTGCTGTCGGCGCCCCACAGGTCGTGCGGCAGCAGCACGAACGTGCCACCGAGGGCGACGGTCCGCTTGTACTGGGCGAGGGTGGAGTTCCAGCGGGTCTGGTAGGCGGCGAGGCTGGTGCCGTAGCCGCCGCTGTTGAGCTGCGCGCCGCCGGCCCGCATCAGGTGCCACTTGATGTCCTTGTAGAAGTGGTCCTGCGGCAGTGAGGCATCCGGCGTCATCCCGTAGATGGTGCCGGAGGCGTGGTAGGTGGGGGCGCCCTCGGCCGTGGAGAAGTCGACGATGACGCTGGTGTCGGCGGCCTGCGACGGGCCGGCGGGCACCAGGGTCGTGGCCAGGGCGGCCAGGAGGACGGCCACGGACGAGGTCGCTCGGCGTCCGGTGCGGGATGCGGATCTGGGACGTGTCCAGCGAGATTTCATACTGCGGCTCCTTTGTGAGTGGGGGGGACGGCCCGGGTTGGACCGCCCCCCGGGGGGAGACAGCCGGTCAGTGGTTCTCTCGGTGTGGTGTGGGTCAGCCCATGCCCTGGAGGCGCCAGATCTGGTTCCTCTTGTTGGTCAGCGCGCTCTCCGGGTCGCAGGTCCACTGGTGGATCTTGGCTCCGGCGGCGGTCGAGATCTGGCTGACGTCGACGCACTTGCCGCTGTGGACGGCGGCCAGCTGGTAGTCCTTGCTGTTGCCGAGCGCGGTGACGGGCTTGAGTGTGAACATCTGGTTCGTCGAGCCGTTGCAGGTGTTCTGGATGACGGCGGCACCGTCGGCCGTGGAGGCGCCGGAGACGTCCAGGCACTTACCGCTGTGCTCATTGACGATGGTGTAGGTGTTCGCCCGGCCGGCGACCGGCTTGAAGTCCAGCATCTGCTGGTAGCCGCCCTCGCAGTAATACTGCTGGTACTGCGTGCCGTTGGCGGTGGACAGGTTGGTGTCGTCCAGGCACTGGCCGCTGTGCTGAGCGACGGCGACGGTGGAGACGGTGGTGTTCGACGGCGGGAGCAGAGTGACGGTGTAGCCGTCGGTGGCGTTCGTCCACGGCACGCTCACCGAAGCCGAGTCGCCGCTGACGGTCAGGGTCTGGTCGGAGACGGTGACCGGACCCGTCACCGCGCCGCCGTTGTTGTTCGGTATGCGCTGGACGATCGCGCGGACCCGGCCGTTCTCCACGACCGAGGTGGTGTCGAGCCGGTTGAGGGCGACGGTGACGTTGCCGGTGTTGCCGTTGCTGCCCAGCAGGATCTTGGCGTTGCGGGCCGTGTTGTCCCTGGTGGCCAGAGCGTCGGTGTTCGTACCGGCCGTCACCTTCACGGTGTTGCCGGTCTGGGAGCCGTAGTAGCGGTAGAGGAACCACTCGCCGAGCGGCAGGTACTGGCCGGCGCTGTTCTTGGTGAGCAGCTTCGCCTGGAAGTCGTGCAGGTTGTTCGCGGATGCCCAGTTGGCGCGCAGGCCGTCGGCGCCGGCCCGCTCCAGGCGGGAGATGTACCAGCCGCCGCGGCCCGGGTTCTGCTCGGTGGGGCTCTCGTACTCGTTGACCTGGAACGGACGGCTCGTCGTCATCGACCGGGCGGCGAGCTTGGCCCTGACCGCCGCCGCGTCCGCGACCGGGTCACCGGGGAGGTTGTGCCAGCTGTAGATGTCCGGTTCGACGTTGTTGGCCTTGACGTAGTCCAGGTACCTGTCCCACCAGGCCGAGCCGTTCGACCCGGGCTTGAAGGCGCTGCTGGGGCCGACGACGACCGCGTTCGGGAAGACCGCGCGGATCCTCTGGTAGGCACGCTTCCACATCTCCAGGTACTGGGCCTGGGTCCGGTCCCAGAAGGGGGTCCAGTCGGGTTCGTTCCAGATGTCCCACTGGATGTCGGTCATGCCGGCCGCCTGCGCGTCGGCGAGCAGACGGTCGTAGAAGGCGTCGAAGCGGGACCAGTCGCCGCTGTCACCGGGGTAGGTGGGGCTGGTGGTGCCGTCCGCGCCCCACAGGTCGTGCGGCAGGATGACGAAGGTGCCGCCCAGGGCCTTGGTGCGCTTGTACTGGGCGAGGGTGGAGTTCCACCGCCGGTCGTACTTGCCGGCGACCCAGCCGCCCGGGTTGTCCAGCTGGGCGCCGCCGGCCCGCATGAACTTCCACTTGATGTCCTTGTAGAAGTGCTCCTGGGGCAGTGAGCCGTTCTCGGACATTCCATAGATGGTGCCGGAGGCACGGTAGGTGGGGGCACCCCCGGCAGTGGCGAAGTCCACGGCCACGGTCGTGTCGGCGGCCTGCGCCGACGTGCCGGGAAGGGTGACGGCCGCGACCGACGCCAGCAGGGCTGCGAGCGCGGTGACCGTGCGCGGGTGGGTTCCCGTCCGGGCGAGTCTGCTCGTGCGTGCGGATCGGGGAAGGGAGTGAGGTGCGTCGTGCATGGCGGGTCTCCTGGGGAGGGGTGGGTGCTGCCTGGGCGGAGGGGGGTGCCCAGGGGGTCGGTCAGCCGCCGGTGTGCGCGGCCGGGGCGGGTGCGGTGTGCCGGAGTGTGTGGGCTTCGGCGAGGAGGAGGTAGGCGGCGGCGGTCCAGGTGTAGGCACGGTCGCGCAGGCCGGTTCCGGTGAGGGCGTCGAAGTTCTCGGCGAAGCCGTGGTTTTCGCACAGGGCGCGGAAGCGGGCGCTGATCTGGTCCGCGAGGTGGTGGTGGCCGGCGCGGCGCAGGCCGTCCTCGATGAGGATGGTGGCGGGGGCCCAGATGGGGCCGCGCCAGTAGCCGTCGGCGAGGTAGTGGGGTGAGGTGGGCAGTTCGGTGGCAAGGCCGTACGAGGTCAGGTGGGTCTCGATCCGGGCGGCCAGGGTCTTGCCGATGTGCTCGGGCAGGTGCTCGCCCAGGGCCATCGGCATCAGGTCCAGCAGGCTGGAGGTGCTCCAGGTCGCGGCGGTGTCGACGCCGCGCGCCACGAACCGCTCGTCCGTCCACAGCTCGTCCAGCATCGCGGTCTGGGTCGCCTCGGCGGTGCGGGTCCAGCGGCGGGCCTCGTCGGGCAGGTCCAGTTCGGTGGCCAGGACGGCCAGTTCGTGCAGCTGGAGGGTGAGGAACGCGGCCAGGTCGGCGGTGACGATCACGCGCTCGGGGTCGAAGGTCGTGGCGTTGTCCCAGCCGCTGTCGTTGCCGTGCTGGTAGTGGGGCAGGGCGGCGCCGGGCGCGCGGCGGGCGGTGAGCCAGAAGTCCGTCCACCGCGCCAACCTGCGGTAGATCTCGGCGAGTTCGGCCTGGCTGAGGGGTTCGGGGAGTCGTCTGCGCAGGTGGGAGAGGGTCCAGCCGTGGATGGGCGGTTTGACGAAGTTGTAGAGGACCTCGGAGTGGGTCACCGAGTCGGGCAGGGCACCGGTGACGTCCTGGTGGTCGAACGGCAGGCAGAACTGGTCCCAGGCCAGGGCGGGGGCACCGGGCGCCAGCGCGAGGGCGTTGAAGCAGTGGTCCCAGCTCCAGACCTTGTCCATCCAGTGCTTGGACATCAGCACCGCGGGCCGGGTGACCAGCCCCGTCGGACGGACCGTCGCCGACCACACCACATACGCGGCGAGTTCGGCGGCCGGTGTGGCGGACGAGCGCCAGGGGGCCACCGCGTCGACGAACGCGGCGAAGGCCTGCTCCGCGGCCGTCACGACGGCGTCGAACGTCTCCGCGGACGTGTAGGGCAGACGTGCGCTGTCCAGTTCCTCGATCGCCGCTTCCCAGACTCCGCCAGGGTCCGCGGTGACGGTGACGCCTCGTGCGCCGGTACCGAGGGCCTGACTGCCGGACACCTCGGCGACGGCACCCGCGAGCACGGTGACCCGGTAACGGCGCCCGGTCTCGTACGAGGTGAACACGTACGCCCTGTCCACCGGGTCGCGGTAGAAGTAGGTGCCCGTGAAGGGGGTCAGGGTGTCCGCCGCCGCGTCGACGCGCAGGCCGAGTCCTTCGCCGCGCAGGCGGACGGTGTCCGGCGAGGCGTAGGCGAGACGGACACGCCCTTGCTCACCGGTCCAGCTGAGCAGGCCCGCGGTCGCCTCGACGCGGGTCCCCGCGCGCTCGCCCGTCGTCGCGTCGAGGGGCGTGAAGCGCAGGATCGCGTGCATGCCGTTCTGGTGCGAGACGAGGTGGAGGTCCTCGGCCCGGGTCTTCTCCGCGAGCACGGGAGAGATGCCGAACCAGGAGCCGTGCGTGCTGAACGGGATGTCGTGGATGGAGAAGGCCGGGCCGGATCGGGCGGCGGTCATGTGGTGTGACTCGTTTCTTCAGCAGGGGTGACCGACGGGGGTCGCGTGGTGGTCAGTCCTTGACGGCTCCGGCCGTCACGCCGGCGGCGACATAGCGCTGGGCCAGGACGAGGATCACCGTGGCGGGCAGCGAGGCCACGACGGCGGTGGCCATGATGGCGTTCCACTCCTGGTTGTTGTTGCCGATGTAGTGGTAAATGCCGAGCGTGATCGGCTCGTAGGCGCCGCCCCTCGCGAGGGTGCTGGCGAAGACGAAGTCGGACCACGACCACAGGAACGCGAACAGCGACACGGTGACGACCGAGTTGCGGCTCATCGGCAACACCACGGACCGGAAGGTGCGCAGGGGCCCGGCTCCGTCCATCTGCGCGGCCTGGAGCAGTTCGCCGGGGATGCCGGACATGAACGCGGTGAAGATCAGCACCGCGAAGGGGACGGCCAGGGTGGAGTCCGCGACGATCAGGCCGGGGACGGACTGGAGCAGACCGAGCTGGAGATAGATGGCGTAGAACCCCATCGCCATGATGATGCCGGGGATCATCTGGGCCACCAGGAAGAGGAAGCTGAGGACTCCCCCGCCGCGGGGGCGGAGTTTCGCCAGCGCGTATCCGGCGGGCGCCGCCAGCGCCACGGTCAGCGCGACCGTGCCGAGACCGACGACGAGGCTGGTGCCCAGGTACGGCAACTGCTGGTCGAACACGGCACGGTAGCCGTCCAGCGTGCCGTCCACGGGGAACAGGTCGGGCGGGGACTTGCGCATGTCCTGGTCGCGGGTGAAGGACACGTTGAGCATCCAGTAGACCGGGAAGAGCATGACCGCGGTGAGTGCCAGCCCGAAGGCGGTCTTCCCCGTACCGCGGAACCCGCGCGGCAGGTCGTTCATGCCAGTGCCTGCTTTCTCTGGACCCTCAGGTACACCAGGCCGAAGACCAGGGCGGCGACCACGAGCAGGTTGCCGACGGCCGCTCCGGGGCCGAAGGCGGGCAGGAGGTTGCCGAAGCCGAGCTGGTAGGACCAGGTGGCGAAGGTGGTGGACGAGTCGGCCGGGCCGCCCTTGGTCATGATCCAGATGATGTCGAAGACCTTGAGCGTGTAGACGAGGCCCAGCAGCAGGGTGATCGCGGAGACGGGGCGCAGCAGCGGGAAGGTGATGCTCCAAAAGCGTCGCCAGGCGCTCGCGCCGTCGAGGGCCGCCGCTTCGTACAGCGAGCCAGGGATCGACTGGAGGCCGCTGTAGAGCACGACCAGGTTGAACGGGACACCGATCCAGATGTTCGCGATGATCACCGAGGTCAGCGACCAGTCCGGTGAGGTCAGCCAGTTCACCGGTCCGATGCCGAGCGCGTGCAGGGCGGCGTTGACGATGCCGGAGTCGCTGTTGAGCATCCACGACCAGGTGGACGCCGACACGATCAGCGGCAGCAGCCACGGCACCAGGAACAGCGCCCGCAGGGTCGCGGAGAGCTGGAAGTGCTGGTTGAAGAAGACCGCGAGGGCCAGACCGATGGCGTACTGGAAGAACAGGCACACGATGGTGAACACCACGGTGTGGGTCAGGGCCGGGCCGAAGGTCGGGGCGTCGAAGACCGTCCGGTAGTTCGCGAGGCCGGTGAACGGGGCGTCGCCCTGCACGAAGGAGCGCACGGTGTAGTGGCGCAGGCTCAGATCGAGGTTGCGGTAGAGCGGATAGGCGTAGAAGAGGACGAGGTAGAGCGTCACCGGGGCGAGGAAGGCCCAGGCAGCCCACTGCTGGGAGGTGGGGCGGTGGCGCCGGGGGGCGGTGGGGGCCGGGGGCGGGGCGGCGATGGCCGCCGCCCCGTTCCGGTCACGCACCGGCCGGGGGTCCGGCGGTTGTGTCGTGCGCTTCATCAAAGGCCCTGGGTCGCGGTTGCCTGACGGTTTACTTGACGGCTTCCTGAGCCGCGGTGAGCGCGTCCTTGGGTGACTTGGAGCCGCTGAGGGCGGACTGGACGGCCTTCCACAACTGCTCGGAGATCTTCGGGTACTTGGTGCCCAGGTCGTCACTGGTGCGCCCCTTGGCGGCCTTGACCGCCTCCACCCAGGGCTTCAGCTCGACGTTCGCCGCCACCTGCTTGTCCTGGACCTCACTGGTCGGGGCCACGTACGACAGGGTGGTGTCGGTGTCGTACAGGTTCTCGCTGCTGGTCAGGCAGGACACCAGCTTCTGGGAGGTGGCGTAGCGGCCGGTGTCGCCCTGGACGGGGAGGGTGACGAACTCGCCGCCGGTCGGGGCCGCGGCGTTGCCTCCGTCGGCGCCGGGGATGGGCAGGACGCCGTAGTCGAAGCCGGCCTTCTTCGCGTTGGCGAGCTGCCAGGTGCCGTTCTCGGCGAAGGCGTAGTCGCCGCCGGCGAACTCCTGCCAGCTGGTCGTCTGGGTGTTGTTGATGACCGAGTTGGGCGCGTAGCCCTTCTTCAGCCAGTCGGTCCAGAGCTTCAGCGCGGAGACGCTATCGGCCGAGTCGAGTTCGGTCAGCTTCGCACCGGAGCCCCAGAACCAGGGCAGGAACTGGAAGCTGCCTTCCTCCGTGCCGATGGCGGAGAAGGTGATGCCCTTCTTGCCGGCCTTCTTGACCTTGTCCAGGGCCGCCGTCAGCGACTTCCAGTCCTTGACCGAGGCGACGTCGACCCCGGCGTCCTTCAGGACCTTCTTGTTGTAGTAGAGCGCGAGGGTGTTGGCGCCGATCGGCATGCCGTACGTCTTGCCGCCCGACTGGCCGGCCGCGAGCAGGTTGGGGTCGACCTTCGAGGTGTCCAGCTTGTTCTCGTCGGTGCTGGTGAGCACGCCCGCCTCGGCCAGCGTCGACACCACCGGGTTGTCGACGATGAGCACGTCGGCGGAGTTGTCCTGCTGCGCCGCCAGCAGGGCCTTGTTCGACAGGTCGCTGGTGTCGAACGCGGTCCGCTTGATCTTAACGCCGGCCTTGGTGCCGCAGTCATCCAGCAGCTTCGCCCAGGCCGAGGTCTTGTCGAACTGCGGGTATGGGTCCCAGATGGTGTACGTGCCGCTGTCCGCGCCCTTGGAGTCGGCGCTGCCCGAGCCGGAGCCGCAGGCGGTGGCACCGGCGGCCACGGTCATGACGGTCAGGGCTGCGGCGGTCAGACGGCGGTGTCTGGAGAAGCGGTTCATTGAGGGTTCCCTTGTTCTGGACATGCGGGTGCCGAGGGCACGGGGTGAGGAGGAGAGGCGGGCACGGAGAACGGCGCCGCTGAGCAGTTCGGGCGTGGGGTGGTGTGGGACGGTGTGCGTGGAGGGGGTTATGAGGCGGTGGCGGGCCCTTCGCCCGCAGTGGGCCTGGCTTGTGTGGGCCCTGTGCTCGCCCGCAGGGAGATCGGCGGCGCGAGGAGATGGTGCCGGGGCGGTGCGTCGGGATGGTCGAGCCGCTCCACCAGCAGTTCGACGGCGCGGCGGCCCATCTCCTCCGCCGGTACGTCGGCCGCGGTGAGCTGCGGGGTCACCGTCTCCGCCCACCGGCCGGCCACGACCCCGGTGACGGAGAAGTCGCGCGGTACATGGCGGCCCGCCTGGGCGAGCCCCCGGTAGAGACCACCGAGCGCGGCCTCGTTCAGTGTGACCAGGGCTGTGGTGGCCGGATCGTCGTGCAGGATCCGCTCCAGGCATGCCTGGCCGGAGGCGGCGTCGTCCCCGCAGCAGTAGGTCCGCACGGTCAGCCCGCGCTCGGCTGCGGCCTTGGTGAAGCCCTCCAGCCCCCGGTGGGCGGACTCGTAACCGGCCCGCAAAAGCTGTTCGGGCCGGTTGACGAGGGCGATCCGGCTGTGGCCGAGGTCCGCGAGGTGGTGGACACATGCCGCCGCGAGTGCGGTGTGGTCCAGGCCGACCCACCAGCCGCCTTCCGGACGGGCGGTGCGGCCGATGGCGACGGAGGGGAAGTCCAGCCCGTCCAGGTGGTCGATCCGGTCGTCCTCCAGTCTGATCTCCATGAGGATCGCGCCGTCGACCCGCCGCTCGCCCAGCAGCCGCTGGAACGAGCGGTCGCTGTCCACGCCGCTCGGTGACAGCAGCACGTCGTAGTCGTAGGCCGCGGCGGCCTCCACCACGCTCCCGATGAAGTCCAGCTGCATCCCGGTGTAGTGGTCCCCGGCCGGCGGGAAGACCAGGCCGATCGTGTTGGTCCGGCCGTTGGCCAGGGCGCGGGCGCTGGCGTTCGGGCGGTAGCCCAGCTCGTCGATGACCTCCTGGATCTTCCGGCGCGTGTCGTCCGACACCGGGCGCTTGCCGCTCAGCACGTACGAGACGGTGGAGCGCGAGACACCGGCCCGCTTGGCGATCTCACCGATGTTCACGGCGACTCCTTGCTCGAACCGATTCGATGTTCCGCGTGCGACGGAACCCTCGAATCGCGTAGGTGGTGAAGTGGGTACTCCGGTACTCGGCACTTCGGAATTTCGGTGGCAAGTCCACCGATCACCGGTCGTCGAACCGGTTCGGTGAAGTGAAGATAGGAACGACGCAAAGGGCTGTCAACGCCTGCGGCGAAACTTTTCGAAACCATCCAGTAACCCGGAACTCGCCGCTCTCCGTGAGCGCGACGCCCTTCAGCTCATGGTGAAGGGGACCGACTGGACGCCTGGGAGCATCCCCGTTACGGCTCGGAAGCCCGGCATCCGGCCTCGTCCGTGCGCAGCAGGCGCAACAGCTGGGCGGGCAAGGAGAGGTCGGCCCGGCGGAAGGGGACGAGGTAGACGGCGGTGACCGGTTCCGAGTCGCCGTCGGGGCCGGGCACCTTCTCCCGTACGACACCGGGGCCGCCGCCGTCCTCGGGGACCTGGCCGCCGAGGTCCGACAGGGCGGAGGGTGTGTGGACGGCTCCGCCCCCTGAGCCCGGCCACACCGTTCGCTCCGCCGCCGTACATTCCGTTTACGCGAACCATTGACTTTCGGCCACGGCTGTCCCTACCGTCTCGCAGCATATCGAACGGTGTTCGCTATTTCGAACGTCAGAATCGCCGCATGAGTGCCCAATGGAGGACACCTCAATGCGTAATCGCCTCAGAGGCAGCCGCCGCGCCCTCGCCGCCCTATGCGGCTCGGTGCTGTCCATCAGTCTGCTGTCCGCCGGGCCTGGGGCGACGTCCGCCCAGGCCGCCGACGACCCCAACGCCGTCGCGCTGGACAAGGACGCGATCCTCGCGGCCAACCAGCTCGACGAGCGCCAGTGGTACAAGGACAACATCCCGTTCCTCGACACCCCCGACAACGACATCGACGACGTCTACTACTACCGGTGGAGCACCTTCAAGCGGGCGCTGCGCTACACGGTGCCGGGCACGGGGTACGTGTCGACCGAGTACGACGTGCCGATCGGCTACGCCGCGAACCCGTACACCGCGCTCCCGGATGCCACCGGCTACCACCTGCTGGACGGGCGCTGGCTGCACAACCGCGACTACGCCGGTGACTACCTGGACTTCTGGCTGCGGGGGGCGGGCAACTCGGGCGTACAGAAGTTCAGCGAGTGGATCACCAGCGCCGCGTACCAGCGCTACCTCGTCACCGGGGACGCCGCGCAGATCAAGTCCGCGCTCCCCCATCTCATCGCGCTGTACAAGCGGTGGGACTCGAACTTCAACACCGACATCACGGTCGACGGCACCCAGTCCACCAGCGACCTGTACCACCAGAGCCCGCTGTCCGACGCCACGGAGTACACCGAGACGTCGATGCACAGCAGCAACTGGTTCAGCGGCGGCCGCGGCTACCGGCCGACCATCAACGCGTACATGTTCAGCGCGGCCCAGGCCATCAGCAAGATCGCCACGATGAACGGCGACACGGCGACCGCGACCGAGTACGACGCCAAGGCGGCCCAGCTCAAGGCCGCCGTGCAGAACTCGCTGTGGGACCCGCAGCGCAACTTCTTCATGCAGGTCTACAACACGGACGCCACCAACGGCACGCTGAAGCAGACCAGGACCACCTGGCGCGAGGCGATGGGCTTCGCGCCCTGGGCGTTCAACCTCCCGGACGCGCGGTACTCGTCGGCGTGGAAGTACCTGACCGACGCCAAGCGGTTCAAGGCGCCGTTCGGGCCCACGACGCTGGAGCGGGTGCACGACTTCGAAGCCGAGCAGGCCACCGTCAACCGCGCGAACGTCTTCAACGGCTCCACGGCCTCCAACGGCAAGTACGTCGGGCAGATCGACTTCGACGACAGTCACGTCACCTTCACCGTGGACGCGCCCGGCGCCGGGACCTACCCCGTGACCGTGCACTACGCCAACGGCACGACCGCGACGTCCACCCACAAGCTCGTCGTCAACGACAACACCACCAGCCCGATCACGGTCAGCTACGCGCCCACCGGGGCCTGGCAGAAGTTCTCCGAGTCGCAGTCCGTGACCGTGCAGGTCCCCATGAAGGCCGGGGCCAACACGCTGAAGTTCGCCAAGGGCACGGGCTTCGCCGAGATCGACCGGATCACCGCGAACCCGTACTTCAACTACCAGGCGATACCCGCCGTGCAGAAGCGCGACGACGCCAACTGCTGCCACTGGAACGGCCCGAGCTGGCCGTTCCAGACGAGCCAGATCCTCACGGGTCTCGCGAACCTGCTCCAGGACTACCCGGCGCAGAACTTCGTCACCAAGGCCGACTACCAGACGATGCTGGCCCAGTTCGCCGACCTCCAGCACAAGGACGGCAAGCCCTACATCGCCGAGGCCGCCAACGGTGACACCGGCGAGTGGATCTACGACGGGTTCAACTTCAGCGAGCACTACAACCACTCCAGCTTCAACGACCTGGTGCTGAGCGGTCTGCTGGGCATCAAGCCGCAGGCGGACAACACGCTGGTGCTGAAGCCGCTGATCCCGTCCAACTGGGACTACTTCGCCGTGGAGAGCCTGCCCTACCACGGGCACACCCTGTCGATCCGCTGGGACCGGGACGGCTCGCACTACGGCAAGGGCAGCGGGCTGCAGATCTTCCAGGACGGCGTCCGCATCCATCAGTCCTCGACCGTCGGCAACACCACGGTGAACGTGGCCGCCCCCGTCACCCCGGCGCAGCCCCCGCGGCTGATGAACGTGGCGGCAAACCCGCTCACCGCCGAGCAGGACTGGCTGGGCCGCACGATCACCCAGCCGTACCCGAAGGCGTTCGCCTCCTACACCAACACCGTCTCCAACGGCCCGCACTGCCACAGCGGCCAGGCATGCAAGCCCACCACCTTCGACGCCCCGCTCCGGGCGACGGACGGCTGGATCCGCTACGACAAGATCCCCGACAACCGGTGGACCAACTCCGGCTCGCCGAACGCCACCGACCACCTCGGCGTCGACTTCGGGGCCCCGCGCAAGATCAACGAGGTGAAGTTCTACACCTACGACGACGGCGCGAACATCCGCGTCCCGGCGAGCTACACCGTCCAGTACCTCAAGGACGGGGACTGGGTGAACGTCCCGAGCCAGACGAAGAGCCCGGCGGCGCCGGTCGCGAACAACGCCAACGAGGTGACCTTCCCGACGATCACCACGTCCCAGTTCCGGGTGGTCTTCACCCCCCAGGCGGGCAAGTTCGTCGGCGTCACCGAGCTGGAGTCCTGGTACCCGGAGACGCCGCGGGTGAAGATCGTCAACAAGAACAGCAACCTGGAGCTCGGGATCGCCGGTTCCTCGATCGCCGCCGGTGGCGCTGTCCAGCAGCAGAGCGCCAGTGACAGCGCCAACCACTGGTGGAAGATCGTCCCGGCCGAGAACGGCTACTACAAGATCTTCAACACCAACAGCGGACGGGTCCTCGGCGTCAAGGGCGCGTCCACGACCGCCGGCGCGGCGGCGCTGCAGTGGGGGGACACGCTGACCGCCGACCATCTGTGGTCGATCGTCGACGCCGGTGGCGGCTACGCCAAGATCGTCAACAAGAACAGCGGCCTGGTGCTGGGGATCGACGGGATGTCCACGTCGTCGGGGGCCGCGGCCATGCAATGGGACGACAACGGGACCGCCGATCATCTGTGGAGCATCACCGCGGAGGACGGGTCCACGCCGTTCACTTCGTGACCGGGCCGGCCGGCTCGGATCATTTCGCGCCCATCGTCACCCCACACGGAATTGGGCAGCTGAGTCAGCGCCGAATCCGAAGAGGGTTCGCGGCGGCCAGGGAGCCGCGCACGTGTTGGAGTTGGTGCAGGAACGCCTGGTGCGTCATGCCCGGCTTGCGACGGATGGCGGCGATCAGGGTCGGCGTCGGCATCCTTCGTTTCTCCGGTGGAACGCGTGGCGATCGGCATCGCGGGGAAATCCGCGATGCCGATCTCGACGGGTGTGGTTCTCGTGGTGGATCGGCGCCGCGTGGTCAGCCCGCCGTCTGCTGCATCGGTTCCGGGGTGGCCGTCCGGTGGCGCCGGGCGGCGAGGCCGAGTGCGGCGGTGGCGACGGCCCCGGCGAGGGCGAGTACGCCCAGGGCGTTCGCCAGGGTGCCGACGGCGGAGGCGAGCGCGAGGACCACGAGCGGGCAGATGAACTGGCCGAGGAAAAAGAAGCCCGTCCACAGGCCGGTGCCCCGGCCGCGGTCGGCGTAGTGGAGCTTGGACATGGCGAGGGTGAGCAGGCTCGGCAGCATGATGCCGCTGCCGAGGCAGTTGATCACCGCGCCGGCGGTCAGTACGACGGGGTTGGGGGCGAGCCAGATCACCGCGAAGCCGAGGGCGGACAGGCCGAAGGCGGTGGGCAGCCAGGCTTGCGGGCTGCGGCCGGCCTTGGCGAAGACGACGGCGCCGATCACGACCGCGGCACTGGAGCCGGCTGTGGCCAGTCCGATCACGCCGGGGTTGCTCACGCCCATGTCGTTCAGGAGGAATGCCATCTCCACCTGGACGGTGTAGAAGAGGATGGCGCCGAAGAGGGTCAGCGCGCAGGTGCCGGCCAGCGGACGCCAGGGGAAGGGTCTCTTGGCCATCGGTTCCGAGGCGGTGAGGGAGGGTTCGTCCGCGTGGTCCGCCGGCCGAGGCCGCGGCAGGAAGGCGGCCATGGCCGGGGCGAGCAGCAGGCTCACCGCGTAGGCCCAGAACGGTGCGCGCCAGCCGGCCGATCCGGCCGCGCCGCCCAGCACGAAGAAGGCCGTCGCGGAGATCGAGGCGCACATCGTCTGCATCGCGAGGTAGCGGTCGCGTTGCCGGCCGGAGTAGTAGTCGCCGATCAGCGTGGTGCTGCAGGTCATGATGGCGGCTTCGGCGACACCGACGAGGGCGCGGCTGGCGACGATGGCGCCGAGGGTGTCCAGCCACAGGGGGGCGGTGCCGAGGAACGCGTACAGCACGGTCGAGACGACGAGCAGGCGTTTGCGGCCGAGCCGGTCGGCGATGACACCGGCGAAGGGGGCCAGCAGCGCCAGGGAGAGGGCGGGGATGGTCAGGGCCATGGGGACGAGCGCGTCGACGCCCGGCACGTCGGCGAAGTGGGACTGCATCTGCGGCAGGACGGGGGCGATGAGTACGGCGCCCAGGATGGGCAGGCAGCTCCCGGCCATCAGCAGCATGAGGCGAAGTCGGTGGCCGGGGCCGGACACGGCCTGCTCGGTCGGGGTGTCCTTGACGGCTGTGGGCGTCGAGGACGGGAGCGGGGGCACGGGTGCAGGCATGCGGGAACTCCACGTGGCGGGTCGGGAGGGGGACGGGGTTGGTGCGGCCGTCGTGGTCGGGCCGCCCGGTATCCGTGGCAGGTTCGGAGCGGGGAGCCGATGACTGCCGGGCGTCGCGGCGGGCCGGCTCGCCGGGCGCCTGCCCGGTCCCGGCAGCGGGGGATGGTGTGGCTACGGCGCCGGGTGGAGATGACTATGGGCCAACGGACAGGTCCTGCCTAGCCCTCATCCGATCGATATCGAAGATGTGGATCATCCGGACCTTGGATGCCAGGCGCCTGCACGGACCCGCTATGTCGATGCGACCGTGGCGATACGGCCGGGCTCGGAAGCGGCCAGCTCCGCTCCCACGCGGGCCGCGGTCTCGCGCAGCCAGATGTGGGCCGCGTCGTGGGTGTGCACCGGGTGCCACCACAGTGCCTCCTGGAGAGGCACCGCCCCGTAGGGAGGTTCCATGAGGCGTACGGCGGCCACGCCCCGCAGCAGCTCGGCCAGGCGCTGCTGTACCAGGGCGATCCGGCGGGTGCCGGCGACCAGGAAGGGCAGCGCCTGGAAGCTGTCGACGGAGATCTCCACGTGGGGATCGACACCGAGCATGCTCAGCTGCCGGGCGGCCGGAGCGTCGTAGGCGCGCTGGTAGATGACCCAGGGCAGCCGTGCCAGGTCGTCCATGGTCAGCTGGTCGCCGACCTCGTCGTTCGTCTCGGCCACCAGGAAGGCCCAGCGGTCGGTGAACAGGTCGACGGCGGGGAAACCGCCGATGATGCCGCGCGGCATCAGCAGCCCGTCGGCCGTGCTGAGCAGCGGTGCGGTGTCCTCCGTGACGTCGATGGGCGTCCGCTGGAAGCGCAGCCGTACCCCCGGGGCCTCGGCGTGCACGGTCCGGGCGAGCTCGGCGCCGAACACGGCGAGGGCGTAGTCGGAGGTGAGCAGGGTGAACTCGTGCTCCTCGCTGCCCGGGGCGAAGTCGGCCCTGCTGCTGAAGACCCGTTCCAGCAGGTCGCAGGCGGTCGAGGTGCGGTCCAGCAGTGCGCGGCCGAGGGCGGTCAGTTCGTACTGTTTGCCGACGCGCGCGAGCAGGTCGTCGTCGAAGTGGCGGCGCAGGCGGGCCAGGGCCGCGCTCATCGCCGGCTGGCTGAGCCCGACGCGCTGCCCGGCGCGGGTGACGTTGCGCTCCTCCAGCAGGGCCCGCAGGGACAGGACGAGATTCAGATCGAGGCCGGAGAGGGACACGACGCCTCCAGAGCGAGGCCGCTTGCGGCGGAAACCATTTGCACTGTGGATGATCAACATCTAAAGAATCTATTTCCCAGATTACGGGGTGGGAGTCACATTGGTCGCACCGCAATCTGGAGGACATTCCCGTGAACCCCGCAGCCGCTTCCGCGTCCTTTTCCGGTCCCTTCGCCCTTGGCGTCGTCTCCGACTCCGACCAGGCGACTTTCCCCGGTCTTGTGATCCCCGAGGGGCGCGTGCTGGATCTTCGCACGGCCCTCGGAGAGCCGGCCCTGACGACCCGGGGGATTTTCGAGCACTGGGACGAGATGCTCCCTCGCCTGCACGAGCTCGCGGCCGACGAGACGGCCGACTGGCGGCCGTTGGAGCACCTGCGGGCGCACGCGCCGGTCGAGCCCCGCCAGGTCTTCCAGTCCGGCGCCAACTACCGGCAGCACGTGATCGATCTGGAGGTCGCCCATCGCGCCCCCGACGACCCCCGCACGGTCGAGGAGGCGCGCGCGGAGATCGCCGCGGTCATGGACCGGCGGGCGGCCGAGGATCTGCCGTACGTGTTCATCGGCCTGCCGAGCGCGATCACCGGCCCCTTCGATGACGTCGTACTTCCGGACTGGGCGCAGCAGCCGGACTGGGAGCTGGAGTTGGCAGCCGTCATGGCGAGGCCCGCCTACCGGGTGACGGTCGAGGAGGCCCTGGAGTACGTGGCCGGCTACACCATCGCCAACGACCTCACCGACCGCGCCACCGTCTTCCGCCGGGACATGAAGGCCATCGGCACCGACTGGCTGCGCTGCAAGAACGCTCCCGGTTTCACCCCGCTCGGCCCGTGGATCGTGCCCGCCGAGTCGATCGCCGACCCGGGTGACCTGCGCGTCACGCTGAAGCTCAACGGCGAGACCATGCAGGACGAGTCCACCAAGGACATGCTCTTCGGCATCGCCCGGCTGGTGTCGTACATCTCCCAGACCTCCCGGCTCCTGCCCGGCGACCTTGTGCTCACCGGCAGCCCGGCCGGCAACGGCATGCACTGGGGACGGCTGCTGCGCGACGGCGACGTCATGGAGGGCTCCATCACGGGTCTGGGCGCGCAGCGCACCCGCTGCGTCGCCGAGGGGACCGCGTCGTGACGGCCCCGCTCGACCCCACGGACGCCGAGGGCGCGATCAACGAGGCCGCCAAGCGGTGTTCCAATTGGGGGCGTTGGGGCGAGGATGATGTGCTCGGCACGCTGAACTTCCTCGACGAGGCCAAGCGCCGCGAGGGCGCGGCACTGGTCCGCCGGGGCGTGAGTTTCTCGCTGTCGCAGCGGTTCGACATGAACGGGCCGCAGAAGGGCTGGCGCCGCCGCACCAACCCCGTCCACACCATGCTGGACACGGGAACGGACGCGGCGCTGGGCAACCAGGGCTTTCCGCACGGCATCGGCGGCGCCGACGACGTGATCACGATGCCCCTGCAGTGCTCCACCCAGTGGGACGGGCTCGGGCACATCTTCGACCACGGCAAGGCGTGGAACGGACGCGACGCCGCGAAGACCGTCACCTCGGACGGCGATCTGGTCACCGGCATCGAGCACATGGCCCCGTACGTCGCCGGGCGCGGAGTCCTCCTCGACGTCGGCCGGGTGATCGGCGACGAACGCGGGGAACTGCCGGACGGTTTCGCGATCACCGAGGAACACCTGACCGCGACCGCCGGGGCGCACGGCGTGGCCGTCGGCCGCGGGGACATCGTCGTCGTCCGGACCGGGCGGCTGACGCGCGCCCGCCGCGAGGGCTGGGGTGACTACGCGGGCGGAGACTCGCCCGGCCTGTCCTTCACCACCGCCGGCTGGCTGCACACGAGCGAGATCGCCGCGATCGCCACCGACACGTGGGGCTTCGAGGTACGGCCGAACGAGTTCGACGGCGCCTTCCAGCCGCTGCACCAGGTCGTCATCCCCAACATGGGCCTGCTGATCGGCGAGATGTGGGACCCCGACGCTCTCGCGGACGACTGCGCCCGCGACGGCGTGTACGAGTTCTGGCTCACCGCCGCGACCCTGCCCATCACCGGAGCCGTCGGCTCCCCCGTCAATCCGGTCGCCGTCAAGTGACCTGCCCAACAAAGGAGTTGGCGATGGAAGGCAAGAGAGTCCTGGTCATCGGAGGGGGCACCTCCGGCAACGTCATGACCGTGCTGCTGCGGCGGGCCGGCATCGACGTCGACCTCGTCGAGGTCAGACCGGACTGGAACGTACGCGGCTCCGGCATCACCCTTCAGGGCAACGCCCTGCGCGTGCTGCGCGAGATCGGCGTCTGGGACGAGGTCCGCGAGCACGGCTTCGGCTTCGACGCCCTGGGGCTGACGACGCCCGACGGCACCGTGCTGCACGTCGGTGACGTCCTCCGTACCGGCGGAGACGACCTCCCCGCCACCCTCGGCATGCAGCGCCCGGTGCTCCAGCGCATCCTCGTCGACGCCGTACGGGCATCCGGCGCGAACGTCCGGCTAGGCACCACCGCCGAGATCCTCACCGAGGACGACTCATCAGCGACCGTCCGGTTCAGTGACGGCACCGAGGGCCGCTACGACCTCGTCGTGGCCGCCGACGGACTGCACTCCGCGACCCGCGCCGCCCTGGGCATCGACGTCGAACCCGAGCCGACCGGCATGGCCATCTGGCGTGTCCCGGCGCCCCGCCCGGCCGGAGTGGAGTGCAGCGTCCTCTCTCACGGAGGACCCTGCTACATCGCCGGCTACACGCCCACCAGCGAGGACACGATCTACGCCTATCTGGTGGAGGCCGGCCGCGACCGCGCCACGATCCCGTCCGAGTCCTACGCGCAGGAGATGCGCCGCCTCGCCGAGGGCTACGGCGGTGCCTGGGACGAGATCCGTGACTCGATCACCGACCCGGCGCAGGTGAACTACACCTGGTTCGACCGGATGCTGGTCGAGGGGTCCTGGCACCGGGGCCGGGTCGTCCTCGTCGGCGACGCCGCGCACTGCTGCCCACCCACGATGGCCCAGGGCGCGGCCATGGCCCTGGAGGACGCCTGGGTGCTGTCCCAGCTGCTGACCAGCGGATCCGCGTGGGACGAGGAACTGCTCACGCGCTACTACGAGCGGCGGATCGACCGGGTCCGGATGGTCGTCGAAGCGTCCGTGCAGATCGGGCAGTGGCAGCTCGACGGCGTGCCCGGTGATGTGCCCGGGCTGCTGGAGGCCACCATGCCGGCGCTCAAGGAGCTGCCGTGACGGCCCACCCGCCCCCGGCCACCGCTGGGAGCCTCCCCCAGCCCGGTCCCAGCCCCTCGTCGAGCACGGACGCGCACCCCGTTCGGACGGTGGACGTGCACGCGCACCTCCTCCTGCCCGAGGTCGAGGCCCTGGTGGCCGACCTGCCGGGCCTGGCAGAGGCCAAGGCCCTCGACGCCCGCCGCAACGGGCCCGGGGCCCAGGCCGTCAGCGGCCCCATGGTCGCCGAGCGCATTCCGAGGCTGACGGACGTTGCCGTACGACTGGCCGCGATGGACGCGCAGGGCGTGGACGTCCAGCTGGTCAGCCCGTCCCCCTCGCACTACCACTACTGGGCGGACGAGGAGACGGCCGAGAGGCTCTACCGGCTCGCGGGCGAGGCGACGGCCGCGCACTGCGCACAGGCGCCCGACCGGCTGCGAGGGCTCGGTCTCGCCCCCCTCCAACATCCGGAGCAGGCCGTGCGGGCCCTCGAACACGCCCAGGGCCAGGGACTTTTGGGTGTCGAGATCTCCAGTCACGCACCGGGCCGCGAGCTGTCCGACCCTGCGTACGAACCCTTCTGGACCCGGGCCGAGGAGACGGGCGCGATCCTCTTCCTGCACCCCTTCGGCTGCACGCTCGACGAGCGCCTCGACCAGTGGTACCTGTCCAACACCGTCGGCCAGCCCACCGAGAACGCCGTCGCGCTCTCGCACCTGATCTTCTCCGGGGTGCTGGACCGGCACCCGGAGCTGAAAATCATCGCCGCGCACGGGGGCGGGTATCTGCCCACCCACATCGGCCGCTCCGACCACGCCTGGTCGGCCCGCTCCGACGCGGGCGCCGGCTGCGCCCACCTGCCCAGCAGCTACCTCAAGCGCTTGTACTTCGACTCGCTGGTCCACGACCCGCAGATACTGCGGGCGTTGGTCGCCGCGGTCGGCCCGGACCGTGTGCTGCTCGGCTCCGATTTTCCCTTCGACATGGGCACCGAGGACCCCGTCGGCGCACTGCGCGCCGCGCGCCTGCCCGACGACGACTTCCATGCCGTGCGCGGTGGCAACGCGACAACGCTGCTGCGCCTCACCTGACCCCCGCACAGGAGAACCCGCCATGAGCGCACGCCTGCTTACACATCTGCGGCACGTCGACCTCGCCGTGCCCGACTACGACAAGCAGCTCGACTTCTACGCCGGCGTCTGGGGCCTGACCCAGGTCGCCGAGGACTCCGGCATCTCCTTCCTCGCCGCCGAGGGCAGCCCCGAGCAGTACGTGGTGCGGCTGCGCAAGGCCGAGGAGAAGCGCCTCGACCTCGTCTCGTACGGCGCCGGCTCCACCGAGGACGTGGACACCCTCGCCGAGCAACTCCTCGCGGGTGGCGTGCGGTTGATCTCCCGGCCGGGCAAGATCGACACACCCGGCGGCGGCTACGGCTTCCGCTTCTTCGACGTCGACGGCCGCACCATCGAGGTCTCCGCCGATGTCGAGGCACGGCAGCACCGCCGTATCGAGGAGAAGGAGGCGATCCCGGTCCGCCTGTCACACGTGGTACTCAACTCCCCGGATCTGGACAAGACCCGTGAGTGGTACGAGACCCACCTCGGCTTCCGGCTCTCCGACACCCTCGGCACGCCGCACATGGGCGAGGTCATGCACTTCATGCGGATCTCCAACCAGCACCACTCCATGGCTATCGCCAAGGGCCCGCACACCTCCCTGCACCACGTCTCCTTCGAGATGCGCGGCCTGGACGAGTACATGCGCGGCTCCGGGCGCGTGATCCGCGCCGGCTTCAAGAAGGTCTGGGGGCCTGGCCGGCACTTGGCGGGCGACAACACGTTCACGTACTTCCTGGACCCGCACGGCAACACCATCGAGTACACGACGGAACTGGAGCTGCTGGACGAGGACACCTGGCACCCCCACGTCTACGACTTCTCCCAGCCCGAGGTCACCGACCAGTGGGGCACCGCCAATCCCATGAACGAACTGGTCGCCAAGGAGTCCTTCAACGACGTCGACCGCGGCTGCTTCGTCGCCCCGCCGGTCTGACCCCCTCGTACCCCGGGGACGCGGTGGCCCTGTCACCGCCCTGACGCCCTTGCCGCGTCCCCGGTTCCCACCGCTGCCGAAGACCGCCGGAGCCTGGAGCCGTACATGCGTTTCGCCACCTATGAACATCGACACCAGCGACGGGTCGCCGTCGTGGAGGAGGACGGCACCCTCCACCCGGTTCCCGGGGCGCGCTCGCTCACGGAGCTGATCAGCTGCGGCGACGGATTCGACGCGCTCCTGCGCGCCGGCGCCGCCACGCTCGACGTCCCGCCGGGCCCTCACGTGTCCGAGGTGCGGCTGCTGCCACCGCTTCAGCCGCCCACCGTGCGGGACTTCGTCACCTTCGAGGAACACGTCGAAGGAGTACGGCGATCCGTCGACGGTGTCGGCGTCGGCGGGGTGCCCGAAGCCTGGTACGACGCCCCGACGTTCTACTTCACCAACCCGTACGCCGTCATCGGCGCCCACGACGACGTCCCGGTGCCGCCGGGCAGCAAAGTCCTCGACTTCGAGCTGGAGGTCGCCGCCGTCATCGGCCGGGAGGGGCGGGACCTGACGCCCCAACAGGCACGGGACCACATCATCGGCTACACCGTCTTCAACGACTGGTCGGCCCGCGACCTGCAGTCCCGCGAGATGCAGGTCCGCCTCGGCCCGTGCAAGGGCAAGGACACGGCCGCCACCCTCGGCCCGTACCTGGTCACCGCCGACGAACTGGAGCCGTACCGCGACACCGACGGCTTTCTGCGCCTGGCGCTGACCGCCTCGGTGAACGGCGAGGTCGTCGGCAAGGACCTGTTGTCCAACATGAGCTGGACCTTCGAGGAGATGGTCGCCTACGCCTCGCGGGGCACCGTCGTCCGCCCCGGCGATGTGCTCGGCTCCGGCACCTGCGGCAACGGCGGCTGCCTCGCCGAGCTGTGGGGCGTCCGGGGCGAGCAGTCCCCGCCCGCACTGAAGCCGGGAGACACCGTCACCCTCACCGTGGAAGGCATCGGCACCGTCTCCAACACCGTGGTCGCGGGCAGGAATCCGGAGCCGCTGCCGACCGCCCGGCGCCGAAGCCGGGAGCGGCCGTGAACGACCTGCGCCCCAAGAGGCTCTTCGGCAAGGTCGTCGTCGTCACCGGCGCCGCGCGCGGCCAGGGCGCCGCCGAGGCCGAGGCCCTGACCCGCGAGGGCGCCCGCGTCATCGCCACCGACGTGACCGAGGCCCCCGGCTGCCGCCACCTCGACGTCACCGACGAGGAGCACTGGGCGGAGCTGGCCGCCGAACTGAGGGAGTCGTACGGCCAGGTGCACGGCCTGGTCAACAACGCGGGCATCACATGGCGCGCCCGCCTCGACGAAGTGACCCCCGACGACTTCGCCCGAGTCCACGCCGTCAACGTCACCGGCCCGCTCCTTGCCATCCAGCACCTGACGCCGCTGATGCCGCCCGGCTCGTCCATCGTCAATGTCGGTTCCACCGCCGCGCTCAGCGGCCACTACCCGGTCGCCTACACGACCAGCAAATGGGCACTGCGCGGCCTGTCGAAGACCGCGGCCACGGAGCTCGGCCCGCGCGGCATCCGCGTCAACACGATCCACCCGGGCTTCATCGAGACCGAGATGACCGCCTCCGCCGCCCCTGCCTTCCGCGAGGCGAACATCCGCGAGACCCCTCTCGGCCGCACCGGTACGGTGGACGAGGTCGCCCCGCTCGTGGTCTTCCTCCTGTCCGACGAGTCCTCCTTCATCACCGGCGCCGAGATCCCGGTCGACGGCGGACTCACCACGCATGGGGGCGTCAAGTCCATCTCGGACGCTCTGGGTGCAGCTGCCGCGGATTGGGCTGCTTCGAATCCGGAGGGGCATTGAAGCGGCTGGAAGGGAAGGTGGCCCTGCTATCGGGCGGGGCCCGCGGTCCGGGACGCGTGGCGGCGCTGCGGTTCGCGGCCGAGGGCGCGATCGTCGTCGACGGCGACCTGCGGCACGAGTCCGAACTGAAGGCCCAGCGTCTCGTCGCGCGGGCGGGCGGCGCGGCCCTCACCCCCGGCCCGCTCGACGCGGCCGACGAGGACTCCGTCCGCGCCTGGGTCGAGGAGGCCGCGGACGCCTTCGGGGGCATCGACATCCTCTACGCCAACGCCGTCCGTTTCGGTGCCGTCGACACCCAGCCGTACGAGGACTTCGGCCGCACGATGCGCGCCGAGCTGGACTCGGTATGGCTGGCCGCGCAGGTCGCCCGGCCCCACCTGGTGCGCAGTCGCACCTGCATCGTCACCGTGGAATCCTCAGCGGGCCTGACCGGTTCGCTCACCAACCAGCGGACTGCCTTCCCCCATAGCGTCCGAGGGCGTGGTGATCGCGATGACCCGGCAGCTCGCCGCCGAAGGAGCCGCGTACGGCATCCGCGCCAACTGCGTCAGCCCCGGGATGATCGACACCGAGGCCACGCGCGGCGAACCCGCCGGCCGACGACCATCCCATGTGGACCCTCGCCCGCCACACCCCCCTCGACCGCGTCGGGCGCCCCGATGAGGTCGTCAACGGGGCCGTCTTCCTCGCCTCCGACGAGGCGGCCACATCACCGGCGCCAACCTCGTCGTCGACGGCGGCCGGTCGTCCGTACTCCCCAGCTGAGAGGGACCACTTCCGTGAACAAGGTGAGCTCGAACGCCGACGAGGCGGTCGCCGACATTGCCGACGGCGCGTCTCTGGCCGTCGGCGGCTTCGGCCTCAGCGGCATCCCCGAAGTGGTGATCCGGGCCCTGCACGAACAGGGCGCCACCGGCCTGCAGGTCGTGTCGAACAACTGCGGCGTGGACGCCGCGGGCTGGGCGTGCTGCTCGCCGCCGGCCGGATCGCCCGCGTGACGGGCAGTTACGTGGGCGAGAACAAGGAGTTCGCCCGCCAGTACCTGTCGGGCGAGCTGGAGGTGGAGCTGGTGCCGCAGGGCACACTGGCCGAACGACTGCGCGCCGGCGGCGCGGGCATCCCCGCGTTCTACACCCCGGCCGGTGTGGGTACCCAGGTCGCGAACGGCGGTCTGCCGTGGAGGTACGCGGCGGACGGCTCGGTCGCCGTGGCCTCCCCACCCAAGGAGACCCGCGACTTCCACGGCCGACCGCACATCCTGGAGCACACCATCACCACCGACTTCGCCCTCGTCCGGGCGTGGCGGGGGGACCGGCACGGCAACCTGGTCTTCCGCCGCGCCGCGGCCAACTTCAACCCGCTCGCGGCGATGGCCGGCCGGATCACGATCGCCGAGGTCGAAGAGCTCGTGGAACCGGGCGAGCTGAGCCCCGACACCGTCCACCTCCCCGGCGTCTTCGTCCAGCGGATCGTGGAGCTCACCCCCGCTCAGGCCGCTGACAAACAGATCGCGAAGAGGACAGTACGAGCATGAGCACGACGATGGACACGCCCCGCGGCTGGACCCGCGACCAGATGGCCGCCCGCGCGGCCGCTGAACTCACCGACGGCTGCTACGTCAACCTCGGCATCGGCCTGCCCACACTCCTCCCCGGCCACCTCCCGCCCGGCGTGCATGTGGTGCTGCACTCCGAGAACGGCATCCTCGGCACCGGCCGTTATCCGACCGCCGACGAGGTCGACCCCGAATCGCCCGTCGCGAGGCCCCCCGTCGGCCAGGGGCGTCACAGGGGCAGATTGATCCATATGGTCTTGCCTTCGGCGTCACCGTGGACGGCAGCGGTGCCGCCGTGTTGACGAGTGAGCTCCATGACCGTGCCAAGGCCACACCGGTGCCGGTGTCCGCTCGTGGCAGCGGCGGCTGGTAGGGGTGACAGTCGTGTACCGAGAGGGCCAGGCGGCTCCCGCTCGCCGCGTACATCACCGTGATCTGCGGGGACATCTCGGCGGCGTGCCGGACGCTGTTGGTGACCAGCTCGCTGAGCATCAGCAGCGCCGCGTCCACAACGGCCCGGTGCAGGCCGATGCCCCACTCGGTCAGCGCCTGTTGCGCGGTCTCGCGGGCGAGATGGACCGCGGCCGGCTCGTTGGGCATTGTGAGCACATGCCGGTACGGCAGGACGCCGAGTGCCGCGGCCATCAGACCTCCCCACGGGTGAGGCGGAAACCGGTCACCGTCGCGGGGTGGACGCACAGCGAGGTGTCGTGCGGCCCATGGATCCAGGCGGTTCCGGCCCCGGCATGCATCTCGTCCAGGTGGGAGGTCGCCGTCGCGCCCACCGCTGCAGCCGCGGCAGGTACCCGGGCAGCCAGACGACCGTTCTCCCGCACATGGCGGGCCGGGCGGACGACGGCCCGCACACGCCGCACCTGCACCGGCGGCCCCAGCGTGCTTCTTTCCCGCGGCCACAGCGCCTGCGCGCCGGCGGGTCCGGCCGTGTGCAGGGTGGTGGCAAGGGAAGTACTCATCGGCGGCCCTCCTCACCGATCGACCGGGACGCCTGGACGGCGACGGCGGGCAGCACGCCGGCGCCCTCGAGGTAATCCCGGGCGCCGCGGATCGCCTCGGGTGTGGTGGCGTATTCCCGGCCCTCGTGCCGCAGCAGCTCCAGGGCGCCGACGGAGTCGAGAACCTGGCACTGACCGGAACGTACCCCGGACGCCATGACGCCCGGCCGTTCGAAACGAACCCGGCCATCGCACTGCTGACCACCGACCACGACCGCCGGGCCGACTGGCTCCGGGCCGGGCAGGCCCTGCAGCACCTCCTGCTGGTCGCGACGGTCCACGGCGTACGGGCCTCCCTGCTGCACCAGCCGATGGAGTGGCCGGACCTGCGCCACTCCCTGAGCTCGGCACCCGACCTCGTCGGGCACCCGCAGATGCTGATCCGCCTGGGATACGGCCCCGAAGGTCCGGCCACCCCGCGCCGCGTCGCGCCCCTCGATACCGGACCCACCGGCTCGCACGGCGACTGAGGAACACGTCATCGCTCCCACGACGAGATCGGCCCGCACGTGCCTCACGGACGATCACCCCGGCCCTTGCCGCCGGTCGTCAGGCCCGGCCCGGCATCCACTCCTCACAAGCACCGACGCCTGCCACCCCCTGGCGCCTCGTCGACGGCGACGACACCCGCGAAGCCCTGAGCGGGACGGTTCGGCTGCGGCCGGCCAGGAAGTCTCCGACCGCACCGCCCCTGCCGTAAAGCTTGTTCTTCAACTTGAGCGGAGTCGGGCGCGCAGGACTGCCGCCCCGTCCCCCTCAAGGTCCTCGCAGGCCGCTGCGCGGCCTGCCATCCCCATCACCAGCGAGAGGGTCGGCCCCCGGAGCAGATCCCCCGAGCCGGTGGTGAACGGTCCGTCTGTGGCCTCGACCCGCAACCCCGCGATTGCAGTGTTGCTCGCGACGGTGAAATCGCGGCTGGCGAAGAACCGGGCCACGGCGGTCGTCGTGGCCACGGGGGGTGTCCGCACAAGACCCAATGGCCGACGGATGTCCTCGCTGTGGACGACTATTTCGCCCAGCCATGCCGCAGTATGTCCTGTCGGCCCGGCGGGCCCGACGACAACTTCGCGAAATCGCCGCAAGGTCTCTTCAGGTGTAGCACCACGGTGCTTTGCGAGTCGTCGGTCGTTATGCAGATTGGAGTCGAACCGCGCGGCCAGCATGCTCAGCAGCCAGCGCCACATCCTCGTGCTGGCACCTGCCGTCAGATGGGCTACGACCTCCTCCACGGTCCAGCGTTCACACAGTGATGCTTTCGCCCACTGGGCCTCGCTGAGCTCGGCGAGGTCTTGAGCGAGCGCCAACCGCTCGACGTGGATCGCCCGTTCCAGAGCTTTCCGAGTTTCTGAGCCGTGTGGTTCAGCCATAGGGCAGCCTCCAGAGATCGAGTGTCCTCCATCAGACTCCTGTCGCCGCCCAAACTCATCGACTGCACCCACGTAGCGAACCTATTCGACCTTCCCGTGGCGAAACGGTCCTCGAACTGCGCCGCTCACCTGGGCATTCGCCTGCCGCTGAGGCGGCCTTCGTCTGATCATGTACTCCGATCAAGGTGTGCTGAACGAGACGAAGGTCGTGAGAGTGGGTCTGCTGCGTGAAGCCGCGGCAGGAGACGCGTCACGCTTCCGCCAGCACATGCACTGCCCCGCCAGAGCACCAAAACCGCACCGGCCCGGGCCCCGGACGACCGCCCGGTACCCCGAACTACCCACGTTCCGCCTGTTCAAGCAGACGCTGGGCTGGACGCAGGCCACCCGTGGTCCCTGACGGTAGGCCACCAGGGACCTCGCACCGCACCGCCGTCGGCCTCGTCACCCACCAGTACGGTCGCGGCCTCCTCTCTCTCTGCGCGTCCAGTCATCCCAGCCGGGCGCGTAGGCCGTTCAACGTGAGGTCCCCAGCGACTCCCCACCGGCCCTGGTGCGCAAGTTGTGGAACTGACGGGTCTGCATGATGAAGTGCGCGGGCTCCCCCAGCAGCAGGTCGAACGGCCGGGTGAGCGGTCGGGGGCGGCCCGTACCGTGCGTACGGACCACCAGGCGGGTTCCGCCGTCGGATGTCGGCCGCAGATGGAAGCCCCAGATTCCGCCGACGCGGGCTCGCGGCAGCGGATCCGACTGCGGGTCGAAGGAGTGGCCGGAGGGCACATTCAGGTCCGACCGCAGCACCAGGGTCCGGTTCCGCTCCAGTCGGGCCACGGTGAACCAGGACCGGCTGCTGCGGGCCACGTTCAGACGCTGTCCCTCTTCAAGGTTCTGCCACTCGGGCACGATGCGGTCGGCGCTGGGTTCACCGTAGTGGTCCAGCCAGTCCCAGCTGTACCAGCCTCCGCGGTCGTATCCCATCTGCGCCAGCCAGGCCCAGACCGTCTCGGGAGGCGCCGGAAGGGTCATGGCCATCGTCGACGTGCCGTCGGGGTCGGGGACGAGCTCGTCGCCGGGATAGGCACCGGTGATCTCGTCCCGGGTCGCGCCCCAGGTCAACAGACGCGGGCGGATCCACCGCGCGTAGAGCGTCAGTGCGGCGGAAGCTGCCGCGAGGGGGAGCAGCCGGGCTGTCGGCCGCTGTCGGCTTGTGCACTGCGCGGGCATTGTTTCCTCCCTGGTGACCGAGCAGAGGCGCCTGCCGTCGGCAGGCCCGGGGCTATGGGGAACGAGACCGGTGCGCCAGGCTCGTCAGTTCAGCGCGCGCCTGCGACCAGGTGAAGGTGGAGGATGGATTTCCCAGTGCATGAGTCTCCTCCCGGCACTGTCCCCGGTCTCCGGAGTCGCCGGGCCCGGCCCTGGCTGCACCTCGGCCGAAGGTGGCGGCCCGGATCGGACGGCGACGGCGGCACACAGCAGGTGTTCATGGAACCGAGGGCCGCCGCCTGCTTCTTGCGGGCCCGAATTGCACGGTGCACGGTCTCGCTCCGCTTCGCCGTGTCTCCTTGTGGCCCTCGGCTCCATTCCATGAAACCGCCGCGTGGTGACGAGCAGTAGGGCTGAAGGACCCTGGCCGAGGGGTCGGACGGCCCGTTCGGCCCCTCGGCTGGACTCCTCTTCACTCGCGGTGCGGCACGACGTTGAGGGCGCCCGTGCCGGTGGCGTGCGCGAACACCTCGTATAGCCGCGTGTTCCATCGGGTCGAGGCCGAAGGTGTGGATGACGGGCTCGGCGTCGGGCACGCGTGCGAACGTGACCAGCTCCAGCAGCGATGGTGTCGAGGCCGTGTCGACGTGGCCGGTGCTGATCGTGACGCCCGTATGCGCTGTCCAAACCATGGAACAACGCCGGTTCGGACCACACCCCGCACTCATCCTCGGATGCACACTCGTCTGCTGGCGGCGACTGCGCGCTCTGCGAGCCATGCCGAGGCTGCCTGGCCTCCGGGACGGTCAGCCTGATCGGGGGTGACTGCTCGTACCAGCATTCCTTTTTCGCCGACGCCTGGGGAAGGGCGGACTCGCAGAGACATGCGCGCCTGTCCGTTCAGGGGGTGAAGACCTGCTCGAGACGGTCGATGGCTCCGTCCGCCCCCAGGTGGTAGCGGAAGACCAGGCCGCTGTCGGGGTGTGCTTCCAGCCAGTCGAGAAACTCCTGCACGCCGATGGGCTGATTCTCGGTGCTGGCCACGACGGGGTCGGTGACAGTGACGTACGCGGCCTGGTCCATGGGCAGGTAGGTCTCCTTGCCGACCGTCTCGAACGGTGCGCCGTCGGAATCCGGGGTGCCGCAACCCCAGTTACCGTGTCGGATGATCAGACTCAGGGACCCGCCTTCGGGTGTGTAGCGGTACACGGCGATTTCATCCGGCGAGATCGGCATCTTGTGATCGCAGTCGTCGCCCTCACCACCGGCGCCCCCGGAAGCCGTCGAGCCAGAGGCCGACGCCGCAGGTGTCCCCGCTGGTACCGGGGGTGGGGACACCTTGCTGCCTGCCGATGGTGAGACCTTGCCGACGGGCAGCGCCTGGGGGGACGAGGTCCCATCGGTACCCTGCTCGCCCTTTGCCGGCGAGGAAGTGACGGCCGACGCGGCCGTGCCGCCCGAGCTTCGGGAGTCCGAGGAGCAGCCGGTGAGCGCCACGACCCCGGCCACGCAGGCGCCCAGGGTGAGCGTCCGGAACGTGATCGGTCTGTAGCGACGTGTGATCATCATGATAGGTCCCCCGTTGTGGTGGCATTGGCTACTACATGGCCGCGTCAGCTTGAGAGACCATATTCAGCCACAGTCGCCTCATTGCATTCTGCTCGGCGCCGTCTGTTGCGAATCGGTGACCCTACGCAGCCCCCATGGATACGCAAACGCGGTGCCTGCCGTGACCGCTGGCCGGCTCGGTCGCTGTCCGACATGTCGGAGGGATACCGGCGTTCCCGGTCCGGATGGTCGGCCGCGTTGCCTTACGCATGCGCGAGGCAATCACACGATGGAGCAGCCGAGTTGGACTGGACGGGTTCGGACACGTACAACAACGACACCAGGGCCTCCCGGCGCTGTTCGGTTAGATTCGCGTCCCCGAGCCTGCGAGGTACCAGTGGAGGTCACGGAGTACCTGGCGGGTCGGCTGGACATCGCCGACGCCGGAGCATCACCTGCTGGAACTGGAGCCGGCGGCCGCCGCCGAAGTCCGGCAGACGGCGGCGCAGCCGCCGACTGGGGAACGGCTCACTGGATCAGCTCGATGTGCGGATGGTCCGGGGATACCGGGCAGACGTGCAGCTGCAGATCGTAGCCTCGGGCGAGGTCGAGCATGGTCGGGTTGTGCGGTTCGGGATGAGTGGTGGATGACAGAGAGCGGGCTCGGTCCTCGTCGGGAATCCAGTCGGGATAGTTGGAGTTCCATTCGCCCGAGGCGATGGTCAGCAGCGGATCCATCTCGGTGCCGCATGAGGGGCAGAGCCGGGGTAGGGGATCGGTCAGGCCCCAACGGGTCCATCCACCGACCTTCCAGCCGGGAGCGACGGACATCCTGCCCGTGTAGAGCTCGTTGTAGAAATCCTTCGAGCAGGGCGTGTCCGAGCTGTCCAGCGGGTACGGCGTGTTGTCCAAGCTGTCCGGAGCGGCGCCGGCCGTCTGCCACCTGCGCCAGTCCTCCAGCTGCCGCTGGAGTTCCTTGCCCAGTTCCATGATGTTGGGGTATTCGGTGATCTGCTCCGGCGCGAGCAGGCACGGCTCCGGCAGGTAGCCGGGGAACTGGATCGCCGGCGGCTCGGGGGGTGTGTCGAGGATGTCGGTGACTGTGGCGGCGAACCGCCAGAACAGCGCGGTCTCGGGCTGCGCGGGGTGATCGAAGGGGCACCACAGCACTTGGAGCAGATCTGCCTCGGCCTGCTTGGGCGGGCGCAGCAAGGGGACGTCGCGTACGTACAACTGGGCCACGGGCAGCATGGCGATCGGGCCCTCCGGCCACGGGCGGCCGGCCTTGATCCGCTCCTCGATCGCCAGCTCCTCGGGCGTGTACCGGGTCCCCGGGGGATCGCCGCCCGGCCGGTTCGCCACCGCTGACCGGATGCGTCGCCGCTGCCGCACGTCCTCGGGCGAGAGGATCTCGTTCCACCCGTCCCACTCGTGCGGTCCCTCGCAGTGCGGCCACGGCTCGTCGGCGGGCCACAGCAGCGGCCCGCCGACGGAGCTGTCGTACGGCGTGGGCGACCCGGGGCGGGGATGCAGCCGGGTCGCCGTGCGTGCCAGCGGGGCCAGTTGCGGGGCGACCGCGGTGACGTCGACCAGCCGCGGCGGGGTGGTACGGATACGGAGTGCGGCGGCAATGCTCATTGCCCGCTCGGCGCACACCGACCGGATCTCGTCCAGCAGTTCTGGGTAGTGCTCGCCGTACGTGTTCAGCGCATGCCACACCGCGTCCAGTGCCGCTATGAGCGGGACGGGCTTGGCGGCGGCGAGCACGGCGGGAAGAGCGAAGTGCGGCTGTGAGATCCGTCCCGGGGTGCGCGGCGTATCGGCAAGGGGCACCACGACGACCTTGCGCCCTGTGTCCGCGAACGGCGGCGGGACGTACGGCGGCCACTCCGGAGGTATCGCTTCGAGCACCGTCCTGTCCGGTACGCGAGAGTCGGAGCGCAGGGCCTCCCACATCCTCGCCGGGTAGTCGAACGGCGGCGGCAGAGGGCGTCCCTCTGCCGACTCCGAGAGCGCCTGGGCGACCCACGGCACATCGGTCAGGCCCGCAGCCTCGCAGGCCCGCCGCGCGGCCAGCAACGCCACTGCACGCTGTACCTCGGGACCCACGACATCGAGGGCGTGCACCAGGTCGCTGTCGAAGCGGAGCAGACCGAGGACGTTGCTCTCGCGGGCACCGCGCAACCTCTCGCTCGGCAGCCGCCCGCCCCACTCCCACTCCTCGTGGTGCAGGCGGCGCCCCTCGGCGGCTTGTTCGGCCCGCTTCTCGGCCGCCCGTCGGAACACCTGGCGAGTCAGGTGTTCGGCCTCGGCGAGCTGCTCGGGCGTACGCGCCGTCTGGCGCACGTTCCAGTGCAGGTCCCCGGCCATCCGCGAGGTGTGGCGGATCACCTCGTCCGGGCGGGGTGGGGCAGGCCAGAACTGCAGGAGGTAGCTGTCCGCCCGGGACTCCCCAGCCGCTCTGGTGGAGAGTTCCCGTCCCTCGTCCATCCCCCGGGCGCAGTACCGGACCCGGTAGTCGGTTCGGGCGAGACCCAGGTCCCACGCGGCCTCGCCGTCCCCCTGCACCAAACTTGTGCGTTCCGACTCGGGGCGGAAGGACACCTCCATCACGTCATCCCAGACCGGGTCCAGCGCAGGAGCTGCGTCGTGGACTTCCACGACAAAGCCGACGTCGCCCGCGTACAGCCCGGTGGACAGGACGATCACGCCTGGGACCGCAGCCCCGCACAACCCGCCGATCTGGTACGCGAACGCCTTGGCGAGGTCAGGTCTGGGGCTGTCCGGATCACTCTCGACGTAAATCTGACGATCGTGAACACGTACCTCGCCTGCGACCGGCCTGCGCACAGCACTCCCCTCGTCGAGGACGGTCTCAAAGCCCCTGTCGGGCAGGCCGTCACGTGCCCCGCATCATGCCGCAGGCCACTGACAACACGGCCGACGACGCCGCGGAGCCGGTGGTGACATCGATGATGCGGCCACCGACGCATGAGGGTGTCGGTCACGATGTGCCGTTTGCGGCCCGGCACCTTCTTGCCGGGGGGCGATGCCCCGCCCTGCCTTGAGTCCGTTGAGCAGCCGCTCGACGGTATTCCTCTCCTTGTGGAGAGCGGCGTCGTGGCTGCCGGACCGACCGCCTCCGGAACCCTTCTTCTTCCGTTTGGCAGCCTGGCCTTCTCCCCCGGGATCACTGCCTTGATGCCGCATTGACGCAAGTGAGCCCGGTTGCCGCGGGACGAGTAGGCCTTGTCCCCGGCGACTGCGTCCGGCCTGGGGCGGGCTGGGCCGACGAAACCGCGAACGCATAGACTTTCAATTGCACCCGCGTCGCACAAATTTACCGGACCAGACCCCGCCGCGAGAGCGGAGTCCGGAACCGCCACCGTCCGCCCTCGAGCCGAACCAGGTTCAGCCGAGACCGCGATGGGCTGCCCACAACGTCCCGGCGCGGCTGGCCGCTTCGACAACCAGAGCCGCCAGTTCTGGTTCGTCGGGGACCGGGAACGACACATATGCGCCCCGACCACCGGCGACTGGTCGGCCATAGGCTTTCGCGGCGAGGTGACCGTCCGGGAGAAGCCGGATGTTGAGCGTGGTCAGTTGGAACTCTTCACCACGTCGAGTGTCCGTCCAGCGGAGCGCCTGCGGGATCGTGACGTTGATCGCCAGAGCACTCACTTCCAGGTCGCTGCTCATGGACGGATCCTCTCACGCGAGTCGCACAGGCGGCGGGCGAAGTGGACAGTTTGATCAGGACTCGATACGCGCCCTGAGGGGTCCTCGAGTCCGTACACGATCAGCGCACTCCCCCGCACGACAAAGGGCCTATGCGGCGGGCTGCTTCGTGCCGCGCGAGATCATGGGCCGCCGGCTGCCCGACCTCACTACGAACCGGTCATGGCGGTGAGTACGAGCTTGGCTGACGGCCGCGTGCCGACGGTGCGTGAGCAGACGAATGCCCGCCCTACGCAGCCAGCGTCTCGTCCTTCCGGGTGGCGCTCTCACGGCCCGCCCCATACTGCTCAAGCAACGCATCGGCCGCCGGCAGAGCCTGCTCGGCGGTGCGCGATCCGGTCATGACGCACAGCGTGTACGTGGAGTCTTCGAGTGCCCGGCTGGTGCGGCCGGTGGGGCGCACGTCGTGCTCGATGCGTGCCTGGGCGAACCGGGCCAGCACAGCGCGCAGTTCCTTCTCCGCCGGAAGAATCATGGTGATACCTCTCCCCTCACAACCCATCCACCGACGGGTACTGGAACCCCATCTGACGCCGCGCATCTCCATCACAGCGTCAAGCAGACTCCAAGTGCCCACCACAAGGATGTGTACGCCACCGCGTTCAAAGCGCTTCGGCCCACTCCGCGCTGGTGACACAACCACCGGGTCACGACCGGGGCCTGGCCCATCCCCGCCCCGGGCAAGGGAAAGGGCGGGCGCAGCGCCGCGCTCGGTGATGTAGAGCGGGTCGGGGTGGCAGGACGTGGTGAAGGACCGCGGCACCTGGCGAGGGTGGCCGCCTTGAGGTTGCGGCCGATTCACTCAGGCGGCGTGGCGGGCCTTTCGATGGCGTACTGCGAGGGTGGTGTCGCCACCGGTGGCGAGCAGCGCGGCGGCCACTACTGCGATTTCTGCGGTGTTGTCGTTCGCGCCGGTTTCGGCGAGGCCGGCGACGTCGGCCGCCATCGCCGTTGCCCTGTTGGTCTTCATGGTCTTGTCGATCCAGTCCGCGTAGGCGGGCGCACTGGTGTAGAGGCCGGGGCCCTGTGAGCACGGCACCTTGGGGGCGCCGGGCCCCGAAGTGACGCCGATCAACTCCCAGCGGCCGTCCCGCCCCTTTTGGACCTGCGGTCCCCCTGAGTCCCCGAAGCACGCCATCGCCTTGGGCACGGTGGAGATCGTGCACAGCCGGGTCCCGTCCGCGTAGCCGGGTGCGCACTCCGATGCGGCGCCCCTGCGGGTGCTCAGCTCCTGCAGCCGGTCCGGGAACGTGAACTCGGTGTCAACGGTGGTGCCGAAGCCCAGGAGCCGTGTCTGTGTGCCGGGCGGTGCCGCCTGCCCGGCGATCCTGAGGGGTTGCCAGGTGACCGGGTGATCCAGTCGTACCAACGCGATGTCGTTCTTGTTGGCAGCCCTGTTCTCTCCGTTCGTGTAGCCGGGGTGGACGAAGGTCCGGTCGACCTTCCGGACGGTGCCGCCGGACTTGCGGTGGTCACTGCCGACCCTCACGATGCCTCCCAACTTGAGACCCTCGCCCTTGAACGCAACGCGCGGTGACACGGAGGGCATGACCGCCGACCGCCGGGGCGTCATCTCCAAGAACTGCACCGCGGACGCCACACAAGACCTGCACGCCCTGCGCGGCATACCGGTGCTGCTGACCCTCGCGGGCCATGACATCAACGTGGACACCGCCGACACGGAGCGCGTCTACCGCGAAGTGCTGGACCCCGGCAGTGCATTGACGGTCAAGCGCTACCCTCACGGGTCCCAATGCTCAAACAGTCCGTGGAGCAGTCGGGCGTCAAGACCACGCTCACCGCGCTCTTCTCCCCCCGCGCGCTCTTCGTGAACGGATTGCTGAGAGACCAGCGACAGTTCCTGAAGGACCTCGGCTGAGGCGGCAACGGTTCTTGAGCGCGCCGCTTCCGGCAGCGGCACACCGCTTCGACATGGCAACGAACCGGAGGTGGCCGGTACGCCGCCGGCCCGTCAGCTCGACACTTGCTGGAGGCCGTCGAGGATGAGGTCCAGCCCGAACTCGAACTCGTCGCCGAACGCGTACCCGGGCCGCATGACGTGTGCGGTCGCCATCTCGGTGAGATGGGGGTACTCGCCATCGCCGAAACCGCTCATGATGGAATCCGCCAGTTCGGCGGACTCCTGCGGAGAGTCAAAGGGCAAGGCCTTCTCCTGCAGGGCGAACCCGTAGATGTAGCTGTCGAGAACCGACACGGCGTGAGCAGTCAGCGCGAGAGAGAACCCGCTCTCGCGCAGGCAGCCGAGAACGGCGTCATGGTGGCGCAGGGTGGCTGGGCCGGGAGTGGACCGTGACTCCATCAGCCCGATGGCCCAGCGGTGGCGGGACAGTACGAGACGCATGGAGATGGCCCGCTGCCGCATGGCCTGTCGCCATCCGTCACCCGGCGTGGGTAGCTCGATCTCGCCGAACACCAGGTCGACCATGCCGTCGGTCAGGTCCTCCTTGTTGGCCACATGGTTGTACAAGGACATCGCCTCGACTCCGACGGCCTCGCCGAGCTTGCGCATGCTGAGTGTCTCCAGGCCGCCGGAGTCGGCGAGTTCGACTGCGGCACGCAGCACCCGCTGCCGGGTGAGCGGCTCGCGGCTCGCCTGACGGACGGTACGTCGGGTCACGGTGGACATCCCTTCCTCTCGGTCTCCCAGCATTGACGAGCTTACGCCGTAAGTGCTGTACTTACGGCGTAAGTACGCGGCCGACACGAATGGGAGCAGGGACCATGCGGAACATGAGTGAGCGGATCGCAACCGCCGACGAGACCAGGACGATGGCGGCAGTCGTACAGGAGCGTTACGGCGCCGAACCGGAAGCCGTGCTGCGCGCGGGTCGGCTCGCTCGGCCCGACATCGAGCCGACCGAGGTGCTGGTACGTGTGCGCGCCTCCAGTGTGGACCGGGGCACCTGGCACATGATGGCCGGCCTGCCGTACGCGGTCCGGCCTGTCAGCGGCCTGCGCAGGCCGAAGCTCCCCAATCCCGGCCGCAGCATCGCCGGTGTCGTCGAAGCGGTCGGCCACGAAGTGACCGGGTTCGCGCCCGGCGATGACGTCTACGGCACGGCGGTGGCCGCGTTCGCCGAGTACGCCGCCACCCGTCCTGACAGAATCGCCGCCAAACCGCCAGGACTCACCTTCGAGGAGGCCGCGACGGTACCCGTCAGCGCGCTCACCGCACTCCAGGCGGTTCGCGACAGGGCCAGGATCCAAGAAGGCCAGCAGGTCCTGATCACGGGAGCCGCGGGCGGTGTAGGCACCTTCGCCGTCCAACTCGCCCACGCCTTCGGCGCCCGGGTCACCGCCGTCGCCAGCACCCCCAAACTCGACGCCGTACGAGCCCTGGGCGCCGACCACGTGATCGACTACACGCGCGAGGACTGCCTCGCCGACCCACGACGCTATGACGCCATCATCGACATAGCGGGCCAGCGTGGTCTGCGGGATCTGCGCCGGTCCCTCACGCCCCGCGGCAGGCTGGTCATCACCGGTGGTGAAACGGACGGCCGCTGGCTCGGCGGCACCGACCGGCAGCTGCGCGCACACCTGCTGTCCCCGTTCACCGGACAGCACCTGGGCACCTTCATCTCCTCCGAGCACGCCGACGGGTTGCGCGACCTGACCGTTCTCATCGACGCGGGCACGCTCAGGCCTGTCGTGGACCGTGTCTTCCCGCTCGCCGAGACTGCCGCAGCCATCCGGCACCTTCTCGACGGCCGCACCACCGGCAAGGTGGCGCTCGCCCTGCCCGCGGAGTGACGCCGCAGGCCGCTTCCGGCAACACGCCGCCCACCGGCGGCTCGTGAACATCGCCACGTCCGGCGGCTGAATGGCCCCCTCACCCGACACGTATGGGGGCGCCCCGGAGCCTGTGAAGACCTGATGCTCCTCCACGAGAGGGCAGGGGAGCCGCGCCGCGCTGAAGAGGCGGGCCCTCGCACGGTCTTCGAACACGGCTACGGCAAGGCTCTGCGACGCTTGTGCGCACACCGCGGCGAGGCGGGTGACCGGGTCGGAGCCGCACAGGCCCCGGCGCTGGGATCGTGTCCGGGCTGGGAGGAGTACCTGGTTTCAGCGGCCGGTGGGTTCTGGGAGGGGCCGACCTCGATGCGGCGTCGTCCGCCTCCGAACAGGCGGTCGCTTGTGACCGCCCCGAAGGACAGGTGCTGCTCGCGCTGATCGCCCGGGCGCGGGCGGCAGAGAGACACAGGAGCACGCCGTCGGCCAGGCCGCCGCTTTCCGGGGGCGGTGAAGGGCTGAGCGGTCGGTGCTCGGGAACCGGGCCCAGGACCGGCTCCGGGCGGTCCCGGGGCCGGTCCGACGAGCAAGGGGCCGGTCCGACGAGCAAGGGCGCCAGGGTCCTCGGGGTACTTCGCCGCTTCCATGCGGCAGGTGCCGCCTCTCTTCGTCCGTGCCGTGGGCCTCGATCGCCTCGCCTGGCTTTCCGGTGGGCACCGTGTCAGTCGGTGGCGACCCTTTCGGGGTCGTCGCCCGGAGTGCCGACGCGCAGCCACCGGTACCCGTAGGCGGGCAGTTCGACGGCGAACCGACCGTCGTCGGGCACGGTGGAACCCGCGTGCCCTTCGTCGAGCAGATCCGTCAGCCTCCCGCCGGCCCCGGCCTCGGGCAGCCGTACGCGCGCGGTGACCGGCCGGCCGGCGAAGTTGTGCAGGGCCAGGACGCTGCCGTCGGTGGTGTGGCTGACGTGGGCAAGGACGGAGCGCTCCCCGCTCTCGACCAGCCGGTACTCGCCCCAGGCCAGCTCGGGAGCCTCCCGGTAGCGCTCGGCGAACAGGCGCATGCGGCTGAGCAGGGAGCCAGGGTCGCGGCTCTGCTCGTACACGTTGACCTCCTGGGGTGCGAACGCACCCTCCGGCAGGGGGTTGGGGAAGGTGTCGGGCGCGCCGGTGGAGAATCCGGCGCCGGGCTCCGGGGTCCACTGCATGGGCGTGCGGACGGCCTGACGGCCCTCGGCGGCCAGGTTCTCGCCCATGCCGATCTCCTCGCCGTAGAAGAGCACAGGAGTGCCCGGCAGGGTGAACAGCAGGCTGTAGGCGAGTTCGATTCGGCGGCGGTCGCCGTCGACCATGGGCGGGAGCCTGCGGCGCAGACCGCGGTCGTACAGCTGCATGTCCTTGTCGGGGCCGAAGGCGGCGAAGACCTCGGCGCGTTCGTCGTCGCTCAGCTTGTCGAGGGTCAGCTCGTCGTGGTTGCGCACGAACGTGGCCCAGTGGGCGTCGCGGGGGGCCGCGGGCCGTTCCCGCAGCGCGGCGGCGAGCGGGCCCGCGTCCTCGCGCGCCATCGACAGGTACATCTGCTGCATCCCGACGAAGTCGAAGCACATGGTCAGCTCGTCCCCGCGGTCCGAGTCGGGGTCCCCGAAGAACCGGCAGAGGCCGTCGTACGGCAGGTTGACCTCGCCGAGCAGCACGGACTCGCCGTTGCGGCGGCCGAGGAAGGCGCGCAGGTCGGCGAGGTACTCGTGCGGGTCGGGCAGCGCGTCGGCGTCGTCCTGGCCGTCCGTCTCCAGCAGGAAGGGCACGGCGTCCACCCGGAATCCGGACAGTCCGAGTTGTGTCCAGAAGCCCATGATCCGTGCTATCTCGTCGCGCACCTCGGGGTTGGCGACGTTGAGGTCGGGCTGCTGCTTGTAGAAGCGGTGCAGGTAGTACTGGCCACTGCCCTCGTCGTACTCCCACAGGCTGTCCTCCGCGTCGGGGAAGACCACTCCCTCGGGCCCATTCTCGGGAGGCTCGTCCTTCCAGACGTACCAGTCGCGGTGGGCGGAGTCCCGGCCGGATCGGGCGTCCTGGAACCAGGGATGGTCCTCGGAGGTGTGGTTGACGACGAGGTCGGCGATCACGCGGATGCCGCGGTCCCGGGCCGTGCGGACGAACTCGGTGAAGTCGCCGAGCGTTCCCAGGCGGGGGTCCACACCGTAGAAGTCCGTGATGTCGTATCCGTCGTCGCGTTCCCGCGTCGGGTAGAAGGGCATCAGCCACACGCAGGTAACGCCGAGGCGCACCAGGTGGTCGATGCGCTGCGTGAGGCCCGCGAAGTCGCCGATCCCGTCGCCGTTGCCGTCCTGGTAGGTCTCGACGTCCAGGCAGTACACCACGGCGTTCTTCCACCACAGGTCGGATGTGCGGGTCAGACGCATCGGTACTCCTCGGCCGTGGCGGGCAGCGGGCGGGTGACGTCGAGGCGCGGCAGCACCTCGGCGCCGAACGCGTCGATGAACGCGCTCTGTTCACGGCCGACGTGGTGCAGCATCACCGCGTCGAAGCCGAGTTCGGCGTACTCGTGGAGCCAGGCGGTGTGCCGGCCGAGGTCGGACGAGACGTTCACGGTGCCCGCCACCTGCTCGGGCGTCACGTGCTCGCTGACGATGTCGAACAGTTCTGCTGAGTCCAGGTCCCAACTGACAGGTGGGGCATGCACGTTGGTGCGCCATTGGTCGTGCGCCAGGGCGAGGGCCCGGTCGTCGTCGGGCGCCCAGCTCAGGTGCACCTGGAGGTACACCGGCCCGCGCCCTCCCGCGTCGCGGTAGGCACCGACGATCTCGCGCAGCCGTTCCCGGGGGGCGTTGACCGTGATCAGGCCGTCCGCCCACTGCGCGCACCAGGCCGCTGTGGCCGTGCTGCACGCGGCTCCGATCAGTGGCGGTACGGCGGGCGGCAGCGTCCACAACTTGGCCCGGTCCACGGTGACGAGTCCGTCGTGGCTGACCTCCTCCCCGCGCAGCAGGGCGCGGATGACGTCTACGCATTCGCGCAGCCGCGCGTTGCGGACCTCCTTGCGGGGCCAACCGGCCCCGGTGATGTGTTCGTTGGACGCTTCTCCACTGCCGAGCGCCACCCAGAACCGGCCTGGATACATGGATGCGAGGGTGGCGACCGCCTGGGCGACGACCGCCGGGTGGTAACGCTGGCCAGGGGCGTTCACCACGCCGAACGGCAGATGGCCGGTGGCCTGGAGGGCGGCGCCGAGCCACGACCAGGCGAATCCGGATTCCCCCTGCCGTTCGCTCCACGGCGAGAAGTGGTCCGAGCACATGGCGGCGGTGAATCCCGCCTGTTCCGCGTGCACCACGGCGGCGAGCAGGTCCGCGGGCGGTATCTGCTCGTGCGAGGCGTGTAGCCCGTAAACAGTCATGCCGAGCGGTTACCCCCGGGATCCCCGTGCAGCGGAGAGCAGACCGGAAGAAACCGGCGAAGCCGTTGTGCCCCGGCGGACCGGCGGCGAACCCGGGCGCGCATTTCGTCGAGTCCGTACCGTCAGCGGTCATGGGATCAAGAGCTCTGTGTCGGGCCGGTCCTCACACCACCGCGGGAAGGTTCACGGAGACGGTCTCGTGGGTCTGGCCGGGGATCGTGAAGCCGATGTCCACTAGCGCACCGCTAGTTCGACGGTTGCGGAGACGGCTTGAGAGTGCGGTTGACGACCAGCGCTCACATGCCGTGCCCTTTCCGGAGGGGAGGAAGGTAAGGGTTGGTCTCGCGACCGATCCACTCCTCCGCGCCAACTCGTCACTCGAGTTCCCGGCGAGCGGGCCGAAAGGAGGTCAACGCGTGGAGGTCCACGTGCCCTCGGTGAGTCCGACTGGGTTACCGGTCGGGATGATTCCGGAGTCCAGGACTCTCCGTGCGAGTGGTTCGAGCAGGCGGGCGAGGCGGGTGGTGGCGTCGTCGCCCAGCGCCTGCCACGGCGTCAGGGCCGCCGCGTCCGTGTCCGCCTCCATCTGCTCATGGGCGGCCGTGCCGGCCTCCGTGAGGCGCCCCTCCTCGTCGAGCCAGCCGCACTCACGCAACTTCACGTGCGCCGCCCGCCACTCCTCGACCTGCCACTGACGGATGCGTTGCTGGAACTCGGCGTCCGTTTCCCCTGTGGCGCTCTTGAGCACCAGCGCCTCGACGGGTCCCAGACGACGGCCCACCAGTACGGCGACGTGGCCGTCGCCGCGGTGTTCGCGCAAGGTGGTCACGGCCTGCCAGAGCCTGACGTGGGGCTGGGCCGGGCGGAGCAGGGCCTGATTGGCCGCGCCGAGCACCCGTCCCGCCGTGTCCGCGGCGCGGGCGGCCTCCCAGGCGAGGTCGGCGGCCTCGGCCAGCTCGGCGGAGGCGACGACGTCCGGACCGAAGAAACTGGACATCGCGGCTCCCATGGCCTGCTCGCGCGCCTCGATCACCTGCTCCGGGGATGCGACAGCCCAGGCGGCGGGCAGCGCGCTCGCCGCCCGGTCGGGGTGGAAGACGTAGAAGGAGCTGGTGACGACGGAGGCGGGGACCGGACCGAGAGGCGCCGCGCGCAGGGCGAAATAGCCCCTCCAGTAGCCGCGCAATCCGAGACCGTCCGCGGCCTCGCGCACCTCGGGGGCGAAATAGACGAGTTGGTGGACCGGTTCGAACCTCTCCCACATCGCCCGTGCGACGCTTTCGCTCATCTTCAGGCCCTCCCGGCTCATCCTGCGCGGCTGCGACGAACACCGAGAGGCAGCATCCATCATGACAGCGGTCATAACAACCCTCGGTCTGTGGATCATTGACCCCTGGGTAAGTCCTGGCGGGACCGGTTGTCGCAACCGTGGCGCTGGAGGACCTGGTTGCGGACCGGGCAACCCAGCACCTGAAGGTGGTGCGCTGCCGGAGCGCATCGCAGAGACGACCTGGCGCCGCGGGTGCGCCGGCTACGCCGAGGCCTCGCGGTCCTCTGCGTCTTCCCCGTTCGGCCCGAGGGTCCGCTTTACGCCATTTCTGCGGGAATGCCGCTCGCAGCAGTGTGATGCACGCCACGATGACGAGCGAACTCCCGTTCGCATCGGTCCCTTGGTCAACCGATCAGAAGGAGCGCTCGTGAATCACGCCGTACCCCCCTTACCCGTGGTGGTCGAGAATCCGGTCGTCAAGTTCTCCAGCGCCCCACAGCGTCCGCCCCTGCGACATCTGGGCATGCCCTCCCTGCGCACGTCGGTCTCCGGCGCCCGGCGGCGTGCCTGCGGTGAGGCGCCCCGCGTTCTGCTCCTCGTGCCCTCGTACACGCGGGTCGTGGAGCCCTCCCCCGACCGCAGCAGCTTCCGGGCACTCGGGCTGGACACCTTCGAGGTCATGAAGCGGGCCGGCACCCCGATCGGGCTTCTGCGCATCGCGGCCAACGCCCGCCTCGCCGGCTTCGACGTCCGCATCGTCGACTCGCCCTTCGCCGGCTGGGAGCAGGAACGCCGGCTCGTCGACCTCGGCGCCGGCAGCAGCCTGGTCCGCTACGGCCTCGACGACTCACAGCTGCGGGCGATCATCGAGGAGTTCCAGCCGGACGTCGTCGGCGTCCAGTGCATCTACACGGTCCAGTGGGGCAACGCGCGCGCCCTGGCCGACCTGGTCAAGGACATCGACCCGGCGATCGTGACGGTCACGGGCGGCGCCCATCCCAGCGGCGACTGGCAGTACGCCGTACCGGACTCTCCCTTCGACCACGTCGTCATCAACGAGGCCGACCAGACCTTCACCGCCTTGCTGCTGGCGCTGACCGAAAAGGGCGGCGACATCGACGCGGTGCCCGGCCTCGCCTACCGGCGGGCCGATCTCGCCGTGGTGCGGACCACCGCCACGTCGCCGTACATGCGCATCCTGCCGAAGCGGCAGGGGCTTGACCAGCGGCTCGGCATGATGCCGCTGCCCGACTTCGGGATGCTGGACATGCGCCAGTACGAGCAGGCGTACCACTCGTCGGGCAAGCGGGTGCGTGAGCACGGTTCCTGGGCACAGATCTTCTCCACCATCGGCTGCAACGTGGGCTGCGACTTCTGTTACATCCCGATGGTGAACGGCCCTTGGCGGGCGCTCGGCATCGACTGGTTCGACCTGCACCTCGCCGAGATCACCAAGCAGGGTGTGACCGAGGTACTCATCGAGGACGACCATCTGCTGCACGACCCGCTGTACGCGCTGCGCGTCTTCGAGCTGCTGCGCAAGCACGACCTGCCGTGGGTGGAGGAGGGCGGTCTGAGCCTGTTCAACCTCGTCCTGCTGCACTTGGGCGAGGAGTTCGCGAACGGCATGGCCGACGCCGAGCGGCGCAACCCCAACTTCCGCAACGTCCTGTCCGCGATGCGTTCCGGACTGACCTGCCGCGACCTCATCAGGGCGATGGCCGAAGGCGGCTGCTACAGCGTCTATCTCGCCGTGGAGAGCGCCAACGAGGACAGCCTCGAGCAGTCCGGAAAGCCCCGTCTCAACGCGTTCCAGAAGGCCACCGGCGAGATCGTGGAGATGTTCACCGAGTACGGCATCCAGGTCACCGGCGGATTCATGCTCGGCTTCGTCAACCCGCCCGAGCGGCCCGGGGCCGAACCGTACATCGAGTCGCTGGAGCAGATCGAGAAGACCATCGACTACGCGGTCACGCTCATGGGCCACGGGATGGCGTACGCCAACCCCTTCATCGTCACCCCGCTGCCGGGCACCAGGATGTGGGACTTCCAGAAGGACTACGTCGTACGGCACTACGACAACGGCTGGTCGCACGAGAAGGCGACCATGGAGACGGAGAGGTGGAGCGCTGAGGACATCGAACGCATGCGGCTGGAGCTGCTGGTGCGCGCCAACGGCGCCGACAAGGTGACCGAAATGGTCCGTCGCGGGACCTGGCCCGTGGACGCCTGACGGGTTCGCGACGGGTCGCGACCGGCTCAGCCCCGGCGGCGCGCCGCACGCAGCGCGTCCGCCGAGGCGAGCATGGCGCCACCGGTGATCAGCACGCAGGCGGCGGCGACGAGCCAGCTCGCGTCGGCCCGTCCCGTCGCGATCAGCAGAGCGGTGGACAGCAGCGGGGCGAAGTACGACAGGGTGCCCAGGAGCCGGATGTCGCCGTGCTTGGTGCCGTGGTCCCACATGTAGAACGCGCCGCCGACCGGCCCGAGGCCCAGCGCGAGCACCGCGAGCCACTGTCCGCCGTCGGGCCGGACCGTGTCCTCGAACAGCAGATGGCAGACGGCCGCGAGCAGCGCGGTGGCCAGGCAGAAGAGCGCCACCATGTCCGTCGGAACCTTCGGATACCGCCGGTTGGCCACCGAGTACGCCGACCACACCACCGCGCAGACTGCGGCTGCCGCGTACCCGGCCAGGTAGGCCCCACGGAACTGGACGCCCTGCCCACCCGTGACGAGCAGGAATGTGCCGCCGAGTCCGAGCAGCGCGCCAGCCGCGTGCCACCAGCGCAGCCGTTCACCCGGCAGCAGGGCGGAGAACACGACGATCAGCAGCGGCCACAGGTAGGCGATGAGGCCGGCGTCGACGGCGGGGGCGTTGCGCAGGGCGACGAAGTAGAAGAAGTGGTAGCCGAACAGGCCGCCGACGCCGAGCGCCCAGGCTCCGCGGGGCACCGCGCGAACAAGTTCCCCGCCGCCACGCAGCGCCCGGGGCAGTCCGAGGACGCCGCCCACCGCGAACGCCATCGCGGTGAGCTGGAACGGCGGAATCCGCCCGGTGAGCGTAGTGAACAGGGCCAGCGAGGCCCACAGCAGTACGGCCCCGGCGCCGATCGCGGTGGCCCTGAGCTGGTGCGCCGGGTTCGGCGCGATGTCGTGCGCCCTCTCCGGCGCCGCGGCCCCGGCTCGCGCGTCCCGAGCGTTCACATGCCCTCCAGCCCAGCGCCGGCGTATGACGGCTCGTCAACCTGCGACCACACAGAGGCATCGTAGGGAGGCGCACGGCGGGGACCCGCGCTTTCCGGTCAGCGGGCGGTCCGGAGCCGATGTGGAGGATCGGGCGCGGCACTCGCGCTCCCCGCACCGATGGTGCTCACCGCCATCCGCAGGTCGGCGGCCCTGGCCGGCGCACGCTCGGCCATGCCCTCCGGATCGAGGTAAGACGTCGATCAGCAGCGCGCACGCTGCTCGCGCCACACCGGGGTCGCGTGAGGAGACGTGTGTGAGAGCGATTTACTCACCGGGTCCGACGCCTTGTACGCGAGCAGGACCGCAGGACCGCAGGACCGCAGGACCGCAGGACCGCAGGACCGCAGGACCGCAGGACCGCAGGGCCGCAGGGCCGCAGGGCCGCAGGGCCGCAGCAGCGTGGAGCCAGCACCTCTACTGTGTCTGTCGCTCCTTGCCTTCCCGCGTCCTTGGTTCCGCGCTGCATCGAGACGGGCGAGCCCTTCCAGCGTCGCCGGCGCTCGTCGTCAGGCTGATCCGCCAGGGCGTGCCCCGCTCGCCCAGGGCGACCTTGGCGGGTGCGCGCGTGCATGCGTGCACGCGCTGCCCGCTCGGCGCTCGCGTCGCCCGCAGTCGTCGCGGCGCGCACCGCCCGACGGGCCGACATGAGGTGCTGTCAAGCGAAGATCGCGTGCACCTGATCAACCGCTTCGGGCCCATAGCCGACCACGCCCACGGGGACCGCACCGTCGATCGCCTCGATGACCCGCCCGGCCCATACTGGCCCGAACCCCCCGCACACTTCGATGAGTTGCACGCCCTCGGCCACCAGGCGGCGCGCCACCTCGATGCCCTGCTCGGGCTTCGCCACCCCGACGAACACAGTGCGGCACATCCCTGTGTCGACGACGTTGACCTCACCATCCGCCGCACTGCCGTCCGCCGTGTAGAGGAAAGCCCAGTGTGTGAGCGCCATGCGCATCGACCTCCTGTGACTGTCAGGGGCACCAGCCAATCAGAGCTGAGGTGGGAAACGCTTGGATCCGAGTTGATTCGTGTGTGATCCGCGCCGCACAGCGGAAATGCCCCTGCACCTGCTCTTCGAGACTCCCATCCTTAGGGCGACAGCGCCCGCTCCAGCGCCGTGCTGTGGGCACTTGCCCGGCGCATCGCCAAGGAGTACCCCACCGGCAGGCGGCGAGCCGGACACAAGAGCGCCGATGCGCTGTGGTCTGCGGGTGCCAGGCGGATGACCGACGACGACGCGGACGCAGCCCTTCGGCCGGGGCCAGGGGAGGCGGCCGGTGACCACAGCCGCACGGCCGTTGGCTGACGCTCAGCAAGAACGTCGCCGACCCGCATACCGTCGAAGGCAGAGGCTCTGTCACCTATGCGCGGCGCCGTGCGCCCTGGCGCTGCCGGCCCTCGTCGCGGGCTTGCTGGAAGGCGTCGGAGATCGCCTCCGCGGCACCGGCCAGAGCTCCCTTGGTCTTGCCGCGGGCGCCGGACTCGGTGACTTTGCCCGTGAGCTCCGTGAGCCCGGCCGGCTTGCGAGGCCCCGCCTCCAGATCGAGTCGGTTGCACGCCTCGGCAAAACGCAGGTACGTGTCCACACTGGCGACCACGATGCGCACGTCGATCTTGAGGATCTCGATGCCGACAAGGGAGACCCGCACGAACGCGTCGATCACCAGCCCTCGGTCGAGGATGAGTTCGAGAACGTCGTAGAGGCCACTGGAACCGCCCCCGCCACCCTGCTGCGTCGCGATGGTCATCGCGGCCACCCCCTGTCGTCTGTCCGTGTGCGTAGTCCCACCGGCCCTGTCTGCTCTGAGACGCAGCCTTTGACTGCGGGTAACCCCTCTCCCCTGAGATCAAACGCACGTGCGAGTCATTGGCGAGGGAGTCCTTCAGCGGAGGCCCACGTCTCTCCCTCGAGGTCGGTATGTGCAATCGCCGGCCGCGTGTTGCGCGGTGACGTCCCGGAGGGTGATCAGCTTCACTGACTGATCGCTTCGCTCGCCCGTCATCGGCGGTCTCCTCCCAGACAACCCACAGACATTCCTTCCCGTCCTAGGTGACGCGAGAGGCGCCCGGGACCGACGGGACGTCTGCGCACAGGGTTACTGAGGAGAGGATCATTGATCCGTGCCCGGCGAATATGTGTGACCGCCGTGGCGGTGCTGGCGGCCCTGGCGGGCTCGCCCGGACTGGCACAGGCGCAACAGCCCTACGAACCGGGGCTGTTGAGCGCGACAGATGACAACCCACTTCCGCCGGGGTGGCGGATGGACGGGGAGGGCGGGGCGCCCGAGCTGGTCTGGCGGGCGCCGAAGGCCGTGCCCATGGGGGATGCGCGAGTGGAGTTCCGTACCGGGGACCGGCTGCTCGGGGTGCCGAAGCCGGCGAGGGACGGGCGGACCTTCCGGCTCGCCCTCGGGGAGATGCGGCCCGAGCAGCTGACGGGTCTTCAAGTGACGGCCGGGGGACGCCGGCTGGACGCGGCCGCCGACGAGACGCACCGGCCCGGCTCGCACGGGGCGCGGGTGCCCGCGAAGGCGCCGGCGAACGGTGTCGATCCGGGCAAACCCGGCTCGTACCGCACGGTCGCCGGGAAGTACGAGCTCGACCCGGTGCGCCTGCCCGGGTTCGACACCCCGGTGGAGATGACCGCCGAGGTGGTGGCACCGAAGGGCGTCACCGGCAGCCGGCCGCTCGCGCTGTTCCTGCACGGCCGCCACAACACCTGCTACAAGCCCGGCTCCGAGGACGACATAACCGGTGACTGGCCCTGCGCGGACGGCTACAAGCCGATCCCGAGCCACCTGGGCTATCAGCGCGACCAGCGACTGCTCGCCTCCCAGGGCTATGTGACGGTGTCGATCTCGGCGAACGCCATCAACGCCCAGGACTGGGATGCCGAGGACGCCGGCGCACAGGCGCGTTCCTCGCTGGTACGGCAGCACCTCGCCCGCTGGGCCGACTGGACCGCCCATCGCCCCTCGGCCCCGGCCGTCGTACGCAAGGCGGCGAAGGCGGACCTCTCCCATGTCCTGCTCGTCGGCCACTCGCGCGGTGGTGAGGGCGTCAACCGGGCCGCCATGGACAGTCTCTACCCGCCGCCGGCCGCCGAGGACGGCTACCGGGGCCCGGTGCGCTGGAAGGTCCGCGGGACCGTGCTCATCGGACCGACGATCTTCGGCCAGAATCCGGTCGCCGACGTGCCGTCCGTGACGCTGCTGCCGGGCTGCGACGGCGACGTGTCCGACCTGCAGGGCGAGAACTTCGTCGACGGGACGCGCGGGATCAGCCGGGGCACGGCACTGCACAGTGCGGTCTACATGGTCGGCGCCAACCACAACTACTTCAACAGCGAGTGGACCCCGGGCGAGGCCGTCGCACCGGCCAGGGACGACTTCTGGACCGACCCCGAACAGCCGGACCCGGTGTGCACGCCGGGCGCCGCGACCCGGTTGACCGCCGCCGAGCAGCACAAGGCGGGCTCCACGTACATCGCCGCCGCGGCCCGGCTCTTCCTCTCCGGGGACGACCGAGTCCGACCGCTGCTCGACGGTTCCGGCAAGCGGGCTCCGTCCGCCGACCCGGCCCGGGTGCTGACCCACGCGGTCGGCGGCCGCCGCAGTGGTGGTTTCCTGCCGGACGGCGGGGCGAAGGTGACCGGCGCCCGGCTCTGTTCGGCGATCGACCCCGACCCGGCCGTGGCCTGTCTGGACCCGGAGACCCCCGGATCGTCACCGCACTTCGCGCTGTGGGAGACGAAACAGGAGACCGGCCGCAGCGCGGTGCACCTGAAGTGGTCCGCGCCGGGCACGGCCGCGCGTATCACCGCGGCCGAGCCGCTCTCCCTCCGCGGCTCCCAGAAGCTCGCGTTGCGGGTCTTCGTACCGCCGAACACGACCGGCACGAAGGTCGACGTGTCCGTCACCGACTCCTCCAACCGTCGGGTGACGCTGGGCTCGGTCCGGGTGGACGGGCTCCCGGGCTCAGCGAACACCGCCTCCTACTGGGCTCAGGAGCTGCGCGTCCCGCTGTCGGCCGCGACCCGGGCCGGGCTCGATCTCAAGCGCGTCAAGTCACTTGAGCTGACGCCCCGTTCACGCACCGGGCGGGCCTGGCTGATGGACGCCTGGGGCTGGGCACCCGGCACTTCGTCGGTGAAGGCGGCCGCCCTGCCGCGTGTCGACGTGGGCCGCACGATCGTCAAGGAAGGTGACTCGGGCACCCGCACCTACCGGATCCCGGTCGGGATCTCCGGGCACGGCAGCGGGCAGGTCCGCGTGTACGTCCTCGACCCGGACAGCGGCCGGTCGAAGAACCGCCTCGTGACCGTACGGCCCGGAAGCGCCGCGATCGACGTGCCGGTCGAGGTGAAGGGCGACACGGCCTACGGCGACGACGTGGAACACGACATCGCCGTCAAGGCCGTCCGCAACGCCGTCGTCGGCAAGTACCGGGGCGGGCTCACCGTCGAGAACGACGACCCCGAGCCGGTGATCACCCTCTCGCCGGTCGCGGACCGGGTGAGCGAGGGAGAGACGCTGACCTGGCGGCTGTCCGTGGACGCGCCCACGGCAGCGGACATCTACCAGCCGGTCCGGGTCCTTCCGGTCACCGAAGGCGCCGAGCTGTCCACCACGGACGTGGACCCGCAGTGGCTGAAGGACTCGTCCGGTGACGTGCCCGACCCCGATCGGCCGCTGTCCGACGCGCGCCTGTGGGTGTGGGTGCACATCCCGCCCGGGAGCTCCGGCGTGGACTTCGTCGTGCCGACCGTGCGGGACCAGGTGGCCGAGCCGACCGAGTCGATGCGCCTCGCGCTGACCGACAACAACGCCGAGCCGCTGCCCGACAGGCCGGTGCTGACGGGGACGGTGCTGGACAAGCGGTGAGCACGATGTACGAGGCACGGTGAAGCTCCCCTCGTGCGGGGCCCGGTCTTTCCGGGTCCCGCACTTCACAGCTCACGCGGGTTCCGTTCAGCGCGCTGGTCAGGACCTCTCGGCGTCCTCGGCTCCGGCTGGGCACGACTCGTCGGCTGCCGGGCACCGACGGGATGACGCACCACGGACCCGGCAGGACGAAGAGAAGGGTGCGACGCGGTGTCAGGGGCGGAGGCTGTCGGGCAAGGCGGTCATGACCGAGGTCGATCCTTCGCTGCGCCGGCTGGGTATGGACCACATCGACGCCTACCGGATCACCGCAATGACCACGCGCCCCGTGGGAGGAGACGCTCGAGGCGCTCAGCGACCTCATGATGCGTGGCCTTCCACCCTGCATCGTCGTCCGCGTCGGCCGCATCTCGGTCTCTGTCCGACGTCCCCGACCGCATCGACGACTTGATCTTCCTTCTACGCCCTCCACCGCCGACGCCCCGCGCTCGTTCGGCCGGCCACCTGCCGGATCACGGTGAGTGGCGGGTGGACGCGCAGGGGGTGAAGCTGGAGGGGACCGACCAGCCGGGATGCGGCGCCCGGCCGCTGTTGCACCGTCCAGACCAGCTCGACAACCGCATCGCCGACCTCTGGCCGGGCGGCGAGGCCGACCCGGTGACACGATCGCCGCCGGCGTGCGCGACGGCCCCCCGTACCGCACCGTCCGCACGGCCGGCGCTGACCGCCATTCCCAGCCACCGCAGGAAAGCGCCTGTGGCAGACCCGCCCCTCTCGTGGCCGGGATCGCACGGGACACCGACGCACCGGGGCGACTCGACGGACACGACGGGGGAACCGGAAGAGAAGCCCTGACGCACGAGGGAAGGCCGGGTACCCGGAAGCCCGGCTCCGTCACCGGAAGAGAGACGACGATGGCGCACGAAGACGACGCCCAGCAGGCCGTGCCGAACACCCCGGGGATGCGTCCGGACGGCGACGGCGTCACGCGCCGCCGTCCACTGCGGGAGCGGCACGTCCAGGAGACGGTAGAGGTCGCGGTGCCCGTGCGGACGGCGTACAACCAGTGGACGCAGTTCAAGGCCTTTCCGCGCTTCTCGACGCTGGTGCACGGCGTCGAGCAGATCAAGCCCACCCTGACCGCCTGGACCATCGGCTACGGCCCCCTGCGCCGCCGCTTCGCGGTCGAGATCGTGGAGCAGGACCCCGACGCCTACCTGGCCTGGCGCGCTTTTGGGCAGAACCCCTCCCACCAGGGCGAGGTCGAGTTCGCGCCGACGGAGTCCGGCGGCACCGTGATCACCGTCCGGATGTTCCTGGAACCGCAGGGTGCCGCGAGGATCCTCACCGGCTCGTCCCGGGCCGCCCGGCTCACCGCGCGGCTGGTGCACGGGGAACTCATGCACTTCAAGCGGTTCATCGAGGGACTGGGGCAGGAGGGCGGTGCCTGGCGCGGCACCATCCGCAACGGCCGTGTGCAGCACGATCACCCGGAACCGCCCAGGAGCCGCGTGGCCCAGTGGCCCGTCGGCTGACCCGCGGACCGGACGAGAGAAAGGCGAACCGATGCAGAACCCGCCCGGCGAGGAGCCGGAGACCGCTCTCTCCGTGACACCGCCGAAGAAGTGGGCGGCCGGAGTCCCCGCGGTCGTGCACGCACTGGAGTACTCCCTGGAGCAGACCTCCGCGCGCAGGACCGGGGTGGACTTGCTGACCATGAACCAGGTGGGCGGGATCGACTGCCCCGGCTGCGCGTGGGCGGATCCGGCCCCGGGGCGGCGTCATCGCAACGAATACTGCGAGAACGGCGCCAAGCACATCAACGACGAGGCCACCTCGCGCCGGATCACCGCCGACTTCTTCCGCGAGCACAGCGTCTGCGACCTGGCCGCCCGCTCCGACATGTGGCTCAACCAGCAGGGCCGGCTCACCGAGCCCATGATCAAACGGCCCGGCTCCGAGCACTACGAGCCCATCAGCTGGAACGACGCCCTGGGCGTCCTCGCGCAGGAACTGAAGGCGCTGCCCTCCCCCGACGAAGCCGTCTTCTACACCTCCGGCCGCGCCAGCAACGAGGCCGCCTTCGTTCTGCAGCTCTTCGCCCGCGCCTTCGGCACCAACAATCTGCCCGACTGCAGCAACATGTGCCACGAGTCGAGCGGCTTCGCCCTGAGCGAGACCCTGGGCACCGGCAAGGGCACCGTCGGGCTCGACGACCTCCACCACGCCGACCTGATCTTCCTGGTCGGGCAGAACCCGGGCAGCAACCACCCGCGTCAGCTCACCGCCCTGGAGGAGGCCAAGCGCAACGGCGGCCGGATCGTGGCGGTCAACCCGCTGCCGGAGGCCGGGCTGCGGCGCTTCAAGAACCCGCAGAAGCCACGCGGGCTCGTCGGTCGTGGCACCCAGATCGCCGACCGCTTCCTGCACATCAAGCCCGGTGGCGACCTCGCCCTGTTCCAGGCCCTCAACCGCCTGCTGCTGGAGGCCGAGGACGCCCGGCCCGGCACCGTCCTGGACCACGACTTCATCAACGCCCACACCACCGGCTTCGAGGAGTTCGCCGAGCACACCCGCACCGTCGACTGGGACGACGTGCGCACCGCGACCGGACTGACCCGCGAGGAGATCGAGAAGGTCAGCGAGGAGGTCCTGAAGAGCGAACGCGTCGTCGTCTGCTGGGCGATGGGCATCACCCAGCACAAGCACGGCGTGCCCACCGTCCGGGAGATCGTCAACTTCCTGATGCTGCGCGGCAACCTGGGGCGCGCCGGTACCGGCGCCTGCCCGGTGCGCGGCCACAGCAACGTCCAGGGCGACCGCACCATGGGCATCTGGGAGCAGATGCCGGACACCTTCCTCGACGCCCTGCAGCGGGAGTTCGGCTTCGACCCGCCGCGCCCGCACGGTCTGGACTCGGTGGACTCGATCAAGGCGATGCGCGAGGGCCGTGTCAAGGTCTTCCTCGCCCTGGCCGGCAACTTCGTCCGGGCCGCTCCCGACAGCGCGGTCACCGAGGAGGCGATGCGCTCGTGCCGGCTGACCGCCCACATCTCCACCAAGCTCAACCGCTCGCACACCGTCTGCGGCGACACCGCGCTGATCCTGCCGACCCTCGGGCGCACCGAGCGTGACGTCCAGGCCGGCGGCGAGCAGTTCGTCACCGTGGAGAACTCCATGAGCGAGGTGCACACCTCCCGGGGGCGCCTCGAACCGGCCTCCCCGCTACTGCTCAGCGAAGTCGCCATTCTGTGCCGGCTCGCCCGCCGCACCCTGGGCGGGAAGGCGGAGATCCCCTGGGAGGAGTTCGAGGGCGACTACGGCACCATCCGCGACCGTATCTCCCGCATCGTGCCGGGCTTCCACGACTTCAACGCCCGGGTGACCCGCCCCGGAGGCTTCCAACTGCCCAACCCGGTCAACGAGGGCGTCTTCAACAACAAGGTCGGCAAAGCCCTCTTCACCTGCAACGAGCGCGTGGTCCCCCGCGCACCCGAGGGTCATCTGCTGCTGCAGACGCTGCGCTCGCACGACCAGTGGAACACCGTCCCCTACACCGAGGACGACCGCTACCGCGGCATCCACGGCAGCCGCCACGTCGTGCTCGTCAACCCGGCCGACCTGACCGAACTCGGCCTCGCCCACGGCGATCGTGTCGACCTGGTGAGCGTCTGGTCGGACGGCACGGAGCGCCGGGCCGAGAACTTCGAGATCGTGCCCTACCCGGCCGCCAAGGGCTCGGCCGCCGCCTACTACCCGGAGACGAACGTCCTGGTGCCCTTGGACAGCGTCGCCGACATCAGCAACCAGCCCACGTCCAAAGGCATCGTCGTCCGCCTCGAACCCACGCCCACCCGGACACGGGCACGGCCCAAACCCCTCTGACCGGCGGCACGACCGCGACGGGGCCCGCGACGACAGCGGGCCCCGTCGGCCGTTGAGCTCACGGGCACCGCACGAGTCGGCTGCACCGATGACGGCACGCGCACCGTCCGCTTCACCGTCACCGCCGCGCAGGAGACGGCCGGCGGTGACCACCTGCGCTGGGCGGCCACGTATCGGTGCCTCAAGAGGGCGGGGCCGGCGTCAGGCGAAGGCGGCTGACGAGGTTGCGATGTCCATTGCCGGCGGGAGGGTGTCCGTCTTCGGAACGCCGGGGTTCCCGGTCTTTCACGGAAGGGTTCCTTCAGACCTCCCCACCGGCGGCACCGACGTCTCCCTGGTACCGGCAGGTGGCCGAGACGATGTAGTCGACGACGTCCTGCGCGCTGGAGCGCTGCCGGTGGGCGGCACGCTGGCGGTCGGCGCCGCTTCCCTCGGTGCGCAGGCGCCGCCACTGCTCGCGCACCAGATCGAGGTCCTCGTGACGGCGGAGCGCCGGGGCGATGGTGTTCAGCAGCCCTTCGACGAGGGCGACTTGGGCCACCAGGTCACCGGTGAGCGGATCGATGCCACTGCCGGACAGTCCGTCCCGGGCAGCACGCCAGCAGGCGGCGCGTAGGACCTCCGGTGCCGGGCGCGGGGCTGCGTCGCCGGCCCGGACGGCGGCGAGGGCGGTGGCGGTCAGGGCGCGGACGACAGCGGTGAGCAGGAGGGTGTCGTCGGGGGTCAGGGCGGCGTCGGCGACACGGATCTCGATGGTGGGCAGGTGGTGGGAGGGTCGTACGTCCCAGTACAGCCCGCCACGGTCGATGAGTGCTTCTGCTTCGAGGAGGGTGTGGACGAGGTCGTCGAAGTGGGCGGGTGATTCGAAGTAGGGCGGTGGACCGGCCACGGGCCAGCGTCCCCAGGTGGTGGTGCGCCAGCTGGCGTACCCGGTGTCCCGACCTGCCCAGAACGGGGAGTTCGCCGTCAGCGCGGTCAGTGTCGGCAGCCAGGGCCGCAGGTGATTGCTGACGGAGACGGCGTCACCGGGGTCGGGAACGCCGACGTGGATGTGGCAGGCACACACGATCTGGTCGTCGTCCAGGGCGCGGAAGTGGGCCACACTCTGTGCGTAGCGCGCCCCCGGCGTCATGGGTACGGGGGCTGCCTGGCCGTGTACCGGGGTGCCGGTGGAGGCGATGCGCAGGCCCAGTCGGGCGGCGGCGCGTGCTGCCGTCGTCCTCGCCGAGCGGATCTGGTCGTCGGCCTCTTTCAAGCAAGTGTGCGGGTCGGTGCGCAGTTCGACCTGGTAGCGGGTCAGCTCAGTACTGATCCGGTCGCCGAGTTCGCCGGTAGCCTCCCCGACCAGCTCGGGACCGTGAGGGCTGGGGGTTCGGGTGGCCGGATCGATCAGGAGGAGTTCTTCTTCGATCCCGACGGTGAGCGGCTCGGGAACGGAGGCCGGTGCGGAGTCGAGAACCGGTTCGGCAGCGTCCGCCGGAGCCGTTCCGCTGCGATGTTGACTGCCCATAGTGATGACACTGTCTCAGAAAGTACGGGCTGAGTGGATGCGGCGGTGACGGTACTGGTCCAGGACGGCCAGGATTGGTCGCTGGATGGTGAACGAGCCGAACCGCCCGGCCGCCTGCCAGTGCCGTGCCGGCAGGGGTGCTCCCAGCGCCCGAAGGTTTCGGCCCGCCCGCGCCACCGCCTCCACGAACCGGCAGGCGGCGACAAGACGTGCTTCAGGAGCGGGGCCCGGGCGGACGGCCGGATTCAGTCGGGTGTCCAGGGGGCGGTGAACTCCTCGGCCCGGCGAACTCCTCGGCGCGGCCGCGCCTGGGCGAACGGCGCGAATCCGCAGCCCCAGCGGGCCGCAAGCCGCGCCTCGGTCTTCTCGATGGGCACGTCGTGTCCGGCCTCGCACTACAGGGCGGGCACGAGCGGGGCGTCGCAGCCGACGGGTACGGGCTCGACACCGCCCCTCTTGCCGTCCCCCTCTGCCCCCACCGCATCGACCCGACGAACAGCGGGAACGGAGCCCGGCCCCGATCGGTGAGGCCGTATTCGTGCCGGGTGCGCTCCCCCGGCACCCGACAGGGCCGCCGCTCCATCAGCCCGTCGCCCACCCGCTGCCGCAACCACTCGAAGGCCACCGCCGCCTCCCGAGGGCTACGAGCTGAGAGGGCCTGGGACGTGCGGAACGGCACTGCTGGCATCGGCGGCACCGTGCTGGTCCTGATCGGCGCCCCGTGGTGGCTGATCTGGGTCCAGGACGGTCATTCACCATGGCGGTCGGGGGCATCGGGATCCGCAGCGGCCGCCTGCCGTGTGGTCCGAGGAGCCGGGCGGTGAATGCCGCCTTCGCAGGGCCGGTCTGCCGAACCAGGCGTCTGGGGCGCTCCGGGGTCACCGGAAGCGCGCCGGGCCCCCGCCTCCGCTCGTGCGGCGGACGGGGGCGGACCGGCGGTACGGCACCTCGCGCGACGCCGGACGGGCCGCACCGGTCCGGTCAGGCTCCGGGCAGTACCCCGGTGCGCGCGACCTGGGAGTACCAGCGGGCGCTGGCCTTGGGGATGCGGGTGCCGGTCGGATAGTCGACGTACACGGCGCCGAAGCGCTTGCTGTAGCCGTGGGCCCACTCGAAGTTGTCCAGCAGGGACCACAGGAAGTAGCCGCGAACGTCCGCACCGTCCAGGATCGCCTGGTGGACGGCGGCCAGATGGCCGCGCACGTAGGCGATCCGGGCGGGGTCGTTGACCTGGCCGGAGGGGTCGGCGTAGTCGTCGAAGGCAGCGCCGTTCTCGGTGATGACCAGCGGCAGCCCCGGGAAGTCGGAGGCGAGCCGGCGCAGCAGCTCGTAGAGACCGCTGGGGTCGATGGCCCAGCCCATCGCGGTGGTGTCGCCGGGCGGCTGATGGAAGGCGACCCGGTCGGCTCCCGGCCACGGGCTGTGGGCGCTGTCACCGTGTCCGTCCGAGGTGTGGGTGCCGCTGTCATTCGCTTCGGAGACCACGGTGGGGCTGTAGTAGTTGACGCCGAGGAAGTCCAGCGGCTGGTGGATCAGCGGCAGGTCCCCGCCCTGGACGAAGGACCAGTCGGTCAGCTCGGCGGTGTCCTTGAACAGGTCCTCCGGGTAGGCCCCGTTCAGCATCGGGCCGGTGAAGACCCGGTTGGCGAGGGCGTCGATACGGCGGACCGCGTCGGCGTCGGCGTCCGTCGCGGTGAGCGGGCGGACGTGGTGGATGTTGAGGGTGACCGAGACCTGTGCGTCGGCGCGGAGCCGGTCGCGCAGCGCCCGGACGGCCAGGCCGTGTCCCAGGTTGAGGTGGTGGGCGGCGCGCAGAGCGGCGACCGGGTCGGTGCGGCCGGGAGCGTGCACGCCGGAGCCGTAGCCGAGGAAGGCGCTGCACCAGGGCTCGTTGAGCGTGGTCCAGGTCTTCACCCGGTCGCCGAGGGCGTCCGCCGCGAGGGCCGCGTACTCGGCGAACCGCTCGGCCGTGGCACGCTCCGGCCAGCCGCCGGCGTCCTCCAGCTCCTGCGGCAGGTCCCAGTGATACAGGGTGGCGACGGGCTGGATGCCCTTCTCCAGCAGCTCGTCGACGAGCCGCCGGTAGAAGTCCAGGCCTTTCTGCACGGCGGGGCCGCGGCCGGTGGGCTGGATGCGGGGCCAGGCGAGGGAGAAACGGTAGGCGCCCAGGCCGAGTTCGGCCATGAGGGCGACGTCCTCGCTGCGGCGGTGGTAGTGGTCGGTGGCGATGTCACCGGTGTCGCCGTTGCGGACCCGGCCGGGGGTGCGGGCGTAGGTGTCCCAGATGGACGGCGTGCGGCCGTCCTCCGCCGTGGCGCCCTCGATCTGGTAGGCGGCCGTCGCGGAGCCCCAGAGGAAACCCTTGGGGAAGGTGCGGGCGGCGTCCTGGGCGGATGCGGTCTGCTGCTCGGTGACCACGTAGGTCCTTTCAGGGTAAGGGAGTTCGCAGGCGGAGGCCTGACGGGGGGCGGTGTGCGGGTGGTCCGGGCGCGGTAGGTCAGCCCTTGACGGCGCCCGCCATGATGCCGCTGACGATCTGACGGCCGAAGACGATGAACATCGCCAGCAGCGGCAGCGTGCCGAGCAGCGCGCCGGCCATGATCAGCGACTGGTCGCGGACATACCCCGCGCTGAGCTGGGTGAGGGCGACGGGGACCGTCGGGTTGGTCATGTCGAGGACCACGAACGGCCAGAAGAAGTCGTTCCAGGCGTGCACGAACGTGATCATGAACAGGACGGCCATGGCGGGCCGGGCGACCGGAAGCACGATGCTCCAGAAGATCCGCAGCGAGTGCGCCCCGTCCACGCGTCCGGCCTCGACGAGTTCGTCCGGCAGCGCCTCCGACAGGTACTGCCGCATGAAGAAGACGCCCACCGCGCTCACCAGCGTCGGGAAGATGACGGCGGGCAGCTGCTGCGACCAGCCCAGCTCGGCCATCATCATGAACAGCGGTACGACGCCGAGCTGCGGCGGCACCAGCATGGTGCCGATGACCAGCATCAGCAGGACGTTGCGGCCCTTGAACCGCAGCTTGGCGAAGGCGAACCCGGCGAGCGTCGCGAACATCACCGTGGACAGGGCGATCACCCCGGCCACGATCAGGCTGTTGATCATGGCCTTGCCCATGGCCGCCTCGTCCCAGGCCCGGGCGAGGTTGCTGAACAGGTTCGGGCCGGGCAGGAAGGGCGGCGGGGTCTGGCTGACCCGGGTGTTGTCCGTGGAGGCGGCCACCATCGTCCAGTACAGCGGAAAGATCGACAGCACCGCCATGACGGCGAGCAGCACGTAGGCGAGGGGCCCGGCGTGGTGCTGGCGGCCCGCGCGCTGGCGCAGCAGCCGGCGGCCTCCACGCCCGGCCGGCTTGTCGGCGGAGATCCGGGCCGCGGTGCCGGTCCGGGCCGGGAGACTCTGAGTGGTCATGGTGACTCCAGGTCAGGACGTGCGGGAGCGTGCGCGCTTGACGAGGCGCTGCACGAGGAGAACGACGACGAGCAGCAGGAACATCGCCCAGGCCACGGTGGCCGAGCGGCCCATCTGGTAGTTCTTCCAGCCCTCCTCGTACAGCAGCAGGCCCAGCGTCTGGTACTGGTTGTCCGCGCCGCCGCTCACTCCGTTGGGGCCCTGACCGAAGATCAGCGGCTCGCCGAAGAGCTGGGTGGCGCCGATGGTGGAGAGCACGATCGTGAAGACGATGGTGGAGCGGATCCCGGGGACGGTGACGTGGGTGAACTGCTGCCACCGGGAGGCGCCGTCGAGGGAGGCCGCCTCGTAGCGGTCGGCGGGGATGGCCTGCATGGCCGCCAGGTAGAGCAGCGCGTTGTAGCCGGTCCAGCGCCAGATGACGATGGTGGAGATGGCGACCTGGGCGGGCCACTTGTCGGCCTCCCAGTCCACGGGGTCGATGCCGACCGAACCGAGCGCCCAGTTGATCATTCCGAAGTCCCGCTCGAAGATCATCGTGAAGACGAGGGCGGCCGCGGCGACCGAGGTGGCGTAGGGCACCAGCGAGGCGACGCGGAAGAACAGTGAGGCGCGCATCCGGTAGTTGAGCAGGTGCGCCAGCCCCAGTGCCATCAGCAGCTGCGGCACCGTGGAGATGACACCGATCGTGATCGTGTTCTGCAGAGCGTTCCAGAACCGGGAGTCGCCCCACAGCTCGACGTAGTTGTCGAACGCCACCCACTCCATGACGTCGAGGGTGGCCAGTTCCACGTCGTGCAGGGAGATCCACGACGTGTAGACGAGGGGGTAGAAGCTGAACGCTGCGAAGACCACGAAGAACGGCGCGACGAACACGTACGGGGCGCTCTTGATGTCGAGCCGGTGCAACAGCGCGCCGCGCCGCCGGGCGGTGCCGTCGTCCGGGGACGGCACCGGGGGCTCGGCCCCGGTCACGGCCTTGGTGGTGGAGGTGGCCACCGGATTTCCTTCCTGAGAGCGGACGGGTGAGCCGGCCGTCCGTGCCCACCGGCGCGGAGCCGGCGGGCACGGCGGCCGCGGAGGCCAGGGGTCAGCCGACCGCCTTCTCGATGCGCTCCGCGGTGGTCTCCCACGCCTTGTCACGGGCGGTGCCCTGCTGCTCGATCAGGGTGAGCCCCTGGGAGAAGGTGTCCTTGATCGTGCCGTCCTTGCGGCCGAGGACCTGCTTGTCCGGTATCTCCTGGGCGGCCGCACCGAAGATCTGGCCGATCGGGGCGCCTGCGAAGTACTCCGACTTGGCGCTCTTCACCTCGGCGGTGTTCAGCGCCTGGCGAGAAGAGGGGATGTTGCCGATCTCCTTGAAGATGTGGGCCTGCTGCTCCGGGGCGGTCAGCCAGGCGACGAGCTTCTTGGCCTCCTCCTTGACCGGGCTCTGCTCGACCACGCCGAGGAACGACCCGCCCCAGTTGGCACCCTTGGGTGCCTTGGCCACGTCCCACTTGCCCTTGTTCGCCGGGCCGGCCTTCTCACTGATGTGGCTCAGCATCCACGCCGGGCACACGGCCGTGGCGAACGTGCCGTTGGCCAGGCCGGGGTCCCAACCGGGCTGGAACTGGCGGAGCTTGGCCGTCAGCCCGTCCTCCGCCGCGTCGGCGGCGAGGCTCCAGGCGTCCTTGACGACAGGGTTGCTGCTGTAGATCAGCTCGCCCTTCTCGTCGTAGAACTGCTCGGGGTGGCCGTAGATCATGGCGTTGAACAGGCCGCTGGCCGCGTCCATGTAGGCGACGCCGGCGGTCTTGAAGTCCTTCTTGAAGGTGCGGCCCACCTCGACGTACTTGTTCCAGTCGCCCTCCCAGAGCTTGGCGACCTGCTCGCGGTCGGTGGGCAGTCCGGCCTTCTCGAAGTAGTCCTTGCGGTAGCAGACGGCCATCGGTCCGATGTCGGTGCCCAGGCCGAGCACCTTGCCGTCGCCCGTGCTGATCTGCGACTGCTTCCACGGCAGGAAGTGGTCGGTGCCCGACACGTCGCCGAAGTCGGCGAACTTGTCCGCCTGGGTGTCGGTGATCTCCTTGGCCCGCCCGATCTCGATGCCCTGGATGTCCTTCAGGCCCTTGCCGGCGGCGAGCCGGGTCTGCAGCGCGGTGTAGTAGGTCTGCTCGTCACCGGCGATCTCGGCCTTGATGTCGACCTCGGGGTTCTCCTTCTCGTACTGCTCGAGAAGCCCCGTCTCCTTGATGCCCATCACCCCGTACAGGCCCATGGTGATGGTGACCTTGCCGTCCTTCTTCCCGCCACCGGTGGCGGAGCCGTCGCTGCCGCCGCAGCCGACGACGAGCGTCAGTGCCCCGACGGTCGCGGCCGTCGCCACCGCCTTTCCGCGCAACGAACCGAGACTGCCCATGGATCTCCTCCTAGCGACGGCGCTGACACATCGGAGTGACGAGTTCTGCGCTGACTACTGCGATGACTACAGCGATGACATATGTATGACTTTGAGGGTGTGGGAACGTGCCCACTCCTGAGTGGGCACGTTCCCACCGGCGCATCGAAGACTCGTGGGAGCGGACCCATCTGTCAATGACTTGAACGCAACTCGTCATCGGGGCACCGCAGGCCGACCCGGCCCGCGACAGCTCCCTGAGTGCTGGGCCGACGGCCGGATCTGCAAGAATTGCCGCAGGTCACCTCCGCGGCAGGTACAGCCTCCGCGGCGCCGAGGGGGGAGCACATGAGCGGCAACCGCCGTCCCACGATCAAAACGGTCGCCGCCCGCGCCGGCGTCGGCCGCACCACGGTGTCCCGCGTCGTCAACGGTTCGGAACTGGTCAGTGCCGACGCCCGCGCCAGAGTGCTCGCGGCGATCAAGGAACTCAACTACGTCCCCAACTCGGTCGCGCGCGGCCTGGTGACCAACCGCACCGACGCCGTGGCCCTGGTGATCCCCGAGTCGGAGAGCCGGCTCGGTTCGGAGCCGTTCTTCGCCGCGCTCATCCGCGGTGTCAGCGGCGCGTTCACGGGGAGCCGCACCCAGCTGCAGCTGATGCTCGTCCGCGACCAGGCCGAACGGGACCAGCTGACCGAGTCGGTGGCGACCCGCCGTGTGGACGGTGTGCTGCTGGTCTCCGTGCACTCCCAGGACCGACTGCCGGGCATGCTGGAGGAGATGGGGCTGCCCACCGTGCTGGCCGGCCGACGCGACGCGGGCGAGCGGCTGAGCTACGTCAACTCCGACAATGCCGGCGGCGCGGCAGCGGCGGTACGCCACCTGCTGGAGCGCGGACGGCGACGGGTGGCCACGATCACCGGCCCACTGGACATGGACGTCGGCCGCAGCCGGCTCGCCGGCTGGCGCACCGCACATGAGGAAGCGGGCGTTCCCGCACCGGAACTGATGATCGAGGCGGGCGACTTCACCGAGGAGGGGGGCGCCCGCGCCATGCGTTTGCTTCTTGAACGCGCACCGGGCCTGGACGCCGTCTTCGCCGCCTCCGACCTCATGGCGGTGGGCGCCCTGGCCGAACTGCGCCGGTGGAATCGCCAGGTGCCCGGCGATGTCGCGGTGGTCGGTTTCGAGGACTCCGTCCTCGCCCGCCACACCAGCCCGCCCCTTACCACGGTGCGTCAGCCGGTGGAGGAACTGGGGCGGACCATGGCCCGCATACTGACCGACATCACACAGAACGGTGCGCCTCGGCAGCAGGTGACGCTGCCGACGGAGCTGGTGGTGCGCGAGTCGTCCTGACCGCCGCGCGGACGAGGTGCACGGAGCGTTCCGGCTGGCCGGCTGATCGGCTCACCCGTCGGTCTACTTGTCGCAACCGGGGAGTGCCGGCACCTCGGGGCCGGGGCGTCCCCATGCCGCCCGGAGAGTGCGCGGCCCGTGGCCGCGTGAGGTGCGCGGCCACGTGGTCGGCTCCCTCGGTGAAGCCGGTGACCTCGCATCCGCGCAGGATGTCCGCGCCCAGGACGAGGGTCTCCTGCTCCAGCTGTGCCTCGGTTCGTTTTCCGGGGCAGGGCGAGGGTGTGGGAGAACGGGCTCACGCCGCCTACTTCGCCGACAGTCCGCTGTCCGAGCCGGACACGGACAGCCCGAACTTCCACGTCCGTCTGGGACCGGCCCGCGTTCGACCGTGCCCTGCCGGCCGACTTCCGCCCGTTGCACGTCGCCATCGTCGGCATGGGACCGGCCGGCATGTACACCGCGCGGGATCTGCTCCTGCACACCAACGCCGAGCTCACCCTCATCGACCGGCTGCGTCACGGCGTCCCGGCGCCGATCGAGGCTCTGAGTGCCACGCCCGCCCCACCCGCGGCGCACCCCGGCGCCGCCCCCCCGGCGTCCGGCACCCCGCCCACAGTCACCCCAAGCCCCCGGGCGGTAGGCAGGCGTGCCGAACACGACATGGCCGACTCCCCCACCTCACCCCACACCAGGCCCGCGACCGTGCACGCCCGGCTCGGACCGTCCGGACGAACTCGGCCGGTCACAGACGGCACCCCGCCCGGGGCCGGGCCGACGTCAGGCCGGGCGCATCACACCTTTGATCGCCGACTGGCCGGCGAAGAAGACCGACTCCTCTCGGATGCGCGCTCCCGGGCCCGGGGCGTGAATCATCACGCCGCCGCCGCTCCAGATGCCGACGTGGCTGATGTCGTCATGGAAGAAGACCAGGTCTCCCACCTGGACCTCAGTGAGCGCGACCTGCAACCCCGCGCTCCACTGGGCCTCGGTGGCCCGGGGAAGCGTCACGCCGGCGGCCTTCCACGCCGCCTGGGTGAGCCCAGGGGCGTCGAACGACCCGGGCCCGGCCGCGCCCCAAACGCAGGGCCGACCGATCTGCCCTCGGGCGAAGGCGATCACCCGCTCGGCCTGGGTACTGCGGCCGGCGTCCGGAGACAGCCAGGACCCGTCGTGGGCGGCTGATGTGACGCCCGTGAAGGCTGTTTCCCCTGCCGTCCAGATGACCGGCGCCGCGATGACGGCAGCCGCCGCCGGCGCGGTGGGGGCGGGTGCGGCGGCCGGTTCGGCGGGCAGTGCCGGAGCAAGAGCCGCAGCGGCAGGTACAAGGGTGTCCGGCAGACCGGTGTCATAGGGCGCGGTGTGATAGGTCGCGGTCGGGGCTGGACCTATGGGCAGCAGCGCAGCGGGCTGCGGGACGGGCAGTGGGCCGGGCTCCGGGGCGGGGGCTGGTTCGGGCTCGTACAGAGGCCATGCCGCCACGTCTCCGCCGGGGGCCGAGTGAGCATCTGCACGCCAAGCGCTCTCGTCCTGCGTGGACTCGCTTGCCGCAGCCGGTGCGACGGGCCGGCCGGAGAGCTGCGGAAGGGCAGGTGTCGTCGTCCGAGCCGATCCTCCGGTCAGCTCCCACGCAGCATTGGCGGGCGCCTTGGGCCGCTTGGGCGCTTCGAGGGCGAGGGGCTCGGCGGGACGTTCCGCCGGGCGCACGGATCGCTCCAGCCGGGGCGCGGCGTCGGGGCGGACCGGAAGCCTCTTTTCCGGCAGCGAAGCCGGCATGGTCGGGCCCAACTTGGCACGGGCGGCGTCGAACCACTGCCGGGTGAGAGCTCCGAGCGCGGGCTCCGTGTCTTCCCGGGATCGGCCGCGGGTGCCCGCGCTCCGCTGGCGCGGGATCGCGGCGGCGCGGGTCGCGTTGAAGGTGCCCGTGTCGTTCTCGGCCCGGTCGTAGAGGTTGTCGACATACCGACGCACCTCGTCAGGGCTCAGCGCCTCGTTCTCAGTCGCCAACGTGGCCACCAGCAGACCGCGAGAGCTGGGCCTCAGCAGTGACGTCTTCCGGGACAAGGGAGTTGGCCCTGCCCGCGAAGGCGGCCACTGCGGGGCGCGAGGTTCGTTCCGGCGCCATGGAAAGGGCGCTCCTTTCGTCCGAGCATGCACGAGACCGTCCACTCATCGGCGGAACTCGTGCAGTCGGTGACCAACGTAGCCAACTTGTGAGTCTTTCGTGAAGATCGAAGCCCTGAATGCCCGATATGCTTTTGTGACCTTCGCCGCTCCCACCGCACCTTGACGACCCGATCGGTACCGCCCCCGGCGTGGCGGGGCCGGGGGCCGCCCGCCCGCCTCAAGCCCTGAGTGCTTACAAGCGGCGCGGCGCCGTCGAACGCTGCATCAACCCACTCAGGCAGCGGTGCGGCCCGGCAAATGCGAACCGACACATTCGCCACAGCCTGTGCCGGTTCCAGCTCACGCCTCGGCCGCAGTCACCTGTACCGGCGGGTCTGCGAGGAGAACGACTCGATCGGCCTTGACGTCGAAGCCGAGCACTGGATGGCCGACGTCGCCCTCCTGGTCCATCAGCACCGGCTTGCCCAGCCGCCGTCCGATCTCCCGGAGGAAGCCGCAGAACACATCAAGTCGATCCTGGCTCTGCAACTCCCGCAGGTCAATGTCGAAGTCGACTTCATCGGCGGCATGGAAACGGAAGATCGCCAGCACATCGGCAGTGGGCCAGACCCGCAGGTCCGGGCACTCGGCATCCGCCGGGCGAGACAGCACGGCCTCCGCCCGGGGCACGGGAAGCACCTTCTCTCCCTCGGAGTACTGACACTTCCAGCCCTTCTCCGCGACAAGATCAAGGACCGCCTGCCAGTCCTCCACCGAGGCATCCGGGACACGCACGTCCGGCAGCGACCCCATCAAGTCCGGGTCGAAGAAGCACTTCACGTCATCCCACAGCAGATCGGCCACCCCGCCATGCTTCCCGGCTCACCGACCCGACGCACCCCCGTTTCCCTTGACCAAAGACATAGGCCCCCTGCGGGCCGCATGAAGTGCCAGGCCGCCTCCCCACGGTTCATAAGAACGGGTCGTCACCGGCCGCACGGCGTCCAACGGCCTTCAAGCCGGCCGCCCGCACTACATGCTCAACGACGCCGCGAGACGGACGGCGGTCTTCTCGCCTGCTCGCTGCTTGATCAAGCCTTCCTTCGCCGCCGCACGAAGCCTGATCTTCGAGCGGCCCACGCCGTCCCTTGTCACCAGCGCGGTGACCACGACAGGGTTCATGTTGCCCATACCACCACCGGCGACGACACGGATCGTCTGCCGGTCCCCGCCGGGGTCGACATGCATGGGCCCCACCGGCCGTCCGGCTCGACCACACACGTGGACGACACGCGTGACGGCATCCTCGAACGGCAAGGGGATCACAAGGTCGATCTCATGAACGTTCTTCCTCAGCAACGTGGCCACGAGCCGAGTCAACCGACGGCTGCCCCCGCCCATCGCACCCAGAGCAGCAAGCTCCTCCGCCAGGATTCCGTCCTCACCTGTGTCCACGCACCCCACCCCTCACTGCCGGACTGTGCCCCATCCGACCACGTCTCGGCCGCTCACAGCACCCGGCCCCATCTGGCGCCGTCCGCAGTGAAAATACTCCTCGTCCGGGGGGGCGGCGCGCTGTTCGTCTGACCGTGCGGTGCGCTGTTCGTCTGACCGTGCGGTGCGCTGTTCGTCTGACCGTGCGGTGCGCATCCTTGATTCGGCCGGAATGCGAAACGGTCCCGCCGGAACGCACCCAACCTCGGCATTCGCGGCCTTACCGACCTGGCCGTCGCCCGACGTCGCAGCGACGACCGCAAGCGTCGACCACCTGGTTCCGCCAGGGGCACTGCGCAGGTCACCAACCAGCCTCGCGCCTGCGACCGGTCTGCCGACGCCACCACGTTCCGGTCCCGCCGCACACACCCCTCGTAGAACCGCTGGACTTGCTGCACGCCTGCCTACGAGCAAGCCGCTGTCGACACGACCAAGTCAGACGCCCCCACCGTTCGTGGGGACAATGAGCCGCATGGCCACAGACCAGAACGCAGCGTTCACGCTTCCGCGAGGCGCCACAGGATTCTTCGTACCGAAGGACGGGCCCCTGCCAGAAGTCGACCAGCGGACGTTCAGGGCAGCCCTGTACGCGGCCGCGAGGGTCGCCGAAGGCCGTGTGGCTGAGATAGAGGAGCAGGCCTTCCCTCGTACGTTCCACACCGCGACGATCACCACGGGCACAGGCGGGTACGTCGTCCTCTGTCACGCCCACCACCCCTGGATCGCCTTCGCGGCGGAACGCCGGGAGTGGTACACCGAAGAGTTTCGCGACCCGCCACCCTGGGCCCACATCTTCACTGATCTCGGGTTCATCCTGCTCGATCGCGCGCAGCTCACCGCGCCTCTGGCCGGCGTCGACACCTCGGTGCTCACCCAGGACGAATGGCGCCAGATCCGCCTCTATGGACTCACCACCCTGGGAGGCCTGCTCTTCAACGCCTGGGACTGACCTCCAAGCGGGGACTGCGCGTCCCAGCTCCGCGGCGAGCCCGCCCTCCGCGGCCGGGAACGCGCCATTCACGACTCCACCACGGCCCATGAGCTGTGGGCGCTCTCCGAACAGCTCACCGACGTGCACTACCCATGGCCCACGGAACCGCATTCTCGGAGATGAAGGGGTCTCACGCGGGAGCAGCCGCCCGGCAGACAACGCCGGAACGCCGATGGTCGTGATCGCCGGAGAAGCGAGCGTTGCTCGTCGTCGCCCGACTGATGAACCATCCGACACCGAGGCGGTGCGCCGCCCTTGGTGTCTCAAGGTCCGCACCGAGCGGAACGTCACTCTCACCGGCCCCACTCTCTCTCAAGCAGCCACAACGCTTCGCAGCGAGACGGTGCTCGGCGTGGACGGCACGAGCCGCCCCCCGCCCGACGGCCGTCGGCTGTCCCGTCGGCGGCCTGCCCTTCAGCGGGTCCACCGGCCCTTTTCCCGGTTGCACGGCGGCCTGAGGCACGACACCACTCCTGCCCGATGTACGACCCTGACATCAGGTGTTGGCTGAAACATCAACTCACCACACCTGAAACACAGTTGTCGCACATCTCTTGGGTTGGCAGACTCGCCTCGCCGACGGGATCACACGGACAAGCGTGCGAACACTCACGCGGAACCATCACGTCGGCGGACGGGACTCACGTCATCACACCAGGGGGAAACATCCATGAATCTCAGCCTGCCCAGACGCGCCCTGGCCCGTGCCACCGCCACCCTCGCGCTGGCGCTGGCCATGGCCACCGGCACCACGGGCCTGCTCTCCGGGACCGAAGCACACGCTCTGCCGGTCACCGAAGGCGCCTTCAGCTTCAGCGGTGACGAGCACGACTACATCAGCGGCGGCCAGTCCTACGCCTACGCGACGGCGTCCCAGGACCGCATGAACGTCTCCGGCAACACCGACAACAGGGTGGTCACCGTCTCCGTCGACGGAGCGAACGGTGACTGGTGGACCCTGAACCTCGCGGCGCCGTCCGGGAAGACCCTGACGCCCGGGACCTACACCGGAGCAACCCGCTACCCGTTCAACGACGGGACCGAACCGGGCCTGTCGCTCAGCGGCAACGGCCGCGGCTGCAACCGACTCACCGGCACCTTCACCGTCTCCGCGGTGGAATTCGGCCCTCAGGGCTACGTGAAGAAGCTCGACGCCAGCTTCGTGCAGCACTGCGAGGGAGGCACCCCGGCCGCGCGCGGTGAGGTCCACATCGAGAACCCGGCCCCGCCGGCCGAACTCGGCCTGGGCCTCGACATCGCCCTGGCCGGCACCGCGAGTTCCCTCAACGGCAAGGCCACCCTCCACGGAACGGTGAGCTGCAACAAGCCGGTGCAGGTGACCGTGGCGGGGCATGTCACGCAGGTGAAGAAGCGGGACCTCATTCGCGGTTCCTTCTCCACGTCGGTGTCCTGCACCCCGGGCGCCCCGGTCGACTGGACCGGTACGGCCGTACCCACCGGCTCGGTCCCCTTCCAGAAGGGGGACGTCGAGGTCGAGGGCCGCGCGACGGCGACGGACCCGGACTACGACCTGCCGGTGACGGTCAGCGAAACCGTGGCGGTCCGCCTCACCCGGGTCTGATGTCCAGATCCTGACGCACTGCCACAGCCACATCGCCCGGCCCGGGGCCCGCTCCTCTCGAGGAGCGGGCCCCGGGCCGCATCGCGTCGCACGACACCTGGACCACGGACCTCCTGGGATGTGCGCTCCGGGACGGCGGGAGTCCCGTCCCGTCACCAGAAAGCATCCGTGTCACCGGCTGCTCTGCGGACTGTAGGGCTGCAAGAGCTGGTCCACGGGTGCGTGATCGTCGGTGAGGAGTTGGGCATCACCGGTCCAGGAGGTGAGGTCCTGCCCGGTGGTGACCCTCCAACCGGTTCGCCGGGCGTCGAGCGCTCTTTGGATGGCGCGCAGGTCGACCGGCTGGTCGGACGCGAGCACCACCAGGTTGCCGCCGACGGCGTCGGCAGCCGGGCCCCGGCCTGTGTCGGCGGGTTCGCCGAGGAGGGCGACATGCTCGAAGGTCTCACCGAGGGTGGCTACTTCGGCGCGCGCGAAGTCCATACCACCGTGATCGATGAGGTTGGCAACGTACAGACCCTCCTCGTTGAGCACACGCCGTACATCAGCCATCGCTTCCGCTGTGGTGAGGTGCCACGGGACGCTGACGCCCCCGAAGGCGTCCCCGACGATCAGGTCACGACTGCCGGTCTCCAGCCGCCGCAGGCCCAGCCTGCCGTCCTCGACGCGTACGTCGATACCCGCTTGCGATCGCAGCCCCAGCTGCTCGCGGTTGATGCCCACGACCCCGGCGTCGATCTCGGAGACGAGGCTGTGCGTTGTGGGCCGCGTGGCCGCGAGGTAGCGGGGAAGGGTGAGTCCGCCGCCGCCCAAGTGGTGGGCGACGAGTGGTTCACCTTGCGGGAAGGCGGCGTCGACCACCGACGCGATGGCGCGCACGTACTCGAACTTCAGCTGGGTCGGGTCGTCGACGTCGACGTACGAGTGCCGCAGACCGTCGAGTACGAGCGTGCGGCCGTCGCCCCCACCGGGGTCCGCGACGACCCGTGCGCAGTGGTACTTGGTCTCCACGTCGCAGCCCCCGGGCGCCGCCGTGACGCCGAGACCACCTGCCACGACCACGAGTGTCAGGGCGGGGGCGCCGCGCCACCCGCGGGTTCGCCACTCGACCCACGCCGAGCCGGCCACCAGCAGTGCCCCGAGGCCGAGCAGTATCCCGCTGACCGGCAACCTCGACACGAGGACGAAGCCGGTGAGGACCGTGCCGACGATGGCGCCGACGGTGCCGATCCCTGAAAGCCGGCCGACTACCGAACCGGTCTCTGCCAGGTTGGTGAGACGCAGCTTCGTCACGAACGGGGTCACCGCGGAGAGCAGCGCGCCCGGCACCAGGATGGTCAGCGACGCGATGACCAAGAGCACCGCGGGTGCCCACTCCGCAGTGCTGCGCAACAGGGAGGGGGTCAGCGCCACCACCGCTCCGGAGATTCCGAGCGACGGACCGATGAGCCGACGTGGATCGACCTGGTCCGCGATGTGCCCGCCCAGCCATGAGCCGAAGGCGATGGCGGTGAGTGCGATGCCGATCACCATGGTGCTGGTTTCGAGGGTCAGGCCGAGGTAGGGGGCGAGCAGCCGCAAGGCGACGATCTCGACGACCAGAACCGCTGCCGAGGATCCGAACACCAGCATTGCGGCGGCACGAGGGCCCAGACCGACACGGCCGGGCGTGCTCTCGGCGACAGGCGGCGACGACGATCCGGTCACGGGCGCCATTCTTGCACGCAGCCCGCAGCCCGAGCGGCACCGCGTCAATCCTCATCCCTCGGCCCGCAACGTCACCGCGGGCGCAGGTCGCTCCTCCCTGCTGCATCTCCGGCGGCCCGTGCCGACGGCACGGGCCGCCGCGGCCTCGGCACTCTTACGGACGGTGTGCCAGTAGGTGTCGCCGGGGCGGCGTTCCGTTGCAGGGTGATGGGTCGTCGGCGTCGCGGTGGGTGGTGAAGCGGTGCGGCCGGGAGGAGAGTGCCTCGGTGGCGAGGCGGTCGTGCGCATGCCGGCCCCCATCCGACCCGGACACCGGCACCGGCTTCTGGCTCCACCACGAGCTCGTACGCCCGCTGAACGGCAGCTCTTGCATGCACGGTTGGGCTGCCGCGTACCCGCCGGAGGCTCCCCCTGTCATCGAACGCTTCGGCCCGCATTCGCTGCCGGAGGTTTCGTGCTCGGCGGTCGGCGACAGCCCCGCTGCGGAGCCCGCAGGTTTCCGCTCCCCGTCCGCCGTGGCGACCGAGCGCGAACTGCGTGGCATGATCGAGCAGTTGGCCTGGGGCCTCACGGTGACCGCGGATTTGGCGCCCCTGCGCACCTTCCCCCGACGGGCCTGGAAGCGCCGGGTGCTGCCCGCTGTGCACGTCGTCCCTCAGGCACAGGCACGCTACCGCGGCTCCGTGCGTCTCCACGGCCAGGCGCTGCACCTGTCCGACGCGCTGGGGGCGAGCGCCCGTATCGCTGGTGCCCACATGCGGCGCACCACCACGGCGGGCGTCAGCCGCTCGCGCGGGGCCGGCCGTCGCGCTCGGGCTCGTCCGGCAGGGACTGTTCGGCCCAGATCGTCTTTCCGCCGGAGGTCTGGCGACTGCCCCAGCGCTCGGCGACCTGGGCCACGAGCAGCAGTCCGCGCCCGCCCTCGTCGAAGACCCGGGCCCTTCGCAGGTGCGGGGCGGTGCTGCTGCCGTCGGAGACTTCGCAGACGAGTGCGTCGGCGCGGATGAGGCGCAACGCGACGGGGCCGTTGCCGTACCGGATGGCGTTGGTGACCAACTCGCTGACGATCAGCTCGGTGGCGAACTCGAGCTCGGCAAGCCCCCAGCTGTCCAGCTGCTCGGCCGCCATCTTGCGGGCCCCGGCGACGGCCGCGGGATCCATGGGCAGCTGCCAGGTGCGGACCTGGTCGGCACCGAGCGTGGAGGTGCGGGCCAAGAGCAGGACGATGTCGTCGGCAGGAGGGTCGGGCAGGAGCGTGTGCAGGATTTCGTCGCAGGTGTCCTCCAGATCGGCGGACGGGCGGCGGAGCGCTTGACTCAGCAGGTCGAGACCGATGTCGATGTCGCGGTCGGGGACCTGGATCAGGCCGTCGGTGTAGAGGGCCAGCAGACTGCCCTCGCCCACGTCGATCCGGGCGGCCTCGAAGGGCAGTCCCCCCAGACCGAGCGGTGGCCCGGCGGGCAGGTCCAGCACACGCGCGGTGCCGTCGGAGGAGACCAGGACCGGCGGCGGGTGCCCTGCCCGTGCCAGGTCGCAGCAGCCGGTGACAGGATCGTAGACGGCGTAGAGGCAGGTGGCCCCGACCTCTCCCGACGCCTCCTCCGCCTGCCCCCGCGTCTCCGGGCCTTCCTCACGGTCGAGGCGGATGACCAGGTCGTCCAACCGGGTGAGCAGCTCGTCCGGGGCGAAATCTGCGTCGGCGAGGGTGCGTACCGCGGTGCGCAGGCGGCCCATGGTGGCCGAGGCGTGCACGCCGTGGCCCACCACGTCGCCGACCACCAGCGCGACCCGTCCCCCGGACAGGGCGATCACGTCGAACCAGTCACCACCGATCTCGTCGCCCGAACCGGCGGGGAGGTACCGGTAGGCGAGATCCACTGCCTCCGCGCCCGGCAGTCGCTCGGGCAGCAGGCTGCGCTGGAGGGTGAGCGCGGTCCGGTGCTCACGGGTGTAGCGACGGGCGTTGTCGATGCTGACGGCCGCCCGGGCGGCGATCTCCTCGGCGAGCGTCAAATCGTCCTGGACGAAGGGATCCGCCGTGCGGTGCCTCAGGAGCTGCATCACGCCGAGGGTGATCCCCCGGGCCCTCAGTGGCACCATCATCACCGAATGGATCTTGAAACGCCTTATGCTCTCGGCGCGGGCCGGGGAAGCCGTCGACCATGCGCGCAGCGGCGGGTCGCCCACGCTGTAGTGGCTGCCCCGACCGGTGATCAATGCCTGCGCCGGTGGGGAGCCGGGAGGGTAGACGTCGGTGTCACCTGTCGGCACGACTGATTCCGGACATCCCTGGAGCACCGACCGTTTCGCGGTACGGCGGCAGACGACCGGCGTTGCGGGGGGTACGGGTTGCGGCTCGTGTCCCTGGACGACCGACTCCAGCAGGTCGACGGAGGCGAAGTCGGCGAACCCGGTCACCGCCACCTCGGCCAGTTCCTCTGCTGTCCGGGTCACATCGAGCGTGCTGCCGATGCGCACGCTGGCGTCGTTCAGCACGGCGAGGCGGCGCCTGGCCCAGTACTGCTCGGTGATGTCGATCACCAGCGCCGACATCCCCGACACCGCGCCCGCCGGGTCCTTGAGCGGGGAGAGGAAGAGCGACCAGGCGTGATCGCGGACCTCGCCCGAGGCCCGGAACGGCTGATTCTCGCGGAAGATCATCTCGCCCGTGCGCACGACGTGATGCTGAAGCCGGTCGATCTCGTCCATGGGTGGGGTGGGATAGATCTCCCACAACGTCCGGCCCCTCATCTCCTCCGGTGTCAGCCCCATGGCTTGGCTCATCACCTGGTTGCACGTGACGAACCGTGCCTCACTGTCATAGACGGCCACGGGCAACGGGAGCTGCGCGAGCGTGAGGTCCCACAGCTCCGCCGTCCCCGCATCGATCGGCGCGGAGGCGTACGTCATCGCCGCTCGGGTGACGATCCAGTGGGGACCCCCGTACGGGTCCACCAGCGGGGTGCCTCGGAGCTGCACGGTGACACGGTCTCCGTGGCGGTTCCGCAGCGCCACGTCGCTCGTCCATGGCTCCCAAGCGGCCAGGTGGCGCCGCATCGAGACGGGCAGCCTCGCGGCGAGCAGGCCGGCGACCTGCCGACCCACCACCTCCTCGCGCTGGTAGCCGAGCAGTCGCCCGGCTCCGGCGCTCCACATCGTGACGAGTCCGCGGGCGTCGATGACGACCGCGAAGTCGTCGGGTGCGTCTACTCCCCTTGCTCCTATGGTCGTGTCGGGCTCATGGTTCATGGAATATCCCGACCTCGTTCCTGCCGCGCCCCGGCACGGCGCCGCGTCACCCGTCACGGGCGCTGCCTCCAGCATCCCGCCGCGGGACCCGGCGCTCAACCGGCCACGGCAGGCCGCACGACCGAGGGGCCTCGGGGACAGGACGGCGGGGCGTCGCCCAGGTGGTCCCGCTCGACGAGGACGTCCGCCGCATCCGGCGGGTTTCGATGCGAGGCGGTCGCTCTCGCGCCCTGTGCGCACGGCGTCTGGGCTGCCTGGCGCCGTACCGGTCAGCGCCCGCCCGCCAGTCCCCGTAGCCCGGCGGCTCCGGGCTGCCGGTCGGCGCCCGCCCGCTACTCCCCCGCTGTCGTGCCGAGCCGGACGGGCTCGGTGGAGCGCAGGTGTTCCCTCAGCCACTGCTCGGTGTTGCTCACATGGAGCAGCGCGGCGGCCTGGCTGAGGGCGACGTCACGGGCGGACAGCGCGTTGAAGATCGCTTCGTGCTCCGCGAGAGTACGGCCCGCGGCCTTGTCGTCCACCAGACCACGCCAGATGCGAGCACGCAGGGTCCGGCCGGAGATGCCCTCCAGGAGGGTGAGGAGAGTCTCGTTACCCGTGGCGGCGACGACCGCACGGTGGAAGGCGGCGTCGTGGGCGTTGAGCCGTTCGACATCGTCCCGGGCCTCGCGCATGGCCTCCAAGTGCCGCTTCACTTCAGCCAATTGGGAGTTCGAGATCCGGGTGGCGGCGAGGGCCGTGGCGAGCGGTTCGAGGAGTCGCCGCACCTCCATCAGGTCCCGCAGGGCGACCGAGTCCCCCTGGAGCAGCTCCACCGCACCGCCGAGCCCCTCCAGCAACAGGCTCGGCTGGAGGCTGGTCACATACGTGCCGTCGCCCCGCCGGACCTCCAGTACCCGCGCGACGGCCAGCGCTTTGACCGCTTCCCTGGCGAGGTTGCGGGACAGGCCCAGCTGCGCGGCCAGATCCGGCTCCGGTGGGAGCTTCGAGCCCGGGGGCAGGGCGCCGGTCCGGATCAGCTCACGGATCTCGTCGATGGCCTTGTCCGTCAGAGACACCGCTCATCCCTCCCCTGCTCCACGAACACAGCCGACCTGCTCAGCCCCCGGGTGTCAAGATCGCCCAGAGGCCGCCCAGGACTTGCTGATCATGGAGATCCACGTTGGTCCGACCTGTTCCGCAGTCCGCATGCCGAGGGTGACGCCGATGATACTGGGATGCGTCTGCCGGCAGGCGATCGCGGTGGCGCGCAGAGCGGTCCCGTGCGCCTCGCGGACCTCGGCGATCGTCCGAGCACGGGCGACCAGGACCGGCGGGGCGCCCTGGTGGCCGTGCTCATTCCCTCGACGGGCCGGTCAGCGCAGAGCAGTCCGGTCAGCGCAGAGCAGTCCCGAGCCGAAGCCGCTCGACACCGGCACGCTCCTGCCGGGTCCGCGCGGCCGGCAGGGCGTCGTCCGGCGCCGACGCGGACCAGGAGGCCTTCCCGGCTTCCTGCCGATGCCCGCAACTGTGGGATCCGGCCCCGAAGAGACAGTCATACATCGTATGTCTGATGGGGCGCAATACGCATAAAAAGGGAATCAAGTGGCTCAAAAATCCCAGCCACGTGGCGCTTTCATCCCTGCACCGTGGTTGACAACCCAAGGCGCCATGGCCGACCTTCAAGCGTGGCCCTGCACCGTCCCCCTGTCCCCTTCCGCATCAGGGATGTGTTCATGTCGCACTCGCTCAACAGGCGCCAGTTGCTGGCCTCCGCAACCTGCGTGGTCACGGCAGCCGTTGTCGCAGACGTCTCCGGTGCCGGTACCGCTGCGGCGGCGCCCCGCACGTACACGCCCGACTGGAACTCACTGGACCAGCACCCACCGGCTCCGGAGTGGTTCCAGGACGCGAAGTTCGGGATCTACTTCCACTGGGGTGCCTTCAGCGTCCCCGCCTATGACAACGAGTGGTACCCGCGCAACATGTACCAGGCCGGGAGCAACGCGAACCGGCATCACGTCGCGACCTACGGCCGGCCCGCAGCGTGGCCGTACCACAACTTCATCAATGGAGCGCAGGACGTGTCGGGCAACACCGTGCGGTTCGCACCCAAGTTGAAGTCGGCCGGCGGGAAGTTCGACCCGGACGAGTGGGCGCAACTGTTCGCCGACGCCGGCGCCGCATTCGCCGGACCGGTCGCCGAGCACCACGACGGCTTCTCCCTGTGGGACAGCCACGTCAACGAGTGGAACTCGGTGCAGAAGGGCCCGGGCCTCGACCTGCTGGGGCTGTTCTCCACGGCCATCCGCGCCAAGGGCCTGAAGCTGCTGGTGGCCATGCACCACGCGTACAACTTCACCGGCTTCTACGAACATGCCCCGGCCCAGACGGACAACAGTCTCAAGAAGCTCTACGGCCAGCTGGGCCCGGCCACCGCGAACCAACTCTGGTTCGACAAGCTCAAGGAGGTCATCGACCGCGCCCGGCCCGACATCCTGTGGCAGGACTTCAACCTGGACGCCGTCGACGAGAAGCAGCGCCTGAACTTCCTGGCCTACTACTACAACCAGGCCGACGGCTGGGGCCGTGAGGTCGTCGCCACGTACAAGGACGGCATGAACGGCAAGGGCGAGGTCTTCGACTACGAACGTGGTGGTCCGGCCGACCTCACCAGCCCCTACTGGCTGACGGACGACAGCATCTCCAGCAGCAGTTGGTGCTACACGCAGGGCATCGGCTACTACAGCGTTCAGCAGATGCTGCACTCCTTCATCGACCGGGTCAGCAAGAACGGCAACATGCTGCTGAACATAGCCCCGATGGCCGACGGCACCATTCCCCGGGCGCAGAAGGACATCCTGCTCGGCATCGGCGACCACCTGAAGCGCTTCGGCGAGTCGGTGTATTCGACCCGCGCCTGGACGGCGTACGGCGAGGGTCCGACCAAGATGGGCGGCGGTTCGTTCACCAAACCGACGGCCGGCACCGCGCAGGACATCCGCTTCACCCGCAACAAGGCGAACAACGTCCTGTACGCCACCGTCCTGGGCTGGCCAGGCAGCTCGCTGACGGTCAAAACCCTCGGCTCGGACCGGATCAACCTCTCGTCCCTGACCTCGGTGAAGCTCCTCGGCACCACCGCCGGCACCTACCTCGACCTGCCCAAGCCGGCCCAGAACGACTCCGGCCTCACGATCACCCTCCCTTCCTCCGCGCCGTACGCCGCGCACGCCTACGTCCTGAGGCTCGACTTCTCCGGCACCATCCCCGGTCTGCGGCCGCTCGCCGGCGCCGTCGCCTTCACGGACGTCGACTACACCGGCGGCTCCGCCGTCCTCACCGTCGGCGACTACACCGCGGCCGACCTGTCCGCCGCCGGCCCGGGCCCGCGCACCCTCTCCTCCGTCCGGCCGGCACCCGGCTATCAGGTGATCGGCTACTCCGGCGACAACTTCACCGGCACCGCCTGGACCTTCACCGCCGACAACCCCGACCTCAGGGTCACCGGCAACAACGACCGGGTCACCTCGCTGAGGGTCCAGTTCAACCCGGCGACGTACTTCCGCATCAGCAACGCCACCAACGGTCTCGCCCTGGACAGTGGTGGCAACGTCGACTCCGGCTCCCACCTCAAGCAGTGGAGCTGGGACGGCAGTTCGAACCTGCAGTGGCATGCGGAGGCTGTCGGCGGCGGCTACTACAGGCTGGTCAACCGCACCAGCGGCATGGTCGCCGACGGCTGGGGCCACACCGAGAACGGCTCCGCCGCCCGGCAGGCCGCCTGGAACGGCGGCCCCAACCAGCAGTGGACCATCACCCATCGGGGCGGCGACCGCTACACGATCGCCAACCGCACCACCGGTCTGGTCCTCGACGGCGGCGGCGACGTCTCCTCCGGCTCCACCACCAAGCAGTGGACCTACGGCAACAGCACCAACCTGCTGTGGACTTTCACGGCGGTGTAGCCGACGGAGAGGCGGCCGGCGACGTCACGCCTCGATTCGGGGCGATCGAGCCGCTGGGACATCGGTACGTTCGGGGGTTTCCTGGCCGCGCCGGGCGGTGCCGTACCGATCAGACCAACAACCGCGGCGTTCAGGCCGCGGACGGCGCCGGGTGGCTGCGGAAGCCCGCCCCCGCCCCCGCATGCGTGTCCTCCGGCATCGCCGGCAAGTGCCTGGACGTCAACGGCACCGGCACCGCCGACGGGACCGCCCATGATGTTTCCGGCCGGTCGAGGATGAGCCGCGAGGAACTTCTCGACGCTCTCGCCCGCGCCGGGCGCCGCCGTAAGAAGAGGCCCGCCTGACCCCGCGCCCACGCCGTGGTCCCGGTTGGGGCAGTGCAGCGGCGCGCTCCTTCTAGACGGTGGCCGGGCCGATGACGGGCCAGTCTTCCCGGCCCGGCCAGCCGTAGCGGCAGACGCCGCTGACGGTCTTTGGGTCGGTAGTGGTTCCGAACCTGATCCTGCACTGCGGCTTCAGTCCTCGCCCCTCCATCGAGGTACGGCCCAGGCCAGCACGTAGCCGAAGCCGTTGACGGCCCAGTGCAGCGCCGCGGGCGGCAGCAGACTTCCGGACCGGCGCCGCAGCTCACATAGGACGACCCCGGCTGCGGTCGTGGCGACAACGGCGGCCGCGACCGACAGCGCGCTGCCTGCCGGCCCCGTGCCCAGGACCGCTGCGGCCGCGTTGGCCCGGCTCAGCCCGCGCGAGGGAAGCACATGCCAGAGCCCGAACAGCAACGACGACACGGCCGTGGCCCACGTAGTACCACGCCGACGCCGCACCATGGCCCACACGACACCGCGGAAGGCGACCTCCTCCAGCAGCACGGTGCCGACCGGCACCCGGATCAGCACCCGCCACAGCAGCTGCCCAAGGGTCAGGCCCGCGGCACGCTCGTCTTCGAATGCCTCCCCGGTGGCCGGCAGAGCAAGCCCGACCAAGAAGACGGCAAGAACCGCGCCCACCAGGACCGATGCCCACCACAGCCCCCGGTACAAGGCAACCGTATCGAGCCCGAGATCGGCGCGAGTGAGACCGTCCCACCGGGCGATCAGCAGCAGCGCGGCAGCCGCGACCACACAGGTGGGTACGTAGACGCCGGGCGCGAGCCAATTGTTGAGCAGGTTCGCGCCCACCAGGACGACCAGGACACAGAACATTCGCATGATGTCACCAGCATCCCTCGATCCACCCCACGAGCCGGGATGACGCAGCGAGCGTGCTACAGCTGAGGAATCTTGCAGTCCAGGCGCTATCGGCATCATCATCACCAGGGCTGATGGGCATCTGGACCGCGACCAGGTGGTGCTGTCCGCCGGCGGCTTCGGCGGCCAGGGCGAGCAGCTCCCCCACCGTGAACGCCTCTTCCTCGAGGCCACCCACGTGGCGACCCCGCACCCGGCCACATATCCGGCCGCCACTTGCTCTTCCAGAGCCTCGAACGCGTCCCGGATCGCGCGGTGGAGGGCGGGACGGTCGCCGGGGTGGGCGCTCTCGGGCTTGTGCAGCAGGATCTGGGCCAGGGTCTTTGCTGTCGCTCGGCCCACCAGAACACCCCTGCGGACGCGGGGGTGCTCCTGTGGGGATGCCGCGAGCGTCGTCCTACCCGTCGCCGACGCCGTTTGTTGCCCGCCCGCGAATGAGCCCGCCATGTAGATGATCCGCGAAGTCGGCCTCCCAGTCGGTCCGGTGCGCCGGCAGCATCGTCCGAGCGGCCGCGACGGAGGCCCCGACCGGCTGACCGGTCGGGGCCCTGAAGTCCGCGAGGGCTACTTCGTGGCCGCCACTCGCAGTGACGCGAGATCCGGGCTCGGCGCGGGCCCGGTGTCGACGGACAGCGGCTGCGCGGTCGTGGTCTGCGGCGCCACGCCCTTGTAGTACGGCGTGTAGACGTAGTGGGTGCCCACGCCGATCGCCGCCCCGATCTTGGGGATGACGGAGGCGTCGACCGATCCCGAGCCGCCGAAGACGGCCACGTGGTACATGCTCGACGACATTCGCATCAGGTACCGCTTGGTGTCGTACGGCAGCGAGGTGACGTCGGTCCACAGCAGCGGGCCGTGGGTGGTCATCGCCGAGGACGCGGAGACACCGCCCCGCCAGCTCCCCGCGGAGGCCACGGCGGCGTTCGACGGCAGCGACCACCACATGTCAGCGAGCCGCATGGCGTTCGACTGCGGCGTGGAGCCGGCGACCCGGTAGTAGCTGTACGAGCCGGGCCAGTTCGGCATCTTCCCGGCCCTGTACGCCTTGGTCAGCGCCGACTCGGCGTCGGTCCCCACCGTGATGATCTTCGTCGTGCCGGGACTGTACTTGTTGAGGTACCCGTAGACCGACGCGGTCATGGTCGAACCGTCGGTCAGCAGGACGGTCGCGGTACCGGCGGAGCCCATGGAACCGGCAGCGGAACTCGCCGCGAGGGCGTTGTGGTAGTCGGTGCCGGTGGCGAGGAAGACGTACTTCGGCGTGCTGGTGATGGCCTTGGCCACGGCCACCGAGGTCGAGTAGCGCGAGACGTCGGACAGCCGCTTGGCCACATACCCGAGCGAGGTCACCTTGGACGCCACCGCGCTGCTGAGGACCTTGGTGCCGCCGACCAGGTACACCGTCCTGCCCTTGGGCAACATGCGCTTGAGCTCCGTCTGCACCGAGGAGTCCAGGCCCGTCCCGGAGGTCATCAGCACCGGCCCCCGCTTCTTGCCGGCCAGCGATGTCGCGGTGGTGGCGTAGGCCGCGTCGGACTTGCTGATGAGCACGGCCGCGTTCGCGCTCGGCAGGCCGGTTGCGCCGGCGCCGACCGTGTTCCAGGTCCACTTGGACGACGCGATGTTGGTGTCGTAGGTGTCGGAGCCGTAGACCCGGGAGATCGCGTTGTTCCTGAGCGGCTGCCAGGCCACGTCGGTGCCGGTGCCCTGGGGCACCTGCGTGCCCGTGCCCGTGCCGAGGTCGTGGATCCACACCTGGGGTCCGCTGGGGACGTCGAGGTCGCCGGAGACGAAAACGTCGTACGCGATTCGGTTGCCCTGCGGCGACCAGGCGGGCCGATTGTGGTCCACGGCGTCCGTGGTGAGCTGGGTGAGCCCGGTGCCGTCGGTGTTGACCTTGAAGAGCTGCCTGTGCCCGTCGACTGACCGTGTGAAGGCCACCGACCGGCCGTCCGGGGAGATGCTCGGGTCCTTCGCGTTGTCGGCCAGCTTGGTGAACGCCCCGGAGCGGCCGTTGTAGACCCAGACGGCAGGGGCGCCCGCGGTCCCGCAGCTCGTGCCCGTACGTACGAAGGCCAGCATGCCGTTCACCGCGCCGCTGGGCTCGGAGTCGCAGCCGTCGACATCGGTGCCGAACAGGGCCTTCGGTGTGCGGGTGCCGTCGGCCGCGGTCAGCCGCAGCCGGCCGCCGGCCGTGAAGACGATGTCACCACCGCCGTACCAGAAGGTCGGATCGGCAGGATGCCAGCCACTGCCCGACGGCATGGCGATGTCGACGCCGGCGTCCTCGGAGTCGGCCCATGCCGTGCGGATGTGGTCGTCGTAGTGGTTCACGAAAGCGACCTGGCTGCCGTCGGCGGACCACGCACCCTGGTCTCCGGTCGGGTGGAACTGGGCCCACGATGACCCGTCGGGACGGACGAACGCCATCTGACCGCCGACGTCCGTGTAGAGCAGCTTGCCGTCGGTGGCCGGCCAGTTGCCGGGAACGGCGGCGGCCGGCCCGGGAAGCGCGGCGATGAGGCCCGCCGCGAGCGCGGCGGCAGTGGTGAGCGCCGCGGATCTGCGGCGCATACGCAGGTTCAATGTGCCCCCATAGTGAATGGATGGCTGCCGATCCCCTCCCCCAAGGCGAATGGACGGCTTCACGTTCGTCCGCACGACAGCGGCGAAACAATAGCCGCAGGTCACAACCGCTGTGAAGACGAGGGCTCCCGGCTTTGCCGGCCGATGATCAAGCGACCGGAACCTACGGTCGGCCAGCGATGCGTGTCGCCACCTCGCTCAGCTTGCATTCAGCGTCTGGTGCTTCCCAGGACCCGCCACATGTACGGTGCCGTGGTGACAGACGGGCGGTACCCACGACTGGCGGATGCGTTCCCCGCACTTGCTGCCGAGATCGCTGAGCTGCTGCGTGCTGAGGGTGAACCGCTGGCCGAGGTGGTCGCTGATGGTCTGCCGTGCCTGGTGCGTGAGGTGCCCGGTCAGGGCGCCGGCCAGCAGTCCCCAAGGCCACCGCCGCCCAGCTGCCCCCGACCAGGACGGCCACGATGACCACGGCGGCACCCGCGGCCAGCGCCGCCGTATCGCGGGCGAAGGCCCAGGCCCTGCGGGCGGTGCCAGGGCTGCGAAGCTTAGCGATAGCAGTGCGGACGACCAGGGCCGCGACGATGACGGCCGGGGCGATCAGGCCTGCGTCCATGCTGGGTCCTCGGGTTAGTCGGTGTGCTGCTGGGTGAGGCGGCCGTAGTGACGGCTGCGGCGCCCCAGCACCACGGCGGCCAGCACGGACGCGGCGAAGGAGGCGAGCAGGATCACGCCCTTGTCATCGGTCAGGTGCGCCTGGCTGGTGTCCCGCTCGTGCGCGGCCTCGATCACCCACCGGGTCTCCTCATCCCCCAGCGCCCACAACAGGTAGATCGTCGGCTGCGGCCGGAAGACGAGGTCGACACCGGTGACCGTCACCTGGCGACCGAGGGCGCCGGCCTTGAACGCCTTCTTCGGGGAGTCGCCCGCGGTGAGCCGGTCAGCCTCAATCCGGTCCGCGTACGGGTGCCGGCCCCGCTCGCCGTACAGGGTCCGCAGCTGGCTCTCGGTGACTTCCTCGCCCGCCGACAGACCAAGCACGGCCAGGCTGCGGCCCATCCAGCGTCCGACCGGGACGCCGGCTTGCTCCTGGGCCTCGCGCAGCGGCGTGCTCGATGGGCGGCGGCCGTCGCCGACGACGGTCTGGCGCAGGTAGCAGCGGTACATCTGACCGGCCCGGATGACCCTGATATCCACTGTGATGCAGACCACGCCACACGGCTCTGACCTGCAAGAAGGCCGATCAGCGGGACTTCCCGCCAGGTGGGAGCAGCGGCCGAACTTTCTTCTCAGGTGGCCGCCAGGCGGGAAGCGGCCTCGGGCCGGATGCGAATGTCATCGCTCTCCGGCAGCCCTCACATCACGACCCGGGCGATACCAACAAGCACCACCGCGCACCAAGGAATGCGCACTACCAACGAGCACCGTGGCTTTGTTCACGGGTTGTGAAGTCAGTTGCTCACGGGTTTGGGAGGCGGCCACATCCACCGTCGGGTGATGTTCACGAGTTTTGACGGCACTGGGGTGCTTGCCACGGGAGCATCGGGAAGCTCCTAGGGAAAGTCCTGGTCATGCCGCAGATGTCGAAGGTCCAGCTGCACGCGGCCTTCGATGGCGAACGTCACCCGGGACACGGCGAGTGAGGAATGTGGCGGCCCGTTCCCGCGTATCAGGCGCGGAAGGCGTCGGCGTGTGCGGCGGCCCATTGTGCGAAGGTCCGCGGCGGGCGGCCGACAACTTCCTCGACCGTTGAGGTCACCCTGGCCACCGTCTCAGGCACGGTCGCCCACATGTGCAGCATGAACTTGATGCCTTCCTCGGGCCACCCCTCAGCCCGCCAGTGCCGACGTGCCTGATCATCGGTCAGCTCGGTGAAACGGATCTCACGGCCGGTCGCCGCCGCGATGGCGGACACCTTGTCGGCCGGCATGAGGGCTTCGGGGCCCGACACAATGAGGCTCCTTCCCGCATAGCCGCCCCTTACCAGCACGGTCGCGGCAACGGCGGCGACGTCTGCCTCGTCGGCCGAAGCAGTCCTGCGGTTCGCGTACGGCTCGCGAACCTCCGCCGTACGCCGGATGGCCTCAGCCCATCCCAGTGCGTTCGACATGAGGTCGATCGGCCAGATGAACGTCCACTCCATGCCGCTGTCACGGACGGCTTCGCCCAGCTCTCCTTCTTCACCGGGCGACAGGACCGTCAGCCGCTCCACGCCCGCCTCGGCGGCCATCCCCATGATCTGCGGCCCCGTCTGCAACGGGGCGTGGTCGTGCCCGGTGGTTCCGAGCAGGTGCACGGCGGAGACTCCATCGAGAGCCGCGGCCATTGTCTGCGGCTTCGTAAGGTCGCCGCCCACCACTTCGACATCGGCGGGCAGGCTGGTCGCCTCGGCCGGGGTGCGCGTGAGCGCGCGAACCGTCTGTCCGGCCTGCCGAAGTCGCTCGACCACGTGGCGCCCCAGAGTTCCCGTCGCACCAGTAACCAGAATTGTCACGTCACTCCTTGCCTGCTGCCTGTTGAGACGGGCACCGCGCTGAGCGGTGGTCGAGCCGCGTTGGCCGGCCCAGACGAAAGTACGTGGCAGCTAGGTCAGATACTGTCCTCAATCCGACCGAGGCACGGACCGCGCTGCACACCACTGGCTCTAGCCATACGGGAACAAGGCCCTCACTGGCGGCGGGCCGTCCCATGCGGTGGCGTCAGTTCTCGTGAACAATCGCGCAATCGCTGATCGCCAACTGCCTCCCGAACCGATGGAAAACGCTGCCGTTGAAGTGAACGAAGCCAGCACCGCCTACATCAGCCCCCGGCACCCGTCGAGGGCTTCGTCGTGCTGCCCGGAGGAGACCACCGTGCCTTGAGACCCTCCCCCTTCACCGCCGACCTCCAGCACCTCACCCCCGCGCAGCGCCAGCGCTTCCGCCGCGTCGTCCTGGACGCCTTCGTGCCCGGCCTGCGTCCCGGCCGCCAGTTCCGCCCCGAGTTGCGGCAGTCACCAGGGGGTCCCGCCCTGATTACCCAGACGGGCTCTCCAGGCCAGAACCCCGCAGCAGCCCCGCCGCCCGAAGGCGGCGGGGCTTCCCGTGGCAGCTGAGCTGCTTCAACAGCCCTCGTGGCCAATAGTTGCGGCGGCCATGTCAAGATCACCGTATCGTTGTCTGTACGTATGGCGGCCTGTCCGACCCCAACCACTCTGGTGGCTGCGAGGACTCCAATGATGATCAGGAATACTCCTACGATCAGCGGACCAGTCCGCACGGTGGACTCCCCAGCGGCTGCGTTCGCCCTGCCGAAAACGTTGCGCTGGCTTGTGGCGGCGCGCGCGAATTTCTTGCTGTAGATGATGAGTCCAAGGCCTGCGAGGATGCCGAACGCCGAGAGGAAGATACGCACCCAAACTCCTGGTGTTGAAATGTGGGGGCCTGAGCCCGCCCAAGGGACTGGGGGCGGGCTCAGGCTTCGGTTACCTGACTACGAGTCGTTGTTTCGGTCAAAATTGAATTTGGAGTCCCCCACTGCACGTCGGGGTTGAGGCATAGGTTCCGAGCCCTCCACTGGCGCTGGCTGTCGGAGACCCATCTTGACCCCCGATTTGACCACCGACGGCGCCCAAACCGGCAGCACAGCCCCCGTAAGCGGACGGCCCGGCGTCTGCGCCTCCCGTGGATCCTTCGAAGCCTCCGCCAATGCCCGGAAGTCCCACACCAATCTTCACGTAGCCACCGCTGTTACCGGAATCGTCCTTGGAGTACCCGCCGCCCAGGCACACCCGAAGCATGCGTCAAGGCCGGCCGACCAACTCCACAGCCCACTGGCATCACTGTTGTTTACGGGATCGCCTTTGGCGTAGAGGTAGGGGTTGGTCTCCTGCCCCGACGGGTCCGGCTGGGTGAAGCGGCCGAAGGACGGGTCGTAGTAGCGGTGGCCCATCTTGTACAGGCCGGTTGGGTCGAGGTAGGCGCCGGTGTAGCGGTCTGCCACCGCCGCCTCACCAAATGAAACGACGCCTTACCACGCCTGCGACGGCGGCCTGCGTGCCTACGTGCCTGCGTGCCTGCGTGCCTGCGTGCCTGCGTGCCTGCGTGCCTGCGTGCCTGCGTCGGCCAGTGCATCAGGCACCGCAGTCCCTCATCGCGCCCACCCGTCGAAGCGCTTCGATTCGGCATCTGTGCCTCTGGTCTGCCAAACACCAGCACAGAACGAGTCGTTGGGGTCGGGACCCTTGTATTGCACAGAAACAGTCCGCTACTTTGCGACTGATGGTGAAGCGCTTCGACAGCCGTCACAGGAGGGCCGCCTCGGATGGGCCGACATGAGCAAGGAACAAGCGACCTTCCACTGGCAGCGGCCATCCCGGCGAGACCCCGGGCGCCGGCCTGCTCGGCCACAACCGGGCACACCTCGACTGGCTGGAAGGCGTCCTCGACCGGCACCCGCACCTGGTCCCGGAGAACTGCTCCTCCGGCGACATGCGCTGGAATCACGCCCTGTGGTCGCGGATGCAGTTGCAGTCCACCAGCGACCAGCAGAACCTCCACCTCTACGCGTCCATCGCGGTGTCCGCGCCCACCGCCGTCACACCCGAGCAGGGTGCCGTCTGCGCGTACCCGCAGCCGGAGGACTCCCTGGACGAGGTGGCCTTCACCATGGCCAACGCACTCCTCGGCCGGATCCATCTCTCCGGCCGCGTTCCCGAACTCGGCCCGGAGGCTCGCGCCTAGGTGCGCGAGGCCGTAGCGGTGTCCAAGGCCGTCCACGCCGGCCCGCCGCGAGCCGTGCCGTCCTGGCCCTCTGGATCTGCCTGCCTGGGACGACCCCTGGATCGCCCTGGCCCCGCGCACTTCCGCCACCACCTACCTCACCGCCTGGCGCCGCCCCCGGACCGACGCCACGGCGACGCTTCACCTGCCCCATCCGCGGGACACCGCCGCCCGTGTCGACGTGGTCTGCCTCTCGGCCGGTCGGGCCGCCCCCGCCTGGATGCCCGGCACGGCCGACTGAGCCTGTCCCTGCCCACCGCGCCGTCCGCCGTCCTGCTCCGCGTCACCCCCACGGCGCCGGCGCTCCCCGAACCACTCCACGCCCGCATCACGAACCGACGAGAGGACCCATCGGGTGCCCCCTCTGCGCCAGCCGGACGGACGCTCCACCAACCCCGTGCTCCCCGGCTTCCATCCCGACCCCAGCGTCTGCCGCGTCGGCGACGACTACTACCTGGCCTGCTCCAGTTTCGAGTACTTCCCCGGGGTGCCCCTCTTCCACAGTCGTGACCTGGTGCACTGGACGCAGATCGGCAACGTGTTGGACCGGCCGGAGCAACTGCGTCTGCCCGCCTCCATGCCGTCCTCCGGGGGGATCTACGCCCCCACCCTGCGCCACCACGACGGCCGCTTCTGGCTGATCGTCACCAACTGCAGCGAGGGCGGCGGCAATTTTATCGTCACGGCCACCGACCCCGCGGGGCCGTGGTCGGACCCCGTCTGGGCGCCCGGTGTCCCCGGCATCGATCCGGACCTGGCCTGGGACGAGGACGGCACCTGCTGGTGCACGGTCGCCGGGGTCTCACAGGTCCGTATCGACCCGTCCACCGGGCGGACGCACGGAACACCGCACAGGCTCTGGTCCGGCGGGCCGGGCGCCAAGGCTCCGGAGGCGCCGCACCTGTACCGGGTCGGCGACTACTGGTATCTGCTCATCGCCGAGGGCGGCACCGAACGCGGCCACGGTGTCTCGATCGCCAGGGGCCGTACGCCCGCCGGCCCGTTCGAGCCGTGCCCGGCCAACCCGATCCTCACTCACCGCGGCACCGACCACCTGGTCCAGAACACCGGGCACGCCGACCTGGTCCAGGGCCCCGACGACTCCTGGTGGATGGTGCTGCTCGGCGTCCGGCCGGGCGGCGGCACCCCGGGCTGGCACGTGCTCGGCCGGGAGACCTTCCTGGCACCCGTGACCTGGGTGGATGGCTGGCCGGTCGTCGGCGAGGTCGCCCTGGACCTGCCCGAACTCCCGTGGCCGCTCTCGCCCCGCCCCGTCGAGGACCGCCGGGACGATTTCGAGCTCGCCGAGCTGCGACCGTCCTGGATCTCCCTGCGTGACCGGCCGGCCGAGCACTGCACCGTCAAGGAGCGCCCCGGATGGCTGACGCTCCGCGCGCGGGGCGGCTCCCTGGACGAGCCCGACGTGGTGTTCACCGGCCGGCGCCAGCAGCATCTGTCGTGCCGGGCGCGCACTTTGGTGGACACCGCGGAGGGAAGCGGTGGTCTGGCGGTGCGGCTCGACGAGCGGCACCACTACGCGATCGAGGTGTCCGGCACGCGGGTCCGGGTGGTCGCGCGCGTCGGCTCCCTGCGCACGGTCGTGGCCGCACGCTCCGTACCCGCCGGGCCGGTCGTCCTCGCCGTCGCGATCACGGAACCGCCCTCTCCGCACGGGCCGTGCACGGGTCCCGACGTCGTCTCCCTCGGCGTCGAGCAGCCCGACGGCACGTTCATCGAACTCGCGAACCTCGACGGCCGTTACCTGTCGACCGAGGTCGCCGGCGGCTTCACGGGCCGGGTCATCGGCATGTACGCCGTGGAAGGCACCGTCCACTTCGACTGGTTCGACTACCAGCCCCTCGACCGCTGAACCAGGCTCTCCGCCTACTCACGGGGACCCAGGACGCCCACCAGGTGGCGACGAGGGCCGGCCGGCTCCTCCCCATCGACCGGTTCGGTCGTCCGGCCCGGATCCCGAGAACGGCATGACACGCAGCGCCCCAAGTCCGCACGAGGGCCCTGCGGCGGCAGGCGTGGCCGGTGGCGGCGCCCGGCCCGGACCGGATCATCCGTACCACCGACCGAAAGGCATGACGCATGACGGACATACGGAGAACCGCACACCACCGCAGCCGCGGCCCCGGACGCCTGGCCGGCCTGCTGATGGCGATGCTCGTCGTCCTGGGGCTGGCCGGCAGCACCGCGATCGCCGCGCCCGACGGCCCAGCACAGCCGGCAGCCTCCACGGTCGCAGTCCCGGCCCGCGCCATGGACGCCGTCTCCGCGATGCAGCCCAGCTGGAACCTGGGCAACACCCTGGACGCGATTCCGGACGAGACGTCCTGGGGCAACCCGAAAGCCACCAGGGAGCTGTTCAAAACCATCAGGGCTCAGGGCTTCCGCAGTGTCCGCATCCCGGTGACCTGGAGCGCGCACCAGTCCACCACCGCGCCCTACAGCATCGACGCCGCGTACGTGAAGCGGGTCAAGGAGGTGGTCGACTGGGCTCTCGCCGAGAACCTCTACGTCGTGCTCAACGTCCACCACGACTCATGGCAGTGGATCGAGAAGATCTCCACCGACCACGACAAGGTGCTGGCCCGCTACAACGCCCTGTGGACCCAGATCTCCGCGGCGTTCCGGAGCGAGCCGCGCACCCTGCTCTTCGAAAGCGTCAACGAACCGGGCTTCGCAGACGCCACGGCCGCGCAGAAGACCGCGCTCATGAACGAGCTCAACACCTCGTTCCACAAGATCGTCCGCACTTCGGGCGGCGGGAACAAGAGCCGCCTGCTTGTGCTGACCACGCAAGGCGGCACCCCCTCCCAGGACCTCATGGACGACCTGTACACCACGATCAGGGCGCTGCGTGACAGCAACCTGGTCGCCACCGTGCACTACTACAGCTGGTACCCGTTCAGCGTGAACATCGCCGGCGGCACCCGGTACGACGAGGCCGCCCGCAACGACGCGGACGACGCCTTCTCCCGCATGCACGACACCTTCGTCGCCAAGGGCATCCCCGTCTACGTCGGCGAGTACGGCCTGCTCGGCTGGCCCGACCACAACCACCCCTCCCGCATCGAGCGGGGCGAGGCACTGAAGTACTACGAGCACGTGGGACACCTGGCGCGCGTCGCCGGTGTCACCACCGCCCTGTGGGACCCCGGCGCGTGGGCCTACCTGGACCGCGCGACCCTGAGGTGGACGGACCCGGCCCTGTTCGCCTGGATCAGGTCGAGCTGGACCACACGCTCGGGAACCACCTCCTTCGACAAGGTCTTCGTGGCGAAGTCGAGCAGGATCACGGCCAAGTCGCTCACAATGAACCGGAACGGCACCACATTCCGGGGGTTGTGGCACGGCGGCGCCAAGCTGGCCGAGGGCCGGGACTACACCGTCTTCGAGGACCGGCTCACCCTTACGGCACCGGCCCTGACCAGACTGGCCGGCGATCGCGACCACGGCGTCAGCGCCACGCTCGAGGCCCGGTTCTCCAAGGGGCTGCCCTGGCAGATCGACGTCGTCACGTACGACACTCCGGTGCTGTCGAACGCCACGGGCACGGCCGAGAAGTTCACCATTCCCACGAAGTACCAGGGTGACCTGCTGGCGACGATGGAGGCCACGTACGCCGACGGCACCAACGCCGGTCCGACCAGCTGGACTCCGTACCAGGAGTTCAACAAGGCGTTCTCACCGGACTACGCGAACGGCACGATCGTCCTGACCACGGAAACACTCACGTCACTGCGTGACGGCGAACCGGCGACGCTGACTTTCCACTTCCACAGTGGCGCCAAACTGAGGTACGAGGTCACGAAGTCCGCAGACTCGGTCACCGGTACGGCTGTCAAGGAATCCTGACCCACCGGCGCTCGCCCTGGTTGCCCGGATGCGGGCAACCAGGGCACCGGCGTCTCCGCCCGCCGCGTCACTCTCGCGGCCGGAAGGCTCCGAGCGTCTTGCCGGTCAGGTGGTCCTCGTCCGATTCCCTTACGGGGGTGGCGGGATGGTGGCTCCGCGCCGGGCTCCCGCAGTGCCCTGCCGGTGGCGCCGTGGCCGGTGGGCGGCGTCCCTCACGTGCGGTTCCACTTCTGGCCGGCTTGACCGTTGCAGGTCCACAGGACCAGCGGGGTTCCGTTGGCGGTCCCGGCCCCGTTGACGTCGAGGCACAGCCCGGCGCGGGCGTTGCGGATCGACCCGTCGGAGCCGACGGTCCACCTCTGGTTGTCCTGACCGTTGCAGGGCCAGGTGATGACCCGGGTTCCGTTGGCGGTGCCCCGCTCGTATGCGTCGAGGCACTTGTCGCCGAAGACGCGGATCTCGCCACCGGCCCAGGTGGTCCACAGCTGGTTGGCGGCCGTGTGGCAGTCCCAGATCAAAGCCGTGGCCCCGGCCGCGGTGGAGGCTCTGTCCACGTCCACACAGCGGCCGGACGCGTTGCCGCGCAACCGCGAGGTGGTGGCCGCCAGCGGGCTGCCGCCGCTCACCCGGAACACGGCCACGCCGTGCGCGGGGACGCTCGCCGAGATCTGCCCGGACGTGCTCGACGTGCCGCCGGACCACAGGTCGGTGAGGGTGAACGGCCCGCCGGTCAGGCCGACTTGCGCGGCGCTGGTGGTGATCGTCGTCGTGCCGCCTCCCCGGTTGAACAGGCCCACCGCGACCGAGCCGTCGGACAGGGGCTTGGCGAACACCTCGGTGCCGCCGTCGTCGCGCACCCTGCGACCACCCGCGCCCAGCGGGTCCTGATTCACCGCGAGCAGGCGCGGGTTGCGCAGGATGGCGCTCACGTCGGCGGACATGGTGCGGATGTCGTTGCCGGCCATGAGCGGGGCACTCATGAGTGC
>NZ_JBIVQO010000015.1:0-177809 GCF_044755265.1 Streptomyces sp. NPDC092370 | reverse complement strand
GGTTACATTCCGAACCCGGAAGCTAAGCCTTACAGCGCCGATGGTACTGCAGGGGGGACCCTGTGGGAGAGTAGGACGCCGCCGAACAATTTTTGAAAGGGTTGGACCCGGAACTTCGGTTCCGGGTCCAACCCTTTTTTGTTGCGCGTCACTTGAAGTTCACGTTGCGCTACCAGCATTCACAGCATGGGTACTGCTGCAATGCTCAGGGCCGCCGGTGTCGGACTCGGTGACGAGGTCGTCGTGCCGGCCTTCGGGAACGTCGAAGTGGCCGAGGCCGTGACCATGGCCGGGGCGCTGCCGGTGTTCGCCGACATCGACCCCGCCACCTACTGCCTCGACGCCGCCGCTGTGGAAGCGGCCGTCACCCCACGCACCGCCGCCGTGGTGGCCGTGCACCGCTTCGGCCGGCTCGCCGACATCGCGCGGCTGCACGCCGTGGGTCAGCGACATGGGCTGCTGGTGCTCGAGCAAGCGGAGTCCGAGGCGCCGTACGACGAGATAGCCCAGCGCAGGGAGCGGGCGGCTTACCTCGATGCCAAGTTGAGGGGTGTGCGGACCCCGGACGACGGTGACGGGCACACCTATCAGCAGTACGTCGTGCGGGTTCCGGGCAATGGGCGGCCGGACCGGGACGCCTTCGCGCGGGCCCTGCGGGCCAAGGGAGTTGCCTGTCGGGTGCCGGTGAAGACGCCGGTGCATCGGCTGCCCGAATTCCGCCGGTGTGTTTCGCTTCCGGAGACCGAGCGGGCTTCCGACGAGACGCTCGCGCTGCCCGTGGACGCGTCACTGGCGAAGCGGGACATGCAGCGGATCGTGTCCGCCTGCAATGCCCTCGGAGGGCTTCTCCAGCCCGCCTTCTGACGCGGTTGGGAGCACGGGCCTGTTCAGGGTATGATCTATTCCGTTGCCGCGGGGGAGACCTCGCACGCAACAGGCCCCTATAGCTCAGTCGGTAGAGCGTCTCCATGGTAAGGAGAAGGTCAACGGTTCGATTCCGTTTGGGGGCTCCATGAGAAAAGGCCCCACCCTCACGGGTGGGGCCTTTCGCTTTCCCCTAGTCCTGGTGGAGGCCCGGGACACGCATCGCCAGGATCGCCATGTCGTCCGAAGGGGCGTCCGACGCGAAGCGTTCCACCGCGCGCATGATGCGGGCCGCGACCGCGCCGGCTGTCAGGCCCGTGCAGGTCGTGAGGACGTCGGCGAGGCCGTCGTCGCCCAGCATGCGGGCGCCCTCGCGGCGTTCGGTGACGCCGTCCGTGACACACAGGAGGACATCGCCCGGGTCGAGGGTGACGGTCTGCTCGTAGAGCTGCAGGTCCTCGATGACGCCGAGCAACGGCTGGGGTTCCGCGGCCGGTTCGACCGTGCCGTCCTGGCGCAGGCGCAGCGGGAGGGGGTGGCCGGCGCAGACCACCTTCAGCTCCGCGCTGCCGTCCTCCTGCGGGCGCATCTCCCCGTACAGGAGGGTGAGGAAGCGGCTGCGGGCGCCTTCGTCGAGGATCGCGGAGTTGAGACGCTCCAGGACCATCGGGCCGCTGAGGCCTTCGCGGGCCAGGAGGCGCAGGGCGTGGCGGGCCAGGCCGGTGACCGCTGCCGCGTTCGGGCCCGTGCCGCAGACGTCGCCGATGGCGAAGCCGTAGGCACCGTCGCGGATGGGGAAGAGGTCGTAAAAGTCGCCCCCGACCTCATTGCCCTCGCCGGCCGCGCGGTAGATGACCTCCACCTCGACGCCGTCGATCAGCGGCAGCTCCGGGGGCAGGAGGCTGCGCTGCAGGGACTGGCTGATCGCTGTGCGCTCCGAGTAGAGGCGGGCGTTGTCCAGGGCCAGGGCGGCCCGGCGGGAGAGGTCCTCGGCGAGTTCCAGGATCTCCTGGCGGAAGTGCTCGTCGGTCGGCTTGCCCAGGGTGAGCATGCCGATGACGCGGTTGCGGGCGACCAGCGGGAGGACCACGGTCTCGCCACCGACGGCGGAGGCGGTGGCGAGGGTCGGGCCGATGCCGGGGGTGACCTGGCGGGTCGGGCCACCGCTGAGGCCGAGGCTGCGCATGGAACTGCGCAGGGCCGCCTGGTGGGCCATCTCGGCGGGGGCCGTCCAGACACGGGCACCGGGGGTGGGGACCGGGTCGGGCGGGGGGACCTTCGACAGCAGGTACTTGATGCCGTCGATGAGTTCCTCGTCCTCGTGCAGGACGTAGGAGAGGTACGGATCGGAGGCCTGGTCGGCGATGGTGTAGACGGCGCACCAGGTGGCGAGCGTCGGGACCGTCATCTGGGCCATCAGGGCCAGGGTCTGGTCGCGGTCCAGGGTGCCGGCCAGCAGGTCGGAGGCCTCGACGAGGAAGCTGAGGGAGCCGCGGCGCAGGCGTTCCAGTTCGCCCAGGCGGGCCGATTCGACGGCGAGGGCGATGCGGTCGGCGGCGAACTGGAGACGCAGAGCCTCCTCGTTGGTGTATCTGGCGGGGGCTTCGGCGGCGACGCCGAGGGAGCCGGTGAGGCGGCCCTCGACCTTCAGCGGGACCGTGACGACCGAGCGCATGCCCGTGCCGTTCAGCAGTGGCACGGCACCAGGGACGGCGGTCAGGTCGTCGTGTACGGCGGGCATGCGGGCCGAGCCGTAGCGGCCGGGGCCGGCTTCCACGGGGACACGGGCGAAGCGCTGGCGGGCGGAGGGGAGGCCGGTCGAGGCGCGGACCTCCAGTTCCGTCTCGTCGTCGGTGGCGAGCAGGAGGAACGCGGAGTCGCCGTCGAGCATGTCGCGGGCGCGTTCCACCGTGCGCTGGAGGAGGCCGTCGAGATCGTCCGGGGCGGGGGAACCGATGAAGACCTCGAAGGGATCGGTGCTCTGGCCCTCGGAGCCGGCCGAGCTGTCGGCGGGCACGCGCTGGGGCGTCTGCAGAACTGCCCGTTCGTGGTCCCGTACGAGGAGGCACACGGTTGACGGCTCGCCGCCGGTGTCGCGGACGCGCAGGTGGGAGGCGTACACGGGGATGACGCGGCCGGTGGCCGCGCGGATGCCGTAGCTGCCTTCCCAGCGGGACAGGCGGAGGGCTTCCGCGATGCCGGTGCTGGTGCCCGGGGTGTGCGGCCAGGCGGCGAGGTCGGTCAGGGGCTTGCCGGTGACCTGCTCGGCCGGGTAGCCGAAGATTTCCTCGGCGTCCTCGTTCCAGGCGGTGACGTGGCCGGTGCGGTCGATCTGGATCACGGCCACGCGGACCCGGCCGTCGGCGAGGGGGAGGAGATCGACGGGGAGGGCCGGGCCGGCCGTGCGGGTGCCCACCGCGCGTGCGGGCAGGTCCAGTTGGAACCAGACGGTCTTGTGGGTGGGGGTGTACTCGACGCCCCAGCGGCCGGCGAGGGCCGCGCACAGCTGGAGGCCGCGGCCGCCCTCGCGGTCCGGGCTGCCCATGTTGATGGCCGTGCCCTGGAGGGGGATCTCGCGTTCGGGGTAGTGGTCGGCCACCTCGATGCGTGCGCCTTCGTCGCTGCGCAGGCACAGCACGTCGGCCGAGGTGCCGGCGTGGACCACGGCGTTGGTGACCAGTTCGCTGGTGAGAACGACGGCGTCGTCGACGATGTCGGCGAAGCCCCAGCCCTGGAGGGTGTCGCGAACGAAGGAGCGGGCGCTCGCGACAGATCGCCCGACGGGCTCGAAACTGGCGGCCGCTCGCGCGGTGATCACAGAACTCCTCGACCGGTTCTCGACGTGCTGGGCTGCGGGGCCGACCGGCTCGCGCCGCTGTTGCGGCAGGCCGCCCGTCGGCCGGGGGTCCGGGGGCTGGCCCCCCGGGATCAGTCCGGTGGTCATGTGTGCGGCCGCCCCTCCGATGCCCGCTCGTCTTCGTGCCACCGCCCAGGCCGGACGGACCGGCGCGGCTGGACAGCCGGATGCAAGGTTACTTACCTTCGCGGTCCATGCGGATGCCGGTCTGCAGTGTTTCCGTCCGGAGGGTGTGCGGACGATGTGCGAAGCTGCCGAACTGTTATGGCCTGGTTCGGCCGGGGTGAAACACTGGGCAGGCTTCTGGTGAAGGCCAGGGCAGGCTGTGTGCCCGATGCCGCCCGTGGGCAGCAGCCCCCTGGAAGCGGGCTGGTATGCAGGGCAGAGAATACGCAGTAGTAACCGGTACGCCGAGCGTGGTACCGGAACACAGCAGTGACGGTCGACCCCTGCGGGAGGGACACAGTGGAGTCTGGCGCAGCGACGCGTGGCAAGAAGGCGCGCGCGAAAGGCGGACAGTCCCCGATCAATCAGGGCAGGGTGCGCAGCGGTACGACCGAGGTGGACACGGCGTCCCTGAACCGGCTGATGGCGGCTCTGGTGTCGATGCGGGACGGGAACTTCCGCAAGCGGCTCACGGTGTCCGGGGACGGCGTGATGGCCGAGATCGCGGCGGTCTTCAACGAGGTGGCCGACCGCAATCTGCATCTGACGGGTGAGCTGTCGCGGGTGCGGCGGATGGTGGGCCGTGAGGGCAAGCTCACCGAGCGGCTGGAGACGGGTGCCTGCGAAGGCTCCTGGGCGACGGCGATCGACAACTCGAACGCCCTGGTGGACGACCTGGTGCGGCCGGTTTCCGAGGTCGGCCGGGTGCTGTCCGCGGTGGCGGAGGGTGATCTGTCGCCGCGGATGGAGCTGCGGACGCAGGTGCCGGACGGGAACAGCCAGCCGCTGCGGGGCGAGTTCCTGAAGGTCGGGCGGACCGTCAACAACCTGGTCGACCAGCTGTCGACGTTCACCGACGAGGTCACCCGGGTGGCCAGCGAGGTGGGCACCGAGGGCAAGCTGGGCGGTCAGGCCCGTGTGCGGGGCATGTCGGGTTCGTGGCGGGACCTGACGGACTCCGTCAACACGATGGCGTACCGGCTGACGGCCCAGGTGAGGGACATCGCGCTGGTGACGACGGCGGTCGCCAAGGGTGATCTGTCGCGCAAGGTCACGGTGCAGGTGGCCGGCGAGATGCTGGAGCTGAAGAACACCGTCAACACGATGGTGGACCAGCTCTCGGCGTTCTCCTCCGAGGTGACCCGGGTAGCCCGTGAGGTGGGCACGGAGGGCGCGCTGGGCGGTCAGGCGCAGGTGCCCGGAGTCGACGGCGTGTGGAAGGAACTCACCGATTCGGTGAACACCATGGCCGGGAACCTCACGGCCCAGGTGCGCGGGATCGCGGAGGTGACGACCGCGGTCGCCAACGGTGATCTGTCGCGCAAGGTGACCGTGCCGGCGCGGGGTGAGGTCGCGCAGCTCGCCGAGACGATCAACCAGATGACCGAGACGCTGCGGATCTTCGCGGACGAGGTCACGCGGGTGGCCAACGAGGTCGGTGCCGAGGGACAGCTGGGCGGTCAGGCGAATGTGCCGGGTGCGGCGGGGACGTGGAAGGACCTCACCGATTCGGTGAACACGGTCTTCCGGAACCTGACCACTCAGGTGAGGGACATCGCCGCGGTGACGACGGCGGTGGCCAACGGTGATCTGTCGCAAAAGGTCACGGTCAACGTGGCCGGCGAGATGCTGGAGCTGAAGAACACCGTCAACACGATGGTGGATCAACTGTCCGCTTTCGGTGCCGAAGTGACGCGTGTGGCACGGGAGATCGGTGTCGAGGGTGAGCTGGGTGGCCAGGCGCAGGTACCGGGCGCGGCGGGGACGTGGAAGGACCTGACGGACTCCGTCAACACGGCGTTCCGGAATCTCACCGGTCAGGTGAGGAACATCGCCCAGGTGACGACGGCGGTGGCCAACGGCGACCTCTCGCAGAAGGTCACCGTGGACGTCTCCGGCGAGATGCTCAAGCTGAAGAACACCGTGAACACGATGGTGGACCAGCTGTCGAGTTTCGCCGACCAGGTGACGCGCATGGCCCGGGACGTGGGCACGGAGGGCCGTCTGGGCGGTCAGGCCCGGGTCGACGGCGTGTCGGGCACGTGGAAGGAGCTCACCGATTCCGTCAACTCGATGGCCGGGAACCTCACTTCCCAGGTGCGCAACATCGCGCAGGTGACGACGGCGGTGGCCCGGGGTGATCTGTCGCAGAAGATCGACGTGGACGCGCGCGGGGAGATCCTGGAGCTGAAGAACACCATCAACACGATGGTCGACCAGCTCTCGGCCTTCGCCGACCAGGTGACCCGGGTCGCGCGTGAGGTGGGTACGGACGGCCGGCTGGGCGGTCAGGCGCAGGTGCCCGGGGTGGCCGGTGTGTGGCGTGACCTGACGGACTCCGTGAACGGCATGGCGTCCAACCTGACCGGTCAGGTGCGCAACATCGCGCAGGTGGCCACGGCGGTGGCCCGGGGTGATCTGTCGCAGAAGATCACCGTGGACGCGCGCGGGGAGATCCTGGAGCTGAAGAACACCCTGAACACGATGGTGGATCAGCTGTCGTCGTTCGCCGAAGAGGTCACGCGGGTGGCCCGTGAGGTGGGTACGGAGGGCATCCTGGGCGGTCAGGCCGAGGTGCAGGGCGTCTCCGGCACCTGGAAGGACCTCACCCAGTCCGTGAACGGCATGGCGAACAACCTGACCATCCAGGTGCGCAACATCGCCGAGGTCACGACCGCGGTGGCCCGGGGTGATCTGTCGAAGAAGATCACCGTCGACGCCAAGGGCGAGATCCTCGAGCTGGTCACGACCGTGAACACGATGGTGGACCAGCTGTCCTCCTTCGCCGAGCAGGTGACCCGGGTGGCCCGTGAGGTGGGCACGGAGGGCATTCTGGGCGGCCAGGCGCACGTGCCGGGTGTCACGGGCATCTGGAAGGACCTGAGCGACAACGTCAACCTGATGGCCAAGAACCTCACCACTCAGGTGCGGAACATCTCCCAGGTCTCGGCGGCGGTCGCCAACGGTGACCTGACGCGGCAGGTGACCATCGAGGCGCGCGGTGAGGTCGCGCAGCTCGCCGACACCATCAACACGATGGTGAAGACGCTGAGTTCGTTCGCGGAGCAGGTCACCAAGGTGGCCCGTGAGGTGGGCACGGACGGCATCCTCGGCGGTCAGGCGCACGTGCCGGGTGTGGCCGGCACGTGGAAGGACCTGACCGAGTCGGTGAACCAGATGGCGTCCAACCTCACCGGTCAGGTGCGCAACATCGCCATGGTGACCACGGCCATCGCCAAGGGTGACCTGACGAAGAAGATCGACATCGACGCGCGCGGCGAGATCCTGGAGCTGAAGACGACCATCAACACGATGGTCGACCAGCTGTCCTCCTTCGCCGAGGAGGTCACCCGGGTTGCTCGCGAGGTGGGCACGGAAGGGCAGCTCGGCGGTCAGGCACGCGTGCGTGACGTCGATGGCACCTGGCGTGACCTGACCGAGTCGGTGAACGAGATGGCCGGGAACCTGACCCGGCAGGTGCGTGCCATCGCGCGCGTGGCGACCGCGGTGACCCGCGGCGATCTGAACCTGAAGATCGACGTGGACGCGTCCGGGGAGATCCAGGAGCTCCAGGACTACATCAACAAGATGATCGCCAACCTGCGCGACACCACGATCGCCAACAAGGAGCAGGACTGGCTCAAGGGCAACCTGGCGAGGATCTCGGCGCTGATGCAGGGCCGCCGGGACCTGGAGGACGTGGCCTCGCTGATCATGAGCGAGCTGACGCCGGTGGTGTCCGCGCAGCACGGCGCGTTCTTCGTGGCGATGCCGCTCGTCGACGGCGAGGACATGAGCGCCGCCGACGAGGACCAGTACGAGCTGCGCATGCTCGGCTCGTACGGCTACTCGATGGGCTCCATGCCGACGTCGTTCCAGCCGGGTGAGGCGCTGGTCGGGACGGCCGCCGAGGAGAAGCGCACGATCCTGGTGGAGAACGCGCCGAGCGGCTATCTGAAGATCTCCTCGGGGCTCGGTGAGGCGCCGCCCGCACAGGTGATCGTGCTGCCGGTGCTGTTCGAGGGCAGCGTGCTCGGTGTCATCGAGCTGGCGTCCTTCACGCCGTTCACGCAGATCCAGAAGGACTTCCTCAACCAGATCGCCGAGATGATCGCGACGAGCGTCAACACCATCTCCGTCAACACCAAGACCGAGCTGCTGCTGGCGCAGTCGCAGGAGCTGACCGAGCAACTGCGGGAGCGTTCGGCAGAGTTGGAGCAGCGGCAGAAGGCGCTCCAGGCGTCCAACGCCGAACTGGAGGAGAAGGCCGAGCTGCTGGCCCAGCAGAACCGCGACATCGAGGTGAAGAACACCGAGATCGAGGAGGCGCGTCAGGTCCTGGAGGAGCGCGCCGAGCAGCTCGCGGTGTCGATGCGCTACAAGAGCGAGTTCCTGGCGAACATGTCGCACGAGCTGCGTACGCCGCTGAACTCGCTGCTCATCCTGGCCAAGCTGCTCGCCGACAACGCCGAGGGGAACCTCTCCCCGAAGCAGGTCGAGTTCGCCGAGACGATCCACGGAGCCGGTTCGGACCTGCTCCAGCTCATCAACGACATCCTCGACCTGTCGAAGGTCGAGGCGGGCAAGATGGACGTCTCCCCGACGCGAATCGCGCTGGTCCAGCTCGTGGACTACGTGGAGGCGACCTTCCGGCCGCTGACCGCGGAGAAGGGCCTGGACCTGTCAGTGCGGGTCTCGCCGGAGCTGCCCGCGACGCTGCACACCGACGAGCAGCGGCTGCTGCAGGTGCTGCGCAACCTGCTGTCGAACGCGGTGAAGTTCACCGACTCCGGTTCGGTGGAGCTGGTCATCAGGCCGGCGCGGGACGACGTCCCGCAGAAGATCCGCGAGCAGTTGCTGGAGACCGGGTCACTGACGGATCCGGACGCCGATCTGATCGCGTTCTCCGTGACCGACACCGGGATCGGCATCGCGTCCAGCAAGATGCGGGTGATCTTCGAGGCGTTCAAGCAGGCCGACGGCACCACCAGCCGCAAGTACGGCGGTACGGGCCTGGGATTGTCCATCTCGCGGGAGATCGCGCAGTTGCTCGGCGGTGAGATTTACGCGCAGAGCGAGCCCGGGCGTGGCTCGACGTTCACGCTGTACCTGCCGCTGCATCCCAGCGAACTGCCGCCGCAGGGCTACCAGCAGCAGCTGCCCGCCCTGGAGGCCGGTGACCTGGTGGCGTCCACGTCCGAGCTGTCGGACGTGGAGGTCGAGACGCCGGCCGAGGTGACCTCGTACCGTGAGACGCAGAACGGGCCCGCCGCCTTGTTCCGGCGGCGCCGCAGGATGCCGGAGCTGCCGCCGCGTCCCGCGCAGCTGGAGCAGTGGACGCCGCCCGAGCAGGAGCGCCCGGTGCCGAAGCCGACCCGCGGTATCCGGTTCGGTGGCCAGAAGGTCCTGATCGTCGACGACGACATCCGCAACGTCTTCGCCCTGACCAGTGTCCTGGAGCAGCACGGCCTGTCCGTGCTGTACGCGGAGAACGGCCGTGAGGGGATCGAGGTCCTGGAGCAGCACGACGACGTGGCGGTCGTGCTGATGGACATCATGATGCCGGAGATGGACGGGTACGCGACGACCACGGCGATCCGCAGGATGCCGCAGTTCGCCGGGCTGCCGATCATCGCACTGACCGCGAAGGCGATGAAGGGCGACCGGGAGAAGGCGATCGAGTCGGGCGCTTCCGACTACGTGACGAAACCGGTCGACCCCGATCACCTGCTGGCGGTGATGGATCAGTGGATGCGAGGGGAATGAGGGGATCGTTGGGCAGTTGCGCGACCGTGACGGGAAGGTTCGGTGTTCACGCGGAGTTGCGGACTCGATGTGCGCATAGTCGTGTAGAAGTACAAGATCTGGGGAACCTTCTGGTCTCGCGCTGCGTTTCTGCTACGTGCACAGTGACATCGCGGTGACAGGGTGTGGTGGCGGGCGGGGTGCGGCTACGATGACCGGCACAAGGACGGGCGGCGCAAGGGAGTCGTCCCCTGGGGCGGCACCCACCGGTGCTTCCACAGGACCTGCGGACAGGGGAGGCCCCACGCCGGGGCGAGGAGGGCGGGCCATGGTGCAGAAGGCCAAGATCCTCCTGGTCGATGACCGGCCGGAGAATCTGCTGGCGCTGGAGGCGATCCTCTCCGCGCTCGATCAGACGCTGGTGCGGGCATCGTCCGGGGAGGAAGCGCTCAAAGCGCTGCTCACGGACGACTTCGCGGTCATCCTGCTGGACGTCCAGATGCCGGGCATGGACGGCTTCGAGACGGCGGCGCACATCAAGCGCCGCGAGCGGACCCGGGACATCCCGATCATCTTCCTCACGGCGATCAACCACGGCCCTCACCACACCTTCCGCGGTTACGCGGCGGGTGCGGTGGACTACATCTCCAAGCCGTTCGACCCGTGGGTGCTGCGGGCGAAGGTCTCCGTCTTCGTCGAGCTGTACATGAAGAACTGCCAGCTGCGGGAGCAGGCGTCGCTGCTGCGACTGCAGTTGGAGGGCAACGGCAAGGACGCGGGCGGGGAGGCCAAGGAGTCGGCCGGGCTGCTCGCGGAGCTCTCCGCGCGGCTGGCCGCCGTCGAGGAGCAGGCCGAAGCACTGACCAAGCAGCTCAACGACGAGTCGACGGACGCCGCCGCGGTGGCCACGGCGGCTCATCTGGAGCGCAAACTCACGGGGTTGCGGCGGGCGCTGGACGCGCTGGAGCCGGGCACCGGAAGCGCTTCCTCGGTGTCCTCGCAGAGCTGACGCGTGCGCGGACGGGGTTGTTTTCCCGTGACCGCGCGTCAGTTTCGTGCCTCTCCCGGAGCGACACGAACGGGTGAAGCCGTGGACACGCGTGTCCCCTGTCGTCTCCCCCGGTAACCTCACACCCATGGCCTCACGTCCCTCCGCAGCCAAGAAGCCGCCGCCCGCGAAGAAGGCGGCCGCGAAGGCTCCGGCGAAGAAGGCCGCTGCCAAGAAGGCGCCCGCCAGGAAGGCCGCGGCCAAGAAGGTCGCGCCCAGACCGGCACCCAGCCCCACCGGTGGCATCTACCGGCTGGTGCGCGCCGTCTGGCTCGGTGTGGCGCACGCTGTCGGCGCCGTGTTCCGCGGCGTGGGGCAGGGCGCCAAGAACCTCGACCCGGCCCACCGCAAGGACGGTGTCGCCCTGCTGCTCCTCGGTATCGCGCTGATCGTCGCCGCAGGCACCTGGGCCGATCTCAAGGGCCCCGTGGGCGATCTGGTGGAGATCCTCGTCACCGGTGCCTTCGGGCGCCTCGATCTGCTCGTGCCGATACTCCTCGCCGTCATCGCCGTGCGGTTCATCCGCCACCCGGAGAAGCCCGAGGCCAACGGACGCATCGTCATCGGTCTGTCCGCGCTCGTCATCGGCGTGCTCGGCCAGGTCCACATCGCGTGCGGCTCACCCGCGCGCGGCGACGGCATGCAGGCCATAAGGGACGCCGGCGGCCTCATCGGCTGGGCCATGGCGACGCCGCTGTCGTACGCCATGGGCGACGTGCTCGCGGTGCCGCTGCTGGTGCTGCTGACGGTCTTCGGGCTGCTGGTCGTCACGGCCACCCCGGTCAACGCCATTCCGCAGCGCCTGCGGCTGCTCGGGGTGCGTCTCGGGATCGTCCGCGACCCGGCCGAGGACGAGTTCGCATTCGTCGAGGACGACGAGCGCTACGAGGAGCAGTGGCGCGAGGGGCTGCCCGCGCGCCCGCGCGGCAGGCGGGCGCAGGCGCCCGCGGTGTACGACCCGGACAGTGCCGAGCAGGAGGCGCTCACGCGGCGCAGGGGCCGCCCCCGGCGCTCCGCCGTGCCGCAGCCCGACATGGACCGGCCCAGGGACGCCGTGGACGTCGCCGCGGCGGCCGCCGCCGCGCTCGACGGCGCCGTGCTGCACGGCATGCCGCCCTCACCGATCGTCGCCGACCTCACCCAGGGCGTACGGGCGGGGGACCAGGAGGCGACCACGCCGACCCCCGTCCCGGCCGCCCGCCCCGGGCAGGACGAGCCGCAGCAGGACAAGCCCCGGCAGTCCGAGCCCGAGCCCGAACCGCACAAGCCGAAGGCCGGCGTTCGTGACCTGACCAAGGCGCCGCCGGCCGTGCCCCGCGAGCTGCCCCCGCGCGCGGAGCAGCTCCAGCTGTCCGGCGACATCACCTACGCCCTGCCGTCGCTCGACCTGCTGGAGCGCGGCGGTCCGGGCAAGGCCCGCAGCGCCGCCAACGACGCCATAGTGGCCGCGCTGACCACCGTCTTCACCGAGTTCAAGGTCGATGCCAGGGTCACCGGTTTCACTCGCGGGCCGACGGTCACGCGCTACGAGGTCGAGCTCGGCCCCGCCGTGAAGGTCGAGCGGATCACCGCGCTGGCCAAGAACATCGCCTACGCCGTCGCCTCCCCGGACGTTCGGATCATCAGCCCGATCCCCGGCAAGTCCGCGGTCGGCATCGAGATCCCGAACACCGATCGGGAGATGGTCAACCTGGGCGATGTACTCCGTCTGGCGGAGTCCGCGGAGGACGACGACCCGATGCTGGTGGCCTTCGGCAAGGACGTCGAGGGCGGCTACGTCATGCACTCGCTGGCGAAGATGCCGCACATGCTGGTCGCCGGCGCCACCGGCTCCGGCAAGTCGTCCTGCATCAACTGCCTGATCACCTCGGTCATGATGCGGGCGACCCCCGAGGACGTCCGGATGATCCTCGTCGACCCCAAGCGGGTCGAGCTGACCGCTTACGAGGGCATCCCGCACCTGATCACGCCGATCATCACCAACCCCAAGCGGGCCGCCGAGGCCCTCCAGTGGGTCGTGCGCGAGATGGACCTGCGCTACGACGACCTGGCCGCCTACGGCTACCGGCACATCGACGACTTCAACAAGGCCGTGCGCGAGGGCAAGGTCAAGCCGCCCGAGGGCAGTGAGCGCGAGCTCCAGCCCTACCCGTACCTGCTGGTCATCGTCGACGAGCTCGCCGACCTGATGATGGTCGCGCCGCGGGACGTCGAGGACGCCATCGTGCGTATCACGCAGCTCGCCCGCGCGGCCGGCATCCACCTGGTGCTCGCCACGCAGCGCCCGTCGGTGGACGTCGTCACGGGTCTCATCAAGGCGAACGTGCCCTCGCGGCTGGCCTTCGCCACCTCCTCGCTGGCCGACTCGCGGGTCATCCTCGACCAGCCGGGCGCCGAGAAGCTCATCGGCAAGGGCGACGGGCTGTTCCTGCCCATGGGGGCCAACAAGCCCACCCGTATGCAGGGAGCCTTCGTCACCGAGGAGGAGATCGCGGGCGTCGTGCGGCACTGCAAGGACCAGATGACGCCCGTCTTCCGGGACGACGTCGTCGTGGGCACCAAGCAGAAGAAGGAGATCGACGAGGACATCGGCGACGACCTCGACCTGCTGTGTCAGGCGGCCGAACTGGTCGTCTCCACACAGTTCGGGTCGACGTCCATGCTCCAGCGCAAGCTGCGCGTCGGCTTCGCCAAGGCCGGTCGGCTGATGGACCTGATGGAGTCCCGGAACATCGTCGGACCGAGCGAGGGTTCGAAGGCTCGTGACGTTCTTGTGAAGCCTGACGAGCTGGATGGCGTGCTCGCCCTGATCCGGGGGGAGTCTGAAGGGTAGGGAAACGGGACACGGCGGTCGCCTCGCGGGGCGTTACGGCAATCGGGTGTCCTGATCGTGACTCACCCGTAAGGGATCATCGAGCAACCGTTTCCCTTCGGCGTACGTCAAGTTGAGGGAAGCGACAAGCAGCGAGCCCACCATCGGAATGTCGGGCCATTCCGATGGCGTACAAAGTGCCACCGCCCGGTTGCCCCACCCTTTTGTACCCCCCCTAGACTGAACTTCCAGCACAGGCGGCTACACGCTCGAAAGGCGCCCCCGTGTCCATCGGCAACTCCCCTGAAGACGAGCGTCCGTTCGAAGACGAGCGCGTCGAAGCAGACCGCGAGGAAGCCCGCCCCTCCATCGGTCGTGTCCTGCAGCAGGCTCGTATCGCCGCCGGGCTGACCGTCGACGACGTCAGTAGCGCCACCCGGGTCCGCATGAACATCGTGCGCGCGATCGAGGCGGACGACTTCACCTCCTGCGGTGGGGACGTCTACGCCCGTGGGCACATCAGGACCCTGGCCAAGGCCGTCCACCTCGATCCCGAACCGCTGATCGACCAGTACGGCGACGAGCACGGCGGGCGTCCGGCACCGACTCCGGCAGCCCCCCTCTTCGAGGCGGAACGCATCCGTCCGGAGCGGCGGGGCCCCAACTGGACCGCGGCCATGGTCGCCGCGATCGTCGCCGTCATCGGCTTCGTCGGGTTCACGATGCTCCAGGGCGGCGACGACAGCGGCAACGAGGCGAACGTGGCCGAGGGCGCCACGCCCGGCGACTCCGCCTCCCCGACCAAGACCAAGAAGCCCGCCGACCCCAAGCCCGAGCCGTCCGACAGTGCCATCGCGGCCGCGCCGCAGGACAAGGTGACGGTCCGGGTGGTCGCTGCCGACGACCGCAGCTGGATCGCCGCCAAGGACCACAACGGCCGGATGATCTTCGACGGCTTCCTCAAGCAGGGCGACTCCAAGACCTTCCAGGACAGCTCGAAGGTCCACCTCGTCCTCGGAGACGCCGGCGCGATCGACCTCTTCGTCAACGGCAAGAAGATCGAGGAGAACTTCCAGCCGGGTTCCGTCGAGCGCCTGACCTACACAAAGGGCGACCCCGAGGCCGGGTGACCGGCCCGAAAGGTCCAGTTGATACGGGGTTGGCCGGGAAACGGCCAACCCCGTCGACATGGGGTGTCAGCGGGACGAAGTAGTCTTGAGCCCATGCCTGAACGCCGTACCGTCGCACTCGTCACCCTTGGCTGCGCCCGTAACGAGGTGGACTCGGAGGAGCTCGCAGGCCGTTTGGAGGCGGACGGCTGGCAGCTCGTGGAGGACGCCGAGGACGCGGACGTCGCCGTCGTGAACACCTGCGGCTTCGTCGAGGCCGCCAAGAAGGACTCCGTCGACGCCCTTCTGGAGGCCAACGACCTCAAGGGGCACGGCAGAACCCAGGCCGTCGTGGCGGTGGGCTGCATGGCCGAGCGGTACGGCAAGGAACTCGCCGAGGCCCTCCCCGAGGCCGACGGCGTGCTCGGCTTCGACGACTACTCGGACATCTCGGACCGCCTCCAGACCATCCTCAACGGCGGTATCCACGCCTCGCACACCCCGCGCGACCGGCGCAAGCTGCTGCCGATCAGCCCGGCGGAGCGCCAGGAGTCGGCCACCGGGGTCGCACTGCCCGGGCACGCCCCGGCCGACCTTCCGGAGGGCCTCGCCCCGGCCTCCGGCCCGCGCGCACCCCTGCGCCGCCGCCTGGACGGCTCCCCGGTGGCCTCCGTGAAGCTCGCCTCCGGTTGCGACCGGCGCTGCTCCTTCTGCGCCATCCCGTCCTTCCGCGGCTCCTTCATCTCCCGCCGCCCGAGCGACGTGCTGAACGAGACCCGCTGGCTGGCCGATCAGGGCGTGAGGGAGATCATGCTGGTCTCCGAGAACAACACCTCCTACGGCAAGGACCTGGGCGACATCCGCCTGCTGGAGTCACTGCTGCCCGAGCTCGCCGAGGTCGACGGCATCGAGCGCATCCGCGTCAGCTACCTCCAGCCGGCCGAGATGCGGCCCGGCCTCATCGACGTGCTGACCTCGACCCCGAAGGTCGCGCCCTACTTCGACCTGTCCTTCCAGCACTCCGCGCCCGGCGTGCTGCGCGCCATGCGCCGCTTCGGCGACACCGACCGGTTCCTCGAACTGCTCGACACCATCCGCAGCAAGGCCCCCGAGGCCGGTGTGCGCTCCAACTTCATCGTCGGCTTCCCCGGCGAGAGCGAGGGCGACCTCGCCGAGCTGGAGCGGTTCCTGAACGGCGCCCGGCTGGACGCCATCGGCGTCTTCGGCTACTCCGACGAGGAGGGCACCGAGGCGGCGACCTATGAGAACAAGCTCGACGAGGACGTCGTCGCCGAGCGGCTGGCCCACATCTCGCGGCTGGCCGAGGAGCTCGTCTCGCAGCGCGCCGAGGAGCGCGTCGGCCAGACGGTCCAGGTCCTCGTCGAGTCCGTCGACGGTGAGGACGGCGTGTACGGCCGTGCGGAGCACCAGGCGCCCGAGACGGACGGCCAGGTGCTGCTCACGAGCGGCGCGGGGCTGAGCAGCGGCCGTATGGTCGAGGCGAAGGTGGTCGGTACGGAAGGTGTCGACCTGGTGGCCGAGCCGCTGCAGGGCTCGCTCACGTCGCCTGCGCGGAATGAGGAGGCGGGCAGATGACCGGTGTCCCGGCATCCGCGGCGGGAGGTGCCTCCGGCGCGAGGAGGGCAGCGGCCGGTGCGGGTGCTCCGGCCTCCGCTGCGTCCGTGGCCCCTGTAGCCCCCGGGGCGGCGGCCGGCCATGCGGCCGCGCGCTCGGCCGATGGCGGGACGCCCGGTGCGGGGCCCGGTGCCTCGTCCGACGTGGGGCACGGCGGGGCTGCCGCGGCGACGCCGCGTGTCGATGGGGCGGTCCCCGGTGAAGGCGCCGACGTCGACGCCCACGGGGAAGGGAAGACCCTCCGGGGCGGGAAGATCGCCGCCGCGGCCGTCAACCAGGCCAGCGTCTGGAACGTCGCCAACCTCCTGACCATGCTCCGGCTGGTCCTCGTTCCGGCCTTCGTCGCGCTGATGCTCACCGACGGCGGTTACGACCCGGCGTGGCGGTCCCTCGCCTGGGCGGCCTTCGCCGTCGCCATGATCACCGATTTGTTCGACGGTCATCTGGCGCGCGCCTACAACCTGGTCACGGACTTCGGGAAGATCGCCGACCCCATCGCCGACAAGGCCATCATGGGGGCGGCGCTGATCTGTCTGTCCGCGCTCGGCGATCTGCCCTGGTGGGTGACCGGCATCATCCTCGGCCGGGAACTCGGCATCACCCTGCTGCGCTTCCTCGTCATCCGGTACGGCGTCATCCCCGCCAGCCGCGGCGGCAAGCTGAAGACCCTCATCCAGGGCGTGGCCGTGGGCATGTACGTGCTGGCGTTGACGGGGTGGCTGGCCACCCTGAGGTGGTGGGTGATGGCCGCGGCGGTCGTGCTGACCGTGGTGACCGGCCTGGACTATGTGAAACAGGCCATTGTGCTGCGCAGGCAGGGAATCGCCGAGCGCAAGGCCGCGTTGGAGGAGAAGGAAGCGTGAGTTCCACGGCCACCGACGTGGTGCGACTACTCACGGTGAAGGGTGAGACGCTCGCCGTGGCGGAGTCGCTGACCGGTGGCCTCGTTGCGGCGGACCTCACATCCGTCCCCGGGGCGTCCAAGGTCTTCCTGGGGTCGGTGACCGCCTACGCCACCGAACTGAAGCATGAACTGCTCGGTGTCGACACCACCCTGCTGGCGGCACGTGGGGCGGTGGATCCGCAGGTCGCGGTACAGATGGCAGCGGGTGTACGCAAGGCGCTCGGCGCCGACTGGGGCATCGCGACCACCGGCGTCGCGGGCCCCGAGCCGCAGGACGGACAGGCCGTCGGCACGGTCTTCGTCGCCGTGGACGGACCGGACGAGGTCGATTCCGGTTCTGCCGGCGGCGGAAAAGTGGAGGCTCTGCGGTTGAACGGCGACCGCGCGGAAATTCGTAGAGAGAGTGTACGGAGCGTACTCGCACTGCTCCTGAAGGAGCTTGCGGGCGAACAGACTGGGAATGAGCGGGCACAGGATACGGAACGGAACGGGGGGTTTTGATGTTTGCAGCCCTGAGTGAACACGACATCGCTCCCCGCACGGCCGCGGCGCAAGGCGGTACGGTGGGGCGTAATGGATGCGGCTACGCGGTCCGAGGAGGGAGCCACCGATGATTCTGCTCCGTCGCCTGCTGGGTGACGTGCTGCGTCGGCAGCGCCAGCGCCAGGGCCGTACTCTGCGCGAAGTCTCCTCGTCCGCCCGAGTCTCACTCGGCTATCTCTCCGAGGTGGAGCGGGGGCAGAAGGAGGCTTCCTCCGAGCTGCTCTCCGCCATCTGCGACGCGCTGGACGTACGGATGTCCGAGCTCATGCGGGAAGTGAGCGACGAGCTCGCCCTCGCCGAGCTGGCCCAGTCTGCTGCGGCCACCCCCAGTGAGCCTGTTCCCAGGCCGGTTCGCCCGATGCTGGGTTCCGTCTCGGTGACCGGTGTGCCACCGGAACGGGTGACCATCAAGGCGCCCGCCGAAGCGGTGGACGTCGTCGCCGCGTGAGGCACTGCGCTCACACGGCATGACCAAGGCCCCGGCCGGGCCTCTCCGGAAGATCCGGAGGGGTGCCGCCCGGGGTTTCGCTTGTTCCGGGCCGACCGCTGCCGTTGTGCCGCCCCGTGTAGGCCCTGTCCGGTATGTGTGCGTTTGCCGGTGCGGCGTGCGGCGGTCATCGTTGAGGTGATGGCGGGGGCAGTCCTCGGAGGTGCCGATGTACGTCGTGAAGAGCCCGTTGTCGGACGCGAACCTGAAGACCGTGTCCGAGGCGCTGCAAGGTGCCCTCGTCGATCTGGTGGACCTCGCCCTCGTGGCGAAGCAGATCCACTGGAACGTGGTGGGGCCGCGCTTCCGTTCCGTGCATCTCCAGCTCGACGAGGTCGTCGACACCGCGCGGAAGTACTCCGACATCGTGGCCGAGCGTGCCGCGGCCCTCGGGATCCCACCGGACGGGCGGGCCGCGACGGTTGCCGTCGGCAGCGGCATCGGCGTGACCCCCGAAGGGTGGGTCGACGACACGACTGCCGTGAGCGCGCTCGTCGAGGCGCTGGGTGCGGTGATCACCCGGATGCGGGAGCGGGTCGAGACGACCGGTGAGCCGGACCCCGTGAGCCAGGACATCTTCATCGGGATCACGGCGGACCTGGAGAAGCATCACTGGATGTTCCAGGCCGAGAACGGGTGACGGAGAGCGCGGGAGCGAGTGACGGGCCGGGCGGGCGAGATGTCACCGCTCGGCGCGCAGGGGTGCGCGACGTGAGAGGTGTGCGTGTGCGCGGCCCGAGTGCGATGCGTGGTGCGCCTGTGTGCCGGTCGTGCGCCCTGTCCGCGGACCCGGGCGGCTCCATAGCGTCGGGCTGGGGGTGGCGGCCGTGGCGGGCATAGCGCGCTGGGGGGGCGGGCGCTGGGGCGGCCGCGGGGCCGTGCTCGGGCTCGGGGCGCTGTGGTGGTGGGCCGTGTTGCGGCTGCTGGCCGTGCCTGAGGCGGGGGTGCTGGAGGCGGCCGTCGCGGCCGGGGGATGGGGGCTGAGCATCCTGCCCGTGCATTGCGTGCCCAAGGGGAGGGCGCGCGGGGTGGCGGGGGCAGGGTGCTGGCGGAGGGTCTGGGGGACGGGGAGCCGAGGGATGGTGGAGCGGCGGGGGTGAGGCTGGGGGGTGACGGTTGGGGCGGGCCGGTGCTGTGGGGCGGGGCGTCAGGATGCGCGGGCATGGTGGATGCCGGATGTGGCCGCTTGCACGGGGGTGCTGCGGCCGTGCGGGCGAGGTTCCGGGGAGATCGGCGCGGCGGCGCGTAGGGGGCCGGGTGGGCGCTGTGGGGTGCCGAGGGCGGGCCCGTGTCACCACGGCATCGCCACTCCTCCGTTCGGGCGGAGGATCTGGCCCGTCGTGAAGGCTGATGCGTCGCAGACCAGGTGGAGGACCGCGTGGGCGATGTCCTCGGGCTGGCCGACCCGGCGCAGGGGGGACATGTGGGCCATGGCGGACTCCGTGTGCGCCTGGGACTCACTGTCGTGGCGGTCGGTCATGGGTGTACGGATCCAGCCCGGGGCGACCGCGTTGACGCGGATGCCGTACCGGCCGACCTCCGACGCCAGGGTCTTCGTCAGCTGGACCACCGCGGCTTTGGCCGCCCCGTAGCAGAGCAGCCCGGGGCCGCCCGTGTCGACGGCGCCCGAGGCCATGGTCACGATGCTGCCCCGGGTGCCGTGGGCGATCATCAGGCGGGCCGCCTCCTGGCACGCGTACAGCACCCCCTTGAAGTTGACGTTCAGCACCCGGTCGAGGTCCTCGTCGCGGGTTTCCAGAACCGGGCTCCGGTGCATGATCCCGGCGATCGCGGCCAGGGCGTCCAGGTTTTCGCAGGAGGTGAGGGCCTGCCTCAGCAGAGTCCGGTCGGTGACGTCGAGGCTGTGGGTACGGGCTGTGCCGCCCCTGTCCTCGATCAGGGCCGCGGTCTCGCGCAGACCGTCGGTGTCACGGTCCGCGCAGTGCACGGTCGCGCCCGCCTCGGCCAACAGGAGCGCCGAGGCGCGGCCGATGCCGCTCGCCGCGCCGGTGACGAACGCGGTGCGGCCGGTGAGGTCGTACGCCGTGACGGGCATACGGGGACCGTACGAGCGTTTCTGACAGGTCGTCAATTGGTGCGGCGGCGCCGCCGGCCGGGAGAAGCGGCCGGGGCGGGGCCCGGCTGACAGGTGGGGCACCAGTAGGTGGGGCGCTCGCGGGAGCCGTCGCCCTGCTCGGCGACGCGGATCGAGGTGCGGCACCGCAGACAGGGACGGGGGGCCCGGCCGTAGACGAAGAGGTCCTGGCCACGGCGGTCCGTCGTGCTGCGGATCGGGCGGTCGCGGTTGGCCTCCAGCAGCTTCTTGGCGAGCCCCGGCAGCTTGGCGGCGCGGTCGGGGGGCAGGGCGCCTGCGGGGAGCCAGGGGGTGACGCCCAGCAGGAAGCAGAGCTCGCTCTTGTAGACATTGCCGATTCCGGCGAGGTTGCGCTGGTCGAGGAGGGCCTCGCCGAGCTCTCGGGCAGGATCTTGGAGGACGTTGGCGAGGGCCCGGTCGGGGTCCCAGTCGGGGCCCAGGAGGTCGGGGCCCAGATGGCCGACCACGCGGTGCTCCTCGGTGGTGCGCAGGAGTTCCAGGACGGGGAGGCGGTAGCCCACGGCCGTGCGGTCGGTGGTGCCGAGGATCGCGCGGATCTGATGGCCGGGGCCGCCGGTCCAGCGCTGGCCGTTCCCGTACACCTTCCAGGAGCCGTCCATCCGCAGGTGGGAGTGGAGCGTCAGGCCGCCTTCGATGCGGGTGAGGAGGTGCTTGCCGCGTGGGGTGACGTCCCGGACCGTGCGGCCGGTGAGGTCGGCCGTGGCGAAGCGGGGCACCCTGAGGTCACTGCGGGTCAGCACCTTGCCCGCGAGGGCCTCGTGCAACCGACTCGCGGCCTGCCAGACCGTGTCACCTTCAGGCATGGGTCAAGGGTGTCACGGCGGACGCGTGACCGGTCGGAGCGGCTGTGGGCGGGGGACCGTCAGGCGCGCAGACGCAGACCTCGGGGCGTCGCGATGAAACCAGCTCCTTCCAGAAGGGTGCCGATGGGGGAGGTCAGGGCCTGGGCGCCGTTGACGCGCTCCACCGTGACCGTGCCGAGCGAACCCGCGCGGGCAGCGGCGGCGAGAGCCTCCGCAGCGCTGCGCAGGCGTGGATCCTCGAGGGGATCGCCGTCCGGATCGGTCGCCCAGGCCAGCAGGGTCTTGCCGCCACGCTCCACGTAGAGCGTCAGTTCGCCGTCGACGAGCACCACCAGGGAGCCCGCCTTGCGGCCCGGTTTGTGCCCGGCGCCGGTCGGAGGCTCGGGCCAGGCCAGGGCGGCGCCGTACGCGTTCGCCGGGTCGGCGGCGGCGAGGACGACGGCCCGTGAGGCGCCGTCGGAGCGGCCCCGGCGCCCCGGGAAGCCCTGGTCGTGCACTGCCCGCCCGCCGTTCTGCCAGGGCGGCGCGCCCCGCGGGGCGTAGTCGCTGGGCGAGACCCACTCACCCGGCGACGGCTCGGGAACCCCGTAACGGGAGCCCAGATCGGGGAAGCCGTCGGGGCCGGGGGTGTCGGTGTGGTCGTGGGAGGGTGCGGAGTCGTCCGGACCGGCGAAGTCATGAGCGGGGAACGGGTCGGATTCGGAACCGGAAGGCGGACCGGGCAAGGCCTCACCGCGATCGCGGGCGTTGGACACCGCGCGCAGACGGTCCACCGCGCCGTCCATCGCGAACTGCGCCGCGCCCAGCCCCTCCACCACATAGCCGCGACGGGCCTGGCCGCTCTCCTCGAAGACGGACAGGACGCGGTACGTCGCCGAGAAGCCGCCCTCGACGCCCTCCGCCGAGACCGCGCCCCGGGTGACCACGCCGTGCCGGTCGAGAAGCGTGCGGGCGAGGGCGTGGGCCCGCACGGTGGGGTCCGGCTCGTGGGCCGGGAGCAGGGACCAGCGGCCGGCGACCGTCGGTGGGCCGGAGCGGGAGGCGGTACGGGCCGCCGCCGTCAGGGAGCCGTAGCGGCCGCGCGGGACGGTGCGCTTGGCCCGGTGGGCCGTGGAGCCGGCGGTGCGGCCGGAGCCGAGCAGGGAGCGCATGGGGGTGAGCGTGTCGTTCGTCAGACGGCCGGACCAGGCCAGGTCCCACAGGGCGTCGGCCAGTTGCGGGTCGGTGGCCTCGGGGTGGGTGGTGGCGCGGACCTGGTCGGCGATCTGGCGGAAGAACAGGCCGTAGCCGCCGGAGAGGGTGTCCAGGACCGACTGGTGCAGGGCGGTCAGTTCCAAGGGGGGCGGGGGCGGCAGCAGCAGGGGGGCCGTGTCGGCCAGGTAGAGGGAGACCCAGCCGTCCTTGCCGGGGAGAGAGCCCGCCCCGGCCCAGACGACCTCCCCGGCGGCGGTCAGCTCGTCCAGCATCGCCGGGGTGTAGTTCACGACGCGGGAGGGCAGGACCAGCTTCTCCAGCGCGGAGGCGGGCACCGACGCGCCCTGCATCTGCTCGATGGCGCGGACCAGCCCGTCGATGCCGCGCAGTGAGTGCCCCTTGCCGATGTGCTGCCACTGCGGAAGGAACTGGGCGAGCGCGGCGGGTGGCACCGGCTCCAGTTCGTGCCGCAGGGCGGCCAGGGAGCGGCGGCGCAGCCGGCGCAGCACGGCAGCGTCGCACCACTCCTGACCGATGCCGGCCGGGTGGAACTCGCCCTGGACGACCCGGCCCGCCGCGGCGAGTCGCTGGAGGGCGCCCTCGGTGACGGCGACACCCAGGCCGAAGCGGGCGGCAGCCGTGGCCGAGGTGAACGGGCCGTGGGTGCGGGCGAAGCGGGCGAGGAGATCGCCGAGGGGGTCCTTGACGGGCTCCGTGAAGGCTTCCGGGACGCCGACCGGCAGGGCGGTGCCCAGAGCGTCGCGCAGGCGGCCCGCGTCCTCGATCGCCGCCCAGTGGTCCCTGCCCGCGATCCGGACCCGGATGGCCCGCCGGGTGCCGGCCAGCTCCTGGGCCCACTGCGGTTCGGCGCCCCGCTCGGCCAGTTCCGCGTCCGTGAGGGGGCCGAGGAGACGGAGGAGGTCGGCGACGCCCTCGGCGTCCTTGACGCGCCGGTCCTCGGTGCGCCACTGGAGCTCCTGCTCCAGCTCGGCCAGTACCTCGGCGTCGAGCAGCTCGCGCAGCTCCGCCTGTCCCAGCAGCTCGGCCAGCAGCCGCGAGTCCAGCGACAGGGCGGCGGCGCGGCGCTCGGCCAGCGGGGAGTCGCCCTCGTACAGGAACTGGGCGACGTAGCCGAAGAGGAGCGAGCGCGCGAAGGGGGACGGCTCGGCGGTGGTGACCTCGACCAGGCGGACCTTGCGGGACTCCAGGTCGCCCATCAGCTCCACCAGCCCCGGCACGTCGAAGACGTCCTGGAGGCACTCGCGGACCGCCTCCAGGACGATCGGGAACGAGCCGAACTCGCTGGCCACCTGCAACAGCTGGGAGGCCCGCTGCCGCTGCTGCCACAACGGGGTGCGCTTGCCCGGGTTGCGGCGCGGCAGCAGCAGCGCGCGGGCGGCGCACTCGCGGAAACGGGAGGCGAACAGGGCCGAGCTGCCCACCTGGTCGGTGACGACCTGGTCGACCTCGCCCTTGTCGAAGACGACGTCGGCGGCGCCCACGGGTGCCTGCTCGGCGTCATATTCCCGGCCCATCTTCACCGGCTCCTGGTCCAGCAAATCCAGGCCCATCAGGTCGGCGTCCGGCAGGCGCAGCACGATGCCGTCGTCGGCGTGCATGACCTGCGCGTCCATGCCGTACCGCTCGGAGAGCTTCGCGCCGAGCGCGAGCGCCCAGGGGGCGTGCACCTGGGCACCGAAGGGGGAGTGCACGACCACTCGCCAGTCGCCGAGCTCGTCGCGGAAGCGCTCCACGACGATCGTCCGGTCGTCCGGGATGTGGCCGCAGGCCTCGCGCTGCTCGTCCAGGTACGACAGCACGTTGTCCGCCGCCCATGCGTCCAGGCCGGCGGCGAGAAGGCGCAGGCGGGCGTCGTCCTTGGACAGCGAGCCGACCTCGCGCAGGAACGAGCCCACTGCCCGGCCCAGTTCCAGCGGACGGCCCAGCTGGTCGCCCTTCCAGAAGGGCAGCCGGCCCGGCACGCCCGGGGCCGGGGAGACCAGGACGCGGTCGCGGGTGATGTCCTCGATGCGCCAGGAACTGGTGCCGAGCGTGAAGACGTCGCCGACGCGGGACTCGTAGACCATCTCCTCGTCGAGCTCGCCGACCCGCCCGCCGCCCTTCTTGGGGTCCGTGCCCGCGAGGAAGACGCCGAAGAGGCCACGGTCGGGGATCGTGCCCCCGGAGGTGACGGCGAGCCGCTGTGCGCCGGGGCGGCCGGTGATCTCACCGGTGACCCGGTCCCACACCACGCGCGGACGCAGCTCCGCGAACGCGTCGGAAGGGTAGCGGCCCGCCAGCATGTCGAGGACGGCGGTGAAGGCCGACTCGGGCAGTGAGGCGAACGGGGCCGCCCGGCGGACGGCCGCGAGGAGGTCGTCGAAGCCCCACGTGTCCAGGGCCGTCATGGCGACCACCTGCTGGGCCAGCACGTCCAGGGGGTTGGCGGGCACCTTGAGGGATTCGATGGAGCCGGTGCGCATGCGCTCGGTGACCACCGCCGCCTGCACCAGGTCGCCGCGGTACTTCGGGAAGACCACACCGGTGGAGACCGCGCCCACCTGGTGCCCCGCCCGGCCGACGCGCTGCAGGCCGGAGGCGACGGACGGCGGTGACTCCACCTGCACGACCAGGTCCACCGCGCCCATGTCGATGCCCAGTTCGAGACTGGACGTGGCCACGACCGCGGGCAGGCGCCCCGCCTTGAGGTCCTCCTCGACCAGGGCACGCTGCTCCTTGGACACCGAGCCGTGATGCGCACGCGCGATGACCTGGGGGGCGCCCTGGGCCGCTCCCGAGCCGCCCATGAGCTCGGCGGGGGAGTGGTGTTCGTCGAGTGTCTCGCCCGTGGCCCGTTCGTACGCGATCTCGTTCAGGCGGTTGCAGAGGCGCTCCGCGAGACGGCGGGAGTTCGCGAAGACGATCGTGGAGCGGTGGGACTGGACGAGGTCGGCGATCCGCTCCTCCACATGCGGCCAGATCGACGGGCGCTCGGCGCCCTCCTGGCCGTCCGCCACCGGGGAGCCGCCCAGCTCGCCCAGGTCCTCGACCGGGACGACCACCGACAGGTCGAACTCCTTGCCCGATGCCGGCTGGACGATCTCCACCTTGCGGCGCGGCGAGAGGAAGCGGGCCACCTCGTCCACCGGCCGGACCGTGGCGGAGAGGCCGATACGGCGGGCGGGCTTCGGGAGGAGCTCGTCCAGACGCTCCAGGGAGAGCGCGAGATGGGCGCCGCGCTTGGTGCCGGCGACCGCGTGCACCTCGTCGAGGATCACCGTCTCCACACCCGCCAGCGCCTCGCGCGTGGCCGACGTGAGCATCAGGAACAGCGACTCAGGGGTCGTGATCAGGATGTCCGGTGGGCGGGTCGACAAGGCGCGGCGCTCGGCCGCGGGGGTGTCGCCCGAGCGGATGCCCACCTTGACCTCGGGCTCGGGCAGGCCGAGGCGCACGGCCTCCTGGCGGATACCGGTCAGCGGGCTGCGCAGGTTGCGCTCGACGTCCACCGCCAGGGCCTTCAAGGGGGAGACGTACAGGACGCGGCAGCGCTTCCTGGGGTCGGCGGGGGGAGGAGCCGAGGCCAGCTGGTCCAGGGCGGCAAGGAAGGCCGCCAGGGTCTTGCCGGAGCCCGTGGGGGCGACGACCAGCACGTCCGAGCCCTCGTGGATGGCCTGCCACGCACCGGCCTGCGCAGAGGTGGGCGCGGAGAAGGCACCCGTGAACCAGGCGCGGGTCGCGGGGGAGAAGCCGTCAAGGGCTCGGTGCGCATTGCTGGGCATGCGTCCATCGTGCACCCCGGCACTGACATCGACGCCGATGCTCGGGTTCCGGTGGTCGTGACTCGGGCACTGACTGACGCCCTGCCGGGCCTGTTCTCTGGCTCCGGCCGGGCCTCGCCGCCGCGCGGCCTGCCCCGCCGCCGCCGGATGCGGGCCCGGGCTGCGCCGCGCGGTCCACCGCCGCGGACAATGGTCGTATGAACGAGCGCGCACGGCATTGGCAGTACGACGAGCTGCCCGGGGTCGACCTGCTGCGGGCCCGGTACGTGCGCAAGACGTTCGTGCGGCACACGCACGAGAACTTCGTGATCGCCGCCATCGCCGACGGGGTGGAGGTGTTCCACCACGGTGGGGGCGATCAGTACGCGGGCGCAGGAGCTCTCGCACTGGTGAACCCCGATACGCCGCACACCGGGCGGGCCGGGGTGCCCGAAGGGTGGCGGTACGGGGCCGTGTACCCGCCGGTCGACGTGGTGGCGGAGATCGCCGCCGAGACGACGGCGCTGCGGGGGACGCCGGGCTTCGTCAGCCCGGTGGTGGACGATCCGTACGCCGTCGGTCTGGTGCACCGGGTGCTGCGGGCCGCCGACGAGGGCAACGCGCTGGCCGCGGACACACTGCTGCGGGTCGCCGTCACCAGGTTGCTGCGACTCAACGGCGCGCCCATGCCGCGGCGGGAGGTGCGGACGACGGGGGCCCGCGTCGCGGCACGCGCGCGTGCCGTGCTGGAGGAGCGGATGGCCCGGCCGCCGACACTGCAACAGCTGGCGGCCGGCCTCGGTACCAGCCCGTTCGCCCTACTGCGGGCTTTCCGGGACGTCTACGGGATGCCGCCGCACACCTGGCTCACGGACGCGCGGGTGCGGCGGGCGCGACGGCTGCTGGACAGGGGGACGGCACCCTCCGAGGTCGCCGTGGCCGTCGGATTCACCGACCAACCGCATCTCAACCGGCACTTCAGCCGGATCGTGGGCGTGCCTCCGGGGGCCTACCAGCGGGAGCGCAAGAACGTACAAGACCCGCGGTAGCCGCTACCCGTAGCGTGCGGGGCGTGGCAGATCGGACAGCTCTCGAAGACATGGATATCGGTGGGAAGGCGGACCGGGCGGTCGTACGCGACGCCCTGGGTGTCGGGGTGGCCGTGGGGCTCTCCGGGTTCGCCTTCGGAGTGACATCGGCAGGCAGCGGCCTCACGCTGCTCCAGACGTGCGCGCTCAGTCTCCTGGTGTTCACCGGGGCGTCCCAGTTCGCGCTCGTAGGGGCCCTCGCGGCGGGAGGCAGCCCGTTCACCGCCGCCGCCGGAGCCTTCTTCCTGGGCGTGCGGAACGCCTTCTACGGTCTGCGTCTGTCGCAGCTGCTCGCCCTCCCGCGCGCGGTGCGGCCGTTCGCCGCCCAGTGGGTGATCGACGAGACGGCCGCCGTCGCGCTGGCCCAGCCCACCCGGCGCGCCGCACGGCTCGGGTTCGTCGTGACCGGGCTGAGCCTCTACATCCTGTGGAACCTCACCACGCTGCTCGGGGCCCTGGGCGCCGAGGCCATCGGGGACACCGACGCGTGGGGACTGGACGCCGCCGGGCCCGCGGTCTTCCTGGCCCTGCTCGCACCGATGCTCAGGAGCCGCACCGAGCGGGCGGTCGCCGGGCTCGCGGTGCTGCTGGGGCTCGGGCTGCTGCCCGTGCTGCCGGGCGGAGTCCCGGTGCTGCTGGCCGCGCTGGCGGCGCCGGTCGTGCTGTGGGCGGAAGGCCGCCGCAAGGGACAGGTGGGCGCGCGGTGAACGTCTGGATCGCGATCGGGCTGACCGTCCTGGGGTGCTACCTCGTCAAGCTGGCGGGACTCCTGGTGCCCGCGGGGGCCCTGGAGCGGCCCCTCGTCAAGCGTCTCGCCGCGCTGCTGCCCGTCGCGCTGCTGGCGGCCCTCACCGCCCAGCAGACCTTCGCAGACGGGCAGGCACCGGTGCTGGACGCACGGGCCGCCGGCCTGGCGGCCGCGGCCGTGGCGCTGCTGCTCAGGGCCCCGTTCCTGCTTGTCGTCGCCGCGGCCGTGGTGGTGACCGCGGGAGTGCGGGCCATCGGGGCGGGATGAGCGCGGGATGATCAGTCGATGGTGCGGCCGTACGCCCGGAGCACGCGCAGGGCGTCGATCGTCACCACCGGGCGGGCCTCCAAGGCGGGTGCCGGGGCCCAATGGCGCCACCGGACGGGCCAGCCGCCGTCCTCTTGCTGCTGGGCCGCGAGGTGGTCCAGGGAGCGGGTCATCTCGTCGTCCGTGAACCACGCGCGCGCGAGCGAGCGCGGTGTCCGCGCGTAGTCGTACGGGAAGTGGTGCTCGCCCGGCGCGTAGCCGGGGGAGACCGGATACGCGTCCAGACGGTCGGGATCCAGGGCCGCGAGGCGGTGTTCGCGGACCAGGCGGCCGAGACGGTCGGCTGCCGCCTGCGCACGCGTGCGGTCCGGGGCGGCGTCCAGGAAGGCCACGGCGGCCTCGATCTCGTACGGGTGCGACTTCTCCAGCGACTCGACCGCCTGCCAGCAGAAGTCCGTCGCCCGGAACAGCCAGGCATGCCACACCTCGTTGCGGTGCAGCAGCCCCACCACCGGCCCGGTCGCCAGGAGGTCGCTGGGTGGGTCGTCCAGCACCGTCACGAAGGGAGCCGTGGGATAGCCGTGCTGACTGGGGTGGATCGCCGGGAGGGCCCCGTCCGCGGTGGAGACCGACGTCAGGTAACGGCAGATGCGCTCCGCCCGCTGGCCGGCGCAGCGCCCCACCGCGTCCAGGACGCGCAGGGCGTGCACGGTGTGCAGCGGCTGGCTGACCGGGCCGCGCAGATCGGGCTCGAGTGCGTGGCCGTACCCGCCGTCCTCGTTGCGGTAGGCGTCGAGGGCGGTCTCCACCGGGTCGGCGGAACCACCTCGGAAGTCGTGGGCGAAGCGGTGCTGATCGAGCACGCGCGCGGTGAGCCAGACGAAGCGCTCCGCGCGCGTGACGGGGCTGTGCCGCGGGGGCGTCGGGGGGAGGGTGGAAGCTCCGGTTTCGGCCATGGGTCAGACGGTAGGGCGCGAAGAGGCGCCGGCAGGCGGTCCCGGCTCAGGCCCACCCCCAGGGGCGGGATACTGGAGTCATGCGGTTGACGGTCTTCTGGCAGCGGATGGCGGAGCACTTCGGTCCTGGCTACGCCGAAACCTTCGCGCGCGACCACGTGATGTCGGAGCTGGGCGGACGCACGGTGCACGGGGCGCTGGAGGCCGGCTGGGACGCCAAGGAGGTCTGGCAGGTGGTCTGCTCGGTGATGGACGTGCCCCGGGAGAGGCGCTGACTCCAGCCGGTGCGGATCGGAGATCGCCGACCGGACGGCCGGCCCTGGAGCCCCCGGACAGAGGCGGACCGGTTTCGCAGATCGCGGCCGGTCACGAAGGTCGCAGGCGGGCAGACGGTTGTCGGTGCCGTGGGCGAGACTTGGACCGTGGCACCCACTGACGAGTCCGGGCCGGCAGCCCGGCAGCCCCCAGCTTCCGGTACGACGCCTCCCGCCCGGCCCCCCGTCGGCGGGGCCGGGGCGATCGGCCGCATGCCGCGCTGGCTGCCGCGCGCCATGGTGCTGGCGCTCGCCCTCGTCGCCGCGTTCCAGCTGGGCAGCTGGGCCTTCCACCAGCTCACCGGCCTGCTCATCAACATCCTCATCGCGTTCTTCCTGGCGCTCGCCATAGAGCCCGCGGTGAGCTGGATGGCCTCACGCGGCATGCGCAGGGGGCTGGCCACGTTCATCGTCTTCATCGGCGTGTTGATCGTGTCGGCCGGCTTCGTCACCCTGCTCGGTTCCGTCCTCGCGGACCAGATCATCAAGCTGATCGAGGGCTTCCCCGGCTATCTCGACTCCGTCATCAACTGGATCAACACGCACTTCAAGACCGATCTGAAGCGCGTCGACATCCAGGAGGGCCTGCTCCGCTCCGACTGGCTGCGCAACTACGTCCAGAACAGCGCCACCGGCGTCCTGGACGTGTCCGCCCAGGTGATCGGGGGCCTCTTCCAATTGCTGACGATCGCCCTGTTCTCGTTCTACTTCGCCGCCGACGGTCCGCGACTGCGCCGCGCCCTCTGCTCGGTCCTGCCCCCCGCCCGCCAGGCCGAGGTGCTGCGCGCGTGGGAGATCGCCGTGAACAAGACCGGCGGCTACATCTACTCCCGCGGACTGATGGCGCTGATCTCCGGCGTGGCGCACTTCATTCTCCTGCAGGCCCTGGACGTGCCCTACGCGCCCGTGCTCGCGGTGTGGGTGGGCCTGGTGTCGCAGTTCATCCCCACCATCGGCACCTATCTCGCGGGCGCCCTGCCCATGCTGATCGCGTTCACCGTGGATCCCTGGTATGCGCTGTGGGTCCTGGTCTTCGTCGTCATCTACCAGCAGTTCGAGAACTACGTGCTGCAGCCCAAGCTGACCTCCAAGACCGTCGACATCCACCCCGCCGTGGCCTTCGGCTCGGTCATCGCCGGCACCGCCCTGCTCGGCGCCGTCGGCGCGCTGATCGCCATCCCGGCCATCGCCACGCTCCAGGCCTTCCTGGGGGCGTATGTGAAGCGCTACGACGTCACGGACGACCCCCGGGTGCACGGCCACCGCCGCAGGGGAGAGGGGCCGGCCCTGCTCACGCGCGGGCGAGGACTGTGGGCACGGCGGCCGGGGGCGGAGCGGCCCGGAGACGAGGGCCCCGGGGAGAGCTCCTCCTGAGCGGCCCGGCGGGCCGGCCGGTTCCTGCGGCGTCGCGGCCTTCAGGAGGCTCTCCCGCTCGTCGGGTGGGATGACCCCGTCCGGCAGCGTCCGGTCGTCCAGCAGATCGCGCAGCAGTTCGGCATGTTCGGCGAAGACGGCCCTGCATCGCGCGCGTTCCGGGTGGTCGTGGTCGCTGCCCACGAATCGGATCGCCCGCTGACCGGTGCCGTCGACGGGATGCGAGAGCTCCGCGACGACGAACAGGACCTCGGCCGGCTCGGACCACACCGGCACCGCCGGATCGGCGGCCGGCCGCAGCAGGAACGGCAGCGCCGCCGGCATGGCCGGGCCCAGTGTGCAGACACCGTCCATCCGGACGTTGCAGGGCACCCGCTCGGTCTCGCGAGCCGTGGCCGGGTCCAGCAGACCTCGCAGGAGGGGCGGGACCCCGGCGGGGCACCCGGGGAAGTCCGCCCAGGTGATGTCGTCACAGCCGCGCAGCGCGGGGTGATCCCGGCCCGGCCGATGCCCTTCAGGGAACTCCTGAAGGAACCGTGCGAGGGCGGCTTCCTTGCCCGCCGAGGTGATCCGGCACATCCGCTCTGTCGCCCATGAGCACGCGCACCTGCCGTGCAGGGCGCACGGCGCTCCGGCGCGTGCGCATCCCGGTATGGGTGCGCATCGCCACACGCGCACGCCTCGGCACGGAACCCGGCGCCGTGCGACGTGGTGCGGTGTGGTGCGCTTGACACGAAAATCGAACATCCATTCATATGGAGGCGCCGGCAAGGCTCAACGAGGGGCGTTTCGACGTACTTTGAGTAGGGATGTTCCCGAGTTATCCACAGGCCGGACGTGCGTCGGGGCGCATTGTCAGTGGCAGGCGTTAGCGTCTTTGACGTGAAGCGATCGACTCAAGCAAATCGGGTGGAACCCATGGCAGGAACCGACCGCGAGAAGGCCCTGGAAGCCGCTCTCGCACAGATTGAACGGCAATTCGGCAAGGGCGCGGTCATGCGCATGGGCGACCGGACCAACGAGCCCATCGAGGTCATCTCGACCGGCTCCACCGCCCTGGACGTGGCCCTCGGCGTAGGCGGCCTGCCTCGCGGGCGCGTCGTGGAGATCTACGGACCGGAATCCTCCGGTAAGACCACGCTGACCCTGCACGCGGTGGCGAACGCGCAGAAGGCCGGCGGGCAGGTCGCCTTCGTCGACGCGGAGCACGCACTCGACCCCGAGTACGCGAAGAAGCTCGGCGTCGACATCGACAACCTCATCCTCTCCCAGCCGGACAACGGCGAGCAGGCCCTGGAGATCGTGGACATGCTGGTCCGCTCCGGTGCCCTCGACCTCATCGTCATCGACTCCGTCGCCGCGCTCGTCCCGCGCGCGGAGATCGAGGGCGAGATGGGCGACAGCCACGTCGGTCTGCAGGCCCGCCTGATGAGCCAGGCCCTGCGGAAGATCACCAGCGCACTCAACCAGTCCAAGACCACCGCGATCTTCATCAACCAGCTCCGCGAGAAGATCGGCGTGATGTTCGGCTCCCCGGAGACCACGACCGGTGGCCGGGCGCTGAAGTTCTACGCCTCGGTGCGCATCGACATCCGCCGCATCGAGACCCTTAAGGACGGCACGGAGGCGGTCGGTAACCGCACCCGCTGCAAGGTCGTCAAGAACAAGGTCGCGCCGCCCTTCAAGCAGGCCGAGTTCGACATCCTCTACGGCCAGGGCATCAGCCGTGAGGGTGGCCTGATCGACATGGGTGTGGAGCACGGCTTCGTCCGCAAGGCCGGCGCCTGGTACACGTACGAGGGCGACCAGCTGGGCCAGGGCAAGGAGAACGCGCGCAACTTCCTGAAGGACAACCCCGACCTGGCCAACGAGATCGAGAAGAAGATCAAGGAGAAGCTGGGCGTCGGCGTGCGTCCCGAGGAACCGGCCGCCGAGCCGGGCACGGACGCCGCGGTCTCCGCACCGGCCGACGCGACGCCGGCTGTCCCGGCGCCCGCACCGGCCAAGACCGCCAAGTCCAAGGCCGCCGCAGCCAAGAGCTGACCCGTGACACGGCGAACCGAATGGGCGGAGGACGAGTACGCCGCCTCCGGTGTCCCCCGGGGGAGGGGCACCGGAGGCGATACGAACTCAGCCCTGGACGGGAAAGGCTGCCCCGGGCAGACGCCTCCCGAGGGCGACGGGCCGTACGGCGACGACACCGGGCCGCGTGGGGGCGGCTCTTCCCGAGGCGGCTCGCGTGACGGCGGGCCGGGGGGCGGTCGTGGCCGTCGTCGGCGTGGCTTCGGGGAGGCGGCGGCCGATCCCGAGGGCGGAGGTGCCCTCTCCTCGTCGAGGGCCGAGCAGGAGGCACCTCCAGGGGACCCGGTCGAGCGGGCTCGGGCGATCTGCCTGCGTCTGCTCACCGGGACCCCGCGCACCCGCAAGCAACTCGCCGACGCCCTGCGCAAACGGCAGATCCCCGACGACGCCGCGGAGGAGGTGCTGTCGCGGTTCGAAGAAGCCGGCCTGATCAACGACAGCGCCTTCGCGGACGCCTGGGTGGAGTCCCGCCACCACGGCAGAGGACTGGCCCGGCGTGCGCTCGCCCGGGAGCTGCGGACCAAGGGCGTCGAATCCACGCTGATCGACGAGGCCGTCTCCCAGCTCGACTCGGAGCAGGAAGAGGCGACCGCGCGAGAACTCGTCACGCGCAAGCTCCGCTCCACCCGCGGACTCGACCGCGACAAACGCCTCCGCCGCCTCGCGGGCATGCTCGCCCGCAAGGGCTACCCCGAGGGCATGGCCCTGCGGGTCGTCCGCCAGGCACTGGAGGAGGAGGGGGAGGACACGGAGTTCTTTGAGGGGGAGGGGTTCTGAGAGCGACCGTGGCCGTCCTGGGCTCAGCGCGTGAAGATCAGTGTGCGGGCGGCGGCCGAGGCGGACATGTCAGCGTTGCTGGCTCTGTACGGCGAATTGAATCCGGACGACGCGCCCTTGCCTCAGGCGTCCGCGGATGCCATCTGGGCGGCCATATCGAGGCAGCAGGGACGCACGATCCTGGTGGCTGATGCAGACGACACCGTGGCCGGGACGGCGGATTGCCTCGTCATGCCGAACCTCACGCGCGGGGGCAGGGCCATCCTGTCCGTGGAGAACGTCGTGGTGGCCCGCGCCTTCCAGCGGCGTGGTGTCGGCCGACGGCTGATGGAGGCTGCGGTTCGGCTGGGTCAGTCAGCGGGCTGCTACAAGGTCCAGCTGCTCGCGGCGGATGACGAGTACGTCCACACCTTCTACAAGGCGTGCGGTTTCGCAGCCCTCGCAGAAGGTTTCTGCCGCTACCTCCCCTAGAAGGTTCAGCCCTCGAACCGGAGGCTGCCTTCCCGGTGGGACAGGCCCAAGGCCCACCCGGCGCAGCAAGCGGCTGACAAGCTCACTCCGCCTCACACCACCGGAAACCCCGCCTCCCGCCAAGCCTGGAAGCCCCCGATCAGGTCTGTGGCCCTGAGCAGGCCGAGTTGGTGCAAGGACTGGACGGCCAGGCTGGATGCGTAGCCCTCGTTGCAGAGCACGACGATGCGCAGGGCGTGACTCGTCGCCTCGGGGAGGCGGTGGCTGCCCCAGGGGTCGAGGCGCCATTCCAGTTCGTTGCGCTCAACGACCACGGCGTCGGGGATGTGGCCGTCCCGTTCGCGCAGGGCGGCGTAGCGGATGTCGACCAGCAGTGCGTCGCCGGCCCGGGCCGCCTCGTACGCCTCCTGCGGTTCGATCCGCTCGTAGCCCGCCCGGACACGCTCCAGCAACTCGTCGATGCCGACAGGCGGTTGGGGGTCGCGGTTCGCCGGTCCGGGTGCGGTGCTCACTGCCAGTCCTCCGGTCGCTCGACGTGCTCGAGTCGCAGGATCGGGCCGCTGCGGCTGTAGCGGCGGATGCGCGGCAGGGGCGGGTAGTAGGCGTGGACGGAGATCGCGTGCCGGTCCGTGGACTCGTTGAGCACCTCGTGGACGTGGTGCCGGCCGAAGGCGCGGCCCTCGCCCGCCCGCAGCCGCCGTTCCCGGTCCGCGTCCTCGGTGAGTTCGAGGGTCCTCCAGCCGTCGGTGGGCAGCCGCGCGGCGAGCGAGTTCTCCTTGAGCTCGCCCGAGGCGGTCAGGAAGGCGCCGACCGAGTCGGCATGGTCGTGCCAGCCGGTGCCCGAGCCGGGCGGCCAGCCGATCAGCCAGGCCTCGCTGCCGCCGGGCCCGTCCAGCCGCACCCAGGTGCGGCCCTCCGGATCGAGCGGCAGGGAGTCGATCAGCTCGGCGTCGGCGGCCGTGCGCCGGACGAAGTCGTAGAGGTCGGCCTGGGTGGGAGCCGCACCGGAGGAGACAGAAGGGGGTGCGGAAGGGAATACAGACACGGGTGCCGTCCTGAAGTTCCTGATGAGAGTTCGCGAGGAAGGCGCGGCAGCCGGCGGACAGAGCGCGGCGCGCGCACAGGGGAAGGGGAATGCGAAGTCAGCAGGAGGGGCGACACACGCAGCCCGCATAGCGGAGGAGGTCCATATGGACCCTCCGCCACAGGCGCACACAGGTGTCGGTCACGCACCGGAGTACACCATGACCGTCCAGGAGGGTCAACTCACTGTCACGATGCGGACGCACCGTGACAGTGAGCGCATCGTCGTGCGGTCGGCGTCAGCGTGAGCCGGCCGAAGCACCGGCCTCTGCCTGCGCTTTCACCGGTCCGCCCACCGTGGCCTCCGCCGCCGCGTACAGCTCGGCCGGGCGCACTCCGCCCAGCGCGGTGACGAGGTGCCCGTCGGGGCGCACCAGTAGCACCGTGTGCGCGGCGGCGCCCGGATAGCTCTCGGCGACGAGCAGCTCGGCCGGATGCGGTAGTGCCGTGACCGCCGCCGCGAGCTGCGGCATGATGCCGGCGCCGACCCAGTGCCTGCGCTCCCAGACTCCCGTGCCCGGTGCGATGAGCACCACGAGCAACGTGCCCCGGCCGAGCCGGTCCCGGAGCCGCACGAAGGTGCCGTCCTCCGCGGTGACCCGTACGTCGGTGACCGGTGCCCCGAGGGGGGTGTCGACCGGCACCTCGCCTTCGAGGCGCTGGGGCGCGAGCGGCGAGTCGGCGTACGCCCCGGGCGCGCCGAGCTGGCCCTGCCCCAGGTGACCCTCCGTGAGCAGGGCGTCGTGGCCGCGGGACGAGCCGGGGACGACCGCGCGCAGGCCTCCGCCGCCGCGCAGCAAGGGCAGTGCCTGGTCGGCGGCGCGGAGCCGGGCGGCGACGACCGCCCGCCGTTCCGTCTGGTAGCTGTCTAGGAGGGCCTCGTGCGGCCCGTGGTGCCAGGCCAGGGCCAGTTTCCAGGCGAGGTTGTCGGCGTCCCGCAGCCCCTCGTCCAAGCCGTGCGTACCCAGCGCGCCGAGCAGGTGGGCGGCGTCCCCGGCGAGGAACACCCGGTCGGCGCGCCAGCGGCGGGCCAGCCGGTGGTGGACGGTGTGCACACCGGTGTCCAGCAGTTCGTACGGCGTCGTCGTGCCGCCCGCCCAGCCGGCCAGGGTCTCCCGGATGCGGGTGAGCAGCAGTTCGGGCGTGACCAGCTCCTTGCCGGGCGGCAGGAGCCAGTCCAGGCGCCAGACGCCGTCCGGAAGCGGGCGGGCGGTGATCTCGCCGGCGGAGGGACCGGACATGCGCCAGGGCGGCTGACGGTGCAGCAACGCCTCGTCAGGCCAGGGCAGTTCCGTGCGGAGCGCGGCGACGGCGTGACGTTCCACCGCCGTACGGCCCGGGAAGCGGATGTCCTGGAGCTTGCGGACGGTCGAGCGTGGGCCGTCGCAGCCGACCAGATAACTGCCGCGCCACCACGTCGCCCGGGGGCCGCGGGTGTGGGCCGTGACACCCGAGGGCTCCTGTTCGAGGCCGTCGAGGCGGCTCTCCACCGCGACCTTGACGAGCCGTTCGCCCGAGAGGGCCGCGCGCAGCGCGTTGGTGAGGACGTGCTGGGCGATGTGCAGGGGAGCGGGCTCGCCACCGTCGAAGACGATCTCGCGCATCACCTGCTTGCGCCGCATCGACCGCCATCCGGCCCAGTGCGCACCCGCCCGGGCCAGGGGCACGCCGGTCAGCCGTTCCATCAGGGCGGCGGTGTCCTCGCCCAGGACGACGGTGCGCGCCGCACGGGGTTCGTCCTTGCCCGGCCCCTCGTCGAGGACGACGCAGGGCACCTCCTGACGCGCCAGCGCCAGGGCGAGCGTGAGCCCGACGGGCCCCGCTCCGACGATGATCACCGGATCCACGGCGTGACGCCCCCTGCCCGCGGTGGTGTCCTGAGAGACGTAGGTGAACACGAAGGTGGAGCAGGGTGCACGATCACAGAACGTATGCAACCCATTGCCGGTGCTTGCGTCAAGTGACCGGCGGGCCGGTGGCGATCATGCCGCCGCACCAGGGGCAGCCGGGCGACGCACTCGTCACTTGATGGGATGTCAGGGGGGCGGAGCCGGATGCCTCGGGGCTCGGCATGACTGTGGCCCGCCGAATCCTTGGCGGGCCACAGTCGTAGCGGTTGTCGGGCCGTCAGATCGTGCCGCCGGCACCGGTGCCGTAGGTGCCCCCCACTTCGGCCGCGTTCACGTCGTCGACCTTCGAGGCACCGAGCACTGCTCCCGTGCTCCGCTTGCTGCGACGCAGCCTGCCCTCGAGCCAAGAGGCGAAGGACGTGAGAATGAAGTTCAGCACGATGAAGATGACCGCCACCACGATGAAGCTCGGGATGACGTTCGCGTAGTTGGCCGCGAGGGTGCTGCGCGTGTTGAGCAGCTCGGTGAACCCGAGCATCACGCCGCCCAGCGCGGTGTCCTTCACGATGACGACCAGCTGGCTGACGATGGCCGGCAGCATGGCCGTGACCGCCTGCGGCAGCAGGATGCTGCTCATCGTCTGGCTCTTGCGCAGGCCGATCGCCATGGCCGCCTCCGACTGCCCCTTGGGCAGGGAGAGGATGCCCGCGCGGACGATCTCGGCGAGGACCGACGCGTTGTAGAGCACCAGGCCGGTGACGACCGCGTACAGAGGCCGCTCGTCGCTGGGGATGCCGGTGGAGCGGACATAGAACTCGTTGGCGAACAGCATCAGCAGCAGCACCGGGATCGCCCGGAAGAACTCGACCACCGCGCCGGCCGGGATGCGCACCCAGCGGTGGTCGGACATGCGCGCGATGCCGAGGACGGCGCCCAGCGGGAGAGCGATGACCATGGACAGGGCCGCGGCCTTCAAGGTGTCGGCCAGGCCTGGCAACAGGTACGTCGTCCACGCTTGGGACGTGGTGAACGGCTTCCACAGGGACCACTCCAGCTGTCCCTTGTCGTCCATCGTCTGCCAGATCCACCACAGCAGCAGGGCGAGCAGGACGAAGAAGACCACAGAGAGGAGCACGTTGCGCCGTTTGGCCCGCGGGCCGGGGGCGTCGTAGAGGACGGACGTCATCGCTTCACCGCCAGTCGCTTGCTCAGCCAGCCCAGGACCAGGCCGGTGGGCAGGGTCAGTACCACGAAACCGAAGGCGAAGACCGCGCCGATGAGCAGCGTCTGAGCCTCGTTCTCGATCATTTCCTTCATCAAGAGGGCGGCCTCCGCCACACCGATCGTCGCCGCCACGGTGGTGTTCTTGGTCAGTGCGATGAGCACGTTGGCCAGCGGGCCGATGACCGAGCGGAACGCCTGCGGCAGTACCACGAGCCTCAACACCTGGCTGAAGCTGAGCCCGATGGCCCGTGCTGCCTCCGCTTGACCGACGGGCACTGTGTTGATGCCCGAACGGATGGCCTCGCATACGAAGGCGGCCGTGTAGGCGACAAGACCGAGGACGGCCAGTCGGAAGTACTTGAGCTCGAAGTCATCGGTCGCGCCCATCGTTACGCCGAAGATGTCGGCGAGGCCGAGCGAGGCGAAGACGATGATGACGGTCAGCGGGATGTTGCGGACGATGTTCACGTAAGCAGTGCCGAAACCGCGCATCAGTGGGACGGGGCTGACCCGCATGCCCGCAAGCAGGGTGCCCCAGATCAGGGAACCGATGGCCGAGAAGATGGTGAGCTGAATGGTGACCCAGAAAGCGCCCAGCACGGACGGGTCGTCATATTTTGAAAGAAAGTCGAACACGATCTCCCGCGCTTCCGGGTGGGTGGCGTAGGTGGCGGACGTGGCGCGCTGCCGTCAGAGACGTGATGGCAGCGCGCCTGAGGATCCCCGCAGGGGCTGCGGGGATCCTGCGTCGGCGGAGTCCCGCGTTACTGGACGATCTGGCCGATCTTCGGGGCGGGCTCGTTCTTGTAGTTCGCCGGGCCGAAGTTCTCCTTGACGGCCTTGTCCCAGGAACCGTCGCTGACCATCTTCTCGAGGGCGGTGTTGATCTTGTCGAGGGTCGCCTTGTCGCCCTTCTTGACGCCGATGCCGTAGTTCTCGTTGCTCAGCTTCAGGCCGGCCAGCTTGAACTGACCCTTGTACTGCTCCTGCGCGGCGTAACCCGCGAGGATCGAGTCGTCGGTGGTCAGCGCGTCCACGCCACCGCTCTGCAGGGCGGAGAGGCACTCCGAGTAGCCACCGCGCTGGCTCAGCTGGGCCTTCGGGGCAAAGTCGTCCTTGACGTTCTGCGCCGAGGTCGAACCGGCGACCGAGCACAGCTTCTTCTCGTTCAGGTCCGTGGCCTTGGTGATGTCCGAGTCCTTCTTCACCAGCAGGTCCTGGTGGGCCAGCAGGTACGGACCGGCGAAGTCGACCTTCTGCTTGCGCTCGTCGGTGATCGAGTAGGTGGCCGCGATGATCTTCACGTCGCCGCGGGACAGCGCGTTCTCACGGTCGGCGCTCTTGGTCTCGACCCACTCGATCTGGTCGGGCTTGTAGCCCAGTTCCTTGGCCACGTACGTCGCCACGTCCACGTCGAAGCCGGAGAAGGAACCGTCGGGCTCCTTCAGGCCCAGGCCGGGCTGGTCGTACTTGATGCCGATCTTGATCTTGTCGCCGCCGCCGGAGCCGGAACCGTTGGAGTCACCGCCGTCGTCGCCACCACAGGCGGTAGCGGTCAGGGCGAGAACGAGAGCGGTGGCGGCCGCCGCGGAGACCTTGCGGAGCTTCATGGTGAACATCCTTTGCCGTGAAGAGAGAAACGATGTTGCGGGTGACGCGGATCGTCGCTGGGCGACGCGCGCCTCAGTGGTGCAGGATCTTCGACAGGAAGTCCTTGGCACGGTCGCTGCGCGGATTGCTGAAGAACTGGTCGGGCGCAGCCTCCTCGACGATTCGGCCGTCCGCCATGAACACCACGCGGTTTGCAGCCGATCGTGCGAAACCCATCTCATGGGTGACCACGATCATGGTCATACCGTCGCGGGCGAGCTGCTGCATGACCTCCAGCACCTCGTTGATCATCTCGGGGTCGAGCGCGGAGGTCGGCTCGTCGAAGAGCATCACCTTCGGCTCCATGGCCAGGGCCCGCGCGATCGCGACGCGCTGCTGCTGGCCGCCGGAGAGCTGTGCCGGGTACTTCTCGGCCTGCGCGCCCACGCCGACCCGGTCGAGCAGGGCACGGGCCCGCTCTTCCGCGGCCTTCTTGTCCTTCTTGCGGACCTTGATCTGGCCGAGCATCACGTTCTCGAGCACGGTCTTGTGCGCGAAGAGGTTGAAGGACTGGAAGACCATCCCGACATCGGCGCGCAGCCTGGCCAGCTCCTTGCCCTCGGCGGGCAGCGGCTTGCCGTCGATCGTGATCGAGCCGGAGTCGATCGTCTCCAGGCGGTTGATGGTGCGGCACAGGGTGGACTTGCCGGACCCGGAGGGCCCGATGACCACGACGACTTCACCGCGGGCGATCGTCAGGTCGATGTCCTGGAGTACGTGCAACGCGCCGAAGTGCTTGTTGACGCTCTTCAGGACGACCAGTTCTCCGGTCGCGGCCACATCTTCCTTGGCCACCGATACTTCGGTCATCGCTCTCAGGCTCCGTCCTCCTCGGTTTCGGAGGACAGTAGTAACCCTCTACGACCTGCGTCATTACATCTGAGGGAGATCTGAGCATCACGATCCGATAGCAATCGGACACATGTCGTAGCCCTGGGGAGCGGCGCTCATACCAGCCGGGTAACGGAAGCGGTCCGCAACCGGAACCCTCTTGACGCCGTCCTCATCCATCAGCGTGACTGCACAGGGTGCACGCGCGCGTGCACGCGTTTGGTACACAACCAGATCGTACGACCAATGAACCGAAGGGGGCCCGGATGAGACTGCTGCTCGTCGAGGACGACAACCACGTCGCGGCCGCCCTGTCGGCGGTTCTGGCGCGGCACGGGTTCGACGTCACGCACGCGCGCAGCGGTGAGGAGGCCCTCCAGGCACTCGTTCCCGAGGGCGACTGCTTCGGTGTCGTCCTGCTCGATCTCGGCCTGCCCGATCAGGACGGGTACGAGGTCTGCGGCAAGATCCGCAAGCGCACCGGCACTCCGGTGATCATGGTCACCGCCCGCTCCGACGTGCGTTCCCGCATCCACGGCCTCAATCTGGGCGCCGACGACTACGTGGTGAAGCCCTACGACACGGGGGAGCTGCTCGCCCGCATCCACGCCGTGAGCCGCCGCACCGCGCACGAGGACACCTCCAGCGGCATCGAGACCGAGCTGCGGCTCGGCCCGGTGCACATCGAACTGCCCACCCGCCGGGTCAGTGTGGACGGGTCCGTGATCCAGCTGACCCGCAAGGAGTTCGATCTGCTGGCCCTGCTCGCGCAGCGGCCCGGAGTGGTCTTCCGCCGGGAACAGATCATCAGCGAGGTGTGGCGGACCAGCTGGGAGGGGACCGGACGCACCCTGGAGGTGCACGTCGCGTCGCTGCGCGCCAAGCTGCGCATGCCGGCCCTCATCGAGACCGTTCGCGGAGTCGGTTACCGGCTCGTCGCGCCTGCCGGGTAGCGGGGCCGGGTGCGCACTCGTCTGCTCCCCCTGCTCATCGTCCTGATGGCGGCCGTACTGCTCGCGCTCGGCGTCCCGCTCGCGGTGAGCCTCGCCGGGGCGCAGCAGCAGAAGGTCGTCGTCGACCGGATCGACGACACGGCTCGTTTCGCCGCCCTCGCCCAGTTCGTCACCGACTCGCCCGACGGCACCGCCGACGCCTTCGAAAACGAGCGCCTCGCCACCCTCAGCAGCGAGCTGACCAGCTACTACGAGGTCTACGGCATCCGGTCCGGGGTTTTCTACCGCAGCGGCAGTGCCATGGCCCAGGCACCTGCCAGGTGGTCGCTGCCGAAGGAGGGCGAGGTACGGGACGCGTTCGACGAGGCGCTGCTCAGCCGCCGCAGCCACGACCCGCAGCAGGTGTGGCCCTGGCAGCGCCGCAACCTCGTGGTCGCCTCGCCGGTCATCCGGGACGGCGATGTCGTCGCGGTCGTGGTCACCGACTCCCCGACCGGGCAGCTGCGCTCACGCACGCTGCACGGCTGGCTGGTCATCGGCGCGGGCGAGTTCGCCGCCATGCTGCTGGCCGTAGGTGCCGCCCTGCGGCTGACCGGCTGGGTGCTCAAGCCTGTACGGGTCCTGGACGCCACCACTCACGACATCGCCACCGGGCGGCTCAAGTCGCGGGTCGCCGTCGCCGGCGGGCCGCCGGAACTCAGGCGCCTGGCCCGGTCGTTCAACGAGATGGCCGACAACGTCGAGGACGTGCTGGAGCAGCAGCGGGCCTTCGTCGCCGACGCCTCGCACCAGTTGCGCAACCCCCTCGCGGCGCTGCTGCTGCGCATCGAGCTGCTCTCCTTCGAACTGCCCGAAGGCAACAAGGAGGTCGCCTCGGTCCAGGCCGAGGGCAAGCGCCTCGCACAGGTTCTGGACGACCTGCTCGACCTGGCGCTGGCCGAGCACACCGAGGCCGATCTGCGGATCACGGACATCGGCGAGCTGGCCGCCGAACGCCTCGCGGCCTGGGCCCCGACCGCCGAGGCCAAGGGCGTGCGCCTGGTGGGCGACTGCCCGCCGACGACCGCGTGGGCCGACCCCGTCGCCCTCTCCAGCGCGCTGGACGCGGTCATCGACAACGCGGTGAAATTCACGCCGGAGGACGAGGTCGTCGAGGTGACCGTCGCCTCCCGGGGCGGCCTCTCGACCGTCGTCGTCACCGACCACGGCCCGGGCCTCACCGACGAGGAGCTGGCCCGCGTCGGCGACCGCTTCTGGCGAAGTGGCCGGCATCAGAACGTCAAGGGCTCGGGCCTCGGCCTGTCCATCTCGCGGGCGCTGCTCGCGGCGGGCGGCGGTTCGATCGCGTTCGACCGTCATGAGCCGCACGGGCTGAAGGTGACGGTGGCGGTGCCGAGGTCGGCGCCGACGGCTTGACGGCAGGTGACCGCGGGGAGCCCTGCGCTACGGCTTGACCGACTGGTAGTAGCGCTGGGCGCCGACATGCAGGTGCAGCGGGTCGGTGTAGATCGCCGTGCGGACGTCGACCAGCTGGGCGGAGTGGACGGTCGCCCCGATGAGGTCCCGGCTGTCGAGCACCGTACGGGTCAGCCACTCGGTGAGCCGGGGGTCCATGTCGCTGCGGGTGACGAGCAGGTTGGACACCGCGAGGGTCGGTACCGGCTTGCCGCGCTGGATGGTCGGGTAGGCCGACTCCGGCATCTTGGTGGCGCGGTAGTAGCGCGTGGCACCGCCCTGGTCGTGCAGCTTCGCCACGAGCGTGGCGTCGATCGGCACGAACCGGAAGGCCGATGCCGACTTCTTGGCCGGCCCGCTGAGCCCGTCCGTGGGCAGCCCGCCCGACCAGAAGAACGCGTCGAGACCTCGCCCCAGGCGCTTGGGTCCGGTGTCGATGCCGTCCGAGGACGGCTTGATGTCCTTCTCGGGGTCGATGCCGGCCGCTTTGAGCACACTGTTGGCTATCAGCCGCACACCGGAGTCGGGCAGCCCTATGGCCACGCGCTTGCCCCGCAGGTCGGCGACGGAGCGGATGTCCGAGTCGGGCGGTACGACGAGCTGGACGTAGTCGTCGTACAGGCGCGCGAGTCCGCGCAGCCGGTCGGCGCCCGGCGCGTTGTCGAGCTTGTACGTGGCGACCGCGTCGGCCGCCGCGATCGCGAAGTCGGCCTTGCCGGTCGCCACGTCGGCGACGTTCTCCTGCGAGCCGGCGCTGGTCAGCAGCCTCACCTTCAGGTCGGGCATGTCCTTGTCGATCTCGTTGCGCAGGAGTTCCCCGTACTCGTGGTAGACCCCCGCACGGGTGCCCGTGCTGAAGGTGATGGTCCCGGCCGGCGGCTCCTCGGCCCAGGGGCGCAGCCACCACAGCAGCAGGCCGAGCACCATGAGGGAGGCGGCGCCGCCCTGCAGGGCCCGGCTCCTGCCGATACGGGGGAACGTCCTGGACATGCGGGCGATCCTGCCAGCCGGGGTGCCCCGGTGACCAGGGCAGGGGCCACAAGGCGTGCGCGGGGGAGTGTCGGTGGCCGCCGCTACAGTCGGCCCCATGAGCTCTTCGCCCGCCGATCTGGTCCGTGAATTCCATCGCGCCTTCGGCCTGGACGCCCGCAGTACGCCGACGGAGGTCTCGCCGGAACTCGCGGCGCACCGCGGTGAGCTGCTCGCCGAGGAGGCCGCGGAGGTCGCCGAGGTGTCGGTGCACGGCCCGCTCGACCGGCTCGCCCACGAGCTGGCCGACGTGGTCTACGTCGCGTACGGCACCGCCCTCGTGCACGGCATCGATCTGGATGCGGTGCTCGCCGAGATCCACCGCTCCAACATGACGAAGATCGGCCCCGACGGATCGGTATCCCGCCGGGAGGACGGCAAGGTCCTCAAGGGCGAGCACTACGAGGCTCCGGACGTGCCGGGGGTACTGCGCAAGCAGGGGTGGGTGCCGGGCGGGGGTTCCTGACCGGCGGGTACGCCCCGGGCCGGTCACGTGGATTCGGGCCGCCCGGCCCACTCCCTCCTCAGTCGGCGACCGGTGCCTCGGCCTCTGCCGCCCGGGGCGCGGGCTGCGGGTGGCGGGGCTCGCGGCGCCGCGCCCACCGGCTCGCCACCGGCTCGGTGTAGCGCGCCGTGAGCGGGCCCAGGACCACCAGGATCAGAACGTAGGCCGTGGCCAGGGGGCCGAGGGACGGTTCGATGCCCGCCGACACCGCCAGGCCGGCGATGACGATCGAGAACTCGCCGCGCGCCACCAGCGCGCCACCCGCTCGCCAGCGCCCCTTGACGGAGATCCCGGCCCGCCGGGCCGCCCAGTACCCGGTGGCGATCTTCGTCAGCGCGGTGAGGAGGGCCAGTGCGAGGGCCGGCAGCAGGACGGGCGGGATGCTCGACGGGTCGGTGTGCAGGCCGAAGAAGACGAAGAAGACCGCCGCGAACAGGTCACGCAAGGGGCTCAGCAGGGTGTGCGCACCCTCGGCGACCTCCCCCGAGAGGGCGATGCCCACCAGGAAGGCCCCCACCGCGGCCGACACCTGGAGCTGCTGCGCGATCCCCGCGACCAGGATCGTCAGACCCAGCACGACCAGCAGCAGCTTCTCCGGGTCGTCACTGGAGACGAACCGCGAGATGACCCTGCCGTAGCGCAGGGCCAGGAAGAGCACGAGCCCGGCCGCGCCCAGCGCGATCGCCAGCGTCACACTCCCGGCCATCAGCCCGACGCCCGCCACCAGCGCCGTGACGATGGGCAGGTACACGGCCATCGCCAAGTCCTCCAGCACCAGCACGCTGAGGATCACCGGCGTCTCCCGGTTGCCGACCCGGCCCAGGTCACCCAGCACCTTCGCGATCACGCCGGACGACGAGATCCAGGTGACACCGGCCAGCACGACGGCGGCCACCGGGCCCCAGCCGAGCAGCAGCGCCACCGCCGCCCCGGGCAGCGCGTTGAGGGCGCAGTCGACCAGACCGGACGGGTAGTGGGTCTTGAGGTTGGAGACCAGGTCGCTCGCCGTGTACTCCAGGCCCAGCATCAGCAGCAACAGGATGACGCCGATCTCCGCGCCCGTGGCGATGAACTCCTCGCTCGCGCCCAGCGGCAGCAGACCACCCTCGCCGAACGCCAGACCGGCCAGGAGATACAGGGGTATGGGGGAGAGGCGGAACCGGCCGGCGAACCGGCCGAGCAGGCCTAGACCGAGAATGATGGAACCGAACTCGATGAGCAGAACCGCGGAGTGCAAGGGCTCACTCCCGCCCGAGTATGGACGCGGCCGCGTCGACGCCCTCACGGGTTCCGACGACGATCAGCGTGTCACCGCCGGCCAGCCGGAAGTCAGGCGCGGGCGACGGGATGGCCTCGGCCCGGCGCAGCACCGCCACCACCGACGCGCCCGTCTCCGTCCGCATCCGCATGTCGCCCAGCACCCGCCCGTTCCAGTGCGAGGTCGCGGTCACCTCGATCCGCTCGGCGACCAGCCCCAGGTCCGTGGTGTAGAGCAGGCTCGGGCTGTGGTGGGACGGCTTCAGCGCGTCGATCAGCGAACCCGCCTCCGAGCTGGTGAGCCGCAGGGAGTGCGCGCACGAGTCGGGGTCGTCGGGCCGGTAGACGTTCACCGTGCGCGTGCCGTCGCGGTGCGCCACCACCGACAGATGGCGGTGTTCCCGGGTCTCCAGGTCGTACTGGACCCCGATACCCGGTAGCGGCGTCGCCCTCAGGCGCGGAGCTGACACGTTACTTCCCCTTGTTCATCTCGTTTGTCATACTTTGTCGATCTGATGAGCGGTGCCGATCATCGGACGGGTCAAGTCCGCATGCTCCCATCCGGCCGTACGGTGACGACATGGGTGTCGTGACGGATATACGCAGCGGCCGGTCGCCGGAGGGGGAGGTGCACCGCGCGAAGGCGGGAAGCAGCGGATCCGGAACCGTGTCGTTGTTCTGGCGGATCTTCTCCCTCAATGCGGTCGGCCTGGTCGTGGCCACGGCGTTGCTGCTCGGCCCGGTCACCGTGTCCACCCCCGTCCTCGTGGGCGAGGCCCTCGTCCTGCTCGGCGGCCTGGCGCTGCTGCTCGCCGGCAACGCGCTCGTGCTGCGCTTCGGCCTGGTGCCCCTGCAGCGCCTCGACCGGGCCATGGCCACCGCGGACCTGCTGCGGCCGGGCTCCCGGCCCGTCGTCGCGGGACCGGCGGAGACGGCCGGGCTGATCACGACGTACAACACGATGCTCGACCGGCTGGAGACCGAACGGGCCGCGGGCGCCGCTCGGGCGCTGTCCGCGCAGGAGAGCGAACGGCACCGGATCGCCCGGGAGCTCCACGACGAGGTCGGACACTGTGCCTGGCCCACCTCCTCGCGCAGGCCATCGGGCGCCCGGTCGGCGACGCGCTTGAGCTGGAGGAGGACGGCGGTCAGGGTGGAGATCCTCAAACTGGTCGCCGAGGGCCACACCTCGAAGGAGATCGGCGAACTGCTCTTCATCAGCGCCAAGACCGTCGAACGCCACCGCGCCGACCTCCTCCAGAAACTCGGCATGCGCGACCGCCTGGAGCTGACCCGGTACGCGATCAGGGCAGGACTCATCGAACCCTGAGGCGGATGCGGGGTTGTCCACAGGCGGCCGAGTCACTTTCGCCGACCGCCTACCCTTGTCCCCATGAGCAGCATCGACCGGAGCCAGTCAGTGGGCGGCACGCGCACATACGAGGTACGCACCTACGGGTGCCAGATGAACGTCCACGACTCCGAGCGATTGTCCGGGCTGCTGGAGGACGCGGGCTACGTCCGTGCCCCGGAGGGCGCCGACGAGGCGGACGTCGTCGTCTTCAACACCTGCGCGGTGCGTGAGAACGCCGACAACAAGCTGTACGGCAACCTCGGCCACCTCGCCCCCAAGAAGGCGAGCCGCCCCGGCATGCAGATCGCGGTAGGCGGCTGCCTCGCGCAGAAGGACCGCGACACCATCGTGAAGAGGGCGCCCTGGGTGGACGTCGTCTTCGGCACGCACAACATCGGCAAGCTGCCCGTCCTGCTGGAACGCGCACGCGTGCAGGACGAGGCGCAGGTCGAGATCGCCGAGTCGCTGGAGGCGTTCCCCTCGACGCTGCCGACCCGCCGCGAGAGCGCCTACGCGGCCTGGGTCTCCATCTCCGTCGGGTGCAACAACACCTGCACCTTCTGTATCGTCCCGGCCCTGCGCGGCAAGGAGAAGGACCGCCGTCCCGGCGACATCCTGGCCGAGATCGAGGCCCTGGTCGCCGAGGGCGTCTCGGAGATCACGCTGCTCGGGCAGAACGTGAACGCGTACGGCTCCGACATCGGCGACCGCGAGGCCTTCAGTAAATTGCTGCGCGCCTGCGGGAAGATCGACGGCCTCGAGCGCGTCCGCTTCACCTCCCCGCACCCGCGGGACTTCACCGACGACGTCATCGCCGCCATGGCCGAGACGCCGAACGTGATGCCGCAGCTGCACATGCCGCTCCAGTCCGGCTCGGACCCGGTCCTGAAGGCGATGCGCCGCTCCTATCGCCAGGAGCGCTTCCTGGGGATCATCGAGAAGGTCCGCGCCGCCATCCCGCACGCCGCGATCAGCACGGACATCATCGTGGGCTTCCCCGGCGAGACCGAGGAGGACTTCGAGCAGACGCTGCACGTGGTGCGCGAGGCCCGTTTCGCCCAGGCCTTCACCTTCCAGTACTCCAAGCGCCCCGGCACCCCGGCCGCCGAGATGGACGGCCAGATCCCCAAGAAGGTCGTCCAGGAGCGTTACGAGCGGCTCGTCGCCCTTCAGGAGGACATCTCCTGGGAGGAGAACAAGAAGCAGGTCGGCCGCACGCTGGAGCTGATGGTCGCCGAGGGCGAGGGTCGCAAGGACGACACCACCCACCGCCTGTCCGGCCGCGCCCCCGACAACCGCCTGGTCCACTTCACCAAGCCGGACCAGGAGGTCCGCCCCGGCGACGTGGTCACGGTCGAGATCACCTACGCCGCCCCGCACCACCTCCTTGCCGAAGGCGCCGTGCTGGACGTACGTCGCACCCGTGCGGGCGACGCCTGGGAGAAGCGCAACGCGGCCGAGAAGGCCAAGCCTGTCGGAGTGATGCTGGGCCTGCCCAAGATCGGCGCCCCCGAGCCGCCGCAAGCCGTGACGAGCGGGTGCGGCTGCGACTGAGCCGGGTCGCCACTGCCCTGTGCGGTGCCAGGGGCTCCTGAGAGTTACCCTGCCGATCATGCTTGTCGCCGCCGCTGTCTGCCCCTGCCCGCCCCTCCTGATCCCCGAGGTCGCCGCAGGCGCCGCCCCGGAGCTGGATGCGGCGCGCGCAGCCTGCACGGACGCGCTGGGCGTGCTCGCCGCCGCCCGGCCGGGCCGGCTGGTGGTCGTCGGCCCGGTGGCGGACCGTTCCGGGCCCGAGCCGTACCCGGAGGGCACCCGGGGATCCTTCCGGGGCTTCGGTGTGGACCTGGACGTACGGCTGGGAGCGGCCGAGGGCGCGGAGCCGGGGCCGCGGCTGCCGTACGCACTGGCGGTGGCCGCCTGGCTGCTGGAGCGGACCGGGTGGTCAGACGCCCCGGTCGAGGGGCTGGGGGTGGGGGAGTCGTACCCGCCCGAGTCGTGCGTGCGGACCGGCAGGGACATCGCCGCCCGGGACGATCGAGTGGCCCTGCTGGTGATGGGGGACGCCAGCGCGTGCCGGACGCTCAAGGCTCCGGGCTATCTGGACGAACGGGCGGCGCCCTTCGACGCGGAGGTCGCGCGGGCGCTCGGCACGGCGGACATCGCCGCACTCACCTCACTGGACATCGGGCCGGCGCACGAACTGAAGGCGTCCGGCCGGGCCCCCTGGCAGGTGCTGGCGGGCGCGGCCGAGGGCACCGGCCTCGGTGGGTCGCTGCTGTACGAGGACGCGCCGTACGGCGTGGGGTACGTCGTCGCCGCCTGGTCGTAGACGGGACGGCAGGGTGCGCGGGCGCCGCGGCACCTGAAGAACGGCGCCGGAACGGCGGACGGCCGGGAGCCCACTGAGCTCCGCGGCCGTCCGCCGATGTGCCTCCGTATGCCGATGCGCGCCCGGACCTTCTGCGCCGATGTGCTCAGGACGTGGGCGGTGGTGCCTCCGGCGATGGTGCCTCCGGCGGTGGGGCGCCGCCCGTGGCCGGCGGTGGAGTCGTGCCGCTCGCGCCGGACGGCGTCCTCGTGCCGCCCGCGTTCGGTGCGCCGTCGTCCTTGTGGGTGAGCCGGTCCACGGCGCTCTTGGCCCGGCCCGTGCCCGACTGGATCCTGTCGCTGTACTTGCCCTTGGTCCTCTTGTCGACGGCCCGCGCGGCCTTGTCGAGACCGTGCTGGATCGTGCCCTCGTGCCGCTGTGCCAGGTCCGAGACCTTGTCCTTGGCCGGGCCCAGCTTGGCTCTCACGTTGTCCAGGAGGCTCATGGCTCACCTTCCCTCGCGCGGGGCGGTCACGTGCGGGCGCCCTCGCCCGCCTCGTTGTCGGCCGCCTTCTCGGTGGACTGCTGCCTGGGGATGTCGACGCCCTCGGTCTCGGTGACCGCCGCGGTGGCCTCAGCAGCCGGTGCGGCCGCTTCCCCCGTTCCGTCGCCGCTCTTCGCCTCCGCGGTCTCGGCCGCCTCCGTCTCGGGCTCGGCCGTCGCCGTGTCCGTCCGCGCCTCGGCCGCAGGCGTCTCCGCCGTGGCCTTCGACCGCCGGAAAAGTCGTGCAAAAACGCCCATATCCACTCCATACGTTACTCGTGCGGGCGAAAACCCGCGTTGCCCGGTGCGTCCATTTGCGCGGCCCGGGCCACCGCCTCTGCGATCCGGCGGCAGGAACCTCGCAACGGGCAACGACCCCGCGGCCGTGCCGTCACGTAACTCGTTCGAGACCAGGGCGGGAGGTTTGCGAGACTGGGTCGGTGAGCAGTGCACCCCCCGCCCCCCGCGTCATCGCCGTCGTCGGTCCGACCGCGGCCGGAAAGTCCGATCTGGGCGTCTTCCTGGCCCAGCGCCTCGGCGGCGAAGTCGTCAACGCCGACTCCATGCAGCTCTACCGAGGGATGGACATCGGCACCGCCAAGCTGACGCCCGGGGAGCGCCGCGGCGTCCCCCACCACCTGCTGGACATCTGGGACGTGACCGTCACGGCGTCCGTGGCCGAGTACCAGCGCCTGGCCAGGGAACGGATCGAGGCCCTGCTCGCCGAGGGCCGCTGGCCGATCCTGGTCGGCGGCTCAGGCCTGTACGTGCGCGGTGCCGTCGACAACCTGGAGTTCCCGGGCACCGACCCCGAGGTCCGCGCCCGTCTGGAGGAGGAACTCGCGCTGCGCGGCTCCGGCGCGCTGCACGCCCGCCTGGCCGCCGCCGACCCCGAGGCCGCTCGGGCGATCCTGCCCAGCAACGGCCGCCGGGTCGTGCGCGCCCTGGAGGTGATCGAGATCACCGGCAGGCCCTTCACGGCCAACCTCCCCGGCCACGACTCGGTGTACGACACCCTTCAGATCGGCGTCGACGTGGCGCGTCCCGAGCTCGACGAGCGCATCGCGCGCCGGGTCGACCGGATGTGGGACGCCGGCCTGGTGGACGAGGTGCGCGCACTCCAGGCGCAGGGGTTGCGTGAGGGGCGTACGGCCTCACGCGCGCTCGGCTACCAGCAGGTGCTCGCGGCGCTCGCCGGGGAGTGCACCCTGGAGGAAGCACGGGCCGAGACCGTCCGTGCCACCAAGCGCTTCGCGCGCCGCCAGGATTCATGGTTCAGGCGCGACCCGCGGGTGCACTGGTTGAGTGGGGCAGCCGCCGATCTGACGGAACTTCCGCAGCTCGCGCTGTCCTTGGTCGAACGACCGGTCACAGCCTGATCACGTCATGGCATCGGGACGCCCAGGCCGTCATCCGGTGCTCCGGCGGCGTGCCATCATCGAGCTTCGATCGACCGAGTTGAGTCCTAGTTGGGAGGGCGCGTGGCGATGGAGGCCGGCCCTCGCGACACCGCACGAAGCACCGATCACATCACCGCCGGTCGGGATGGGGCGGAGCGCGGGGACGCACCCGAGCAGGAGGCGGACCACCTCAGCTCCGACGGGCCCGACGAGACACAGGGCGTGACGGACGACGGTCCCGAGCCCGGCGAGATGTTCGCCGACGAGGTCGAGGTCGAGCTGCGCCCGCAGCGCCGGCTCCGCATCTGGCAGCTGGCACCCATCGTGAGCCTCGCGGCACTCGGCTCCCTGATGTTCGCGTTCCCGCTCGCCTTCGACTTCGGCGACAGCGGGGCCGTCATCGCCATGCTGGGTCTGCTGATCTGCTCCTGCGCGGCCGGCTGGGGCATGATGGCCGCCCGCCGTGTCGGCTACACGTGGCCGGGCCTGCCCGCCAAGGGCTCCGGCCGCAGGCCCGACTGGCGGGTCGCCCTCGCGTACGCCCTCGTCGTGGCCGTGGTGGTGGTCCTCGCCGTGTGGCGCGTGGCGCGGCTGCGCTGAGCGCCCTACGACGCGCCCCGCGGGGTTCGGCGCCACCGGCGTCTCCGGAGATCCGGGGGCACCGCCGCAGGCGCGCCGAGGCGTTGTCGTGGGCACCCCTTACGATCGAGGCATGAGCACGCGGATCGCCTTCCTCAAGGGTCACGGCACGGAGAACGACTTCGTGATCGTCCCGGACCCGGAGAACGCCATCGACCTGTCCCCGGCCGCCGTCGCCGCCCTGTGCGACCGGCGCGCGGGCATCGGCGGTGACGGGCTGCTGCATGTCGTGCGGTCCGCGGCGCACCCGGAGGCCGAGGGCATGGCGGCCGAGGCGGAGTGGTTCATGGACTACCGCAACGGCGACGGCTCGATCGCCGAGATGTGCGGAAACGGCGTGCGGGTGTTCGCGCGCTACCTCCAACGCGCCGGTCACGTGACCGAGGGAGACCTCGCGGTCGCCACCCGCGGGGGCGTGAAGACCGTGCACATCGCCAAGGACGGTGACGTGACCGTGGGCATGGGCAAGGCGGCGCTGCCCGACGGTGACGTCACGGTGAGTGTCGGCGAGCGCAGCTGGCCCGCGCGGAACGTCAACATGGGCAACCCGCACGCGGTCGCCTTCGTGGACGACCTGGCGCACGCCGGCGACCTGCACTCCCCGCCGCCCTTCAGCCCGGCCGCCGCCTACCCGGACGGTGTGAACGTCGAGTTCGTGGTCGACCGCGCTCCCGGACACGTCGCGCTGCGCGTGCACGAGCGCGGCTCCGGTGAGACCCGTTCGTGCGGCACGGGCGCGTGCGCGGTCGCCGTGGCCGCCGCCCGGCGCGACGGCGCCGACCCGACGGTCACCGGCACCCCCGTCACGTACACCGTGGACGTCCCCGGCGGCACCCTGGTGATCACCGAGCGGCCCGACGGCGAGATCGAGATGACCGGCCCGGCCGTGATCGTGGCGGAGGGCGAGATCGACGCGGACTGGCTGGACGCCGCCCGGTCCGCGTGAGCCGGGGCGGGCCGTCGTGAAACATCCGCGCACCCTCGGCCAGCGGACTCGAAACAACCATCGTCATTCGGCCACTTGGCGGGAATCGCACCGGGTTGGCCGCGGCGTGCGGAGGTACAAACCTCGCATTCGTCCCTCGAATGGGTGATCAGTTTCACGCTCGGCGAGAGGCGGTCAGTCCGGCGTGGTGGGCTCGGTAGCATCAAGCACCGGCCCGGACGGGGGACCGAAGCCGCCCCCTGAGCCGTGTCCGCTCTGGGGCGCCCCGTCCGCCGGTTGACGCAGCCGGAGGTGCCCATGAGTGCGGAGGCCACGAATTCCGTGACCCCAGGCCCGATGCCGGGCGCGGTGTCAGGAGCGGTGACGCCGACAGCCCCCCGCAGGAAGGCCCGCCCCCGGATCGACTTGCGTCGCCTCGGCCGCGCGGCCCTGCTCGGCCCCGCCGCCCGCGGCCGGCTGCCCGACGCCATCAGCCACGTCGTCGAGGCCCACCGCGCTCACCACCCCGACGCGGATCTCGAGCCCTTGCGCCAGGCCTACGTCCTGGCCGAGTCCTCGCACCGCGGCCAGATGCGCAAGAGCGGCGAGCCGTACATCACGCACCCGCTCGCCGTGACCTTGATCCTCGCAGAACTCGGCGCCGAGACCACGACGTTGACGGCGTCCCTGTTGCACGACACCGTCGAGGACACGGACGTCACACTCGACCAGGTGCGCGACCAGTTCGGCGAGGAGGTCCGCTACCTCGTCGACGGCGTCACCAAACTGGAGAAGGTCGACTACGGCGCCGCCGCCGAGCCCGAGACCTTCCGCAAGATGCTCGTCGCCACCGGCAACGACGTCCGCGTCATGTCGATCAAACTCGCCGACCGGCTGCACAACATGCGCACCCTCGGCGTCATGCGCCCCGAGAAACAGGAGCGCATCGCCAAGGTGACACGTGACGTGCTCATCCCGCTCGCCGAACGGCTCGGCGTCCAAGCGCTCAAGACCGAACTAGAGGACCTGGTCTTCGCGATCCTGCATCCCGAGGAGTACGCGCACACCAGGGAGTTGATCGTCCGCAACGCGGCCCGCACGGACGATCCGCTCGCCGAGGTCGCCGACGAGGTGCGCGGGGTGCTGCGCGAGGCGGACATCCAGGCCGAGGTCCTCATTCGGCCCCGCCACTTCGTCTCGCTGCACCGCGTCTCCCGTAAACGCGGCCGGCTCCGCGGCTCCGACTTCGGCCGGGTCCTGGTGCTGGTGAACGAGGACGCCGACTGTTACGGCGTGCTGGGTGAACTGCACACCTGTATGACCCCGGTCGTTTCGGAGTTCAAGGACTTCATCGCCGTACCGAAGTTCAACCTCTACCAGTCGCTGCACACGGCCGTGGCGCGCGAGGACGGGCAGGTCGTCGAGGTCCTCATCCGTACGCACCAGATGCACAAAGTCGCCGAGGCCGGCGTCGTCGCCCTCGGTAACCCGTACGCACCCGCCCTCGACGACCCGGCCGACGGCGAGCGCGTCGATCCCACCCGCCCGGGCTGGCTCTCCCGGCTCCTCGACTGGCAGGAGGCGGCCCCGGACCCCGACCACTTCTGGTCGACCCTGCGCGAGGACCTCGCCCAGGACCGTGAGATCACCGTCTTCCGGCCGGACGGCGGCACCATCGGCCTGCCCGACGGGGCGACCTGTGTGGACGCGGCATACGCCCAGTACGGCGAGGACGCGCACGCGTGCATCGGCGCCCGCGTGAACGGCCGCCTGGCGACGCTGAGCACCGTCCTGAAGGACGGCGACACCGTCCAGCTGCTCATGGGCCAGGACCCGGCGTCGGAGCCCTCCCGGGAGTGGCTGGAGCACGCCCACACGCCCGCGGCCCGGATCGCCATCCAGCGGTGGCTGGCCGCCCATCCGGCGCAGGCCGAGTCCCAGCAGAGCGAGGCGCGGATCGACGAGGACCGGACAGCGCTCCGGCCCGCCGACGTGCCCGAGCAGCCCGCCGGCCGTCCCGCCGTCGGCCACGTTCTCGCCGACCTGGCCGGCGCGAGCGTCCGCCTCGCCCGATGCTGCACACCCGTACCGCCCGACGAGATCACCGGCTTCACCGTGCGCGGGGGCGCGGTCACCGTGCACCGCGTGGAGTGCGCCGTGGTGGCGCGCATGAAGAAAGGGGGGCGTGCCGAGGTCGCCGTGCGCTGGGGTGAGGCCGCCGAGTGCAGGGTCACGCTGCTCGCCGAATCGTTCGTCCGTCCCCACCTGCTGGCCGATCTCACCGAAGCCATGGCCTCCGAGGGCGCCGAGATCGTCTCGGCGACCGTCGAGCCCCCCGCCCAGCAGCAGGTGCGGCACACGTACACCGTGCAGCTCCCGGACGCGGGCCATCTGCCCGCCTTGATGCGTGCGATGCGCAACGTGGCCGGGGTGTACGACGTCAGCCGGGCGCAGTCCCAGCCCCAGCCGCAGAGCGGCTGACCGGGACGAGCCGCAACTGCGGAGCGGCCGGCCCGGCCCGGGCCGCCGCCGCGAACGGCACCCGGCGCAGGCTGCGGTCCCCGGTTCGGGTGGGACGGAAGCGCGCCGTCCCCGCAGCTCGCCCGCGCGCTGATAGCCGTGAGACATGCTCCTGACCCCCCACAGCCAGGCCACCACCCCCCTCCGCCGCCGGACCGCCGCCGCCCTGCTGACCTCGGCGATCTCCGTCTGTCTCGTCGCCGCCGCCGTCCCCGCCGTCCCGCTCGGCGTCGGCGACCGCCTCTTCCCTCACCTCGGGAATCCCGGTTACGACGTGGCGGCGTACGACCTCTCCTTCATCTATCCGGGCAACAACAGCGAGCCGCTGCGGGCCGTCACCACCATCGACGCCTGGACCACCGCCGACCTGGACCGCGTCAACCTGGACTTCGCCCACGGCACGGTCGAATCGGTCGAGTTCGACGGCGAGCCCGCGCAGTTCCGCACCGCCGGCGAGGATCTGGTGATCACGCCCGAGGACTCGGTGTCGGACGGCAACTGGATGCGGATCACCGTGCGGCACACCAGCGATCCCGTGCCCGCCAAGGGGCGCGAGGGCGGCTGGGTGCGCACCGCGGACGGCCTCGCCATGGCCAACCAGGCCGACGCCGCGCACCTGGTCTTCCCGTGCAACGACCACCCCTCCGACAAGGCGATGTTCACCATCCGGGTCACCGCACCCGACGGTCACAGGGCCGTCGCCAACGGTCTGTCCGCCGGAGTGGAGAAGTCCGGCGGGACGACGACGTGGACGTACCGCAACCAGCACCCCATGGCCACCGAGCTCACCCAGGTCTCCATCGGCCGCTCCACGGTGCTGCACCGCACCGGCCCGCACGCGCTGCCCGTACGGGACGTCGTCCCGACCGGGCACCGCAAGGCCCTCGAACCCTGGCTGGAGAAGACCCCCGGCCAGATCGCCTGGATGGAGCGCAAGGTCGGCCGCTACCCCTTCGAGACGTACGGCCTGCTCCTGGCCGACGTCGCCACCGGTTTCGCGCTGGAGACCCAGACGCTCTCCCTCTTCGAGCGGGAGCTCTTCACCGAGCCGGTCTACCCCCCGTGGTACGTCGAGTCGATCATGGTCCATGAACTGGCCCACCAGTGGTTCGGCAACAGCGTCAGCCCTCGCACCTGGTCCGATCTGTGGCTCAACGAGGGGCACGCCACCTGGTACGAGGCGCTGTACGCCGAGGAGCAGGCCGACAAGCCGATGCGGGACCGGATGAAGGCCGCGTACAGGGCCTCCGACCGCTGGCGTGCCGCCGACGGGCCGCCCGCCGCCCCGAAGGCACCCGACCCCGCCCGCAAGACCAGCATCTTCCGGCCCGTCGTCTACGACGGCGCAGCCCTCGTCCTGTACGCACTGCGCCAGGAGATCGGCCGCCCGGCGTTCGAACGCCTCGAACGCGCCTGGGTCACCCGGCACCAGGACGCCACGGCCACGACACAGGACTTCGTCCGGCTCGCCGCCGAGATCTCCGGGCGTGACCTGGACGGCTTCTTCCGGGACTGGCTGTACGGCGAGAAGACCCCGCCGATGCCGGGGCACCCGGACTGGAAGCCGGAGACGCCGGCGAAACCGCAGGCTCCGGCGGACAGGGCCAAGGCGGCGAGGACGCCCGCCCGATAACACGATGACGAGACGCCCCGTGCCGTGCGAACATCTTCAGGTCGACGCGGTGCGCAGCGCCGGGAATCTCCCGGACCGCCCGTGCGTTGCAGACAATGAACGGCTTCCCAGCTACGTAAGGATCCAATGACCTCCTCTTCTTCCTTTTCCCAGGACACCAAGCGCTTCGCGCACAGCCACCCCGAGGGTCTTCGGGCCGATGCCCTGATGGAAGAGGACGTCGCCTGGAGCCACGAGATCGACGGAGAGCGGGACGGCGACCAGTTCGACCGCTCCGACCGCGCGGCTCTGCGCCGCGTGGTGGGCCTGTCCACCGAGCTCGAGGACGTCACCGAGGTCGAGTACCGCCAGCTCCGTCTGGAGCGGGTCGTCCTCGTCGGTGTATGGACCTCGGGAACCGTGCAGGACGCGGAGAACTCCCTCGCGGAGCTCGCCGCCCTCGCGGAGACGGCCGGCGCGATGGTGCTCGACGGTGTCACCCAGCGCCGCGACAAGCCCGACGCGGCCACCTACATCGGCTCCGGCAAGGCCGAGGAGCTGCGCGAGATCGTCATCGAGACGGGCGCGGACACCGTCATCTGTGACGGTGAGCTCAGCCCGGGCCAGCTCATCCACCTCGAGGACGTCGTCAAGGTCAAGGTCATCGACCGGACGGCCCTGATCCTGGACATCTTCGCCCAGCATGCCAAGTCCCGAGAGGGCAAGGCGCAGGTCGCACTCGCGCAGATGCAGTACATGCTGCCGCGACTGCGCGGCTGGGGTCAGTCGCTGTCCCGGCAGATGGGCGGCGGCAAGGGCGGCGGCCTCGCCACCCGTGGTCCCGGTGAGACCAAGATCGAGACGGACCGGCGCCGGATCCGCGAGAAGATGGCGAAGATGCGCCGGGAGATCGCGGAGATGAAGACCGGCCGCGAGATCAAGCGCCAGGAGCGCAAGCGCCACAAGGTGCCGTCCGTGGCCATCGCGGGCTACACCAACGCCGGCAAGTCCTCGCTGCTCAACCGCCTCACGGGCGCGGGAGTGCTGGTGGAGAATGCCCTGTTCGCGACCCTCGACCCGACCGTGCGCCGGGCCGAGACACCGAGCGGACGGCTGTACACGCTGGCCGACACGGTCGGGTTTGTACGCCACCTGCCCCACCACCTGGTCGAGGCGTTCCGCTCCACCATGGAGGAGGTCGGCGAGTCCGACCTGATCCTGCACGTGGTGGACGGTTCGCACCCGTTCCCCGAGGAGCAGCTGGCCGCCGTGCGCGAGGTGATCAGGGACGTCGGCGCCAACGGTGTACCCGAGATCGTCGTGATCAACAAGGCCGACGCGGCCGACCCGCTCACCCTCCAGCGGCTGCTGCGCGTCGAGAAGCGGTCCCTGGCCGTCTCGGCCCGCACCGGCCAGGGCATCGAGGAGCTGCTCGCGCTCATCGACAACGAGCTGCCCCGTCCGTCGGTCGAGATCGAGGCGCTCGTGCCGTACACGCACGGCAAGCTGGTCGCCCGTGCCCATGACGAGGGCGAGGTGATCTCCGAGGAGCACACCCCGGAGGGCACCCTGCTCAAGGTGCGGGTGCACGAGGAGCTGGCGGCGGAACTCACGCCGCACGTTCCGGCGCCGGCGCTCTGAGCCTGGCCTGAGCGTGCGTCTCGTGTGACGCGAGAAGGCCCGCCCCCTGCCACGGGGAGCGGGCCTTCAGCATGTGCGGGTCCGAACCGCCCTGGACCACTGATTCGAGGTCGAAACCCAGTTCGTCCGAGGTCCGCGGCGGCTCTTGCCGCGTGCGCATGCCATGGATGCGCGGGCGCGCCGATGCCCCCGCGACATCCCAGTGTGCCCGCGGAGTCGAGGGCTCACCGGGTGGGGCGGTGAAGGTTCCGAGGGGTGCGCCGGGTGCGCCACCCCACCGACGCCGCTGTTCAGCCGGCCGTCACCGACCGGCGAACTTCTCGCTGACCGAGTCGTACACGCCCCTGGCCACATCGCCCAGACGAGGCCCGGCCAGCCAGCCCGACCTCACCGGGCCGATCGAGGTGTTGGACACCAGCGCCGGGTTGCCGTCCGCACCCGTCGCCACCCAGCCACCGCCGGACGATCCACCGGTCATGGTGCAGCCGATGCGGTACATGGTGGGATCCGACGCGGTGACCGACAGCCGTCCGGGCCGGTCCTGGCACCGGTACAGCCTCTGCCCGTCGTAGGGCCGCGCGGCCGGGTAGCCGATCGCCGTGACGCTCTTCACCTGCGGCACCGCGGGCGCCTTGAAGTCGACCGGCAGCGCGGAACCGACGATCTCCTCCAGCGACTTGCCGCCGCTGCCCTGCTCCGGCGTCACATGGATGACCGCGAAGTCGTACGACGCGCCGTCGCCGCCCGTCGAACCGCCCTGCTCGATCCACTGGTCCGAGGTCTGCGCCCAGTCGCCCCACCAGACGCCGTAGGGAGCGACGTCCTCGCGGGTGGCGTTCTCCAGCGCCTCCACCGGCTTTCCGTCGTCGTTGTACGACGGCACGAACGCGATGTTGCGGTACCAGCCGCCCTTCTTGCCCGCGTGCACGCAATGACCCGCCGTCCACACCAGGTTGGACTTGCCCGGGTGTGCCGGGTCCTTCACCACGGTCGCCGAGCAGACGGCCGAACCCTCGGGGGAGTCGAAGAACACCTTCCCGGCCGTGGGGGCGTTGGCGTGGTACGACGGCGTCACGGCCTGAGCCTGGACCGGCTCCGGCGCCGGGTCGGTCACGCCCTGGTCACCGGAGAGGTCGCCCGCGTCGACACCCTGGTCGGGCTCCTCGGCCTCCCGCATGCGGTCCGGGTTCCAGAGCCCCTCGATGATCGGGTTGATGTATTCGTTGGCCTCGCGCAGCCAGTCGTCCCTGTCCCAGTTCTTCCAGGCGCCGTTCTTCCACTGGTCGATGTCGATCCCGTGCTCGCGGAGCCGGTCCCTGATGTCGGCCGGGATCCTGAGCTTGCCGTCGTCGGAGGCCGTGGCGGACGCGGAGGCCTCACCGTCCGCCGTGGCGTCGCCGGAATCACAGGCCGTGGCGGTCAGCGCGAGCACCGAGGCGAGGGCCACGGCGGCCAGTACGGGGGAGTTCCTGCGGCGCGCACTCCCCTCTCGACTGGCGGTGGACGACGGCCGTGTGGATCGCATGATCTGACTCCCCCTGATGTGGAACGAATGTGGACAAACCAGCGCATGAGTCCCGATTCCCGCTGTCGCGCGGGAGGTTCGGGCCGCCTCACGGTGTCCGGGAACGGCACCACACACTATGCGGTGGCTGTGGGGCCGCTCCGACGGATCCGCAACGGTTCCGTTACGGAAAGGATCTTGAGGCAACCCGTAACCCGGTAAGTGATCCGCGGTTGGTAGCGGTGGGGGGCCTGCTGTCTGTGCGCGGTCTCCTGTGCCCGTGCCCAGTGGAAGGTCAGGGAAGTCGTGGCGGAATCCACCCATGGGAGTTGTGTGTCAGAGGAGGCCGCTGTGGGGCGTACGCAGGTGAAATCCCCCGGTGGGGCCGGTGACGCCGTGGCCGCTGCGCTCCCCGCGGCACGCGCGGCGCACGAGGGAGTCCCGCGCCGCCAAGCCGCACGCGAATCCGCCGCCCGGACCTACGCCCGCGCCCTGCCGATCGTGCCGGTGCGGGCCCGGGGACTGACCATCGAGGGCGCGGACGGCCGCCGCTATCTGGACTGTCTCTCCGGTGCCGGCACACTCGCCCTCGGTCACAACCACCCGGTCGTTCTGGAAGCCATCCGCAAGGTCCTCGACTCCGGCGCACCCCTGAGCGCTCTCGACCTGTCGACACCCGTCAAAGACGCCTTCCTCGCCGAACTGTTCCGCACCCTGCCGCCGGGACTCGCCGACCGGGCGCGCGTACGGTTCTGCGGACCGGCCGACAGCGAAGCCGTCGGAACCGCCTTGGCGTTGGTCCGCGCGGCGACCGGGCGGAGCGGTCTCCTGACCTTCACGGGCGCCGGTCCCGGAAGGACCACCGGGGCTCCCGAGGCCGCGTCCGTGCACACCCGTGACGCATGGGCCACCCGCCTGCCCTATCCGCAGGACTACCGCTGCCCCTTCGGTATCGGAGGCGAGTACGGCGCCGAGCTCGCCGCCCGTTGGACCGAATCCCTCCTCGGCGACCCCGAGGCCGCAGTGCCGTTGCCCGCCGGGATGATCGTCGAGCCCGTCGAGTACGAGGGCGGAGTGATCCCCGCACCGGACACCTGGCTGCGGCGCATGCGACAGATCACCGCCGACCGGTCCATCCCCCTGATCGCCGACGAGATCCAGACGGGCGTGGGCCGGACCGGCGCCTCCTGGGCGGTGGAGCACAGCGGTGTGACCCCCGACGTGATGATCCTCTCCAAAGCCATCGGCGGCAGTCTGCCACTGTCCGTCGTGGTCTACCGCGACGACCTCGACACCGGGGAAGCGGCCGTCCCCGCGGACACCTACCAGGGCAATCAACTCGCCATGGCTGCCGGCACGGCGACTCTCGCCCATGTCCGCGAGAACGCCCTCGCCGGACGGGCGGCGACCCTGGGGACGCGCATGCTGGGACAACTCCATGGCCTCGTGCACGAGTTCACATGCGTGGGGGACGTGCGGGGGAGGGGGCTGATGATCGGGCTTGAGCTGGTGGATCCGGAGCGGCAGCCCGAAGGGGCATGCGCGGATGCGGCCGCGGGAGGCGCGGGGGCGTCGGTGATGCCGGGCAGCGCACCACTGGCCCCTCCCGCGGCCCCCGGATTCGCCGCCGCGGTCCAGCAGGAGTGCCTGCGGCGCGGCCTCATCGTCGGGCTCGGAGGACGTCACGCGAGCGTCGTGCAACTGCTGCCTCCCCTGACCATCACCGATGAACAAGCGGCCGCCGTACTGGACCGCCTGGCCGACGCGGTCCGCGCGGTCGCCCGCTGTCGCGGGGGTGGCACGGCAGCCGCACGGTGAGCCTCTCCGGCAGAGCAGTCCAGGCCCGCCGGAACGCTGCCCGCCCACACTCCTTTGCGCCCAGGCCAGGCCACCTGACCACCGGCTTCGCCTGCCTGTGAGGCACCCAGGTGCCTGGGCGTCGCGAGCCCGCACGTCACCTCTTCACACCCCCGGCCACCGGGTGAAGTCCCCCGGCTCGCACCTCCCACCCGCATGATCACCCCCCACGAGGACCTGCCTTGAACGCCACCACCCCCCACCCCGACGACCACGCACCGACGCCGGGACGAGGCTCCCTCGGCGCCCGGACCACCCCGGGGACACCGCCACACCCGGGTGTCCCTCGCCACCGGCCGGCGACGCGACCGGCCGGGAGACCGCTTGCGGGCCAGGGCACCGACCCTCTGGAACACGCTGATCCGCACACCTTCGCCCAAGCCGCCGGAGTGGAGAACCTGCTCCGCTGCTGGGCGCGTGAGACCGACCAGCCCGCCCCGGTCGACGGCGTCCTCCACATCCCCTTTCCCGCCAGCGACACGGCGCTCCTCGCCCCGGTCCGCTACTGGTCCCCGACGGGTTGGCACCGCTTCGGCCCTCCTCGTCTCGCCGGTGCCCCCGCGTACGCCCCACCGGCCGACCCCGTCACGATCGCCGCCCTGCTCGCCAGGGAGACGTCCGCAGGCGGCTCTCCCGCCAAGGACACTCTCGGCTCCCCCGGCGCCGATGGCCCTCACGGCGCGGAACTCGTCGCGGATGTCGCCGACTCGCTGCGACGTATCGCCCGCTTCGTCATCAACCGCCGGGAACGCCCAAGCTGCAGCCACGACTTCTTCCTCTCCGCGGAACAGGCACTCGTCCTCGGGCATCCCCTGCACCCCGCCCCGAAGAGCCGTGAGGGTCTCTCCGACGCCGAAGCACTGCTGTACTCGCCCGAGTCACGCGGGTCCTTCCCCCTGCACTGGATGGCTGTCGCGCCCTCCGTCCTCGCCACCGACTCCTCCTGGACCGAACGCGGCCGCCCTGTCGACGCACCCCGGCTCACCGCCCGCCTGGCCGGGGCCGGACCGGCGCGGCCGGACGGGTACGCCCTGCTGCCCCTGCACCCCTGGCAGGCCCACGAGATCCGACACCGCCCGGAGGCCGCTGCCCTGCTCGACAGCGGACTGCTCCATGACCTCGGCACCCATGGCACTCCCTGGCACCCCACCTCCTCCGTACGCACCGTCTACCGCGCCCATGCCCCCGCGATGCTCAAGCTCTCGCTGGGCCTTCGCATCACCAACTCCCGCCGCGAGCACCTCCGTAAGGAGCTCCACCGTGGTGTGGAGGTCCACCGTCTGCTCCGCAGTGGTCTCGCCCGGCAGTGGCGGGCCGTGCACCCGGGCTTCGACATCGTCAGGGACCCGGCGTGGCTCGCCGTCGACACCCAGGGCGGCGACCCGATGCCCGGACTGGACGTGGTGATCCGCCACAACCCGTTCAGCCCTTCGGACGATGTCTCCTGCGTCGCCGGACTTGTCTCGCTGCGGCCGTGCTCACCGGCCACGCCGGAGGACGCGCCGGGGCGTCCTGTTCGGCACGGTCCGAGCCTGAGGTCCCGGCTGGCCGAGGTGGTCACGTGTCTTGCCCGCCGCACCGGCCGACCCCGCGGCGTCGTCGCCGCCGAGTGGTTTCTGCGCTACCTCGAGCACGTCGTACGCCCCGTCCTGTGGCTGGACGGTGAGGCGGGCATCGCCCTGGAAGCGCACCAGCAGAACACCCTGCTTCTGCTGGACCGGGACGGCTGGCCCACCGGCGGCCGCTACCGGGACAACCAGGGGTACTACTTCCGCGAGTCCCGGCGGGCGGACCTCGATGCCCGGCTGCCCGGCATCGGTGAGCAAAGCGATACGTTCGTCAGCGACGAGGTCACCGACGAGCGGCTCGTGTACTACCTGGCGGTCAACAACGTGCTCGGCCTGATCGGAGCGTTCGGTTCCCAGGGGTTGGCCGATGAGCGGCTGCTGCTCGCCGCCTTCCGGCGCTTCCTCGGAAACGTCGCCTCCGGTCCGGCCCGGTTGCGCACCTCGCTGCCCGCGCGGCTGCTCGACTCACCCGTCCTGCGCTGCAAGGCCAACCTGTTGACCCGTCTGAACGGCCTCGACGAACTCGTCGGCCCGGTCGACACCCAGTCCGTCTACGTCACCATCGCCAACCCCCTGCGCTGCTGATCACTCTGCTCGTCCCCTGGGTCCACGACTGGCCTCCTCCATCCCTGAGGACATGCCACCCCCTTTTCCGAGAGGAGCGTCGGTGCCTCCTGCCGCCCCGATCGCCGAGCGCGGATCCTCCGCCTCCGTCATGGCCGACGTGACCTCCGGCGCCGCGTCGCGCACCGCCTCCGACGCCAGGCCGAGCGCCGAATGCAAGGCTGAGCCAGGGGCCTGGGCCGGTGTCGGTACGCAGTCCGGCGCATACGCCCGAATCGCCTCAGGCACCGGCCCGGGTGGCCTCGCCGCTGCCGGCGCCTTTGACCGTGTCGACTCCCGCGGCGGAACCCACGCGGATCGCGGTGAGCGGCCCGAGGCGGGCGGGCACGGCGAGAACACCCTGGATCCGAGGCTCCCGGACGAGCGCATCGCTCTCGCCGCGGAAGACCCGCTCGACGGCCACGCGGCCCCTGGGCGGGACGAGCGCACGACACAGCTCCCTGTCCCCACCGCCGCGACCCGTGACCGGTGCCGACCCTCCTTCGTCCCGCGGCACGAGGATCTCCTCGACCGCGTCGCCGACTGGGGCCCGGCCGACACACCAGCGGGCGTGTTCCACCTCGTCCCCGCACGCCTCGGACGCGACCTCCCGCTCATCAGCCGCTGGATGAACGACCCCGCCGCCGCGGCCTTCTGGGAGCTGTCCGGACCGCAGTCCGTGACCGAGGGCCATCTGCGCGCCCAGCTCGCCGGTGACGGGCGCAGCGTGCCGTGCGTCGGTCTGCTGGACGGAGCGCCGATGAGCTATTGGGAGATCTACCGGGCGGATCTGGATCCGCTGGCCCGTCACTATCCCGCCCGGCCTCACGACACGGGAATCCACGTCCTGGTCGGACCGGTCGCCGACCGCGGACGCGGTCTCGGGGGTCTGCTGCTGCGGACCGTGGCCGATCTCGTTCTCGCGCAGCGCCCCTCCTGCGCACGCGTCATCGCCGAACCCGACATGCGTAACACCCCCTCCATCGCCGCTTTCCTGACCGCCGGCTTCCGGTTCTCCGCCGAGGTCGACCTGCCTGCCAAGCGGGCCGGCCTCATGGTGCGAGACCGGTCTCTCCAGCACGTGTTGTAGCGCTAGGTGATCGTGCCGTCACTGATGGAACGCGGCCTCTGCCTCAGCAGTTCCCACCCGCCATCCCCACTTCTTCCGGCAGTTCCGCCACGGCCTCGCCCAGGCGGCAGTCCGCCCCGCCACCCACCCCGCCGAGGAGCGCAGGTCTTGATCCCGTCGCCCGCCCCCGCCTTGATCGCCCGTTTGTCAGTGCGGGGTCGTAGGGTGGTCGCGCTATGACGAAGCACTCACTCCCCGAACTCCTGCATGCTGCCGTCGCTGCCGTCGGCGGTACGGAGCGCCCCGGTCAGGTGGCCATGGCCGAAGCCGTCGAGGAAGCGATCGACGACGGCTCCCACCTGCTGGTCCAGGCCGGCACCGGTACCGGCAAGTCGCTGGGCTACCTGGTGCCCGCGCTCGCGCACGGGGAGCGAGTGGTCGTCGCGACCGCCACCCTGGCTCTGCAGCGCCAGCTGGTGGAGCGCGACCTGCCGAGAACGGTCGAGTCACTGCACCCGCTGCTGCGCCGCCGCCCGGAGTTCGCGATGCTCAAGGGCCGGTCGAACTATCTCTGTCTGCACCGGCTGCACGAAGGTGTCCCGCAGGACGAGGAAGAGGGTCTCTTCGATCAGTTCGAGGCCGCCGCACCCACCAGCAAGCTGGGTCAGGACCTGCTGCGGGTGCGCGACTGGGCCGACGAGACCGAGACCGGCGACCGTGACGACCTCACTCCCGGCATCTCGGACCGCGCCTGGGCCCAGGTGTCGGTGTCGTCGAGGGAATGCCTGGGCGCCTCGAAGTGCGCGTACGGTGCGGAGTGCTTCGCCGAGATGGCCCGCGAGCGGGCCAAGCTCGCCGAGGTCGTCGTCACCAACCATGCGCTGCTCGCGATCGACGCCATCGAGGGCGCCCCGGTTCTCCCGCAGCACGAGGTGCTGATCGTCGACGAGGCGCACGAACTGGTCTCCCGGGTCACCGGAGTCGCCACGGGCGAACTCACCCCCGGTCAGGTCAATCGCGCGGTGCGCCGAGCCGCGAAACTCGTCAACGAAAAGGCCGCGGACCAGCTCCAGACCGCCGCCGAGGGTTTCGAGCGATTGATGGAGCTGGCGCTGCCGGGCCGCCTCGAGGAGATCCCGGAGGATCTCGGGTACGCCCTCATGGCGCTGCGTGACGCGTGCCGCACCGTCATCTCCGCGATCGGGACGACCCGCGACAAGGCCGTCCAGGACGAGGACGCCGTCCGCAAGCAGGCCCTCGCCTCCGTGGAGAACGTGCACGACGTGGCGGAGCGGATCACGAACGGCTCCGAGTGGGACGTGGTCTGGTACGAGCGCCACGACCGCTTCGGAGCCTCCCTGCGCGTCGCCCCCATGTCCGTCTCCGGGCTGTTGCGGGAGAAGCTCTTCGCGGACCGTTCGGTGATCCTGACGTCCGCGACACTGAAGCTGGGCGGCGACTTCAACGGCGTGGGCGCCTCCCTGGGTCTTGCCCCCGAGGGCACCGAGGGCGACGACGTCCCGAAGTGGAAGGGCATCGACGTCGGCTCACCCTTCGACTACCGCAAGCAGGGCATCCTCTATGTCGCCAAGCACCTGGCCCGCCCGGCGCGGGACGGCGACCGCGCCGACATGCTGGACGAGCTCACGGAGCTGATCCAGGCGGCGGGCGGCCGCACCCTCGGCCTGTTCTCGTCGATGCGGGGCGCCCAGTTGGCCGCCGAGGAGCTGCGGTCGCGGATCCCCGAGTTCCCGATCCTCCTCCAGGGCGAGGAGACGCTGGGCGAGCTCATCAAGAACTTCTCCGCCGACCCGAAGACGTGTCTCTTCGGCACCCTGTCGCTCTGGCAGGGCGTGGATGTCCCGGGAGCCAGCTGCCAGCTGGTCGTCATGGACAAGATCCCGTTCCCGCGCCCGGACGACCCCCTGATGAGTGCCCGGCAGAAGGCTGTCGAGGACGCGGGCGGCAATGGCTTCATGGCGGTTGCCGCCACGCACGCCGCGCTCCTCATGGCCCAGGGCGCCGGCCGCCTCGTGAGGGCGTCGGGTGACCGCGGTGTGGTCGCCGTACTGGACCAGCGTCTGGCGACGGCCCGGTACGGCAGCTATCTGAAGGCATCACTGCCCGACTTCTGGTTCACCACGGACCGCAACCAGGTGCGCAAGTCGCTGGCGGCGATCGACGCGGTCGCCAGGCAGACGGAGGACGGATGAGGTGCGGGGGCGGCTTGCGGAGCATGGGATAGACGCCGCCCCCGTGCCTGCGTCGCCACCTCGGCTGACGGGTCCGGCACCCGTCCCACGACAGCACAGGGCCCCGGAACCGGCGCAGGGGTTCCGGGGCCCGGTCTGGGGGCGGCCTCGCGGGCCGGCCCGACGCGGCGCGCGCTGTCAGACGCGCCGCAGGACGGCCACCACCTTGCCGAGGATGGTCGCGTCGTCGCCGGGGATGGGTTCGTAGGCCGCGTTGTGCGGCAGGAGCCAGACGTGCCCGTCCTCGCGCTTGAAGCGCTTGACGGTGGCTTCGCCGTCGAGCATCGCGGCCACGATGTCGCCGTTCTCGGCGACCGGCTGGCGACGCACCGTGACCCAGTCGCCGTCGCAGATGGCGGCCTCGATCATCGAGTCACCGACGACCTTCAGGACGAACAACTCACCGTCGCCCACGAGCTGGCGGGGGAGGGGGAAGACGTCCTCGACGGATTCCTCGGCGAGGATCGGGCCGCCGGCGGCGATCCGCCCCACCAGCGGCACGTACGAGGCGGCCGGCTTGCCCGCGGTGTCCGTGGGCTGCACCGACGCCGCCTGGTCGGACCCGCGCACCTCGTAGGCGCGCGGGCGGTGCGGGTCACGGCGCAGGAAGCCCTTGCGCTCCAACGCCATCAGCTGGTGTGCGACGGAGGAGGTGCTGGAGAGGCCGACGGCCTGACCGATCTCCCGCATGGACGGCGGGTAGCCGCGTCGCTGCACGGAGTCCCTGATGACCTCGATCACGCGGCGCTGGCGATCGGTGAGTCCCGAGCTGTCCGCCCGGATGCCCGGAGGTCGGCCCGGCAGGGAGCGCTTGTGCCCCTCAGGGTTCGTGGCTTCGTTCATCGCATGCACCGGCTCCAGTCGGCCCTGGGAGCGGTCCTGGGCAGTAATGGCGGCACTGTCTGCGGTGGTGGTCACGTCGGCCCCTCTCGATGGTCTCCCTGCTGGACAACGGTAGTTGCTTTCGAAAGGTTGCGCCAAACACACGTTCGAGTGAAAAAACGCGAATCGCCGGACGCGCTCATGTGTCCGGGTGTATTGGCGGCCGTGCCACCTGGCGGGCAAAAGGGTCCATTGCTGTACTCTTCACCGCCGGGGTGATCGCTCGTGGACTGGTGCCCCAGTCTGCCATCCGGCATTCCCTTGGCCCGGGATCAGTCCCCATCTGTGCGGGAGTCCCACCTCCCCTCCTCGCGGCGCCCACGGTATCTCCGCATGTGCCGCGGCGATACGGCTGTGCCGAAACGGATCCGGCCGTGTCCCCGGGGAAGCCGTTCGCGGCGGTGCCGCACGGGTGCGCGGTACCGGTGCGGCTCGGCTCGTCGTGCGCCACCTGCCTTTACGCGCGCGACACGCGCTGACCGCCTGGATGTATGAGCCAATCCCCACATCTAGTGGTTGGATTGCATCAGTGGCCCAGAAGTTGTGGTCCCCCGGGTCTTGAGGCTCATGGTCATCGCCTATGCTTGGGGCTGCTTGGTGGGGCGCAAGAGGCCCCGCGAGGCTATTGAGTCTGCTGTGAGGAGGGTTGGGAGTTCATGCACTGCCCCTTCTGCAGGCACCCCGACAGCCGTGTCGTCGACAGCCGTACGACCGACGACGGCACGTCGATCCGCAGGCGCCGCCAGTGTCCTGACTGCTCCCGTCGTTTCACGACCGTGGAGACGTGCTCGCTCATGGTGGTGAAGCGGTCCGGAGTCACCGAGCCCTTCAGTCGCACGAAGATCATCAATGGTGTGCGCAAGGCGTGCCAGGGGCGGCCCGTCACCGAGGACGCGCTGGCTCAGCTCGGCCAGCGGGTCGAGGAGGCGGTGCGAGCCACCGGAAGCGCCGAGCTGACCACCCACGACGTGGGGCTGGCCATACTCGGCCCGTTGCAGGAGCTCGATCTCGTCGCCTACCTGCGGTTCGCCTCGGTCTATCGGGCCTTCGACTCGCTCGACGACTTCGAGGCGGCCATCGAGGAGCTCAGGGCGCAGACGGGACACCCCGACGCGGATGACGGAGGCCGTGAGGACGCGGCTGCGGGGAGCCAGGAAGACGAACGCGGGCGCGGAGGGACGGACCACGTCCCCGAGCCCGCAGGCGCCACCGACTGACAGACGGGCCGGATCCGGAAGGCAGCTCCGGGCCGGCCGGGCGGCGGCCATGCAAAGACCCGTTGCGGGTGACGTGAGTGGGTGCCCGCAACACCAGACAGAACACCGTGCCACGGGAACAACGGGGCACTTCAGGGCGTTTTCGCCCGTACCAGGGAGGCGGCATGACAGAGACGGCGAGCGGTCCGGCACGGAGTTCCCGCGCCAAGAGCGCCAAGGCGAGCAAGGGCCTGCGTATCGAGCGCATCCACACCACGCCTGGGGTTCACCCCTATGACGAGGTGGCCTGGGAGCGCCGTGACGTCGTCATGACCAACTGGCGCGACGGCTCGGTCAACTTCGAGCAGCGTGGCGTCGAGTTCCCCGACTTCTGGTCGGTGAACGCGGTCAACATCGTCACCAGCAAGTACTTCCGCGGTGCCGTCGGCACCCCGCAGCGCGAGGTGAGCCTCAAGCAGCTCATCGACCGCATCGTGAAGACGTACCGGAAGGCCGGCGAGGACTACAAGTACTTCGCCTCGCCCGCCGACGCCGAGATCTTCGAGCACGAGCTCGCGTACGCCCTCCTGCACCAGATCTTCAGCTTCAACAGCCCCGTCTGGTTCAACGTCGGCACGCCCCAGCCGCAGCAGGTCTCCGCCTGCTTCATCCTGTCCGTCGACGACTCCATGGAGTCGATCCTCGACTGGTACAAGGAAGAGGGCATGATCTTCAAGGGCGGCTCCGGCGCCGGTCTGAACCTCTCCCGGATCCGCTCCTCCAAGGAGCTGCTCTCCTCCGGCGGCAACGCCTCCGGCCCGGTCTCCTTCATGCGCGGCGCCGACGCCTCCGCAGGAACGATCAAGTCCGGTGGCGCCACCCGCCGCGCCGCCAAGATGGTCATCCTCGACGTCGACCACCCGGACATCGAGGACTTCATCGAGACCAAGGTGAAGGAAGAGGAGAAGATCCGCGCCCTGCGCGACGCGGGCTTCGACATGGACCTGGGCGGCGACGACATCACGTCCGTCCAGTACCAGAACGCCAACAACTCGGTCCGTGTGAACGACACGTTCATGAAGGCCGTCGAGCAGGGCGGCACGTTCGGCCTGACGTCCCGCATGACCGGTGAGGTCATCGAAGAGGTCGACGCCAAGTCGCTGTTCCGCAAGATGGCCGAGGCCGCCTGGGCGTGTGCCGACCCCGGCATCCAGTACGACGACACCATCAACCACTGGCACACCTGCCCGGAGTCCGGCCGTATCAACGGCTCGAACCCCTGCAGCGAGTACATGCACCTGGACAACACGTCCTGCAACCTCGCCTCGCTGAACCTGATGAAGTTCCTGAAGGACGACGGCAAGGGCAACCAGTCCTTCGCGGTCGAGCGCTTCGCCAAGGTCGTCGAGCTCGTCATCACCGCGATGGACATCTCCATCTGCTTCGCGGACTTCCCGACCCAGAAGATCGGCGAGAACACGCGCGCGTTCCGTCAGCTCGGCATCGGCTACGCCAACCTCGGGGCCCTGCTGATGGCGACCGGCCACGCGTACGACTCCGACGGCGGCCGTGCTCTGGCCGGCGCCATCACCTCGCTGATGACCGGCACGTCGTACCGGCGCTCCGCCGAACTCGCCGCGGTCGTCGGCCCGTACGACGGCTACGCCCGCAACGCGCAGCCCCACCTGCGGGTCATGAAGCAGCACTCCGACGCCAACACCGAGGCGGTCCGTATGGACGACCTCGACACGCCGATCTGGGCCGCCGCCACGGAGGCCTGGCAGGACGTTCTGCGCCTCGGCGAGAAGAACGGTTTCCGTAACTCGCAGGCGTCTGTCATCGCCCCGACCGGCACCATCGGTCTGGCGATGTCCTGCGACACCACCGGCCTGGAGCCCGACCTCGCCCTGGTCAAGTTCAAGAAGCTGGTCGGCGGCGGCTCGATGCAGATCGTCAACGGCACCGTCCCGCAGGCTCTGCGCCGCCTGGGCTACCAGGAGGAGCAGATCGAGGCGATCGTCGCCCACATCGCCGAGCACGGCAATGTGATCGACGCCCCCGGCCTCAAGCACGAGCACTACGAGGTGTTCGACTGCGCCATGGGCGAGCGTTCCATCTCCGCGATGGGCCACGTCCGCATGATGGCCGCGATCCAGCCGTGGATCTCGGGCGCCCTCTCCAAGACGGTCAACCTGCCGGAGTCGGCGACCGTCGAGGACGTCGAGGAGGTCTACTTCGAGGCCTGGAAGATGGGCGTCAAGGCGCTCGCCATCTACCGCGACAACTGCAAGGTCGGCCAGCCCCTCTCCGCGAAGACCAAGGAGAAGGAGAAGGCCGAGGTCACGGAGAAGGCCGAGGCCACCATCCGTGAGACGGTCGAGAAGGTCGTCGAGTACCGCCCCGTCCGCAAGCGCCTCCCGAAGGGACGTCCCGGCATCACCACGTCCTTCACCGTCGGCGGCGCCGAGGGCTACATGACCGCCAACTCCTACCCGGACGACGGTCTCGGCGAGGTCTTCCTGAAGATGTCCAAGCAGGGCTCGACCCTCGCGGGCATGATGGACGCCTTCTCCATCGCGGTCTCCGTCGGTCTCCAGTACGGCGTGCCGCTGGAGACGTACGTCTCGAAGTTCACCAACATGCGCTTCGAGCCGGCCGGTATGACGGACGACCCGGACGTGCGGATGGCGCAGTCGATCGTCGACTACATCTTCCGTCGCCTGGCGTTGGACTTCCTGCCCTTCGAGACGCGCTCCGCGCTCGGCATCCACTCCGCCGAGGAGCGTCAGCGCCACCTCGAGACCGGTTCCTACGAGCCGTCCGACGACGAGGTCGACGTCGAAGGCCTGGCCCAGTCGGCGCCGCGCGCCCAGGAGCTGAAGGCCGTCGCCACGCCGAAGGCCGAAGTCGAGGCCGCAAAGCCGGCCCCGCAGCAGGCCCACACCAGCGCCGAGCTGGTCGAGATGCAGCTCGGCATCCAGGCCGACGCCCCGCTGTGCTTCTCCTGCGGTACGAAGATGCAGCGCGCCGGTTCCTGCTACATCTGCGAGGGCTGCGGCTCGACCAGCGGTTGCAGCTGAAACTGGGCGGAATTGCATCGAGTGCAACACTCGGCAAACGCTCACCTGACAAGTAATCCCTGATGAGAGGGGCGTCAGCCTCCTGCTGACGCCCCTCCCGCGTAGCGGCTGGCCTGGGGATACACCCGCCGCTGAAGCGCACGCAACAATGTTGCATCCAGCGCAACCGCCCAACAGGTCCCCGGTGAAGGTGATACAGAGGAAAATTCATGGACTATGTAGTCCACGATCTCGGTCGTCAGTCCAAGGGCGCGACCGCAGTCATCAAACTGTCCGGAAGCGCAGCCAATGTGCGTCTGATGGACTCCAGCAACTATCAGAAGTACAAAAGCGGGCGAGGCCACAGGTGTATCGGTGGGCTGGCAAGGACCTCTCCGGTACGTCTTGCGATTCCGAGTAGCGGCCACTGGTACGTGACCGTTGATCTGGTGGGCCTCAAGGGCAAGGTGAGGTCTTCGGCTTCCGTCGAACCGCCCCCGCTGCCCGTGCTCCGCCCGAGCAATGCTGGTTCCCTGGCCGATATCAGGCATGAGCCGCCGCCTTACTCCGCAGGCCGTGGTGAGCCCGTACGAGATGTCTTCATCTCCCATGCCAGTGAAGACAAAGAAGCCGTGGCCCGACCGCTGGCGCAGTATCTGCAAGAAGCCGGCATCTCTGTGTGGCTCGACGTTCTCGAACTGAGGATCGGCGACAGCCTCCGCCGCAAGATCGACCACGGGTTGGCTAACAGCCAGTTCGGCATCGTAATTCTCTCGCGCCACTTCTTCGAGAAGGGGTGGCCCCAGTATGAACTTGACGGCTTGGTGACGAGGTACGTGACGGGGCAACAGAACCTGCTGCCCATCTGGCACAACGTCACCAAGGACGAGGTTATGGCGCAAAGCCCGTCCCTGGCCGACAAGTTGGCGAGAAGCACCGCTCAGTTCACGGTCGAGGAGATCGCCAGCGAGATTGCTGATGTGATTCGAGAGAGCCGAGAGGGCGGTGCTCAGCGTGATGCTGGGTAACTCGAATCTCATACCTGAGAATTCCGGCGGAAAAGCCGCCGGATGGTGATCGGCTGACCCTTCGGAGGGGTCAGACGATCACCGCAGCCAGAACGAGACGTCCTGTACCGCATCCAGGCATGCATGACATCACGTTCTGAGCTGCAACGCAAAGTGGCACGAAAGGAACTGTGATCATGTCCAAGAACCCACGTCAGACAGGTAAGAAGGCCGCGTCGGCCGCAGCCAAGGTCCTGGCCAACCCGAAGTCGACCAAGGCCGAGAAGTCTGCGGCGGCAAGCGCCCTGTCGCAGACGCCGTCCAAGAAGAAGTAACACCTGAAGGTGCCCAGGGCCTGCGTCCTGGGCACCCCAATCCTCAAGGGCACCCCCATGGCAGGCCCAGCGTAACCAACTCAACGATGATGCGTTAGACGCAACATGAGCAGTGGGGTGGGCCTGCCAGGTGCTGCGCACCTGATGCTTGCTGACGGGGTCGTGCATCTGGACCCCGAGACAGCCGTCTTCGAGGCGATGCTGGAGGGGTGGGCCCGGCAGCAGCGGGCCAGGTTTTTGGACTGGGATGGAACGATCAAACCGCGCCTCGCCCTTATCAGGCGATTTGCCGACTTCACCAATGAGTACCCATGGCAATGGCAGCCTGCCGAAGTTGACGCATTCATGAATTCCCTTCGGGATAGGCGACCAACCTTCGCGGCGTCAACTGGGCGGAGCTATCAGAACGCGCTGCGAATGTTCTGCGGTTATGTCACGGATGCTCGTTATGGTTGGCCGGTAAAGTGCTTTGATTCCTTTGGTCAAGCGCCAGTGCAGATTCTGCACGAGTGGAACACCATCGGCCACTCTAGTGAATATGAAGGTGATTCGGAACGGCGCCCCCTCACTTATGACGAGGTGCAAGCCCTATTCGACGCAGCGGATGGACGGGTCGAGGACATCCGAGCCCGTCGCCGCAAGGGCGCTTTGGCAGCCATGAGGGATGCCGTATTACTCAAAACGGTATACGCATACGGGCTGCGTCGGCAGGAGGCTGTGCGCCTAGATCTACATGATCTGAGGAGGAATCCCAAGGCTCCATCGTATGGGCGTTTCGGGGCGATTTTTATTCGCTACGGTAAATCCTCAAAGGGCGGTCCGCCGAAGCGGCGAACCGTGTTCACAGTTCCCGAGTTCGACTGGGTGGTTGAATTGCTGGATCACTACATTGAAGAGATTCGGCCGCTTGCGTCGCCAGGTAAGCGCCCCGCCCTGTGGATTACCGAGCGTCTAAGCCGTATCTCTATGCGCCGACTGGACGAGGCATTCGAAACGGCTCGAACCATGGCAGGGCTGCCTGAAGAGCTAAATCTCCACTGCCTTCGGCATAGCTATGTCACGCATCTCATCGAATTCGATTATCCGGAGCGATTCGTGCAGGATCAGGTGGGTCATGAATATGCTTCCACTACAGCCATCTACTCAGGCGTATCTGACGAATATCGGAATCGGCTAGTTCAGCGATCCCTGAAATCCAGGTACTCCGACCTTTGGGGGACCTCGTCGTGATCAAGAAGATGGGGGTCCGATGGAACCTGCGCCAACTTATGGCGGCTCGCGAGATGTTTCAAACCACGGACTTGGTTCCCTTGCTTGCGGAGAGGGGAATCCACCTCTCTCGCGAGCAGGTATTTCGCCTAGTGACTCAACCACCGCAGCGGTTGTCTATGGATACGTTGGCTGCTCTCTGTGACATCCTTGCATGCACTCCCAACGACCTCATTGGCGTTGAGGTTGTTCATTCGGAGGTACGAAAGGTTTCTGGGGCTGAAGCCAATCCGGCTCCGCAGTTGCGGCGTACCACTATCCGTCGCCCTGACCAACGATGAGCAGCCGCGATCGTCAGCTGTCCGAGAAGCGTTGGCAGCGAGTGCTACAGCATATTTCGTCAACGCTGCCTAGCCTCAGTGAAGAGGGAGCGGCGGAGATCCTTCGGAAGGCTAAAGCGGATCAGGGCATCTCGCTGCGACAGCTAGATGAGCACTTCCTCGAAGTACCAGACGCGCTCGGCTCCGGGGTATCAGACTGTCCCTTAGTTCTGATCAGGCTGGTTGAGGTTCTCGTCAACGCTGGGATTGAAGGCGTCGTGAGGCCCGGTTGTTCTCAGTGTGGTGCGGTGGGTGTAGATCTTTCAAGAAAAGGGACGGGAGGACGTGTCTGTACTCCTTGCAACAATCGCTTAAAGCGGCTGCTCTGCGCACGATGTGGTCGTCTGGAACGCATCGCCGCTCGCTGGGAAGGGGAGCCGGTCTGCTATCGCTGCTACAGCAACGACCCAAAAATTACGGTCGAATGCTCCTCGTGTAGCCGCCTTCGAGCTCCTAGGTACCGATCCCCTGATGGCGCGGTATTCTGCTCTAACTGCGCTCCCAAGCCGGTCCACTTGTGCAGCGTATGCGGTGACCGAGCGCCAGCTCACTCACGTGTTGAGGGGCAGGCAGTATGCAAGCGTTGTTACCGGGCCCCGCAAAGAGCGTGTGGTCAGTGTGGCAAGAATCGCCCTACGAAAATCAAAGGATCTTCGGGCAGGGTTGATCTATGCGCCCATTGCTATTACGGACCGGAAAATACTTGCGCTACCTGTGGACTGCTGCGGCAGTGCCGGCGCAGTCGTATTACAGGCGAATACGCCTGTGAGCGGTGCTATAAGCGACCCACTCGAATCTGCTCGTGGTGCGGTCGAGACCGTCAGATCCACGCGAGATGGCCTGGCGGACCAGTCTGTGATACTTGCTATAACCGAACTCTGTCTGAACCAGGGGATTGCGAGGGATGCGGCAAGCGGCGAGCACTAATTTCCACTAATTCATTTGGAAGGCGTGTGTGCGGCCCCTGTGGCGGCAGTTGGGTAGACTACCTTTGCCGCACCTGCGGAGAAGCGGGATTCCCGTATGAGGACGGGAATTGTGATCGTTGCGTCCTTAAAGTGAGGTTGCGTGACCTCTTCTCCGATCGAGACGGTTTGATCAAGCCGGAAATTCAGCCGCTGATCGATGTGCTAGGAAGCGTTCCGCGTCCATACCGCACACTTCAATGGCTAGCCAAGGGGCGTGCTGCGCAGTTACTATTCCAAGTCGCCCGAGAGGATAGGAAAGTAAGCCATGAACTCTTGGATGAGATGCCGCTGGGGCCTGCCGCGGATTATGCTCGAAGTGCGCTAGTCCATTCTCACGTACTGCCTGAGCGGGTGGAACACTTCGGACGCCTTGAGGCTTGGTCAAAGAACCTGCTAGTGGGCAAGCCTGCTCATCACGTGCGCTTGTTACGCCCGTTCATCCAATGGCATATCATCCTCCGAGCTCGACGTAAGGTTCAGCGTCACCAACTCAGTTATGGTGCGGCTCAATCGACTCGGCGACGGATTAGCATTGCCTTTCAGTTTTTGGATTGGCTGGATCGGCGAGGTAGTCTCTTTGAGGAGATCACTCAGGGAGACGTCGACTGCTGGCTCGCAGAAGGTTCGACTATGCGATATCAGGTTCGATATTTTGTTGGTTGGGCTGTGAGTCGGCATTTGATCGATCCGGTATTCGTACCATGTCGCCCGCAGGGGAATCCTGAAGTCGTCCTTGATGAGTACGATCACATCCAGCAGATTCGCCGATGCGTAAGTGACAGTGGAATTCCATTGGACGTTCGTGTGGCCGGAGCACTGGTTCTTGCCTTCGGGGCCACTCTCGCTCGGATTGTTTGCTTGACTTTCGACGATCTAATTCGGGCGGATGGAGATACTTACGTTGCTCTCGGTAAGAAGCCATTGCTTTTACCTCCGCAGCTCGCACGCCTAGTGATGGAACTCGCTGACTCTCCCCGGAATTTGTCGGTGATTGGAGTGACCGTAGGGTCGTCGCGTTGGTTGTTCCCGGGAAGGCGGGCTGGCATGCACCTTGCCGCTGGAACCCTGGCTCGGAGGTTGAAGAAATTTGGAATCACACCTCCCGGTGCTCGCAACGCTGCTCGAATGTCCCTTGCGGCTGACCTGCCGGCACCCGTGATTGCAGAACTCTTCGGTATGCATATCAACACGGCTGTTCGGTGGGTTCGCTTCGCTAAGCGTGACTGGGCCGGGTACCTGGCGGCTCGTGCAGAGGATCTGCAGAAGACAACGAAGCGTCAGCAGTAGGTGCTCTGCATTAGCGTCCGGTCGCCGTCAAGATTGTGAAAATGCTGGTCAAGGGTGGTGATCTGGTATTTCGGCACTTCTGCTCACAGGCTTCTTGATGGCTTGTAGTTGGGTCTGATGCGAGACTGGGTTTCGCGTCCCCTGTTCGCGTGTGAGCGAGACACCTGGGTTCGACTGCGCGGAGGTCATACGGCTTTGACCACGCGCTCCAAGCCCATCGACTGTCGCCGAACGAGCCCCCTGCCGTGTGACGGTGAGCTCTATCCCGGTGAGGAACGGCACGTTCGAACGGGAGGCTGGGCAACCGCTTGAGCATGCAGATCGTCCTTAATGCATGACGTCAGCAAGCTCTGCCCGGCCCTCACCTCCGCAGCACTGGCGGCACTGCGGCCACGGCACCGACCCGGTCGGCTGCCGAGGCATCCAGGTCAGTGGATTTCCCGCATGCTTGGCCCATTTGTCCGAGACTGATCGCATTGTCTACTTCGCGGCTCTGTCGCCTGGAGCCGACGTAGACCACCGCGGCACCTCCTTCACCCCTGAACTGCTGAGCCGGCTACTTGACGCACTGGCAGCCGACCCCACCACCAACAGCCCTCATGTAGGCGACGCCCGGTTCGAGCAGGCGACCTTTTCGGGCGACGCACGGTTCTACAGGGCATTTTTCTCCGGTGAGGCCCGCTTCGAGGGGGCGACGTTCGCTGGTGTTGCCCGGTTTGGTGAGGCGACGTTCTCGGGGTCTGCTCGCTTCGAGGGGGCGACGTTCGCTGGTGTTGCCCGGTTTGGTGAGGCGACGTTCTCGGGGTCCGCTCGCTTCGAGGGGGCGACGTTCTCCGGGCCTGCCCGCTTCGGCCAGGCGACGTTCTCCGGCGAGACTCGGTTCAACCAGGCGACGTTCTCCAGCGGTGCTGGATTCCGCGATGCGGTCTTCTCCAGCGAGGCCCGCTTCAGCCTGACGGCGTTCTCAGGGACTGCCCAATTCAAGGGGGCGACGTTCTCAGGAGCTGCGCTGTTCGGCGGGGCAACGTTCTCTGGGCCAGCAAGGTTCAGTTCGGCCACGTTCTCTGGGACTGCCCGTTTCCGTTCGGCGACGTTCTCTGGGACCGCTGAGTTCGACCGTTCGACGTTTGCTGGGCCCGCCCAGTTCGGCACGGCCACCTTCATCCGTGACACCGACTTTGGCGGGGCAACCTTTGGAGCCGGCGTTGGGTTCAACGAGGTGACCTTCTGCAGTGAGGCCGACTTTGGCGGGGCGAGGTTTGAAGGCGGCGCCGAGTTCAAGGTGGCGGCCTTCGAAGGTATGGCGGGGTTCGCCGAGGCCACGTTCTCCGGTGACCTCAACTTCAGCGGGGCACGGTTTGAAGTGGCGCCACACTTGGGGCCGCTGATGTGCGGAAAGCGGGTGGTGTTGGACGGTGCGGTGTTCCAGCGGCCGGTGACGGTGGAGATCGGTGCCCGTCATGTGAGTTGTGCGCGCACACGGTGGGTGTCAACCGCCACTCTGCACCTGCGCTACGCCGAACTGGACCTGAGGGATGCGGTCTTCGAATATCCGATGCTGGTCGCTGCTCGCCCCGACCCTTTTGTTCGCCCTGCATCGGGTGCCCCGCTATCGGAGGCGCAGCTGTCTGGAGAGAAGCCCGGTGTGCGCCTGGCATCGGTGGGCGGGGTGGATGCCGCCTACCTGGCGCTGCACGACATCGACCTAAAGCGGTGCCGCCTGGCGGGCGCTGTGCATCTGGACCAGATGAGGGTGGACGGCTGGTGCACCTTCGCTACCACTCCCACCGGCTGGAACCGGCGCTTCCCCTGGCGGTGGAGTCGACGCAACACGCTTACCGAAGAGCATTACTGGCGGGTGCGCACCGCCCGCCACTCCAGCTCGGCCATCGCCCCTGGCTGGATGTTCCCGCCACAGGACGCCCCCGAGCTGAAGCCAGCGGCGGTGGCCGCCTTGTACCGGCAACTGCGCAAGTCCATCGAGGACGGCAAGAACGAACCTGACGCTGCCGACTTCTACTATGGCGAATGCGAGATGCGTCGCCATGACACCACCCGTCCCTTCGGTGAGCGGGTACTCCTAACCGCCTACTGGGCCCTGTCGGGCTACGGACTGCGCGCTACGCGCGCCCTGACGTGGCTGGTGACGGCCATGGCCGCCACGATCATGGCGATGGTGCTGTGGGGTCTGCCCGTCGACGACCCCAAACCGCAGACCACCGGTCAGCAGGTGAGTGCCGGTCAGAACCTAAAACTCACCACCGACACACCCGACCCGCGCAACCCCACTGGCCCGTTGAGTGAACGGGTCACCACCGAACGGTTCGATAAGGCGGTACGGGTGGTGATCAACTCGGTGGTCTTCCGTTCTTCTGGCCAAGACTTGACCACCTTCGGCACCTACACCGAAATGCTCTCCCGCCTCACCGAACCCGCTCTCCTCGGCCTCGCGGTTCTGGCAGTCCGTAGCCGCGTCAAACGCTGACGTCCCGGACCGCACACGGACCAGTGCGGCGGCTCGGGATGAAGCGAGCACACAGGTCAGTTCAGCTCCCAGTGGCTGTGGATCTCAGGGCCACAGCCACATCTACTGACACCAACCTTGCGGTATCTGATCCATGAGCATCGGTGGGTCCCGACGATCCTGGTCTGAGGGTGTGCTATGACGCACCGAACTGTGTACCTCGCGCAGTGGACAAACCTGGAGGAGTTGGTGTGACGCAGTGTGTGAAGGACTCGCTGCCCGGGACGGTCGCCTTGCATGGTTGGTCGAGTCTGTGGCGTCGGCCTTCAAGCTGAGGCCCCTTCCCCACCAAGAGCAGGGAGCTGGCGAATAGCGCACAGCAGGAATAAGTGCTCTCCGCCAGTACCTCGAGCGCCTGAGCCGATGACGGAGGGGCACCGCCTGCGGGCGGTGCCCCTCCTGTCGTACCTGCCTCGCCGGTGGCTGGTCAGGGGTGCTGTGCCGCGCCCATCGTCCTGGTGAAGTCCACGGGGTCGCCCGCGAATCCGCGAAGGCCGGGGTGCAGGACCCAGGGCCCGGATCCCTCGCGCACGAACTCCGCGACCACCGCGGCCGTTGCCCCGAGGACACCGCCGAAGTCGTCCTCCGCCAGGACGGTGTATCCCTCACGGATACGCAGTCCGGGATTGCGCACACTGACGAAGGTGCGCTCCGCCGGGTGCTGCTGAATGACGACACCGACCATCACGCGTGCGTACCGGACGTCGAGCCGGTCGAGTTCCAGTGTCATGACTTCGTCGTAGCCGAAGCCCTGGCCGTCCTTGCTGTCCCGGTTGAGCGTGATGGTGCCGTCGGGGGAGCGGCTGTCGAAGTGCACCACGTACGCGGGGTCGCCGTGCGGATCGTCCGCCGGGTAGGTCGCCGCGACGAGGTCCAGGTCGGTGGACGGCTGCCCCGCCGGGCTGGGATCCCACCGCACCGCGATCTCGACCTTGCGAAGCCCCTTGTTGAGCCCGTCCACCAAGTCCCCTTCCCCGTACCGAGCCGTTCGTCGGCCTCAACTGCCGGGCCGTCATGACTGTTTGTCCATCCTGCCACGCGCATGGGTGCGCGCGTGGGGGAGCGGTCCAGCCGAGAGTGACCGACGCCACGCTCCAGGGCCTTACCATGGCGCGGTGCTGGTCAAGTGGATTCGCTGCACCGTGGTGGACCGCCGTGGTTTCGAGCGGGGGCAGCGAAAGTGGGCGGGGCTTCTGGGGGAGCCGGGGTTTCGCGGGCAGGGGGGTGGCTGGAGCCGGAGGCGGCCGGACGTGGCGCACATCTTCGCCTTTTGGGAGAGCCGCGCCTTCTACGACTCCTTCATGGCACGGTCCCACGACCGGCTCGCGTCGGCCCAGGCGGGCACGTTCAAGGACGCGCAGGTCAGGCTCTTCGACTACCGCTTCGACGTGAAGACCGGCTTCGAGCCGCGCTTCACGGACGCCGACCTGCTGCGCGTGGCGCTCTGCCGGATCCACGAGGAGCGGGCAGAGCACTTCGTGCTGATGCAGGAGAAGGTCTGGAACCCGGCGATGGCCGGTTCGCCCGGTATGGTGCGCGGGTTGTTCGGCGAGGCACCCGGGAACGAGTTCCTGGTGCTGTCGATGTGGCGGTCGGCCGCCGAACACGGCAAGTACCGCACCGAACGCGTGGAACGGCTCGCCCTGAGGGCCCAGACGGAGGCGGATGTGGCGGCGCTCACCGGGGACGTGGTGGACATGGAACCGAGCTGGACGGTCTGATTCCGCGCGGTGTCGGCGAGTGTCGGATGCCCTGGATCCGGAGGCCATAACTCCGGGTGACCCCGGAGGGGGTGGGTTCCGATCGGACAAGCGTGCGACGGGTGTGGCGTGTGGTGCAGGAATCGTGTGACCTACGCTGTATGGGTGCGGTGGGAGTCCTCGGCAGGCCCTCACCCGATCTAGGGTCTTGGCATGGCACGACCACGGCGCATCGTCCTTGTCCGGCACGGCGAGTCGACGGGCAATGTTGATGACTCCGTCTACGAGCGGGAACCCGACCACGCCCTGGCGCTGACCGAGCGCGGCCGGCGGCAGGCGGAGGCGACCGGCGAGCACCTGCGCGAGCTGTTCGGCGACGAGCAGGTCAGCGTGTACGTGTCCCCGTACCGCCGCACGCACGAGACCCTGCGCGCGTTCCGCCTCGACCCCGGACTCATACGGGTGCGCGAGGAACCCAGGCTGCGCGAACAGGACTGGGGCAACTGGCAGGACCGGGACGAGGTCCGCCTTCAGAAGGCCTACCGGGACGCCTACGGCCACTTCTTCTACCGCTTCGTCCAGGGCGAGTCCGGCGCCGACGTCTACGACCGGGTCGGCGGCTTCCTGGAGAGCCTGTTCCGCAGCTTCGAGGACCCCGACCACCCGCCGAACGTCCTCATCGTCACCCACGGTCTGGCCATGCGGCTGTTCTGCATGCGGTGGTTCCACTGGACGGTCGCGGAGTTCGAGTCGCTGTCGAACCCGGGGAACGGCGAGGTGCGGATGCTCGTTCTGGGGGACGACGGCAAGTACACGCTTGACCGGCCTTTCGACCGCTGGCGAGATCCCGAACCGTACGGGGTCACCGGATAGAGTGGCAGGGCGATGACCGTTGACTCCTCCCCCGACGTGCGCCTGGAGCGCGCCCTGGCCTGCCTGCGCGGACTGTCCGTCGGGGACGCCCTGGGCTCCCAGTACTTCGTGCCGGTGAACTACCCGCTGCTCAAGCGCCGCGAGGTGCCTTCCGGGCCGTGGCAGTGGACGGACGACACGGAGATGGCCGGCTCGGTCGTCGCCGTCCTGGCCGTCCACCACCGCATCGATCAGGACGCCCTGGCCCACTCCTTCGCCGAGCACCACGACTTCGACCGGGGGTACGGCCCCGCGGTCAATCGCATGCTGCGGCTCGTCCGGGAGGGCGGCGATTGGCGGGAACTCGCCGCCGCGCTCTTCAAGGGCCAGGGGTCCTGGGGCAACGGCGCGGCCATGCGGATCGCCCCGCTGGGCGCCTGGTACGCGGACGATCCCGAGCAGGCCACCCACCAGGCGGAGATCTCGGCCTACACCACCCACCAGCACCGCGAGGCCGTCGTCGGGGCCATGGCCGTCGCCGCGGCCGCCGCCTTCGCCGCCGCGCCCGACGGACCGCCCGGCGCCGAAGCCCTCCTCGACGGGGTCATCGACCTGGTGCCGAAGAGTGCCGTGGGCGCGGGCTTGCGCCGTGCCCGCGACATGCTCGACTACGGCGACCCGGGCACGGTCGCGGCCGTACTGGGGTGTGGACGGCGTACGACCGCGCATGACACGGTGCCTTTCGCCCTGTGGTCGGCAGCGAGAAGCCTCGTCGACTACGAGCAGGCGTTCTGGACGACCGCCCAGGCCGGCGGGGACGTCGACACCACCTGTGCCATCGTCGGCGGTGTGATCGCATCGGGGAAGGCGGGGGCACCGCCCGCCGAGTGGATCGAGCGGACGGAACCGCTCCCGGACTGGGTGCCCACGTCCGTCTGACCGCCGAGACGTTCCACCCGTTGGAAACTCTCCGTACATCTCGGGAACTCTCCGTGACCGGCTGCTCGTTGCCCTGACATCCGCTGTGCGAGCCGCCGGGCCGCGCAGAGGCCGGAGGTCCGTGCCGGAGCGCGCTGAGGGGCTGGTCATGGGGTTCTGTCGGCTGTTCTGATTCGCCACCCCTCGTCCGCCGCGCGGATGAAGCCGTAGGCCAGGCATGCCATGCCCGCGGTCGAGGTCACCGCACCCGCGATGTCGAAGCGGCCGGTGTGCCGTTCGGACTCGCTGATGAGGGGTGCGGGAGGACCTGCTGGCGCTGTGTCTGCGAGCGCGTGACGCCATGTTCTCGCGCCATCGCGCTTCGCTTGATGATTCACGAATGCAACACCATGCAGGCCGAACGCTTCCGCGGTGTGATCTTCGAGGGAGTCATGGAGCCCACCATGAAGATGCTGGGAGGTCGTCGAACGCGGAAGGCGAGGCGAGGTGCGTCCTGAGGCTGCAAGCGGCTATGTCTTCGACGCCATACCGGCGATGAAGACGTACCGCTCCAAGATGTGCGGCTGTGAATGGAAGGGTCATGAAGTCGACGAAGTGATCGACCAGTTGATGGTTTCGCTGTTGCGGGCCGACGGCGGCTGACGCTCGGGCCCAGGGTGTCGGGCGGTTCGTCGGGCGGGTGCCCGGCGGGGGCCGGCGAGGGTCGCGGCGCCGCCGGGGTGGACCGGGGTGTCGCGGGCGGTTCGGGGCGGCGTAACCTAGGGGCGCCATGCCGTACGAACCGCCTACTCACACCGTCGAGCGCTCCCTTCGAGCCACGACCGGAGCGAAGATCGTTGCAGGTGTCGACGAGGTGGGGCGCGGCGCTTGGGCCGGTCCCGTCACCGTCTGCGCGGCGATCACCGGACTGCGCCGGCCGCCCGAGGGGCTCACGGACTCGAAGCTGCTCACCATCAAGCGACGCACCGCCCTCGCCGAGGAACTGCGGACCTGGGTGACGTCGTTCGCCCTGGGGCACGCCTCCCCGGAGGAGATAGACGCTCTGGGGATGACGGCCGCGCTGCGACTCGCGGCGGGGCGTGCGCTGGACGCCCTCCCTGTCCGTCCCGACGCGGTCATCCTCGACGGCAAGCACGACTACCTCGGTGCACCCTGGCGGGTCCGTACGGTGATCAAGGGGGATCAGTCCTGCGTGGCGGTCGCCGCGGCCTCGGTGATCGCCAAGGTTCAGCGCGACAAAATGATGGCCGAACTGGGTATCGACCATGCAGACTTCGGTTTTGCGGACAACGCCGGGTATCCATCCCCTGTGCACAAGGCCGCACTGGCGGAGCGGGGCCCCACCCCCTACCACCGGTTGTCGTGGGCGTATCTTGATGCGCTGCCCCAGTGGCGGCACCTCAAGAAGGTCCGCAGCTGGGTGGACGGAAGCGTTCCGGAAATCGAAGGTCAGCTCGGCTTCGATTTCTGACGGTTTCGTTCGCACGCATGCGCCACCCGCCGTCGCGGGCCGTACTAACGTTTGATAAATATCAACTCATGCCTCTCATTCCCGAGGAGCCTCAGATTCACGAGAGCGCCCAGGGTCCCCGCGTTACTCCGGCCAGTGGCCGCACCGCGCCGACCCCCCGTCCTGTACCCGGCCCCCGCCCCGCGGCTTCGTCGCGTCCCGGTCGTCCCGGCCCTCTCCGGCCGGCGCCGCCGGTGCAACGTACGCCGCACGATGTGGCCACCAAGCCCGCTCCGTCGGGTCCCGCGCCCGGTGCCGCCGCTCCGGTCACCCCGCAGATCCAGCTGATCCCGGCCTCCGTGGAGGGCGCGCTCGACGCCGCCGAGGAGGCCGTGGACCTGCTGCTGGACTCCGGTCGTGCACCCGGCGACATCCTGGTGATCACAACCGGTGAACAGCACCCGTGGGCCGCCCACGAGCTGTCCTTCGGTGAAACCTCCTACTGGGCCCAGCACGACGCCGGTGACGACGTCTTCTACACGGACGCCGGTATCGCGGCCCGCGCCGCGTCACGACCGGTGGTCGTGGTGGCCGTCAACGGCGGTCCCGAGGCCGCAGCCGTGAGTGCGTTGTCCCTGGCTCACTCCCGAGCAGGTGCCCTGCTGATCGTCTGCGGTGACCCGCAGCGGATCAACTCGGTGCTCGGCGCGGGAGTCTGAGCCGTGCCGTAACACCCGGCAGGGGCGCCAGGGGCTCACTTCAGGAGCCGCTGCCGAGGACTCCGGACGGCGGGTGCGTCACGCCACCCGGAGGGCGCGAAGTCTCGGTTGCGCGAAGGGGTTCACCCGGCTCGGGCGGGACTTCGGTGGCGCCGGCACTCCCGTAGCTGTGGCGGACCGCGTGCCTGCGGCCCGGCCGGAGTGGTGCGGGGTGCCCTTCTCCGGCTGTCCGCCCGGGAAGCCGGGTGTGCCGGGGTGGTCCGGATCTGTGTGGAACGAGTCTGGCCGGGGCTCAGCGTGCCGCCGCTGCGCGGCGCAATACCTCGGAGGCGCCGCCGGTGCGGGGTATGGGTGGTGGCGCCTCCGACGTGGCGAACGGCTCAGGTGCCGAGGCCGAGTGAGGGCGGCGTCCGCCGCGCCCCTCCCCGAGGACCTGCCAGCCGTCACGGGTCAGCGTGATGTACGCCCCGCAGCGCAGCCCGTGCAGCGTGCACGCGTCGCGCAGCCCCCACATCCACGCGCCGTCCTCCTCCGTCCAACGCGCGTCGCCCTCGCGGCAGTAGAGAAGTACCGCGGTGCGGACCGGCGTGCGGCGGCGCAGATCGTGCGGGATGACCCGACGCAGCTGTGCGAGCAGCGCGTTGCGGAACATCCACCCGTCGGCCGGCGCCGAACGGCGCACGAACGAGGCGCTCGCACACAACCGCTCGTCCGGGTCGAGCACGGCTACGACAGCGGTCGCCGGCTGCGGGTGGTGCCGGGCGTGCAGTCCGCTGACGATCTCGCGGGGGTTGCGCAGGAGTGGGATCCCGGCGGCGGCCCATTCCGCGGGTTCGAGCAAGCGGTTGGCGGAAGCGGCGGATGTCGACGCCGCTGCCGAGGCCGGAGCGAATCCGAAGGTCACGGTCCTCCCTTCGGCTACGCGCCCACACTGCGGGCGGGGTCGGATTCCTGGGAGCGCGCACCGCAGCGAAGCCCTGCCAAAGCGGCGGACGAGCCGTGCGGGAGCGGACTTCAATTCTTCCTGTCGAACTTGAATGCGGCAACGAGCAATTGAGGCAGCCGACCGTTATCAGATGATGCGCGGCTAATATCCCCACCGTCTGTGTCGCCGGACCACCCATGGGGCGTTCGAGCACGACACGTTCGTACGTCATGGGGATCTGCGGCGTCCAGAGGTGCGCGCCGGGGCAATCGCCGGATGCCGGATGAGCCGTCAGCCCTGCACGGCCAGTACCAGTGGCAACACCCCCTGCGCACCGGAGCGTCGGAGCATGCGGGCCGCGACCGCGAGGGTCCAGCCGGTCTCCGTGTAGTCGTCCAGCAGGAGGACCGGACCCTGCGCTTCGGCGAGGGCGGATGCGAGGGCCGACGGCACGGTCAGGGCGCCGTCGAGTGCCTTCAGCCGCTGGGCGCTGTTGCTGCGGGAACCCGGGTGGGCGTCGCCGGTGTATTCGACGGCGCCCAGCAGCGGCAGCCGGCCGATCTCCGCGACGCGCGCCGCCAGGGACTCGATCAGCTGCGGTCGCGTGCGTGAGGCGACCGTGACGACGCCGACCGGGCGCGGTTGGGCCTCCGGCGCTCCCGGGGCCCAGCCGCCGGGGCCTTTCGCCCAGTCGGCCAGCACGGCCACCACGGCCTTCGCCACGTCGTCGGGCACGGGCCCGTCGGGGGCCTGGGGCGACAGCATGGGCCGCAGCCGGTTGCCCCAGCCGATGTCCGAAAGGCGGCCCAACGCGCGTCCGGACGCGGCCTGTTCACCGGCCGGGATGCGTCCTTTGAGGTCCACTCCGATCGCCGGCAGACCGGTGGGCCACATCCGCCGGGGCTCCACCTCGACACCCGCCCGGCCCAGGTCCACGCGCGCGGCGTCGAGCGCTTCCTCGGACGTGTCGGCGGCGAAACGCGGACCGGCGCAGTTGTCGCAGCGACCGCACGGCTTGGCGGCCTCGTCGTCCAGCTGGCGCTGCAGGAACTCCATGCGGCAGTCGGCCGTCGACGCGTACGCGCGCATGGCCTGCTGCTCGGCCTCGCGCTGACGTGCCACCCACGCGTACCGCTCGGCGTCGTACGACCACGGCTGTCCGGTCGCGATCCAGCCGCCCTTGACCCGCTTCACCGCCCCGTCCACGTCGAGAACCTTGAGCATGGTCTCGAGGCGGGAGCGGCGCAGCTCCACCAGAGGTTCCAGGGCAGGCAGCGACAGCGGCTTCTCCGCGTGCGCGAGGATGTCGAGCGTGCGGCGCACCAGGTCTTCGGACGGGAAGGCGAGTGACGCGAAGTACTTCCAGATCGCCTCGTCCTCCTTGCCCGGGAGCAGGAGCACCTCGGCGTGTTCCACGCCGCGTCCCGCGCGGCCCACCTGCTGGTAGTAGGCGATGGGGGAGGAGGGCGAGCCCAGGTGCACCACGAAGCCCAGGTCGGGCTTGTCGAAGCCCATGCCGAGGGCGGAGGTGGCCACCAGCGCCTTCACCTTGTTGGCGAGCAGGTCCTCCTCGGCCTGCTGACGATCGGCGTTCTCCGTCTTGCCCGTGTACGACGCGACCGTGTGCCCGCGCTGCCGGAGGAAAGCGGTGACCTCCTCGGCGGCGGCCACGGTGAGGGTGTAGATGATTCCGGACCCCGGAAGATCGTCGAGGTGCTCGGCGAGCCAGGCCATCCGGTGCGCGGCGTCCGGCAGCCGCAGGACGTTCAGGCTCAGGCTGTCCCGGTCCAGCGGGCCCCGCAGCACAAGGGCGTCCGAACCGCCGCCGGTGCCGAGCTGTTCCGCGACGTCGGCCGTCACGCGAGCGTTGGCGGTGGCGGTGGTCGCGAGCACCGGCACACCGGGCGGGAGATCGGCGAGCATCGTCCGCAGACGGCGGTAGTCCGGCCGGAAGTCGTGGCCCCAGTCGGAGATGCAGTGCGCTTCGTCCACCACCAGGAGCCCGGTGGCGGCCGCGAGGCGGGGAAGCACCTGGTCCCGGAAGTCCGGGTTGTTGAGCCGTTCGGGACTCACCAGCAGGACGTCCACCTCGCCCGCGGCGATCTCGTCCTGGACGGCGTCCCACTCCTCGGTGTTGGAGGAGTTGATGGTCCGGGCCCGGATGCCGGCCCGAGCCGCCGCCTCTACCTGGTTCCGCATGAGCGCGAGCAGCGGGGACACGATCACGGTCGGACCGCTGCCCCGCGCCCGCAGCAACGAGGTCGCCACGAAGTACACCGCGGACTTTCCCCAGCCTGTGCGCTGGACCACGAGGGCGCGGCGTCTGTCGGCGACCAGTGCCTCGATCGCCCGCCACTGGTCCTCGCGCAGCCGGGCCTCCCCCGAGACGTCCCCGACGAGACGGGTGAGGACCGCGTCAGCAGCCGCCCGCAGTTCCGCGTTGCTCGTGTGCTCCATGCGTCCCATACAACAGGACGGCACTGACATCCGGAGCGGCGCACCGAGAGCCGGGGATACCCCGGCCTTGGCTGACGTGTCCCTGATCGGACTTATCCACAGGGTCAAGCGGAGGTTTGGGTTCCGCGAGATCGTCCTCGCATGACGAACCACAGCGAAACGACCGGATCCCCCGACAACGGTGACATCACCGGGCCGGAGGCGCAGGACGGGCGCCAGGCCGGTGCGCGGGAGAACACGGGGAGCGACGCGTCCGGGCCGCACACCCCCGGCCCCGCGTACGACAGTCACGGCGGCGAGCACCAGGTCACCCTGCGCACCCCGGCCGAACTCGCCGACGCCCTGCCGTATCTCCTCGGGTACCGCCCCGAGGACAGCATCGTCCTGGTCGCCCTGCACGACAGTGACGGACGAGGGCGGTTCGGAGGCCGGGCCAGGCTGGGTATCCCCGCGAACGCGGACGACTGGCAGTCCGCAGCCCGGCAACTGTCCCACGGCCTCGTGAGGGGCAGCGAGCGCCGAGGGGCGCGCCCGGAGTCGATGGTCGCCTTCCTGTGCCAGGAACCGGAGAGGGGCGAGACCGGCCGCCAGGTGATGGAGCGCCTGAGGCCGCTGGCCCAGAGGCTGCGTGTCGAGTGTGGCTCCCTGGACGTGGTGGTGGTCGAGGCCCTGTGCATCTCGGAGGGCCGCTATTGGTCGTACTGCTGCGACAACGCGGCATGCTGCTCCCCCGAGGGTGCACCCATGGGTCTGCCCGGCACCTCCGTGCTGGCCGCAGCGGCCGCCTACGCCGGTATCCAGGTGCGCGGCACACTGAGGGAGCTCAGGGCCAGGCTGCTGCCCTGGGAGAACGCCGCGGCCCTGGAGCAGGAGGCCGCCCTGGACACCGCCAGCATGGAGCTGGTGCCGAAGATCCTCGACGATGTGGGCCGCGCCGCCGTGGCCGACGGAACGCTGGACCTGGCCGGCAGGATTCTGGACCGCTTCGCCGAAGCACAGCCTGTCTCCGGAACGCTCCTGGCGGACCTACGTGACGACGAACTGCTCGGATATGACGAGGCTGCCCGGCTGATCCTCGGTCTCCAGGACCGGGCGACCCGCGATCGCGCGGCCGAGTGGATGGAGGGCGACGAAGCCGCACACGCCCTTCGCCTCTGGCGGACGCTTGCCCGCCGCTGCGTCGGTCCCTACAGCGAACATGCCGCGGCGCCGCTCACTCTGGCCGGCTGGGTCGCCTGGTCCACCGGCGATGAACTGGAGGCCCGGGAAGCCCTCGCCATGGCCCTGGGTGCCGACCCCGACTACCTCTTCGCCCGTCTCCTGCACCAGGCTTGCAACGAGGGCCTCGACCCGGAGTCCATCCGCAGTTGTCTGCGAGCGGAGCGCAAGGGCCGTGGGCCCGCGGTGGCCGAGCTCGTGAATGCGCCGGCGGACGCTGACGATCCAGCCGGGCGCGGCACCACCGCGGCGCCGGACCCCGGGCCGTTGGCCGAACGGGGCGCAGGGGCAGCGATGACGACCGAGTCCGAGCCGAGGGACAAGGCCGCGCGGGCAGCGGGCCCGACCGGGTTCGACCCCAGCCCGACCGGGTTCGACCCGTGCGACGGACCCCTGTCGGGCGCGCTGAAGACCGAGTCCGGGCCGAGCGGCGAGCCCGCATCGGCAGCCGTGCCGTCACACCGTCACCGCCGCTTCCGTTCCGCCGGTACCAAGGGCACCACCGGCACCGCGTCCGGCCGCACCGGCGCAAAGGACCGTGACCTGGCCGCACGGACCTCCCGTCGGCGCACACCGGCGGACCCCAGGCGCCCTGCCGGTGACACCGAAACCGGTGGGCGCCCGGGCCGTCCGACTCCGGCAGATGCGGCCCGGCCGGGCAGTGTCCGCACAGGCGGCACGCGAGCGCGTGTGCCGAAGAAGGCGGCCGTGCCCCGCGGGGGCACCGACCAGGAGGGCATGCGGCCCGGACACGGCACGGGCGGTGAGCAGTGAGTCTCCGGCGGGCGACGTCGAGGCGCAGGGGACCGGTCCTCGGGCGTGACTCGGAGGACGCTCACGCCGTTCACCTGAGTGGCGGAACGGCTGGACAGGTTGTGACGCCGCCCCGCCCCTGCCCCGTCGGAGGCCTCCGGCACAGGCACCGGCGCCCGAACACGAAGAGGCGCACAGAGCGCAGAGGAAGCCTTCCCATGCATCAGCCGGCTCCGCCCTCCGCCGCCGACGACCGCCGCCCCCAGGGCGGGTCTGCGCCGCCCCGGGGGTCAGGCCTCGGCCCGTCCGGCACCGGGGCGCCACCGACGGGGGACATGGCCGCCCCTCCGCGACCGGTGGCGCGGGGTGACGGTCACCGGCCCGGATTCCCCGGCAGCAGCCCGAACGCGTCCGCACCCACCGGCCCCGACTCGCGCCCGCCCTCGCCGCCGGGCCAGGGACGATCGTCTCCCCGATGGGCGGGGCAGAGCCGTCGCCCCGGTGCGGGTCCCGGGTACGGCCCGACCTCAGCACCCTTCGCTCAGGGGCGGGCTCCGTCCCCGACGGGGCATACGACTGCGCCCCCTCCCCGTGGCGCCACCGTCCCCGGGTTGCGCTGGTCCGCCGACCTGCCACCCGCCCACACCCTGATGATCGCTGTCGCCCTCCCCGGCCTCGCCATCTCCACCGAGGAAGGCCAGATGACCGGCCGTGGCCTGGAGGGGTTCTACCGTGGCGGCCGGCGCGTGCTCTCTCGGTGCGAGATCCGCGTGGCCGGACGAGAGCCCCTCGCGGTGCAGGCCCGGATGGCCTCGGCCGACCGCGCCAGGTTCGTGGGCACGCTGCGTACGTCCCCGCAGGCCGGCCCGGATCCGGACGTGATCGTGGAACGCAACCGCTTCGCGGACGGCACGGAGCGGATCACCCTGCACAGCGCGGTTCCCCGCCCGCTCCGTCTGCCGGTGGAGATCATCCTGGGCACCGACCTGGCCGACCTCGGGGCGATCGCCTCCGGCAGCGCCGGGCCCGAACTGCAGGCCAGTGTCCACGGCTGCGGACTGCGCTGGTCCTGCGCGACCGGCAACGCGTCCGTCACGGCAGAACCGCCTCCCCTGGACGCCCTGGCCTCGGCCGGGCTGCTGCGATGGGAGCTGGACCTACCGCCCGGCGGCAGCAGAACCGTGGAACTGAGAGTGCGGCCGGACGGCGCGGGGCCCCTGCGAGCCGTGGGCCGGGTGGCGACCAGCCCTCTCGCCGTCGCCCGCGCGGAGGGCGACGACCCCAGAATCCCGGCCCTCCTGCGGACGAGCATCGAGGACCTCCAGGCCCTTCTCCTGCGTGACTCCGCGAACCCTGCCGACACCCACCTCGCGGCCGGGGCACCCTGGCGCTGCGGTCTCGCCCCCGCCGACGCGCTCGTCGCCGCCCGCATGGTGCTGCCGCTGGGCACCGGCCTCGCCGCTGGAACGCTGCGGACCCTCGCCCGGACTCAACTCGCCGGACCGGGGCCGCAGTCCGGAATGATCCCCGGGCCGAGAAGGGACGCCGGGCCGCATCTTCCGCCGCAGTGCACCGGTACGGAGGCCACGCTGCTCTTCCCCGCCCTGCTCGCCGAGGCCCGCCGCTGGGGCCTGCCCGAGCAGGAGACGGAAGCGCTGCTGCCCGCCGCCGAGCGCTGTCTGGCCTGGCTGCGGAACGCTGTGGGTGGCGGCACGTACCTGCGCGACCCCAGCCCGGACGGACTCGTCCGCTGCGAGACACAGGCTCACGCCCACCGCGCCGCCCTGCTCGGCGCCGACCTGCTGGACGCCTGCGGCCGGACAGGAGGAGCGGCACTCCGACAGTGGGCGCAGGCCCTACGGGCCGCGTTCCGCAAGGACTTCTGGGTCGAGGACCGGGGAGGCGGCCGACCCGCGGCAGCCCGAGCCCAGGACGGCAGCCTGGTACCTCACCTGGGTGCGGCCGCCGTGCACCTCCTCGACACGGGCCTGCTGGGCGGAGGCGAGTCGGCGCCCGGCTTGCTCGACAAGATCCGCACCGAGCACCTCGCCCGGCTGCTCGGCAGCCCGGTCATGGACTCGGGTTGGGGCCTGCGTGGACTGGGCGCGAAGGAGCCGGGCTTCAATCCGTTCGGCCACCGCGCGGGAGCCGTCCGGATCCAGGAGACGGCGCTCGCCGTAGCGGGACTGGCCGCCGCCGGCTACGAGAAGGAGGCCGGCTCGCTGCTGCGCGGCGTACTCGCGGCCGCCGAGACCTTCACTTACCGGCTGCCCGAGATGTACGCGGGGGAGCAGCGCACGGAGGGGAGCGCTCCACTCCCGCATCCGGCGGCCTGCCGCCCCGCGGCGACAGCGGCGGCGGGAGGAGTCCTGCTGCTGACCACCCTCGCCGGCATCCGCCCCGACGCCCCGGCGGGGACGGTCACGCTGCGCCCCGTGCGCGGCGCACCCCTCGGCGAGGTCGGCTTCACCGGATTGCGCGTGGCGGGCGCCCCGTTCTCCGTGCGGGTCAGCCGCCTGGGGCTCGCCATGGTCGAGGAGGCGGCCGACGGACTGCAGCTGGGCGTATGACCTGCGAGGACGTGCATCTTCAGGACCAAGGGAAGGCGCGATGTAGCCGTTACCCGACCGAAGTGGATCAGTAAATGACGTGACCGGTGGACGGAGTGTTTATCGTCAGGCAGACGACTATGATCGCCGCATGCCCTACGACCCGTCAGCGTTTCCGCCCTTCGCCGTCACCGTGGACCTGGTCGTGCTGACCGTGCGCCGCCATGCCCTGTGCGCGCTGGCGGTACGCAGGGGCGAACCGCCGTTCCAGGGACGCTGGGCGCTGCCTGGCGGCTTCGTACGGGCCGACGAGGACCTGGCTCAGGCCGCGGCACGCGAGCTGGCCGAGGAGACCGGACTGCGCGTCCACGACCCGTCCGCCCCGGCCCAGGACAACGGCGCACACCTGGAACAGCTGGCCACCTATGGCGATCCGGAGCGGGACCCCAGGATGCGGGTCGTCAGCGTCGCCCATCTCGCCCTCGCCCCCGACCTGCCGGCACCCAGGGCCGGCGGAGACGCCAGCAACGCGCGCTGGGCTCCGGTCGAGGAGCTGTTGCAGCAGGGTGGTTACGGGCGTGACGCCGAGCCGGTCGCGCCGCTCGCCTTCGACCACGCGCAGATCCTGGCGGACGGGGTGGAGCGCGCCCGTTCCAAGATCGAGTACTCGTCGCTGGCCACCGCCTTCTGCCCGCCCGAGTTCACCGTGGGAGAACTGCGCCGCGTCTACGAGGCGGTGTGGGGCGTTGCACTGGACCCGCGCAACTTCCACCGCAAGGTGACGGGTACACCCGGCTTCCTCGTTCCGACGGGCGGCACGACCACTCGCCAGGGCGGACGCCCGGCCCAGCTCTTCCGCGCGGGCGGCGCGACGCTGCTCAACCCTCCGATGCTGCGCCCCGAGGTCTGACCGGCGGGCCGGGCACGGGCCGCGCCGGGCCCGGAACCCGAGCCGTTCCCAGCCCGGCAAGGGGTGACCGTCCCGCCCGGGGAGACCTTGGGGGGTGCCCGGAAAAAGGGACATAGCGCGCTATCTTGCTGTGGGTGATCCAGGCCTTCGGACTGACCAGCAATCCCCGCAAAGAGCTACCGCCCGCAGCCGACGACGTCTCCTTCGAGGCGCGGGCGGGCCGCATCACCGCGTTGCTCGGGGCACCGGGCGCCGGCAAGACGACGGTTCTCAGACTCATGCTCGAGCTCCAACAGGGTCGCGGCATCACCCACTTCCGGGGCCGCCCCCTGCGCCGCATCGCCCATCCCTCGCGGGAGGTCGGTGTGCTGCTGGGCGATGTGCCCGGACATCCCGCCCGCACGGTCCGCGGTCATCTGCGCATGCTGTGCGCCGCCGCGGGGGTTCCGGTCCGGCGTGCCGACGAAGTCCTCGAGGCGGTCGGGCTCGTGAGCCTGCGCGACGAGCGCCTCGGCGCCCTCTCCCGGGGCATGGACCGCCGTCTCGGACTGGCCTGCGTCCTCCTGGCCGACCCGCACACCCTCGTCCTCGACGGCCCGGCCGACGGGCTCTCCGCGCGTGAGAGCGCGTGGTTGCACGGCATGTTGCGCGCCCACGCCGCTCAGGGTGGCACGGTCCTGTTCACCACGGCCGACCCCAAGGAGGCCGCGCGTACTGCCGATCGCGTCGTCACCCTGGAACAGGGCAGGATCGTGGCCGACCAGGAGGTCGAGGAGTTCTCGCGCACCCGCCTACGCCCCCGTGTCGCCGTACGCAGCCCGCACGCGGCCCGTCTGGCTGCTCTGCTGGCCAAACAGGCGCGCACCTCGCAGCGCTCCCTCGAAGTCGTCCGCGAGGGCGGCAACCGCCTGTCCGTGTACGGCGGTACCTGCGCGGACATCGGCGAGATCGCCTTCCGCCACGGCATCGTCGTCCACCAACTCGCCGACGAGATCGGCGACATGGGGCCCGGCGCGGGCCTCGATCGGACGAGCGGGCCGGGTGAGCGAAGCCTCGCCGAGCCGGGGCACGCAACTGACACGCGACGGACGGCCTTCGCGCTCCGACCAGGAGAACGGGCGCTGTCCCCCGACCCGTCGGGGGAGGCCGTCACGGACCCCGCGGCAGCGGGCACGACCGAACCGCGCCCCACGCTTGAACCCCGATCCCTCTCAGATGCGCCGGAGTCGGGCACGGACGGGACGCCGCCCTCCTCCGGGCAGCCGCTGCCCGCCGCCGAGCTCGTGGATGCCTCCCCGGGCAGCCGCACGAGCAACGTTCCCCCGGCGACGACGACACCCTCCCCGCTGCGGGGACCTCGCGCCACCGGCGCCCGCACGCCTCGCACACTCGACGCACTGCCCCCGCTGCCGCCCCCCATCTCCGTCCGCCCCGCCCCCAGCCCCCTTCGCCCTCTCCGGTACGAGATCCGCCGTGCCGCCGGGATCGGCACCGGGTTCCTGACCGGGGCCGTCGTGCTCGTCGTGTCCGCGGTGACCGCCGTGGTGCTCGCGCGCGTCGGGCACACCCCGCAGCCACGCCTCCTGGCCGCCTGGCCGCGGGAGCTGCCCCTGCCGCCCGCGGCGCTGGGCGCGGGACTGCTGGGCGCGCTGGCCTTCGGCGACGAGTTCCGCCACCCTGCCCTGGCGGCGGACCGCGGCAGCGTGCCCCGCCGACTGGGGCTGCTGGCCGCCAAACTGCTCGTCTCCTCGGCCACCGCGCTGGTGCTGGCCGCCCTCGCCGTCGGCTGCGACGCCGAAGTGCTCTATCTCGTCTACGGACCGGAGCTCGCCCGGGTTCCCGCGGACTGGTTCCCGCTGAGTGCGAGTTGGATCGGGCTCGTGGTCGGCTGCGCCTGGGCCGGCGTACTGGCCGCGGGCGTCTTCCGGTCCACCACCGCCGGGCTCGCCGCCGTGGCAGCCGTTCCCCTCCTCGTCGTGCCCGTCGTGCACAGGCTCGTGGAGGGACCGTCTGTGCGAACCGCTGCCGGACTCCCCCTGCGGTTGCGAGAGGCCTTCCTGCCGCGATGGCCCTTCGGGGGAGAGCGTTACCTGGAGGCCGCCCTGGCGGTGATCGCCCAACCCGTCGGAGGCGCACTGACGTTGTCGCTGACCGCGCTGCTCTGCGCGTATCTCCTCACCACGTTGCGCGGCAGGTTCCGGTGACGACTGTCCGTAACCCTTAGTCCGGCCATGCGCACAACTCCCCGCAGACCGCCCATTTCTTTCCGATAAGGCGTCAATTGCGACGGGGTAAGCGATCACCCTTTCGTGTGCTTTTCACCAAAGACCTCAAGGGAGTTGGAGACGACGCCGACAAAGGATGCGTGAGTACCCTTGCGCACACCATGATGACCGCCGCCCGCTCCGCTGACTCCGGCCTCACGAGCCCGGGCGAACTCAACCGCTACCCGTACGCCGAGGCGCCCGCCGTCGACCGCGTCGGGATTCCTGCCTGGGAGGGCGCGGATCCCGAGCTGGGCCGTGTGGGCCGACGCGCCGCGGGCAGCCGTGGGCGGGGGCTGCACGGCCAACTCGTCCAGCAGCTGGGTCAGATGATCGTCTCCGGCGACCTGGGCGCCGACCGCCCGCTGGTGCCCGAGGAGATCGGCCAGCGTTTCGAGGTCTCCCGCACCGTCGTCCGCGAGTCGCTCCGCGTCCTGGAGGCCAAGGGCCTGGTGAGCGCCCGCCCGAACGTCGGCACGCGCGTGCGCCCCGTCAGTGACTGGAACCTCCTCGATCCGGACATCATCGAGTGGCGGGCCTTCGGGCCGCAGCGCGACGACCAGCGCCGCGAGCTGAGCGAGCTGCGGTGGACGATCGAGCCGCTCGCCGCCCGCCTCGCCGCCGGGCACGGGCGCGAGGACGTCCAGCAGCGTTTGGCGGACATGGTGGAGATCATGGGACACGCCATGGCCCAGGGTGATGCGCTCACCTTCTCCCGCGCCGATTCCGAGTTCCACTCGCTCCTCATCCAGGTCGCGGGCAACCGCATGCTGGAGCATCTCTCCGGGATCGTGTCCGCGGCCCTTCAGGTCTCGGGCAACCCGGTCACGGGCTGTGACCGGCCGAACGAGGCCTCGCTGGCGCATCACGGCCGCATCTGTGACGCCCTCGCCACCGGCGACGGAGGGGCGGCCGAGGCGGCCATGCGCCAACTTCTCATGGTCCACCCCGAGGTGGAACGGGTCGTGCCCGCGCCGCGCGAGCACTGAAACCCGTTCCGCGGGCGGCGCGGCCGGGTGGCCACCCCCCTCCTGTGGCAGTGCCTGTTCGGTGATCCGCCTCCCGTCGGACCCCGTGGGATCCTCGTGATCCCGCGGGGTCCGACGGCGCGAAGGGGGCAGGGCCCGGCGAGACGACCGGATCACCACCACGTATGCCCACGTCTGTTAGTGTCTGACCTTTTTTGTTCGCTTACGGGGTGTGACTCGGGCCACGCGGATTGGGCGTAACGCTCGCGGGAAGAACGCGATGACCTAAGAGGTGACAGCCGCGGAGGGAATACGGACGCCGTTCACGGCGCTGTGCATCTTCCCGGCCCCCGCCCGCGCCGTCGGCCCATCCCCAAGCCGGCGGTCGGCTCCTGTCCTCCGTGGACGGGGCCGGAAGCCGTTTTCCAACGTTCCGAGAGGTTGTTCGTGTCGGCCAGCACATCCCGTACGCTCCCGCCGGAGATCGCCGAGTCCGTCTCTGTCATGGCGCTCATTGAGCAGGGAAAGGCTGAGGGGCAGATCGCCGGCGATGACGTGCGTCGGGCCTTCGAAGCTGACCAGATTCCGGCCACTCAGTGGAAGAACGTACTGCGCAGCCTCAACCAGATCCTCGAGGAAGAGGGTGTGACGCTGATGGTCAGTGCCGCAGAACCCAAGCGCACCCGAAAGAGCGTCGCAGCGAAGAGTCCCGCCAAGCGCACCGCCACCAAGGCGGTCGCGGCCAAGGCGGTGACCACCCGGAAGGCCACCGCCACCGCCACGCCGGCGGCACCCGCCTCCGAGCCCGCCGTCGAGGAGGAGGCGCCCGCCAAGAAGGCGGCTGCCAAGAAGACGACCGCCAAGAAGGCGACCGCGAAGAAGACCGTCGCCAAGAAGACGGCGGCCAAGAAGACCGGCGCCAAGAAGGACGACGCCGAGATCATCGAGGAGGAGGTGCTCGAGGAGGCTGCCCCCGGCAAGGCCGGTGAGGAGCCCGAGGCCACCCCCGAGAACGCCGGCTTCGTCCTCTCCGACGAGGACGAGGACGACGCGCCCGCGCAGCAGGTCGCCGCCGCTGGTGCCACCGCCGACCCGGTCAAGGACTACCTCAAGCAGATCGGCAAGGTCCCCCTGCTCAACGCCGAGCAGGAGGTCGAGCTCGCCAAGCGCATCGAGGCGGGTCTGTTCGCCGAGGACAAGCTGGCCAACGCCGACAAGCTGGCTCCCAAGCTCAAGCGTGAGCTGGAGATCATCGCCGAGGACGGCCGCCGTGCCAAGAACCACCTGCTGGAGGCCAACCTCCGTCTGGTCGTCTCCCTGGCCAAGCGCTACACCGGCCGCGGCATGCTCTTCCTGGACCTCATCCAGGAGGGCAACCTCGGTCTGATCCGCGCGGTCGAGAAGTTCGACTACACCAAGGGCTACAAGTTCTCCACGTACGCCACCTGGTGGATCCGGCAGGCGATCACCCGCGCCATGGCCGACCAGGCCCGCACCATCCGTATCCCGGTGCACATGGTCGAGGTCATCAACAAGCTCGCGCGCGTGCAGCGTCAGATGCTCCAGGACCTGGGCCGCGAGCCCACCCCGGAGGAGCTGGCCAAGGAGCTCGACATGACCCCGGAGAAGGTCATCGAGGTCCAGAAGTACGGCCGCGAGCCCATCTCGCTGCACACCCCGCTCGGCGAGGACGGCGACAGCGAGTTCGGTGACCTCATCGAGGACTCCGAGGCGGTCGTCCCGGCCGACGCGGTCAGCTTCACACTCCTGCAGGAGCAGCTGCACTCCGTCCTGGACACCCTTTCCGAGCGCGAGGCGGGCGTCGTCTCGATGCGCTTCGGTCTCACCGACGGTCAGCCGAAGACCCTCGACGAGATCGGCAAGGTCTACGGCGTCACGCGTGAGCGGATCCGCCAGATCGAGTCCAAGACCATGTCGAAGCTGCGCCACCCGTCCCGTTCGCAGGTGCTGCGCGACTACCTCGACTGAGCGCGGTCCCATGACACGCAAGGCCCGGTTCCCCGAGGGGGGCCGGGCCTTCGTGGTGCCGTCACGCTGCGGGTGCGGGGTCCCGCGGGGTGGATCACTCTGGGTGTCCCACGGACATCACGGAGTGAGGAGTGCGTATGCGTCGCCGACTGGCACGAGCTCTGGTCCCGCCGCTGGCCCTGGCGGCCGCAGTGCCCGCCCTGTCGATGGGCTCCAGTGCCCCTGTGGCTGCCGACAGCGTCGTCATAGGGGGTTTCCCCGTCGAGGCGTCCCAGAGCCCGTGGACGGTGGCCCTGTCCAGTCGTGACCGGTTCGGGGGTACGCGGGCGGGGCAGTTCTGCGGCGGCGCGGTGGTCGGGCCCACCACTGTGCTCACCGCGGCCCACTGTATGGACGAGGACGTGCTCGGCGGGCCGCCGGAGCGTGTGCGGGACCTCCGGGTCATAGCGGGGCGCACAGATCTGCAGACGGGCACCGAAGGCGTGGAGATCGCTGTGCGCAGCACCTGGGTGAACCCCGCCTACGACGGTGTCAGCCACGCCGGGGACTTCGCGGTGCTCACCCTGGCCGAACCGCTTCCCGGCGACTCGGTCATCCCCATGGCGGCCGACGGCGACCCCGCCTATGCGGCGGGTGGGGCCGCGACCGTGTACGGGTGGGGCGACACCTCGGGTGCCGGTGAGTACCCGAGCGGTCTGCGCGCGGCACGTGTGCGTGTACTTTCCGACGCTCTGTGTGAGGAGGCGTATCCGGGCGGTGCCTACGGCACCTACGACGCCGTCGGCATGCTGTGCGCCGGGGAGATCGAGGGGGGCCGGGACGCCTGTCAGGGGGACAGCGGCGGTCCGCTGGTCGCCCAGGGGCGGTTGATCGGGCTCGTGTCCTGGGGGATCGGCTGCGGCCGGGCCGGCAACCCCGGGGTGTACACGCGAGTGGCACACATCGTGCGGACGCTCGGCTGGACACGGGCCTCGGAAGGCAGGTGAGGCGTCCGGCGGAGCCTGGTGCCGACGTGGGGGACGAGGACGGGCGGTTGCCTCTGGTGACCAGAGGCAACCGCCCGTTCACCGGCCTGTGCCGGGCTGGCTCGTCGTCGGACGCGAGGTGTCAGCGCTCTTCTTCGGCGGTCGCGGGAGCGGACGTGAGCCGCTCCGTCTCGTCCTGTATCTCAGCGGCGATCTTCTTGAGTTCCGGCTCGAACTTGCGACCGTGGTGGGCGCAGAAGAGCAGTTCGCCGCCGCTGACCAGGACGACGCGCAGGTACGCCTGGGCGCCGCAGCGGTCGCAGCGATCAGCGGCCGTCAGCGGGCTCGCGGGGGTCAGAACAGTAGTCACGTCGCCTCTTCTCTAGCTCGACGAGCTGTCGTACCAGGGTCAACATCCAACCAGCCCCAAAACGTTCCCGCTCGTGGCTTTTCCTCGAAAGAATCTTTGCGAGGCGGCTGTCTGCTGCCGGTTGGCGGCGAATGTGCCGTATTGCGTGTCTATGTGTCTTACGGGGCTTCGCGTCGTATCGGTGGTCGGTCCTCCCGGCTGGGTTGCCGGTTGTTCATGAGGACGTGCCCGGAGCCTAAATGGTTCATGCCTGGAAGGGAACGTGATGTGTACTTCACTCCATCGAGGGATCGAACGTACATGCGAGTCTGGACTAGTGTGAGTTTCCGGCGAGGGTGGCGTTACAACGGCTCTACCAGGCCTCGGTACCCTCTCACCGGTGACTGAAGCCGCGCCCTTACCCATGAGGGCCCCATCTGAAATTCAGCGAGGAGCGAACCGCGTGACCGCCGAGACGTCCGTGCCGTCCACAGCTCTGCTGGCGGGAGCAGACCGGGACGGTTCCAACTACACCGCGCGGCACCTGCTCGTCCTCGAGGGGCTCGAGGCCGTACGCAAGCGCCCGGGTATGTACATCGGGTCGACCGACAGCCGTGGCTTGATGCACTGCGTCTGGGAGATCATCGACAATTCCGTCGACGAGGCCCTGGGCGGGTACTGCGACCACATCGAGGTGATCCTCCACGACGACGGCTCGGTCGAGGTCCGGGACAACGGCCGGGGCATCCCGATCGACGTCGAGCCCAAGACCGGTCTCTCCGGTGTCGAGGTCGTCATGACCAAACTGCACGCCGGCGGCAAGTTCGGAGGCGGCTCCTATGCCGCCTCCGGCGGTCTGCACGGCGTCGGCGCCTCCGTGGTGAACGCCCTGTCCGCCCGACTCGACGTCGAGGTGGACCGGAACGGGCACACTCACGCCATCAGCTTCCGGCGTGGTGTCCCCGGCGCCTTCGCCGGAAACGGCCCGGAGGCCAAGTTCGAGGCCAAGAGCGGCCTGCGCAAGGCCAGGAAGATCCCGAAGAACCGCACCGGCACACGCGTGCGGTACTGGGCCGATCGGCAGATCTTCCTCAAGGACGCCAAGCTCAACCTGGACACGCTGCACCAGCGTGCCCGCCAGACCGCGTTCCTGGTGCCCGGCCTGACCATCGTCGTGCGCGACGAGTACGGGCTCGGCGAGGGCGGCAGCAAGGGCGAGGAGTCCTTCCGCTTCGATGGCGGGATCAGCGAGTTCTGCGAGTACCTGGCGAACGACAAGCCGGTCTGCGACGTCCTCCGCTTCTCCGGCCAGGGCACCTTCAAGGAGACCGTCCCCGTCCTGGACGACCACGGCCAGATGACGCCCACCGAGGTCACCCGCGAGCTCGGCGTCGACGTCGCGCTGCGCTGGGGGACGGGCTACGACACGACGCTCCGGTCGTTCGTCAACATCATCGCCACGCCCAAGGGCGGCACCCACGTCGCGGGCTTCGAGCAGGCCGTCGCCAAGACGATGAACGAGGTGCTGCGCGCCAAGAAGATGCTGCGCGTCGCCGAGGACGACATCGTCAAGGACGACGCCCTGGAGGGCCTGACCGCGGTGGTCACCGTGCGTCTCGCCGAGCCGCAGTTCGAGGGCCAGACCAAGGAGGTCCTCGGGACCTCGGCGGCCCGCCGCATCGTGAACAACGTGGTCACGAAGGAACTCAAGGCGTTCCTGACGTCCACGAAGCGGGACGCCGCCCAGCAGGCCCGCGTCGTCATGGAGAAGGCCGTCGCCGCGGCCCGTACGCGCATCGCCGCCCGGCAGCACAAGGACGCGCAGCGCCGCAAGACGGCCCTGGAGTCGTCCTCGCTGCCCGCCAAGCTCGCCGACTGCCGCAGCGACGACGTCGACCGCAGCGAGCTGTTCATCGTCGAGGGCGACTCCGCGCTGGGCACGGCCAAGCTCGCCCGGAACTCAGAGTTCCAGGCGCTGCTGCCGATCCGCGGCAAGATCCTCAACGTGCAGAAGTCGTCCGTGACGGACATGCTGAAGAACGCCGAGTGCGGCGCGATCATCCAGGTCATAGGAGCCGGCTCGGGTCGGACCTTCGACATCGACACCGCCCGCTACGGCAAGATCATCATGATGACCGACGCCGACGTCGACGGCTCGCACATCCGCACCCTGCTGCTGACGCTGTTCCACCGCTACATGCGGCCGATGGTCGAGGCGGGCCGGGTCTTCGCTGCGGTGCCTCCGCTGCACCGCATCGAGATCGTCCAGCCGAAGAAGGGCCAGGACAAGTACGTCTACACGTACTCGGACCGTGAACTGCGCGACACGCTTATGGAGTTCCAGAGCAAGGGCATCCGCTACAAGGACTCGATCCAGCGCTACAAGGGTCTCGGCGAGATGGACGCCGACCAGCTGGCCGAGACGACGATGGACCCGCGCCACCGCACCCTGCGCCGGATCAACCTGTCCGATCTGGAAGCGGCCGAGCAGGTCTTCGACCTGCTGATGGGCAATGACGTGGCGCCGCGCAAGGAGTTCATCTCCAACTCGGCGGCGACGCTCGACCGGTCGCGGATCGACGCGTAACCGGCCCGGCAGACTGTGGTCGGGGGCGGCCGGGGCGTGTGCGCCCCGGCCGCCCCCGTAACGGTCCGGTACGCGTCCGGCGCCGCAGGCGACCGGCCGGCGGCACTGCTCGCCCGGACGTCGTTCCGGAGACCCACATCGACATCCTCTTGAGAGGGCCGGGCCCAAGGACCGTGCACAGGCGGTGCGTTACGCCCACGCGACGGGACGTGTGCGGCCACCAGCGGGTCAGTCACCTGATGGGGTGAAGAGCGGGGGGAAGAAGAGCCGGGGGCCTTCCCGTTCTGTCCATCCTTGGGCATGCAGCCAAGCAAGGGCCGTACCCGCGGCGGCGGGGCCGGTCAGGAGAGTTGGGCCGAACCTCTCGACGGTCATGACCCGGTCCAAGCCGAGGAGCCCGGACAGCCGAGGTACGAGGATCCCTGGTACGACGCCCTCGCCTCCGGCTGGGGCGAGTCGGCCGATGCCGGGGTACCCGTCCCGGCGGTGGTTCCGTGGGCGCGGACGGAGGGCGAGACGGGGGCCGCAGCGGCCGATGTCTATCTGGAAGTGCAGCGCAGTGCGGCCTTCCAGGAGGTGAGGAGGCGATACCGGAGGTTCGTGGTGCCGGCGTTCGCGGCCTTCTTCGCCTGGTACGTGGGCTACGTCGTGGCTGCCACGACAGTGCCGGAGCTGATGGCGCGGCCCGTGGCGGGAGCGGTGAACGTCGCGATGGTCGCGGGGCTCGGGCAGTTCCTGTCCACGTTCCTGCTCACCTGGGCATACGCACGGCACGCGCGGCTGCGCAGGGACCGCGCGGCGCTCGAACTGCGGTGGGACACACAGGAGCTGACGCGTGGCGTGAACGGGGGTGGGTCGTGACGGAGGAACACCAGACGCTGGCGCTGCTGCTCTTCAGCGTGTTCGTCGCGGTCACGCTGGGGATCACGACATGGGTCAGCCGCAACCGGCGTGGTTCGGCGGAGGAGTTCTACGCGGGTGGGCGGCTCTTCTCACCCATGGAGAATGGTTTTGCCATCGCGGGCGACTACATGTCGGCCGCCTCCTTCCTCGGGGTCACCGGGCTCATCGCGCTGTTCGGCTACGACGGGCTGCTGTATGCCGTCGGCTTCCTCGTGGCGTGGCTGGTGGTGCTGTTCCTGGTCGCCGAACTGGTCCGCAACTGCGGACGGTTCACGCTCGCCGATGTCGTGGCGGCGCGGATGAGGGAGCGGCCGGTGCGGATCGCGGCGGGGACGTCCTCGGTCACCGTGTCCGTTCTGTATCTGGTGGCGCAGATGGTCGGCGCGGGCAGTCTGGTGGCGTTGCTGCTCGGAGGCACGAGCGACGCGGCGCGCGCCTGGACGGTCATCGGGGTCGGCGCGCTCATGGTGATCTACGTCTCGTTGGGTGGGATGCGGGCGACTACCTGGATCCAGATCGTCAAGGCCGTCCTGCTGCTGGGCGGCACCGCCGCGCTGACGGTGCTCGTCCTGCTGCGCTTCCACGGCGACGTGGACCGGCTGCTGCTCACGGCGGCCCAGCGGAGCGGGCACGGGGAGGCGTTCCTGGCGCCCGGGCTGAAGTACGGCGGGGACTGGACCGCCCGTTTCGACTTCATCAGTCTGGGGCTGGCCCTGGTACTGGGTACGGCCGGGCTGCCGCACATCCTGTCCCGCTTCTACACCGTGCCCACCGCGCGCGCAGCCCGCAGGTCGGTCGTCTGGGCCGTCGGGCTCATCGGTGGCTTCTATCTGATGACGATCGTGCTCGGGTTCGGTGCGGCCGCCATCCTGGGGCCGGACGCGATACGAGGGTCGAACGCGGCGGGGAACACGGCGGTTCCGCTGCTGGCGCTCGATCTGGGTGGTGGGGCGGGATCCACCGGGGGGACGGTCCTCTTCGCGATCGTCGCCGCGGTCGCCTTCGCCACGATTCTCGCGGTGGTCGCCGGCATCACGCTCGCGTCCTCGGCGTCCGTGGCCCACGACCTGTACGCGTCCCTGCGGCGCCGGGGCGGGAAGCCACGCAGCGAGGTGGCCGTGGCCCGCATGGCGGCCGTCGGGGTCGGTGCGGTGGCGATCGCGCTGGGCCTGCTGGCTCGGGATCTCAACGTGGCGTTCCTGGTGGGTCTGGCCTTCGCCGTCGCCGCGTCGGCGAACCTGCCGGTGCTGCTGTACTCCCTGTTCTGGCGCGCTTTCACCACGCGGGGCGCCGTGTGGGCCGTCTACGGCGGTCTGGTCCCGGCCGTGGTCCTCGTGGTGCTGTCTCCGGTGGTCTCGGGCAGCCCCGACTCGCTCTTCCCGGGCATCGACCTCCAGTACTTCCCCCTGCAGAACCCGGGCCTGATCTCCATCCCGCTCGGCTTCCTCGCGGGCTGGCTGGGCACCGTCACCTCGAAGGAGGTCCCGGACGAGGCCACGTACGCGGAGACCGAGGTGCGGTCGCTGACCGGGGCGGGAGCGGCGTAGGCCGGTGCCTTCGGTCCACGACCGGGACGGCCACCGCCTTCGAGGTCGCGCCGGGGCCGGCGGGCGGGCGTCCTACCCGCGGGTCGCCCAGACGTAGCGGTGTTCCGGGCGGCCGGCGTCGCCGTACTTGAGGGTCAGTCTGGCCCGCCCTGTGCGTTCCAGGAGCTTCAGATAGCGCTGCGCGGTCTGGCGGCTCACTCCGGTCCGCTCGGCGATCTCCAGGGCGGACAGCGGCCCGTCCGCGCTCATCAGGGACTGGCGGACCAGCTCGGCGGTGGTGGGGGAGTGCCCTTTGGGCAGGTCGGGTTCCGAAGACGCCGACAGGGCCCCGAAGATGCGGTCCACCTCGGCCTGCTCGGCCTCCCCGCCGCCGTCGAGGGTGCGGCGCAGCTCCGCGTAGGCTTCCAGCTTGGCGCGCAGGCCGGCGAAGGCGAACGGCTTGACCAGGTACTGCAGCGCGCCGTGCCGCATCGCCGCCTGCACGGTGGAGACGTCCCGGGCCGCCGTCACCATGATCACGTCGGCCTGGTGGCCGCGCCGCCGCATCTCCTGGACGACCGCCAGCCCCGTCGCGTCCGGCAGATAGTGGTCCAGGAGCACCAGGTCCAGCCGCGGCGACGTCTCCATCACGCTCAGTGCTTCCGCGGCGCTGTGGGCCTTCCCGGCCACATGGAAGCCCGGCACCTTCTCGACGTAGGCGGCGTTGACCCGTGCCACCCTCGTGTCGTCGTCCACGACCAGGACCTCGATCATCACGATTCCTCCTCGGCGGTCTGCGGAGCTGACGGCACGGTCACGGTCAGCGCGGCCGGTCCGGGGCCCGGCTCGGTCAGCGCCTCGGGCAGGACGACGGTGAACTCCGCGCCTCCGCCGTGCGCCTCACCGACGGTCGCGCTGCCACCCTGCCGCTCGGCCAGCCTGCGCACCAGGGAGAGTCCGATACCCCGCTCCCTATGGGCCGGAGGCTTCTTCGTGGACCATCCCGTGGTGAAGATCAACTCCCGGTGCTCCGGCGGGATCCCCGGCCCCGTGTCGCGCACCCTGAGGATCGCCGTACGGCCCTCGGCGCGCACTTCGACCTCCACACGCGCGTGCGGCTTGCCGGCGACGGCGTCGAGGGCGTTGTCCACCAGGTTCCCGACCACGGTGACGAGCCCCTGCGGGTCGACCAGCCGGTCGGGCAGCCGGGTCCGGTCCGACACCCACAGGGCGACGCCCCGCTCGGCCGCGACGGTCGCCTTGCCGACGAGCAGGGCGGCGAGCAGCGGGTCCTCGATCCGCTCGGTGACCTGTTCCGCGGTGGCCCGGTGGTCACCGACCACCTCGCCGACGAACTCGACGGCGTCGTCGTACATCTCCAGTTCGAGCAGGCCCAGAAGCGTGTGCATGCGGTTGGCGTGCTCGTGGTCCTGGGCGCGCAGGGCGTCGATCAGGCCGCGGGTGGAGTCCAGTTCACGGCCCAGCTGCTCCAGCTCGGTGCGGTCGCGCAGGGTGGCCACCGCACCGCCGTCGTCGGTGGGCATGCGGTTGGCGACCAGCACCCGCTGACCACGCACGGTGAGCAGATCCGTGCCGGTGACGCGTCCGGCCAGCACATCGGCCGTACGGCCCGCGCCGAGCGCCTCGTCGGGGGAACGGCCCACCACGGTTTCGCCGAGTCCCAGCAGGCGCTGTGCCTCGTCGTTCACGAGGCGGATGCGGCCGGTGCGGTCCAGGGCGACCACACCCTCCCGGATGCCGTGCAGCATCGCCTCGCGTTCCGACAGGAGCGCCGCGATGTCCGAGAAGGCCAAATCCCGCGTCTGGCGCTGGACCCGCCGGGAGATGAGCCACGCGGCCAGCGCGCCCACGGCCAGGGCCCCGCCGGCGTACGCGAACAGCCCCGGGATCGCGTGGATCAACCGGGCCCGGACGCTGTCGTAGGCGATGCCGACCGAAACAGCGCCGACCACGGTGCCGTCGCTGTCGCGCAGTGGCACCTTGCCCCGGGCGGAGCGTCCCAGGGTGCCGCTGTCGATCTCCATGACCTCCTTGCCGGCCAGGACCCGGCCGGGGTCGGTCGATACGATGCCGCCGATCTGCCTGCTGTCCGTGTGCGACCAGCGCACCCCCCGCCAGTCCATCACCACGACGTACTCGGCCTTGGTGGCCTTCCTGATCCGCTCCGCCTCCTTCTGCACCGGGCCGTCCGGCAACGGAGGAGTGTCCCGAACCTCTTCCGCCAGCCCGGGCTGCTGCGCCGTCGTCTGCGCGATCGCGAGCGCGCGGCGCATCGCCTGGTCGTCCAGCTGGTCGCTGAGGGGCGCGAGGAACAGCCCGGTCGCGAGGACCGCGACTCCCGCGGCGATCGCCACCTGCATCAGCAGCACCTGCGAGAACACCCGCCGGGGCAGGCCGAGGCGCAGGCGGCGTGCGGGGGGAGTGGGGCTCATACCCAAGACGGTACGTGCGGCCGGCAGGCTGCCGTAGACGGGTGTGGCGTGGATCTCCAGATCAATGTCCGCACCGGCGTGATCAATGTCCGGAGCGGCGGCGACGACACCGGGCGAGGCGTCCGTGCCGGATGGTGCGCGCCGCCCGAAGAGGCAGCCGGATGGTCAGCCCGCCAGCGCCGTCGTCATCCTCACCTCGCGCACCGCCACCACGTCCATCCGCGCCGGTGAGCCCAGGACTGACGCCCCGCAGCTCTCCGGGCGGGGCGGGTGTGCCGCGCCCTGGGCCACGTCGACCTGCCAGCGGCGACCGTCGGCATGGGCGACGGTCACTTCCCAGCCGGATCCCGCGCCGGCGGTCCGGACGACGCTCAGGGCCTCGGCTGTGTACTCGCCGGTCACGGTGCGCACGGCCAGTTCGGCCGCCTGACCGGGCCGTTCCCAGGCCGAACTGCCCCGGCAGCCCTCCACGACGATCCGCCCTTCGCGCGCGCCGTGCAGGACCTCCTTGAGGGAGTGCGCCTCGGCCCGGCCGTAGGCGTATCCGTACGGCAGCACGAGCGCCGTCGGGGAGAAGCGGTGACCACCCAGATGGGTGACCTCCCAGACGCCCTCGACTCCGGACGTCGCCAGCTCGGCCGCGAGGGGCCGGCCGAGGAGGGCGCAACAGCGGTCGCGCTTGCCGTTGGTGCAGACGAGGGCGAGCGGATCGCCGTCGTGGGCCCGGCCGCCGAGCCGCGCGTCGAAGATGCGGTAGTCGCCCCGGCCGAGTGCGGCGAAGTCGAGATCGAGCAGTTCGGCGGGGTCCGACGTCGAGGCGCTGCGCAGCCACACGTTGCCCGGGACCACGTGGGCGGCGTACACCCGGCGGGTGGCGGGCATGCGGCGGTCCGCGTGGCGCCCGGGGCGGCGGATGAGCGCGATACGGACGCCCGTGTCCTTCGCGGCCGCCTCCAGGGCGCGCCCCAGAGCGGGGTCCAGATGGCTCGAAGTGAGCGCCCTGGCACCCCACGGACCGGGCTGTTCCAGCAACAGCCAGGTCCTCGCGGTGGCGGCGGTTCCCGAAACGGGCTCGTCGGTGTCCCGGGAGACGCTTGAGCACGTACTCACAGAGGTGAGCCTAACCTGACTTCGGCCGCAGCGACTTTCGGCCCCGCCCTGCTCTACTCCGGCAGTGGCTGAGGCGGCTTCGAACCTGCGTTGAGACCGCTCGGCCGCATCCGCAGCGGGCGTTCGCCGTACTCCTCCAGCGCGTGGGCGATCCAGTCCGCCGTCCGGGCCACGGCGAAGATCGTCTCGCCCGCGGCCGGGGCCATGCCGCTAGGACGCGGTGAGGACGGCGAGCGCCAGGTCCCCGTTGGCGTGCAGGCGGGTGTGGCGAGCGGCGGTCTCGACGATGTCACGCGCCTCCAGGAGGGCGGGTCCCGCGCGCGGGATCTGTTCCAGGAGAGCGAACAGGGCACGCGCGCGTGGGTCCTCGCCGGGGTAGAGCCGGTGGTCGAGGCCCGGGATGCGGCGGCCGGCGCGCAGTTCGCCCGCGATCACGGATGCCGCGTCGCCCTGGTCGAGGACGTCCTGCAGCAGCCGGTGGGCGAGCCCGCCGGCCGCGCCGTGCAGCGGGCCCTCGATCACGCCGAGCCCGACGGAGACCGCCGCGTAGGCGTGGGCACGGGCCGACGCGGCGACGCGCACCGCGAGTGTGGAGGCGGCCAGGTCGTGATCGACCAGGACGGCGGGGGCGGTGTCCGGCCGGGAACTGCACGCCGACGTGGAGTACTACGCGGGCGTGGTCATGGAACTCTGCGGCCTGCCCCGCGAGATGTTCACCCCGACCTTCGCCGCCGCCCGGGCGGTGCGCTGGAGCACCAACATCCTGGAGCAGGCGGAGGACACGAAGATCACATGGCCGGTGGCGCGGTACGTGGGTCCGGAGGCACCGGCGCCGGTACCCGCCTGAGCGAAGGCAGCGAAGGCAGCGAAGGCAGCGAAGGCAGCGAAGGCGTCGTGGGAACGTGAGAAGGCCCGGCAGTGAAAGGTACCGGGCCTTCGACGTCCGGCCGGTGGGGGACCGGTGGGATCACACGTCGGGGATGTCCACCTTCGCGTCGATGAGGGTCCTGCGGGAGACCACGACGATGCGCTCGTAGTCCGCTCTGGACGCGTCGGTGGGGAGCTTCCCGTCCAGTTCTTCGGTGAGGTCCGTGCCGATCACAGCGAACCTGCCGTCGGACAGCTCGAAGATATCGGGGCAATTGGCACCAGTCGCACTGCCCCGGGCGCTGGGAGGGGTGCCAATCCGACGGATGATGTGGCTCACTGTTCTTGCGTTCCTTTTGATCTCGAGGCGTGTGCGCACTGCGCCTGCGGTGCGATGCGGCCCTGTGGGGCCGCGGCCTCGACAACCGGGCGGCGTGGAGCGGCGGTTCGGCGGTGGTCGACCCGGTTCGCGGGATGCGCAGTAGTCAACCTTGTTGGCACCTGGGGAAACGCGCCGGTTTACGGGTTCGTTACCGCCCAGCCGTGTGATGTGTTCCGAAGAGTGATCCGCGCGGTGCCGTGCTTACGGCCGAAGCGTGGAGCTACTCGCCCGGCGGGTCCCCGACCACCCACCACTCGTCGAGGTCCGTCTCCTCCAGTTGCACGAGAAGGTCGTCGACCATACGTCCGAGCCCGGCCTCGGCGGAGGTGTCGACGAGCGTTGCCCGGTGCGGGCGGCTGGCGTACCAGTACTCCCGGAAGAGGGGGTTCTGCAGCATGCTCCGGGCGAAGCCGAAGAACTCCTCTCGGGTCATGTTGCCCATGCGGTAGTAGCACAGGGCGTTGGTGTACAGGGCGTTGGCGAAGAGGAACTGGCGCTGCTTGGCGGGGGAGACCGTGCCGTCGTAGGCGTCGAGCACCTCGGCCAGCTCGGGGTCGTCCATCGCCTTGCTCAGCAACTCCCAGTGCAGACGCTGCTGCTGAACGAAGTTGGTCCGGCGCTGCGCCTGCGCGGCCTCCTCCAGGTGCTCGATCCGGGCACGCAGAGCGTGGAACGCGGGCCATTGCAGGGCCAGGGCGACGGCGGCACCCGCCGCCAGACCCCACCCCGCCGAGGCAGTGGCCCTCAGCCCTCGAAACCCAAACTTCTGTGTGGCCATGTCAACCCCCGGTTCAGGCGGCCGTCCGCCGGTCGTCGGGGTGCGGGTCGACGGGAGGGGACCGGCGAGCGGTGGGCGGCGCTTGCCGTCTCCCAGAGTGCCGAGCGGCTCTGATCGGCAGGGAGGCGGAGAGGAGGCGCACGGAGGGAAGCGAGGGTCGCACAAACCGGCGCCATGCCCAACGTCTGCCCCGCGCGTGGTGCTAACAATCGTTCACTCAGGTCTGGATCTCATGGCTCGTATCCTGGGTCCGCATCCCCATTTTCCCTGTGTGCCGGGAACGCGAGCCGGTGCACGCGTCGGCGCGAGAGAGGTCGCACGGTGAGCCAGCCGAGTCCGAAACCGCAGCAGATCCCGGTGGTCGTCCTGGCCGGATTCCTCGGCTCGGGAAAGACCACCCTGCTCAATCATCTCCTGCACCGCAGCGGCGGCAGCAGGATCGGCGCCCTCGTCAACGACTTCGGGGCGATCGAGATCGACGCGATGGCGGTGGCGGGGGCGCTCGGCGACTCGACGGTCTCCCTCGGCAACGGCTGCCTGTGCTGTGCCGTCGACGCGAGCGAACTGGACCAGTACCTGGAGCGGCTCGCCCAGCCCTCCCTCGGCATCGACGTCATCGTCATCGAGGCCAGCGGCCTCGCCGAGCCGCAGGAACTCGTACGGATGCTGCTCGCCAGCGAGCACCCCGGGGTCGTGTACGGCGGGCTCGTCGAGGTCGTCGACGCCGCCGAGTTCGACGACACCCGGGCCAGGCACCCCGAGATCGACCGTCATCTCGCCCTGGCCGACCTCGTCGTGGTCAACAAGCTCGACCGGGCGGCGGACGGCGAACGCGTCCTGGGGCTGGTCCGGTCCCTCGTGGACCGCGCCGCCGTCGTCCCGGCCTCCTACGGCCGGATCGACCCCGAGTTCCTCTTCGACTGCCGGCCCGGCGAGGAACGCATCGGGCAGCTGTCCTTCGACGACCTGCACGAAGACGACCCGCGCGAGGACCACCCGTGCGAAGACGGCCGCACCGAAGGCGACTCCGGCGACCACCCGCACCATCACGCCGGTCACCTGCACGCCGCCTACGACAGCCTGTCGTTCGTCTCCCCGGACCCCCTCGACCCGCGTCGCCTGATGACCTTCCTGGACAGCCGGCCCGAGGGGCTGTACCGGATCAAGGGCTACGTCGACTTCGGGCCGTACGACGTCCGCAACCGCTACGCCGTCCATGCCGTCGGGCGGTTCCTGCGCTTCTACCCGGAGCCCTGGCCGGCCGGCGGCGAACGCCTCACCCAGCTGGTCCTCATCGGCTCCGGGATCGACGCCCCCGCCCTCGGCAAGGAACTGGAGGCGTGCAGGAGCGAGGCCCCACACGCCGACGACCACGGCATGTGGGGCGTCCTGCGGTACGTACGCGGGCCCGAGGAGGATCTCGCCGATCCGGCCTAGACCGGGCCGGCCACCACCGACACCGTCTTCGCCAGGGACACCCCCGAGCCGTCGCGGCGCGGATCGATGTCCGGGAGCTCGGCCGGGGTGCCGTTCTTCTGCGCGGCGAGGGCCGGGACGGGGCCCGCCCAGGCCAGGGACAGGCAGTCCTCGCCCTTCAGGAACCGCTGGCAGCGGACGCCGCCGGTGGCACGGCCCTTGCGCGGGTACTGGTCGAACGGCGTCAGCTTGGCCGTGGTCTGGACGGAGTCGTCCAGTGTGCCCCGGGAGCCCGCGACGGTGAAGACGACGGCGTCCACGGCCGGGTCCACCGCCGTGAAGGAGATGACCTTCGCGCCCTCGGCGAGCTTGATGCCCGCCACACCACCCGCGGGGCGGCCCTGCGGGCGGACCTGGGACGCCTGGAAGCGCAGCAACTGCGCGTCGTCGGTGATGAAGACCAGGTCCTCCTCGCCGGTGCGCAGCTCGACGGCGCCGACGATCCGGTCGCCCTCCTTGAGGCTGATCACCTCGAGCTCTTCCTTGCTGGCCGGATAGTCCGGCACCACGCGCTTGACGACGCCCTGCGCCGTACCGAGCGCCAAGCCCGGCGAAGACTCGTCGAGCGTGGTCAGGCAGACCACCGTCTCGTCGTCCTCCAGGGAGACGAACTCCGCCAGCGGCGCGCCCCCCGCGAGGTTCGGCGCCGCCGGGGTCTCCGGGAGCTGGGGCAGGTCGATCACGTTCAGCCGGAGCAGCCGGCCCGCAGAGGTGACCACACCCACCTCACCGCGGGCGGTGGCCGGCACCGCCGAGACGATCACGTCGTGCTTCACGCGCTTGGCGCCGGCGTCCTCCGCGAACGGCTCGCCGTTCGCCGTGCGGGCCAGCAGACCCGTGGAGGACAGCAGCACCCGGCACGGGTCGTCGGCCACCTGGAGCGGCACGGTCGCGACCGGGGCGCCGCCCGACTCCAGCAGGAGCGTGCGCCGGTCGGTGCCGAACTTCTTGGCCACCGTGGCCAGTTCGGAGGAGACCAGCTTGCGCAGCTCCGTGTCCGAGTCGAGGATCCGGGTGAGCTCCTCGATCTCCGCGTTGAGGCGGTCCTTCTCCGACTCCAGCTCGATGCGGTCGTACTTGGTCAGACGGCGCAGCGGCGTGTCGAGGATGTACTGCGTCTGCACCTCGCTCAGCGAGAACTGCTCCATCAGGCGCTGCTTGGCCTGCGCGGAGTTCTCGCTGGAGCGGATCAGACGGATGACCTCGTCGATGTCCAGCAGGGCCGTCAGCAGACCCTCGACCAGGTGCAGCCGGTCACGCTTCTTGCCGCGACGGAACTCCGAGCGCCGCCGCACCACGTTGAAGCGGTGGTCGAGGTAGACCTCCAGGAGCTCCTTCAGCCCCAGCGTGAGCGGCTGGCCGTCGACCAGGGCCACGTTGTTGATGCCGAAGGACTCTTCCATCGGCGTCAGCTTGTAGAGCTGCTCCAGGACCGCCTCCGGCACGAAGCCGTTCTTGATCTCGATGACCAGACGCAGGCCGTGCGCGCGGTCGGTGAGGTCCTTGACGTCGGCGATGCCCTGGAGCTTCTTCGAACCGACCAGGTCCTTGATCTTGGCGATGACCTTCTCGGGGCCGACCGTGAAGGGCAGCTCCGTGACGACGAGGCCCTTGCGCCGGGCCGTCACCGGCTCCACCGACACCGTCGCCCGGATCTTGAACGTGCCGCGGCCGGACTCGTAGGCGTCCCGGATCCCGGACAGACCGACGATGCGGCCGCCGGTGGGCAGGTCGGGGCCCGGGACGTGCTTCATCAGGGCGTCGAGATCCGCGTTCGGATACCTGATCAGGTGGCGGGCGGCGGCGATGACCTCGCGCAGGTTGTGCGGCGCCATGTTCGTGGCCATGCCGACCGCGATGCCCGAGGCTCCGTTGACCAGCAGGTTGGGGAAGGCGGCCGGCAGGGCAACCGGTTCCTGCTCCTGGCCGTCGTAGTTGGGGTTGAAGTCGACGGTGTCCTCGTCGATCGACTCCGTCATCAGGCTCGTCGCCTCGGCCATCCGGCACTCGGTGTACCGCATGGCGGCCGGCGGGTCGTCGTTGCCCAGCGAGCCGAAGTTGCCGTGGCCGTCGACCAGGGGGACCCGCATCGAGAAGGGCTGGGCCATGCGCACGAGGGCGTCGTAGATCGACGCGTCGCCGTGCGGGTGCAGCTTGCCCATCACCTCGCCGACGACACGAGCGCACTTGACGTATCCGCGCTCGGGACGCAGCCCCATCTCGCTCATCTGGTAGACGATGCGGCGGTGCACCGGCTTGAGGCCGTCGCGTGCGTCCGGCAGGGCGCGGGAGTAGATCACCGAGTACGCGTACTCGAGGAAGGAGCCCTGCATCTCGTCGACGACGTCGATGTCGAGGATCCGCTCCTCGTACGAGTCGTCGGGCGGCGGGGTCTTCGTGCTGCGGCGGGCCATCGCTGCCGGCTCCTCCTGTTACTGGTCGCTCGCCTATGGGGCGTTCATGTCGGTGACGCGACGTCGACCGTACTCAGCCCGTCGGGCCTGCGCGCGCTCGCCCTCTCGTCACCGGCCGCCCCTGCGGCTCGCTCATGCTGCTGCGATCCGGATCTGACGCCGACCATTGTGGACCGCCGCACTGACAACCGGGACCAGGGGCCGGTCCAGGACGCCTCTCGCGCTGTCCGGCCCCAGGTCGCCGCCGGGAACTTCACCAGGGCTTCGCGCGCTTGCATACAGTGGCAGGACCGGCAGGAATCCGCGGTCTGAACAACCGCTCTTCGATCGAAGGGACGTACATGCCCATGGGTCACACGGCCACAGCCCAGGCAGGCTCCGGAGGCCTGACAGCGACCGAGCACCGCCTGGCCAACGGCCTGCGCGTGGTGCTCTCCGAGGATCACCTGACCCCGGTCGCGGCGGTGTGCCTCTGGTACGACGTCGGCTCACGCCACGAAGTCAAGGGGCGTACCGGCCTGGCTCACCTTTTCGAGCACTTGATGTTCCAGGGGTCCGCCCAGGTCAAGGGCAACGGCCACTTCGAGCTGGTCCAGGGCGCGGGCGGCTCGCTGAACGGCACGACCAGCTTCGAGCGGACCAACTACTTCGAGACCATGCCCGCCCACCAGCTGGAACTCGCGCTGTGGCTGGAGGCCGACCGCATGGGCTCCCTGCTGGCCGCGCTCGACGACGAGTCGATGGAGAACCAGCGGGACGTCGTCAAGAACGAGCGCCGCCAGCGCTACGACAACGTTCCCTACGGCACGGCCTTCGAGAAGCTGACCGCCCTCGCCTACCCGGAGGGCCACCCCTACCACCACACCCCGATCGGCTCGATGGCCGACCTGGACGCGGCGACCCTGGAGGACGCGCGCGCGTTCTTCCGCACCTACTACGCGCCGAACAACGCCGTGCTCTCCGTCGTCGGCGACATCGACCCGGAGCAGACCCTCGCCTGGGTCGAGAAGTACTTCGGCTCCATCCCCGGTCACGACGGCAAGCCCGCCCCGCGCGACGGGTCGCTGCCGGAGACCATCGGCGAGCAGCTGCGCGAGGTCGTCGAGGAGGAGGTCCCGGCGCGCGCGCTGATGGCCGCCTACCGGCTGCCGCACGACGGCACGCGCGCGTGTGACGCTGCCGACCTCGCCCTCACCGTCCTCGGCGGCGGTGAGTCCTCCCGCCTCTACAACCGGCTCGTGCGGCGCGACCGTACGGCCGTGGCGGCCGGCTTCGGCCTGCTGCGGCTCGCCGGGGCGCCCTCCCTGGGGTGGCTGGACGTGAAGACGTCCGGTGACGTGGAGGTTCCGGTCATCGAGACCGCCATCGACGAGGAGCTCGCCCGGTTCGCCGAGGAGGGCCCCACCGCCGAGGAGATGGAGCGCGCCCAGGCCCAGCTGGAGCGCGAATGGCTGGACCGGCTCGGCACGGTCGCGGGCCGAGCCGACGAACTGTGCCGGTACGCCGTGCTGTTCGGCGACCCGCAGCTCGCCCTGACCGGCGTCCATCGCGTGCTGGAGATCACGGCGGAGGAGGTCCAGGAGGTCGCCAAGGCCCGCCTGCGGCCCGACAACCGCGCGGTGCTCGTCTACGAGCCCGTCGCCGACGAGACCGACGACGCCGAGGACACCGCAGCCGCGGCCACCGACGAGAACGAGGAGGCGGCCAAGTGACCGAGCTCGCCACGATGGACTTCCACCCCCGGCCGCAGGCGGGCGAGGCCCGGCCCTGGGCCTTCCCGGCACCCGAGCGGGGCACGCTCGACAACGGCCTGACGGTGCTGCGCTGTCACCGCCCCGGCCAGCAGGTCGTCGCCGTGGAGGTGCTGCTGGACGCCCCCCTGGACGCCGAGCCGTCCGGCCTCGACGGTGTGGCCACGATCATGGCCCGGGCCTTCTCCGAGGGCACCGACAAGCACTCCGCCGAGGAGTTCGCCGCCGAGCTGGAGCGCGCCGGCGCCACCCTCGACGCGCATGCCGACCACCCCGGCGTCCGGCTCAGCCTGGAGGTGCCGGCCTCCCGGCTCGCCAAGGGGCTGGGCCTGATCGCCGACGCCCTCAGGGCGCCCGCGTTCGCCGACAGCGAGGTGGAGCGGCTGGTCCGCAACCGCCTCGACGAGATCCCCCACGAGCTGGCCAACCCCTCCCGCCGCGCCGCCAAGGAACTCTCCAAGGAGCTGTTCCCGGCGGGCTCGCGAATGTCGCGGCCCCGGCAGGGCACCGAGGAGACGGTCGCCACGATCGATTCCGCGGCCGTACGCGGCTTCTACGAGAAGCACGTCCGCCCCGCCACGGCCACCGCGGTGGTGGTCGGCGACCTCACCGGCATCGACCTCGACGCCTTGCTCGGGGACACCCTGGGCGCCTGGACGGGCTCCTCGGCCGAGCCGCGCCCCGTGCCGCCGGTGACCGCCGACGACACAGGCCGGGTCGTCATCGTGGACCGCCCGGGTGCCGTCCAGACGCAGCTGCTGATCGGCCGGATCGGCCCGGACCGGCACGACCGCGTGTGGCCCGCGCAGGTGCTCGGCACCTACTGCCTCGGCGGTACCCTCACCTCCCGCCTGGACCGCGTCCTGCGCGAGGAGAAGGGCTACACCTACGGCGTGCGGGCGTTCGGCCAGGTCCTCAGGTCCGCCCCGGACGGCACGGGTGCCGCGATGCTCGCCATCAGCGGTTCCGTGGACACACCCAACACCGGCCCCGCCCTGGAGGACCTCTGGACGGTGCTGCGCACCCTCGCCGCCGAAGGTCTGACCGACGCCGAGCGGGACGTCGCCGTGCAGAACCTGGTCGGCGTGGCGCCGCTGAAGTACGAGACGGCGGCGGCGGTCGCGAGCACGCTGGCCGACCAGGTCGAGCAGCACCTGCCCGACGACTACCAGGCCACCTTGTACCGGCAGCTCGCCGCCACGGGCACCGTGGAGGCCACGGCGGCGGCCGTGAGCGCGTTCCCGGTGGACCGTCTGGTGACGGTCCTCGTCGGTGACGCGACGCAGATCAAGGCGCCGGTGGAGGCCCTCGGCATCGGCGAAGTCACCGTCGTCGCCGCCGAGTAGCGGCACGCGCGCGCAGGGGCCCTGGCCGCCTTCCAAGGCGCCAGGGCCCCTTTATGCCCGAATTGATACGGAGGTTGCCCGTCTGCCCTGTGGGATGCGCTACAAACACCGGGATTCGTTTGGGAATTGAAAGTGGCGCCGTTTAGCGTCATCCGGGCTGTTCGTCAGGCAGTGCGCCGCACCCGCGGCACCGGACAGTCATCGCCGAGTCCCCGTACGGCGCGAGCCAGGGGAGCCGGGGACCCATCGCAGTCCCTGGGGTGAATCGGGCGCCCGCGCGAGTCGCGAGGGAGTCCGTAGGAGACCTTCCTGCTCCGAACCCGTCAGCTAACCCGGTAGGCGAGAGGGAAGGAAAGGACCAGCCATTCCATGGCGTTCACTCGCGCCGCCGGCAAGCACCGTCGTCCCAGCAGGATCCAGCGCGGCACCGCCCGCGCGGCGGGCGTCGCGGCCCTCGCCACCACCGGCGTGATCGGCACCGTGGCGGCCCCCGCGGCCTTCGCCACCGAGCCCACCGCCGAGCAGACGGGCCTCACCCCGGTCGTCACCATGGGCGACACCGTGGCCCAGCAGATCGACGCCCAGGCCATCGCGCAGCAGCAGGCCGCCGACGAGGCCGCCGCCAAGCAGAAGGCCGAGGAGGCCGCCCGCGAGCGGGCCGCGGAGGCCGCCAAGAAGGCCAAGGAAGCGGCCGAGAAGGCCCGTGAGGCCAAGGAACGCGCCGCCCGCGAGGCCGAGCGCAAGCGTCTCAACACCTACGTGTCCCCGATCTCCGGCTCGTACGTCTCCACCGGCTACAAGACCAGCAGCGGCCTGTGGTCCTCCGGCAGCCACACCGGTGTCGACTTCCATGCCGCCACCGGCACCTCCGTCCACGCGGTCGGCGCGGGCACCGTCGTCGAGGCCGGCTGGGGCGGCTCCTACGGCAACCAGATCGTGATCAAGATGACCGACGGGACGTACACCCAGTACGGCCACCTGTCCTCCATCGGCGTCTCGGTGGGCCAGCAGGTCACCCCCGGCCAGCAGATCGGCCTGTCCGGCGCGACCGGCAACGTCACCGGCCCGCACCTGCACTTCGAGGCCCGCACGAGCCCGGAGTACGGCTCGGACATCGACCCGGTCGCCTACCTCCGCTCGCACGGCGTGAACGTCTGACCGACACCTCGTCGCCGTCCCCGAAGCCCCGGCTCCCCGAGCCGGGGCTTTCGGCGTTCACGGCGGCGGGCTGTCCAAAAAATATCCATGGATTCCCGCCTGCCGTCGGAAATTCCGGCTCATTGCAATAGAGTCACGGAACACGCGCCGGTCGCCGGCGTTTCACGGGGATTAAGCGGAGGTCGGGCATGCGTATTCCCGCGCACTCGGTGTGCACGGCCATCCGGGACGACATCGTCGCGGGTGTCCACGCGCGCGGCAGCCGGCTCACCGAAGAACTCCTCGCGCGCCGCTACGGCGTCTCGCGGGTCCCCGTCCGCGAGGCGCTGCGCACCCTGGAGGCCGAGGGCTTCGTGGTGACCCGTCGGCACGCGGGCGCGTGCGTGGCCGAGCCCACCGAGCAGGAGGCCGCCGACCTGCTGGAGATGCGCATGTTGCTGGAACCGCTCGGCGCGGCCCGGGCCGCCCAGCGCCGCACCGAGGCGCATCTGAAGGTCCTGCGCGGGCTGGTCCGGCTGGGCCAGGAGCGGGCCCGCCGGGGCACCAGCGACGACCTGCGCTCCCTGGGCGGCTGGTTTCACGAGACGCTCGCCCAGGCCTCCGGCAGTCCCGCGCTGACCTCGATGCTCACCCAGCTCCGCCACAAGATCGCATGGATGTACGCGGTGGAGGCGCCGCTCAGCCCCGTGGAGTCCTGGACCGAGCACGGCGCGATCGTGGACGCGGTGGCGCGTGGGGACGCCGAGCGCGCGCGGGCGGTCACGGCGCTGCACACCGAGCGCGCGACGGGCGCCCACCGCCTGCGCCTCGTCTCCGCCGGGGAGCGCGCCGAGCGTGTGAGGAACTCGCAACATCCCGTAAACACGTCGAGCCTGCGGCATTAACACGACAGCCGTATACAAAGAGAGCGGCTAATTCGACGGGGCCTATTCAAGCTGCCCTGATTCGAGAATTCCTGCCGGAGGTCCGGGAATGGCGAAGGGCCCGCCCGGTGAATTCGGACGAGCCCTTCGCTGTACGCCCGATAGGGCGCCCGGGAAATCAGACGGTCTCGGGAAGCTCTTCGAGACCCTCGGAGACCAGCTTGGCCAGCCGGTCAAGGGCGGCGTCCGCGCCCTCGGCGTCGGAGGCGAGGACGATCTCCTCGCCACCCTGGGCGCCGAGACCCAGGACGGCCAGCATCGAGGCCGCGTTGACGGGCTTGCCGTCTGCCTTGGCGATCGTCACCGGGACGCCTGCGGCCGTGGCGGCTCGGACGAAGATGGAGGCGGGACGGGCGTGGAGACCCTCGGCCCAGCCGACGTTGACGCGGCGCTCAGCCATGTGTTGCTGCCCTTCGCTTTTCAGGGTTGTCTAGACCAGTTTCCCATACCGTGAAGCTGTGCCGGAAGCGGTCCTCCAGGACCGTCCCGGGGTGCCGTCGGATCGCGGCCTCGACCCGACTGACGCCCTCCACAGACTGCCTCGCGCCGCTGTCGGACGCTAGCCGTACTCTGGGGCCCATGCAGACCTCGCCGGACCGGCACGAGTATCCCGCCCACTGGGAAGCCGACGTGGTGCTGCGCGACGGGGGTACCGCGCGCATCCGGCCCATCACCGTCGATGACGCCGATCGCCTGGTCAGCTTCTACGAGCAGGTCTCCGACGAGTCGAAGTACTACCGCTTCTTCGCGCCGTACCCTCGCCTGTCCGCCAAGGACGTCCACCGCTTCACGCACCACGACTTTGTGGACCGGGTGGGACTCGCGGCCACGGTCGGCGGCGAGTTCATCGCCACCGTACGCTACGACCGCATCGGCGCTGACGGAACGCCCGCGTCCGCACCCGCTGACGAGGCCGAGGTCGCCTTCCTCGTGCAGGACGCCCACCAGGGCCGCGGAGTCGCCTCCGCCCTGCTCGAGCACATCGCCGCCGTCGCCCGCGAGCGCGGCATCCGCCGCTTCGCCGCCGAGGTGCTGCCCGCGAACAACAAGATGATCAAGGTGTTCACGGACGCCGGCTACACCCAGAAGCGCAGCTTCGAGGACGGCGTCGTCCGTCTGGAGTTCGACCTCGAACCCACCGACCGCTCCCTCGCCGTGCAGTACGCGCGCGAGCACCGCGCCGAGGCGCGCTCCGTGCAGCGGCTGCTCGCCCCCGGCTCGGTCGCCGTCATCGGCGCCGGGCGCACGCCGGGCGGCGTGGGCCGCAGCGTCCTCGGCAACATCCGCGACGCCGGGTACGGCGGACGCCTCTACGCGGTGAACAAGGCCCTCCCGGAGGGGCAGAAGGAGATCGACGGGGTGCCGGCCCACCGCTCGGTGCGGGACATCGACGGCCCGGTCGACCTCGCCGTCGTCGCCGTACCGGCCGAGCACGTCCCCGAGGTCGTCACCGAGTGCGGTGAACACGGCGTGCAGGGGCTGGTCGTCGTCTCCGCCGGGTACGCGGAGAGCGGCCCCGAGGGGCGCGAACGCCAGCGCGCACTCGTACGGCAGGCGCGTACCCACGGGATGCGGATCATCGGCCCGAACGCCTTCGGCATCATCAACACCTCCCCGCGGGTACGGCTCAACGCCTCCCTCGCCCCCGAGGTGCCGCGCCCCGGCCGGATCGGCCTGTTCGCCCAGTCCGGCGCCATCGGCATCGCCCTGCTGTCCCGGCTGCACCGGCGCGGCGGCGGCGTCACGGGCGTGACCGGCGTCTCCACCTTCGTCTCCTCCGGCAACCGCGCCGACGTCTCCGGCAACGATGTCCTGCAGTACTGGTACGAGGACCCCGACACCGACGTGGTCCTCATGTACCTGGAGTCCATCGGCAACCCCCGCAAGTTCACCCGCCTCGCCCGCCGGACCGCCGCCGCCAAGCCCCTGGTCGTCGTCCAGGGCGCGCGGCACGGCGCCGCTCCGCAGGGACACGCCGTACGCGCGACCCGGCTGCCGCACGCGACCGTCTCGGCGCTGCTGCGGCAGGCCGGCGTGATCCGGGTCGACACCATCACCGAGTTGGTGGACGCGGGCCTGCTGCTGGCCCGCCAGCCCCTGCCCGCCGGGCCCCGGGTGGCGATCCTCGGCAACTCCGAGTCGCTCGGCCTGCTCACGTACGACGCGTGCCTGGCCGAGGGCCTGCGACCGCACCCCCCGCAGGATCTCACCACCGCGGCCTCCGCGGCGGACTTCCACGCGGCCCTGTCCCGGGCGCTGGCCGACGACCGGTGCGACGCGGTCGTCGTCACCGCCATACCGGCGGTGGGGGAGGGCTCGGTCGGCGACACGACCCTCGCGCAGGCCCTGCGCTCGGCGGCGGCCGCCGCTCCGGCCAAACCGGTCCTGGTGGTCCACGTGGAGCTCGGCGGCCTGGCGGAGGCCCTCTCCGCGGCGGCGAGCACCGCGCCCCAGGCCGCAGCGGGTCACGACGACGCCCCGCGCCCGGTGTCGCAGGCCGCGGCGGGTCACGGCGACGCCCCGCGCCCGGTGTCGCAGGCCGCGGCGGGTCACGGCGACGCCCCGCGCCCGGCGCCCACCGAACAGCGGCCCCCGGCCCCGGAGGTCCAAGGAACCGCCGAGGCCCCCGAGGGCGCCCACCTCATCCCCGCCTACCCCGCCGCCGAGCGTGCCGTCCGCGCTCTCGGCCAGGCCGTCACCTACGCGCAGTGGCGGCGTGACGCGGCAAGCCCCGGCAGGGTGCCCGAGTACGACGACATCGACGAGAAGGGCGCCGCCGCCCTGATCGGCGGCTTGCTCGCGCGTGGACAGGGACTCACGCTCGGCACGGACGAGACCTGCGAGCTGCTCGGCCACTACGGCGTCCAGGTCCACCGCGCCCTGCACGCCCCGTCCCCCGACGCCGCCGCCGAAGCCGCCCGCACCCTCGGCTACCCCGTCGCCCTCAAGGCCACCGCCCCGCACCTCAGGCACCGCGCCGACCTGGGCGGCGTCCGTCTCGACCTCGCGGACGAGGACCAACTGCGCCGCTCGTACGCCGAGTTGACCGAGCTGTTCGGTGCGCCGGAGGAGTTGCGGCCGGTGGTGCAGCGGATGGCGCCGCGCGGTGTGGACGTCGTCGTACGGGCCGTGATCGACCCCGCGGCCGGGGCCGTGCTCTCCTTCGGGCTCGCCGGGGCCGCCTCGCAGCTGCTCGGGGACACCGCGCACCGGCTGATCCCGGTCACCGACCGGGAGGCGGCCTCGCTGGTGCGCTCGATCCGTACGGCCCCCCTGCTCTTCGGCTGGCGCGGCTCCGCACCCGCCGACACCCGCTCCCTGGAGGAGCTGCTGCTGCGGGTGTCCCGGCTGGTCGACGACCACCCCGAGGTCGTCGCGGTCACCCTGGAGCCGGTCGTCGTCGCCTCGCACGGCCTGAGTGTCCTGGGGGCCTTTGTCCGCCTCGCGCCCCCGCCCGCCCGCGACGATCTCGGCCCGCGCACCCTCCCCGCGTACTGACAGGGGGCGAGCTGTCCCTCGCAGTCAGTGGTCCCCCGTAGGATGGGCGTCATGGCCAAGACCAGTACGACGACCCAGGGGCTGCGGGCGGCGATCGAGCGCAGCGGCTACTACCCGGCCCTCGTGGCCGAGGCGGTGGAGGCCGCCGTGGGCGGCGAGCCCATCCGGTCGTACCTGGTCCACCAGGAGACGACGTTCGACCAGAACGAGGTGCGCCGGCACGTCACGGTGCTCGTCCTCACCGACAACCGCTTCATCGTCAGCCACACCGACGAGCAGGCCGCCGACACCACCTCCCCCACGCCGTACGCCACGACATCGACGGAGTCCGTGAAGATCGGCCGCATCTCGTCGATCGTGGTCAGCCGTGTGGTCGCCAACCCCGAGTCGTACAAGCCGGGCACCCTGCCCCGTGAGGTCGTCCTCACCATCGGCTGGGGTGCCGTCTCCCGCATCGACCTGGAACCGGCCGCCTGCGGCGATCCCAACTGTGAGGCGGACCACGGCTACACCGGCAACTCGACGGCGGACGACCTCAGTCTGCGCGTCAGCGAGGCCGGGGACGGACCGGAGACCGTGCGCGAGGCGCTCGCCTTCGCGCAGGCCCTCTCCGAGGCGACCGCGGACACGACCCGCTGATGGCACAGCCCAACACGGCCTGGGACGACCACCCCGAACCGCTCGCCCTCGCCTCCGCACCGGTACCCGAATACGGCAGTGGATCGCTCGCCGACCTCCTGCCCACCCTCGCCGCCGGCCTGGGCGTACCGGACATGAGCGCCACGATCACCGAGCTGACCCCCGCCGACCGGAACTGCGTGTTCCTTATCGACGGCCTCGGCTGGGAGCAGCTGAGGGCACATCCCGACGACGCCCCCTTCATGACGTCCCTGCTCGCCACCTCCCGCGGCGGCACCGGGCGTCCGCTCACCGCCGGCTATCCGGCGACCACGGCGACCTCCCTCGCCTCCGTCGGCACCGGTCTGCCGCCCGGCGCGCACGGCCTGCCCGGCTACACCGTCCGCAACCCCGACACCGGCGAGCTGATGAACCAGCTGCGCTGGCAGCCGTGGACCCCGCCGGGCCCCTGGCAGCCGTACCCCACGGTCTTCCAGCTGGCGCACGCGGCCGGGGTGCACGCGGCGCAGGTGTCCTCCCCCACCTTCGAGAACACCCCGCTGACCAAGGTCGCGCTCAGTGGAGGAACGTTCCTCGGGCGGTTGTCCGGCGAGGACCGCATGGACCTGGCGGCCAAGCAACTGGCCGCGGGCGACCGCTCCCTGGTGTACACGTACTTCGCCGAGGTCGACGGCGCCGGCCACCGCTTCGGCGTCGACTCCGACGCCTGGCGCGGCCAGCTCATGTACGCCGACCGCCTGGTCCAGCGCCTGGCCGAGCAACTGCCGCCGGGCAGCGCCCTCTACGTCACCGCTGACCACGGCATGATCGACGTGCCCTTCGACGAGCAGCACCGCATCGACTTCGACGAGGACTGGGAGCTGAGCGCCGGAGTCGCCCTGCTCGGCGGTGAGGGCCGCGCCCGGCACGTCTACGCGGTGCCCGGCGCCGCGAACGACGTGCTGACCTGCTGGCGCGAGGTACTCGGCGAGCAGTTCTGGGTGGCCTCACGCGACGAGGCCATCGCGGCGGGCTGGTTCGGCCCGCGGATCGACGAACGGGTGTACGGCCGGATCGGTGACGTGGTCGCCGCGGCCCGGGACGATGTCCTGCTCATCGCCTCCGAGCGGGAGCCGAAGGAGTCGGCGATGGTGGGCAACCACGGTTCGATGACCCCCGCCGAGCAGCTGGTACCCCTGCTCGAAGTACGCTCCTGAAACTGCCCCGCCCCGACCTGCCACGCCGAAAGGTGCTCATCTCCCCATGCCCGAGCTGGTGTTCTTCTGCGGAACGATGGACTGCGGGAAGTCGACGCTGGCTCTCCAGATCGAGCACAACCGCTCGGCGCGCGGCTTGCAGGGCATGATCTTCTCGCGTGACGACCGCGCCGGCGAGGGCAAGCTGTCCTCGCGCCTGGGCCTGGTCACGGACGCGGTGGAGGTCGGGGACGGGCAGGACCTCTACGGCTACCTCGTCGACCACCTCTCGCAGGGCGGCCGTGCCGACTACGTGATCGCCGACGAGGCGCAGTTCCTCGCCCCGGAGCAGATAGACCAACTCGCGCGCGTGGTCGACGACCTGAGCCTCGACGTCTACGCCTTCGGCATCACGACCGACTTCCGCTCCAAGCTGTTCCCCGGCTCGCAGCGGCTGGTGGAACTGGCAGACCGGGTCGAGGTGCTCCAGGTCGAGGCGCTGTGCTGGTGCGGAGCCCGCGCCACGCACAACGCCCGCACGATAGGCGGGGTGATGGTGGTCGAGGGGGCTCAGGTGGTCGTCGGCGACGTCACGCACTCGGCCGACGAGGTCGGTTACGAGGTCCTGTGCCGCCGTCACCACCGCCGTCGGATGACCGCGGCGACGGCCCACGCCGCAGCCCTGTCGCCGGACGTGCTGCCGGTGACGTCCGCCTGAAGCGCGGCTCGCCGGGCCGTCAGCCCGGCTGCTGGAGCAGCGCGAACCGCGCCCCTTCCGGATCCGCCACCCTCGCCACCCGTCCCTGGGCGGTGTCGTGCACCGGCTTGAGGACGTGCCCGCCGAGGTGGACGAGGTGGTCCAGTGCGTCGTCGACGTCGGCGACCTGGAAGTACGTGACCCAGTGCGGTCCCTGGTCGCGGGGCAGGGCGCGCCCCAGGCCGTGGATGCCGGCGACGGGCCCGCCGTCCAGGTGCAGAGTGACGTAGTCGAAGTCGGCGGAGACCACCGGCTCCTCCTCGTAGCCGAACACCGTGCGGTAGAACTTGGCGGCGCTCGCCGACTCGAAGGTCAGCAGCTCGTTCCAGGCGGGTGTGCCGGGAACGCCCGAGACGGCGGTTCCGAGGTGGGCGGCGGCCTGCCAGATGCCGAAGACCGCCCCCGAGGGGTCGGAGCCGATCGCCATGCGGCCGGCGTCGGCGGAGTCCAGCGGACCCACGCCGATCGTGCCGCCGCGGCTGCGTACCGTCTCGGCCGTCAGATCCACGTCCTCCGACGCGAAGTAGGGCGTCCACGCGATGGGCAGATGGCGGTCCGGCGGCAGCCGGCCGATACCGGCCACCTCGCGTCCGTCCAGCAGGGCACGCACATACGGGCCGAGTTGCTGGGGCCCCGGCTGGAACTCCCAGCCGAACAGCGCTCCGTAGAACTCCGCGGTCGCGGCCGGGCCGTGCACCATCAGGCTCACCCAGCAGGGCGTGCCGGGCGCGTGCCGAGCGGGTGTGTCACCGTTCGGTCCGGCGGACCCCCGTGCGTCGGTCATCGTCACTCTCTTCTCGGCCTCGCGGTGGCCGTGCTCTCCGCAGCCCCGGTGGGGGAAGCCCTGTGGGGCGTCCCTTGCCCGGGAGAATGCCCGAGGTGCGGGCCCTGTCCCTCGCGGCGCGCTTGTCGGCGTATGTCGTTCAGCTGTACAGCACGTGCTTGTTCCCGTACGCCGTGTGATCGTCCCGCTCCGGCCGAGCAGAGTAGCCGGACACGGACGGCTCGGCCACCCCGTGCGCGAGGATGGGGCCATGAACGCGATCATCTCCGCATCCGAGCTCGCGAGGGACCTCGCGGGCGTCCACCCGCCGGTCCTGCTCGACGTCCGCTGGCAGCTCACCGCGGCACAAGCGGCCGGCGAGCCGCCGTTCGACGGCCGGGCCGCATACGAGGCAGGACACCTTCCCGGGGCCGTATTCGTCGATCTGGACCGGGAGTTGGCCTCAGCGCCGGGGGAGGGTGGTCGGCATCCGCTGCCGGACCTCGCGCACTTCGGTGCCGCGATGCGCCGGTCGGGCGTGTCGTCCCGGACACCGGTGGTGGTCTATGACGGCGGCCAGGGGTGGGCGGCGGCCCGGGCGTGGTGGCTGCTGCGCTGGACGGGTCACCCGGACGTGCGAGTCCTCGACGGCGGGTTGCCGTCCTGGGAGGGGTCTTTGGAGAAGTCCGTGCCGGTTCCGGCGGAGGGCGACTTCGTGCCCGAGCCGGGTTCGACCGGACTGCTCGACGCCGACGCCGCCGCGGAGTTGGCGCGGTCCGGGGTGCTGCTGGACGCGCGGGCGGGGGAGCGCTACCGGGGTGAGGTGGAGCCCATCGATCCGGTGGCGGGGCACATCCCGGGCGCGGTGTCGGCGCCCACCACGGAGAACGTGGGGGCCGACGGGCGCTTCCTGCCCGCCGCGGAACTGCGGGCGCGGTTCGAGGAACTCGGCGTGACCGAGGGGGCGAGGGTCGGCGTGTACTGCGGGTCGGGCGTCTCGGCCGCCCATGAGGTCCTGGCGCTGGCGGCCGCGGGCATTCCGGCCGAGTTGTACGTGGGGTCGTGGTCGGAGTGGTCCTCGGACCCGGACCGGCCGGTCGCCGTCGGGCCGGACCCCCGGTGACGTGACACGAGGAGAGGGCCGCGCCAAAGGCGCGGCCCTCGTCACTGGTCAGCCGTGGGGCTACTCCTGCTTCTTGCGCCGTGTGCCGAACACGATCTCGTCCCAGCTCGGTACGGCCGCTCTGCGGCCCGGGCGCACGCCGTCCGCCTCGGCCTGGCGATCGGTGGCGCCGATGAGCCGGTCGCGGTGGCTGCCCACGGACCGCGGCATGAGGACGTCCGCATAGGCGGAACCGGCGGAGGCCGCGGGAGCGGGGGGCTCCTCTTCCTCGACCTCGGCGACGACGGGCTCCTCCTCGGGCTCCGCCGGGGGGAGTTCCGGAACCACCAGGTCGCCGCGGAAGCTCGGCACCGCCTCCAGCAGGCTGGTCAGCGAGTCGCGCTCGCCCGTGGTCTCCTCGACCGGTTCGGACGCTTGCGCGGGCAGGCTGGGCCGCTCGCGCTCGGGGCGGTCCAGCGGTCTATCGCGCGGCAGTCGGGCGATGCGGGGGACGAACGGGAAGCTGGGCTCGGGCGCGGCCAGGTCGTCGGACTCGCCGATCAGGGAGCGCGCCTCGTCGTCGACGGCCTGGACGAGCCGCCGGGGCGGGTCGTACGTCCAGCTCGCCGAGTGCGGCTCGCCCGCGACGCAGTAGACCAGCAGGACCTCCCACGTGCCGTCGTCGCGACGCCACGAATCCCACTGGACGGTGTCCTTGTCGGCGCCGCGCAGCAGCAGCCGCTCCTGTACGGCTTCGCCCAGCGGCGGGCCGGAGTTCTCGCCGGGGCGGCGGACGGGGGTCTTGCGAGCCCGCTCGGCCATGAAGGCACGCTCGGCGAGCACGGGGCCCTCGAAGCGGCGCACCCGGTCGACGGGGATGCCGGCCATCTGCGCGACCTCTTCCGCGGTCGCGCCCGCACGTATACGTGCCTGGATGTCGCGGGGCCGGAGGTGGCTCTCCACCTCGATCTCGATCTGGCCGAGACGGGGACGGTCGCCGCGCACGGCGGCGCGCAGGCGTTCGTCGATCGGAAGCGTGTACTCCGTAGAATCGGCAGCCTTCAGCACCAGCCGTGTGCCGTCATTCGAGACGGCCACGACACGCAGTTCGGGCATGGGGACCTCCCGGGTGGTGCCTGCCGACGTCACGTGCGTCGCTGCTTCCGCTAGTCGAGTGTGGCCTGCCCGGGTGCAGCCTGCCACAACCTTGCCGAGTTGCCCGGCGTGTCGGGCACGGGCCCTGGATCGCCGTTATGGCACGGTTACCTATTCGCAACGCTAAGTGACGAAACCTGTCACCCTGTGCAACTAGCCTCCTCCCGGCGGTCCTCAAGGCCCTGTACACCCTCACGGGAGACCGGACCCAGGGCTCGCCACAGTACTCCATTTGGGCCACGTGCGTGGATTGGCGCGCCGTCCCAACTTCTCGCAAGAGGAGGGACTCGGCCGCCCCTTGCCCCCCATCCGCGATCTTGAACGTGGGGAACTTCACGTAATCACCAGAATCGGAGGCAAGACTGTCGGCCGCACGCCCCTTCTTGTGCGGTTCAACGACCGTGTACGGGCCGCACGGGGTAGCGGCCGGTGCACGCGGCGGCCGTCGTCCTCGATCTGGCGATGGCCAAAACCACTCCCTACGAGCCGGCTTCGGGCCTGCCGGACGGGCCGGCCGTAGGGGCGCCGGGGTCGTCGGTCGGACTGAGCCGGGCCCCCCGGGCCACCATTGAGGGTCTGACCCCGGTCGGGCTGAGCCGGGCCACCCGCGGCCGCCACCGAGGGACCGGCCCGGCTCCGACGCCGAGCGCCACCGGGAGCGAGGGCACCGGGAACACCACCCCGGCGCGTCGCCTACGCCCCCAGAACCCTCCGCACGTAGTCGTTCTGGAACCGCCGGTCGGGATCGAGACGATCCCGCAGCGCCGTGAACTCACCGAAGCGCGGATACACCCGGGAGAAGTACTCGGCGTCCCGCGTGTGGATCTTGCCCCAGTGCGGACGGCCCTCGTGGGCGACGAAGATGCGCTCGGCCGCGGTGAAGTACCGCTGGTAGGGCGTGCCCTGGAACATGTGGACGGCGATGTACGCGCTGTCCCGGCCGGAGGCGGTGGACAGCGTGATGTCATCGGCGGGGGCGGTACGTACCTCGACGGGGAAGCTCACCCGGAGGCCGGAGCGGTCGACCATCGCCTTCAGTTCGCGCAGCGTCTCCACCACCGCCGCACGCGGAACGGCGTACTCCATCTCCACGAAGCGCACCCGGCGCGGGGACGTGAAGACCTTGTAGGGGATGTCCGTGTAGGTCCGCGCGGACAGGGCCTTGCTGGAGATCCGGGCGATCGCGGGGATCGTGACGGGCACCGCGCGGCCGACCCAGTTGGCCACCTGGAAGACGCCGTTGGAGAGGAACTCGTCCTCGAACCAGCTCTGGAGCTGCGGCACCGGCTTCTCCGGACCGGCGCTGCGGTTGTTGCGCTTGGTGTTGGTGCTGCCCGTGTGGGGGAACCAGTAGAACTCGAAGTGCTCGTTCTCGGCCCAGAGTTCCTCGAAGTCCGCAAGGACCCTGTCGAACGGCATCGGCTCCTCGCGGGCCGTGAGCAGGAACACCGGTTCGACGGCGAAGGTGATCGCGGTGACGATGCCCAGGGCGCCGAGGCCGATGCGGGCGGCGGCGAAAACCTCCGGGTTCTCCTCGTCGGAGCAGCTGAGGACCGAGCCGTCGGCCGTGACCAGCTCCAGGCCCTTGATCTGGGCGGCGATCGAGCCGGAGTCACGACCCGTGCCGTGCGTGCCGGTGCTGGTGGCCCCGGAGACCGTCTGCTCCATGATGTCGCCCATGTTCGTGAGCGACAGACCCTCGCGCGCCAAGGCCATGTTGAGCCTCTTGAGCGGGGTGCCGGCCTCCACCGTGACCGTCATGTTCTCGCGATCGATGCCGCGGATGCCGGTCAACAGGTGAGGACGGATCAGCACTCCGTCGGTCGCGGCTATGGACGTGAAGGAGTGCCCGGCACCCACGGCCTTCACCTTCAGGCCGTCCTCGGCGGCCCGCCGCACGGCGGCGGTCAGCTCGTCGACGGAGGCAGGGGTGACTTCGCGCGCGGGACGCGCGGAGACGTTGCGGCCCCAGTTACGCCACGTGCCGTTCTTTCCGTTCGCTGTGCTGCTCAACGGAGCCTCCCCCACCCGGTGCCGGTTGCTTGAGCCGGCGGAACCCGAGGAAACCCACCGCGACCGCGACGGCCCCGGCCACCGCCGAAACCCCGTACCCGGCACGCGCCCCGGCCGCGTCGATCACCCAGCCGGCCGCGGAGGAGCCGAGTGCGACCCCCACCGCGAGCCCGGTGCTCACCCAGGTCATTCCTTCGGTGAGCTGCGCGCGTGGTACGTGCTCTTCGATGAGGGACATGGTCGTGATCATCGTGGGAGCGATGGACAGACCCGCAACGAACAGCGCCACGGCCAGAAACGGCAAGTTTCCGACCAGTAGGAGGGGGATCATACTCACGGCCATGGCACATACGCCCAGCAGCCACCGTCGTTCCGGTGCCCCGGCGAAGCGCAACAGCCCATAGACCATGCCCGCCACACACGAGCCCGCCGCGTACACGGCGAGGACGACGCTCGCCGCGGCCTTGTGGCCCTCCTCGTCGGCGAAGGCCACCGTGACCACGTCGACCGCCCCGAAGATCGCCCCGGTGGCGACGAAGGTGGCCACCAGGACCTGAAGGCCCGGCGCGCGCATCGCGCTGCCGCCGCCCTTGCGCTCGCGCGGGTGCGGCTCGGGCTCGGTGGCGCGCTGCGCGGTCAGCCAGAACACGCCGACGGCCAGGAAGCAGGCGGCGAGCAGCGGGCCGGCCTCCGGGAACCAGGCCGTGGACAGGCCGATGGAGATGATGGGCCCGAAGATGAAGCACACCTCGTCCACCACGGACTCGAAGGAGTACGCGGTGTGCAGCTGCGGGGTGCCCCGGTACAGCGCCGCCCAGCGGGCCCGGATCATCGCTCCGACGCTCGGCACACAGCCGATGCCGACGCAGGCCGCGAACAGCACCCAGTCCGGCCACGAGTAGTGCGCGGCGACCAGCAGGACGGCCGCCGCCGCGAGCGAGATCAGCGTGGCCGGACGCAGCACCCGCCGCTGCCCGTACTGGTCCACCAGACGCGAGACCTGCGGCCCGGCCACCGCGGCGGCCAGCGCGATGGTGGCCGACAGGCCACCGGCCAGCCCGTACCGCCCCGTGAGCTGCGAGACCATCGTGACCACGCCGATGCCCATCATCGACAGCGGCATCCGGCCGAGGAAGCCCGCAGCTGAGAAACCCTTGGAGCCTGGGGCTGCGAACAGGGCGCGGTAGGGGCTGGGCACGGTTTCTCCGAAAAGCTCAGTAAGCTGCGAACGCAGTCGACACAGCTTACGGCCCGGAACGCCCCGACGCACCCGTGCGGCCCAGCCCCGGATCACCCCCGGCCCGCAGGGCACGCGGGTGTCCCCCGTCGTTTCCCGGCTGTCAGCGCAGGGTGGCAGGATCGACTCATGCCAGACGCGCGCGATGTCAGCCCCTACGACGCCCTGCTCCTGCTCTCGTTCGGCGGCCCGGAAGGCCCGGACGACGTCGTCCCGTTCCTGGAGAACGTGACGCGTGGGCGCGGCATCCCCAAGGAACGCCTCAAGGAAGTCGGGCAGCACTACTTCCTGTTCGGCGGGGTCAGCCCGATCAACGATCAGAACCGTGCCCTGCTGGACGCCCTGCGCAAGGACTTCGCCGACCACGGCCTGGACCTGCCGGTCTACTGGGGCAACCGCAACTGGGCGCCGTACCTGACGGACACGCTGCGCGAGATGGTCCGCGACGGCCGCCGCCGCGTCCTGGTCCTCGCCACCAGCGCCTATGCCTCGTACTCGGGCTGCCGCCAGTACCGCGAGAACCTCGCCGACTCGCTCGCGGCCCTGGAGGCGGAAGGCCTGGAGCCGCCCAAGGTCGACAAGCTCCGGCACTACTTCAACCACCCGGGCTTCCTGGAGCCCATGATCGACGGGGTGCTCCGGTCCCTCGCCGACCTCCCCGAGGACGTCCGGGACGGGGCGCACCTCGCCTTCTCGACGCACTCGATCCCGACGGCCTCCGCCGACACCTCGGGCCCCGTCGAGGAGCACGGCGACGGCGGCGCGTACGTGAAGCAGCACCTGGACGTGGCGCGGCTGATCGCCGACGCCGTCCGCGAGCGCACCGGCGTCGACCACCCCTGGCAGCTCGTCTACCAGTCCCGCTCCGGCGCCCCGCACGTCCCGTGGCTGGAACCGGACATCTGCGACCACCTCGACGAGCGGCACGCGGCCGGTGTCCCGGCCGTCGTCATCGCCCCCATCGGCTTCGTCTCCGACCACATGGAGGTCCTCTACGACCTCGACACGGAGGCCAAGGCCAGGGCCGAGGAGCTCGGGCTGCCGATGCGGCGCTCGGCCACCGTCGGCGCGGACGCGAGGTTCGCGGCAGCGATCCGCGAGCTCGTCGTGGAGCGCGCCGCCGCCGAGCGCGGGCAGGCCGTGACGCCGTGCGCCCTGGGCGCCCTGGGTGCGAGCCACAACCTCTGTCCGGTCGGCTGCTGCCCGGCCCGCGCCCCCCGGCCCGCCGCCGCGGGCGCCGACAGCACCTACGCGTGAGGAGCCCTGTGACCGACCCCCTGCACACGGACCTGCTCGACCTCGCCCAGGAGGCCGCCCGGCGCGCCGGCGCGCTGCTGCGGGACGGACGCCCGGCCGACCTCGCGGTCGCCGCCACCAAGTCCAGCCCCATCGACGTCGTCACCGAGATGGACATCGCGGCGGAGAAACTGATCACGGGCCTGATCGCCGAGCGCCGCCCGGACGACGGCGTCCTCGGCGAGGAGGGAGCCGCCACGGAGGGCACGAGCGGCGTCCGCTGGGTGATCGACCCGCTCGACGGGACGGTGAACTACCTGTACGGGCTGCCCACCTGGGCCGTCTCCATCGCCGCCGAGCAGGACGGCGAAACCGTCGTCGGAGTCGTCACGGCACCGATGCGCGGCGAGACCTTCCACGCCGTGCGCGGCCGGGGCGCCTGGGCCACCGGCGCGTGGGACGGCGAGCGCAGGCTGGCCTGCCGCCCCGCGCCGCCCCTGGACCAGGCGCTGGTCTCGACGGGCTTCAACTACGTCGCCGACGTCCGCGCCCACCAGGCCGACGTGGCGCATCGGCTCATCCCGCTGCTGCGCGACATCCGGCGCGGCGGTTCGGCCGCGGTCGACCTGTGCGACGTGGCCGCAGGACGCCTCGACGGCTACTACGAGCGGGGACTGCACCCCTGGGACCTCGCGGCGGGGGACCTGATCGCCCGGGAGGCGGGCGCGCTGACCGGTGGACGCCCCGGAGAGCGCCCGTCAGGCGATCTGGCAGTGGCGGGCACTCCCGGTGTCTTCGAGCCCCTCCAGCGCCTCCTGGAGGACTTCGGCGCCTGGCACGACTGAGGAAGACCGGAGCTCCCCGACGACGGCTGACGGTGTGCTGAACCCCAGGTGAACACGCCCTCACGACAACGCAGCGGGCCCCGGCGCTGGATTCGCCGGGGCCCGCTCCGTACGGCCTGTCAGACGCTCGTGGCGCCGACCTGCACACCGTGCTCGGCGGCGAGACGGCGCAGGTCGTCGAGCTCGCCCTGCTCCACGTCGACGAGGAACTCGTCGCCCTCGTCGCGAGCCCGGGACAGATCGGTTTCGGTCGCCCTTATGCGCTGCAGAAGTCCTGCGGTGAAAGCGTCCATGCTGCGCCCCCTCGTCCTGGGTCGTGGGTCGACGGCACGGGGGTGTGCCGTTGTGAAGGGACGATCACGCCGCGTGTGGATGCCCAGCGCCGCTCGGCCGGGCGGCGACGGTGCCGGACACCCACGCCCGCCCTGCGCAAAAGCGGATTGATGCGCACCGCATGGTGGTGCGGCGCCAGCGGAGCGTGATCGTGGGATGTAAAGCCGTCCTCCCCAAGCTCCCTTCCGAGGAAACCTCACCGGACGAGAAAATCTCCTCCTCCCCACGGGATCACCGCCCTCTCACCCGCCTTACCTCCGACTTATGACCGAAAAGGGCAGGATGGAGAGCAACACACCACGACACCGTCGAAGACCCCTGCCCGCGTGCGCCCGATGAGGGCTGCGCGGGTGGACATGAGGAAGGACCAGGAACGTGCGCGTACTCGTCGTCGAGGACGAGCAGCTGCTCGCCGATGCGGTGGCCACCGGACTGCGCCGGGAGGCCATGGCCGTCGACGTCGTGTACGACGGTGCGGCCGCCCTGGAGCGCATCGGCGTCAACGACTACGACGTGGTCGTCCTCGACCGGGACCTCCCGCTCGTGCACGGCGACGACGTCTGCCGCAAGATCGTCGAGCTCGGCATGCCCACCCGCGTGCTGATGCTCACCGCCTCCGGCGATGTCAGTGACCGAGTCGAGGGACTGGAGATCGGCGCCGACGACTACCTGCCCAAGCCGTTCGCGTTCAGTGAGCTCATCGCGCGCGTGCGCGCTCTCGGCCGGCGCACCAGCGTGCCCCTGCCGCCCGTCCTGGAGCGCGCCGGGATCAAGCTCGACCCCAACCGCCGCGAGGTCTTCCGGGACGGCAAGGAGGTCCAGCTCGCGCCCAAGGAGTTCGCTGTCCTGGAGGTGCTGATGCGCAGCGAGGGTGCCGTCGTCTCGGCGGAGCAGCTCCTGGAGAAGGCCTGGGACGAGAACACCGACCCGTTCACGAACGTCGTGCGCGTGACGGTCATGACCCTGCGCCGCAAGCTGGGCGAGCCGCCCGTCATCGTCACCGTCCCCGGCTCCGGCTACCGGATCTGATACCCCGTGGCGACGACTCCCGCGCCCCCGCAGGCGCCCCCCAAGCCCACCTGGGACCCCAGGAGGCCCGTGCCGCCCTTTCCCTGGCTGCGCCCGACCATCCGCATACGGCTCACGCTGCTGTACGGCGGCATGTTCCTCATCGCCGGAATCCTGCTGCTGTCGATCATCTATCTGCTGGCCGCGCAGGCGCTCAACACCGGTAACGAACCACTCTTCAAGATCGTCGGCGGCACAGAGATCAAGGTGGCCAGCGAGAACTGCCCTGCGGTCAACTCCGCCAGTCCGACGCTCACCGAGTTCAATGCGGCGATCAGCGAGTGCATCGACGATCAGCGGCAGAGCGCCCTGGACAACCTGCTCAGCCGCTCGCTCCTGGCCCTGCTGGGGCTCGCGGTCATCGCCTTCGCCTTCGGCTACGCGATGGCCGGCCGCGTCCTGTCCCCGCTGGGCCGGATCACCCGCACCGCCCGTGCGGTGGCGGGCTCCGACCTCTCCCGCCGGATCGAGCTGGACGGTCCGGACGACGAGCTCAAGGAGCTGGCGGACACCTTCGACGACATGCTGGAGCGGCTCCAGCGCGCCTTCACGGCCCAGCAGCGCTTCGTCGGCAACGCCTCGCACGAACTGAGAACGCCCCTGGCGATCAACCGCACACTCCTCGAGGTGCACCTGTCCGACCCGAACGCGCCCATGGAACTCCAGCAGCTCGGCAAGACACTGCTGGCCACCAACGAGCGCAGCGAGCAGCTCGTGGAGGGTCTGCTGCTGCTCGCCCGCAGCGACAACCAGATCGTCGAGCGGGGGCCCGTGGACCTGGCCGAGGTCGCCTCCCGGGCCATCGACCAGGTGCACGGCGAGGCAGAGAGCAAGGGCGTGCAGATCCGGGGCGAGCAGAAACCCGCGGTCGTCCAGGGCAACGGGGTGCTGCTGGAGCGGATCGCGCTCAACCTGGTCCAGAACGCCGTGCGCTACAACATCGCGGAGGACGGCTGGGTCGAGGTCACCACCGAGGTCCAGCACGGCCAGGCGGTCCTGGTCGTCGCCAACACCGGCCCGGTCGTGCCGGCGTACGAGATCGACAACCTCTTCGAGCCCTTCCGGCGGCTGCGTACGGAGCGGACGGGCAGCGACAAGGGGGTCGGGCTCGGACTGTCGATCGTCCGGTCCGTGGCCCGGGCGCACGGCGGGCACATCTACGCCCAGCCACGTGAGGGAGGTGGGCTCGTGATGCGGGTCACGCTGCCCGTCTGAGATCATGTCGCCGATCAACTCGGCAACACACGGGGATGTTCGCTTTGCGCGGAATTTTGGAAACCGCGCCGGGCGTGTCCCGTGTGTGATCGATCACAGAGACTTCTTTCCGGTCATTTACGTTCCGTGATCATGCACGCTGTCGGAAAGCCGGGAAAATCCCGGTTTTCGCGGGTCTTGATCACGGGAAGTACACGGTGAGACGCCTTTGTAGTGCGGCATTCGGACCGTGTACGGTCCCCATCGCCATCCAAGCCGATCACTCGTGAGGAGTCCGGTTGGGTGTCGATTGAGTAACAGACCTTGATGTGAGGCAAAATCTCCGCCTCAGGTCGGGCACAAGTCCGGCCTCTCACGCGTTACGTGCGCTGGAGACACCGCAGACACCCAGAGGGGGAGAGCGACCATGGCAACCGATTACGACACTCCACGCAAGACCGACGACGACGTCGACTCGGACAGTCTCGAAGAGCTGAAGGCTCGGAGGAACGACAAGTCGGCCTCCGCCGTGGACGTCGACGAGTTCGAGGCCGCAGAGGGCCTCGAACTGCCCGGAGCCGACCTCTCGAACGAGGAACTGGCAGTCCGGGTGCTCCCGAAGCAGCAGGACGAGTTCACATGCATGAGCTGCTTCCTGGTGCACCACCGAAGCCAGCTGGCCCGGGAGAAGAACGGTCAGCCGATCTGCCGCGACTGCGACTGAGGGCGGGTCGGCCGTGACTGGCTCGACCCCTCCCTGGAAGCGCCGCTTCTCCAAACGGAAAGCGGACGAAGGGCCGAAGGACGGCCCGTGGTACGGCGCGCGTGAGGACGAGCGGGGCCCCACCGGTACGGCGGCGGCCTCGCTCGAACCTGCAGCGGACCGGGGTGACCTCCCGGCATCCGTGGACGTCCCCGCACCCGTCGCGAGACGGCGGGCGGGGGCGATCCGGGAGCGGGCCAGGGAAGGCGCCCGCAAGGGCGGCGACCGGGCCCGGGCGGGGCTCGCCCACCTCGCCGACCGGATCATCGAACTGGCCCCGCGCGTCCCCGTACGGGACCTGGCGACGCTGCGCAGGCAGTTCCCGGGCCTCGGGCCCGAGGAGCTGGCGGACAAGCTCGTGGCGGGCGCCGCGAACGCGACGGCGACGGTCGGCGCGGGTATCGGCGCGGCCGCGATGATGCCCATTCCCCTGGCGATGCCGACGGAACTGGCCGCCGAGGTCACGGGCGTCGCCGCGATCGAGCTCAAGATGATCGCCGAACTCCACGAGGTCTACGGCGTACGGCCGCCCGGCCATCTCAAACAGCGCAGCACCGCGTACCTCGAGTCGTGGTCGGGGGAGCGCGGCATCGACGCGTCCAAGCCGTCGACGGTCAGCACGGCGCTGAACAGCCGCATGAAGCGCGAACTGCGGCAGCGGATCATGAAGCGCATGGTCCGCAACATGCCGAATCTGATGCCGTTCCTGGTGGGCGCCGCCGTCGGCGCGGTCATGAACCGAGGCGAGACGAGAAAGCTCGCCGGCCGGATCCGCGCGGACCTGCGCAAGATCCAGGTGCCCTGGGACGCCCTGGAGGAGCTCCCCGCCCTGGACCGTCCGGCGGACGCCTTGGAGATGGGCGAGATCACCCACGACCCCCTGGGTCGTCACGAGGACGACCGGCGCGACGGCCGAGACGACGGCAAGCAGGGCGATGGGAGCTGAATCCGGCCCGTCAACAGCGGCGGATGCCCCGCCCGGATGTGCTACGCGGCCTTCGCCGTCCTCAGCGCCTGCGCCAGGCGCTCCGGCTCGCGCGTGGACAGGTACAGGTACGGCGTCGGGTCCTGCGGGTCCGTGACCTCCACGCGCAGGGCCGTGGGGATGTACGCGCGCAGCAGCAGGAAGGCGCGCGGGTCGGCCTTGTACGTGCGCCAGGCGCGGGCCCCCTCCGCGTCCAGCACCTCCGCCTCGCCCAGGGCCGTCACCGGGATCTTCGCCTCGCCCGCGATCAGCAGGTCGCCCACCACGCGGATGCGGACCGAGCCGTACGAGCTCGCTGCGACGGCCGCGACCGCGGTGCCCCCCGCCATGCCGCCGAGCATCGGCAGCGTGCCGAAGGGGAGCAGGATCAGGGCCATGGTGACGCCCACGAGGAACGAGATCAGCCACCAGGTCCGCGGGGCGGTGAGGCGTTCTTCGTAGGGGGCGGCGGAGAGCTGCATGGAGCCAAGCTTGACACGGTGTCCGGAAGGGGCCGACGCGCGGGTAAGGTCTCCCGCTGTGAGTGGTACTTCCGCAGCTCTTCAGCCTCCGGCCGACGCCGTCCGACCGGTGCGGCATCCGGACGCGCCCGCGCCCGGTGAGCTCCTCGGCGCGCACTACGGCGCGTGTTTCGGCTGTGGTGGCGACCAGCCGCACGGGCTGCACCTGGAGGCGCGGGCCGGTGAGCGTGTGTCGCTGACCGCCGAGTTCACCGTGCAGCCCGCCCACCAGGGCGCCCCGGGCCTCGCACACGGTGGCGTGCTCGCCTCCGCCCTGGACGAGACCCTCGGCTCGCTGAACTGGCTGCTGCGCACGATCGCCGTGACCGGGCGGCTGGAGACCGACTTCGTACGGCCCGTGCCCGTCGGGACCACGCTGTACCTGGAGGCGGAGGTGACGGCCGTCGCCGGGCGGAAGATCTACTCCACCGCGACCGGCCGCGTCGGCGGCCCCGACGGGCCCGTCGCCGTGCGCGCCGACGCGCTCTTCATCGAGGTGAAGGTCGACCACTTCGTCGACCACGGCCGCCGGGAAGAGATCCAGGCGGCCATGAACGACCCGGACCAGGTCCGGCGCGCGCGTGCCTTCGAGGTGAACCCGTGATCCGGGAAAGCTCCCCGGGCGCAGTCGGCCCCACGGGCACCGACCGCCCCACGAGCCCCGTGAGCAGGCAGCCCTTGGACGTGCTGATCCGACGCATCGATCCGGACGTACCGCTTCCGTCGTATGCGCAGCCCGGGGACGCCGGGGCCGATCTGCGGACGACCGAGGCGTGCCGACTGGAGCCCGGTGAGCGAGCGGTACTGCCCACGGGGGTGTCTGTGGCGTTGCCGGAGGGGTACGCGGCCTTCGTGCACCCGCGATCCGGTCTGGCCGCTCGCTGCGGCGTCGCCCTGGTGAATGCCCCGGGGACGGTTGATGCCGGGTACCGTGGGGAGATCAAGGTGATCGTGGTGAATCTCGACCCGCGCGAGGCCGTGCGGTTCGAGCGCTTCGACCGGATTGCCCAACTGGTGGTCCAGCAGGTCGAGAGGGTCCGCTTCCGGGAGGTGGCGGAACTTCCCGCCTCCGCGCGGGCTGAGGGGGGCTTCGGGTCCACCGGAGGCCATGCCGCGGTGGACGGGACGAGCGGCACAAGCGGTCAGGCCGCCCTGGGCGGTCAGGCGGGTGGGAATCGATACGCTTCGGTCGTATCCGACCGGGAAGGACAGTGACGTGTTCGGACGTCGCAAGAAGAGGGATGCCGCCGAGGACGCGGCCGGCGAGGCCGAGCAGGTCGTCGACGGTGTCGACACTGAGGCGGACGAAGAGCGCGAGCGCCTGAGGCTCGAACCGGCGCCGCGCCCCGACGGACCCTGGGACAGCTCCGAGGTCCGTGACCCGAGCGAAGGCCGAGTCGACCTGGGCGGTCTGTTCGTGCCGGGCGTCGACGGCATGGAGCTCAGGGTCGAGGTCGCGGGCGACGCGATCGTGGCGGCCACGGTCGTGCTGCGCGACAGCGCCATCCAGCTCCAGGGCTTCGCCGCCCCCAAGCGTGAGGGCATCTGGGGTGAGGTGCGCGAGGAGATCGGCACCGGTATCACCCAGCAGGGCGGCATCGTCGACGAGGTCGAGGGGCCGCTGGGCTGGGAGCTGCGCGCTCAGGTGCCCGTACAGCTGCCGGACGGCACCGGCGGCTTCCAGGTGGTGCGGTTCGTCGGCGTGGACGGCCCCCGCTGGTTCCTGCGCGGGGTCATCTCGGGCCAGGGCGCGGTGCAGCCGCAGGCCGCCGGGCTGCTCGAGCAGATCTTCCGGGACACCGTCGTGGTGCGCGGTGAGGGCCCGATGGCGCCCCGTGACCCGATCGTCCTGAAGCTGCCCAACGACGCCCAGATGGTCCCCGAGGGCGTCCAGCAGGAGGAGGGCTCCCGTTTCGCGGGCGGAATGGGCCAGCTCCAGCGCGGGCCGGAGATCACCGAGGTCCGCTGACCCCACAGAGGTATCCAGGGCCGTACCCCACCGAGGGTGCGGCCCTTTCTCGTGCGCGGAACCTTGACGGCGTATTGGCCGTACCTGCGGTCTCCGTTCAACGCGCCTGGCCATGAAGGCGCTTCACGTTCACGTATGAGAACGGAGGGCCCCGCACATGCGCAGAACCGCAACGCCTCGCCGCCCCCGCCGCCCTCGGCGGTGTCCTCGCCCGGCCCGCCGACGCCGCTCCCCGTGCTCCCCGGGCTCCCAGCGCCCCCCGCCGTCTTCGTTCACCCCGAAGTGACCGTCCCCCAAGGCCAGTTGGACTTCACCCGGTCCAGGGTCGACGCCGGGGCACAGCCCTGGAAGGGCGCCTTCGATCAGATGGCGGGGAGCAAGTACGCCGACCTGAACCGCACGCCCACGCCCCGGGCGGTCGTCGAGTGCGGCTCGTACTGCACCCCCGACTACGGCCGCACGGACGAGCGCGAGGACGCGATCGCCGCGTACACCCGGGCGCTCGCCTGGTACATCACCCGCGACGAACGGCACGCCCGCAAGGCGATCGAGCTGATGGACGCCTGGTCCCGCCGTGATCAGGGACCACACCGACGGCAACGCTCCCCTGCAGATCGGCTGGGCCGGCTCCTCCTGGCCCAGGGCCGCCGAGATCATCAAGTACACCCTCATCGGGAGCTGGGCGAACTCCGGCCGCTGCGCCACCGTGCTCCGCACGGTCCACCAGCCCGAGCTCATCAACGGCTCCAACTCCAACGGGAACCGGGAGCTGTCGATGATGGAGGCAGCCGTCGGCATCGCGGTCTTCCTGGAGGACAAGGCGTCGCACGACAAGGCCATGACGAAGTTCCGCACGCGCACGGCCGCCTACCTACCTGGAGTGCGACGGGGCGCTTCCGAAGACCGTCTCGAGCCAGAACCTGAACACCCGGGAGGAGATCGTCGACTCCTGGCAGGGACAGTCGACCTTCGTCAACGGGCTCAGCCAGGAGAACCACCGCGACTTCATCCACACCGGCTACGGCCTCTCCGCCGTCTCGCACGTCGCCGAGACCAGCCGCATCCCGGGGCAGGACCTCTACGGCACCGACGTGGGCGAGCGGCTGCGGCACGGGCTGGCCTTCACACCACGTACCGGCTCGGCGCCGGTGCGGAGAGCCGGCTGTGCGGCGGTTCGCCGCAGCCGGGGTCGGACCGATGTCCGAGGTCGGCCACGACGCCCTGGCCAACCGTCTCGGGCACGCCACGACCAACACCGAGACGCCGACCCCGCGGGGCCGCCCCGCCGGCAGCAACGGCCTGTTGTCGCGTGGGAGACCCTCACCCACGGCGACAACCCCGCGTGACCCCCGACCGGCCGGGCGCCGGGCTGGGACCGCGGCGCCCGGTGAGGTCGCGCCGGCCGCGACGCCCGGGCCCCGGCGGGGCCGAAGACCACGAGCCGGTCGGCGAACGGGATCGTCGGCCACCGGTGGAGCCGGCCGCGAAGAAGGCCGGCCGAGCGGTCGGCCACCGGCGGAGCCACCGCCGAGCCGGCCGCGAAGAAGGCCGGCCGAGCCGACGGGGACGTACGTCCGATTCCCGCCGAGTGGCATCCGCCGGAGGCGCTCGTGCGCGAGAGCGGCCGTCTGCCGTCGTGCGGCACCGGGCAGGACGCTCCCGTCACGGGAGCGACGCATCACCTTGACGGGGACGGGGCATCGCTTCGGGAAACAGGCTCTTCGCTCTTCGTCACCACGCCCCGGTACGCTTCAGGCATGAGTGCTGTTCCTCGTTCGGAAAAGCCGGTGGGCCGGTTCCGGCGCATGCTCGACCGGCTCTCCTCGTCGCAGGAGGACCTGGAGTCCGAGGAGCTGCGCGAGGACGCGGAGACGGCCGGCTGTACCCGGATCGGAGACTGCCAGGACCGCCAGATAGTCACGGTTACTGGTACCTTGCGCACGGTCACCCTTCGGCCGCGCGCCGGAGTCCCGGCTCTGGAGGCCGAGCTGTTCGACGGCTCCGCCGCGCTGGACGTGGTGTGGCTCGGCAGGCGCTCCATCGTGGGGATAGAGCCGGGTCGCAAGCTGATCGCATCGGGCCGGATCTCGATGAGCCGGGGCCGCCGGGTGCTGTTCAACCCCAAGTACGAACTGAGACCCCTCGGACGGGAGTAGCCGGTGACGTCGCTCGACAAGCCGACCGAAGAGACATCTGCGGACGACGCCCGGGCGGTGACCGAGGCCGCCCTGTTCGAGGCGTTCGGCGGCGTGCGGGGCATGGTGGAGACGGTGGTTCCCGGCCTCCTCTTCGTCACCATCTACACGATCAACAAGGACCTGCACCTGTCGGCGATCGCCGCACTGGCCGTGTCGCTGGTGCTGGTCGTGGTCCGGCTGGTGATGAAGGACACCGTCAAGCACGCCTTCAGCGGTGTCTTCGGCGTGGCCTTCGGTGTCGTCTTCGCGATGATGACCGGCAACGCCAAGGACTTCTACCTGCCCGGCATGCTCTACACGCTCGGTCTGGGCCTCGCCTACATCATCACCACCCTGTGCGGGGTGCCGCTGATCGGGCTGATCCTCGGCCCGGTCTTCAAGGAGAACCTCTCCTGGCGCACGCGGAACCCCGGTCGCAAGAAGGCCTACGCGAAGGCCAGCTACGCCTGGGGCGCGATCCTGCTCGCCAAGTGCGCGATCCTCTTCCCGCTGTACTGGTGGGCCGACACCACGCAGCTGGGATGGGTCCTGGTCGCGCTGAAGATCCCGCCGTTCCTCCTCGCGGTGTACCTGACGTGGGTGTTCCTGGCGAAGGCGCCCGCGCCGATCGACGTGTTCGCGGAGATGGAGGCCGAGGAGAAGGCGGCCGAGGAGCGGGAGCGGCAGGCCGCCGCGGGGTCCGCCGAGCAGTGACCCTCCGCACCTGACGGAAGGGGCGTCCCGAGCACTCGGGACGCCCCTTCCGCTTGTTCCGCCCGTTCCTCGCGGGGACGTGCTCAGCTCGCCGCGTTCCGGCGTACCGACAGCAGGTCCTCCAGCTGCTCCTCGCGGGCCTGGGCGGCCACGAAGAGGAGTTCGTCGCCGGCCTCCAGGGAGTCCTCCCGGGAGGGCGTCAGCACGCGGTTGCCGCGGATGATCGTCACCAGGGACGTGTCCTGCGGCCACTCGACGTCGCCGACCTGCGTGCCGGCCAGGGCCGACTCCTCGGGCAGGGTCAGCTCGACCAGGTTGGCGTCGCCGTGGCTGAAGCGCAGCAGACGGACCAGGTCGCCGACGCTCACCGCCTCCTCGACCAGGGCCGACATCAGACGCGGGGTGGAGACGGCGACGTCCACGCCCCAGGACTCGTTGAACAACCACTCGTTCTTGGGGTTGTTCACCCGGGCGACGACGCGCGGGACGCCGTACTCCGTCTTGGCGAGGAGCGAGACGACCAGGTTCACCTTGTCGTCGCCGGTCGCGGCGATCACGACGTTGCAGCGCTGGAGGGCCGCCTCGTCCAGGGACGTGATCTCGCAGGCGTCGGCGAGCAGCCACTCGGCCTGCGGGACGCGTTCGACCGAGATGGCGGTCGGCGCCTTGTCGATCAGCAGGATTTCGTGGCCGTTCTCCAGCAGTTCGCCCGCGATCGAGCGGCCGACGGCGCCGGCTCCGGCAATGGCGACCCTCATCAGTGACCGCCCTCCTCTTCGGGACCCTTGGCGAACGCCGCCTCGACCTTGTCGACCTCGTCGGTGCGCATCATCACGTGCACCAGGTCGCCCTCCTGCAGCACCGTCTGCGAGGTGGGCAGGATCGCCTCGCCGAGCCGGGTCAGGAACGCGACGCGCACGCCGGTCTCCTCCTGCATCCGGCTGATCTTGTGGCCGACCCAGGCGGCGGAGGTGTGCACCTCGGCGAGCTGGACGCCGCCGGTGGGGTCGCGCCACAGTGGCTCGGCGCCGGAGGGGAGCAGACGGCGCAGCATCTGGTCGGCCGTCCAGCGCACGGTCGCGACGGTGGGGATGCCCAGGCGCTGGTACACCTCGGCACGGCGGGGGTCGTAGATGCGGGCGGCGACGTTCTCGATGCCGAACATCTCACGGGCCACGCGCGCGGCGATGATGTTGGAGTTGTCACCGCTGGAGACGGCGGCGAAGGCGCCGGCCTCCTCGATGCCCGCCTCGCGCAAGGTGTCCTGGTCGAAGCCGACGCCGGTGACCCGGCGGCCGCCGAACCCCGAGCCCAGCCGGCGGAAGGCGGTGGGGTCCTGGTCGACCACGGCGACCGTGTGCCCCTGTTGCTCCAGGTTCTGGGCCAGTGCGGAACCCACCCTTCCGCACCCCATGATGACAATATGCATCGCGTCACACCGCGCTTCCTGCAGGACCTCTGGCCCTCATGAATGTCGTGCTCATGTCTCTCTTTCGGCTCGCCGGGCATCACATCGCGGCCTGCGTGCGGGCCGCCGGGCAACATCATGCCGGTGGAATCACGTCATGATGCCCTCCGGGGGCGGTGCCGCGTTCGACTGCCGACTCCAACGTATCCGCAAAGTCGAGAGGGTTGCCGAGGGCCCTGCCGGGCCCCGGGCCGGGGGAGGAACCTGCCATGCGAACCGAGATCGACGTCCTCGTGCTGGGCGGCGCGGGTGTGGACACCATCGTGCACGTGCCCCAACTGCCCGTGCCGTTCGCGGACAGCCACATGATCCGGCCCGGGATCGTGACCCGGGCGGGCCAGAGCGGGGACTTCGTTGCCCTCGGTACGAGCGCCCTGGGCCTGCGCACCCACCACCTCGACCTGCTCGGCGACGACCCCGAGGGCGACCTCGTCCGCGCCCTGCACCAGGAGCACGGCATCGGACTCACCGCCGTCCCGCAGCCGCTCGGCACCAAACGCGCGGTCAACCTCGTCGGCCCCGACGGCAGACGGTCCTCCCTCTACGACGCCACCCGGGCCGCCGACACCGACCGGCTGCCCGACGACACGGTGCGCGCACTGGCGGCCGTCAGCCGGCACGCCCACGTCGTCATCACCCAGCCGTGCGCCCACACGCTGCCCGCCCTGCGCGCGGCGGGCCTCACGATCTCCACCGACCTGCACGACTGGGACGGCTCCAACCCCTACCACGAGCCCTTCGCCCACCAGTCCGACCTGGTCTTCCTGTCCGCCACGGCCCTCACCCACCCGGAACGGACCATGCGGCGGATCATCGAGCGGGGCAGGGCCCGGATCGTCGTCGCCACCGCCGGGGCGGACGGGGCGTACCTGCTGGCCGAAGGCGAGTTCGCCCATGTGCCCGCCGCCGTTCCCCCGGCCCCGGTCGTCGACTCCAACGGCGCGGGCGACGCCTTCGCCGCCGCGTTCCTCTACGCCTGGCTGAACGGCACCCCACCCCTGCGCAGCGCCCTGCACGGCACGGTGGCCGGCGCCTACGCCTGCACGATCCCGTCGACCCGGGCCGCCGGCATCGGGCGGGAGGAGCTGAGCGCGGGAGTGGCGCGTCTGGAGCGGTCCGGGCAGCGAGGCACCTTCCCATCCTCCTAGCGCGCCCCCGGTGACACCTGCCCGCGGCGGCTGATACTGCGGACACTCGCGAACGTCAGGATTCCGAGGGCGACGAGGGTGGCCGCGGCGCCGATCAGCTGGGCGAGCGTGTGCATGGGACCTCCAGGGGCGGCAACGGCCGGGAGACGGACGGGGCTTAGTCATATAGGCACGGGAAGCGGGTGACCTGCGGAATCCGCAGCAGCGAAGGCCCTTGAATTCACTCGGAGAGCAGACGGAACGGTGACGAGGGGTGGCGGGTGGGCGACCCGGCAATCGAACGCCTACGATCCTCTGTTGTGTCCAAACTGACCGACGTGCCCAAACGGATCCTGATCGGGCGCGCACTGCGCAGTGACCGGCTGGGCGAAACGCTCCTGCCGAAGCGCATCGCACTCCCCGTCTTCGCCTCCGACCCGCTGTCCTCCGTGGCGTACGCGCCCGGCGAGGTGCTGCTGGTCCTGTCGATCGCGGGCGTGACGGCGTACCACTTCAGCCCGTGGATCGCCGTCGCGGTCGTCGTGCTGATGTTCACCGTGGTGGCCTCGTACCGGCAGAACGTGCACGCTTACCCCAGCGGCGGCGGCGACTACGAGGTGGCGAACACCAACCTCGGCCCCAAGGCCGGCCTGACGGTCGCGAGTGCGCTGCTCGTCGACTACGTCCTCACCGTCGCGGTGTCGATCTCCTCCGGCATCGAGAACCTCGGCTCCGCGATCCCCTTCGTGGTGGAACACAAGGTGCTCTGCGCGATCGGCGTGATCGTGCTGCTGACCCTGATGAACCTGCGCGGGGTGAAGGAGTCGGGCTCGCTGTTCGCGATTCCGACGTACATCTTCGTCGCGGGCGTCTTCACCATGATCGCCTGGGGCGCCTTCCGCGGCCTGGTCCTGGACGACACCATGCGGGCACCGACGGCCGACTACGCCATCAAGCCCGAGCACGGAGGCCTGGCCGGCTTCGCCCTGGTCTTCCTGCTGCTGCGCGCCTTCTCCTCCGGCTGCGCCGCCCTCACCGGCGTCGAGGCGATCTCCAACGGCGTCCCGGCCTTCCGCAAGCCCAAGTCCAAGAACGCCGCGAACACGCTCGCGTTGATGGGCCTGCTGGCCGTCACCATGTTCTGCGGCATCATCGCGCTGGCCGCCGCGACCGACGTCCGCATGGCCGAGAACCCGGCCAAGGACCTCGTCCACAACGGTGTGCCGCTCGGCCCCGACTACGTCCAGAACCCGGTGATCTCCCAGGTCGCCGAGGCCGTCTTCGGCAAGGGCAGCCTCCTGTTCGTCGTGCTGGCCGCGGCCACGGCGCTCGTGCTGTTCCTCGCCGCCAACACCGCCTACAACGGCTTCCCCCTGCTCGGCTCGATCCTCGCCCAGGACCGCTACCTGCCGCGGCAGCTGCACACCCGTGGCGACCGCCTGGCCTTCTCCAACGGCATCGTGCTCCTCGCCGGTGCCGCCGGACTGCTGGTCGGCATCTACGGCGCCGACTCCACCCGCCTGATCCAGCTGTACATCGTCGGCGTGTTCGTGTCGTTCACGCTCAGCCAGACCGGCATGGTCCGGCACTGGAACCGCCACCTGGCCGTGGAGAAGGACCAGGCCAAGCGCCGCCACATGATCCGCTCCCGCGCCATCAACGCCTTCGGCGCCTTCTTCACCGGCTTGGTGCTGGTGGTCGTCTTGGTCACCAAGTTCACCCACGGCGCCTGGGTCGCCCTGCTCGGCATGGTGATCTTCTACGCGACGATGACGGCCATCCGTAAGCACTACGACCGGGTCGCCGCCGAGATCGCCGCCCCCGAGGGCCCGAGCGACGACAGCGTACGGCCCTCCCGGGTCCACTCGGTCGTGCTGATCTCCAAGATCCACCGTCCGGCGCTGCGCGCCCTGGCCTACGCCAAGCTGATGCGCTCGGACACCCTGGAGGCGCTGAGCGTCAACGTCGACCCGGCGGAGACCAAGGCACTGCGCGAGGAGTGGGAGCGGCGCGGCATCGACGTACCGCTGAAGATCCTCGACTCGCCCTACCGCGAGATCACGCGGCCGATCATCGAGTACGTCAAGAGCCTGCGCAAGGAGTCGCCGCGCGACGCGGTGTCCGTGATCATCCCCGAGTACGTCGTGGGCCACTGGTACGAGCACCTGCTGCACAACCAGAGCGCCCTGCGGCTGAAGGGCCGGCTGCTGTTCACCCCCGGGATCATGGTGACCTCGGTGCCGTACCAGCTGCAGTCCTCCGAGGCCGCCAAGCGGCGGGCCCGCAGGCAGCAGGACTGGAACGCGCCGGGGTCGGTGCGGCGCGGTCCCGCGCAGGTGCGGTCGAGGGAGTCCACGGACCACAAGTCGTGAGACGACGACCCGTGTGACGAGGACGGCCCGTGTGGCGGGCTCCGCCCGCGCGACGGGGACGGCTCGTGTGACAAGACGGCTCGTGTGACAAGACGGCTCGTGTGAAACGGCCGGGCGGCAGCCACGTAGACTGGTGGGCTGTTGTCCGGCCGTTTCCGTTCGGCCCTTTCCCCTCACGCGTTATGGAGTCACCCCGCCATGCAGGCAGAACCGAGGAAGTCGCTGGTGGGGGAGGAGTACGAGGTCGAGGTAGGCCCCGTCGCCCACGGCGGTCACTGCATCGCCCGCACGTCCGAAGGCCAGGTGCTGTTCGTACGGCACGCGCTGCCCGGTGAGCGGGTCGTGGCGCGGGTGACGGAGGGCGAGCAGGGCGCGCGGTTCCTGCGCGCGGACGCCGTGACGGTGCTCGACGCCTCCAAGGACCGGATCGACGAGCCCTGCCCGTTCGCCGGCCCCGGCCGCTGCGGCGGCTGCGACTGGCAGCACGCCAAGCCGGGCGCGCAGCGCCGCCTGAAGGCCGACGTCATCGCCGAACAGCTCCAGCACCTCGCCGGACTCACCCCGGAGGAGGCCGGCTGGGACGGTACGGTGCTGCCCGCCGAGGGCGACAAGGTGCCTGCGGGCCAGGTCCCCGCGTGGCGCACTCGCGTCCAGTACGCCGTCACCGCCGACGGCCGGGCCGGCCTGCGCCGGCACCGCTCGCACGAGGTGGAGCCGATCGACCACTGCATGATCGCCGCGGAGGGCGTCAGCGAGCTGGGCATCGAGAAGCGGGTCTGGACGGGCATGGACTCCGTCGAGGCGATCGCGGCGACGGGCTCCCAGGACCGCCAGGTGATCCTCACGCCGAAGCCGGGCGCACGCCTGCCGCTGGTCGAACTCGACCGCCCGGTCTCCGTCCTGCGCGTGGACGAGCGCTCCGGCGGTGTCCACCGCGTCCACGGCCGCCCCTTCGTCCGCGAACGCGCGGACGGTCGCACGCACCGCGTCGGCAACGGCGGTTTCTGGCAGGTCCACCCGAAGGCCGCGGACACCCTGGTGACCGCGGTCATGCAGGGCCTGCTGCCCCGCAAGGGCGACATGGCTCTCGACCTGTACTGCGGCGTCGGCCTCTTCGCCGGCGCCCTCGCCGACCGCGTCGGCGACCAGGGCGCGGTCCTCGGCATCGAGTCCGGCAAGCGGGCGGTGGAGGACGCGCGGCACAACCTCGCCGAATTCGACCGCGTCCGCATCGAACAGGGCAAAGTCGAGAGCGTCCTGCCGCGCACGGGCATCGAGGAGGTCGACCTGATCGTCCTCGACCCGCCGCGGGCGGGGGCCGGCCGCAAGACGGTTCAGCACCTGGCCTCCCTGGGCGCGCGGCGGATCGCGTACGTGGCGTGCGACCCGGCGGCGCTGGCACGGGATCTGGGGTACTTCCGGGACGGGGGGTATCGCGTGCGGACGCTTCGGGCGTTCGATCTTTTTCCGATGACGTCGCACGTGGAGTGCGTGGCGATTCTTGAGCCCGTTGCAAAGGGGCTCTGACCTGCAGTTTCCCGGATTGCTCAGGCGGAGGCGGGTGTACTCGACCTGTTTCCCAGAGCGCACGACGTGGAGAGCGCCGCACGCCGGACGAACGGTGCTCGCCTGCGGATTGTCAGCAAGAGGGTTGACGGGCAGCGTTGTGCGCCGACCTCGGTGAGGTGGGCGCAAGCCCGTCCCGACGCTCGTGTGACGCTCTTGCTGATGGCGCGTCGGGTCAAGTCGCCGGTTTGGAGAGTCACGGGGGTCCCGACCGCCCCCGGCGAGGTGGGCGTAGGCGGTCCCGTTCTCGGTGTCAAGGCCACCGAACAGGGCGCGGCTGCCGTGGGGGCGAGGCCCGGCTGGTGTAGCCGGTGATACCCGGGGCGCGCAGCTCGGCGATCACTCCCCGGATGGCCCGGCGCCGCTCGGCGATCGTGGGGAGTGCATCCTCTCCTGCGCGGGGCGCTGCGCTGCCTCGCGCAGGATCCCGGTCGGCTCGCCGGGCCCGCGGCCGAAGAGCGTCACCCGGCGGCAGCGGATGATCCGGGTTCCGGGACGTCCGGCTCCCCTTGCACAGGCCGTAGGGCGTGGCACGCCGTTTGTCCGCCCGCGAGAAGTGCGTGCGTGCCCGCCGGTGGGCGCCCAGCGGCTGGGGAGGGGCCGGCGACCTCGTGGTCGAGGACCGCCCGCAGGGCACGGAAGTCGTGGGGTCTGCCGGCCGCCACGGCTCCCATGGGGCGTCCGTTCGCGGTCGCCAGGGCGGCGAAGTCGAAACCGGCGATGTCGCCTTGCACCGTCAGGGAGTCGGCGTCGGCGAAATGACCGGCGATCTGCAGCATGACGCCGTACTGGTCGGTCCACGACCAGGGCACCGCGGTGAAGGGTGTACTGGCGCCGAGCATGTTCCTCGCGACTGCGGCGGCCTGCTGCTGGGCGTGGTTCCACTGCTCCACGCGCACCCGTCGTCCAAGGAGCGGGTCGGGATAGAGAGCCACGTCCCCTGCCGCGAATATACGCGGATCGCTGGAAGCGCCGAAGGCGTCGACGATTATGCCGTCACCCACGTCCAGGCCCGCCCGGGCGGCCAGTTCGACGTCGGGCCGTATGCCGACGGAGACCAGCACCGTGTGGGCGTGCCAGCTCCTTCCGTCCCGGGCGATTGCCATGAGCATGCCGTCCCGCCGGGCGAGTTGGGTGAGCGTGACCCCGGTGTGCACCCGAGTCCCGTGGGCGCGGTGAAGTTTCAGGACGGCGCGGCGCAGGGGAGCGGGCAGCACCCGGCGCAAGGGCTCCGCGCCGGCTTCCAGGACGGTGACGTCGAGTCCCTTCGACCGGGCGCTCGCGGCGACTTCCAGGCCGACCAGTCCCGCGCCGATGACCAGCAGCGGGCGGCCGGACTCCAGGTCGGCGCGGAGAGCGGGCACGTCGCTGAGGCCGCGCAGGGTGTGCACATGGTCGTGCCCGGCGGCGTACGGCAGGGAGCGGGCGCGTCCTCCGGTCGCCAGCAGCAGTCTGTCGTACGGCTGCCGGCTTCCGTCGGAGCATTCCAGGGTGCCGTCGGTGATGCTTGTGACCTTCGTACCGGTGCGCAGTTCGATACCCAGTTCCTGCCAGGCCGTCGGCGGCTTCAGGCGGAGCCGCTCGGACGTCAGGGCCCGCTTGCCGAGGTCCTTCGACAGCGGCGGACGACGGTACGGGGGATGGGGATCCTCACCGACCAGGAGGACGCGGCCGTCGAAGCCCTCCTGGCGCAGGGTGAGTGCTGCGGTCGCGCCGGCGATCCCGGTGCCGACCACGGCGATCGTGCGGGGCGTGGTCTCAGGCACGGGACGCCTCGACCATCTGGAAGTCGGCCTTGGCGGCCCCGCAGTCGGGGCAGGACCAGTCGTCCGGGATGTCCTCCCAGCGCGTGCCGGGGGCGATGCCTTCGTCGGGCCAGCCCCGCGCCTCGTCGTAGACGAAACCGCATACCAGGCATTCCCAGACCTTCATGTCAACTCCTCGAAGTCGATCTTCTCGCGGACCCCACAGTCCGGACAGGGCCAGTCGTCGGGCACGTCCGCCCAGGCCGTACCCGCGGGGAACCCCTCGCGCGGCGCGCCGGAACGTTCCTCGTACACGTAGCCGCAGACAGGGCACAGGTAGCGGCTCATCAGCGGCTCCCGTGGCGGGTGAGGACCTTGCCCCTGGTGCGGGGATGGATGTTGGCCCGGGTGACGTCGCCGTCGTAGTGGGCGAGGAGCCGAGAATCCATCACACGACGCCACAGCGGCGGCACGAGGGCGAGCAGGATCATCCCCGCGTAACCGGTGGGCAGTTGCGGGGACTCCTCGAAATGTCGCAGGGCCTGGTAGCGGCGGGTGGGGTTGGCGTGATGATCGCTGTGCCGTTGCAGGTGGTAGAGGAAGATGTTGGAGGCGATGTCGTCGCTGTTCCAGCTGTGCTGCGGGGTGCAGCGCTCGTAGCGGCCCGAGGGGGTCTTCTGCCGCAGCAGCCCGTAGTGCTCGAGGTAGTTGACGACCTCCAGCAGGCAGAAGCCGATGACCGCCTGGACCGCCAGGTACGGCAGCACCTCGACCCCGAACGCGGCGGTGAGCGCGGCGAAAAGGACCGCTGACATCGCCCACGCGCTGAGCACGTCGTTGTGCGGGTTCCACGGGCTCTTGCCCAGCCGGCCGAGCCGCTGCTTCTCCAGGTGCCAACCCGAGCGGGCGCTGCCGTACACCGAGCGGGGCAGGAATCGCCAGAAGGACTGGCCCAGGCGGGAGCTCGCGGGGTCCTCGGGAGTGGCGACCCGAACATGGTGGCCGCGGTTGTGCTCGATGTAGAAGTGCCCATAGCAGGTCTGGGCGAGGGCTATCCGCGCCAGCAGGCGTTCCAGCCCGTCCTTCTTGTGGCCCAGTTCATGCGCGGTGTTGATGCCGAACCCGGCGACGATGCCGATGGTGACGGTCAGCCCCGCCTTGTCCATGGCCGACAGACCGCCTTGGGACCACAGCCAGCAGGCCAGCACCAGCCCGGCGTACTGGAGGGGCAGGAACAGGTAGGTGCACCAGCGGTAATACCGGTCCGATTCCAGCCAGGCGAGGACACTGTCGGGCGGATTGTTGGAGTCCTTGCCGACCAGCAGGTCCAGTAGCGGGATCACGCCGAAGACGACCGGCGGCAGCAGCCACCAGAAGTAGCCGTGCCCCGTGACCGCCGCCAGCCCCCACGCCGCGAACGGGAAGGCGGGCAGCACCAGTCCGAGCAACCACAGGTAGCGCTTGCCGTCTCGCCACGTCACGTGCGGCGACGGTGCTCCGAGCGGATACGAGGTTTCTGCCATGCCCCACCTCCATTGGACACTTCGACCGAGAACTGTCCAGAAATTAGACAGTTAAGGGCTGAGTCGTCAAGGTGTCGGACACTGCTCGCTAGGATGAGGGCCGAGATGACGCGCTATCGAGAGTCGGTCCGCTCCATGCTCAAGGAACGGATCCTGGACGCCGCCTACGAGCGGGTCGCGGCCGAGGGCTGGGACCGGCTGAAGATGACCCATATCGCCACCACCGCCGGAGTGAGCCGGCAGACCGTCTACACCGAGTACGGCTCCAAGGCGGCCATCGGCCAGGCGCTGGTGATGCGTGAGGTGGAACGCTTTCTCACCGGCATACAGGACCAACTCCTCGCGCACCCCCGCGACATGCGGGCCGCCATCACAGCCGCCATCGGGTACACCCTGCGCACGGCGGCCGACAATCCACTTCTCAAGGCCATCCTGACCGGCAGCCGGGGCGGTGACGAGGATCTGCTCACCCACTTGACGACCCGCTCCGAGCCACTCCTGGACACCGCCATCAGCATGCTCACTGCTCACTTGGCGGAGGTCTGGCCCGAAATAGACGCCGACTCGCGGGGCTTGGCCGTCGAGGCGGGGGTGCGTCTGACGGTCAGCCACCTCGTCCAGCCGGTCCTGCCGCCCGACCTTTCCGCGGAGCGCATCGCCGAGATCACCATGCGGGTCGCACAAGCCTGAAGTCGTGCCGTCCGCCTACTTTCGAGGCTGAGTCTCCGGCGCCGGCGCCCGGCATGGCCCCGAGCCGCCTTGCTCTGTCGTGAGGGGAGGGACGCGTCGTCGGCCATGACGCCCGCTTGACGCCTTGGGCACCCGCACGCGGGGCAGCGAGCCGAATAACCAGCTCTGAGCTGGGCTTTTCCGTGGCTCACTCAGGCCGACATCTTTCCGATGACGTCGCGTGTGGAGTGTGGGGCAATCCTGGAACCTGCAAGCAAGGCGTCCTGACCTGGGCTCTCGTTGTCCGGGTGGGTTGCTCGACCTGTTTCCCCCGTGCAGCGGTTCGAGCGGACGGATCGATCTCGGTTACTCCGCTGACCTGCGGATTCGTGAGCGCGGTGCTTGCATGGGTGATGCCTCCAGAGGATCGTTCGGGGTTTCTTGACGCTCGGACGATCGAGGGCTGAGTTTCTGCTGCGCCTGCGCAGCGGCGGTGGTGGCGGTCGGCCCGGACCGACCGGACCGCTTTGATACCGGCCTGGTATCATTCGTGTATGGCGATGACACTCCGCCTTCCCGACGACCTTGACGCGAAGCTCACCGAGCGGGCTCGTCGGGAGGGCCGCAGCAAGCAGGAACTTGCCATCGAGGCCATCCGTGATGCCCAGAACCGGGCCGAGCTGAAGGTCGATGACGTCCTGGCGGAGCTGATGGACAGCGATGCGGAGATCCTGGACTACTTGAAGTGACCGACGTGCGTTACCTCCAGATCGACGAGATCCTGGTCATCGCCCGGACGGTCAACGGTACCGAGCACTGCGTGCGCGACATGGGCCTTCTGGTGTCAGCTGTCGAACGGCCCCGCACCAACGTGTTCGGGGCCGAGCTGTATCCCACGCTGCACGAGAAGGCGGCGGCACTGCTGCACTCCGTCGCCCGCAATCACGCGCTGATCGACGGCAACGAGCGCACCGCCTGGCTCGCCATGCGTGTCTTTCTGCGGTTCAACGGCGTCAGCGCCAGAACCGTCCCGCCGCCCGTCTCCGTGGCCGGCCCGTTCGTCGAGGACGTCGCGCAGGACAAGGTTGATGTACCGGCCATCGCCAAGTGCCTGTCGGCCTGGTTCCCCGTTTCCTGACGTTCGACGACGTGAGGGCAGGGCAGGCGCGTGCCCTGCCCTCACGCGCTGTCCGGCCGTGCTCGCGTCGGGTGGCATGGGAGTGCTGTGCACTGGAAGGCGTGCTCCCCTTCGCCGCTTGACTCCGGACGTCGAAGCTTGGCATCACAGCCTCTCGAAGCCCGCCGTGAGACGAGGGGGAGGGGCGGCCCGCTCACGCAGCGCTTCGAGTGGCTCGTGCGCATGGCTCGCTATGCCCCCGGAGCGAGTCCATGTATGCGGCACCGATGAGTCCCGCAACGACCGTCAGCCGAATGGCGATACCGTGCTTCTGCGCCGAGGCGGCGGAAGTGGGTGGCTACCGGGTCTTGAACCGGTCCGGACGCACGAAGTCCAAGCCTTCGATGGTCTGCTTGCCGAGCGCCTCGTGTGCGGCGATGTGGCCATAGCCGGTCGCCATCTTGAACCCCTTCCCGGAGAATCCGGTGGCACAGTAGACCCTGCTGTTCTCATCCAGCCAGCCGAGGAGAGGATGCCTGTCCTCGGTGAAAAGGTCGGGAAAGGCGTCGGAGCGCACGATGGTGGGGGTCAGGCCGGGAAAGAACTCGGTGACGATCTCGGTGACCTTCTCGACTTCTTCCTGGGTGAGTTCCCTGGGCACGGAGTCCGGGTCGGGGGTTTCCCTTCCGCGCCCGTCCAGCGGTCCGTCCACCGATGCCTTGACCGTCACGCCGTCGACGGCGGGTGCGCCGTACAAGGAACGATCGTCGTACAGCCGGCTGAAGACGGGGAATTTCTCCGGTGAGAACTGCGTGCCGTCCTGGGCGATGAACCAGGTCAGGACGATTCGATGGGTTTCCGTAACGGCCTTGAGGTGGTCGGGCATGAGCCTTCGGGACCAGCCGCCCGAGGCAACGATGACCTTCTCGAACGTCCAGGATCTGTCGCCCGAGACGACGACCACGCCGTGCTCGGTTTCGGTGATGCTGTCCACGGGGGTGTTCTGAAGGACAGTGGCGCCGTTGGCCTGGGCCACCGCGACGGCGGCGCTGACGGCCCGATCGGTGCGCAGCACGCCGGCGCGGGGGTCATAGATGGCGCAGTCGTCGGGGCGGAGGTTGTGCTGGGGGTAGCGTTTCGCCAACTCCTCCCGGCTGAGAACGTCGTGCTCGGCTCCGGTGATGCGCGCTGTCTCGAGGAGGCTGTTGATGAAACTGCCGTTCGCCGTCCCAATGGTCAGGCCCCCGGTAGGCGTGAAGATCTCCTGCCCGGTTTCCGCTTCGAGCTCGGACCAGAGGCCGCGGGAGCGTTCCATGATGGGGTAGTAGTCGGGCTTCCCGAAGTAGATCATGCGGAGCAGGCGGGTGTCCCCGCCCACGGCACTGCGGCCGTGGGCGGGGGTGGCGGCCTCGAAGCCCACTACCGAGTCGGACAGTCGGGAGGCCTGCCACAGGGCCATGCTTCCGATGCTGCCCAAGCCGATGACTGCGAGTTGTGCGTCCATGAGAGCAGTTGCCTTCTCTTTACTCGTGAAGTCCGGCGAGTCTGCTGCCGAATCTGGCCAGGAGTGAGGTCTTGCTGGAACCCCTGCGCTCTTCCCACTGGTCGGCAACACCGAAGAGCCGGTACATGGCGTGAACGCCCAGCCAGCGGATGGGTTCCGGTTCCCACTTCCGTGCCCGGTAGCCGACCCAGGGAAGGGTGGTCCGTTCGGTTTCCTTCTCGAAGGCGAGCTCCATGAGAGTCCTGCCGCCGACGTAGGCCGACGTGACGCCGTGTCCGGCGTAGCCGGTGGACGATCCGATCCCCGATGCCGGGTCCCAGTGCACGCCGCCGTTCCAGTCCCGCGTGACGCCCAGGACTCCTGACCAGGCGTGGTCCACCTCGAAGGGGACGCTCGGGAAGAAGGTACTGAGCTTCTGTGAGATCAGGTCGATGGTGGTCTGGGCGGTCGCACCGGCTCCCCCTGTGCCGGACCCGAAGCGGTAAGGGACACCGCGGCCCCCCATGGCGATACGGCCGTCCGATGTCCGTTGGGCGTAGATGAAGGTGTGCGCGGAGTCGCTGAGGCACTGGAGCCCGTCCCAGCCGATCTCCTGCCATGCCTCCTCCGGCAGGGGCTTGGTCACGATCAACGAGGAGTTGACCGGGATCAGGGTCCGGCTGCCGAGCAGCTGTCCCGAATAGCCCTCGGTGCAGATGAACGTCCTGGCCGCGCTGACGCGTCCGTCGGCCAAGGTGAGGGTCCTGTCCGCGACACCGTCCACTCGGCTGCCCTCGTAGATCCTGACCCCCATGGAGGTCAGGGTGCCGGCGAGGCCGTAGACGAGTTTCGCGGGGTGGAATCGCGCGCAGTGCTTGTAGAAGAGCCCGCCGTGGACGGTGGAGATGTCGATCCGGCTCCGGAACTCGTCCCGGTCGAGCATGTGGACTTCGTCGTCGGTCAGCCCGTACTTCAGGTCGGCATCACGCCTGGTGACAAGCCGGCCCAGCCCTGCCCGAGTGTGGGCGGCGACGAGCGCGCCACCCTTGTGCTGATCGGCATCGATGCCCTCGGCCTGGAGGATGTCCAGGACCGCGTCGACGCCGGCGACGAACTCCTGTTGCAGAGCCCGGCTCGCTTCCAGCCCGCCCCCGGCGCGGGCGAAGGCGGCACGGTTCCCCGGGGGCATCGCCGAGAGCCAGCCACCGTTGCGTCCTGACGCGCCGTAGCCCACCTGTTCGGCCTCGAAGACGGCGACCGAGAGCGACGGTTCGAGCTTCTTGGCGAAGTACGCCGCCCAGAGGCCGGTGTAGCCGCCGCCGACAATGGCCACGTCCACGGAGTCCTGGCCGGTGAAGCGGGGGAACGACGGCCTCTTGTCGGCCAGCCCGGCCACCCAGAAGCCGAGCTCGCCGTTCCGCGGTGGTGCCGCATGGGCGTTCATGGTGCGTCCTTCTTCTGTGTCTGGGACCGGGGGGCGGGGCTGGAAGGCGGTGCGACTGCCGTCGACGGGGAGGGCTGTCCCGTCGAGGTAGGAGGACTCCGACGGCGCGAGGCGGAGGACGGCGTCGGCGACTCGGCAGCGGCGGCGCGTCGGACTGGATCCGCCCCTCACGCCGTGCCTGTGGAAGCCTTCACCGCCGCCGCTCACGACGATCGGCTCGTCGCTAGACCGCAGTGCAGATCATCTGGATCTCGACAGAGGTGATGAGGGGGAGCCCGGCGACACCGATCGCGGTGCGGGCGTGCTGTCCGTTCTCGCCCAAGACCTCGATGAGCAGTTCACTGGCCGCGTTGGCGACCTGTGACTGCAGAGCGAAGTCCGGCGTACTCCTCTCGGGCGTCAGGGGCGCGGCAGGCCGAAGAGGACCGGGAGGTCGGCGATGTCGGTGATCCGCTCGTAGCCGAGCCAGTGCTCGTCGTGCTCGAAGCCGCGGTCGACGTACACCTTGTTCTTGATGCCCATGATGGCCGCGGAGCGCAGGTCGTACATCGGGCTCGCGGAGACGTGCACGAGCTCGTCGGGTGTCACGCCGAGCTTGTCGAACGTGTACTCGAACGCGCTGAGCCGCGGCTTGTAGACGCCCATCTCCTCGGCGCTGATGACGACCTCGAACGGGGCCTTGAGGTTCTCCGCGAGACGCACGGCATGCGCGGTGTCGCTGTTCGTGACGATGACCAGCGGGACGGCCTCGGCCAGGCGGTTCAGCGCCTCGGTGACGCCTGGGTGCGGGCCCCAGGTGGGGATGGTCTCGTACACCGCCCGCGCGTCTTCCTCGCGGTACTCGAGACCGACCCGGCGCGAGGCGCGTTCCATGGAGCGGGCGACGACCTGGTGGAACGGCTGGTACGCGCCCGTGCACTCGTCGATGCGGTACGCCTTGCAGATCCGCAGGTACTCGTCGGCGACCTCGGCCGGCAGCCGGTCGCCCAGGACCTCACGCATCGTGTCGTTGATGCTGAACTTGATCAGCGTTCCGTTCATGTCGAACGTCACGAACTTGGGCTTGATGTCGAATCCCACTGTTCCTCCTCGTGTCAGGGCGCAGCCCGAGCGATTTGGCCGATTGTCGACCATTGCGATGTGGACGATTGTCGACCAAGTCGATATCGGCTGTCAACAGCGTCTGAGGAGTGCCTTGTGTGGTCCCGGCGTCGACCGTCCGACGACCCAGGGTTGCCGGGCCAGGGGAGCGGCTTGAGGTGCGAGGGCAAAACCCGGCAGGGGTATAGTCGACAAACGACCAAGTGGTCGACAGGCGCCGAGGGAGGGTGACGGGGTGGGCCACAAGTTCGAGTGGCAGGAGCAGCGGACGACGACGCCGGACGGCGTCTACCGCACACTGCGGGTGGCCATCCTCGACGGGACCGTACCCCCTGGTGGCCAGCTACGTGAGGCGCACATCGCCTCGGATCTCGGGATCAGCCGGTCCCCGCTGCGCGAGGCGCTGACCAAGCTGGAGGAGGAGGGGCTCGTCGTAAAGATCCCCTACCGTGGGGCGTTCGTCGTAGAGGTGAGCCCTCGTGAGGTCGCCGAGATCGACTCGGTCCGGCTGCGTGTCGAACCCTACGCCGCCGAGCTCTCGGCCGAAGCGCTGCGTGGTCCTGAGCGGCCGCAGTTGCTGCAGACTGTCGAGGATCTCCGTCGGGCGATGGAGGAGGACGACATCCCGGCCAGCATCGACGCCCATCTTCGCTTCCACAGGCTCTTCTACGATCTCTCGGGGCACGGCATCCTGCAGGGCCTTTGGAACGGCTGGGAGACCAAGCTGCGCCTCTACCTCAGCGTCGATCACCGTACGTACAGTGACAACCCGCATCAACTGGTCGTCGAGCACGAGAGGTTGGCCGCGGTTGCCCTGGAGGGCGACACCGACGCGTTCCGTCAGGAGCTGGCTGCCCATTTCCCCATGGGGCTGCGAGCCCAGACGGGAGATGCGGGTGAACCGACGCACCGGCACGTATGAGGCCATGCCGCGGGTGTGCAGTGTCCGTGCCCGCTCCTCACCGTGACGTTGCGGTCCCATGCCGAAAGGTCAGGATCAAGCTCGCACCGTCAACGCAATCTTGTAGCGGATCTTGTATGAAGGGCGCCGGCCGTCGGCGCGGTGGGACGGGTCGAGGCGACGGGGCGTTCACGGCTGCGAGGTAGCTGCGCGGAGTCCTGGGCGCCTCCCGTGTTCGTCAGGATCGGTCGGACTCCGTCCGGGTCGGTGCCCCCGCGCGCTCTGACGGACTCGATCGCGGCACCGACCGTGACCCGGCCGGCTCGCCGATGCCGCAGGGTTCGTCGAGCATGCCCCAGGCGCGGCCGGGCCGGGTGCCGGCCTCGGTCCCCGTGCGAAGGCGCGGATATGCGGTCGGCGAGGTGGGCCCGGGCCCGGAGGCAACTGCCAGCCCTGTACAGCGGGGCGAGTCGTGGCATCAAAGGATCTCGTGGGCGTGTGGTCGACCGTCGGCGCGTTGTTCGGCGATCCGGTCGGCGCTCCGTGTCAATCGGCCTTGGATGTGCCCTCGTCAGCGACCGTCATGTGGACAGGTGCGCTGCACACTCTCGCCCACGCCGAACCGGATGGGCCGGCGAGCACGGTCGCGGTGTCGGCCGTCGTTTCCGGCAGCAGCGGATGGGTCCGCACGCGGTGCTCCCAGCTTGTGCTCGACGCCGACGTTTGTGTTGACAGTGTTCAACAGGCAGCCATATGGTCGACAAACGACAATGAAGGTGGCTGATTTACGACCCCATGTGACGCTTTGTCGCCACAGATGCTCGAGAGGACTACCGAGTGCAGATGATCACAATTCACAAGATGCGGGTTCTCGCAGCGGACTGCGAGGGTTTGTGGCCTGTGCCGTCCAAGGCAGTGGCACGGTGAGCGGGCGCGTGGCCTCGGTAGCGCACACCGGCTCGGCTTCCGATCGGCTCCAGGCCTTGGGTCTGGCCCTTCCCGAGCTCCGTGAGAACCCGTACTACGTGGACCAGCGGACGGTGGGGTCGAGCATCTACATCTCGGGCCAACTGCCTTACAGGGACGGTGAACTGCTGGGGCAGGGCATGGTCGGCCGGGACGTGGAGCTGGGGACGGCGCGGGAGCTCGCGCGCCATGCCGTACTCAACTGCCTTGCCGCAGCTGTGCAGGCGGTGGGGGATCTGGACCGGGTCCGTATTGTGCAGATGCTGGTCTTCGTAGCCAGTACGCCGGACTTCGGTCTGCAGTCGCGGGTCGCCAACGCGGCCAGTGAACTGCTCATCGAGGTGTTGGGCGAGAACGGACGGCACGCCCGCACCGCGATCGGTGTCGCCGGGTTGCCGCTCAACAGTCCGGTCGAGATCCAGATGGTCTGCACCGCGGTGTAGAGCCGGTCACGACGGCGTTGTAGCGCGAGCGCGCGTGACGTCGCGCGCGCCACGCACGTGCGGCATTCGAGGGAGCCGGCATCCGCGCCCCTCGCTCAAATTCCCAGACACAAGCAAGAGGAGTGCAGCGTGAACCGGCTCCAGCGAGCACTCGACGCTCTGGTCGAGCGGATCGACACCCCCGCGCCGATCGTGCTGGTCGATGTCATGCAGGACAACATCGACCGCATGCAGGGCTTCGCCGCTCAGCACAACCTCGATGTCCGGCCTCACGTCAAGACACACAAGTGTGTGGAGATCGGCCGGCGGCAGATCGAGGCCGGGGCGGTCGGAATCACCGCCGGCAATGTCGGTGAGGCCGAGGTCTTCGCCGCGGCCGGATTCGACGACATCTTCCTCGCCTACCCGGTCTGGCCCGCGGGAACGAAGGGGACACGGATCCGCCGGCTCGCCGAGTCCGCCCAACTGCGGGTCGGCGTCGACAACGCCGCGGCGATCGAGGCCCTCGCCGACGCGATGGGAGACGAACCGGACCGGTTGCAGGTCGTGGTCGAGGTCGACTGCGGCGCCCGTCGTTCCGGGGCGCCGCCCGAGGCCGCGGGCGACCTCGCACTCGCCGCCCGCAAGCGCGGCCTGGTGCCGGTGGGCGTCTTCACCTATCCAGGTCACGGCAGCTCCGGCCCGGACGCCCGCGAACGCGCCGCGCAGGACCAGGATGCCGCGCTGACCATCGCGGTACGCAGCCTCGGCGGCGTCGGGATCACCGCACAGGTGGTCAGCGCCGGCTCCACCCCCACCGTCGAGTTCTCCACCAGCAGCGTGATCACCGAGATCCGTCCCGGCGAGTACGTCTTCGGCGATGTGAACAACGCCCGGCTCGGCGCCTGCACGGACGATCAGATCGCGCTGTTCGTCGCTGCCACCGTGGTCAGCGACTGGGTGCCCGACCAGGTCATCATCGATGCGGGCACCAAGGCCCTCAGCCGCGAAGGCAGCCTCGAGCGCGGCTACGGCCGGGTCGCCGGCACGACGGCCTTCCTGTCCAAGCTCAACGAGTACCACGGATTCCTCGCGCTGCCCGCGGGCGAGTTCCGCCCCAGGGTCGGCACCGTGGTGCCGGTGGTGCCGAACCACGTCTGCCCGGTCGTCGTCAATTTCGAGGAGCTGATCGTCACCGACAGCACGGGCACGTCGCTGCAGCGGTGGCCGGTCGACGCCCGCGGATTCCTCAGCTGACCGACCCCGGGACGAGAGACCTCGTACCCGAGCCCCCCGACCCGACCGCCCCATTTTTGTGAAGGAGTGCCTGACATGAGACTCAAGAACGTCGCGGCCCTGGTGACCGGTGCCAGCAGTGGCATAGGACAGGCGGTGAGTTCCCACTTCCGCCGCGAGGGAGCGCGACTGCTGCTCACCGGCCGCAGGGAGCAGCTCGACACCGCCCAGACCGACGACCTGTACGTCCCTGGAGACCTCAACGACGAGGCGTTCGTCGAGACCCTGGCCAACCAGGCCGCCGAGTCCCTCGGCACCGTCGACGTCGTCGTCATCAACCACGGCCTACAGGCCAGCAGCCCGCTCACCGAGATGTCCTACGAGGACGCGAAGAACGTGCTCGACAGCAACCTGCTCAGCGCGTTCCTGGTGATGAAGCACTTCGCGCCGCTGATGCCCCCCGAAGGAGGCTCCTTCGTCTGCATCAGTTCCCGACTCGGCATGGTCGGCAAGCCCGGGGAAGTCCTGTACTCCGCCGCCAAGGGAGGCCTCATCATGCTCGCCAAGGGCGCGGCGATCGAATGGGCCCCGCGCAACATCCGCGTCAACGTCGTCGCCCCGGGTCTGACCGCCACCCCGGTCATCGAGGCGGCAATCCAGCGCAGCCCCGACCCGGAGGCCTACCGCCACGAGCGCGAGACCCAGATCCCGCTCCAACGCCTCGCCACCCCCGAAGAGGTGGCCGACGCGGCTCTCTTCTTCGCCTCATCGGAGTCGACGTACATCACCGGAGCGGTCCTCCCCGTCGACGGCGGATACACCGCCTTCTGAACCCCCCTGCCTTCTTCGTACGTGCAGGTCGCGAACCACAGGTCCGGTCGGCGCGATGAGCGAATGCCTTCGGCACCCACGAGGCCCAACGCCCAGTCCGACGAGTCCCGGATGGTCGCCCCAGGCAGGTCCAAACAGCCGCCCATCCTGGATCCGAGCGGTTCCCAGGTGTCCGCGACGACCTGGGCCACGGCCAGGAAGTACCCCTCGAAACCCAACCGGCCGAACCTCCGGCTCGTAGCGAAGCGGTCGTACGGCACTTTCGTCGGTGTCCAGGCCACGGGCGACCCTCCCGGTCTCACCGCTGCCGCAGCAGCCGCATGGCCGAACCGCGCTCGGGGCCGGCGCCGACGACGGCAGGTTCGGGGAAGTGGGATGCCCGAGCCCGAGATCGGCCGGGGTGAGGGTGCAGGACTCTGGCCGGTGGCCTCGGTCTCGGCCAAGAGGCGGACCGCCCGAGCGGGGGCGTCCGACGGCCTGGGCGATGCGGTCGGCGGCCGCGGCGTCATGGCGGCCGGGTCCTTCAGCCAGCGTTCGCCGCCGTCCAGCCGGCGCGGGTCGACGGGCCGCAGCAGCCGGGCCGCGTCCAGGTCATCGGCCAGCCGGTGCTGTGCGGGATCGGTGTAACGGACCGCGTTCATCAGCACCGCCCGCACCGAGCTGATCGGGCCTACGCAGGCGAGTTGCGCTGCCGGCAGCCTCGGCCTCCGAGCGGCTTGCTGTGATCGCCACCTGACCGGCACTGCCGCAGGATCAGGTCAGGTCAGGGCTCCTCGGCGGCGTTGCGCACGATGTCGTCTGCGTGCGTGGCGATCCACCGCGTGAGCGGCAGCATGTGCTCGACGAGGTCGCGGCCGAGTGGGGTGAGGGAGTACTCCACCCGGGGCGGGACCTCCGGGTAGGACGTACGGCTGACCAGACCGTCGAGCTCGAAGTGCGCAAGTCCTGGTTGAACACTTTGTACTGATCCCGTCGACGGCCTTGCGTAGTTCCCCCAGCGCTGGGTGGAGCGGGCCAGTGCGAGGAGGACCAGCACCCCCACCGGCCGGTGCCGTGATCGAGGACGGTACGCGTGGCGCGGTCGCGGGCGGAAGGCGGCGGGCCACGGCGGGCGTGAACTGGTGCAGGCATCCCATCTTCTCGTCGGGTGAGCCGTGACAGAAGGTCGTCGATGCGCGTGGCGACAGCCAGCTGTGAACGCGGAACGGCGGTGGTGTGTGCGCCGCGTATGCAGACACGTGGGATTCCCTTGAGTAGAGCAGAGAAGTGCCTTCGAAGCGCTTCGATGAATCCCAGGTCACTGGGGGAGCGCCAAGAGATCGACACCTTCATCATGCAGATAACGCGGAGAACGACCTCCCGGGCCCTCGATGAAATCTTTGAAGCCACTCTTGTGCGCCCATGGGTGTTCACTTAACCTCGCAGCAACGTCGAAGCGCTTCGACTGTGTATACCTCGCCAGTAATGGGATGTCTGCTTTCAGCTCAGCTGATTCAAGTCACGCCACCGCAGCCGACGGCCCACCGCCGGGTGTCCGGGTGCGCCATGAAGGGTTGACGCAATGACGCCGAACGTCGCCTCCGTGTCCTCAGGGCCGGGCCGGAGAAGCTTCCTCGCCTCCACGGCGGTCGCCGCCGCAGCCCTGGCCGGTGGGATGCCGCTGCTGGCCGCTTGCGGTGAGTCGGACAGCGGGTCGCGCGAGGGCACCACCTCGGGCAAGGCTGCCGGCAAGCTGCTCCCGACGTACGTCGCCAGCACGATCGCCAAGCCGTACCTTCCGTCGAAGAACGGTTCGGCGGCCGGCTGCATCAGCGAGGTCGACCTCGCGGCGCTTGCCTCCTCGGTTCCCGACAAGCTCGGCACCGGTGCTCCCCTCAAGATCTAGGCGGTCGGGTACCGGAGCGCCTGGTTCAACGCGTCCGTCTATCCCACCGACCAGCAGATGATGCCGCTGCAGAACGTGCTCATCCAGCTGGTGCAGAAGAACACCGAGGCGCCGACGGGGCTTCAGTAGGCGGTGCGTACGGGGCAGCCCTCCGCACTGGGACTGCACATGGCCGTCATGGTCCTCGCACTGATTCCTGACGCGGTCGCTTCTCCGTCTGTCCAACGGCATTTCAAGAAGGGCATGCTCACCGGCGCGATCAAGGGCTGACGCCTTGCCCCGGCCCGCGGGGGTAGAGCCGTCGGTCGCCTGTCCGTGGCTTCGTTGTGGCTGGTCGCGCCCACACGGCGGAGCCGCACATCGATACCGCCCCGCGCCCCTGAGGGCGTCACCTTCCCCTTTGTCCCGCGCAAGAAGAGGAAAGTCATGCACGCATTCCACATCAGCAGAAGAGCTGTACTCGCCGGGACCGCTGCCGCTGCCGCGGCGGTCTCCCTGCCGGTCACCCAGGGGCGGGCGCAGGCCGCCGCCACTCCCGCGAAGGGCGGATACCGCTGGCGTAACGCGGTCCAGGGCGGCACCGGATTCGTCACCGGTGTGCTGTTCCATCCTTCCTGTCGCGGGCTCGCCTACCTCCGAACCGACATCGGCGGTGCCTACCGGTGGGACGACCGGACCGGTCGGTGGATCCCGCTCACCGACCACCTCGGCTGGGACGACTGGAACCTGCTCGGTGTGGAGGCCGTGGCCGTCGACCCGGCGCATCCGAACCGGGTGTACCTCGCCCTCGGCGCGTACACGCAGTCGTGGGCCGGCAACGGGGCCGTGTTGCGGTCCGAGGACCGGGGCGCGACTTGGCGGCGCACCGACCTCACGGTGAAGCTGGGCGGCAACGAGGACGGCCGCGGCTGCGGGGAGCGGCTGCTGGTCGATCCGCGGGACAGTGACACGCTGTGGCTGGGAACCCGGCACGACGGGCTGCTCAAGTCAACCGACCGTGGCGCCACCTGGAAGGCCGTGAGCTTCCCGGCCACTCCCAGTGCCATCGGCCAGGGCATCACGCTCCTGGTCGCTGCGGGCCGCAGCGTCTACGCGGGCTGGGGCGACTCCGACGGCACCTCCGGGCAGCCCAACCTGTACCGCACGTCCGACGGCACGACCTGGGAGGCCGTCCCCGGGCGGCCCACCGGCGCCGCGGCCAAGGTGCCGATCCGCGCCGCGTACGACCGCCACACGCGCGAGCTGTACGTGAGCTACGCCAACGCCCCCGGCCCCAACGGCCAGGTGGACGGCAGCGTGCACAAGCTGCGGACGGCGAACGGGAAGTGGACCGAGGTCACCCCGGTGAAGCCGGGTGGGGCGACGGCCGACGGCTCCGCCGATTCCTTCGGCTACGGCGGTGTCGCCGTCGACGCCCGCCGCCCCGGCACGGTGGTCGTCTCCACGAACAACCGCTGGGCCGAGATCGACACCGTCTTCCGCTCCACGAACGGCGGCCGCACCTGGACGTCGATGAAGGACGAGGCCGTCCTCGACGTCTCCGAGACCCCCTACCTCAAATGGGGCGGGGACAAGCCCAAGTTCGGCTGGTGGATCCAGGCCCTCGCTCTCGACCCGTACGACTCGAAGCACATCGTGTACGGCACCGGAGCCACCCTCTACGGCACCCGCGACCTCAAGCACTGGGCCCCGCAGATCCGCGGCGTGGAGGAGGCGTCCATACGCCAGCTGATCTCGCCGCCGACCGGTGAGGCGCATCTGCTCAGCGGGTCCGGGGACATCGGTGTGATGTACCACGAGCGGCTCACGGCGTCGCCGTCACGCGGCATGGCCTCGAACCCTGTGTTCGGCACCTCCACCGGCCTGTCCCTGGCCCCGGCCAAGCCGTCGTACGTGGTCCGGGCGGGCTGGGGCGAGCACGGCAACGGCGCCCACTCCAACGACGGCGGCAAGACCTGGACGCCCTTCAAGACCCAGCCGGACGTCGCCAAGTCCGCACCGGGACCCATCGCCACCAACGCCGACGGCAGCGTGCTGCTGTGGTCCTTCGGCACGGCCAACCCCGGCTACCGCTCAGCCGACAACGGCGCCACCTGGACCGAGGTAGCCTCCTTCCCCAAGGGCGCCGCCCCCATCGCGGACCCCGTCGACCCGACCCGCTTCTACGCCTACGACACCACCACCGGCACGGTGTTCGCCAGCACCGACAGCGGCCGGACCTTCACCGCGCGGGCCACCGGCCTGAGCACGGGCGACACCGAATTCCAACTGGTCGCCGCGCCCGGCCGCACCGGCGACCTGTGGCTGAGCCTCAAAGGCAACGGCCTGTACCGCTCCACCGACGCAGGCGCGACCCTGGCCAAGGTCGGCAGCTGCCACGCCTCACACACCCTGGGCTTCGGCAAGGCCGCCGAGGGCGCCTCCTACCCGGCGATCTACATGGTCGGCGCCACGGACACCATCACCGCGGTGTACCGCTCCGACGACGAGGCGAAGACCTGGACGCGGATCAACGACGACCGGCACCAGTGGGGCTGGACCGGAGCGGCCATCACCGGCGACCCGCGCGTGTACGGCCGGGTCTTCGTCGCCACCAACGGACGCGGCGTGCAGTACGGGGAGCCCGCCTGATAACCGACCTGGCAGAAGCACGAACCTTACGCGACCGCAGGGGGGTTCGGCTGGTCGGGCAGGCTCCCCGAGCTGATGCAGGCAGGCGGCATCGGCGTGGTCCTCGCCACCCCACCTCAATCGCCCCGCCCTGGATGGGCCGGCTGCACGTGTTCGGAGAGCCGGATACCGAGAGGGACGTCGTCACGCATCACACCCTGGTACGGCCGGACGGCGATCAGCCTTGATCGAGCAATCATTCGCAGAACAGAGGAAACTGCATGAAAAAGTCTTGGATTCTACCCCTGATCATGTTTGTCGCTGTCGCGCTCGGGGTGACGGCGACAGGTGTGGCCCCGGCCTCCGCCGCCTCCAACACTCCTTTGCGGGTCATGCCGCTGGGCGACTCGATAACCTGGGGCGTCGGAAGCAGTACGGGCAACGGCTACCGCGCGCCGTTGTGGAACCGGCTCGCGGCGGACGGCCATCCGCTGGACTTCGTGGGCACGGTACGGAACGGTTCGATGTCCGATCCGGACAACGAAGGCCACTCCGGATACCGCATCGACCAGATCGCCGCGCTCGCCGACGCCTCGCTGACCCGTTACCGGCCCAACGTCGTGACGCTGCACATCGGTACCAACGATCTCCAAGGAGCCTCTGAGGTCGACAGCGCCATCGCCCGGCTGAGGTCGCTGGTCAACCAGATCACCGCCGACGTCCCCGACGCCACCGTTCTCGTCGCCTCCCTGGTCGTGTCCACCAGCAGCTCGGAGGAGCGGTTCCGGGGCACGTACAACCAGGCCACCCGGCGCATCGTCAGCGACGCGCAGGCCGCGGGCAAACGCGTCGCGTTCGTCGACATGAGCAGTCTGACCACGGCCGACCTGGCCGACCCCCTGCATCCCAACGACTCGGGCTACCAGAAGATGGCCGACGCCTTCCACCGTGGCGTCCAGTCCGCGGACAGCGCCGGGTGGCTGAAGAACCCCGCTCCCGCCCCCGCCCGTGTGCAGTCCGGCATCGCCGGCAAGTGCATGGACGTCAACGGTGCCGGCACCGCCGACGGGACCGCCGTCCAGACGTGGGCCTGCGGCGACGGTGCCAACCAGTACTGGTCCGCCTACACCGACGGCACCCTGCGCTCCCTGGGCAAGTGCCTCGACGCCGCCGGCGGGGCCACCGCCAACGGCGCCAAGGTGCAGCTCTGGGCCTGCCACGGCGGCGCCAACCAGGTCTGGCAGCCGTACAACGGCGGTTACCGCAACCCCGCCTCCGGCCGCTGCCTCGATGTTCCGGGCGCCTCCACGGCCAACGGCACACAGCTCGTGCTGTGGGACTGCAACGGCGGCTCCCACCAGAAGTGGACCACTCTGACCGCCGGATGACACCGGCTCCCGGGATCTGGGCCTGACAGGCTCAGATCCCGGGAGAACATCGCGGACAGGTCAGGCCCAGGGGCTGACCACCGTGAAGGAGCTGTCGGCGCGGAACGTGTCGGTGTTCTGGTAGGGGTCCACGCGCAGGGCGTAGTTGTAGTGGCGGAGGTAGCGGCCGGGGTAGTTGTACGACTCCAGGCGGACGGAGCCGGATGTGCTGCCGGGGCGGGCGCAGTAGGTGGCGTCCTTGTTGAAGGTGTCGGTGCCGTTGCTGCTGTCGAAGCGGATCCGGTAGTCCCAGTGGCGGAGATAGCGGCCGGAGGAGTCGCGGAAGGAGTAGCAGTTGGCGTCGGCGAGGCCGGGTACGACGGTGAAGGTGGCGCTCTGCTTGACGGCGGTGCTGCTGGAGGTGTTCACCGGGTCGATGTAGCCGAGGCTGTCGGAGCGCACCACGGCGTACCGGTCGGAGTAGTTGACCGACCGCAGCGACCTGGTGGTGTTGGTGGGCAGGGTGACACCGCCGGGGACTGTCTCCTTCAGCACGGTGGCGTGGCGGATGAAGCCGGACAGGCCGGGCACCTCGGTGGGCGTGGTCCAGGTGGCGAAGTTGTCGTAGCTGTCGCTGTACCAGTACTTCCCGGCACGGTAGCCGTCGTAGTAGATGCGCCAGCCGCCGTTGTCGAGCTGGACCAGGGCCGGACCCTCGACCCAGTCGCCGAAGCCGGCCCAGTTGCCCGTCTTGCGCAGGGTGTAGGGGCCGGTGAGGCTGGAGGCGGTGGCGTACTCGATGTACTTCGTCGTCTCGTTCTTGGTGAACGCGTGGTAGGTGGAGCCGACCTTGACGATGAAGGTGTCGATGTAGTTCGGGCCGATACCGGACAGCTGGGTGGGCGCGGTCCAGGTGGTCAGCGCGGAGCTGGTCGCCGTGATCTTCCAGGCGGTGAAGTGGGTGGCGGTGCTCGCCGACGTCAGGGACACGATGACGTTGACGCTGCCGTCGGTGTCGATGAACCACTCAGGTGCCCAGGTGCGGGTCAGCCCGCTGATCGGGATCGTGTGGTTGTACAGGAACGTCCAGTTCACCCGGTCGGTGCTCCGAGCGAAGCCGATCGTGTTCCCCGTCCAGTTGGTGGTGTAAGTGAGGTAGTAGTAGCCGTCGGTGTGCTTGAAGATGCTGGGGTCCCGGATCAGCGCGGACGGCGGGGTGTAGGCGGGGCCTTTCTGCAGGGTGAATCCGGTGGCGTCCGGCGAGTCGTACACATACAGGTTCGACTCACTGCTGTTGGTGAACGCGGTCATCGTGTACCGCGTGGTCTGCCCGGCCGGCGGGGCGACGGCGGAGGCGGTGCCCTCAAACACGGCGCCGCCCAGCAGGACCAGCAGCAGCGGGCACAGCAGGGCGAGCAGCTTTCTTACGGTTCTGTTCAACTCTTCCTCCGGGCTCGGCCAGTCCGCTGGGCCGATCGCCGTGACGAGGGATGCGATTGTTCGACATAACGAACAGCGTGCGGAACTTCGAGCAAAAGATAGGTTTGGGTCGTGATTCCGTCAATGTTTCCGACGAGTACCGTTCGGTGCATTTCCCGCCGCCCGGATATCGAAGAAGGCGCACTGTCACACACATTGACTTCCGTACGGGAAACCCTTTACGTTCGGCGCCAACCCCGTCCGGCAATTCGACCCGCGTTCGGAATATCGGTCATTCGCGGTGGGAGAGCGGTCCCGCCTCCGGAAGGAACCCACCCCCCATGCCCCGAACCGCGCGCTTTCCAGGCGCGAGCCCTTCCCCAACGCCACCGCCTCGTACCGGTCTTCGACGCCCTCGAGATCCCGGGGGTGTTCCGCGTGGGAAAACCGCCCGTCCACGCAATGACTTCTGAAAAGGGACGGTTCTTGGACATCACCACACGACAGTTCGGCCGGCTCGCCGCGGTCGGCGCCGGAACGTGGGGTGACCAAGGCGACGGCACCTACGTCCATGCGGTCCTCGACGGCGGACGGCGCGGCGGTCGTGCAGATGACCGCCGACGGCCGGACGAGCCGGCTGCGCCCGCAGACCGGGGCCGAGTTCATCCTGGTCAAGCGCAACAGCGGCAAGGTGCCCGACGTAACGCAGTACGGCCGACGGTGTCGCGCTGATCCAGTACCGCGACGTCGGCAGTTCCAACCAGCGATGGAGCTCGCATCGCGTCACCTCCCAGGGACCCTGAGGGGTGGAGGCGGATGTCCCGCCGGGTGTCAACGACCAAGCAACCGCTCTCTCGTCATCGAAAGGTGCAAGATGTCTTCCTTCGTCAGCAGACGGCGCCTGCTGCAAGTAGCCGGGGCCACGGTCGCCGCATCTGCCACGGGATCCTTCATGGGCGCGTCTCCCGCGCAGGCGGCCGTTCCTCCCGCAAGGGCCGACATAGGGGTCTTGGCGCACCCCTTCGAACTCGGCCAGGTTCGGCTCACCGCAAGCCGGTGGCTGGACAACCAGAACCGAACGCGGAACTATCTGCGGTTCGTCGATGTCGACCGGCTGTTGTACAACTTCCGCGCCAACCACCGCCTCTCCACCAACGGCGCCGCCGCCACCGGCGGCTGGGACGCACCGAACTTCCCCTTTCGCACCCACGTCCAAGGCCACTTCCTCACGGCCTGGGCACAGCTGTACGCCGTGACCGGGGACACCGTCTGCCGGGACAAGGCCACCCACATGGTCGCGGAGCTGGCCAAATGCCAGGCCAACAACGGCGCCGCCGGTTTCAACGCCGGGTACCTCTCCGGCTACCCCGAGTCCGACTTCACCGCTCTCGAACAGCGGACCCTGAGCAACGGCAATGTGCCGTACTACACCATCCACAAGACCCTCGTCGGCCTGCTGGACGTATGGCGCCACATCGGCAGCACACAGGCCCGTGAGGTGCTGCTCGCCCTGGCGGGATGGGTGGACTGGCGCACCGGCAGGCTGAGCAGCCAGCAGATGCAGGCCATGCTGCAGACCGAGTTCGGCGGCATGAACACCGTGCTGACCGACCTCTACCAGCAGACAGGCGACGCGCGGTGGCTCACCGTCGCCCAGCGGTTCGACCACGCCGCGGTGTTCGACCCCTTGGCGTCCGGCCAGGACCGGCTCAGCGGACTGCACGCCAACACCCAGGTGCCCAAGTGGATCGGGGCCGCCCGGGAGTACAAGGCCACCGGCACGACCCGCTACCGGGACATCGCCACCAACGCCTGGAACTTCACCGTCAACGCGCACACCTACGCCATCGGCGGCAACAGCCAGGCGGAGCACTTCCGCGCCCCGAACGCCATCGCCGGCTACCTGAACAAGGACACGTGCGAAAGCTGCAACACCTTCAACATGCTCCTCCTCACCCGGGAGCTGTTCGCACTGGACCCCAACCGGGCCGCACTGTTCGACTACTACGAGCGAGCGTGGCTCAATCAGATGATCGGCCAGCAGAACCCGGCCGACGACCACGGCCACGTCACCTACTTCACCCCCCTCAATCCGGGCGGCCGCCGCGGTGTGGGTCCGGCGTGGGGCGGCGGCACCTGGAGCACCGACTACGGCACCTTCTGGTGCTGCCAGGGCACAGGCCTGGAGACGCACACCAGGCTGATGGACTCCATCTATTTCCGCCGTGACGACACGCTGATCGTGAACCTGTTCGTGCCCTCGGTACTCAACTGGTCGGAGCGCGGAATCACGGTCACCCAGACCACGACGTACCCCGTCAGCGACACCACGACCCTGCAGGTCACCGGCAACGTCAGCGGCACGTGGGCGATGCGCATCCGCATCCCGGACTGGACCACCGGGGCCACGGTCAGCGTCAACGGCACGCGGCAGAACATCACCACCACCCCCGGCAGCTATGCCACCCTGACCCGCTCCTGGACCTCCGGCGACACGGTCACCGTCCGTCTGCCCATGCGGGTCATCATGCGTGCGGCCAACGACAACCCGAACGTCACCGCGATCACCTACGGCCCGGTGGTCCTGTCCGGAAACTACGGTGACTCCGGGCTCAGTTCCCTCCCGACGCTGAACACGTCCTCGATCACACGGACCAGCGGCAGTTCGCTCGCCTTCACCGCCACCGCCAACGGCTCCACCGTGAACCTGGGCCCGTTCCACGACGCGCACGGCCACAACTACACCGTCTACTGGAACACCAGCGGCACCGTCCGGCTCGCCAACGTGGGCAGCGGTCTCGTGCTGGGCATCCAGAACATGTCCACGGCCGACGGTGGCCGCGCTCTGCAGTGGAACGACTCGGGCACCGCCGATCACGACTGGCACATGATCGCCGACGGAAACGCGGTCCGCTTCCGCAACGCCCACAGCAGCAAGGTGCTCGGCGTCTTGAACATGTCGACGGCAGACGGCGCGACCGTCCTGCAGTGGTCGGACAACGGCACGGCCGACCACCGATGGACGCTGCTCGACCAGGGAGACGGAACCTACAAGATCCGCAACGAGAACAGCGGCAAGTTGCTCGCCATCGCGAACAACTCCACCGCTGTGGGTGCGTTCGCAGTCCAGGACTCGGACGACGGCACTGCCGACAACCGGTGGCGCATCGTGAGGAACTAGGCCGCCGAGGAAGCACATCCTGGTCGGTCTCCATCCCCCGCGCTCGACCTTTCGGCCTTCGTTCGATATCGAGAACAAAAGAGGTCGAGGCGCAGCACATCGACAGTCCGGACAGCCCCTACCGGGGCCGAACCGGAATTGCTCACTCGACGAATGAGGCCCGCATTGCGCAGACTACGTTTCAGCCGCAGACATCTGTCCGTGGTGCTCGCGGCCCTGGTCGCGTCGGCGGCGACGCTCGTCGCCGATCCGGCTCAGGCGGCCACCACCGGCGCCGTGCGCGGTGTCGGTTCCGGCCGGTGTCTCGATGTGCCGGGCGCCAGCCAGGCCGACGGCACGAACGTGCAGATCTGGGACTGCCACGGCGGGACCAACCAGCAGTGGACGCTGACGGACGGCAACCAGCTGACCGTGTACGGCAACAAGTGCCTGGATGTCCCGGGCCACGCCACCACGGCCGGTACCCGGCCGGTGATCTGGTCCTGCAACGGCGGGACCAACCAGCAGTGGCGGGTGAACGCCGACGGCACGATCGTCGCCGTGGAGTCCGGACTGTGCCTGGACGTCAGCGGCGGCGCCACGGCCAACGGCACGGCGGTGCAGCTCTGGAACTGCAACGGCGGCAGCAACCAGAAGTGGACCGGCCTGTCCGGGACGCCCAACTCGTGTCCTCTTCCGTCGACATACCGGTGGACGTCGACCGGTCCGCTGGCGCAGCCGGCGAACGGCTCGTTGGCGCTCAAGGACTTCACCACTGTGACGCACAACGGCCAGCACCTGGTGTACGCGACCACCTCTGACGGATCGTCGTGGGGCGCGATGACCTTCCGGCCCTTCACGAACTGGTCGGACATGGCCTCGGCGGGCCAGACCAAGATCAGCGGGTCCGCGGTGGCGCCCAAACTCTTCTACTTCGCGCCCAAGAAGATATGGGTGCTGGTCTCGAACGGGTGGGGCACCGCCTGGCCCTTCACCTACCGCACGTCCAGCGATCCCACCAATCCCAACGGCTGGTCCGCGCCGCAGGAGCTGTTCACCGGCAGCGTCCCCACCGGCGGCCCGATCGACCCGACCGTGATCGCCGACGACCAGAACATGTACCTGTTCTTCGCCAATGACAAGGGCAGCATCTTCAAGTCGTCCATGCCGATCGGGAACTTCCCGAGCAGCTTCGGCTCGTCGTCCACGACGGTCATGAGCGACACGGAGAAGAACCTGTTCGAGGCGCCGGAGGTCTACAAGGTCCAGGGCCAGAACCAGTACCTCATGATCGTTGAGGCTCGGGGTGCGACTGAGCAGCGCTTCTTCCGCTCGTTCACGGCCTCCAGCCTGAACGGTCCGTGGACCCCGCAGGCCGCCACCGAGAGCAACCCCTTCGCGGGCAAGGCAAACAGCGGTGCCACCTGGACCGACGACATCAGCCACGGTGACCTGGTCCGCAACAACCCCGACCAGACCATGACCATCGACCCCTGCAACCTGCAGTTCCTCTACCAGGGCAGGGACCCCAACTCGAACGGCACCGACTACCTGAAGCTGCCGTACCGGCCGGGCCTGCTCACCCTGCGGCGCTGACCCGCGCGCACATGATCACCAGCTCGTGACCTTGCCCCTTGAGGGAGGCAAAGCAGCTTCCGCTTTGCCTCCCGGGAAGGACCTCCCATGGTTCCCCTGCACAGACGACTGCTGCGTCTCCTCACAGCCACCGCACTGACGCTCACCGCCACCGTCACCGCCTCCGTCGGCACGACCGCCGAGGCCGCACCGGGCAGCCCCGCAACCACCCCTCCGCTGGGCTGGAACAGCTGGAACAGCTTCGGGTGCGGGATCACCGAGGCGCAGGTGCGTCAGGCCGCCGACGCGATGGTGTCCTCGGGCATGCGGGACGCCGGATACCGGTACGTGGTGGTCGACGACTGCTGGTTCGACCCGCAGCGCGACGCGGCCGGCAACCTGCGGGCCAACCCCACCAA
>NZ_JBIVQO010000014.1:0-210516 GCF_044755265.1 Streptomyces sp. NPDC092370 | reverse complement strand
CCGTCAGAGGCTGTCCGGAATCCGGCGGGGGTGCGGCCCTAGCGTGTTCGAGATAACGAACGACGGTCGAAGTGTCGATCGACTGGATCTTAAGGGTCCGGTGAACTGCGTCAATACTTTTCGCACGATTCGCGAGCCAAAATCGCAGATTGAACCAAGCGGCTTCGGGTTCCGTGGTTATGCGGGTCTCTTGTCGTGAGGGGGAGGTGGCAGCGCGTGCGGACGCGGGCTTGGTGATCATTACGGGCCGACGGCGGGGGCCCCGACCGATCAGGCGCGCGTGTGCCTCGCTGCCCTGCTCTGGTTCGAGACGCTCGAAGGCACCGGCGTTGAGGGAATCGTGGCCAAGCCGCTCCGGTCGCCCTACGGGGCCGGCCGTGTGTGGTGTGTTAACTGCACCAGCCGCTCCGATCCGGGGCGGCTGATCGCCGTCTGAAGGAAACTCCTGTTGTTAGACCTGCGTCACGAGTTGATCGAAGGCCGGGCAGATGTACCCGTGTCCGTTCGGTCATCGAGCTGGAAACGATTCCCTGGTACGCGGTTGTCGACGGTGAGGGCACCGCGCTGATGGCCCAGGCCGACGCTGACGAGGACCTCAACTGGGCTGTCTCGGTGGACTCCACCATCGTGCGCGCTCACCAGCACGCGGCCGGGGCTCGCAAAAAGGGGCCCGGCCGGCGAGCCGGACGATCACGCCATCGGCCAGTCCCGCGGCGGACTGACCACGAAGATCCACCTGGTGGCCGACGGTCGCTGCCGACCCCTGGCGTTCGTCCTGACCGCAGGACAGGCCGGTGACGCACCCGCCTTCGAGTAGGTCATGGCCCGCCTGCGAGTGCCACGGCAGCGTGGTCGGCCTCGCACTACTCCGGACATCGTCCTGGCGGCCGACAAGGCGTATTCCTCGCGTGCCATCCACAAGCACCTGCGCAGGCCCGGAATCCGTGCGGTCATCCCCGGCCCGGTCGGCCAGCTGGCACACCGCCTTCGACGCGGCAGCCGGGGCGGCAGGCCGCCCGCCTTCGACCGCGAGACCTACAAGCACCGCAACACCGTCGAGCGGTGCATCAACCGCCTCAAGCAGTGGCGCGGCATCGCCACCCGCTACGAGAAGACAGCCACCATCTACCTGGCCGGACTCCACATCGCAGGCATCTTTCTGTGGTCCGCACGGTGGTCCAAACGAAAGCCCCTAGCTAGATGCTTGATCCGCCGCCGGAGGTGTTGCTCCACCAGGCGCTGTAGGAGTTCAGCGAGTACCGCTTCTGTACGCCGCTGGTCGAGCTGATCTCGAGGCCGAACTGCATCGTGTCGAAGGTGGTGTTGCGCAGGAGGTTCCGCGACGCGGCCCATCGCCAGACCGCCGCGGCGTCGACACCGGCTCATCCGTGTGCGCCGGCAATCGCTTCACCTCCAACGCTGCACGGGCATTGATCCCATGCTTCACCGGTTGTCCGGTGGCAGCCATGCACGCACGGGTCAGGGTCTTGACCGTGTAACCCAGACGGTCCGCGTGCCACCGGTCGTCCCCGGCCGCACATACCGCTGCACCTGTGCAGATCACCATCATCGGCGTCCGGAACATGGCCTGGGGCATCGCCACACGGGCCCCGGTGGGCGGGCACACAGTGACCGTCACCGCCAAGGTCCCGCCAAAGCCGCGCGACTCGCCGGCGAGCTGGGCGCGCACGCCAGGAACCGTCCCCCCAACACTGCCACCGGATACGGCGACGGCATGACCCTGAGTGGTGTCCCGGCCTCGCCCACCTACAGCGCCCTGGTCAACGCCGCCTCCAGCAGTTGCCTGGAGATCTACGGCGGCGGCACGGCCGCGGGCTCGCCCTCGGAGGTCGGACCTGCAACGGCGCCACAACCAGCAGTTCGCCCGCGGCTCCAACAGCGAACTCCAGGTCTCCACAGGCTTGCTTTCACCATGTGCCTCGACTCCAACGGCGTGACGAGTTCGGTCTCCGCTGAGGTGATCGAGAACTGCACCGTCACATCGGTATCGTTGTCCAAGCCCGTGGTTCCTGAATGATCGTTCTGCGTCCAGAACAATGCCAGCTTCTTTGGCGAGCCGCTCCCGCGTCCACCCACGGGCCTCCCGCAGCGCACGGACCCGCTCGGCGAGTGCTCGGGCGTGGTCGTGGGGACGCGCTGAGTGGCGGCTTGCCATGTGTCGTGGTCCTAATGGCAGTTGAGGCGGGGCGGCATGGTGTTCCCGGCCGACTGCGGGGCTGGATTCGCGAACGCGCAGGTCCGAGTGGCCTCAGCCGCCGCACTTCAGACGGCCTCACCGGTCACCTCCTGGGAGACCCTGACCAAGATCTTCTCCCAGATTTCTCCCAAACGATCTCCAGAAACCCGTCAGGGGCCTGATCCACTTGGTGGATCAGGCCCCTGACCTGGTACTTCACTGTCGGGGTGGCGGGATTTGAACCCACGACCTCTTCGTCCCGAACGAAGCGCGCTGCCAAGCTGCGCTACACCCCGATGTCGCTGCTGTCGCGGCGACGACGTTTACTTTAGCCCACCGGTGGCTAGAGACGAAATCCGGTTTTGCCGCGGTGGCGGATGGGGTTCGGGCGGGTGTGGTCGAGGGCTACGAGGAGCACGGCCAGGGCGTAGAAGGAGAGGCCCAGGAGGAGGGCGTTGCCGAGGACGCGTTTGAAGCCGTCCTGGCCGACGTCCAGGAACGGGTAGAGGTACCGGTCCTGGGTGCCCGGGAGGAGCAGCTCGCCTCGGACGAGGCAGAAGGCCAGGTAGGCCAAGGGGTAGAGGAGCCAGGCGCCGGCCTGGCGGAGGTGCAGGCGGCCGGGGGACGTGAGCAGGAGCCAGTCCAGTACCGCTGCTATCGGGGTCACCGTGTGCAGCAGACCGTGGGAGAGGGCCTGCCAGCCCGTCGGGGCGGCGGCCTCGCCCGTGAGGGAGAAGGAACTCGCCTCGTTCGCCAGCAGCAGGTGGTGCACCAAGGCCGCGATGACGACGTAGAGCAGCGTCGCGCCCAGCACGGCACTGGGCAAGGGGCGGCGTGCCGTCCAGGCGCGGCGGGCGGAGAGGGCCATGACCAGTGCCAGCAGCATGTTGCTCTGGATCGCGAAGTGGCTGAGGGCCCGGGACGCGTCGCCGAGGAGCAGCTCCAGCGTCACGCCCGCGGCTGCCACGAGGGCGATCAGCAGGCGGTAGGCCGCGGCCGCGGGGCGGCGGACCGGGGTGACGACGGCCGCGGCGGGCACGGGAGCGGACTTCAGGGCCGGCGGGGACGGGAGCGCGGGGAGGTCCGGGATGTCCCGGGGTATCGGGGCGGTCATGCCCCCACGCTGGCAGAAACGGACATAGGGGGCGATGTGGGTGGGGCTGTGTGGGTTATCCGGCCGGAACCCGCCGCGCTACCTCATGGGCCCACCCGTCGGGCTTCCCCCTGGCCCCTTCGCGCTGCCTCCACTGGCCCCCCGCGCTTCCCTCCCGGTCCCTTCGCGCTACCGGGCAGGGTCCGTCGTGCTCCCCTCCGGGCCCCTTCGCGCTACCGGGCAGGGTCCGTAGTGCTTCCCCCTGGCTCCTTTGCGCTGCCTCCACTGGCCCCCCGTGCTTCCCTCCCGGTCCCTTCGCGCTACCGGGCAGGGTCCGTCGTGCTTCCCTCCGGGCCCCTTCGCGCTACCCTGGCGGGCCCCCTCGCCCTACTTGCCCACGTCCTCGCGCGCGATCAACGTCAGCAACGTGGCCTCCGGAGGGCAAGCGAACCGTACGGGGGTGTAGCGGTTCGTGCCGCAGCCCGCCGAGACGTGGAGGTACGACGTACGACCCTCCGCCGTGTGCGTGGACAGGCCCTTCACGCGGTCCGTGTCGAGGTCGCAGTTGGTGACCAGGGCGCCGTAGAAGGGGATGCACAGCTGGCCGCCGTGGGTGTGGCCGGCCAGGATCAGGGGGTAGGCGTCGGCCGTGAAGGCGTCCAGGGTGCGCAGGTACGGGGCGTGCACGACGCCCATCGAGAAGTCCGCCGCGTCGGACGGGCCGCCCGCCACCCGCGCGTAGCGGTCCCGCTTGATGTGCGGGTCGTCCAGGCCCGTGAGTTCCACCGAGACGCCCTCGAGCTTGAGCTCGCCGCGCGCGTTCGTCAGGTTCAGCCAGCCCGCCGCGTCGAAACCGTCGCGCAGGTCCTCCCACGGGTTGTGCACCGCGCCCTCGGTCGGCGCGTTGCCGTTGAGCCCGTGGCGGCCCTGGACCTTCTCGAGCAGGTAGCGGGCGGGGTTGCGCAGCTTGGGGCCGTAGTAGTCGTTGGAGCCGAAGACGTACGCGCCGGGGAACTCCATCAGAGGACCGAGCGCGTCCAGGACCTCCGGCACGCCCTCCGGGTCGGAGAGGTTGTCACCCGTGTTGATCACGAAGTCGGGGCGCAGACCCGCCAGGGACCGCAGCCAGCGCTGCTTCTTGCGCTGCCCGCCGACCATGTGGATGTCGGAGACCTGGAGCACACGCAGGGGGCGCATTCCCGGAGGCAGGACCGGGACGGTGACCCGGCGGAGGCGGAAGGAGCGGGCTTCGAAGCCCGCGGAGTACAACAGACCGGCGGCACCAGCCGCCGCGATTCCCAGGGGGACTCCGTATCGCGCGCGCATACGACCATCGTGTCAGACCCCGGCCGTGCCCGTGTCCGGGCGGTACCCGAATCCCCTGAGGGCGCTGGGCCTTTGGGCGACCGCCCCGCAAATCGAGGGGCGCCGTTCGTCCCGCACCTGCGACAATCGACCCATGACCACGCTCAAGTCGAAGCTGCAGGAAGACCTCAACGTTGCGATCAAGGAGCGCGACGAGCTCCGCTCCTCGACGCTCCGGCTGACGCTCGCCGCGATCACCAAGGAGGAGGTCGCGGGCAAGGAGAAGCGCGAGCTCTCCGACGACGAGGTCCAGAAGGTGATCACCCGGGAGGCGAAGAAGCGGCGTGAGGCGGCCGACGCCTTCGCGCAGGGTGGTCGTGCCGAGCAGGCCGAGCGGGAGAAGGCGGAGGGCGAGGTGCTCGCCACGTACCTGCCGCAGCAGCTGTCGGACGAGCAGCTCCAGGAGATCGTCGCGCAGGCCGTCGAGGAGGCCAAGGCGGCCGGTGCCGAGGGGCCGCGGGCCATGGGCGCGGTCATGAAGATCGTGAACCCGAAGGTGGCCGGCCAGGCCGAGGGTGGCCGCGTCGCCGCCGCGGTGAAGAAGCTGCTGGCCGGCTGACGCCTTACCTTTCTGCCGTCCGGCTGGTCCTCCAGCCGGACGGGGACGGCCCCCTCCGACCCGTGCGGGTCGGAGGGGGCCGTCCCCGTTTCAGGCGCTCAGTCCCGTTCGGTCATTGCGGCCCCTCGGCCTCAGCCGAACCGGCCGCTGTTGCCGTTCCCGCCGTTGCCCTGGCCCCGGATGAAACCCTCCGGGATGGAGAACGAAGGCGTGGGCTCGCTGCCGCCTCCGCCGTTGTTTCCGCCGACCAGGCCGCCGATGAAGCCGTCGTCGTCGCCGTTGCCCCCGTCGTCGCGGCCGCCGCCGTCCCCGTCCTCGCGGTCACCGTCGCCGCGGTCCCGCGGCTTGCTGTCGGGGATGTGGACGTCGTTGAAGTTTTCGACCGGCTTGCCCTCCAGCGCGCCGGACATCATGTCGCCCCAGATCGGGCCGGGAACCTCGCCGCCGAAGACCTTGCCGTACGACCGGCCGCCGATGGTGATGCCGACCATCTTCCGCTTGTGCGCGGGGTCGCCGACCCACACGGCACCGGCCATGTTCGGCGTGTAGCCCACGAACCAGGCCGCGTAGCGCTCGTCCGTCGTACCGGTCTTACCGGCGCTGGGGCGGCTGCCGAGGCCGGCCTTCTTACCCGTACCGTCCTCGACGACGCCCTTCAGCAGGGCGTTGACGGTGTCGGCGGTGTTCTCCGACATCGCGCGCGAGCAGGTCGACTTCGGGACCTTGAGCGATGTGGTCTTGTCACCGACGCGCCGGTTGACCGACTCGATGGCGACCGGCGTGCAGTGCATGCCGCGCGAGGCGAAGGTCGCGTACGCGTTCGCCATGGTCAGCGGGGACATCTCCTGGGTGCCCAGGGCGATGGAGGGCACCTGCGGCATCTTGTCGCCGTCGGCCCGCGCGACGCCCATCTTCTTGGCCATGGTCGTCACCGGGCAGATGCCGATGTCGCTGATCATCTGCACGTAGTAGGTGTTGACCGACTTGGCGGTCGCTTCCTTCATGTCGTACGGGCCGACCTCGGAGGAGTTCTCGTTCTCCAGCTTGGCCGGGTTGGCGGGGTCGTTCATCCACCGCTTGCCGCCGCAGGCCGAGACCGGGCTCGGGTACGGCATCTGGTACGGCGAGGAGTAGACCTTGTTCGCCGGCATGCCGTCCTCGAGGGCGGCGGCGGCCACGATCGGCTTGAACGTCGAACCGGGCTGGTAGCCGATGCCGCCGCCCATCGACTGGTCGACCGAGAGGTTGATCTGCGTCTCGTTCTTCTTGAAGCCGTACGGACGCGACTGGCCCATGGCGAGGATCTTGCCGGTGCCGGGCTGGACGAGGGTGGCGGCGGTGGCCACCTCGTCGCTCTTGTAGACGTGATCCTTGATGGAGGTCTGCGCCGCGTTCTGGGCCTGCGGGTCCATGGTCGTGCGGATGGTGAGACCGCCCTGGTTCCAGATCTTCGCCCGCTTCTTCTTGGTCTTGCCGAAGACCGGGTCGTTCAGGAAGACCTCGCGCACGTAGTCGCAGAAGAAGCCGGCGCCCTTGACCGCGGTGATGCAGCCGTTCTTGGGCTTGCTGACCTTCAGGCCGAGCGGTGCCTTCATCGCCTCGGCGGCCTGCGCCCTGGAGATGTCGCCGACGGCCGCCATGCGCTGCAGCACGGTGTTGCGGCGCTTGGTGGCTTCCGCCTCGTCGTTGACCGGGTCGTACCGGCTGGGCGACTGGACGATGCCGGCGAGCAGGGCCGACTGCTCCAGGCTGAGGTCCTTGGCGGACCTGGAGAAGTAGCGTCGGGCGGCGGCCTCGACACCGTAGGCCTGCTGGCCGAAGAACGTGATGTTCAGGTAGTTCTCGAGGATCTTCTTCTTGCCCAGCTCCTCCTCGACCTGGATCGCGTACTTGAGCTCGCGGATCTTGCGGCCGATGGTCTGCTGGGTGGCCTGCGCGACCTTGGTCGGGTCGTCGCCCGCCTCCTCGACGAAGACGTTCTTCACGTACTGCTGCGTCAGGGTGGAGGCACCTTCGGAGACCCCGCCGGTCTGCGCGTTCTTGTTGAGGGCGCGCAGGACGCCCTTCAGGTCGACCGCGCCGTGCTGGTAGAAGCGCGAGTCCTCGATCGCGACGATCGCCTTTTGCATGTACGGCGAGATGTCCTTGAGGGGGACCACCGTGCGGTCGCGCGAGTAGACGGTGGCGATCGGGCCGCCGTCGGCGTCGAGGATGGTGGTGCGCTGACTCAGCGGCGGTGTCTTCATGGTGGCCGGGAGATCGTCGAAGCTTTCGACCGATCCCTTGGCCGCCAGTCCCAGCGCGCCCACCGCCGGGAGCGCGATGCCGGCCAGCACGGCTCCCGCGAGGACACTGACACCGAGGAACTTGGCGGCCTGCTGCGTGGGAGACAGACCACCGCCCGAGCGCTTCTTTGGCATGAGGGCAGCCTACGTTCTCATTCGCCGGACAGGCGTATAGGCCTTGGCCTAAGCTGCTCTCGACTGTCACAGCAGCGAGGTCACGTATCAATACGTCCGGCGACCCCGAATCGTTCCGGGTGTTCCCCAACTTTTTCGGTGGGGTCGTGTCCGAATCCGCCTCGTGTGTCATGCGGTGTCCATTGTGACGCAACTGAACTGTCCCGGTTTGTCGGGAAGGTTATATATGTCGCCAGCTCACTCCCCCGGGTGATCTGCCGCTTACCCATAGTCCGTTCGGGCCATTCAAGATTGGGCCCGAAGGGGGTGTTGCGCTGTGCCCACCTTCCGTAACGTCCTCAACTGGCGGCGGTGAATATGCCGCTGCCGCCGTGGGGGAGCCTCGATTCGGGAGAGGACGGCGCCGGTATGGGCTGGGTAACCGACTGGAGTGCGCAGGCGGCCTGCCGCACTACCGATCCGGATGAACTGTTCGTTCAAGGAGCAGCGCAGAACAGGGCCAAGGCGGTGTGCACCGGATGCCCGGTGCGCACGGAGTGCCTGGCCGACGCGCTCGACAACCGCGTCGAGTTCGGCGTGTGGGGAGGCATGACGGAGCGGGAACGCCGCGCACTGCTGCGCAGGCGTCCCACCGTGACCTCCTGGCGCCGGCTGCTGGAGACGGCGCGCACGGAGTACGAGCGGGGGTGCAGTGTCATGCCCCTCGACGACGACGAGATCTACGAGAACTACGCGGCGGTGAGCTGAGGGCTCCCCTCCGGGAGCTCCCAGGCCCAGGCCAGAGGGCCCCTTGCCGGGCCCTTCGCCATCGCCTGTGAGCCCTCAGCGTCGCTCACCGGCCCTACGCCCTCGCCGGGTTGCCCTCAGGCACTTGCTTCGGGCCGGTCGGCGGGGTCGGGAAGCTCGCGATCGTCGGCCGCGAGCCGGTTGCCGATGGCGCGCAGTCCCGCGAGGTCATGCACGTCGCCGGGCAGCGCGGCCACTTCCGTCACGGCCACCTCGGGGTGGAGCGCGGTGAAGCGGTCACGCGTGTGCCGCTCACGGGAGAGCAGCTGCATGCGATCGGCGTGCAGCCTCAGCAGGCCGGCCGTGAGCTGGTCGACGGACCGCTCGGCGTCTTCGGTGTCCTCGGCGGGGGAGCCATCCTCGGGAGCCGATGCCGGAGCCTGAGCTGGTGTTCCGGGCGTGGGAGAGTCTGAACTGTCTTGTGCGTCGGGGGAGTTACGAAGTACTGCTTTCCCGCCCTCCTGATCCACAATGCGGGGCTCTTCAAGATTTTCCGCAGCGGCGAGCGCCCGCTCGGCCGACAACCGGTCGGCGCCGCTGCCGTGCACCCGGTTGAGCACCAGACCGGCTAGCGGCATGTCCTCCGCGGCCAGCCGCTCCACGAAGTAGGCGGCCTCGCGCAGCGCGTCCCGCTCCGGAGCCGCGACCACGAGGAACGCCGTGCCGGGCGCCTGGAGCAGCTTGTACGTCGCGTCCGCTCGGGTGCGGAAGCCGCCGAAGGTCGTGTCCATCGCGGACACGAACGTCTGGACGTCCTTGAGGAGCTGACCGCCGAGCAGCTTGCCGAGGGTGCCGGTCATCATCGACATCCCGACGTTCAGGAACTTCATCCCGGCGCGGCCGCCCAGCTTCGCCGGTGCCGTCAGCAGCCGGATCAGTCGGCCGTCCAGGAACGACCCGAGCCGCTTGGGCGCGTCCAGGAAGTCCAGCGCCGAGCGGGACGGCGGGGTGTCGACGACGATCAGGTCCCACTCGTCCCGGGCACGCAGCTGCCCGAGCTTCTCCATCGCCATGTACTCCTGTGTGCCCGCGAAGCCCGCGGAGAGCGACTGGTAGAAGGGGTTGCCCAGGATGGCGGCCGCCCGCTCACGGTCCGCGTGCGCCTCGACGATCTCGTCGAAGGTGCGCTTCATGTCGAGCATCATCGCGTGCAGCTCCCCGCCCGCGGAGTCGTCGATGCCCTTCACCCGGCGCGGGGTGTTGTCCAACGAGTCGATGCCCATGGACTGGGCGAGCCGGCGGGCCGGATCGATGGTCAGGACGACCACCTTGCGGCCCCGCTCGGCCGCGCGCAGGCCCAGCGCCGCCGCGGTCGTGGTCTTGCCGACACCGCCCGAGCCGCAGCAGACCACGATCCGGGTGGTGGGGTCCTCCAGCAGCGGATCGATGTCGAGCAGGCGTGCCGGGGCGAGATGCGGGCGGGCCGGGTCGTGGGTGTACGCCGGGTCCGGACGGCTCATGACATCCCCTGCTTCCGACTCGCTACGGGCCTTGCCCGTCTGTCCTGGCTCATGACACGCCCTGCTCGCGCAGCTCGCGGGCCAGCTCGTACAGCCCCGCCAGATCCATGCCTTCGGCGAACAGCCGCAGTTCGTGCAGCGGCAGGCCCAGCTCGGTCAGGACCGCGCGCTGCTCGTGCTCCAGCGTGTACCGCTCGGCGTACTCCGCGGCCTGCGCGAGCAGCGGGTCCACCAGCCGCTCGGCGTGCCCGCCGCGCCGCGCCCCGCCGAGCCCGGCGGCCGACAGGGACCGCGCGACAGTGGAACGCGGGACCGTGCGCAGGAGTTCCAGGTCGGTCTCGTCCAACACCTCCGGGCGGACCATGTTCACGATGACCCGTCCCACCGGAAGCCGGGCCGACCGCAGCTCGGCGATGCCGTCCGCGGTCTCCTGGACGGGCATCTCCTCCAGCAGCGTCACCAGGTGCACGGCCGTCTCCGGCGACTTCAGCACCCGCATCACGGCCTGCGCCTGATTGTGTATCGGTCCGATCTTGGCGAGGCCCGCGACCTCGTCGTTCACGTTCAGGAAGCGGGTGATCCGTCCGGTCGGCGGGGCGTCCATCACGACGTAGTCGTACGTGAACCGGCCGCTGCGCTCCTTGCGCCGCACCGCCTCGCAGGCCTTTCCGGTCAGGAGGACGTCCCTGAGGCCGGGCGCGATGGTGGTGGCGAAGTCGATCGCGCCGAGCTTCTTCAGGGCCCGCCCGGCGCTGCCCAGCTTGTAGAACATCTGGAGGTAGTCCAGAAGGGCCAGTTCGGGGTCGATGGCGAGTGCGTACACCTCCCCGCCCCCGGGTGCTACCGCGATTTTCCGTTCCTCATAAGGCAGCGCCTCCGTTTCGAAGAGCTGCGCGATGCCCTGACGGCCCTCGACCTCGACGAGAAGCGTCCGCTTCCCCTCCGTGGCCAGGGCCAGCGCTAGGGCCGCGGCCACCGTGGTCTTGCCGGTACCGCCCTTGCCGCTGACGACCTGGAGCCTGCTCACGTATTCGAGCCTAACCAGTCCGTGGCCGGGCTACGCGGGAGGCTGTGGACAACCGGGGCCGTGGCCTGTGGACGACCGGGGCCGTGGGCGGCCGTGTGGCCCCCTGCGGCAGCGGCTAGAGTCGGCCGCATGACCAAGTGGGAATACGCAACCGTGCCGCTGCTCGTCCACGCCACGAAGCAGATCCTGGACACCTGGGGCGAGGACGGCTGGGAGCTCGTCCAGGTCGTGCCCGGGCCGAACAACCCCGAGCAGCTCGTGGCCTACCTGAAGCGGGCGAAGCAGTAGTGGGCGCCGTCGAGGCGAAGCTGGCCGAGCTCGGCCTGAGCCTTCCCGACGTGGTCCCGCCGCTGGCCGCGTACCAGCCGGCCGTGCAGTCCGGCCCCTACGTCTACACCGCCGGGCAGCTCCCGATGGTGGAGGGCAAGCTTCCGGTCACTGGCAAGGTCGGCGCGGAGGTCACCCCGGAGGAGGCCAAGGAGCTGGCACGCACGTGCGCGCTGAACGCCCTGGCGGCCGTCAAGTCCGTCGCCGGTGACCTGGACCGCATCGCGCGCGTGGTGAAGGTCGTCGGTTTCGTGGCCTCGGCCTCGGACTTCACGGGCCAGCCCGCGGTGCTGAACGGCGCGAGCGAGCTCCTCGGCCAGGTGCTCGGCGACAAGGGCGTGCACGCGCGCAGCGCGGTGGGCGTGGCCGTGCTGCCGCTGGACGCGCCGGTCGAGGTCGAGATCCAGGTGGAGCTCGCGTAGTACCCGCCCGGCACCCACTTCGACGGTCCCAGCTGCGGAATCCGTCCCCGGGGCCGCTCGAACATCCGCCCGTCACGGGATAGCCTCGCGCCCATGGCGAACGGTCAGTGGTACCCCCCGGAGTGGCCGGACCGCATCCGCGCACTCGCGGCCGGCACCCTCACCCCGGTGACCCCGAAGCGCGCGGCCACCGTCATGCTCCTGAAGGACACCGGCAGCGGCCCCGCCGTCCACATGCTGCGCAGACGTGCCTCCATGGCCTTCGCCGGAGGCGCGTACGCCTATCCGGGCGGCGGGGTCGATCCGCGCGACGACGACCATCACGTCCGCTGGGCGGGACCCACGCGAGCGTGGTGGGCGGACCGGCTCGGCGTCGACGAGACGGCGGCCCAGGCGATCGTCTGCGCAGCCGTACGGGAGACGTACGAGGAGGCGGGCGTGCTGCTCGCCGGGCCGGCCTCCGACTCGGTCGTCGGTGACACCACGGGCGCCGACTGGGAGGCGGACCGTGCCGCCCTGGTCGCCCGGGACCTGTCCTTCGCGGAGTTCCTGGACCGCCGTGGGCTGGTCCTGCGCTCGGACCTGCTCGGCGCCTGGACCCGCTGGATCACCCCGGAGTTCGAGGCTCGCCGTTACGACACCTGGTTCTTCGTGGCGGCGCTCCCCGAGGGGCAGCGCACCCGCAACGCCTCGACGGAGGCCGACCGCACGGTGTGGATCGCCCCACGCGAGGCGGCGGCCGGTTACGACAAGGGCGAGCTGCTGATGATGCCGCCGACCATCGCGACCCTGCGCCAGCTGTCGGCGTACGAGACGGCCGCCCGGGCGCTCGATGCCGCCCCGGGCCGTGACCTCACGCCCGTCCTGGCCACCGCCCGCCTGGTGGACGGCGAGATCGTGCTGTCCTGGCCGGGCCACGACGAGTTCACCAAGCACATCCCGACCGGTGGAGCCACCGCATGACGGACGCAGCAGCCCTTCCCGGCCAGCCCCGCGGCGGGGTCCTCTCGGGGCCCGCCACCACGCGGTCCGTGAACGTCCTGGCGCCCAACGCGTCGGCGATGACCCTGGACGGCACCAACACCTGGATCCTCGCCGAACCGGACTCGGATCTCGCCGTCGTGGTCGACCCGGGCCCGCTGGACGACACGCACCTGCGCCGGGTCGTCGCCACGGCCGAACAGGCCGGCAAGCGCGTCGCCCTCACCCTGCTGACCCACGGCCATCCCGACCACGCCGAGGGCGCCGCCCGGTTCGCCGAACTGACCGGCACGCGCGTGCGTGCCCTCGACCCGGCACTGCGCCTGGGCGACGAGGGCCTGGCCGCCGGAGACGTGATCACCACCGGCGGGCTGGAACTGCGCGTCGTACCGACCCCCGGTCACACCGCCGACTCCCTCTGCTTCCACCTCCCGGCCGACCGGGCGGTCCTCACCGGCGACACGATCCTCGGCCGCGGCACGACGGTCGTGGCGCACCCCGACGGTCGCCTGGGCGACTACCTGGACTCCCTGCGGCGCCTGCGTTCCCTCACGGTCGACGACGGCGTCCACACGGTCCTGCCCGGCCACGGCCCGGTCCTCGACGACGCCCAGGGTGCCGTCGAGTACTACCTCGCCCACCGCGCCAACCGCCTCGCCCAGGTCGAGACAGCCGTCGAGGACGGCTACCGCACCCCCACGGAAGTCGTCACCCGCGTCTACGCCGACGTGGACCGCTCCCTGTGGCCGGCGGCGGAACTGTCGGTACGGGCCCAGATGGACTACCTGGAGGAGCACGGGCTCATCTGACCGCCCCTGATACGTCCTCGGGCCCCGTCTCGTGAGGAGACGGGGCCCGAGGACGTACGGCAGGGGTGCGCGCGTCAGCGCGAGCGCTTGGCGAGGCGTTCCACGTCCAGGAGGATCACCGCGCGGGCCTCCAGGCGCAGCCAGCCGCGCTGAGCGAAGTCCGCGAGGGCCTTGTTGACCGTCTCGCGGGACGCGCCGACCAGCTGGGCCAGCTCCTCCTGCGTGAGGTCGTGGACGACGTGGATACCCTCCTCGGACTGCACGCCGAACCGGCGGGACAGGTCGAGCAGGGCGCGGGCGACACGGCCCGGGACGTCCGAGAAGACGAGGTCGGACATGGCGTCGTTGGTCTTGCGCAGTCGGCGCGCGACGGCGCGCAGGAGCGCCGTGGCCACCTCCGGGCGGGCGTTCAGCCAGGGCTGGAGGTCGCCGTGGCCGAGGCCGAGCAGCTTGACCTCGGTCAGAGCCGTGGCGGTCGCCGTGCGGGGGCCCGGGTCGAACAGCGAGAGCTCGCCGATGAGCTCGCCGGGGCCGACCACGGCGAGCATGTTCTCGCGGCCGTCGGGGGACGTGCGGTGGAGCTTCACCTTGCCCTCGGTGACCACGTACAGGCGGTCACCGGGGTCGCCCTCGTGGAACAGCGAGTCACCGCGGGCGAGGGTCACCTCACTCATGGAGGCGCGGAGCTCCGCGGCCTGCTCGTCATCGAGCGCCGCGAAGAGCGGATTGCGCCGCAGAACGTCGTCCACGAGTTCTCTCCTATTCGACCTGCTCAGGGGATCTTGCTCCCCCGTGTACCGAGGGACCGTGGTGCCCATTTTGTCGGGCGGTCCAAACAGTGTGATCTGTCACAAGGATGCCGCACACGTGTCCTGGGGTACGCGGCAGGGGTCCAATTGGACGCCGATCTTCAGGGGCCGGGGCGGATGCCGGTGCCGGGCCTTAGGCTGGCCGGGTGTCCAAATCGCCGGTGAGAGCACAGGCCGAGGGGGCTGCGCGGGTGGTTGTACGTCGCGATTCCGCTGTGGGCGAACAGGGTTCCGATGGCGGTAGGAAAACGGCGAAAGGGAACAAGACGGAACCGGTGAAGAAGACGGCTTCCGCGAAGAAAGCCGCGTCTGTGGAGAAGGCCACGCCTGTGAAGAAGGCGGCGCCCGTGGAGAAGGCCGCGTCTGTAAAGAAGGCGGCGCCTGCGGAGAAGGCCGCGTCAGGCAAGAAGGCGGCGCCTGCGGAGAAGGCCGCGTCAGGCAAGAAGGCGGCGACTGCGAGGAAGACCGCGTCCAAGGCCTCCACCGCCGAGAAGGCCTCGAAGGGTGCCGCCGTGAAGAAGGCGCCCGCGGCCAAGAAGGTCGTGGCCGCGCCGCAGAAGGCCACCGCCCGTCTCAAGGGCGCCGCCCCCGCCAAGGCCGTCGTCCACCCGCCGAGCGACGAGTCGCCCACCGCCCTGGTCCGCCGGGCCCGCCGTATCAACCGCGAGCTCGCCGAGGTCTATCCGTACGCGCACCCCGAGCTGGACTTCGACAACCCCTTCCAACTGGTCGTCGCCACCGTCCTGTCCGCCCAGACGACCGACCTGCGCGTCAACCAGACGACACCCTCCCTCTTCGCCGCGTACCCGACCCCCGAGGATCTGGCCGCCGCCAACCCCGAGGAGGTGGAGGAGATCCTCCGCCCGTGCGGCTTCTTCCGGGCCAAGACGAAGTCGGTCATAGGGCTGTCGAAGGCCCTGGTGGAGGACTTCGGCGGTGAGGTGCCCGGCCGTCTGGAGGACCTGGTCAAGCTGCCCGGCGTCGGCCGCAAGACCGCGTTCGTGGTGCTGGGCAACGCCTTCGGGCGCCCCGGCATCACCGTCGACACGCACTTCCAGCGCCTGGTGCGCCGCTGGCGGTGGACCGCCGAGACCGACCCGGACAAGATCGAGGCCGCCGTCGGCGCGCTCTTCCCGAAGAGCGACTGGACGGATCTCTCGCATCACGTGATCTGGCACGGCCGCCGTATCTGCCACGCCCGCAAGCCCGCGTGCGGCGCCTGCCCGATCGCCCCGCTCTGCCCGGCGTACGGCGAGGGCGAGACGGACCCGGAGAAGGCGAAGAAGCTCCTCAAGTACGAGAAGGGCGGCTTCCCCGGCCAGCGTCTGAAGCCCCCGCAGGCCTATCTGGACGCGGGCGGTACACCGGCGCCGCCGCTGGGGGCCGGATGAGCTGCCCGAACCCCCCGGTGCGCCGTCCGCGCCCTCCGGCAGGCCCCCCGACGAGCCCGACGCGCCGCCCTTTCAGGGGATCGAGGGCGCTCGTGGAACGATCTCGGGCCCGCCACGCGTTGGATGCGGCAGGACGACGGGGGTGGCGATGACGCGGGCGAGCGACACACAGGGCGGCCCGGTGGCACTGAGCAAGGACGGGCTGCCCGGCTGGCTGCACCCGGTGGTGCACGCCGTGGAGACGGTCCGGCCCGGGCAGCTGAGCCGGTTCCTGCCGCCGGCGGACGGGGCCGGGCGCCAGTCCGCCGTGCTGGTCCTGTTCGGTGAGGGCGCGCACGGACCGGAGCTGCTGCTGATGGAGCGTGCGAGCTCCCTGCGCTCGCACGCCGGCCAGCCCTCCTTCCCGGGCGGTGCCCTCGACCCGGAGGACGGCGACCCGTCCGGCGACGGCCCGCTGCGGGCCGCCCTGCGCGAGGCGGAGGAGGAGACCGGCCTCGACCCCTCGGGCGTTCAGCTCTTCGGTGTCCTGCCCCGGCTGTACATCCCGGTCAGCGGCTTCGTCGTCACGCCGGTGCTGGGCTGGTGGCGCGAACCGACCCCGGTCGGAGTCGTCGATCCGAACGAGACCGCCCGCGTCTTCACCGTCCCCGTGGCGGATCTCACGGATCCCGCCAACCGAGCGACCGCCGTTCACCCCAGCGGCCACCGAGGTCCGGCATTTATGGTCGAATCAGCCCTTGTCTGGGGTTTCACGGCCGGAATCATCGACCGGCTGCTGCACTTCGCGGGCTGGGAGCGGCCCTGGGACCGGGAGAAGCAGGTCCCGCTCGACTGGCGCGCATGACAGGGTGGCCTCCGTGAACGTGCTGGACATCTTGCTGCTGGTCGCCGCCGTGTGGTTCGCGGTCGTGGGGTACCGCCAGGGGTTCGTCGTCGGCATCCTGTCGGTGATCGGCTTCCTGGGCGGCGGTCTCGTCGCGGTCTACCTGCTGCCCGTCATCTGGGACGCGCTGACGGACAACGCGGAGGTGAGCACGACCGCCGCCGTCGTCGCGGTCATCGTCGTCATCGTCTGCGCATCCGTCGGCCAGGCCCTGACCACCCACCTCGGCAACAAGCTGCGCCGGCACATCACCTGGTCCCCGGCCCGGGCCCTGGACGCCACCGGCGGCGCGCTCGTCAACGTCGTGGCGATGCTCCTGGTCGCCTGGCTGATCGGCTCCGCCCTCGCGGGCACGACGCTGCCGACCCTCGGCAAGGAGGTCCGCAACTCCAAGGTGCTGCTGGGCGTCTCGCAGGCGCTGCCGGACCAGGCGGCCACGTGGTTCGCGGACTTCTCCTCCGTCCTCGCGCAGAACGGCTTCCCGCAGGTCTTCAGCCCGTTCTCGAACGAGCCGATCACCGACGTCCAGCCGCCCGACCCGGCGCTGGCGAACAGCCCCGTGGCGAACCGTGCCCAGCGCTCCATCGTCAAGGTCATGGGCACGGCCCCGAGCTGCGGCAAAGTCCTGGAGGGTACCGGCTTCGTCTTCTCCGGCCGCCGTGTGATGACCAACGCGCACGTGGTGGGCGGGGTCGACGAGCCGACCGTGCAGATAGGCGGCGAGGGCAGGAAGTACGACGCCAAGGTCGTGCTCTACGACTGGCGGCGCGACATCGCCGTCCTCGACGTGCCGGATCTCAAGGCGCCCGTGCTGCGGTTCACCGACAAGGACGCGAGCAGCGGGGACAGCGCGATCGTCGCCGGCTTCCCGGAGAACGGGGCGTACGACGTGCGGGCCGCGCGCGTGCGGGGCCGCATCACGGCCAACGGCCCGGACATCTACCACCGCGGCACGGTCCGCCGCGACGTCTACTCCCTCTTCGCGACCGTCCGCCAGGGCAACTCCGGCGGCCCGCTGCTCACGCCCGACGGCAAGGTCTACGGCGTCGTCTTCGCCAAGTCGCTCGACGACGCCCAGACGGGATACGCGCTGACCGTGGACGAGATCCAGGAGGACATCACCAAGGGGCGCACCGCCGACCAGCAGGTGGGCAGCGACAGCTGCGCCCTCTAGGAGCGGTCCTGGAGCGGGAGGTGTCGGGGCGTCACTCGCGCGAGTGGCGCCTCAATCGCGTGTAGGACGCAGTCGTACGGAGACCCAGCGGGCCCGGCGGCGGAGGATACGCGGAATCCCGACCCGGGGATCCGCGGTCGCCATCTGCGGTGCGCCGCTTCGCCGGTGGGGGTTCGCACCGCCCGCCGAGCGGCGATTGCGGGTTGCGTCACTGTAGTCGTGCGTCCAGCCCATACCCCGACGTGTGCCCCCGCCCCATGGTCGATAACCGCTCCCGGAGCGTCCAATTGGCCTATGCGCCGGGCAATTGGCCGTTCGTAGGACAAGTGTTCAGGTGCCGGTGGGGCGGGTGGGGCCGACCGGTCACCGGTCGGGTTCGGGATCCCGCAGCCAGTTGATGAGTTCCGAGGAGAACGCGACCGGGTCCTCCTCGTGCGGGAAGTGTCCGAGGCCGTCGAACAGGCGCCAGCGGTAGGGGGCTTCGACGTACTCGCCGGAACCTGCCGCGCTGCGCGTGCGCATCACGGGATCGAGCGAGCCGTGCAGGTGGAGCGTCGGCACCCGCACGGGCCGCTTCATCCGCCGGTTGAACTGGATGCCGTCCGGGCGGGCCAGGGAGCGCACCATCCAGCGGTACGGCTCGACCGCGCAGTGAGCGGCGGAGGGGATGCACATGGCGCGGCGGTAGGTCTGCAGCGCCTCCTCCTCGGGCGGGCGCGGCCCGGACCACTCCTGGATCAGCTCCGCGACGAGCGCACCGTCGTCGGCGGTGAGCTGCCGCTCCGGGATCCAGGGCCGCTGGAACCCCCAGATGTGTGAACCGGCGCGGGTCTGCTTGACGTCCCTCAGCATGGCCGAGCGCCAGCGCCGCGGGTGCGGCATGGACGCGACCGCGAGCCGCCGCACGAGCTTGGGGCGCATCGCGGCCGCCGTCCAGGCGAGGTATCCGCCCAGGTCGTGGCCGACCAGCGCGGCGTCCGGCTCGCCGAGGGAGCGGATGACGCCGGTGACGTCGAGCGCGAGGTTGGCGGGGTCGTAGCCGCGCGGTGTGCGGTCGCTGCCGCCGACACCCCGCAGGTCCATGGCGACGGCCCGGTAGCCCGCGTCGGCGAGCGCCACCAACTGGTGCCGCCAGGTCCACCAGAACTGCGGGAAGCCGTGCAGCAGCAGCACCAGCGGCCCGTCACCCAGCTCGGCGATGTGGAAGCGGGCGCCGTTGGCGGCGACGTCGCGGTGGCTCCAGGGGCCGTCCAGCAGGACGGCCGGAGCCGGGGGTTCCGAAGGTGTGGCGGGGTCCGTCATGAGGACGAGCGTGCCACAGCCTCGATGGCCTCGGGGACCCGGTCCTTCGGGAGCTCCGGCCGCGGGTGCGGCTTGGCCTTCTGCAGCACGACCGCGGTCTCCTTCATCGACGCGGCGACCTTCTGCGGGCCCTTGCTCTTCTTGGCCTTCTTCGCGAAGGCCACGCCGACCAGTGCGAGGACGAGCGCGACCAGCACGTTCGCCGCGAACGACAGGAGGAAGCAGACCGCGAGGTTCCAGTCGCTCCAGGTGCGGATGCCGTACGCCAGCGCGAAGTTCAGCATCGGCAGGGAGAAGATCAGCACGGCACCGGCCGCCGAGAAGGCCCCTCCGCTGGTCGCGCCGCGCTTCACGTCCTGTTTGAGCTGCGCCTTCGCCAGCGCGATCTCGTCGTGCACCAGCGCCGACATTTCCGCCGTCGCCGAGGCGAACAGCTGGCCGATGCTGCGTTCGGCGCCGACCGGGCTGCCGTCGGGTGCGCTCATCGCGAGTCTCCCTCTTCTGCGTACGGTCCGATGTCCGCGTCTTCTGCCTGACGCGTGCGCGGTCGTCCGACTGCGCACGGCATGACTGCGTACGGTCCCGTCTTTTGTACCGTCTCGTCAGATCATGCCGGACGGTGGTGGTCCTCGCCTGCCCCGCCCGGCACTTCGGCAAGCCCGTGGCGCGCGGCTGCCTTCTCCTGGGCGATCCTGCGGTGTTCGGCGGCCTTGCGCTCGTAGAGCGCGGCGAGCCGCAGGTGGTACGCCGGGTCGTCCTCCTCGTAGACGTCCGGGATGCCGTCGGCGTCCTCGTCGCGCTCCTCCTCCGCCCACAGCCGGCGGTACTTGGCGTTCCGTATCTTCAGCAGAACGGTCGCGAGTGTCGCGGCGATCAGCGAGCCCAGCAGGACGGCGGCCTTGACCTCGTTCGTCATCGCCTGGTCGCCCTCGAAGGCGAGTTCGCCGATGAGCAGTGAGACGGTGAAGCCGATGCCGGCGAGGGCCGCCACGGCGAACACGTCCGCCCAGGCGAGGTCGTCGCTGAGCGACGCCCGGGTGAAACGGGCCGCCAGCCACGTCCCGCCGAAGATGCCGAGTGCCTTGCCGAGGACGAGCCCGAGGACGACACCGAGGGTCTCGGGCCGGGTGAACACGTCGGCGAGCGCCCCGCCGGACACGGCGACCCCCGCGCTGAACAGGGCGAACAGGGGGACGGCCAGGCCCGCGGACAGGGGCCGTACGAGGTGCTCGACGCGTTCGCCGGGGGAGCGGTCCTCGCCCTCGTGGCGGTGGCAGCGCAGCATCAGGCCCATGGCGACACCGGCGATGGTGGCGTGGATGCCGCTGTTGTACATCAGCGCCCAGATGACGAGGGCGAGCGGCACGTACACGTACCAGCCGCGGACGCCCTTGCGCAGGAGCAGCCAGAAGAGCAGAAGACCGGCGGCGGCACCGCCGAGAGCGGCGAAGTTCAGGTCGGCGGTGAAGAACACCGCGATGATCAGGATCGCGAAGAGGTCGTCGACGACGGCGAGCGTGAGCAGGAAGGCCCGCAGCGCACTCGGCAGGGACGTGCCGATGACGGCGAGCACGGCGAGCGCGAACGCGATGTCGGTGGCGGTCGGCACGGCCCAGCCGGCCAGGGAGCCACCGCCGACGACGGTGGTGAGGGTGTAGACGAGCGCCGGTACGGCCATGCCGCAGAGCGCGGCGACGACCGGGAGCGCGGCGGCCTTCGGGTCGCGCAGGTCACCGGCCACGAGTTCCCGCTTGAGCTCGATCCCCGCGACGAAGAAGAAGACCGCCAGCAGCCCGTCGGCGGCCCAGTGCGCGATCGACAGGTCGAGGCCGAGGGCGGCGGGGCCCAGGTGGAAGTGGGAGACGCTCTCGTAGCTGTCGCGCAGCGCGGGGATGTTCGCCCAGAGCAGCGCGGCGACCGCGGCGGCGAGCAACAGCAGCCCGCCGACGGTCTCGGTGCGCAGCGCGTCCGTCACGTAGGTCCGCTCGGGCAGCGACAGCCGGCCGAGGACCTTGCGGGGGGTGGTGGAGCGGGACGCGGTCACGGAGAACCTCCGGTCGGTGGGCAGGACGGAGCACATGCCGACCAGACTTCCCGGCGCACCATGGATCACTTGTTCAGCTGAGTCTAGGTATACGTACGGCTGTGCGCATCCGGCGGTCCTCGCCGCCGGGGCGCCCCGGCGGAGGGCACCCGATCATCGGGTGCCCTCCGCCGGCTCCGCCATCCCGCTGCCGCGATCAGTCCTCGCTGGGGGCGGCGGGCAGCTTGGCCTGGATGAGGTCCATGACCGTGGAGTCGGTCAGCGTGGTGACGTCACCCAGCTGACGGTTCTCGGCGACGTCCCGCAGCAGCCGGCGCATGATCTTGCCGGAGCGGGTCTTGGGCAGCTCGGCGACCGGCAGGATCCGCTTGGGCTTGGCGATCGGGCCGAGGGTGTTGCCGACGTGGGCGCGCAGCTCGGCGACCAGGGTCTCGGTCTCCGTGGCCGTGCCACGCAGGATCACGAAGGCGACGATCGCCTGTCCGGTCGTCTCGTCCGCCGCGCCGACCACGGCCGCCTCTGCGACCGAGGGGTGGGAGACCAGGGCGGACTCGACCTCGGTGGTGGAGATGTTGTGCCCGGAGACGAGCATGACGTCGTCGACCCGGCCGAGCAGCCAGATGTCGCCGTCGTCGTCCTTCTTGGCGCCGTCACCGGCGAAGTACTTGCCCTCGAAGCGCGACCAGTAGGTGTCGATGAAGCGCTGGTCGTCGCCCCAGATGGTGCGCAGCATCGACGGCCACGGCTCGGTCAGCACCAGGTAGCCGCCACCGCCGTTGGGCACCTCGTTGGCCTCGTCGTCGACGACCGTCGCGGCGATGCCGGGCAGCGGCGTCTGCGCCGATCCGGGCTTGGTGGCGGTCACGCCCGGCAGCGGGGTGATCATCATGGAGCCGGTCTCGGTCTGCCACCAGGTGTCGACGACCGGGGTGCGGTCGCCGCCGATGTTCTTGCGGTACCAGATCCACGCCTCGGGGTTGATCGGCTCGCCCACCGAGCCCAGCACGCGCAGGCTGGACAGGTCGAACTTGGCGGGGATGTCGTCGCCCCACTTCATGAACGTACGGATCGCGGTCGGCGCGGTGTACAGGATCGTGACCCCGTACTTCTGGACGATCTCCCAGAAGCGGCCCTGGTGCGGGGTGTCCGGGGTGCCCTCGTACATGACCTGCGTCGCGCCGTTGGCCAGGGGGCCGTAGACGATGTACGAGTGGCCGGTGACCCAGCCGACGTCGGCCGTGCACCAGTAGACGTCCGTCTCCGGCTTGAGGTCGAAGACGGCGTGATGGGTGTATGCGGTCTGGGTGAGGTAGCCGCCGGAGGTGTGCAGGATGCCCTTCGGCTTACCCGTGGTGCCCGACGTGTAGAGGATGAACAGCGGGTGCTCGGCGTCGAACGGCTGCGGGGCGTGCTCGGCGCTCTGCCGCCCCACCAGGTCGTGCCACCACACGTCGCGACCCTCGGTGAAGGCGACCTCCTGGCCCGTGCGCCGCACGACCAGGACGTGTTCGACGGTACCCGCCTTCTCGACGGCCTCGTCCACGGCCGGCTTGAGCGCGGAGGGCTTGCCGCGGCGGTAGCCGCCGTCGGAGGTGATGATCACACGCGCGTCGGCGTCCTGGATGCGGGTGGCGAGCGCGTCCGAGGAGAAACCGCCGAAGACGACCGAGTGCGCGGCGCCGATCCGGGCGCAGGCGAGCATCGCGATCGCCGTCTCGGGGATCATCGGCATGTAGACGGCGACGCGGTCACCCGCCCGGACTCCCAGCTCCAGCAGGGCGTTGGCCGCCTTGGAGACCTCGTCCTTGAGCTCGGCGTAGGTGATCGCGCGGCTGTCGCCGGGCTCGCCCTCGAAGTGGATGGCCACCCGGTCGCCGTGTCCTGCTTCCACGTGCCGGTCGACGCAGTTGTAGGCGACGTTGAGCTTGCCGTCCTGGAACCACTTGGCGAACGGCGGGTTCGACCAGTCGAGCGTTTCGGTGGGCTCCTTGGCCCAGGTCAGCCGACGGGCCTGCTCGGCCCAGAAGCCGAGCCTGTCAGCCTTGGCCTGCTCATACGCCTCCGCGGTGACGTTGGCGTTCGCGGCCAGGTCGGCGGGGGGTGCGAACCTGCGCTCTTCCTTGAGCAAGTTGGAGAGTGACGAACGCTCGTTGTCTGCCATCTAGCACACCATCCCAAGTGGTTTAGACCAATACGCGCCCTCGATTCTCCGAGGGTGTACGGGACGGGTCAACCCTCTCCCGATCTCGCGCCTACCCACCAGTGGGCACGCGCAACGGCCCCCGGGGGTTCAACCCCGGGGGCCGTGCTTCCCGACGCCTTGGCTCGCAACCGAGCGCCGGGAGCTTCGGTCACTCGCTTATCTCTGCGCACAGAGTGCTCCCTGCGTCACACCCTGTACCCCACGCCTCACCCTGTCGAACACACGTGCGAGTGCAGTATTAGTGAAGGAACGGCCCCGATGCCTCACGGTAGGTACCGGGGCCGTTCCTGTTGGCCGCACCGCGCCGCACGGGGGAATGCGACATCGGCGGGCCCCGACGGACGCACGCGCCGGCGCGAGCGTGCGTCACGGGTGGCTCACAACAAGCGGGCGAGCGACGGCGGCATGAATAGGTCCCGTGCCCGGTGCTGCGCCCACACGTCGGCCGCGTGATCGTCTCCGCGGCGAGCGTACTCGGGGCACAGCTCGCACCCGTCGAGGTGCTGGGGGGGCACCTCCCCGGGGTGCGACTCGACGATGTGCCGCGCCGTCTCCAACTGTTCCCAGAAGCACCCCGCAGGGTCGTCCCACTTTCGGGCCAGCCGCAACAGGAACAACTCGCACGCGATGCACGACCACATGAACGGCGGCGGCAAGGGCAGTTCCTCGACCGGTTCCCCAATCATCAGGGGTTCCGTATCGCCGTCGTGCCCATGTAGGCGCGGCCCGTGGCTATGACGCGTTCGAGGTACGCCGCGATGGCGTCGGGTCCGGCGCCGGGCGGTACGGGGTCGAGGCCGATCGTGACGCACGCTTGCCCACCCGTGGCGACGAATGCTCGCCAGTCCTCGCCGGGCGTGGGGAGACCCAGGACCTCAGTCGGGTGCCCGTAGTCGAGCGCGACGAAGGGCCCGCGCATGATCAGGCGGTCGCCGACATGCGCTAACTGTTCGGCGGCCGGATTCATCAGCAGTGCGTCGGCCATGCCCATCAGGCCGACCTCGACCGACGCGGCTGTCTCGTCACCCTGCGGGGGCGCGTGGGCGATCAGGACGTGTGCGACCGGGTCGGCGAGCGCGCCCCGGTGCAGCCACGTTGCCACCGTGCAGCGTTCGAGGAAGGCGGGGCCGGGGACGGCCCGGAAGGTTATGGCTCTGTCGGTCATCGTTCCAACTCCACCCATACGGCTTTACCGAACTCGCGGTCGTCGGTGCCCCACCGCGCCGCGAGTCCGTCGATGATGTGCAGGCCGCGCCCGCGGGCCCGTTCGTCCGACTCGTTCCGGAGGCGCGGGCGCTTGCGCCGGGGGTCGTGCACCTCGATGCGCACGCGCTTGTCCGTCGTCAGGACTTTGACGAGTACGGAGTCGCCCGGTTCGGTGCCGTACCGGTACGCGTTCGTCACCAGCTCGGAGACGGTGAGCAGGACGTCGGCGAGCCGTGTGTCGTCGAGGGGGTTGTCGTCGTGTCTCAGCAACTCCCGGACGTACCGGCGGGCCTTGCCGGCCGCTTCGGGGCCCGACTCGAAAACACACTGCGCCGGGGGGCCGGTCGGGGGAGCGCAGCAGTCCGGTAACGCGCTCGGCTGCATGTGCACCATGCAAACTCCCTACGCCTGTGGTGCCTGTTGGCGCAGCGTTTCGTAACGCCATACGTCGGCACGATCACATTTCGTCGCACCAGAGTGCTCCCTGTCACACTCGACATGCAACCCTCTCAGTCAACGAATGAGAATTCGCATATGCCCGCGAGAGGGCCAGCTCACGAGAGGCGAACGCAGGTGACATGGTTAGAGGCGAACCGGCAGACTGTCGGACATGACGGAGGTGAGGTGAAGTTGAGCGGACCAACGGTGCGCCGGCGCAGGCTCGGTAAGAAGCTGCGCGCGATGCGCGACTCCCAACACCTCACCCTCGAAGATGTCGCCGAAAAGAGCGACGGCACGTTCACGGTGGCCAAGCTGTCTCGGCTGGAGCTGGCAAAGAGCGCGGCCAAGCCTGCCGACGTCGAGGCGTTGCTCGACCTGTACGGCGTCGACGACGCCGAGTTGCGGGGCGCAATGCTGTCCCTCGCACGCGAGGGCGCGAAGCGTGGATGGTGGCACAGCTACCGCGGCGTACTGTCGCCCGTGTATGAGGACTTGATCAGCCTCGAACATGAGGCGGCGCAAGTCCGCGCCTGTGCAATGGGCGTGGTTCCCGGCCTGCTCCAAACCGGCGACTACGCCCGGGAGATCATCACGGCGACCGCCATGTCGGCGGCCGTCGCGGAACGAATCGATCCACTGGTCGAGGTACGCCTCGCACGTCAGTCTGTGCTCACCCGCGAGCATCCGGTCGACCTGTGGGCGATCATCGCCGAGAGTGCGCTACGCACGACGTGCACGGGCGACGGCGTCATGCGTGACCAGCTTTCGCGGCTGCTCGACCGCGGCCGACGGCCGAACGTCACGATTCAGATTCTCCCGTCGGACGCCCCACCGCACGTCGGACAGATGGGCAGTTACTCGCTCCTGTCGTTCGAGGAAGGCGTCGACCTCGACGTCGTGCACGTCGAGTCGCTGACGTCGGCTCTGTACGTCGAGGAACCGGAGCAGGTGGGCGTCTACCGGGACGCGTTCGAGCGGCTGCGCGCTGCTGCGTTGTCGCCCGAGCTGTCCGCAAAACGCATCGCAGAGATAAGGGACCAGACGGAATGAACCACGTTGAAGACGCGTCGACTCTCCCCGTGACCTGGTGGAAGTCGTCGCTGTCCGGCGCACAGTCTGACTGTGTCGAGTGCGCCGTCGTCGATCCTGCGCGCGTCGCGGTGAGGGACAGTAAGAACCCGACCGGGCCGGCGCTGCTGTTCTCGCGCGCGAGTCTGGCCGGCCTGGTGGCCGGTATCCGGGCGGGTGACTTCGAGGCGTAAGGGCGCCACAGAACGACAGAACGCCCCCCGCAACGGCCGTGCGTGGCCGTGCGGGGGGCGTTTGTCATGGGCGGTTGGCGAGCTGCCACAGAGACAGGATGAGGCCGCAGACGGCGACCAGGGCGGCGAGGGATGGCAGGGGCCATCGGTTGCGTTCGAGGGCGTCGAGCCGGCTCTCGTGGTCGGCGATGGCGCGGTCGGTCTGGTCGCCCCGTTGCACGAGCAGGGCGAGGCTTCCGTCGACGCGGGCAAATCCGGTCTCCATCGTGCCGCGTAGCTTCTCCAGCTCGACGGCGACCGCGGCCGGATCGGACGGGGTGGGGATCGTCACTGGGCGCCCCCGTCGGCGTCGTCGACCAGGCCGAGACCGAACCGGTCGAGCAGGGCCTCGACGACGGGGTGCGCCATGGCGCGAGCGACGACGCCGGCGACCGCGGCGGCCGTGGCTGCGGCGCCGACCAGCCACGGGGCAGCGACGACGAGGTCGCCAGAGTCGGCGACGACCGCGGCGAGCGCGGGCACGACCGCGAGGACGGCGGCGAACGTCTGGAGCGCGGTACGGACGGCGCGGGTGTTCTTCGGCTGCATGGGGGGTTCCTCTCGGGGGTGGGCGGGGGCCCGCCCCGCGCGGTGCGAAACCTCGAGTTTTGTCGTCACTTTGACGCTAATACTCGAGCGTCGCCTCGCGCCGGGCGGGCGGGGGATGGTCAGGCGAACAGGCGGCGCCACGTCTCCGGGCCGGGGTATCCGTCGGCGTCGGCGCCGGTCCACCCCTGGGCCCGCTGGAAGGCGCGCACGGCGTTGCGGTCGGCGTCGGACCAGGACGGGCCGGGACCGACCTTGTAGAAGCGGCCGTAACCCTTGCGTGCCAGGGCCTCGCCGAGCCGTGTCACGTGCTTGTTGCGCTTGCCGGGGCCGAACTGGTCGCGCCCGGGGAACGGCGGCGCGGTCGGCTTCGGCTTGGGCGCGGTGCCACCCGTGGGCGGCTTGTAGCCCTTCGCGGGCATGCCGGCCTGTACCCACGCGTAGAGCTTGCTGCCGGGGCACTGGGTAGCGATGCCGTCGCGGTGGCCTCGCTTGGCGAGGGTGCGGCCGGTCTTGCGGCACGCCTCGTCGTACAGGGCGCGGCATGCGGCGAGGGCGGCCTCGCTCGGCTCCTGGTCGCCACCGACGGCGATCTGTACGCCGATGCCGGACACGTTGTGTCCGGGGCAGTGCGCGCCGGCGCGGGTCCACCCGCGGCCCTCGTAGATGTTGCCGGCCTGGTCGACGACGAAGTGATACCCGACGCCCGCCCAACCCTGCGCGAGGTGCTGGGCCTCGATGGCGCGCGGGACCGCGTAACCGGTCTTGGTCACGTGGTGCGCTCCGTCGTAGTGGACGAAGAACTCTGTACGGGAGCTGAGCGGCACGTATGCGGGGCCGTCGCTGCGGGGGTCGTTGTCCCACGGCTTGGCGCCCCACGTGGCGCGGCTGATGATCGAAACAGACACGGGGTGTCTCCAGACATGAAAAAACGCCCTCGGCGCGGTGCCGGGGCGTGCGGTGGGAAGGGGGCGGCGCGGTCTACGCGAGGGCGGCCCAAAAGCGGTTCGCGCCGTTCTCCATGCTCGACACGGTGATCGAGGCGGGCGCGGTGCTGGCGCCGGTCGAGTAAACGCCAAACCGGCGAACCATGGTGTAACCGAACTGGTTGGGCGGGGCGCCGGCGCCGGATTCAGCGGCGAGCAACATGGGCCCATCCTGGGTGGTCGTGTTGTAGACCATGCGCCACGCGATGTAGTAGATGCCGGCTGCTGCGGAGTAGGCGGCGGTGAGGGGGCTCGATATCGTGCCGCCCCCGGCGTCGTGCTCCTCGGGCGGCTCGTAGGTGGCCGTCGACATGTCGCCGGTCGCGGCAACGCGCGTTCCGCTGCTGTTGTAGAGGGCGGCCCACGATCCGGTTTGCAGGCCGCCGGCGTAACCGGTGGCGAACCATACAACGCGGTTGATCGTGGTCGTGGCGCGGAGGATCACGGCCGTTACCCGGATCGGGCCCGACCCCGGGTAGATGCCGGTCGACACGGCGAGGGCGGGGTCGAACGCCCACGCGGCGAGGCCGTGGTCGGCGGGCGACCACTCGCCGGCGAACGCTGCGGCGTCTACATACGACTTGCGGGCGAGGTGGTTCGCGGTGGTCGGTGCGACGGTGCTCGACGGTATGGCGCTGAACGTCTTCGCTCCGCTGATCGTCTGCGTGGTGCTGAGCGTGACGGCCGTACCGGCGGCCTCGGCTCCCACGTCGGCGGCCGTGAGCACGACGTCGCCGGTCTTGGTGTTGACGGACGTAACCGGCGCGGCGCCTCCCCCGGCACCGAGAGTGAACGCGGTTCCGTCTGCCTGCCGTACCTTCAACGCCCCGCCCTCGGCCCACAGCAGGGCGCCCGCGGGGTTCGTCGTGGGCGGCGTGGCGGCGTTGGCGAACGCGAGGACTCCGCCGGCTCCCCCGCCCAACGTGGCGCCCGTGCCACCGATTCGCGCGTCGGTGAACGTGGCCGTCGCGTTGGTGATCAGCTCGGCGTTCTTGTTGACGGCGGTGTACTTCGACTGTGCCGCATCCGACGCCTTGAATACGTCGGCCTGAGTGCCGGCATAGACCACGTGCAACGTGCCGTCCATGCGGCTGTATCCGCCGTTGTTGGCCACGGCGCCCACGTCGGCGGCGGCGAGGACGACCGCGGCCTGAGACTTGCCGTTGACGGACTGCACGACGCCCGGTGCGCCGGCCGGCCCCTGCGGGCCCTGCGGGCCCTGCGGGCCCTGCGGGCCGGCGACACCCTGCGGGCCGGTCGCGCCGGTGTCGCCCTTGACGCCCTGGGCGCCGACCAGGGACGCGAGCCACTGGGCGACCGTGCCGACAAACCCGTTCTTCACCGCGACCTCGTACGCGCTGTCGCCGCGGACGGCGACATACGTCGGGGTCGTCGGGTCGGTCGGCGCGATGTCGGCGAGGTCGACCTCGGGATCGTCGGCCGGTAGCAACACCTGATAGACGCGGTTCATCGCCACGCCGGCGAGCTGCTCGGCGACGCTGTACGACCAGCCGGTCGGGTTCATGTCGGGGGCGTCGGTGGCGGGGAGGGTGACGGCGAACGCCCCGGTCGCGTCGAGCGGCGCGGTAACGGGCCCTCCGAGGATGACGTCGGAGTCAGGGAAGGTGACCATGCCGGGGGTCGCGCGGAACACGACTTGCCCGGCGAGGGGTTCGCCGGCCGGGGTGAGGAATCGGCCGGTGACTCGGACGGTGGGGATTCCGTCGGGGAGCATCGATCACACCTCCTCGACGGGCGCGGCGGCGGGCTCGGCGGTCGCGCCGTTGGCGGCCTCGCCGGTCGGCACGTCGGGCGCCTCGGCCTCGGTGAACGTGTTCCGGGTGTACGCGGAGTACAGGCGAGTTTCGACGTTCTGCCCGGTCGACTTGTTGCGGTGCTCAATGCGGAGCGTGAAATACGACAGGAATTGCAGGCCGTCGAGCGGGCGCGTGATGGTGCGGTTGGTCCACGTGCCGGCCGGGCAATCCCACTCGTCGAGTTCGGTCTCGACGCCGTCGTGCGCGAGGACGACGCGGGCTTGTCCACCCCCGGTGTTCGCGTAGGTCGTCATGTACAGGTGCAGTACGGCGTTATGGGCGGGCGTGGTGCCGACCCATGCCGGTTGGTACGTCGTGCCGTCGTAGTCCTGCCGTTCGGTGGGGTGCAGTTGTACCGGCATCCACGGGCGACCGAGGAATTCGTCGGAGTAGTAGTCATCCATGACGATGACGTTCTGATTCCGGTCCCATATGCGGACCATCTGAGAGGGGGCGTCGTCTTCGGGGTAGCTGTTGGCGCCGATGCTGATTGCGCGTGCGCCGTCGTCGCGGCGCATGCGGGTGAAGTAGTCGCCGGCGGGGCTCTGCCCGGTCTCGAATACGGGGGTTCCGTCGGGGTCCTTGACGAACAGGCGCCCGCCTTCGCCGATCACGACGTCGCCGTTCAACACCTGGTTGAGGGCGGGGCGTATCTGCGCCCGGCCGCGGAGGGTGCGCACCTCGCGTTCGAGGGCGGCGACGCGGTCGAGTAGATCCTGTGGGACGTACGCCATTACTCGGGAACCTCCAGATAGAGCTTCGCCGTCTCGGGGCGGCCTCGCTCGGGTGGGTTGATGGACAGGCCGACGACGCGGTATCGGCCGTCGAGGACGTCGGAGTGCCACAGGTCGCGGATGCGTAGCCGGACGGCGGCGCCGAGCAGGGCCGGGCTCACGTTGTCGCCGAGCAACACCTCGACCTCGGGGATCTGCACGGGCCGGCGGGCGGCGGTCCAGTCGGCGCGGGCGTGCGCGTCGAGCGTCTTCGCCTGCTCGACGGTGGTGTAATCCGACGATCCGTCGAGGCGCGGCCACCCGGCGGCGATGTCGTCGTCGGCGACCAGGCGCTCGGACATGAGCGGATAGGAGTCTTCGGCCTGGTTGTTGTTGATCGACGCGCCCCGGGACTGCCACCCGTTGGCGAGGGCCGACGCGTCGTTCGGCCACGTGTAGGTGAGGACGGGCCCGGGGTGGTCGAGCACGATCTCGGCCGTACCGGTGCGGATGATCGGGTGACCGAGCACAAGCCGTTTCACGCGGCGGCCGTCGGTGTCGCGGTAACTGGCGATCCGCCACTCGAAACCGTTCTCGACGGCGGCGAGCTGGTCGATAAGGTCGCCGATCGTGGGGAGGTCGTAGCGGCTGAACTCGCGGTCGCGGGTGACGCCGGACGGCTCGCCGTCGTAGGTGATGCCGATATCGCCCCCGGGCGTCGACTGCACGTAGTCGAGCAGGCCGCGCACAAGGTCGAACTGGTCGACGCCCTGGGCGACCTGGGTGTCGAGCAACTGGCGCCGGTATAGGTATGACTCCCACCCGCCGCACTGAATCTGCGCGGTGAGAAACCCCCGGGCGCTGGACGCGAGTTGCAGCGTCCACAGGATGCCGCCCCACCAGATGTCGCGCCCGCGCTCGACCCATACGCCCGTACGGCCGGGCTGCAACGCCCGCCGGGCCCGCTCGGCGATCTCCCGGTTCGGGATGGGCACATTGCCGGTGAGCCGGCCCACCTTGCCTATGTAGTCGTCGAGGGCGACGCCCTGTACGGGCAGGGCGTCGAGTACCTGGTCGCTTCGTAGGTCGGTGAACACGAACCGGTAAGGGGTCTGCACGCGGCGCCCCCTACTGCACGAACGTCGCGGAGATCCGCACGTTCGTGTCTTTTTCGAGGGCGTTGTCGGTGCGGGTCGGTCCGCCACCCGCCCACGAACGCAGCGTCATAAGGCCGTCGGCTCCGATGGCGCATGCGCCGAATCCGAAGCCGTTCGAGGCGACGGCCTCGACCAGCAGGACGGGGCGCCACCCGATCGGGAGCGTGGCGACCAGGGTGTCGGCGAGGTTGGGGTTAGCGAGCAGGGTCGCGCCGGTCCGGGTCCAGTAACCGACCATCTGCACGACGCCGTTACGGCGGCGGGCGCCGAAGGTGTTCAGCGACCAGCCGGCCGCGGTGCTTACGCCTCCGGTGATCGTCTCGGTTGCGAGCTCGGGCGGCCGGTAGGTCTTCCACGTGCCGTCGGCTGCGTTCCAGCGTTCGAGGGTGCCGCCGGCGTCGCGGTACTGGCCGTCGTACGCTCCGTTGAAACTGAGTCCCCACCCCTGGGGGATGATCCCGCCCACGGCGGCCGTGTACCGGCGGCGGTCGGCGAGGGCAGAGTTCCAGTTGATACCGCCCACGCCCGCGGACGCGCCCGCGGGCACGGTGACGTCCCACAGTCGCAGCGAGCAGGGGGGAAGGGTCGGCGCGGTCGGCGTCGCCGACGCTGTGCCGACCAGGACCTCGACGCGGGCGAGGGCGTTTTGGCTCTGGTCGAACAGGCCGTCGTATACGCGCAAGATCACAGAGTCGATGCGGGCGAACTGGGCGTTCCCGTCGGTGAAAGTGACGGTCTCGGGGGCGTCGACGGCGACGGGATAGGCGCCCTGCGCGGTCGTGCCCTGCACGGCTGCCCGGCCGATACCGACCTGTAGGGACATGGCGCCGGCGCCGGTCGCGGCGAACGGGTTCCCGCCCGGGATCACTCCGTCGCGGGTGCGTATCTCGCCGTCGGGCGACCACGTGCCCACGGGGGCGAGGCGGGTGTCTTCTCTCGTCTGCCCAAGCGGCAACAGCCATGCGGGGCGCACGGTCACGGCGGGGGCTCCTTACCAGTAGGCGGCGCGGTAGCGCACGACGACGGACGCGGCCGGGTCGTTGCTGCCGGGCGCGGCGCGGAACATCAGGGGGGTTGTGCCGGGCGCGAGCGTGAACGTCTGCTCGGGCACGCTGCGGCTACTCGCGGTGTAGAGGCGCGAGGCGGTGCCGTTGAGCGTCACGGTTCCGGCGAGGGTGTCGACGACCAGGACGTCGCCGGCGGCGAGGGGGAGGTCGTATTCGAGGACGTCGCCGGTCGTGATGTTGGTCAGGCTCGGCGCGGTGACCGGGCCCCGGAACTCGACGACCGGGTGCGTCTCCGCGGTGCCGGTGTTGACGGCCGACATGCGGCCGGTACTGCCGGGCGTGCCGAAGTTGAGCGGCCACGCGAGGACGCCCGCGGTCGTGCTGATCCGGAGCGACGACGTGCCGATCGGTACGGGCGCGGGGAGTGCTGCGGGAAAGAGGACGACCGGTTGCACGCGGGCGGCGCCGGCCGGCGCGGTGCCGGTAAGCGATGCGTCGCCCGGTTCGCTCGACTGGTCGGCGACGTGTTGCCCGGCCGCATTCCACCATCGCAGCGTCGTAATCGCGTTGCGGTCGGCGGCGACCTGTGAGGCGAACGTGACGGTCTGGCCGGGGGCGACGGGCCACCCGTAGGCGTTGCCCGGGATGGTCCACACAAGTTCGGCGAACTCGGCGAGGGGTCGCACGGATACGGGGCCGGTGCCGTCGCCGCTGATGACGGGGTCGCCGTCGCTCCACCATTGCCAGAGCTCGCCGACGCCGGCGGCCTGCTTGGCGGGCAGTGCCTCGACGCCGGCCGACTCCCACGACAGGCCGTCCTCGGAAACGGGGAGCGTCGCCGTGGCGGCCTGCTCGGCGAGGGCGTAGCGGCGCGGGTCGGTGGCGACCCACTCGATCGCTCCACCGACGATCGTTCCGAGCCGGTAACCGGTCGTCGTCGGTACGGCTCGACGGACGGCGCGGGCGTAGGCGAGCAGGGGCCCGCGCTCGTCGAGCCACACTACGAGCGGGATCTCGTCGACGCGCGGCGCGGTCGCGGCCTCCAGCCGGCCGACGACCTCGCCGATCTGCGCGCGCGGTGCGCGCACGACCAGGCCGTCGACTCCGATCGTCCGTTGCTGCGCGAGCAACTGCCCGGGGAACGCCCCGTGCGCGTCGGCCCGTTGCACGGTTCCGGGGTCGAGGGGCGGGAGGTCACCCCACCCGCTGAGCGTTCGCCACCGGTACGGGGTGTCGGGGCCGAGCAACAGGTCGCCGTACTGGACGTGTCCGGGCCGGGTGACCAGGGCGCCAGCGGCGCCCGTGGCGGTGACAGGCATCGTCACCCCCTTGCCTTGGCGAGCCATGCGAGGGCCCGCGCGTTGTCGTCGGGCCCGCCGTGCTCGGCGGCGTGCCAATGCTCGATCTGGACAGTCACGCCCGCGGCGGCCGGGGCGAACGGCGAGCCGTAGGCGCCGACGGTGGCGCCGGCGGGGGCGAGCTGGGGAACGGCGGGCGTGGTGACCAGCGACCGCATGGCGCGGTCGACGGCGCCGGCTCCACCCTGAATCCCCTTGACCAGGCCGGCGGGAATCCAGCGGCCGACGTCCTTCGCCATGACGCGCGAGGGCGAGGCGATGCCGAGTGCGTCGGCGATCGGCCCGGGGATCATGTCCTTTGCGAAGCTGATCAACTGGGAGCGGAGCCAACCGCCCATGCTCTTTACGCCGTTGAGCAGGCCGCGCACGACATCGCGGCCCTTGTCGACCAGCAGCGAACCAAGATTCCCGATGGCGTTGGAGATCCGGCCGGGCAAACCGCGCATCCACGAAATCGCCTCGTTGGCCTTGTTGACCACACTGGTCTTGAAGGACGACAGGGCAGAGCGCGCGCGCTCGGCGAGCTGGCCGGCGAACGGTGCAAGGGCGTTGTACGCCCGCGCGGGGAGTCCCTTGATCCAGTCGACGGCGGCGGATATGCCCTTGCCGACCCACTCGGCGAGCTTGCCGGCGGCCTCGCCGATCAGCTTCGCTGCGTTGAGTACGGCTGTCTTGGCGAGCTGCCACGCCTTGTCGAAGTCGCCTTGCAGCAACGCAACCAGGGCTTGAAGGATCGGCAGAACGACGGACGTGATCACCTGCGCGAGTCCTGCGGCCAGGATCTCGGCGAGCTTTCCGACCAGGCCGATCAAAGGTTCGATGATCGGCATGAGGGCGTCGAGGGCGGCGAGCAGTAGTGCGCCGATGACCGGCACCAGTGGTTCGAGTGCGGTCATGACCTGCGCGAACGCCTCGCCCAGGGTGACGAGTAGGGGCTGAACGGCGGTCAGCAGCTCCGCGAAAACGGGCAGGACCGCGGCGATCAATTGCCCCAGTATGGGCAGTATGGGCGATACGCCCTCTAGGACTAGGCCGAACGTTTCCGCGAGGGCGGCGAGGACCGGGCCCAGCTCGCCGACGATCGGCACCAGGGCGTCGCCGAGTGCGCCGATGAACGTTTCAAGCGGCGGGCCGAGTGCGGCCAGTGCCGGGCCCAGGGCGTCGGCGAGGCCGGTTACGACCGGGACCAGGGCCTTAGCTACCGCGGCGAGGACGGGCCCGCCGGCCTCGGCGAGTGTGCCGATCAGGCCGCCCAGTGCGGGCAGGATCTCGCCTACCGCGCCGAGCAGGCCGCCGAGCCCTTCGGCGGCCCCGTCGGCGCCTGTGGAGACGCCCTCGAAGAAGCCGCCGATGCCGTCGCCGACCGCGCCGAGACCGGTCGACAGGGCGTCGATCACGGGGCCCGCGGCGTCGACCGCGGACACCAGTCCGGGCATGGCGCCCTTGGCGAGTGCGCCGATGCCGTCGACCAGCGGCTCGACCAGCGGGGCGACGCCCTCGAACAGCTTCCCGATCTGCGGGGCGAGGTCGTCGAAGATCCCCCGGAGCTGCCCGGCCGCGCCGACGAACGGCTCGACCAGCGGCTCGGCAAGGGACTGCATTTGCCCCTTGACGTGCTCGCCCAGGTCGCTAAAAGCGCCCTTGACCTGCTCGTTTTCGGCGAGGACTTTCGCGCCGAGACCGATAACGGCGAGCGGTACAGCGGCGAGGGCGCCCGCGGCGCCCAGGGCGCCGGCGGACAGGAGTTTGGTACTGGTCGCCGCGGCGCCCAGTAGCGGGCCGATACCGGCGAGGCCGCGGCCGGCCTCCTCGGCGCCCCCTCCGATGCCGTCGCCGAGTGCGCCCCCCATCTCTGCGCCGGCCGCGGCGAAGCGACCGCGCATGTCGCGCAACCGGCCGTCGGCGTCGCGCTGGAGACCCGCGAGGGCGGCCTCGGTCCGGTCGACTCCGCGTTGCGCCCCGGAGTCGTCGAGGTCGATATAGCCGACCAACTCGCCGATGGTGAGGGCCACTTTGCACCCCCCATCGGCGCCCCGCAGGGCGCGCTATTCAGTTGTCGTGCTGGTCACCTGCCGGTGAGTCGTGCGATCTCGTCGGGGTCGGTCACGACGCGGGGCGTCGCCTGCCACACGCGGGCGAACCGGGACTCGGACGACAGGCCGCCCAGACACACCAGGAACTCGCGCACGGTGAGCCGTGCGACCTCGCCGGCGGTGAGCTGGTACTCGCGGCGTAGGTCAGCCTCGACCGCTCCCCAGTGGCGGACTACTGCCGACCAGAGTTGCGAGCCTTCCCCTTGCCCTTCGGGCGGTTCTTCGGCCTCGACGTCGTCGCCGGCCGCGGGGCTTTTCCCGCCTTGGCGGCCTCGCGCTTGTCGTACGCCGCGGCGGCCTGTTCCATGCTCAGCGAGCCGGGGTCGGCGACGTTGGCGGTCGCCCACATCAGGACGATTCCGAGCTTGCGGTCGTCCATGCCGGCCTCTGCCCAGTCGTCGACGGCCGCGGGGCCGAACAGCGAGCCGAGCAGGCGTCGAATGTCCTCGGGGCGCGCGCTGTGCATGACGCGGTGAAGCTGGAGCATGTAGAGCGCGGGCAGGGTGGGCGGCAGGGTGTAGGTACGGCCGTACAGGCGCAGCGGTACGCCGCGGCGTTCCGGCTCGGCCTGCTCGGCGAAAAACGCGTCGAAGTCGGCGACGTCGTCGACGCGCTGGTCGACGTCGAGGGCCTGGTCGTCGTGCTGCTCGATCATGGTTACGGCTCCGGGGTGGCAGTGACGGGCTCGGTGTCCGGGAATCCGCACCGGGTGAAGGTGGCGCCCCAACTGGTCTTGGCGTTGTGCTCGCCCCCCTGCTCGCCGGGCGTAACGGTGCACTCCCAAACGGTCCAGTCGGCTTGCGACTTGTGGCGGTAGCGCATCCGGCCGCGCGATTCGCTGCCGAGCTTCCACGCCCACGTGTTGTCGATGTAGTTCTGTCCGGGGTCGCGGGTGGTGCCGATCTGCGACCACAGGCCGGTGACCTCCAGCGTCGCGCCCCGCTGCATCACGTCCTGTTCGTACGCGCCTTCGCTGTCGTTGGTCGTGGTGTCGGCCGTCTCCTCGTTCTCCGACGGGCTGTACGACCAGGAGTTGACGTTGCCGATGCGGTGCCATACGGGGGTTGCGGGGGTCGTGGTGTCCTCGACCTCGAAATACCAGCCGCGGGCGTCGATGGGGCGTCCCATGCTGGCTACCTCCTATTCGGTGCGGTGAGTGCTGGGGGAAGACACGTCGAGGTCGAAATTCACGACGTGTTCGTGCCGGCCTTGGGCGTCGACGCCCATCGGTCCGGGGGTGCCGCGGGCGGCGGCGAGGATGAGCCACGTCCCGTCGGGGAGGTCGACGCCGGCGAGGCCGTGCAACGCGCTGTAGATCGCCCACGCGCGGTCGCGGGAGGCGCGCGGGTCCGGGCCCCCGCGCACGCGCACCTGTAGCCGTACGGTGTCGTAGGCGTTGCGCGCGTCCGGGGGGCCGGCGTCGTACAGGGACAGGCACACGGCGGCATCCGGGGTCGACGGCATGCGCTCGACGAACGTGTCGCCGGTCTTGCCGGTCGGGTCGTAGGCGAGCAGGTCGAGGCCGTCGAGCAGGCGGGCGACGCCGTCGGTCACATCAGCCACGTAGCGACCTCCGCACCTGAGCGGCGATGATCTCGCCGACGGTGTCGGCCTCTTCGGTCATGGGCCGTTCGAGGTACTTCGCCGTCCTGCCGGCGTCGTGCTGGTACGTCAACTCTTCGTGCTGCCGGACGGCGTACGGGGTGTCGTAGCTGACTGCGGCCGTGAGGGACGACTCGTCGACGGTGGCGACGCCGGAGCGTTCGAGGGTGGCCTCTTCGATCGGCACGACGCGTCGTGACTCGGTGAGCACGTGCTCGGAGGCGAGGCGTAGGCCGCGGACGGCGCCGGCCCGGGTGCCGCGCATGACTGCGGCCCCGTTCAACCGGAGGCGGGAACGCTGTGTCACTCGCACATCACCTCTGTTGACTGCGGCACCGGTAGGCCGGGCGCGGTGTGGTTGGCGACGCTGATCGCCTTGGTCACTCGCCCCGACGGCAGGGTGAGGCGGGACTCGGCCGGGCAGTCGAGGCCGGGCGCGGCGATGACTTGCGTCGTCGACGTGACCTCGACGCCCTCGCGGTTCCGGGTGAGCTTGGTCTGTTCGGCGACCAGGGCCCGCACCTCGACGGCCGGGCGGTAGGTCGGGCCGTACGCGCTGTCGCCGTCGTACGGCTCGACCGTGACGCGGTGGCGCAACAGCCACCCGGGGACGTTCACCAGATCACCCCCGGGAGCAGGCCGGCCAACATCAGGGCGCGGTGCGCGCGGGGGGCGAGGTCGACGTCGCCCGGGGCCCGCGGGTCGTCGCGGCGGTCGCCGAGAGACACCGGGCCGATAGAGACGCTGCCCCACCTGCCGGCGGCGCCGGTTCCGTCGTCGCCCGTGGCGAGCTGGTACTCGACCTGTGCGCACGTCGCGTCGGCGAGGGCCTGCACGACGTGCGGTTCGGTCGGCATGCCGGCGTCGCTCGTGGCGTAGAACGCGCACAACAGGGCGGCGTCGACGTCGGCGGACGCGCGGGCGAGCAACCGTTCGGCGTCGGGCGGGGCCGGCTCCCCCGTCCACGCGGCCAGTTGCTCGGGGGTCGCGTAGACACGGGGCACCGGGCTACTCCTTCGGGGGCTCGGTCTTCGCCGGGGCCTTCCGCTTCGGCGCGGTGTCCTCGACGTCGTAGCCACGCCGGCGGGCGTAGGCGATAACGGCCTCGTCGTCGGTCTCGGCCTGGCCGTCGACGAAGTGCAGGCCGGCCACACCGGGCCCGCTGTAGTCCTTCACGGGGGTACGGATCACTGCCATGGGTCAGCCCACCTTGATGTTTCGGAAGACCGTGGCGGCCTTGGTGCTCTTGAGCGCGACGGCGACGGGACCGAGCTCGACCTCGCCGAACTTGACGGCGCCCGGGGAGTCGAAGTTGGGGAGCCACTGACGCACGACGGTCCCACCCATGCACGCCACGCCGTGGAAACCGTCCATGCCGACGCGGTACGCGTACAGGTCGGTAAGGCCAGTCGCGGCCGTGCCCCCGACGGTCCGGTTCTCAACCGGGATGATCGGGTCGTTCGATCCGGCCTTGTCGCCCGGGTCGGCGAACACGATGTCGCCGTACTGCTCGCGGACGATCGGCCGGCCGTTCGGACCGAGCAGGCCGTCGAGCGGGTTCTGTGTGTACATGCCGGCACGGCGCGCGGCGGCGCGGACGCGGGCAAGCGCACGCTTGTTGCCGAGAATGATCGTCGGCGAGCCGTCGAGCAGGGACAGCCATTCGTCGACGGCGTCGAGGGCCTTGTGTTCGGCGCGCGGGTCGGTGTCGAAATCCGACCAGTCGGTGACGGCGCCGGCGCGGAACTCGGTCGCCGTGCCGGTCAGAGCCTTGTCGAGGCCGTCGAACGACTCGGCGTCGACGGCGGTGTCGCCGTTGATCACGGTGTCTTGGAACTGCGTGCGGGTCGCCTTGATCTTCTGCTGCATGTTCAGCGTGACGGCACCGGACGCGGCCGGGCCGATCCGGGCGACGACGCGGTCGACGCGGAACGATCCACCCATCACCTTCAGGTCGACCGTGTATCGCTGCGTCTGGACTTCCGACGCGGTGTACTCGGTGTTGATCGGACGGAACGACGCCGTCGGCTGGGTGATCAGCCGGCGGTATCCATACGTGAGGGTGTCGCCCCCATCGGCGGGGTTGACGACGTCCGCGAACGTCAGAGAGTCGAGAATCGCGGATTCCTTGCGGAACTCGTCGATCACCGCGACGTCTATGTCGTCCTGCGCGTTGTTCTTCGCCTCGGTCAGAGTGACGGGCATGGGGTGCTCCTAGGTTCAGGCGCCCAGACGGGCGGCGATGGCGTCGTGCAGGGAACCGGGCCGGCGCTCCTGCGGGGTGGCACTGCCGAAATCGGCGCCCCCGCGGGCGGGGCCGACGGCGGCGGCGAGGTGCGGCTGTGCCTGCACGGCGGCCTTGATCGCCTCCGTCACGGCGTTGTGGTCGTTGGGGTCGACCGCGGCGAGCGCGGTCATGGCGGACTGGGAGTCGAGCAGGGCGGCGGCGTTGGCGCCGGCGGTCGGCGCGGTGCGCAGTACGGCGGCCTGTACGGCGGCGGTGCGGGCCTGCTCCTGCGCCTGGGTGAGCTGCTGCTGTGCCCACTTCGGCAGGCGGGACAGGTCGCCCTCGGCGGCCTGCTCGGGCGCGGCCGGGGCCGGCTCCTTCGGGGCCTGCTGGGCGTCCTTGATGAGCTTCTGGGCCCACTCGGGGAGCGTGGACACGTCGCCCTCGGCGGGCGTCTGGGGGTCGCCCTGCGGCGGGGCCGGCGGGCCCGCCGGCGGCGCGGCCGGGGCCGGCGGGTTGGCCGGCGGCGCGGGCGGGTTGGCCGGGTCCGTCGAGGGGTCGGCCGACGGGTTCGGGTTCGGGTTCGGGTCGGGCACGGTGGCTCTCCTGGGACGGGGCGGAATCGGGCATGCGAAAGGGGGGCCCGCCGTAGTGGCGGACCCCCCTTCGGGGTCGTGCTGCGGTGTTCGGTTGTCAGTCGTCGACGTCCTGGTCGCCCTGGTCGGCGACGGGGCGGCGCTCGGCGTATCCGCGTATCCATGCGGTGCTGAGTGTCGAGGTGAGCGGGTACGGGCACGCGGTCGGCGGGTCGCCCCGGTCGCCTGCCTCGCGGCCGGCCGTGAGTGCCCTCACGATCTCTTCGCGCGTGCCCATGGGGTCACCTCTTGTTCTGCTGGTCGCTCTCGTTCTTGCGGGCGCCGTCGGCCCATCGCTGCGCCTTGCCGGTCACGGACTCGATGAACTCGGCTTGCGTGAGCCGGCCGTGTTCCTTCCACCACTCTTTCAGCTCGTCGCTTGCTCGCGCGTAGGCGATGCGCGCGGGCCCGCTGAACAGGGATGCGGGGTTGTGCCCGGCGGCCTTGGCCTTCTTGTTGAGTAGGTAGCCGTTGCAGTCCTGTTCGGCCTGTAGGTACTGCCGATACACGTACTCGTCGTACAGGGCGCGGGCCTCGCGGCGAGTGATGAGATGCCGCTCGTCCTTGTCCTTGTCCTCGTCGTCGTCGCCCCCGTACAGGGCGGCTGAGGCGTCGCGTAGGTCGGCCCAAAACGCGTCGTCGTCGAGGTGGTCGTCGACGGCCTGGTCCGCGGCGAGGGCGCCCCACGCGGCCGGGCCGGGCACGGTGTCGCCCATGGCTTCGGCGAGGGCGTCGCGGTCGGCGAGCAGGTTCTCGACGGCGTCGCCGGTGTCGGCCGGCTCGGGTAGCTCGACGGCCTCGCGGGCGTCCATCTCCGCGGCGATCCGCAGTAGTTCGCCGTTGTCGGCGTACTGCATCGCCCATGCGAGGTCGTCGTCGCCGAGACCGGACAGGTCGTCGAGCAGGCGCCCGCCGGGGAACATCGCGGCGAGCAGGTCGCGGCGGTGCGCCTCGGCGGCGAGCTGGTCGACGTCGTCGAGGCCGTGCTCGATCGCGTAGCGGACGCGGGCGGCGAGCTCGTCGTCGGACAGGCCGACCAGATCCGGGCGGACGCCCGGGAGTCGTGCGGCGAGGTCGCGGCGGTCGAGCTCGGCGGCGATCCGTAGGGCGTCGGCGTCGTCGACGTGCCCGACCAGCCGGCCCAACTCCGCGTCACTGAACGGGGTCAGATCGGCGGCGAGGGTGCCGCGGGGCGCGGCGCGGTCGAGCAGGGCGTCGAGGTCGCGGCGGTCGGCCTCGACCTCCATCCGGCGGCGGGCGCGGTCGTCGAGCAGGTTCGAGCGCATGGCGGCGGCGAGCTGGTCGTCGCTCATCTCGCGCACGCTGGCGTCGTCGCCCGACCAGACGCGGGCGGCCTCGACCTGCTCGGCGGTCGCCTCCCTCCGGGGCTCGGGGAGGTTACCGGCGCCGATCTGCTCGCGTACGCGGTTGCGGCGTAGATCGGGGTGGTCGGCGAGGTGCTGGCGCATGGCGCCTTGCCACTGGCGAACCTTGGCGCGGGCGACGCGCTGCGCCTCGGGCGTGATGGCGGCGGCCTCGCGGCGCTTCCATTTCCGTATGGTCCGCTCGATCTCGCGCTGACGCTGCCCGGCGTCGTAGCCGGCCGGGTCGCTGGTGGCCTGCTCGATCCGGGTCAGTCCGGGCGAGTACATGCTCACGCTGTGGCGGCAGTTGGGATGCTGCAACCCTGCGGCCCTGGCCTGGTCGAGGCTGCCGGCCACCCGGACGGGGACCATGCGGCCGTCCTCGACGGCGTGCTCGACCTCGACCGTACGCGCGCCCGCGGGCCCGCTGATCGTCAGTACGCGCCCTTCCCAGGGCCGACACAGGGGGCACTCGCGCGGGGCGTCGCTGACGACGACCAGCTCGACCCCGGCGTCGGCGAGGGTGCGCATGTGCGCCTCGGTCGCGGCCCGCGCGGTCGCCGTCCTGACTGCCATCTCGGCGTAAGAGCTGAGCTGCCAACGGCGGCCGGCGCGGTCGACGAACGCCCGGATACCGGCGTCGGCAAATCGTCGCATCGCGTCCTGCGTGGCCTGCCGGCGGGTGCCGATACCGAGTAGGGGCGTGGCGGCCACGGACGCGACGACGGCCCGGAAGGTGTCGACGACGGCCCGCAGGATCGACCGATGGGTCGCGGTGACGACGTCGACGGCCTCGGCGGCGAGGCGGTCGACGGCCTGGGCGTTCGGGGTGCGCTCGTCGACCAGGGCGCGGGCGTCGTCGGACAGGGCGCCCAGCTCGGCTACGGCCGACCGGTGGCCGACGTTGTACGCCTCGGCGACCGCGTCGAACACTTCGAGTTGCGTCGCCTTACCCAGCTCGTCGACGACGCTTTGTGCGGCCCTCCGTAGCGTCTGCACGGCGGCGAGCTTGGCCTCGACCCACCCGGGCGCGTCGAGGCCAGCGGCGAGCTGGCGCGCGATCATGCCCAACAGGCGTTCCTCGGCCTGCGCATACAGGTTACGGGTGCCCGTGGCGAGATCCTCGACCATGCCGGGGTGGATTGGCATGCCACCCCCTAATCCTCAGCCGCAGGCGGAAAGCTCCTCATATTCACTTTTCAGTTTCCAGGTTTCGACCATGTTCAAGTCGGTTGTCATCTTCACGTTCCTACCCTCCCCGAGATTCTTAAGAACGCCCGTGTAATTCATTCTCCAAAGTTGGTCCAGTGAATCAGTGAAAAACAGTTCCGCATTGAGTTGGGTAAGAACATCTTTCCCGTGAGCGCCTAGGGGGTAAGTGACTCTGCTGCACGGGCTCACGGTGTCGTCAAAGTAGAACACCTGTCGATTGTCCTCGCTGTCGTCTTCGATGTTGACAAATGCGCGATAGACCGGCCGAAGGCTTCTGTTTTCCAGGACGAGATGCGTCGGTTGCTTATCGCGCGTTTGCCAATACCAAGCAATCTGCGATGCTTCCTTGCGGGCGCTGCTTTCAGAGTCCGCTTGTTGATCTTGGTAGGTGATGATCGCGAGGACGAGTGCCGGAATAGCAATGAATGCAGTTATCACCGTGGAAGCCGTGTTCATCCATGTATGCACCCTGTTGGGGTGCTGCTCGTGGTCGTCCGTGGTTTCCGGCTCGTCCGGAGCCTGCGGCTCCGGTTCGGGGGGTGCCTGCGGCTCCGGCTCGGGGGGCTGAGACGTGAGCGTTCGTCTCCTGAACCGGTCGGATAGGCGGACACGAGGGGCACGAGGGGCCGTCATGGGTGAACTCTGACCCAACCACCACAGCAGCGCCGTTCCGTTCGCTACTAGCGCACGCTGAGCGGGTACGTGTCGCCCGGGTCGGGCGCCTCGCCCATGCCGGTTTCCCGCAGGATCGCTGCGGCCTCGGCTTTCACTGCCGTGTCGTCCCAGTCGGGGTGAACGATCTTCACCCGGGTCTGAGTCGAGACGGCCTGCGCCCGGTTGAGTAGTTCGAGGGTCGTCGCGGTGTCCATCGGGGACTCGGCGACGCCGTCGGGGAATTCCACCCGCGGGCGCTCGGGGGCAACACCCGTGCGGAAGTGCACGGAGTCGAGGGCGAGCAGGGCGGACAGAATGTCGGCCAGTCCCTGTTTCCAGTGGCCGGCCTTCTTCCTGCGGGTGATCTCCGATTTGTCGTCGTCGCTGTCGACCTCGGTCGCGGTGCGTGCGGCGCCCCCGCCCTGGTCGAGGCCGAACGCGCGCGCGGCGTATCCGGCGGACTGGGCGGCCTGCCTCATCAGGGCCTCGGCCGTGCGCTGGTGCTCGTCGACCCGAATTTCGAACTGGCTCAGCGTGATGCCGCCGTTTTCGGTGGGCGGCATGTTGAGCTGCGCGTATACCTCGGCATCCTCGTCGAACGACGCACCCTTGCCGGGCCCGTTCGACCGTAGGTAGCCATCGGGAACGATCAGGCGCGCACGGGCGAGTCGAATGTCGCGCATCCATGACGTCCACACCTCGTCGAGGCTGTCGAGCTGGTCATAGATCGGCGCGGCGTAGTCGCTGCGCCCCATCGGCGACCCCCGGTGCAGACGGTTCGGAGTCATGTTCGGGACGTAGGCCGCGGTGAGCTGCCGGATACCCGTGATCGTCGACTCTCCGTCGCGCTCGATGCTGCCGACCAGGCCGGCCGTATCGGGGTGTTCGAGCAACGGCACGCGGCGACCGATGTTGTCGCCGCTGCCCTGATACAGGGCGTGCACGATGCGGCCGGGTTCGTGCCGCTCGACGTGCCGCCATACCTGCTGTGTGGTGCTGCCGGGGAGTTCCCGCCAGAAGTTGACGGCGGCGAGCATCCCCCAACGGAACTCCGGGATCGCGTTGTCGGGCTGCACGGCGGTGAGTAGCGGCCGGTCGACCAACTCGCGGTCCCACGTCGTCCGGAGGTAGATCCCAGACAGGGCGGCGGACTGTTCGGCGGCGGACAAGAGCATCTGCTGTGTGTGTCCGTCGGCGAGCAACTGGTCGAGGCGGGTCTGTGTGGCCGTGTCCTCGACGGTGACGGTCGGCATGTCCGCGAACAGCATGTCGGCGGACGTCTGCGCAATGTCGCCGGCGAACGGGACGTGCAAGCGGGTGTCGCGGCCGGGGCGGTGCGCGGTGCTGCGGCGGGACCACAGGCGGCGGCGCGGTGTCTTCTGCTCGCGGCCGTAGATCCGGGCGAGCCGGGTCCGGTCTCCGGAGTACCAGGCATCGTCAACGGCTATGCGGTCGTAGTACGCGGCCCAGTCCGGGGGCGGCCACGCTGCGCCGTTCTCGGGCAGTGCCATTCCGGCTCACCTCCTGGTCGTGGTGTCGGGCGTGCGCGCGGTGAGCAGGTGGCGCCACTCGTGCGAGGTCGAGTGGATGGCGTAGCGCAACGCGTCGACGCTGTGGTCGTTGATCTTCAACGGGGCGTCCTCGCCCCGCTCGGTGGCCTTGGGGTCCCATGCGTAACCGGGGAGCTCGCCGAGCAGGCCGTCGCACGACCGATGCACGAACAGGCGGCCGGCGGCGAGCAGGGCGGCCACGGATCGAATGCCGTCGGCGACCGTGTTGTCGGCGCGGGCGACGCCCGGGTGCCCGTCCTGCCAAAGCTGGGTGCTGAACGACTTCGCGCTCGGGTCAATGAACGTCCACTCGGGGGCGACGTCCATGTCGGCGAGCCACGCCCGGACGGCGGCGCTGTACTGCGCGTCGGTCATGGCGCGGTGGGCGGCGCGCGAGTCGAATCGCCACTCGGCGACCGCGTACAGGCGGTCGTCGGCGCCGAGACCGAGCAGGACGGCCGAGAAGGGGTTCGTCGTGCCGTAGTCGACGCCCAACCAGTGGCGGCGCATGGCGGGCAACTCGTCGACGACGTGCCGGTCTTCGTCCCACTCGCTGTAGATGGCGCCCTCGGCGACAACCCATGCGCCGTCGATCATGCGTTTACGCCATAGGCCGGTGTACTCGGCGGCGAGCGACGCGACGTACTCGGCGGACAGGGACGGGTTATCGGCGAGGCGGAAGTGCCACGCCCGCATGTCGAGTTCGCCGATGCGGTCGACGTATCCGACCTTCAACCAGTGGCGCGGCGAGTCGGGGTTCGTCGTGGCGTACAGGCGGGCGCCCGGGACACTCAACCTGGCGAGTAGCTGGGTCCAAAACGCCTCGGGCAACAGGGTTGCCTCGTCGACGTAGGCGAGCTGTGCGGTAAGGCCGCGTAGCCGGCCCTCGGCGCGGGCGTCCGCGGCGCCGATCAGGTGGACGGTGCGCCCCAGGATCGTTGCCGTGGTCGCCCCGCGGGTGTGCACGACGTGCCGTGCGAGGGGCCCGAACAACGCGCGGTCCTGTAGGGGCTCCAACACGTTGCGCTCGATGGTCTGCAACGACCGACCGACCACGATGATCAGGCCCGACGGTCCGGCCGTGGCGACGGCGATCACGAACGCCAGCAGCGAGGCGACCGTCTTCCCGGACCGGACGGAACCGTGCCACAGGTTGATACGGGCCGTGGCCTGCCCGATGCTGCGGAGTTGCTTCCGGGACAGGGGCAACCCGTCGAGGTCGAGCACTGAGGCTCACCCCCCGGCGGCGCCCCCGTCGTCGTCGTGGGCCCGGTCGTCGTTGGCGGCCTGCGTCAGGGCCTCGCCGAGGGCGCCCAACATGCTGCGCACCTTTCCGGCGTCCTCTCCGCCCTCGGCCGGGGCAAGGCGTAGCGAGGTGCCGACGGCGGTCTGTACCGACGCGATGATCGCCCGTTGGTCGCCGAACCGGGGTTGCGGTAGGTGGGTCTCGTGCCAATCGCCCTCGCGGCCGGCGAACTCGCCGTGCACGGTGGGCGCCCATAGTTGCGCCCGTAGCCGTTCGGCGTCGCCCTGTAGGTCGAGGGCGAGGGCGGCGCGGCGGGCGGCGAGGTCGGCGGTACGGACGCGGGTCGCGGCCTCGACCTGCGGGGCGCGGTCGAACGACAGGGGCGGGTCGAACGATGCGGCGATCTTCGACACGGTCGAGGGGCTGCGCTTGATGGCGCGGGCGATGTCGTTACGGGACTTGCCCGCGGCGTGCAGGCGGCGGACGGCGGCGCGATCCTTGTCGTCAATGGGACGCGGCAAGATATCACCGGTTTCGTCTATATTGTCATGTATGCCAGTGTCGCTACCTGAATTCTCTATGCCTAACCCGTCGATCGACCTTTCGTGGGTTGATTGGGGAAGCGCGCCGGCCTGGGTGGCTGGCGTCTTCGCGGGCGTGGCGGCCTATGGCGCCTGGGCCACTCTGAGAAGTCAAAAGAGGGAGGCAAGGGAACAGCGTGAGTTCATCGCGAAGCAGGCCGATGTCTTGGCGTTGCAGCATGAGCAACTCTCAGCATTCCTTTTGGAGCGCCGATGGGAACAGGCGCGTAAGGTTGATTTGAACTATCGCTACTTCGCCGGAGTGGCAGGAACGAACGGCAGCAACGTTCACGTGGAAGTCGGCAATCACAGCCCCGCCGAGTTGCATGCGGTGACTGCGCAATATGGACCTCATTGGATGTCGAAAGTAGACGTGCGCCGCATCGATGGGTCGCGAGAGTCACTGTCTGCGCCCGTATTTCTCGCGCCCTTTGAGGTGGCAGAATTCATTATCTACGACGTTCCTATGTTGCTAGATCCGCATGCGTACTTCACGGACAGCGCTGGGCAGCGGTGGCACTTGACTACGAATGAGCACCTTAGGCCTGTGGAGCCTGAGGCTGGGATGGGTGGCGAGGGGTGAGCGCCCATTCGGCGGTGCGACTCTGGCGATGATGCGCCAGGTTTTGGGCACGCCGAAGACGCGGCCAACTTTAGGTCACAGAAAGGTCACGGCGCAACTCGCGCGCGCGAGCGGGCCCGCGACCGGTCGCAAGGCGGGTACGTCGGTCGGTTCGGCCACTTCTGGCTTCCCATCGCGTTCAGCTCGACGCGGTGCCGTGCGGCCTCGGCGGCGAGCGACCACGAGTTCTGTACGGGGCGCGTGGGGGCGTCCCACTCGGGCAGTGCCTCGCCCTTCACGGACCGGTCACGGTGCAACTCGCGTGCCGGGACGGCCGGCGACCGATCGCAAGACCAACGTCAACGGCTTCGACTCCACAACGTGGTGGCGGTCTCCCGCATAACGACTTGGGCACGCGGGCGTTAAGAAGTCCGGCAAGCCCCAGACGTATCCGACAGGTCTCGCTCCAAATGGCGCATCGCGGCCATGTGAAGGGGAGGAGCGACCCATAATCGCGTGCCAGGCTTGACTCAAATGGCCCGAAACCAGGAGGAGTTCGCATGTCGGAGACAGGTCAGCGAGTGTGTGGTGGTAGTGGTTTGCCGGGTGCGCTGGCTCCTGGCTGGCCGTATGTAATCGTCGTCGTCATCGTGATTCTGGCTGCTGCCCCCTGGCTCAACGGGCAGACGCGCGGTGCTCTGCGCCCTGCTGGGCGGAACGTTGCCGGTCATCCTCACGCGCGAGGATCCCGCGCTTCATCGCTGAGGCGGAGCCAATGGCGCCCCGTCTGCCGACGATTCGGCGGACGGGGCGCGGTGCTGCTGCTGTGCTGTCGACTACGGGCGGCCGACCGGTCGGCGAGCCTGCTGACGCTGCGGCGGTCGGGGCGGCTGCTCCTGCCGACGGGCGTCATCCGTACTGGTCTGCCTGCTGCTGGGCGTCCACATGGGACCGTTGTGGTCGACCTGCGGCAGGGACGCCGGGCCGACGAACGGCGGCTTCTCGATGAACCTGTATGAACCGAGCGTCGGCGCGGTGCCGACGGGCGTCACCTGGTGGTGCCACGCAGTCCGATAGAGGTTGGCCACGATGCCGACGGCCGTCCGCATGGCGGTCGTCAGATCGTCGCCGGTCTGCATTAGAACGGCGAGGTCTCGGGCGAACTGCTCGTCGAGGCGGACACTCGGTCGGGTGCCCGCGACGGGCTGGGCACGGCGCTGGGTAGGGTTGCTGGTGGTCATGCTGGGGGTTGCTCCCATCGTGGTCAGTCGGCCCGCCCGGTGGTGACGTCACCGTGTGCGGGCCGCACCTGTGTGCGGGCTACTGCTCGAAATTGGCGCGGTGCTCGCGCAAGATCCGGTAGACGTACGACTCGGTCATGCCGAGATCTTCAGCGATCTGCGCGGGCGTCATGCCGTCCTCGTCCGCGGCAATGCGGATGATCAGGGGCGTGACCTTTTTGACGGCCTCGGCGGCGACGCGCAGTGCGCGCACGTCCTCGGGGTTGAGCTGCCGGGCCACCTGGTCGAGGTAGCGGACCAGGGCGGTTTCGTCGCCCCGGCGCTGCTCGTACCCGTCGGCGAGGTCGCGCACGAATTCGAGCGGGTCGCGGTCCTCGTCCGCGTCTCCGCCGGCTGCGGTGATCTCGTCGCGGCGGGCCTGCTCGTACTCGTTCATGATCGTGAGCATCTGCTCTTTGAAACGGTCCGCGGCCGTGGGGGGCGTGAGTCCCTGCCGTGAGGTGGCGCGGCGGTTGTGCTCGTCGATGCCCATGTGTGGTGCTCCTGGTGGTGGTCGGGCGTGCCCGGGTGGGCGGGCCGGTGGCTACGCGAACAGGGCGCCCTGTTCGCGGTCGAGGGGGAACAGGGCGGGCGCGGCGGCCGTGGCGTGCTCGCCGATCCACTCGCCCCGCCATGTGCCCGCGGTGGCTTCGGCCTCCGTGACCAGGGAGGCGGCGTCCTCCGCGGCGGCGAGGTCGGCGGCCAGCGTGGTCGTGGCGCGGCCGGCGCGGTCGAGCCACGTGCGGGCGGCGCGCACCTCGGCCGTGGTGTGCAAGGTGCGGTTGATCAGGATCGCCTCGGCAAACGCGCTGATGAACTGGAGTACGGCGGTCGACCGGGGGGTGATCTCCAGCGTGCGGCCACGTCCGCGGCGTCCGGCGTCGAGGGTGGCGCGCGCTGCGGGCGCGGCCGGGTCGACGGACGCGGGGCCGGTGGCGAGGTCGGCGGCGGCGAGGTGGTCGGCGAGGGCGCCGGGGATGGTGACGCGCATCGGGGGTTGCTCCCTGGGGTGTCGGGCCGGGTGACGTCCGGCCGGTGGACGGCGGGCCCCGGGTGACGTCCGGGGCCCGCCGGCGGATCAGCGCCGGTCGAGCCGGCTGCGGTAGACGCGGGCGCCGGCCACGATGGCGGCGCCGGCGGCCCACACGATCCACCACGCCGGCGCGACGTCGCCGAGCACGCCGGCCGCGGCGAGGGTCACGCCCCCTGCCACGACGGCGATCGCGTCGCCGTATCGAACGATGAACATTGCGTTCCTTCCTGTGCTGGTCGGATGTGTCGGTGGTCTGGGAAGATGGGGGACCCCGGAGGGCGCAACTATCACTTGCGCCCTCCGGTTCTTAGCGGCGGTGCCGACCGCGTCGCTTGGTCGCCTCGCGGGCGAACCATGCGCCGATCAGCGAGCCAATCGCCCCGATCCCGGTGAGTACCGCTCCCGCGATGGTGGCGATGAATGCCGCATCTTCCCTGGTCATTGTGTGTTTCTCACCCCCTGTCCGTTCCTTGTGATCACTACTGTACTCGGTACTGTACTGAGTACACAAGGGGTTGCGGAAAGAAAGTTGCCCCTAACTCCCTTACTATGAAAGGGAGTTGAGGGCATGTACGGCTGTGAGCGGGCCTTATGCGGGCACGGTGCGCCGGGCGTTGATCGCCACCCACAACGCGACCAGGTCGGCGCCTCGCCACGCCCTACGGCCCCGTTCGGTGTCCACGGGTGCCGGGCATACGGGGCCCGTCGAGCAGGTCGCCACGGCGGCCCGTGGGTCTCCTCCGCCGTTGTGCACGACGATCCGTCCGCCCTTGCAGAAGGGGCACGGGTCGTCGAGTGTGAGCGTTCGTCCCTCGCGGCCGAGCGCGGCCTCGACGCTGCGGCGTGCGCTGCGGGCCATGGCGGCGACCTGGTCGAGCAGGGGGGCGGGAGTGATCCGGAACAGTTCGCCGTCGGGCTCGGACAGGGCGCGGCCTGCAAGGTAGACGCACGCCCAATGCAGCCCATGCGCGCGGGAACCGATGCGGTCGGCGATCCGGTCGGCGTCGTGCCTCCACTCCGCGGCCCGCACGGTGGGCAGGGCCCACAGCCGGGCGTCGGTGCGGTCGACGGTGCGCTGTACGCGCTCGGCGACGGCGTCGCACATGTCGAACACGTCTCGCTCGACGGCGAGGGCGGCGTCGAGGGCGCGCAAGTTCGCCGGTGCCGGGTGCTCGCGGACGACCAGGGGCAGACGGCCGACGGTCGGCTCGTCGGCGGCGCGGTCCTCGGCGGCGAGCTGGTCGAGGAATCCGCGGCGCTCGTACGGCATCCATGCGGCCGGGCGCGGCGGCTCGGATATTGCGGCGAGCAGGTCGCCCCACTGCTCGCGGACGGCGGCGAGGTCGGCGGCGGCCTGCTGGCCGGGGCTGGTCGTCATGTCGTGCTGCTCCTGGTGCTCAGTGCTGGCGGCGGCGGGGCGGCGGGCCGTAGGGGCTCTGCCATGCGGGGCGATCACGGGGGGCGGGGCAGCCCTGGTCGTCGACGACGCCGGCCTCGCGTATCTGCTCGGCGAGGCGGGCGAACTCGGCGACCAGGGCGCGCACGGCGGGGGCGACGGCCTCGGCCCACGCCCTGAGTGCGGCGCGCATCTGCTCGACAGCGGCGCGCACCTGCTCGGCGTCGACGGCCTGCTCGGTCACGTCCGGCCCGCATGGTCGAGGGCGTACCGGACGCATTCGGCGAGGTCGTGCCGGCCGTTGGCGTACGCGAGGTCGTTCGGTAGGCCGAGACACGGTCGGGGTTCGTCGGGCAGTGCGGCCCGGAGGGCGGCGAGCTGCTGCTCGGCGGCGCGCATGGTGGCGAGGTCGGCGGCCATGGCGGCGCGGTCGGCCTTGCGGTCGCGGCGGGCGGCGAGCCACGCGAGGCGGTACCGGCCGGCCCGGCGTCGCTGCTCCCTGGCCTCCTCGGCGGCGGCCACGGTGTTACGGCGGGCGGTGGCGAGGGCGATGTCGTGGTCGCGCTGCTTCTCGGCGAGGCGGGCCGTCGTCGAGTCGGCGGCGGCGAGGAACTGGGCACGTATCGCCGTGTCGGGGTCGAGGGCGCGGCGGTCGTTGTCGAGGGCCTGCTCGATGCGGTCGGCATAGATCGCTGCTGCGCCCTGGGGCGATCCGGCGCGCATCTGCTGTGCGAGGACGCGCACGCGGGAAACGGCGGCCTCGGCGGTTGCTGCCCGGTGCTGCATGGCGTGGGAGTCCTCGACGGCCTCGGGGCCGAACGCGTCGACGTACGCGGCGAGGCGTTCCTCGACCTGCTCGACGCGGTGCTCGGCCTGCTCGGCGCGCTGCTCGGCCTCGCGTATGGCGGCGTCGGCGGCCTTGCGGTGCCGTTCGAGGGCCTGCGTAGTGCCTGCCAGGGCGCGGCGGTTCTCGTCGGCGAGGCGCTGTTCTTCGCGTACGTGCTCGGCGAGTAGGGCGCCCTCGGTCGAGGACATGACGCCACGGGTGGCGCGGGCGAGCAGGACGTCGACGACGGTCCGCCGGTCGGCGCGGTCGCGGTCGCGGCCCTTGGGGGCGCGCTGGGCGGTGCGGGGGCTCATGCGGGCGGCTGCTCCTGGTCGAGGGGGCGGTCGGCGTGGTGAGCGCGGCCGGGCTCGCCGGACAGTGCCCACACGATCAGGCGGACACTGGCGGCGAGCAGGACGACGGCGACGGCGAGGTTCGCCGCGACGGCGACGGCCGGGGTCACGGCTCGACCTGCTCGTTCGCTGCGCCCTCGGCGAGGGCCTGCTCGTCGGCGAGGCCGTCGGCGTACGCGGTGACGATCTTCCGGGCGCCCTCATAACCGGTGAGCAGGCCGCGAGTCGAGCGGGACAGCCCCCATCGGGTCCGGGTGGCGCGGTAGTGCGCCTCGACCAGGGCGGCGACCTGGCGGGCGTGGGCTTCGAGCAGGACGCGGGCGGCGGCGAGGGCCTGCTCGGGGGTGCGCGTGGCGGTGGTGTCGAGCAGGACGTCGCGGAGTGTGGCGAGCACCTGGTCGCGGTCGTCGGCGTTGAACGCGAGGGCGTCGCGCACGTCGTCGGCGGTGAGCGCGGGCGGCTCCTCGGCGGCCCGGTGCTCGTCGTCGTCCGGGGTCATGGCGGCGGCGACGTGGTCGAGCAGGGCGTCGAGGCCGGCCGGGCGCTGCGCCTGGGCTATGCCGCGGGCGAACCCTTCGGCGGCCTGCTGGCCGGCGGCGAGCATGCCCTCGGACAGGGAGGCGGGCACGTCGTGCACGGGGCACGGGCGGCCGGTGGCGAGGGCGGTGTCGCAACGGCCGGCCGGGCTGTCGAGGCCGTCGGCGAGCTGGCGCAATACGGACGCGGCGACGGGACGGGGGAGGTTGCACGTGATCTCCGCGGGTCCCTCGTTCGGTACGGCGACGATCAGACGGTGCGTGTCGAGGGAGGCAACGGCGACGGCGTCGGGAATGCGGGGCATGGCGGGGTCGCTCCTGTGTCAGTGGTGGTCGGTACTCGCGTGCGCGCCCGCGCGTGAGCGGGCCCGCGTCCGGTCGCGGAGTGGTGGAAAGGGGTGAATGCGTGGGGCTCTGCGGCCTGTCGCGGTCGACGTTCGGAATGACGGTGAGAGCGTCGGTACATGACTGACGTAGAGCGCTTGCTTAACGGCATTCGTGAGGGCCGGACCTGGGCCCAACGGGAGGCAGATCGTCACCGCATGTCGGCCACGGCGGGTGGAAAGACTGCTGCGGCGGACGCACAAATGGCCTTGGCCTATATCGCCATTGGACAGGTTATGGACAAGATCATTGAGGGCGCTCAAGGCGACTAGCTGCCCCTTCATGCTCAGAACGGGGGCTCGGCGCTGTATCCCTGGGGGCGCTGCTGCTGGTTCCACGGATCGCCCTGGGGGGCTCCGTAACCGTTCTGCGGGGCCTGCTGGCCGTATCCCTGGGCGCGCTGCTGGTGGCCGTTCTGGGTGCCGTTCTTGGCGACCTGGGCGGTCGCGTTCTTGAGCGCGGGCCCGACGTCCTCGGCCTGAATCTCGTACGACGACTTACGCTCGCCGTCCTTCTCGTACTGGCGCTGACCGAGCCGGCCCACGACGATCACGCGGTCGCCGCGGCTGAGGGACTCGGCGACGTTCTCGGCCTGCTGGCGCCACACGCTGACGGACAGAAACAGGGTGTCGCCGTCCTTCCACTCGTTCGTGACGCGGTCGAACGTGCGGGGCGTCGAGGCGATACGGAAGTTCGCCACGGGGGCGCCGGACGGGGTGAATCGCAACTCGGGGTCGGCAACGACGTTGCCAACGACGGTGATCGGGGTCTCTCCAGCCATTAGGCGGCGGTCCTCTCGGGGGTCGTGTGGGTGGGCATGGGGGCGACGGGGGCGAGCTGGGGCTCGCGGGTGCGGCGGGCGCGGTCGCGGGCGCATACGCGGCACTTGCGCATCCCGTGCGGGTGCGACGGGGGGTAGCTGACGTGCACGACGGCCGGGTCGGTGAGGTCGTGGCCGTTCACGCACCGTGTGCGGCGCGCGTTGATCGCGCTGGGCCCTGTCGAGCGAAGAACGTTGGTGCGGTGGTCGACGGGGTCGAGGTGGTCGTCGGCGACGCATCGGCGGACGCTGCACAGGTGGTCGAGGTCGAGGCCGTCGGGGACGGGTCCGCGGGCCTGCTCGAACGCCCATCGGTGGGCGGAGACGTACCGGCCGTCAACCCAGAAGCGGCCGTATCCGTCGCGGTCGAGGGCCGTCTCGGGCCACAACAGGCACGGGGTATCGGGGGCGTTGAGGCCGGCGGGGATGGGCCCGGGGGTCGTCTTGGCGGCGAACCGTTCGGCCGGCGTCGAGGTGGTGCGAGCCATCGGGGACGTACCTCCGGGCGGGATGTAGGCGTGCATTCACGCGTGAGCGAGTGAGAATCACTCGCGCGTGAAATATAGCAGGGAGGGGGCGCCCTGGGTTTCTTCGTGTGGCGCCCCCCTGCTGTGGGGTTAGGCGGCCGGCTGCTCGACCTGGTCGAGCGGGGCGAGCGTCCATCCCTCGGCGCGTAGGTCGGCCACGATGCGGACGACGGCGGCCTCGGGGTCGTCGTGCTGACGTTGGGCGTCCTCGACGGCGGCGAGGACGACGGCGAGGGCGGCGCGGGGGATCATCGCTGCGCCCCGGTGATGTGCCGGGCGCGCTGCCGGTTCTCGGGCCGGACGATCGCGGGCGGCGACATGAGGGCGCGGGCGTCGCGGGCGGCCTCGGCGGCGAGTCGACGGCGGCGGGCGCCCTGCTCGGCCTGCTCGCGGGCGGCCTGCTCGGCGAGCTGCTGCTCGACCTCGGCGCGGGCATCCATCCGTGCAAGCCACGTCCGGTGGCGGTCGTCGGCGTCCGGCCGGTACGCGGGCGGCGTCCACGGGTGGCCGGCCGCGGCGAGCTGCTGCTCGGCGTCGCGCTCGGCGAGCAGGGCGGCGCCGTCGACCTCGCGGAGCGTGCGCCACCGGTCCCACCCCTCGTGTTCCTGGAAGATCACGTATGCGCCCTTGTCGGCGAGCTCGGTCACCTTGCGGCGGGCGCGCTTCTTGTCCGGCGTACGGATCACGACCGGAGCGTCGGGGCGGTGGTCCCACGACGCTTCGACGCGCCACGACGTGACGTTCTTCGTCCGGTCGGTGGGCACGGCCTTACGGCGGTGCTGGCGGGCCTGCTTCGGGGTCGGGCTCATGCTGCGCTCTCCTTGGCGTAGTGCCGGGCGGTGGCAAGTTCGGTGCGGGAGGGGTGCGGGGTGCTGCGCTGGGCGCGGCGTGCGTTGCGGCACGGGTCGCCGGCGGGGGCGAGGCAGTGCTCGTAAGGGCACGCGACGTCGAGGGCGTCGGGGAGGTTCGCGGCGGCGGCCTGCTCGCGCTGGGCGCGGCGCGGTCGGTGATGGGCGAGGGCCTGTTTCACGCTGGGCGGCATGTACTCGCCGAGTGCGGCGAGTCGGCGCGCGACCTCGGCGGCGGCCGGGCCCGCGGTGATGGCGCGGTGTGTGACGGGTGCGAGCCGGCCGGCGGCGACGGCCTGGCGCTCGGCTCGCAGTGCGGCGACGTAGGCGTTACCGGTCTCGTCGTCGGGGTTGATCTCCGGGTGCGCGGTCGGCTCGAACGTGCCCACGTGACGGCTCATCACGTCGGCCTTATGGGTGTGCCACGGGCGGGAGATGTCCGACGGCTGGATGCGGTAGGGGTTGCGGGCGATGTAGTCGCGGGCCGTGCGGGCGGCGTCCCACCCGTGCGCCTGGGCGGGTACGTCGCTGAGCAGGTCGCACCACTGGGCGAGCCGTTCGGCGGCGGCGGCCTGGTCGTCGAGGGCGAGGCGGGGGTCGAGCTTGACGACGTACGCAATCAGGGCGGCGACTTCGCGGGGGGTCACTGCTGGGCCTCCATGGCGGCGAGGGCTTCGGCGAGGTAGTCGGCGGACTGGGCGACGCGTCCACGGGGCGCGGCGCGGTCGAGGGGGATCACGTTCGAGGCGGGCCGGGCCGGGGCGGCGGCCGGGATGGTGCCGGGCGCGGGGGCGGGCGGTAGGGCCTGCCACGCCCGCAGGAAGTAGCGGGCGTGGGCGACGCCGTTCCGGGCGCGCTGGGCGGCCTGCACGGCGGCGGCGGCGAGCATGTCGGGCCCGCTGCGCTTGATCAGGGCGTGAACGATGACCCATTCGGCCGGGGCGAGGGTCCACGCGGGGTAGATCTGGGCGGCCGTGATCTGGTCGACCAGGGGGCGGGCGAATTCCGGGATCACTGCGACCTCGCGCCCGCGCTCCCTCACTCCTTCACTCACTCCCTCTATGGGTGAGTGATGGGGGCCGAAATCCGGTCCCATAGGGGGCCGAATCTCGGTCCCAAACAGGGTGTCGGGGATACCGGCGGGGGGACCGGACTCCGGCCCGGTAGAGGGGCCGGGATTCGGCCCGGCAGCGGGGAGGGGGCCGGATTCCGGCCCGGGGGTCGTCTCGGCTACGGGGCCGGATTCCGGCCCGGTAGCGCGGTGGGTACGGACGTACCCGACGGCCCCGGGGATCTTGTAACGGGTCGCGCGGCTGCCCTGGGCGGGCTCCTCCTCGACCAGTTCGCCACTGGCGAGGGCGGCGTCGACGGCGGCTCGCGTCGTCGAGCGGGACGCAGCGAGCCGGCGCATGAACTCGGCCGTACCCATGCGGGCGGTTGCGTCCGGCCCGGTGGTGGCGTCGGCGACGGCGAGCAGGACTAGGCGGGCGTTCCCGCGCGACTTCGCACGGGTCCACACCCAATCCATGGCGTCGAGGGTCACGGGGTGTCGCTCCTGTCGGGGGTGGGGCGCCCGGGGCGAGGGCGCGGTCGTCTCCTCGCCCCGGGGGCCGGTCACGGGCTCTTGCGGCGGTGGGTGCGGGCCGGCTGGTGCTCGTCGCACTTCCAGCCGCACGGGTAGAACCGGGCGGGCTGGGCGTGGCATCGGGGGTTGCCGTACTCGCACGACGGCGGCGGCTTCTCCTCGCGGGGCGGCGCGGTCATGCGGCTGTGCCGTAGCGCTCGGCGAGGATCTGCTCGGCGGCCTGCTCGCCGAGAAACTGCGTGTAGGCCGGCGGTATGGCCTCGGTGAGTTCGTGGCGTACGTCGGTCCACGTGATCCCCATTGCGGCCTGCATCTCGGCGACGGTGGCCTTACCGCCCCCGTTGCCGTACGCGGCGACGTACGGGCCGTCGTAGTGCTTGCCGTGCCGGTGTCCGCGGACGCGGCCCCGGTGCGGGGTGTGGGGCAGTGCGAGGGGGAACCATCCGTGCGTCTCGAACTTGCGGTGCCGCAGGATCGGCAAACCGAACATCGTGCCGCACAGCACGACGTCGGGGCGCGCGTCCGGGTTCTCGATCACGAACGGCCGGCCGGCGGCGAGCATGGCCTCGCGGCCGGGCGGGGTCAGGTTCGGGTACCGGTCGCGCAAGTGCCGATTGGTGCCCTTGCTGATCGCGGCGCCGTACTGGCACGGCCACGACGCGTGTATCAGGTCGTACTCGTGGCCGTGGGCCCGTATGTACTCGATCGCGTCGCCGCGGATGAACGGGAACGGGTAACGGGGCTGGTCGTCCTTGTCGATGCCCACGACGTCCCACCCGGCGAGGTACCAACCCATACCGGCGCCCCCCGCGCAGCAACACGCGTCGAGGACGGTAAGGCCGTTCCACGGGCGGGCGGGGAGCGGGAAACCGGTACGGCTCGACGCCTGGGAGTGGTCGAGCTGTCCGGGCACGTGGACGGTGCCCGGACGGTCGAGGACGGCGGCCGTCACTGCTCGACCTCGGCGGGTGCGGCCTCGATGGCGAGGGGCGTGTCGAGGTCGAGGGCGCCGGCCTTGACTGCGTTGGTGACCAGGGCGCGGCCGTCGAGCGGCTGACGCTTCGACTCGCGGGTGAACGTCCACCGGTAGTAGCGGCTACGCGTCGGCTTGATCATCACGCCCGGCACTTCGTGCAGCTCGCCCGACTCGGGGTCGGCCCACTGGGGCACGCCCGCGGCGTCGACGGCGGCGAGGACGGTCGCGGCGAACGTCTCGTCGACGACGGTCTCGGTCCGGGCCGGGATGATCCGGAAATCCCAGTGTTCCGGGTAGTGGTCGCGCACCCATGCGGCGAACGCCTCGCGGTCGCTTACCTGCGCTTCGGCCTCGCCCCCGACGCGGGTCACGCTGGCGAACTTCGTGTCGTCGTCGAGGGTTACGTCGGCCTTGACGCTGCGGGTCGCCTTGTACTGCTGGTCAAGCAACTTCTTGGCCTCGCGGTCGACGTCCTCGTACAACACTTCGGCCTGGTCGAGCTGGGCCCGCATCGCCTGACGGCGGCGCAGAACGGCGGCGAGGTACGCCGGGTCGGGCGCCTCGACCTTCTTCTCGACGTCGGTCACTGGGCACCCCCGGCGGCCTCGATCTTGGCGCGGAACTGGTCGAGCTGAGCGGCGGTCGCCTGCTCGATGGGCAGGCCGTAGACGCGCTCGAAATCGGCGTCGAGGGTGGCGAGGTGGGCGCGGCTCGCGGCGAGCCTGAGTAGGTTCTCGGCCTCGGCGGCGGCCTGCTCGGCGGTGGCGACGCTGGCGGGTATCGCTGCCTCGGCGGCGACCGCGTCAGAAACCGAGTGCGGCGCGGGTCCGGCCGGCGTGCCCTGCTCGGCGGGCGTCGGCTGCTCCTTGCCCCCGTCGGCCTGCTGCTGCTTGGCGCCCGGCTTGGTGGCGCCGATGGCGGCGAGGCGGGCGAGGTGGTCGGGGTGTACGCCCCGGGCCTGAGCCGCGGCGTGCATCTCGCGCACGGGGCCGACGGTCACGGCGGCGTGCGCGTCGCGGAGTTCGGCGAGGCACGTCATGTACTCCGCGGGGGCGCCGGCGGCCTGGGCGTCGGCAAGGATGGCGGCGAGCTGGTCGGCGTCGGCCGTCTCGGCGGCCTCGGCGAGGTAGTCACGTGACGGCGCGGTCGGCTCGGCCGGCGCGGTCGGCGGGCCGTTCGGCGTCGACTGCACGACGGTCACGCCCTGCTGCATGGGCGGGGCGTCGACGCGCTCGACGACGACGGGGTTCCCCTCCTGGTCGACGACGGCCCCAAGTTCCTCGGGCGTGTAGATGGCGCCGTGCAGCACTTCGGGGCACGCGATACGTACGGCCTCGGCGATCGCACGGGCCCGCAGCATCGCCCGGGGGAACTTCTCCCACGGCTGCGGCTGGTTCTTCTGGTCGCGGGCGTACGGGCGGCCGTCGCGGAGCGTGCACAGACCCGCGATCACCGCGTCGTCGAGGGTCCACTCGATAACGGTCTCGTCGTCGGGGTCGTCGTGGCGCATGATGCGCACCTCGCACCGGGTGCGCTCCGACTTGATCCGTACGCGGTGACCAGCGTTGCGGGCGCGGCCGAGCATCAGGTCGGCCGACTGGCACGGCTTGCCCTTGATCACGTGAATGGTCGTGATCGTCGTCACGACGTCGAGGCCGAGTGCCCGGCCGTACTCCATCGCCCACAGGACGGATGCGGGCTGCTTGCGGTAGGCGTCGGGCAGTAGAGGCGTGTTGGCCAGGGACTCGCAGAACTGCCACGCCTCATAGGGGGACATGTGGGAGAGGGACAGGGCGCCCCCGCGGGCCGGGGCGACGGCGGCCGGGGCGTGGGCGGTGGGGAGGGTGGTCACGGTCACGGGCGGGCGTTCCTGTTCTGTGCGGTGCGGTGGCGAATGTGGGCGGCGGTCCGGGTGATGCGGCCGGCGAGGCTGATCGCGTCGTCGGGGTCGAGCAGGGGGTCGAGGGCGGCGGCGGCCGGGCAGTCGTCGAGCAGGGCCTCGCGGGTGGCGTCGGCCTCGGCGGCGCGCATAGCGCGGCCGTAGTCGGTGGCGTCGTCGCTGCACGCGGCGATGTCGAGGGCGACGACGCTCGCGGCGTGGGCGGCGAGCAGGCGGCCGACGGCGTCCGGGTCCTGGGCGTACGCGAGGGCCAGTTCGTCGAGCAGGGGGTCGACGTGCTCGGCGAGCGGGAGGCGGACGGCGAGGCCGTCGGCGCTGAGCTGGGGGCGGATCACTGGCGGGCCCCCGGCGCGGTGTCGAGGCCGAGCTCGGCCGGGGCGATCGGCTCGTCGACGGCGAGGACGCCGGTAGCGGCGTCGTACGTGCGGGGCCGGCTCCAATCGGCGCCGGGGAACGCTCGACCGAGCAGGCCGTAAGCGGCGCTGCGCTGCTCGCGCGTCGTCGGCAGGGCACTGCCGGACGCGGAAAACAGGACGACTAGCCTGTTTTTGCGGCCCTGGTGTGTGGTCGGCGCGGTGTGTACGCGGACGGTGCCGGGGGTGATCTCGTCGAGCTGGCGGGCGACGACGGCGACGAACTGCGTGCGGCGACGGGCGGCGCGGGCGCCCTTGATGCCGAGTGCGGCGCGGAGCGCGGGGCGCTCGGTACGCTGGGGGGTGTTCATGGTCGATCCCTTCGAGGGTTGGTCGAGCAGGGCCGTCCGGGTCGCATCCGGGCGGCCCTTCGTCGTGTTCAGGCGGCGGCGCGGTGGCTGCGGGTGCGGGCGGCGCGGTCGGCCTTGATGCGTGCCTCCAGCTCGACGAGCGACGGGCCCCCGGGCTGATAGCAGGCGCGGGCGGCGGCGGCCGGGCTCATGCGGTCCATGGCGTCGAGGCCGTGCCGCCATGTGCGGGCTGCGGCCTTGACGGCGGCGGCGCGGTCGCGGGCGGCGGCGAGCGACGGCGCGTTCATGCGTCGCCCGGAAACAGGGCGGCGGCGGTCACGCCGTAGGTCCGCTCGATGTCCGCGAGGGCAGGGCCGGCCGGGGTGCTGCGACCGCTCGTCCACCGAATGACCGTCTGATACGGGGCGTTGAGCCGACGGGATATCGCGGCGGTGGTGTTGTCGCCCTTGGCGGCGGCGGCCGTACGCAGCGGGATGGGGTCAAAACGCATCGCGGGACGTACCTCGTTCGATCACTCGTGAGCGCATGTCGCTCACGAGTGGAACGTAACATGGTTTCGCTCACGCGTGGAACGTATGTGGGAAGAAACGGACCGGTACGTCGGTAACCAGTGGTGCTGGTGCTACCGTTTGTGATCGAGTGATGGAGAACCGCTCACGTGTTCGATAACGTGAGGGTGGGATGCAGCCAGCACAAACGGGGGACGACACATGAATGAGTCAAAGAGTTGTGCACCGCCCACCATGAATCTCGCGTGCGCGATACATTGCGCTCATGACACACGGCTCGCAACCGGAACCACCACTCGACGCAACGTTCGGCGAGTGGCTCAAATGGGCATTCGCCCGCAACGGGTACGACCCAGAGGAACGCGGCGTACAGCGGCGCTTCGCTGACGCCTCCGGCATCCCCGTAGCCACAGTCTCGCGACTGCTGCGCGACAAGGGGCAACCCGACGTCGGCACGTGCTACGCGCTCGGCGTCACCTTCGGCATCCCCGTGATGCCACTCCTCGTAAGGGCCGGCCACCTCCCACCGGAGGCACTTGAGAAAGAGCCTCCACCCGCTGAGCGGCCCCGCACTCCCACAACTGAAGAGCAAGCGCTTACCGCGCTCGGAGTAGTCGACGAAACCGACCGCGCCGCCGTACGCGGCGTGATCGCTGCTCTCACTGCCAAACACAGGCGGGAGGGCACCAGCTAGGAAAGGGCCGCAAGTGACCAGCCGTACCGATGTCTACCTCACCGCCGTCGCCGCCGTGATCACTCTCGTTGTCGGGCTCACCATCCTGATCACCGGAGTTCTCACGACGGCTGAGGTAGGGCCCGCCATTATCACCGGCACCATCACCACCACGACCGGAGTACTGGCAAGCCTGGTCACTGGCTACCGCGCCGTACGGCACTACGTCACCGAACAAACCAACCGCGTCGCCGCTGCCCTCGTTCGCAACATCGTTGCGCACGACGCCCGACTCGCTGCCGAACCGCCGGACGCGAAAGTCGTGCCGTTGGACGGAGCGCAGGTGCGGCGCCTGAATCGGGAGTCCACTACGTGACGCAAACGCTCGACCGTGCGAAGGGCTCACGCATCATCACCAAGCGTGAGCCCTTCGTCGGATACATCCGAGTGTCGACCTACTACGAGGAGAAGATCAGTCCCGAGATTCAGCGTTCATCCATCAGCGCATGGGCCGAACGCAACAACGCCGAAATCGTCGACTGGATTGAAGATCTCGACGTGTCCGGCCGGAAGATGAAGCGCAAGATCAGTACCGCTATCAAGGTGGTCGAGGACCGCGTCGCCCGCGGCGTCGCCGTCTGGCGGTACTCGCGGTTCGGCCGCTCGCGCCACGCCAACGCGGTCTATCTGGCCAAACTCGAAGCGGCTGGCGGCCGGCTCGCTTCCGCCACCGAGGCAGCCGACACCCGAACCGCGTTCGGCCGACTGCAAATGGGCATGGCCTTCAAGTTCGCCGAGTACGAGTCAGACAGGATCGGCGAGCAGTGGGCCGAGACCCGCGAACACCGCCGCGCCGCTGGCCTGCCCGCGACCGGCGGGAAGCGGTGGGGGTACATCTGGCACCGGCGCCAACTCGACGAAGACGCCGGCGTGATTCACCGCGAGTGGTACGAGCCCGACGACGTCGGCCGCGTCGTTACCAGGCTGTACGAACGCGTGGCCGACGGCGAGTCCATGGGTTCTGTCACCCAGTGGTGCGGCGTGAACGGCTATCTCGGCACCCGCGGTAAGCCCTGGCTGCAATCCGGCCTCACCCGCTACATGGACAGCGGATGGGCCGCCGGTTGGATTCGGTACCACCCCGACGACTGCGACTGTCCCCCCAAGGACCCCGACAGCAACCGCTCACGCGGCATGAACTGTCCGAACCGCATATGGGTGCCGGGAGCGCATGAACCGATCGTTCCCGAAGACGTATGGGAGGCGTACAAGGAGAAGCGCGAACGGGCCCGCAACACCCCCAGCGGCAACCGGAAACCGGCCTACGCCCTGTCCGGCAACATGCGGTGCGGACGCTGCGGCGGCACCGCATCAGCCGCGGGGGGTTCCACCTACGGCGCCGGCAAAGTCCTCATCCGGAAACCGGGCTACATGTTCCGGTGCTCGGCGATGAAAGACAACGGCACGTGCGACGGCGTGTACGTACTGCGCAGCGTCGCCGAGGACGCCGTCAAGAAGCGTCTTCGCGAGTGGTCGGCAATGATCGAAGCAGAGGCCGCCACCATCCCGCAGCAGCGCACCGAAGCAGTAGGCACACCCCGCGAACGGCTCGACGCTGCCCGCGATCAGCTACGCGCCAGGCTCAAGGAAATTGAGCAGCAGCTCGACCGGCAAACCGATCTGCTCACGCGCGGCGTGATTCCCGAGGACTCCTACAAGCGCGAGCGGGAACGGCTGACCAAGGATCAGACGGGCGTGACGGCCGAACTCGCCCAACTCGACCAGCGCACCGAGGAGGAAGAGGCACGGCCGGCCGACTACCAGCCGATCATCCACGGCCTGATCGAACGGTGGGACATCACCCCCGTCGAGACGCGCCGAGCACTCCTACGATCCGTGCTGCGGGGGGTGTGGGCGTACCCGAAGTACACCGCGCCGGATGGCACCGAAGTTGCCGCCCGCGTCGTGCCGGTAGCGATGTGGGAGGACGCGCCGCAGCTCCTCGGCCCGCGCGCCAACGCATAACCACAGGTCAAAGGTATGTCCGCAACGAGCGTCCGTCCCTCTCTATGTTGAGCAGGTTGGCCAGGCTCTCGTTGCTCACGGCATCTGCCTTTCCCAGGGTGTCCGTTGTGTCCCAGGCCACAGCTCATCAGACCCGGGGGTGCGATGACAAGGGCCGACCGCCGATTGGTTTAGACCTGTTGAGGGCTGCTGTCGGCGGCGGGGGTCATCCGTAGCCACGGACGCCGACCAGGGAAAGTTCACCGCGTCTGCTGCCCGTCATCTGAGCGCGACGGAGCGGGAGGAGCCGTGGCGGTAATCCTGCGAGCGGCGGCCGGGCCGGAGGGGGGGCGCAGCCATGGGAGAGCCGAGGCGGTGCGGTCGGGCCCGGGTGGGCCACGGGTGTGCCCCCGCTGCCGATCGGGGGCACACCCGCATCCGGTGCCGGGCCGGGACAGAGCCCCACCCGGCGCCGGGCTCACACCGTCAGGTCCGACTCCCGTACCCGGTCGAAGACAGCGCCGGTGTCCGTCTCGGTGAGCAGATACGCCTCGGCCTCGCCCACGTGGAAGTACATCCCGTGCAGCTCCAGGGTGCCTTCGCCGAGGGCCCGGGCCACCGAGTCGTGGGCACGCAGGTGCTCCAGCTGCTGGACCACGTTCGTGAGGCAGAGCTGCTCGACCGCGTCCTCCGGGGAGCGCCCGGCGAGCCTGCCCCAGGACGTGGTGTCGTCGGCCATGCGCTCCAGGCTCGGCAGCCCGTGCCGCAGCCATCGCTTCAACGGGGTCCGGGCGCCTCCGGGCTCGGAGTTGAGCAGGGCCTGCATGGCGCCGCACCCCGAGTGCCCGCACACCGTGATGGACCGCACCCGCAGGACGTCCACGGCGTACTCGATCGCGGCCGCCACCGAGTCGTCGCCGCTCTCCTCGCCGGGCCGCGGGACGAGGTTGCCCACGTTGCGCACGACGAACAGGTCACCCGGGCCACTGGAGGTGATCATCGATGTGACCAGTCGCGAGTCGGCGCAGGTCAGGAAGAGCTGCGAGGGCCGCTGCCCCTCACGCGCCAGCCGGGCCAGCTCGCCGCGCACCAGGGGGGCGGTGTTGCGCTGGAACGCGCTGATGCCACGCGCCAGTTCGTGCCCGCTGGCTCCGCCGGTGCCCGACGGGTCCGGCTCGGAGCGGTCCGACCCGGCCGGGTTCTTCTCGGTGGGGGACACGGACTGCGGACCGTCGCACTGGTGGTTGCGCCAGGGTGTCCAGGGCCGGCAGCGGCAGCCGGTGAGGGCCTGGGGCTCGGAGACGCGGGTGCCGGGGTGCCGGCCGGTGATCTCCACGTTGCCGCCCTGCGCGGTGTGTGTCTTCTGCCAGTCCTGCAAGGTCTCGTATGCCGCGTGGTCCATGAACGACCCGTCCAGTTCGACGACGGTGTCGGCACCGTGGGGCACGAGGTGCAGGGCCCGGCTGAGCCGTGGCACCGCGAGGAACGTCAACTGTCCTCTGACGTGAACGTGATGGACTCCTTCCCTTTCTTCGTGCGTGATGCGAGTACGGGTGAGGCGGTGCAGGGCGACGCCGACGGCCATGGCGATGCCGAGCGCCACGCCCTCCAGGACGCCGAAGGAGACCACACCGAGGGTGGTGGCGGCGTAGACCCACACTTCCCGGTGGCGCGTCACCGTGCGGATGTGGTTCAGGGACACCATCTGGATGCCGACGGCCATCACCAGGGCGGCGAGCGAGGCGAGCGGAATAAGCTCCAGGATCGGGACCATCAGCAGCGTGGCGATCACTACGAGAACGCCGTGCAGCATCGTGGAGTTCCGGCTGACCGCTCCCGCGTGCACATTGGCCGAACTCCGCACGGCCACACCGGCGATGGGCAGTCCGCCGAGTGAGCCGGAGACGATGTTGGCCGCACCTTGCCCGAGCAGTTCGCGGTCGAGGTGGGAGCGCCCGACGCGGGCGGACAGGCCCGGGCGGCCGGCCACCAGCTTGTCCACGGCGACCGCGCCGAGCAGCGACTGCACGCTGCACACCAGCGTGGTCGTGAGCACGGCGGCGACCAGGCCGAGCACGGGGCCCTCGGGCAGCCCGGCCAAGGCGTGGTTGCTCCAGGACGGCAGGTCGACCTTGGGCAGCCGGAGACCGGCGAGGGCGGCGACCGCGGTGGCCCCGGCGACGGCGACGAGCGCGGCCGGGATCTTGCGCAGCAGGTGTCCGGCCCGTCCGGGCAGTCTCGGCCAGAGCAGGAGCAGCGCCAGGGTCAGCACGCTGACCGACACGGCCGCGGGGCGCATGTCCGCCAACTGGGCGGGCAACGCGCGGAGGTTGTCCGGGACGGAGCTCTGCGGTGTGCCGCCGAGCACGATGTGCAGTTGGGCGACGGCGATCGTGACGCCGATCCCGGCGAGCATTCCGTGCACGATGGCGGGGCTGACAGCGAGAGCGCCGCGGGCCACCCGCAGGCAACCCAGGCCGAGTTGCGCGAGACCGGCGAGGACGGTGATGGCGCAGGTCGTCCGCCAGCCGTAGCGCTGGATGAGGTCGGCGGTCACCACGGTGAGTCCGGCGGCGGGTCCGCTCACCTGGAGCGGGGAGCCGCCGAGCCGCCCGGCGACCAGTCCGCCGACGGCGGCGGCGACGAGGCCGGCTTGCAGAGGGGCGCCGGTCGCGAGGGCGATACCCAAGGACAGCGGCAGGGCGATCAGGAAGACCGCGATCGAGGCCGACACATCGGCACCCGCGATGCGGAATCGGCGGGGCTCGGTCGGCGGCGGACTGTGGGGCGGATGCGTGTGCTCGGTTCGGTTCGGGTCGGCGGCGCGTGTGGGGACGCAGGCTGACATGGTTTCCCGTCTCCTCCGGGGCTGCGGCGGTCGCGTCATGGTGGGCCCGCTCAAGGCGGGTTCGGTCGCGGCGGTCACGGCGTAGATCGGCGGGATGAATCAACGCTCGGTAAACGGATCGTAATTCAGAGTAAAGGGCGAGCATAGACTTTCCGGGCAAATGGGTGAATAGATCGCCCAGAAGAGTGAAGTGCGCATTTGATCGGCTTGTCGTACTAGTTCCTTCTCGGTCTCGTGTGAATGTGGCGGCGCTGTCCGCACCCGAGAGAAGGAAGAAGGTGGGCGGAACATGGCCGCCACCCCCAGGATCGCCGCGGGCTCCGTGATCGCCGCGGTCTGCGCCGCATCGCTCGCCGGTTGCGCGACCGGCAGCCCCCGGCAAGAGAAGCCCGACCCGCCGAAGGCGACGCCGGCGCAGGCGCCGAAGAGCGCGGTCCGGCTGATCGGAGACGGCTCCACCGCCTACACCGGCGCCCAGCCCCACCTGCCCAGGCCCGAACGGCTGCGGCCCGGACAGAAGCCCCCCCAGTTCGTCGTCTTCTCCTGGGACGGCGCGGGCGAGGACGGCCAGAAGCTGTTCTCCCACTTCCGCAAGGTCGCCAAGAAGAACAACGCGACCATGACGTACTTCCTGAGCGGCGTGTACATGCTGCCGGACGACGAGCGTGACCAGTACCGCCCGCCCCAGCACTCCCCGGGCCGCTCCGACATCGGCTTCAACGACCGCCGGGGCATCGCCGCCACCGCGGAGCAGCTGCGCCTGGCGTGGCTGGAGGGCAACGAGATCGGCACCCACTTCAACGGCCACTTCTGTGGCAGCGGCGGCGGTGTCGGAGAGTGGTCCGTGCAGGACTGGAAGGACGAGATCTCCCAGGCCAAGCAGTTCGTGAAGACCTGGAAGACCAACACCGGCCTGAAGGACGCCTCCCCACTCCCCTTCGACTACGACAAGGAGCTCATCGGCGCCCGCACCCCCTGCCTCGAAGGCCAGCGCAACTTCATGAAGGCCGCCCGTGACCTGGGCTTCCGGTATGACACCAGTGGTGTCAACAACCAGGTGTGGCCGCAGAAGAAGCAGGGCCTGTGGGACGTGTCCATGCAGCTCGTGCCGTTCCCGGGCCACTCCTTCGAGCAGCTCACCATGGACTACAACTTCATGGTCAACCAGTCGGGCACCACCACCCAGGGCGACCCCGCCAAGTTCGACTACTGGGGCGACCAGATGCGCGACGCCCTGCTCAAGGGCTTCGCGCGGGCCTACGACGGCAACCGCGCCCCCCTGATCATCGGCAACCACTTCGAGTCCTGGAACGGCGGCACCTACATGCGGGCCGTCGAGGAGGTCATCGAGACGGTGTGCACCAAGAAGGAGGTGCGCTGCGTGTCGTTCCGGCAGCTCGTTGACTGGCTGGACGCGCAGGACCCGAAGACGCTGGAGAAGCTGCGCGGCCTGCCGGTCGGCCAGGCGCCCAAGGAGGGCTGGGCGGCCTTCCTGTCGGACCGTCCCGCCCCGGCCCCCAAGGGCGTACCCGCGGCCAAGGGGTAGTCCTGCGGCGGACGTGGCCGGGCGCACGCGCGCGTGAAGAAGGCCACTCCGCCGTGGGACGGGGCCCCGGGGTGCGTAGGGTCGTACTCATGAGTACAGCAGGCGCGACCGCCGATCCCCTCGCGGCCCTGGGGGCGCTGCCCGGAGTGGCCGATTCCGTGGAGTCCGTACGCAAGGCCGTCGACCGGGTCTACGGACACCGGGTCATGCGGCGGCGCAGCAACGCGATCACCTCCGAGGCCGCCCTGCGCGGCGCCCGTGGCTCGGCCGCGCTGTCCGGCGCCGACTGGGCCCTGGAGGAAGTGCGCCGGCGTACGGACTTCAGTGGCGACGACGAGGCCCGCACCGTGGGCGCCGCCCTACGGCTCACCGCGGAGGCGGGCCAGCTGCTGTCGATCTGGCGGCAGTCACCCCTGCGTGTGCTGGCCCGGCTGCACCTGGTGGCGGCCGCCGGCAAGGGCGATGAGGTGGGGCGGCCCCGCAAGGAGGGCGAGCCGGTCGACGAACCGGTCGTGGGGCTGCCGCTGCCGAGCGCCGCGGAGACGCACGGCCGGCTGGACGGACTGGCCGGACTGATCATCGCCGGCGGCTTGGCACCGGCGCTGGTGACGGCCGCTGTCGTGCACGGCGAACTCCTGGCGCTGCGCCCCTTCACGTCCCACAACGGCCTGGTCGCGCGCACGGCCGAGCGCATCGTCCTGGTGGGCAGCGGATTGGACCCGAAGTCGGTCTGCGCGGCTGAGGTCGGCCACGCCGAGCTGGGACGCGACGCCTACCTGACGGCCTTGGGAGGGTACGTCTCCGGTACTCCCGAGGGCGTGGCCGCCTGGATCGCCCACTGCGGCAGGGCCGTCGAACTGGGGGCCCGTGAGTCGATGGCGGTGTGCGAGGCGCTGCAACGCGGAGCGGCCTGATATCGCCCGGCGGAAAAAGTGATGCGGCGGTACGAGTCCTCGTACCGCCGCTGGCATGAGCATCGGGTTACCAAGCGTCCTCGATATATGCCCATCAGGTCGGGAGCTTTGCCCGTCACCTGGTGCGGCTGGCCCGTATTCGACGGGTCGACGTCGCGTGGGTGCCCGGTGTTCATGCTCGGTCCGTGGGGCCGAATGCGTTGAAAAGGTGATCCTCTCGGATGTCCTTGGTCTCGCGGGCCGTTGAGTCCTTTGTACTCCTGCCCCGCAGTGAGCGGAAGTCCAGACTGCACTTCTTTACTTTTGGGTTCAAAGGGGACGGTGCGTCGCTCCAGGTCAAGCGACCGTCGTCCGGCGCCTGTTCGCGTACCAGACGAGTCCCGCGGTGGCCGCCGCGGCGCCTATGGCGGCGACCGCGACGAGCGCCGGACGCGGCGGTACGGCGAACGCCGGGATGCGCTGCTTGAGCCGGACGGGGCGGTGGAAGTCCAGGATCGGCCATCCGCGCGTGAGGGCCTCGCGGCGCAGCGCCCGGTCCGGGTTCACGGCGTGCGGATGACCGACGGACTCCAGCATCGGCACATCGGTCGCCGAGTCGCTGTAGGCGTAGCAGCGGCTGAGGTCGTACCCCTCGGACTCGGCCAGTTCCCTGACGGCCTCGGCCTTGGTCGGGCCGTAAGCGTAGTACTCCACCTCGCCGGTGAAGCAGCCGTCCTCGCCCACGACCATGCGGGTGGCGACCACGCGGTCCGCGCCGAGCAGATCGCCGATCGGCTCGACCACTTCGGCGCCCGACGTGGACACGATGACGACGTCGCGTCCGGCGGTGTGGTGCTCCTCGATCAGGGAGGCCGCCTCGTCGTAGATGATCGGGTCGATCAGGTCGTGCAGCGTCTCGGCGACGATCTCCTTGACCTGCTGCACGTTCCAGCCGCGGCACAGGGCGGACAGATATGCGCGCATGCGCTCCATCTGGTCGTGGTCGGCGCCGCCGGCGAGGAAGACGAACTGGGCATATGCGGTACGCAAGACGGCCCTGCGGTTGATCAGACCGCCTTGGTAGAACGACTTGCTGAACGTGAGCGTGCTCGACTTCGCAATGACCGTCTTGTCCAGGTCAAAGAAGGCGGCTGTGCGGGGCAACGAGTGGTTTTCCACGCCCCAGAGCATAGGGGCAGCCCATTCGGCGTAAGGTGGGGCGTGTGGGTTTGCCTGAGAAGGCTCTCGGGTACACCATGGAAGTCACGGATCGTTCGCGACCGTGCTAACCCGGCCCGACTCCTCCCCCCCGAGTCGGCCTGGGGGACGACCCCCGCTCTCCCCCCCGGCGGGGGTCGTCGCATGTCCGGGTGGGTTTTCTCCTCCTTCTCACGGCCTGACAGCCGGTCCGGCAGGGTCGCGGGCATGGAATTGACATGTGCATGATCTGTCACGCCGTGTAGTGGCCGGACTGCTCTGTGGAAGTCGCACGGGCGGTCTGAGTGGCTCACCGGTACGGGTGAAGGCGATATTCACAACCCCCGGCACGTCCACAGTTTTCCACCAAGATCCACACGATTTCCGGGATCGCTGCACCGTGATTCCTGCGCGTCCCGCTCGCGGCGAGTTCATGGCCGGTTCCGAGTACCCGGGAGCGTTTGGCCGGTTTCTGTCGGCCGTTCACAGGGAGGCCGCTTGCCGGTTCTTCCCACGTTGGAATCGCGGAGCCGCAGGGGCCCGCGCGACTCACGCAGCGAAGGGGGATGGAAACCGTGGCCGGAACCGTCACACACGACCCGCCGCCGACCGCCGGAGGCCGGCAGGGCGGACCGCTGATCGTCACCGAGGACACCGAACTCCTCGACGATCTGCTCCGCCTGTGCGCGGCGGCGGGCGCCACACCCGAGGTGCACCACGGGGTGCCGGAGCGCAGAGGCAGCTGGGAGGCCGCGCCGCTGGTCCTGGTGGGCGACGACGCCGCCCGGAGGGTGCGCGGGGCCGCGCGCAGAAGGGGCGTCGTCCTCGTCGGCCGGGACCAGGACGACTCAGGGGTGTGGCGCCGGGCCGTCGAGATCGGCGCCGAGCACGTCCTGATGCTGCCCGACGGCGAGCAGTGGCTGGTCGACCGGATCGCCGACATGGCCGAGGGCGTCGGCAGGCCCGCCCTCACCGTGGGTGTCATCGGCGGCCGGGGCGGGGCCGGAGCCTCCACGCTCTCCTGCGCCCTCGCCGTCACCTCCGCGCGGGAGGGACTGCGCACCCTCCTCGTGGACGCCGATCCGCTGGGCGGTGGACTCGACGTACTGCTCGGCGGCGAGACGGCCGAAGGGCTGCGCTGGCCCGCATTCGCCTCCTCACGCGGACGGGTCGGCGGGGGCGCCCTGGAGGAGTCGCTGCCCGAACTGCACTCGCTTCGGGTGCTCAGCTGGGACCGCGGCGACCGGATCGCCGTCCCGCCGCGGGCGGTGCGCGCGGTGCTCGCGGCGGCCCGGCGCCGGGGAGGCGCGGTCGTGGTCGACCTGCCCCGCCGGATCGACGACGGTGTCGCCGAGGTCCTGACACAGCTGGACCTGGGCGTGCTGGTGGTGCCCGCCGAGCTGCGGGCCGTCGCCGCCGCGGGACGGGTGGCCTCCGCGGTCGGCATGATCCTGCGGGACCTGCGGGTGGCGGTCCGCGGGCCATACCCGCCTGGGCTCGACGACCGTGAGGTGGCCCGGCTGCTCGGACTGCCCCTGGTCGGCGAGGTACCGCACGATCCGGGGCTGGCGCGCCCGGACGAGGGCACGGTGCCACCGGGTGCCGCTCCCCGGGGACCGCTGGCCCGGTTCTGCAAGGGGTTCTGGGAGCGGGCGCTCGTCGAGGCGGGTGCGGCATGAGCTCCCTGGCCGCACCCGAGGGCGCGGCGCTGCTCGACGGGGTGCGGCGGTGGCTGGCCGAGAGCGGGGCCGAGCCGACCCCCGCACGCGTGGCGCAGGCCCTGCGGGAGCAGGGGCGGGTCCTCGGGGACGCCGAGGTCCTGGGGGCCGCCGCACAGTTGCGGTCCGAACTGGTCGGCAGCGGACCGTTGGAGCCGCTCCTCGCCGATCCGGCGGTGACGGACGTGCTGGTGTCGGCCCCGGACCGGGTCTGGGTGGACCGGGGCGGCGGACTGGAGCTGACGCCGGTGCGGTTCCCGGACGCGGCGGCCGTACGACGGCTCGCCCAGCGTCTGGCCGCCGTGGCCGGACGCCGTCTGGACGACGCCCGGCCCTGGGTCGACGCCCGGCTGCCCGACGGGACGCGGCTGCACGCGGTGCTGCCGCCGGTGGCCGTCGGCTGCGCCTGCCTGTCGCTGCGGGTCGTACGGCCCCGTGCCTTCACCCTGGGCGAGCTGGTCGCGGCGGGCACGGTGCCGCCGGGCGGGGACCGCGTGCTGCGGGCGCTGCTCGACGCCCGGCTGTCCTTCCTGGTCAGCGGTGGAACCGGCACGGGCAAGACCACACTGCTGAGCGCCCTGCTGGGACTGGTCGGGCCGGACGAGCGGATCGTCCTCGCCGAGGACTCGGCGGAACTGCGACCCGATCATCCACACGTCGTGCGGCTGGAGACCAGACCCGCCAACCAGGAGGGCGCGGGCCTCGTCACCCTCGAGGATCTGGTGCGTCAGGCGCTGCGGATGCGGCCCGACCGGCTGGTCGTGGGCGAGGTGCGCGGGCCCGAAGTGGTGCATCTGCTGGCCGCGTTGAACACCGGGCACGAGGGCGGGTGCGGGACCGTGCACGCCAACGCCGCCGCCGATGTACCGGCCCGGCTGGAGGCGCTCGGCACGGCCGCCGGGCTCGACCGGGCCGCGCTGCACAGCCAACTGGCGGCCGCCCTCTCCGTGGTGCTGCATCTGGTGCGCGACCGCTCCGGGCGGCGGCGGATCGCCGAGGTGCACGTCCTGGAGCGCGACCCGTCGGGGTTGGTGCGGACGGTGCCGGCGCTTCGGTGGGGAGCGCAGGCGTTCGTGCGGGAGCGGGGCTGGGAGCGGCTGCGGGGGCTGCTGCGGGGTGTGGCGAGCGGGAGCGTGCCGGACGAGGCCGCGATGGAGGAGGCCGGTCATGACGGGGGTGCCTGAGATGTCGACGGGTGCGGCGGTGGTGTGCATGGGGGCGGCCGTCTGGCTGCTGGGCGAGCGGGAAGAGGCGGCGCGGCGGGCGCGGTTGCTGCTCGCGGATGGCGGGGCCGTCGCGCACGGGCCGCCCGGGTGGCGGCGGCTGACCGGTCGGCTGCGGCGCGTCCGCGGGCGGCTGGGGGCCGAGTGGTGGTCGGCGGTGGCCGGGCTGGTGCTGGCGGTGCCCGGGGCGTCGGTGCTGCCGGTCGTCCTGGGGGCGGCCGGGGTGCCGTTGATGAGGCGGGCCCGGCTGGCCGGCGGGGCGCGCAGGGACCGGGAACAGCGGGCCGACGCGGTGATCGCCTTGTGCGGGACGCTCGCCGGGGAGGTGCGGGCCGGACGCCAGCCGGGCGAGGCACTGCTGCGGGCCGCGCGGGACTGCGGCGGACTCGCGGACGCCCAGGTGACGGTGCTGGCGGCGGCGCGGTTCGGCGGTGACGTGCCGGACGCGCTCGCGACGGCGGCACGGCAACCGGGTGCCGAGGGACTGCTCGGCCTGGCGGCGTGCTGGCGGGTCGCCGTGGACCAAGGCGCGGGACTGGCGGCCGGACTCGACCGGCTCGCCGCCGCCCTGCGCGCCGAACGTGATCAACGGTCCGATCTGCGTGCCCAGTTGGCGGGCGCCCGGGCCACGGCGGTGATGCTCGCCGGGCTGCCTGCCCTGGGCCTCGCCATCGGCACCGCGCTGGGCGCCGATCCCCTCCATGTCCTGCTGCACACGGGGGCGGGGCTGGGCTGCCTGGCGACCGGCGGGGTGCTGGAGGGGCTGGGGCTGTGGTGGGTGGGACGGATCGTACGGAGCGCGGAGGGAGTGGCATGAGCGGAGAAGTTGTCCACAGGCTGGGGGTGGCCGTGGGGATCGTGGCGGCCTGCGCAGGGTTGGCGCGGTGGCTGATCACGTCCCGGCGCCGCCGGAGGACGCGCCGGCGACTGGCCGGGCTGTCGAGGGCCCGGGAGGCGCCGGCGCCTGCCCCACGCGCGGCCGTGCGCGGGATCGCCCGCGCTTGGCTGCCCCCGGCGGGCGTGGCATGCGCCGGATGGGCGCTGATCGGGGGTCCCGCCGGGGTCGCCGTGGGGCTGGCCGGCGCGGTGGGTGTGTGGCGGTGGCGGCTGCGGCGGGAGGTGGCCGGCGCGGACCCAGGCGCATCCGACCTCGCCGAGGCGGCGCGGCAACTGCCCCTCGCCGCAGACCTGCTGGCGGCCTGCATCGCGGCGGGCGCCGGCCCGGTGATCGCGGCGCAGGCGGTGGGTGAGGCCCTCGGCGGCCCCGTCGGTGACGCCCTCGCCCGGGGTGCGGCGGAGGTGCGACTGGGTGGGGAACCGGGTGCGGCCTGGCGGAGGTTGGGTGCCCTCCCGGGCGCCGGAGGCCTGGCCGGGCTGCTGGAACGGGCCGATGTGTCCGGGCTGCCCGCCGCCGTGCCGGTCGCACGGCTCGCCGCCGAGACCCGTGCCGACTGGGGCCGCGCCGCGACGGTCAGGGCCCGCCGGGCGGGCGTGATGGTCAGTGCGCCGGTCGGGCTGTGCTTCCTGCCCGCGTTCATCGCGGTCGGCGTGCTGCCCGTCGTGATCGGGCTCGCGGGCGGGGTCCTCGCAGGGGGTGGTGGATGACGCGAAGACGGGCCGGAAGCAAGTGAGCGACAAAAGGCAGAAGTTCGGACTCTTTCCTACGGGGGTTGAGATGTATCAGCTGGTACGGGCACGGCTGCGTGCCCTGGTGAGCGGGATGCGCACGGCGCGGAGCGACAGGGGGATGGTCACCTCCGAGTACGCGATGGGAATCATCGCCGCGGTGGCGTTCGCGGTGGTGCTCTACAAGGTCGTCACGAGCGGGCCGGTCAGCGCTGAGCTGCAAGCCATCGTGAAGGGAGCCCTCAATGCGCGGATGTGAGCGGGGCACCGACCGCGGGTTCGTCACGGCGGAGTCGGCCGTGGTGCTGCCCGTGCTGGTGATGTTCGCGATGGCTCTGGTGTGGGGGCTGCTGGCCGTGGCCGCGCAGATCCAGTGTGTGGACGCGGCGCGGACGGGAGCGCGTGCGGCGGCCCGTCAGGACCCGCCCGACGCGGTCGTGAAGCTGACCCGTGAGGCGGCGCCGCCCGGGGCGAAGGTGACCGTCAGCCGGGATGCGGAGCAGGTCCGGGTGGTCGTCGTGGCCGAGCCGCCGGTGCTGGGTGGTCTGTCCTTCGCCGTGCGCGAGGAGGCCGTGGCGTCGGTGGAGGAGGCGGTGGGCACGTGAGGCGCCGCCGGGGGAGGGCCGGATCCGGCCGGAGGACGGCGGCCATGGGCCGGCGCGCCGGTTCGGACCGCGGGTCCGCCACTGTCTGGAGCGTGGGGGCGATCGCCGTCCTGTGCGTGGTGTTCGGTGTGGTCCTCGCGCTCGGGCAGGCCGTGGTGATCCGGCATCGTGCGGCGGGCGGTGCGGATCTCGCGGCGCTCGCCGCGGCGGACCACTGGGCCGAGGGCGGTGCGGCCGCCTGTGCCCGGGCCGGCCGGGTGGCCCGGGCACAGGGCGTGCGGCTCGTGCGGTGCGAGATCACCGGCCAGATCTCGGACGTCACGGCGGCGTCGGGACGGGGGCCGTTCACGGCTCAGGTCAGGGCGCGGGCGGGGCCTGCGACGGCTCTGCCGGGCCTCCCGTCGGCTGCTCAGCTGCTCCACCCGCCGTCTCCGCCTCCTGCGAAGCGCCCGCCTTCTCCTCGGGAGCTCCCTCCAGGAGCACCGTGAGGAGGCGCACCGCCCCCCTCTTGTGCAGCGGATCGTTGCCGTTGCCGCACTTGGGGGACTGGATGCAGGACGGACAGCCGGCCTCGCACTCGCAGGAGGCGATGGCCTGGCGGGTGGCGGACAGCCAGGTGCGGGCGGTGTGGAAGGCGCGCTCCGCGAAGCCCGCGCCGCCCGGATGGCCGTCGTAGACGAAGACCGTGGGCAGGAGCGTATCGGGGTGGAGCGGGATCGACACGCCGCCGATGTCCCAGCGGTCGCAGGTCGCGAAGAGGGGCAGCAGGCCGATCGACGCGTGTTCGGCCGCGTGCAGGGAGCCGCCGAGGATCTCCGGGTTGATCCGCGCCCGGTCCAGCTGGTCCTCGGTGACGGTCCACCACACGGCGCGGGTGCGCAGCGTACGGGGAGGGAGGTCGAGTTTGGTCTCGCCGAGCACTTCGCCGGTGATGAGCCGTCTGCGCAGGAAGGAGACGACCTGGTTGGTGACCTCGACGGAGCCGTAGCAGAGGCGGCCATCACCCCAGGGGACCTCGACGTCCGTCGCCAGGACGGAGATCGACGTCGTGTCCCGGGCAACCGTGGAGTACGGCGGGGCGGCCTCCTCGACGAGGGCGACGGAGTCCTCCAGGTCCAGCGATCGCACCAGGTAGGTGCGGCCCTGGTGGAGGTGGACCGCCCCCTCGTGCACCGTCGAGTGCGCGGCGCCGGCGTCCACCGTGCCGAGCAGCCGGCCCGTGCCGGTCTCGACGACCTGGACCGGGCGTCCGCCCTCGCCGCGGATGTCCGTCAGATCGGCGGCACGCTCCCGGCGGGTCCAGTGCCAGGCCTTGGTGCGGCGGCGCAGCAGCTTCGCGGCCTCCAACTGGGGCAGCAGGCCCTCGCTGGCGGGGCCGAACAGATCGAGGTCCTCGTCCGTCAGGGGCAGCTCCGCGGCGGCAGCGCACAGGTGCGGAGCCAGCACGTAGGGGTTGTCGGGGTCGAGGACGGTCGATTCGACGGGCTGGTCGAACAAGGCTTCGGGGTGGTGGACGAGGAAGGTGTCCAGCGGGTCGTCACGGGCGACCAGAACGGCCAGCGCTCCCTGCCCGGACCGTCCGGCCCGGCCCGCCTGCTGCCACAGGGAGGCGCGCGTGCCCGGATAGCCGGCGATGACGACCGCGTCGAGGCCGGAGATGTCGATGCCGAGTTCGAGGGCGTTCGTCGCCGCGAGGCCCAGCAGTTCACCCGAATGGAGGGCTTGTTCGAGTGCGCGGCGCTCCTCCGGCAGATAGCCACCCCGGTACGCCGCGACACGCCGGGCCAGCGACCGGTCGACCTCGGCCAGTCGCTCCTGGGAGATGACCGAGATCAACTCGGCGCCACGCCGGGAGCGGACGAATGTCACCGAGCGCACGCCCTGCACGGTGAGGTCGGTCAGCAGGTCGGCGGCCTCGGCGGTGGCCGTGCGGCGGACGGGGGCGCCCCTTTCCCCGTGCAGTTCGGTCAGCGGCGGTTCCCAGAGGGCGAACACCAGTTCACCACGTGGGGAGGCGTCGTCGGCCACCTCCAGCACCGGCACGCCGGTGAGGCGGCGGGCGGCCACCGCGGGCTCGGCGGCGGTCGCGGAGGCCAGCAGGAACACCGGCGACGCGCCGTAGCGGGCACACAGGCGGCGCAATCGGCGCAACACCTGGGCGACGTGGGAGCCGAAGACGCCGCGGTAGGTGTGGCACTCGTCGATGACGACGTACTTCAGCGACTTCAAGAAGGAGGACCAGCGGGGGTGGGAGGGCAGGATGCCGCGGTGCAGCATGTCCGGGTTGGTCAGGACGTAGTTGGCGTACTGACGGATCCACTCGCGTTCCTCGAACGGAGTATCGCCGTCGTACACGGCTGCGCGTACCGAATTGCCCAGGGGATGTGAAAGTTCCTTCACGGAGCGGCACTGGTCCGCCGCGAGGGCCTTGGTCGGAGCCAGGTAGAGAGTGGTCGCGCCGCGGCCGTTCGGGGCCTGCGTGCCCTCCAGAAGGGTGGACAGGACCGGCACGAGGTAGGCCAGGGACTTGCCCGAGGCCGTGCCGGTGGCCACGACGACCGAGTCGCCGTCGAGAGCGTGCTCGGCGGCGCGTGCCTGGTGGGCCCAGGGATGTTCGATGCCCGCGGCTCGCACGGCGGCGACGACCTCCGCGCGGATCCGGTCCGGCCAGACGGCATGCCGACCCGCGCGCGGGGGCAAGTGCTCCGTATGAGTAATGCGCGAAGCCCTGCCCGGGCCGGACGCGAGCCGGTCCAGGACCGCGCCCGGCGCGGGACGGGAGGCGGGGTCCGTCGGGGTCCGATCGGATCGGTGATTCTTGGCCATCGGCACCGAGTGTGTCACTGGCGTGACGGACAATGGAGCCAAGGCGTCGTGCACGCCTGCCGGTAAGTGATTGAATGCCATCGCGGCTGGCGAAGCGTCCAGGGGCTGAAGCCGAATGCCCCTAGGGCGACCGCTCGATAGCAAGGTGCTGGAGGATCCGTGGACCTGTCCCTGTCGACCGAAACCATGGGCGATCGCACGATCGTCAGGGTCGGTGGCGAAATCGACGTATATACCGCGCCCAAGCTGCGCGAGCAGTTGGTCGAGCTGGTGAACGACGGCAGTTTCCACCTTGTCGTCGACATGGAGGGCGTGGACTTCCTCGACTCCACCGGGCTCGGCGTGCTGGTCGGCGGCCTGAAGCGTGTGCGGGCCCATGAGGGCTCCCTGCGCCTGGTCTGCAACCAGGAGCGCATTTTGAAGATCTTCCGCATCACCGGTCTCACCAAGGTGTTCCCGATTCACACCTCGGTCGAGGAAGCGGTTGCGGCCACCGACTGACACCGGTCCCGGGCCCTGTGCCCGGGCCGGCCGGCATTCGGCAGAAGTGACAAGCGAGGGGGCCCGGGTTTCGCCGGCCCGGAGCCTCCCGACAGCACGCCCGTAGTTGCGAGGGGGATGCATGGCCACCGTTGAGCTCCGCTTCAGCGCGCTGCCCGAGCACGTCAGGACCGCCCGGCTGGTGGCGGCAGCGGTGGCGCGCAGGGCCGGAGTGGACGAGGCCGTCCTCGACGAGGTCAGGCTCGCCGTCGGCGAGGCGTGCACCCGAGCCGTCGGGCTGCACCAGACCGGCGGGATCTCGGCACCGGTGAAGGTGCTGCTGATCGAGGAGGAGAAGCAGTTCTCCATCGAGGTCGGCGACGAGGCCCCGCACGCGGTCTCCGGCGAGCGCGGACCCGGCGACTCCGGCGGGGAGGCCGACGAGGACGAGATGGGCCTCGCGGTCATCAGTGGACTCGTCGACGACGTCGAGGTCAGCGCGGGCGAGCACGGCGGGCTGATCAAGATGACCTGGCCGACCACACCGCCGCCGACGATTCTGGTCTGACCCCGCCACCGCAACCCCTGTTCTTGACGAAGGGCCCCACCCGTGGGGCCCTTCGTCATGTGCGGGTGTCAGTGCTCGCACTTACAGTGGTTCCTGTGCCGTTCATCGCGTGAATTCGTTCACGATCATTCGCGTGCTCCACGGCGGCTCAGAATGCTTTCAAGGCATTACCTCGGAAGACCAATTCCCTTTATCGCGCTCTGTTTTGATCAGGTTCCGGTACCTACAATCCCGTCCACATCTTGAGCTCAGCCCAAGCGTCAAGGAGGACGAATGGCGGGGCTTTCCCTCTCACAACAGTCGGGCCATCCCACCGACCTCGCAGCCGCCGTACTGACTGATGGCAACCGCGTTCTCATCGTGGTCATCGCGGTCGTGGCACTGGCGGCACTGGCGGTCGCGGGCGTCCTGGTGCGCCAGGTACTCGCGGCCGGCGAGGGCACCGACAGCATGAAGAAGATCGCGGCAGCGGTCCAGGAAGGCGCGAACGCCTATCTGGCCCGTCAGCTGCGCACGCTCGGCGTATTCGCCGTGGTCGTGTTCTTCCTGCTCATGCTGCTGCCCGCGGACGACTGGAATCAGCGTGCCGGACGTTCGGTGTTCTTCCTGATCGGAGCGGCGTTCTCGGCAGCCACCGGCTATATCGGCATGTGGCTCGCCGTACGCAGCAATGTGCGTGTCGCCGCGGCGGCGCGTGAAGCCACCCCCGCACAAGGGGAGCCGGAAAAGGATCTGACCACCGTCTCGCACAAGGCGATGAAGATCGCCTTTCGCACGGGCGGCGTGGTCGGCATGTTCACGGTGGGTCTCGGCCTGCTCGGCGCCTCCTGCGTGGTGCTGGTGTACGCGGCCGACGCGCCGAAGGTGCTCGAGGGCTTCGGCCTCGGGGCCGCGCTGATCGCGATGTTCATGCGTGTCGGCGGCGGCATCTTCACCAAGGCCGCCGACGTCGGCGCCGACCTGGTCGGCAAGGTCGAGCAGGGCATTCCGGAGGACGACCCGCGCAATGCCGCGACCATCGCCGACAATGTGGGCGACAACGTCGGCGACTGCGCGGGCATGGCGGCCGACCTCTTCGAGTCGTACGCCGTGACGCTCGTGGCCGCGCTGATCCTGGGCTCGGCCGCCTTCGGCGACGCCGGGCTCGGCTTCCCGCTGCTGGTGCCGGCGATCGGCGTGATCACCGCCATGATCGGCATCTTCGCGGTGGCGCCCAGGCGCGCCGACCGCAGCGGCATGAGCGCCATCAACCGCGGGTTCTTCATCTCCGCGCTGATCTCGCTGGTGCTGGTGGCGGTGGCCGTCTTCGTCTACCTGCCCGGGAAGTTCTCCGAGCTCGACGGGGTCACCGACACCGCGATCCTGAGCAAGGACGGCGATCCGCGGGTCCTCGCGCTGGTCGCGGTGGCCATCGGCATCGTGCTCGCTGCCCTGATCCAGCAACTGACCGGCTATTTCACCGAGACCACCCGCCGCCCCGTCAGGGACATCGGCAAGAGCTCGCTCACCGGCCCGGCCACCGTCGTCCTCGCGGGTATCTCCGTCGGTCTCGAATCCGCCGTCTACACCGCCCTGTTGATCGGCCTCGGGGTGTACGGGGCCTTCCTGCTCGGCGGCACGTCCATCATGCTGGCGCTGTTCGCGGTGGCACTGGCCGGCACCGGCCTGCTCACCACGGTCGGTGTGATCGTCGCGATGGACACCTTCGGCCCGGTCTCCGACAACGCGCAAGGCATCGCGGAGATGTCCGGTGACGTCGAGGGCGCGGGCGCGCAGGTGCTCACCAACCTGGACGCGGTCGGCAACACCACCAAGGCGATCACCAAGGGCATCGCCATCGCCACGGCCGTGCTCGCGGCGGCGGCGCTGTTCGGGTCGTACCGCGACGCGATCTTCACCGGCGCACGGGACGTGGGCGAGAGACTCAGCGGGGACGGCGCCCCGATGAGTCTGATGATGGACATCTCGCAGCCCAACAACCTCGTGGGTCTCATCGCCGGCGCGGCGGTCGTCTTCCTCTTCTCGGGGCTGGCGATCAACGCCGTGTCACGGTCGGCGGGTTCCGTGGTCTACGAGGTGCGGCGGCAGTTCCGTGAGAAGCCCGGGATCATGGACTACAGCGAGACTCCGGAGTACGGCAAGGTCGTCGACATCTGCACCAAGGACGCCTTGCGCGAGCTCGCAACCCCCGGTCTGCTGGCCGTGCTGGCGCCCATCTTCATCGGGTTCACGCTCGGCGTCGGCCCGCTCGGCGCGTTCCTCGCGGGCGCGATCGGCGCGGGCACGCTGATGGCGGTGTTCCTCGCCAACTCCGGTGGCGCCTGGGACAACGCCAAGAAACTCGTCGAGGACGGCCACCACGGAGGCAAGGGTGGGGAGGCTCATGCGGCGACCGTGATCGGCGACACGGTCGGCGACCCGTTCAAGGACACAGCGGGGCCCGCGATCAACCCGCTGCTGAAGGTCATGAACCTGGTGGCCCTGCTCATCGCGCCTGCGGTGATCAAGTTCTCCTACGGCCCGGACAAGAGCATCGGGGTGCGGATCCTGATCGCCGCCCTCGCGTTCGTCGTGATCGTCGGGGCGGTGTACGTGTCGAAGCGGCGGGGAATCGCCATGGGTGACGAAGACAACGCCGGGACGGAACCGAAGTCAGCCGATCCGGCGGTGGTTTCGTAGGGAGGTCCTTCGAGCCCCAGCTCAAGGTGCGGGCGGGCGGCGCGGGTTGACGCGTCGCCCGCCCTCACTTTGTGGGTACACGATCACGCGTGAGCCTTCTCTCGCTTGGTGCAAAAGGTTACAAAACGGTCTTAATAGACGTTCGCCGTGTGGTTGCCGTGCATCCGGCGTGTATGTTCCGGGGCCGAGAGCCATGGAAGGGACCAAACCGGTGAACAAGAAGCTCGCGGCCGCACTGTCCGGCGGTGCGGTACTGGTACTGGCGCTGTCGGGCTGCGGCGGCGACGACGGCAACGACAAGCTGGACTCCTGGGCCAAGCAGGTCTGTGACGCCGTGCAGCCGCAGGCCAAGAAGATCGAGTCGGCCAATGCCGCGATCCAGAAGGAGACCTCCGACAACAGCACGCCGGAGGACGTCCAGAAGACCGACGCGCAGGCCTTCCAGGACATGTCCGACGCCTACAAGGCGATCGGAACCGCCGTGAACAAGGCCGGGGCGCCGGACGTCGAGAACGGCGAGAAGAAGCAGCAGGACGCGGTGAAGGAGCTCAACGCGATCTCCACCTCGTACGCCTCCCTGAAGAAGCAGGTCGACGGGCTCGACACCAAGGACCAGGGCAAGTTCGCCGACGGCCTGAAGGACATCGCCACCGAGCTGGACAAGCTGAGCCAGAGCGGGAACGACGCCCTCAGGAACCTGGAGGAGGGCGAGGTCGGCCAGGCCATGGCCCGGCAGTCCAGCTGCAAGGCGGCCACGGCGTCGGCGGGAGCCACCCAGAGCTGAGGGACGGAGCAGTCGCGCCGGGGCGACGGGAGCCCGGCGGCTGGCCCGGTGGCGACCGCACCGGCGGCGGCTGATGTGCCGGGTGCACGTACGTGCCCGGCCGCACGAGAGCACGCACGGCAGACCCGACACCGTCGTGCTCGCCGCGGACGGTGTCCGCGTGTTCCCGCAAGCACCCGTGCGATACCCCGGCACGGGCATGTGCGACTCCGTGCGATACCCCGGCACGGGCATGTGCGACTCCCGTAACGGCGGCCACAATGGGGGCGTGAGTAACGCCAGCCCATCACCCCTGCCCCCGCTGCCCGCCTCCGACCGCCCCGATGTCGCCGCCCGGCTCCGGGACGCCCTGCTCGCGGCCTCCTTCACCGCCGACGGACTGCTCGACCTGCTCGGCGCCCCCGCGTACGCGGCGCTCGCCCGGAGCGAGACCGTGCCCGCGCTCCGGGCGACCCGCGGGGACACACCGCTGGAGATGCTCGTCCGGCTGTTCCTGCTCCAGCAGCCCGTGCCGCACGCGCGCGCGGCGGACGTCCTGCCCGTCGACACCTGCCTGGAGAGCGGCTGGCTGGCCCGGGCCGGCGGGGGCGAACTCGCCGCCACGGTGGATGTCCGGCCTTACGGCGGACCCGGCGGCGAGGACTGGTTCATCGTCTCGGACCTCGGCTGCGCGGTCGGCGGCGCCGGCGGCATCGGCCGGCGTGAGGAAGGGGTCGTCCTCGGGGTCGGCGGCGCCTCCACGACCCTCGCCGGCATCACCGTCCGCACGCCCGTCGCCGCCGCGCTCGACCTCGGCACCGGATCCGGCATCCAGGCCCTGCACGCGGCGCAGCACGCCACGCGCGTCGCGGCCACCGACCTCAACCCGCGTGCCCTGCACATCACCGTCCTCACGCTGGCGCTGTCCGGCAGCGCGGCCGCCGAGTTGCGCGAGGGATCCCTCTTCGAGCCGGTGCGCAGCGACGAGACGTTCGACCTGATCGTCTCGAACCCGCCCTTCGTGATCTCTCCCGGTGCGCGGCTCACCTACCGTGACGGCGGGATGGGCGGGGACGATCTGTGTCGCACGCTCGTTCACGGAGCGGGCGATCGCCTGACCGAGGGCGGTTTCGCGCAGTTCCTCGCCAACTGGCAGCACGTGGAAGGGGAGGACTGGCAGGACCGGCTCAGGTCATGGGTGCCCCGCGGCTGCGACGCGTGGATCGTGCAGCGCGAGGTGCAGGACATCAACCAGTACGCCGAGCTGTGGCTGCGTGACGCCGGCGACCACCGGGGCGACGCGGCGGAGTACCAGGCGCGGTACGACGCATGGCTCGACGAGTTCGAGGCGCGCAAGGTGAAGGCCGTCGGCTTCGGCTGGATCACCCTGCGCAGGACGGACGCGGCCGTGCCCTCGATCACGGTGGAGGAGTGGCCGCACCCGGTCGAGCAGCCGCTCGGTGACACGATCCGGGCCCACTTCGACCGGCTCGACCACCTGCGCGACCACGACGACGCCGCGCTGCTCGAAGGGCATTTCCGGCTCGCCGCGGAGGTCGTGCAGGAACAGGTCGGGCTGCCGGGGGCCGAGGACCCCGAGCACGTCGTACTGCGCCAGAACCGCGGCATGCGCCGGGCGACCCGGGTGGACACGGTCGGCGCGGGCTTCGCGGGTGTCTGCGACGGCACGATGAGCGCGGGCCGCATCCTCGACGCCATCGCCCAGCTGATCGGGGAGGACCCGGTGCTGCTGCGCGACCGCACACCGGCCCAGATCCGGCTGCTGGTCGAGCAGGGGTACCTGGAGCCGGTGCGCTGAGAGGGCGGCCGGGGCGCCCAGGTGTCCTGGACCGCGAGCGTCGCCCGCCGCGCCCGCGCCGCCTCCACCCCGAGGAGATCCCTCGCCAGAGCCGCTTCATCGGGTCGGTAGAGGAGGCTCGCCAACAAATTCGAGTCGATTTGGACACCTCGTCCGAGACGACCGTGAGGAACCGGACGCCCTTGATCCACTGCTGTGCCGCGCCCGTGTTCACCTCGGGTTCGCCTGCCCGCCGCCCGCCCGTGTCAGCCTCCCGGGGCTGACACTGGGCGGACCGGAGGAAAGGGGCACTGGCGGGCCATGGAGAGCGAACCGGCGATCTTCGCGGGAGTGGTGTTCTCCCTGTTCGGAGGCGGGCTGCTGGTGTGGACCGCGATCTGTGTGGGTCGGCACAGGCCCGTCGCCCACGGGGTGAGGCCCGTCCCGTCCGCGGCCCTCTCGGGGGTCGTGTCGGTGCTCGCCCTGGCGATCGGAACGTGGTGCTTCAGCCGCCTCTGAGGCGGGCACCGCAGGCGTGCCCGCCGGTGACCGGTCGGTAGCACTCCGCATGGGGCCCGGCCTGCTCCGGGCACTCCGGGCGGCAGGATTGGTGGTAGTCGGGTTACCGTTCGAGTGGCCGTTGCGGGCTTTTCCCGTTTGACACGGGGACGGGATGTACCGTCACACTCCGCAGCGTCACCACGTACCCAGCCCCGGTGAGCGACTCCGGGGAGGCCCCAGCGTCGACCGGAGAGAAGAGCGAAGTTGTCCCCGACCAGCGAGACCGCGAAGGGCGGCCGCCGACTCGTCATCGTCGAGTCGCCTGCCAAGGCGAAGACGATCAAGGGCTATCTCGGTCCCGGATACATTGTCGAGGCGAGCGTCGGGCACATCCGCGACCTTCCCAACGGCGCCGCCGAGGTGCCCGAGAAGTACACCGGCGAGGTTCGCCGCCTCGGTGTGGATGTCGAACACGACTTCCAGCCGATCTATGTGGTCAACGCAGACAAGAAGGCGCAGGTCAAGAAGCTCAAGGACCTGCTGAAGGAGTCCGACGAACTCTTCCTCGCCACCGATGAGGACCGCGAGGGCGAGGCCATCGCCTGGCACCTCCAGGAGGTGCTCAAGCCCAAGGTCCCGGTCAAGCGGATGGTCTTCCACGAGATCACCAAGGCCGCGATCCAGGCCGCCGTCGCCAATCCGCGCGAGCTCAACCAGAAGCTCGTCGACGCCCAGGAGACCCGCCGCATCCTCGACCGCCTCTACGGCTACGAGGTCTCGCCGGTCCTGTGGAAGAAGGTCATGCCGCGGCTGTCCGCGGGCCGTGTCCAGTCGGTGGCCACACGACTCGTCGTGGAGCGGGAACGCGAGCGCATCGCGTTTCGTTCGGCTGAGTACTGGGACCTGACGGGCACCTTCGCGACCGGCCGCGCCGGAGACTCGTCGGACCCGTCGTCGCTGGTCGCGCGCCTGCAGACCGTCGACGGCAGGCGGGTCGCGCAGGGCCGCGACTTCGACTCCCTGGGACAACTGAAGAGCCCGAACACCCTCCACCTCGACGAGGCGAACGCCCGCGCTCTGGCCGCCGCCCTGGAGCGGACGCGGTTCGCCGTCCGCTCCGTCGAGTCCAAGCCGTACCGCCGCTCGCCGTACGCCCCGTTCCGTACGACGACGCTGCAGCAGGAGGCCAGCCGCAAGCTCGGCTTCGGCGCGAAGGCCACGATGCAGGTCGCGCAGAAGCTGTACGAGAACGGCTACATCACCTACATGCGTACGGACTCCACGACCCTGAGCGACACGGCGGTCTCCGCCGCCCGCGCCCAGGTCACGCAGCTGTACGGCGCCGAATACCTGCCGCCGCAGCCGAGGACGTACGCCGGGAAGGTCAAGAACGCGCAGGAGGCGCACGAGGCGATCCGCCCCTCGGGTGATCGTTTCCGCACTCCCGCCGAGACCGGCCTGACCGGTGACCAGTTCAAGCTGTACGAGCTGATCTGGAAGCGGACCGTCGCTTCCCAGATGAAGGACGCCACCGGCAACAGCGTCACGGTGAAGATCGGCGGCACCGCGGCCGACGGCCGGGACGTCGAGTTCAGCGCGTCCGGCAAGACGATCACCTTCCACGGCTTCCTGAAGGCCTACGTCGAGGGCGCTGACGACCCGAACGCCGAGCTGGACGACCGCGAGCGCCGGTTGCCGCAGGTCCTCGAGGGCGACGCCCTGAGCGCCGAGGAGATCACGGTCGACGGGCACGCCACCAAGCCCCCGGCCCGCTACACCGAGGCGTCCCTGGTCAAGGAGCTCGAAGAGCGAGAGATCGGCCGCCCGTCGACGTACGCGTCGATCATCGGCACGATCCTCGACCGCGGCTACGTCTTCAAGAAGGGCACGGCCCTGGTGCCGTCCTTCCTGTCCTTCGCCGTGGTCAACCTCCTGGAGAAGCACTTCGGGCGGCTCGTCGACTACGACTTCACCGCCAAGATGGAGGACGACCTCGACCGCATCGCCCGCGGTGAGGCGCAGTCCGTGCCGTGGCTGAAGCGGTTCTACTTCGGCGAGGGCACGGTCAGCGGCGTCGCGGCCGACGCCGGCAACGGCGACGGCGACCACCTCGGCGGCCTCAAGGAGCTGGTGACGGACCTGGGCGCGATCGACGCGCGCGAGGTGTCGTCGTTCCCGGTGGCCAACGACATCATGCTGCGGGTCGGCCGCTACGGTCCGTACATCGAGCGTGGCGAGAAGGACACCGAGCAGCACCAGCGCGCCGACATCCCCGAGGACCTCGCGCCGGACGAGCTGACCGTCGACCTCGCGGAGGAACTGCTCGCCAAGCCGAGCGGTGACTACGAGCTGGGCACGGACCCCGCCACCGGCCACACGATCGTCGCCAAGGACGGCCGGTACGGCCCGTACGTCACGGAGATCCTCCCCGAGGGCACCCCGAAGACGGGCAAGAACGCGGTCAAGCCGCGCACGGCGTCCCTGTTCAAGACGATGTCCCTGGACACGGTGACCCTCGACGACGCCCTGAAGCTGATGTCGCTGCCGCGTGTCGTCGGCGTCGACGCCGAGGGCCAGGAGATCACCGCGCAGAACGGCCGCTACGGCCCGTATCTGAAGAAGGGCACCGACTCGCGTTCGCTCCAGGCCGAGGAGCAGCTCTTCACGATCACGCTGGAGGAGGCACTGGCGATCTACGCCCAGCCCAAGCAGCGCGGCCGGGCGGCCGCCAAGCCGCCGCTGAAGGAGCTGGGCACCGATCCGGTGAGCGAGAAGCCGGTCGTGGTCAAGGACGGCCGCTTCGGTCCGTACGTCACCGACGGGGAGACCAACGCGACCCTGCGTTCCGGCGACAGTGTCGAGGACATCACTCCTGAGCGCGGTTTCGAGCTGCTCGCCGAGAAGCGTGCCAAGGGGCCGGCGAAGAAGACCGCGAAGAAGGCGCCGGCGAAGAAGGCGACGACGGCCAAGAAGACGGCGGCGAAGAAGACCACGACCGCGAAGAAGACCACCGCCGCGAAGAAGACGGCCGCCAAGACGGCGACGGCCGCCAAGTCCACGGAGGACTGAGGCCGTTCGGGCCCTGTACGGAATCCGGACCACTGCGTCCGGATCTTCGCCCGGGGTTCGGAAAGCGAACGCCCCGGCAACACTTCGGTGTCGGGGCGTGCGCATGCCAGGCCGCGCCCTCCAGGGTGACGGTGGCTCCCGATAGGCTGAACGCATGACGCGAGCCGACCACCCAACGGCCCCTCAGCCCGCCCCCGACGATGCCCTGGTCGCGGACTCCCGCGAGCGTGCCGTCCGCGCCCTGCTGCGCCGACCGCAGCTGAAGCGGTTGTGGAGCGCACAACTCGTGGGGGGTGTGGGGGACACCCTCGCCCTTCTCGTGCTGGTCGTCCTCGCACTCCAGGCGGCCGTCGCCGAAGGCTCGTTCGGGGGTGGCTACCGGGGCGTGGCGTTCGCAGTGGCGACCGTTTTCGGGGTGCGCATCCTCGCGACGCTCCTGTTCGGCGCCGTGCTGCTCGGCCCGCTCACCGCCCTCACCTCGCAGGACGGCCCCCTGGACCGCCGCTGGACCATGGTGGGCGCCGACGGCCTGCGCGCGGCGCTGCTCATCGTCGCGCCCCTGTGGATCGACTGGATGCCCGAGGACGCCCTGGCCGTCCTTCTCGTCACGGCCTTCGTGACCGGGGTCGCCGAGCGGTTGTGGACGGTGTGCCGCGAGAGCGCGGCTCCCGCGCTGCTGCCCGCCCCGCCGCCGGAGGGCGCGACGGTCCGGCCCCTGCCCGACCACATGGACGCCCTGCGCCGCCTGTCGCTGCGCACCGGCTTCGTGGCGATCCCCCTCGCGGCCGTCACGCTGGTGGTGGCGTCCCTGTTCAACAACCTTCTCGGCGCCGGCATCGACTGGTTCGGCCAGCACCAGGCGGCCCTCGCCTCCTACGTGGCCGCCGGACTCTTCGCCGCGTCCCTGTCCGTGCTGACCTTCCTGGAACTGCCCGGCACGCGCACCCCGCGCGCGCGGTCGCCGCTCGAGGGGCTGCGCCGCCCGAAGACCGGCACCGGCACCGACAAGGGCCGCACCGGCGCGATGCCGCTGCTGGTCCTGGCCTGCGCCGCCGTCGCCGCGGCGGTGTCGGCCGCGGTCGCCGTCGCCGTGCTGCACGCCAAGGACCTGGGCGGCGGCCCGGTGCTCTACGGCCTGTTCGCGGCCGCGCTGACCGGCGGTGTCGTCGTCGGGATCCGCACAGCGCCCGCCCTCATGCCCGCCCTGTCCCGCCGCAGGCTGCTCGCGCTGACGATCGCCTTCACCGGGGTCGCCCTGCTGGCCGCCGGACTGGTCCCGGACGTCACCACCGTGCTGCTGATCCTCGCCCTGGCCGGCGTCGGCGCGGGCATGTCCGCCAACATCGGCCACACCCTGCTCGACCAGGAGACCGAGGAGTACCGCCGACTCCGCACGACGGAGCACCTGCACGCGGTCGTGCGGGTCTGCGTGGCGCTCGGCGCGGTGATCGCCCCGGTGGTGGCGGCGGCGATCGGCCCGCACCGGCTGGAGAGCGGCAAGTTCGTCTTCGCACACGGCGGCGCGGCCTTCACGCTGATGCTGGCCGGCGCCCTGCTGCTGCCGGTCGCCGCGCTGGTGCTGGCCAAGGTCGACGACCGTTCCGGCGTGCCCCTGCGGCAGGACCTGAAGGACGCGCTGCTCGGCGGCGACGACCCGGAGCCTGAAACGGCGGCCACGGGCTTCTTCATCGCCCTGGAGGGCGGCGACGGGGCCGGCAAGTCCACGCAGGCCGAGGCGCTCGCCGAGTGGATCCGCGGCAAGGGCCACGAGGTCGTGCTGACACGCGAGCCGGGGGCGACGCCGGTCGGCAAGCGGCTGCGGTCGATCCTGCTGGACGTGTCGAGCGCGGGCCTGTCCCACCGCGCGGAGGCGCTGTTGTACGCGGCCGACCGGGCGGAGCACATCGACACCGTCGTACGGCCCGCCCTGGAGCGCGGCGCCGTCGTCATCTCCGACCGGTACATCGACTCGTCCGTCGCCTACCAGGGCGCCGGCCGCGACCTGTCGCCGACCGAGATCGCCCGCATCAACCGCTGGGCGACGAACGGGCTGGTGCCGCATCTGACCGTGCTGCTGGACGTCGCGCCGGAGACCGCCCGCGAGCGGTTCACCGAGGCGCCGGACCGGCTGGAGTCCGAGCCCGCCGAGTTCCACGCGCGTGTGCGCGCCGGATTCCTCACCCTGGCCGCGGCAGACGCCGGGCGGTACCTGGTGGTGGACGCCGGCCAGGAGCCCGAAGCCGTCACGACCGTCATCCGGCACCGGCTCGACCAGGTGCTGCCGCTGTCCGAGGCCGAGATCAAGGCCCAGGAGGAGGCGCGCAGGAAGGCCGAGGAGGAAGCCCGCCGCAAGGCCGAGGAAGAGGCCGCCCGCAAGGCCGAGGAGGAGCGCCTGGAGCGTGAGCGCCAGGAACAGCTCGCCAAGCTGCGCGCCGAGGAGGAGGAGCGCAAGCGCCGCGAGCTGGAGGAGGCGCAGCGCCGCGAGGCCGAACGGCAGGCGGAGGAAGCCCGGCGCCGCGCCGAGGAAGCCCGTCGGAAGGCCGAGGAGGAGCGGGCCCGGCTTCTCGCGGAGGAGAAGGCCCGCGCCGAGGAGGAGGCCCGCCGCAAGGCCGAGGAGGAGCGTCGCCGCAAGCAGGCCGAGGAGGAGGCCCGCCTGCGTGCCGAGGCCGAGGCGCTCCGCCTGGAGAAGCAGCGCAAGGCCGAGCAGGCCCTGCTGCGGGCCGAGGAGGCACGGCGGCTCGCGGAGGCGGCGGCCGCCGCGGCCGAGGTCGGCCCCAAGAGCTCGGCCCCGAGGCGCACTGCGGGTTCGGTGGCCCCGGCTCAGGACGCGGCGACCGTGCCGACGCCCGTGGTGGCCCCCGGCGGCGCGGGTGACGACACGACGGTGCTGCGCCCGGTGCGGGACGAACAGCGTGGTGCGGACCGGATCTCCGGTGAATCCGAGGCGGAGGTGACCGCCGAGCTGCCGAAGCCGCCGGTTCCGTCGGCCGGTGACCAGACCGAGGTGCTGCCGCAGGTGCGCGACCGGGACGCCGCTGCGGCCGACGAGACAGCGGTACTGCCTCCGGTCCGCCCGGGGGACGCCGAGGAGACGGCCGTACTGCCGCCCGTACGAGGTGAGGAGCCGGCGGACCGGGTGCCGCCCGGGTACTTCCGCGAGGACACCCCGGCCGCCCGGCCCGACGGCACCGAGGACCGGACGCGGGAGATGCCCCAGGTCGACGCCGACGGGACGCCGCGCCGCCGCCGGTCCGACTGGGCCGAGGAGACGCCGCTGGACGATCTGCCCTCGCTGGCGGACGAGCTGCTCGGACCGCACGACGACGAGCCGGACGAGGGGCGTGGACGACGGGGCAGGGGCGGCCGGGGGCGCTGACGCCTCCGGCGGACGGACGCGGGAGCCCGGACTCCGCCACCGCGGGGCCGGGTGGGGGGCGGCAGGCGTTGTCAGTGGTCGCCCCCACAATGGATCTCGCGACGCGGAACGTGACGGAAGGGCGGTGTGACCCATGACGGTGTGGGACGACCTCGTCGGGCAGGAGAGGGTGAGCGAGCAGCTGGCCGCCGCCGCTCGGGACGCCGACGCCCTGGTCACCGCGGCCACCACCGGCGCCCCGCCGCCAGAGGCGTCGAAGATGACGCACGCGTGGCTGTTCACAGGACCGCCCGGTGCCGGACGCAACCAGGCGGCGCGGGCGTTCGCGGCGGCCCTCCAGTGCGTCAGCCCGGACCGCGCCCTCGGTGGCTCCCCGGGCTGCGGCTTCTGCGACGGCTGCCACACGGCACTGATCGGCACGCACGCCGACGTCACCACTGTCGCCGCCGTCGGCACGCAGATCCTCGCCGACGACATGCGCGACACCGTCCGCAAGTCGTTCACCTCGCCGGCGACCGGCCGCTGGCAGATCATCCTCGTCGAGGACGCCGAGCGGCTGAACGAGAAGTCGGCCAACGCCGTCCTCAAGGCCGTCGAGGAGCCCGCTCCGCGCACGGTCTGGCTGCTGTGCGCCCCCTCCATCGAAGACGTCCTGCCGACCATCCGCTCCCGTTGCCGCCACCTGAACCTGAGCACGCCCAAGGTCGACGCCGTCGCCGACATGCTCGTCCGCCGCGAAGGCATCGAGCCGGAGGTCGCCGCCGCGGCTGCCCGCGCGACCCAGGGCCATGTCGACCGGGCGCGTCGCCTGGCCACCGACCCGGCCGCGCGGGAGCGCCGAGCCGCCGTACTCAGGCTGCCGCTGCGCGTCGAGGAGATCGGCGGTGCGCTCAAGGCCGCCCAGGAACTCGTCGACGCGGCCGCCGAGGACGCCAAGCAGCTCGCGGAGGAAATGGACTCCAAGGAGACCGAGGAGCTGAAGGCCGCCCTCGGCGCTGTCCAGGGCGGGCGCATGCCCCGCGGCACCGCGGGCGTGATGAAGGACCTGGAGGACAAGCAGAAGCGCCGCAGAACGCGCACGCAGCGTGACAGCCTCGACCTGGCCCTGACCGATCTCACGGCCTTCTACCGGGATGTCCTCGCCCTCCAGCTCGGCTCGCGCGTGGCGATCGCCAACGCGGACGCCGAGGACGCCCTGGAGCGCCTCGCCCGCTCCGGTTCCCCGGAGTCCACACTCCGCCGCATCGAGGCGATCGGCGCCTGCCGCGACGCTCTCGACCGCAACGTGGCGCCGCTGCTCGCGGTGGAAGCGATGACGATGGCGCTCAGAGCGGGCTGAGGGCCGGCAGGACGAGAGCGCCGACCGCCGCACGAGCCGCACGCCGGGTTGACGCCGTAACTCGTACGAGGCACGGCGTACACGCAGGGCGCTCAGTCCGTTGCCCAGAGTTACGCTCGCTGGATGTACACACGGCGCATCCCCCGCTCCGCCCCCGGCTCCGGCGGCCTCCACCGCAGGACACGAAACCGGGCCAAGACCGCCGCCGGTCTGCTCGCCGCAACCGCGCTGCTCGTCTCCGCGTGCTCCTCCGGGAGCGCGACGAGGTCCTCCGCCTCCGCGGCGGCGGAGGCGGCGCTGCTCGCACTGCCACAGGCCACCCCCGCGGCGCTGTCGTCGTACTACGGGCAGAAGCCGGCCTGGCGCGGCTGCGGCGCCCCGGGCTTCGAGTGCGCCACCCTCAAGGCGCCGCTGGACTACGCCAAGCCGTCCTCCGGCGACATTCGTCTCGCCGTCACCCGCAAGAAGGCCACCGGCCCGGGAAAGCGGCTGGGCTCGCTGCTCGTGAACCCCGGCGGGCCGGGCGGCTCGGCGATCGGCTACGTGCAGGCGTACGCGGGCATCGGCTACCCGGCCGAGGTGCGCGCCCGCTACGACATGGTGGCGGTGGACCCGCGCGGCGTGGCCCGCAGCGAGCCGGTCGAGTGCCTGGACGGACCGGCCATGGACACCTACACGCAGACGGACACCACGCCCGACGACGGAAAGGAGGCGGACGGGCTGGTCACGGCGTACCGGACGTTCGCCGAGGGCTGCGGCGCGGACGCGCCCCGGCTGCTGCGTCATGTGTCCACGGTGGAGGCGGCCCGGGACATGGACATCGTGCGGGCGGCACTCGGCGACAAGAAGCTGAACTTCGTCGGCGCCTCGTACGGCACCTTCCTGGGGGCGACGTACGCCGGGCTCTTTCCGGACCGGACCGGCCGGCTGGTGCTGGACGGCGCGATGGACCCGTCGCTGCCGGCCCGGCGGCTGAACCTCGAACAGACGGCGGGCTTCGAGACGGCGTTCCGGTCGTTCGCCAAGGACTGCGTGCGGCACACGGACTGCCCGCTGGGCGGCAAGGGCACCTCGCCCGAGCAAGTGGGCGAGAACCTCAAGGCGTTCTTCGACAAGCTGGACACCCGCCCCGCCGCCACCGGCCACGCCGGCGGCCGCAAGCTCACCGAGTCGCTCGCCACCACGGGTGTGATCGCGGCCATGTACGACGAGGGCTCGTGGGGCCAGTTGCGCGAGGCGCTGACGAGCGCGATGAAGGAGAACGACGGCTCCGGACTCCTCGTCCTGTCCGACGGCTACTACGAGCGGGACGCCGACGGCGCCTACAGCAACCTGATGTTCGCCAACGCGGCGGTGAACTGCCTGGACCTGCCACCCTCCTTCGCCACCCCCGAGGAGGTGCGCAGGGCGCTGCCCGAGTTCGAGAAGGCGTCGCCGGTCTTCGGCGAGGGCCTGGCGTGGTCCGCCCTGAACTGTGCGTACTGGCCGGTGCACGCCACGGGCGAGCCGCACCGCATCGAAGCGAAGGGCGCGGCGCCGATCGTCGTGGTCGGCACGATCCGCGACCCCGCGACCCCGTACCGCTGGGCGCGGGCCCTGGCCGGCCAGCTCTCCTCGGGACGCCTGCTCACCTACGAGGGCGACGGCCACACGGCCTACGGCCGCGGTAGCTCCTGCATCGACCGGACGATCAACGCCTACCTCCTGCGCGGCACCCCGCCCACGGACGGAAAGCGCTGCTCATAGCCGTGATCCCAGCCCCGGAAGGCCTGCCTCCGGGGCTGGTGCGGAGCACCCTGGGAAACTGTGTAGACTTACCGTCGTTGCTGATCGCACCATAGTGCGGACAGCGCGCCGCCTTAGCTCAGATGGCCAGAGCAACGCACTCGTAATGCGTAGGTCTCGGGTTCGAATCCCGAAGGCGGCTCTGAGAAACCTCAGGTCAGATAGCCGCTGACCTGGGGTTTTTTTTGGCTCGGGGAGTCCCGCGGACAAGGCCCAGGTGGCGTCAGTGGTGTTCGACGTCTCCCGTCAGGTGGGCAGCGCCTGGGGCGTGGCCCTCTTCGGCACGCTCATGGGCACGGCGGGCGACATGATCGGCGGGTTGCACCTGTCCGCGGTCATCGCCGCGGCGGCGTTTCTGCTGCCGTCGGTGCTGGCCGCGACCATCGGACGACGGGCCGGTGTGACCCGGGCCAGGTGAAGTCGCCGGGAATTCAGGACGAGGCGTACGACGGTCCCCTTGGGTCTTTCGCCAAGTAACTCAACTCCCGGGCAAATCCGCGCCATCGAGAAATCAGGAATTCCGGTGCGATCCGTGAACCGGCACGGGGCGGTGGCCGGGGCCGACACCGGAGGCGCGGGAACAGGCCGACCGCCGCGGCGGTGGTCACCGATGCGTCCGGCGTGGTCCGGTCGCCGAGGGTGCACCCGTCGGTCACACGTGGACCGCATACCTCCACAGACCGTCCGCTGCCCTGGCACTCGCATTGATCCCGATCACAAAGGGGTCGGCGAACGTGCGCATTCGTCGCGGCCGCAAGCAGATGTGTGCGCATCGGAAGTCCGGGGGAGCGCCAGCTACAGGAGTGGTATGTTTTCTGAACGGTGCTCTGCAATACTGAATGCGAGTAAAAAAATGGTGCAGTCCGTTCAGCGTGCGGCACGCATCCTGCGGGAACTGTCGTCGTCGGGCCCCCGCCTGGGCGTCACGGAGCTCGCTGAGCGGATCGGCGTCTCGAAACCGGCTGTGCACGCGCTGCTGCGCACCCTCGAGGCCGAGGGCCTGGTGCGTCAGGAGAAGGAGACCAACAAGTATCTCCTCGGGGCGGCCCTGCTCCGCCTCGGCCACTCCTACCTGGAGACACAGGAGTTGCGGTCCCGCTCGGTCGCCTGGGCGGAAACCCTGGCCGAGCGCACCGGCGAGGCGGTGTGGGTCGCCGTGCTGGACGACGACCGGCACATGCTCGTCGTGCACCATGCCTTCCGGCACGGCAGCGGGGCGCAGATCCTGGAACTCGGCGCCACCATTCCCTGGAACACCTGCGCACTCGGCAAGTCCCTCGTGTCGTTCCTGCCGCAGCAGCGGCAGAAGGAACTGCTGGCGGGCCCCCTGGCCCGGCTGACCGGGAAGAGCGTGGTGAACCCCGCTGTGCTCGCCGACCAGTTGGAGGAGATCCGGCAGACCGGTTACGCGTTGGAGGACCAGGAGAGCACGCTGGGCGAGGCCGGCATCGCCTCGCCGGTGTTCGACCGGTACGGCGATCCGGCGGGCGCGATCGGCATCGTCGGCCCCGCCGAGCGGCTCCTGACCGAGGCCGGCCGGCAGGGGCAGGCCGTGGCCGTGCGCGAGGTGGCGACCCTGCTCTCGCGTGAACTCGGGGCGGGCCGGGGCGTCGCCTGGCGCGTGACCGACTGACCACGAGCTTCGGACCCCGCACGGGCGGACAGGAATGCACGGCCGCGGGACACGATCGCGGCATGCAGCCGCACGGCCGCGTCCCCGCGCGGTGCGTCAGGGCACCCGCGCGGGACGCGGCCGTGGTGGTGGACGACGGGGGTGGTCAGCCCCGCGATCCCAGCAGGCGCACGACGTTGACGACCCGATGCGAGAAACCGGACTCGTTGTCGTACCAGCCGAACACCTTCACGTGGCGGCCGTCGCCCGTCACCGTGGTCAGCTTGGAGTCGAAGACGCAAGACGCCGCGTCGCCGACGATGTCGGTGGAGACGAGCGGGGCGTCGCTGTAGCGCAGCACCTCGGCCAGCTCCCCGGCCGCCGCCTCGGCGAAGGCTTCGTTGACCTCCTTGACGGTGGTCGGCCGCGACAGGTAGACCGAGAGGTCGGTCAGTGAGCCGACCGGCACCGGCACCCGCAGCGACAGGCCGGCCAGCTTGCCGTTGAGTTCCGGCAGGACGAGGCCGATGGCCTGGGCGGCGCCGGTGGACGTCGGCACGATGTTGAGCGCGGCGGAGCGGGCGCGCCGGGGGTCCTTGTGCGGGCCGTCCTGCAGGTTCTGGTCCTGGGTGTAGGCGTGCACGGTGGTCATCAGCCCGTGTTCCACGCCGATCCGTTCGTGCAGCACCTTGGCGAGCGGGGCCAGGCAGTTCGTGGTGCAGGAGGCGTTGGAGACGATGTGGTGGACGGCGGGGTCGTAGCTCGTGTGGTTGATGCCGTACGCGAGGGTGAGGTCTTCGTTCTTGGCGGGGGCCGAGATGAGGACCTTGCGGGCGCCCGCGTCGAGGTGCGCGGCGGCCTTCTTGGCGTCGGTGAAGATGCCCGTGGACTCCACGACCACGTCGACGCCCAGCTCGCCCCAGGGCAGCTTGCCCGGCTCGCGCTCCCCGTGGACGGCGATCCGGCGGCCGTCGACCACGAGCGCGTCGCCCTCGGCCACTACCTCGGCTGCGAGCTTGCCCATGGTGCTGTCGTAGGTGAGCAGGTGGGCGAGTGTCGCGGCATCCGTGAGGTCGTTCACGGCCACGACGTCCAGATCCGCTCCATGGGTGAGCGCGGCGCGCAGGAAGCCGCGCCCGATGCGGCCGAATCCGTTGATGGCGACCTTGATGGTCATGGCTGCTTCTCTTCTCTGCATCGTCGGATGCGTCGAACGTGTCGTGCGGGCGGAACGTCAGCGCGGGGGTGGCGAGTCGAGCGGCTACGGGCGCGCGCCGGCCGTCGGTTACTTGCGCGCCGCGAGGAGGACGCCGGCCCCGCCGAGGACGAGGCCGATGATCGCCGAGAGGTTCAGTGTCTGGCCGATGACCAGCCAAGCCAGGAGGGCGGTTACGGCCGGGGTGAGGAAGAAGAGGGTGCCGACCCGGCTCGCCGCCTGCTTCTTGAGCATGAAATTGAGCAGCAGGAACGTCCCCACGGAGTTGATCAGCACGATCCAGGCCAATGAGCCGCCGAACGCTCCCCAGTCGGTGACCTTCGGGTCCTCCAGGGTGAGCGTCATCACGAGCATCACCGGCGCGCTGGCCAGGAAGTGCACCGCGGTGCTGCTGCGGACGTCCGCGCCCTGGGTGAAGCGCTTCTGGTAGACCGTGCCGGCGCTCAGGCCGAGCAGGCCGACGAAGGAGAGCACGATGGCGCTGGTGGAGAAGTCGAGCGCGCCGGCGACGGCCAGCGCGACACCGGCACCGCCGATGGCGAAGCCGAGCCACTGCTGCCGGGTGATCTCCTCACCCACGAAGAAGCCGGCCATCAGGGCGATCAGCACGGGGTTGAAGCCCTGGATCAGCGCGACCACGCCGCCGGGCAGCCCGGCGCCGATGGCCGTGTAGAAGGCGCCGAACTGCACGGCCTGCATCAGCAGACCGGTGACGACGACGTGCAGCAGCAGCTTGCCCTTGGGCCAGGGCGACTTCGAGACCAGGGCGACGACGGCGAGCAGGACGCCGGCGATCGCGAAACGGGAGAAGGTCAGCAACAGCGGCGGTGCGGCGTCGGTGCCGATCACCGCCGCGATGAACGCGCTGCTCCACAGGACGACGAAGACGGCGGGGACGGTGGCGGAGACCCAGGGCGGCGCCGCGGTGGCCTCGGGCGTCGCCGCTGGCGGTACTTCGCCTTCCGCCTCGGCGAGTTTCAAGTCGTCGCGTTCCATTGCAAAGGTGGCCTCTCGCTCGGGAGTAACCGGCAGCAGGGGTTATGCGGCACGGTACAGATGACTTGGGTAACTGGTCAATGTGGTCACTTGCGCCGGGAGGGTAACCGCACTGTGGGGTTAATCGCAGCGGGGCTGTGGGGGTTACTCTCTAGGGATGAAGTTCGCATTCGTCAGCGGCAGCGTGGCCCTTGACTTCGTCGGCACGGTCCAGAGCCGACGCGACGACCCGCTGGACCTCCTTGTCACCCCGGCCGACCTCGCCGACTGGACCGCCGCCTCGGGAGTACTGGACGCACCGGCATCGGTGACCAAGGCGGACCTGGCCGCGGCCGTGCAGCTGCGCGAGGCGATCTACCGCCTGGTGCTCGCCTCGGGCAGCGGTTCCTCCCTCGGGGCGGAGGACTGCGCCGTGCTCAACCGCGCCACCACCCGCGTCCCGGTCCGCCACGAGCTGCAGCCCGACGGCACGGTGGTACGGCACGGCACGATGGGCGCCGTCCTGGCGACGCTGGCCCGAGACGCCGTGGAACTGCTCACCCAGCCGTCCGGGCAGGTCAAGGAGTGCGCAGCGCCCCGATGCACCCGGCTGTACGTCGACCGCTCCCACCGCTCCTCGCGCCGCTGGTGCGACATGACGCGCTGCGGCAACCGGGCCAAGGCCGCGGCTCACCGCTCCCGCCATCACGCCTGACCCTCGTACGAACCCTGAACGGGGAGGCCGGCGGAAAAACCTCCCGCCGGCCTCCCCCCTCGGATCCGGGAAACCATCCGCGCGGTCACACCACCTGGACGGGCCGCTCCCAGACGACGAGGCCGAGGCAACCCTTGGGGCTGCGCGGCGCGTGCACGCTGTCCGGCGGCATGACCAGCAGGCTGCCGGCCCCGTACGTGCCGTCGTCCGTCTCCAGTTCACCGCTCAGCACGTAGATCATCTCGTAGCCGGGGTGCCGGTGGGCGGGGGCCTCACAGCCCGGGAGGTATCGCATGATCGCTGCGGCCGGTCCGCCCTCCCCGGTCTCCTTGACCGTGTAGAGCGGGACCATCTCGGCCTGGGAGCGCCCGTCGGCGTTGACGGGCTGGAAGACCAGCTCCCGCTCGGAGAAGGACGCGCCGGGCATCCCGGTGAACAGGGTGGGCAGCAGCTCGGCCAGAGCGGCCGGGGCCTCGGGGGTCGACGTCATCGAAGTTTCCCTACCTTGGGTTCGGTGTGGGGCAGCGGGGGAGTGAGGGGAGGAGGCGGTGGCCGACGGGTACGGTCAGTCGCCGACCCGGCCGGCCACGCCGTCCACCCAGCGGTCCGCGAAGCCGTCCGCGACGGCCTGGCTGCGCAGGGTGTACGTCTTCAGCAGCCAGCGCGAGCGGGATCGCTCGGGGTCGTTGACCTCGATCAGCTCGCGGCTGTGCAGCCCGTTCTGGTTGGCGAAGATCAGCAGGTCGCCCTCCAGGATGCGGTGCCGCTTCTTCTCCGCCCGGGTGAGAGCGTTCTTCAGCTCGATCAGGGCGTCCTTGGCCTCGCCCGGGGCGTCCGGCGCGACCGTGGTGTGCGTGTCCAGGTAGCGGATGCCGTAGTCGCCCTGGAAGATCGCGTGCTTCTCCGAGACGCTCAGGCTGCTGTTGTTGTCCCGGGAGACCACGTCGAAGGGGGTGACGAAGTGCGCCTCACCCAGGATGCGCAGGGTGTCCTCGGGCAGCGCGGCGCGCAGGGTCCGGGCCTCGACGAGGCTGGTGCAGGTGTACTCCTGCACCGGGCAGCGCATGCCCAGCAGGCTGATGTAGTCGGCACGCACGGGGTGGGCGGTGCGGTCGTTGTGGTAGACGAGCTCACCGTCGCTGTAACCGGTCTGCTTCCCGTGGTACTTGCTGATGGAGTACACGTCGGTGAAGAAGTCCCCGTTGAAGCGGGTCGCGTACGCCATCATGGGGGTGCCGGTGAGCTGCGCCATGAGCTCCAGGAAGCCCTCGCCGACGAAGGTCCGCTTGCGGGCGTACTTGTCCGCTTGCGGGTCGTCGTGTCCGAGTTCGGGAAGCTCCTTGTCCACCGGGCAGTTGCGCAGCACGTGCGTGTCGGATACCCCCTGCTCGCGGTCCGCTCGGATCCGTTCGGCGGCCTGGACCAGCGACTGCGGGACGTTGCCCTCCGTCGCCTGCCGTACGGCCGCGGAGAAGGCGTGGTAGTCGTCGTACGGGTTGGCTTCGATGGTTTCGAGCACCCCGTACAGCTCGTCCTTCTCCCGGTCGGTGATGACGTGGAACGGCTGCATCTACCTCACCCCTCCCCTTCGGCTTCGGTTTCCCCCGCATCCCGTGTCCGCCCCAACGCCGCGTCCACGGTGGTGACTTCGGCGGTGCGGCGCAGCAGGGTCAGCGCCGCCTCGTGCAGTTCCTGGCTCGATGTGGCGGTGGCGTCCTCCAGCACCTCCACGCGGAAGTCCAGGTCGTGGGCCTCCCGGGCGGTCGACAGGATGACGAGGTCGGTGGTCACCCCGGTCAGCAGCAGCGTGTTCACGCCGTAGGACCGCAGGATCAGTTCGAGGTGTGTGCCGAGGAACGGATTGACCCTGCGCTTGGCGATGACCGGCTCGCCGGCCTCGGGTTTGAGGGAGTCGTGCACCTGGGTGCCCCAGGTCCCCAGGATCAGCCGGTCGCCGTCGGCCGCTTCGGCGAACAGCGGGGAAGTGGGCGGCCAGTCCGCGAGTCCCGGGGAGAAGCCGACGACCACGTACACCACCGGTATGCCGGCCTCGCGGGCGCGGTCGACGGCGCGGCGGGCGTGGCCGAGGACGCCTCTGCTCTCGATCTGGTCGAGGCAGACGTCGTTGTACTTCCCGTCGGGGTGGGCGATCTCGTTGATGAGATCGAGCACCAGCAGGGCGGGGCTTCGGGTCATGCCGCACTCCTCGTCGTCGTGGGCAGGAGCGGCCGGCGCCGCCGCTCGTGCGCGACGATCTCGGCCTCGTGCCGCAGGGTGTCGCTGATGGTGTCGGCGCCGCGCAGCAGCCGGTCCCGGGCGCCCTCATTGATCTGGAACTCCTCGACCCGGTCGGCGAACCGGACCTGCCGCCGCTCCAGGTCGACGGTGATCGACGTGGTCGGGTCGGCCTCGGTCAGCTCCCACAGCCGCTCGATGGCCTCCGCCGGCAGGACGACGGGCAGCAGGCCGCGCATGAGGGCGTTCTCACGGAAGATGTCGCCGAAGCTCGGGGCGAGCACGGCACGCAGCCCGGACTTCTGCAGCGCCCAGACGGCGGATTCCCGGGAGGAGCCCGTGGCGAACTCGTTGCCCACGACGAGAATCGTCGCGCCCTGGTACTGGGGTTGGTTGGCGGCGAACGACGGGTCGTCACGCCAGTCCCCGAACAGGCCGTTGCCGTGTCCGGTCAGGCTGAAGTACGGGACGAAGCGGGCGGGGATGATCTGGTCGGTGTCGACGTTGCTGCGCCTGAGTGGCAGCGCCGTGCCGACGTGCACGGTGAACTGATCCATGGCGGTGCGTGGCCTCACAGGTCGGTGGGTGCGGTGATCCGGCCGGTCACGGCGCTGGCCGCGGCCACCGCCGGAGAGGCGATGTGGGTGCGCGACCGCTTGCCCTGCCGGCCCTCGAAGTTGCGGTTGCTGGTGGACACCGCGCGCTGTCCGGGCCGCAGCCGGTCCTCGTTCAAACCGCAGCACATCGAGCAGCCCGCGATGGGGCGGAAATCCGCGCCGGCACCGGTGAAGACCCGGTCGAGCCCCTCGCTCACGGCCTGCTGATGCACCGCGGCGGAGCCGGGTACGACGAGCATGCGCACTGTGTCGGCGACCCGGCGCCCGCGCAGCACCTCGGCCGCGGCGCGCAGGTCCTCGATGCGGCCGTTGGTGCAGGAGCCCACGAAGACGGTGTCGATCCCGATGTCCGTCAGGCGGCTGCCTGGCTCGAGGTCCATGTACTCAAGGGCCCGCTCGGCCGCGGCGCGCTCGGTGGCCGTGGTGAAGTCGGCCGGACTCGGCACCCGGCCGTCGAGCGGCAGGCTCTGCGCCGGGTTGGTCCCCCAGGAGACGTACGGCCGGACCGTTCCGGCATCGAGGGCGACCTCCTTGTCGAACCGCGCGTCCGGGTCGGTGCGCAGCGACTCCCAGTACGCCACCTCAGCGTCCCAGTCCGCGCCCTCGGGCATGCCGGGACGGGTGCGCAGATAGGTGAAGGTCGTCTCGTCGGGGGCGACGAGTCCGGCCTTGGACCCGGCCTCCACCGACATGTTGCACAGGGTCATGCGGCCTTCCATCGACAGCTCCTCGACGGCCGGGCCCCGGTACTCGATGATGTGCCCCTGGCCGCCGCCGGTGCCGATGAGCGCGATCAGGGCCATCACCAGGTCCTTGGGCGTGGCGTCCGCCGGGAGCTGCCCCGTGACGGTGACCGCCATGTCCTGCGGCCGGCGCGTCCACAGTGTCTGGGTGGCCAGCACGTGCTCGACCTGGCTGGTACCGATGCCGAAGGCGATTGCGCCGAACGCGCCGAGGGTGGTGGTGTGCGAGTCGCAGCACACGACCGTCATCCCTGGCCGGACCAGGCCCTGCTCCGGTCCGATGACATGCACGATGCCGTGACCCTTGTCACCGCGCCGGTGCACGGGGATGCCGAAGGCGCCACAGTTGTCCCTGAGTTGTGCGGCCTGCCGACGGCCCGCCGGGTCGTCGAACCCCTCGAGGGGGGACGTGGTGGGCACGTTGTGGTCCTCCGTGCCCAGCGTCAGCTCGGGGCGCCGCACGGTGCGTCCGGCGGCCCGCAGGCCGTCGAACGCCCGAGGAGTGTTCACCTCGTGGAGCAGGTGCAGGTCGACGTAGAGGAGGTCGTCGCCCCCCGCCTCGCCCCTACGGACCGTGTGATCGGCCCAGACCTTCTGCGCAAGCGTTGAACCCATGGCCGCAAGGCTCGTCGCACGGGATGCGCCAGGGCATCGGCCGATGGTGGAAGCCTCCTCCACCGACGCACAGCACTCCTCCTTCGGCGCACCGGGGCCATCGGGGCCGGTCACGTCCTCCGTCGGTGGATGACGCGGCGGCGCGGAGCCGTTCAGGATGAGCGCGCGTTCCGCTGCTGTTCGGTTCGCGCGTTCCGCACCTGTTCGACCCGCCGTCAGCACCTTCGGAGAAGAAGTGAACGGACAACTCGCCCATGGGCGCACGCACACCACGGACGCACCGGCCGCGTCCCGGGTCATGGCGCTGCGCGGTGCCACCCAGGTCGCCTCGAACGATCCGCTCCACATCGTGCGGGCCACCACCGAGCTGCTCCGCGAGATGATCATCCGCAACGCGCTCGACCCGGCGGACCTGATCAGCATCTGGTTCACCGCCAGCCCGGACCTGACCGCCGCCTATCCGGCCCGCGCCGCCCGCGAGATGGGGTTCGTCGACGTGCCGTTGATGTGCGCGAGCGAGATCGACGTAGCGGGCGGCAGCCCCCGCACGGTACGCGTGCTGATCCACACCCACTCCACCCGGCCCCGGTCCGAGGCCGCGCACGTGTACCTGTACGGCGCGGCCACACTGCGCCCGGACCTGGTCGCGGGCGCACCCGCCGCCCGGCCCGAGGAAACCTGACCGTGTCCTCGCCGTACCCTCCCCCGGTGAACGACTCGGCGGCGTCACAGGCGGCGCGGGCAAAGGCGTGGCCGCCGGCCCCCGCGCCCCAGCAGCCCGTGTGGAGTGATCCGGTCCGGGCCGCCGTCGTGCGCGCCGAACTGGCCGGGCTGCCCGGCCTGGTCGGCTGGGAGGAGACGTGGGCCCTGCGGCGGCTGCTGGCCCGGGCCGCCGCCGGGGAGTACCAGGTGCTTCAGGCCGGCGACTGCACCGAGGACCCCGCCGAATGCGACCCCGCCGCCGTCGCTCGCAAGACGGGGCTCCTCGACACACTGGCCGGGATCATGAAGGTGAATACCGGCAGGCCGGTCGTCCGGATCGGCCGCTTCGCCGGCCAGTTCGCCACGCCCCACAGCTCGCCGACCGAACAGGTCGACGGTGTCGAGATCCCGGTGTACCGGGGCCACCTGGTGAACCGCCCGGAGCCGGACGCCGACGCCCGGAGGGCGCGCGCCGAGCACATGCTGGACTGCTACGCCGCGGCGCGGCGAGCCACCGAGTTCCTGCGGGTGCGGGCGGACGACCGGAACCCGGTCACCGCGGCGCCCGTGTGGACGAGTCACGAGGCCCTGGTCCTCGACTACGAGCTGCCCTTCCTGCGGCGCATGCCCACGGGCCGGACCCTGCTGGCCTCCACGCATCTGCCGTGGCTCGGCGCACACACGTGCCGGCCGGACGGGGCGCACGTCCGGCTGCTCGCCGGCATCGCCAACCCGGTGGCCTGTGAGGTCGGCCCCGGCACCGCCCCAGGCGACCTGCTCCGTCTGTGCGCCGTGCTGGACCCCGACCGCGAGCCGGGCCGCCTCACCCTCGTCTCCCGCATGGGCGCCTCCCGCGTGGCGTCGGAGCTGCCCCGCCTCGTCACCGCGGTACGGGAGGCCGGGCACCCGGTGGCCTGGCTGTGCGATCCGATGCACGGGAACACGCTCACCGCCTCCTCGGGCCGCCGGACACGGCTGGTGTCGATGCTGATCGAGGAGACCGTGGCCTTCCGGCAGGCCGTCACCGAGTCCGGCGCGGTGGCCGCGGGACTGCTGCTGGAGACCACGCCCGACCCGGTGACGGAGTGCGCCTGGACAGCCGTCGACGTGGACGCGGCGGAGTGCTCCACCGCACTGTGCGGTCCACGACTCAATCCCCAGCAGGCGTGCACCGTGGCGGGCGCGTGGAGGGCTCCTCAGTAGGACGTCATGCCGTGGCCGCGGAGCGTTGGCGGGGTCCGGCGGGAGCGGCCCTCGTCACTTTCCGGCCGACGAGCTCTCGTTCACCACGTCCGGCAGGTCCCTTCCGTCCGCGGGGCGAAGTGGGCCCTGCGTCACCTCATCGGCGAGTGACCTGAAGAGCATCTCGGTGGAGGCGGCCCCCGGGTCCAAGTGGCCGATGCTGCGGTAGCCGAGGTAGGAGGCGCGGCCCTTGCGCGCCTGCATCGGGACCGTGGACCGGGCGCCCGCCTCGGCGGCCTCGGCGGCCGCCGTCACCGCGGCCCTCAGGTCCCCGCCTGCCGTGCTCGCGTCGCGGAAGGCCGCCACAGCGGGTGCGAAGGCGTCGAATATGGTCTTGTCGCCCGGGACCGCTGCTCCGAGCCGGACCACGGTGGCGAGTCCCGCCTCCAGGGCGGCGGTGAGCTGGGCGACCCCGGCCCGGTGGACCGGCAGCGCGGCGCCCATCGCCTGGAAGGTGCTCCCGTACAACACCCCGGCGGCTCCGCCCACATGGTCCCGCAGTAACAGTCCCGTCATGCCGAGCAGTTCACCCACGGTGCCCGGGGGCTCGTCCTTCAGCAGCAGCCGGCGGACGTGAAGCATGCCACGACGCATGTTGACGCCGTGGTCCCCATCCCCGATCGCGGAATCCAGGGCGGTGAGTCGTGCCTCCCCTTCCTCGACTGCCATTGCGAACGCCCAAAGCCAAGCCCTGGCCAGCGCTTTGTCCACGCTTCCCCCTCCGCTGCAGCGACACCCGGACACCGACCCTCGACGGCGTTGTCGAGCGAGCCCGTTGGAGAGGCCCTCGATGAGCTGTTGTGTGCTCACGCGACAGGACCGGTCTTCCCCACAGGAGCCAGACCGTAACGGCAGCCTCACCGACCGTCAACAAACGGCAACATAAAGGAAGTTCAAACTCTCAACCGCACGGAGTGCAGGCTCCGCCCGCGCACCGGGAGTTCACCCCGCACGATGGGCATACGCAGGGACTTCACAGGCTGGAGGTGCGGAGGGAAGTGCAAAATCCGGCCATCAAGATTCGGCAAACCCTGTTCAGTATTGCTGAATTATGTTCCAGGAATTAAGCTTCTTCGTGCCGGGGTCGATCGCACATTCTCATGAGGGGTGCACATCATGTCTCTGGAGCGAGATCTCTTCGGCGCCGAACAGGCCGAGGATGACAGAGCTCGCGTGCTGGTCGCGGACCACGACCCCATCTCCCGCCACGTCCTGACAAGCGTCCTGGCAACCTCGGCCCACCTCGACGTGGTGGGCGGCGTGAACAACCAGCAGCCCCTGCGGCAGTGGCCACTCGACCGCGTCGACGTGGCCGTCCTGGCGGTCGCCCCGCGCGAAGACGCCACGGGCCTGATCCGGCAGCTGGACCTGCGGCGGGTGCGGGTGCTGGTCGTCGGCACCGGCTGGACCCAGCGGCGCCTCGACGCGGTCTTCGCGGCCGGCGCCACCGGCTGCCTGGTGAAGAACATCAAGGTCGCCAAGATCGCTGCTGCCATCCGCGCGGTGGCTTCCGGCCACACGGTGCTCTCCCCGGAACTGCGCGCCCTGTACACCCGGCAGACGTCCGTCCCGCCGGTGCCGGCCCCCGCCGGTTCCAAGAGCCTCCTGCACACGTTGACGTCCCGCGAACAGGAAGTGCTGCGGAACCTGGCGGAAGGCATGTCGACGGCCGAGACGGCGGTTCGGCTCAGGGTGTCGCCTGCCACCGTCAAGAGCCATGTCTCGCACGCGCTCACCAAGCTCGGCGCCCGCAACCGACTGGAGGCCGTGCTGCTGTTCCAGCAGTCCTGGCCCGCCGAGGGGGAGGCCGTGCCCGCCCCCCGCCGGTCGGCTGAGGTGGCCTGAAAAGGGCCCGACGGACGAGAAGGAGACCGGCCGCCCCGAACGGGGCGGCCGGTCTCCTTCGTTCCTGTCTCTCGCGATCACCGGCTGCGGCCCGGTCAGGCGCTCTGCGGCTGCGGCTGGGACTGCGCCCGGCTGACGTCGTACACCCCGGCCACGTTGCGCATCGCGCGCATCAGGGCGGGCAGGTGGCCCGCCCCTCGCTGCTAACCGCCCCCGGGCGCGGGCGTACTGGTGGAGAACGCCCTGTTCCCCGCCCACTGGGCGGCCAGTCGCGACAACCGCTCCACCGCCCCCTGCAGGACCTCGCGGGACGCCGCGAACGACAGCCGCACGTACCCCTCGCCACCCTCCCCGAACGCCGAGCCCGGAGCCACCGTGACCGCGGCCTCGTCGAGCAGCCGCTGGGCGAAGGCGGCCGACGTGAGCCCCGTGCCCCGGATATCGGCGAACGCGTAGAACGCGCCTTCGGGGGAGGCGCAGGTCACGCCGGGCAGCGCGTTCAGCGCGGAGACCGTCATCTCCCGTCGCACCGCGTACTCCTTCAGCATCGCGGCGACGTCGTCGGCCGTCCGGATCAACGCCGCCACACCACCGCGCTGTACGAAGGACGCGGCACAACTCACCGTGTGCTCTTGAACCTTGAGGGCTTGTGAGATCAGTGGCTCGGGCCCCGCCAGATAGCCGAGCCGCCAGCCCGTCATCGCGTACGCCTTGGAGAAACCGTTGACCGTGAGCGTGCGCTCCGCCGCGCCGGGCAGGCTCGCCAGGCTGAGGTGACCGTGGCCGTCGTAGACGATCTTCTCGTAGATCTCGTCCACGATGAGTACGAGGTCGTGCTCGACCGCGAATGCCACGATCTCCTCGGCCTCCTCGCGGTCCAGTACGTGCCCCGTCGGGTTGGCCGGTGTGTTGACGACCAGCGCCCGGGTACGGCCCGTGACCCGGTCCTCCAGAAGCCGCCGGGACAGCCGGAACCCGTCCTCCGCGCTGAGCTCGGCCGACACCGGGCGGGCACCCAGCAGGCCCGCCATCGCCGGGTAGCTCACCCACGCCGGAGTGGGCACGATGACCTCGTCACCCGGATCCAGCATGGTCATCAGCGCGGTGAACAGCGCCTGCTTGGCCGAGGGGGTGACGATGACGCCGGTGGCCGGATCTACGTGGATGCCGTTCTCGGCGGCCAGCTTGTCCGCGACGGCTCGCCGGAGTTCGGGGACGCCCCGGCTCGCGGTGTAGTGGGTGTCCCCGCCTTCCAGTGCTGAGACGGCCTCCGCGACGACTGTCCGCGGCGTGATGAAGTCCGGTTCGCCACCGCTGAGGTCCAGCACCTCGACACCGGCGGCCCGCAGTCGCTGTACCGTCTCCAGCAGGGCGACGGTCGCGGACCGCTCGACAGCCGAGAAACGCTGTGCGACGCGCATGCTCATCCCGCCTTCCTCTCCGGCGATCGCTCGCCCGCCGTCTTCGTTGCCGGGCCGAACAGCTCAGGGGTGCGCGCCCGGGGCACCTCCGTCCGGGTCACCGGGAGCAGCGCGTGCGCCGCGATGGCGTCGGCGTCATGGACGAAGTCGCTCCACATGCCCGGCCGGCTGCTGCCGACCTGCATGAACCACCGGGTGTGCTCGGTGGGGATGCCGAGGACGTACATGCCCTCGTCGGCGCCGCCGTCCCTGTCCACCGGGTGGAACGGCCTGCCGGTGACGGCGACCCCGCCGGTGTCGTAGCCCGTGCCGCCGCTGCGATTGACATAGCTCGTCCACACGCCTGACTCGCGCAGCCGCACGGTGAGCGGGCTGAGGTCCCGGCGTAGATCGGGGTCGGGGATCCGCGCGTCGACCACCGTGGTGACCGGGACGGCGGAGCCGGGGACCTGGGGCGAGGACACCACGAAGCGGCCCTCGCCCGGGTCGGTGTCGAAGCGGGTCCGCGGCCCGACGATGCGCAGCAGCCCCTGGTCCATCAGGGCGAGTACCTGGTGGAGCCGCTCCCTCGGCGGGCCGGCCGCGAGGAACGAGGCCCTGGGCACGTACCAGCCGAGGAAGTCCTCCCGCTGCGAGCGACCCGTCAGTCCGGAGAAGTCGACCAGTTCGCGGATGACCCAGCGGGTGTCGCGCATGACGTCGAGCGCGGCCTTGATCGGGGAGTCGACGTTTCCCTCGGCGGCGTGCGCGAGGTCCTGTTCGATCTCCTCTCGGAGCACGCGAGCGAATTCCTGCGGACCGGCGAAGGTACGGTGCGCGAACGGCCGGGCGAGCGCGTCGATGTCCACCGGAGGAACGTCCCGCAGCCCCAGCCGCCCGGCGATGGCCGCCGTCGGCGGCACCCCCTGCTCGGCGGCGAGCTCCACCTGGGTACGGAACCGTGCGGCGACCTTGCCGCCGAAGGCACGCCGCAGGGCCGTTCCGTAGTACACCCATTCGATCTCGGCCAGCAGCCAGGGGAAGACGTGGCTCGTGAAGTCGAGTGGCCCCCGGGGCTGATGGGCACGGACGCGTTCGGGGGTGAACAGCAGCGGGCGGTAGGAGTACCGGGGAGGCTTCTGGTTGCGGCCCCGGGCCGGCAAGGGCATCCCGCTGCGGGAGCCGGCCACGATCAGAGGTTCCTCGCCGCTGGGGTGGTAGACGAGCCTGCCGTCCTCGCCCGGGGCGAAACGCCCACCCCGGCCGATGGTGAGGGCGGCCATCACGTCGTAGAAGGAGAGGCCGAGCCCGATCACGCCGACGCCGGAGCCTGGCGTGATCTCGTCCAGAGGCATGTCGGCCGCCGAATCACCCTGGATGTAGCCAAGTTCCGGGCGCTGCCGCGCGAAGTCGGCGAAGGCACCCTCCCGGCCGGTGAGCTGGTTGCGGGAGTGCCCGGTGGTCAGGACGACCCGGTCGGCGTCCAGCCGCTCACCACCGGACAGGGTGATCAGGTAGCGGCCGCCGGCTTTGACGACTTCCTCGGCGCGTTCCTTGATGCACCGCAGCCGTACACCGGTCGGCAGGGTCTTCTCCACCGCGCTGAGCACCGAGCACAGGTAGCGGCCGTACTGCCCGCGTGGTGCGTAGCTGTCCGGGCCGGGGTAGTTCCCGACGGATTCCCACCACTCGCCGAACGACGGACCGGCCCCGGCCCGCGCCGGGCCGCCGTCGGGCTCGCCGGAGTAGGCGGAGCACTGGCCCGCCACGGTGTTCATCAGGAACCAGTCGGGCTGGTCGGTCCGGTAGATCCGGCCGGCCCCCGGCTCCACCTCGTCCACCAGGAACAGCTGGACGTCCAGGGGCCCCGGCTCCTGCGCGAGGCGGGCGGCCAGCCGCTCGAGCACCATCATTCCTCTGGGCCCGCTGCCGATCACAGCGATGCGCGTCGCACTCATGCGGCGGCCCTCTCCCCCTCGACCTCACGATCGACGATGTACGGATAACTTCCGAGCAGGCTCAGCGAGTCGACGCCGCGGCGCATCGCGGCGACCGCCTCAGCGAGACCCGGGTACTGGATGTGCTGGTCGACCTCGATCAGGAAGTGGTGGCGTCCCCGCTCGGTCTGCCGGGGCCAGGACTGAATCCAGGTGATGGACACCTGCCGCCGACTCAGTTCGCCGAGCACACCGGTGAGCACGCCCGGTGCCGAGCGGTCGGGGGTGATCAGCAACGAGGTGCGGTCATGGCCCGTGGGCGGCCCCTGCGGGCCGGTGCGGCACAGCGACACGAACCGGGTCATGGCGTCGTGCCGTGTGCCGATGTCGCGGGCCAGCACGGTCAGCCCGTAGCGTGCGGCGGTCTCGGGTGCGGCGATCGCGGCGTCGGTGCCCGGCCCGCCCTCCGCCAGGGCGCGGGCGGCTGCCGCGGTGGAGTCGGCGAGGGCGGGCTCCGCGTGCGGAACGTGCCGTTCCAGCCACTGCCGGCACTGGCTGTGCGCGTGCGGATGGCTCACCACCCGCCGTACGTCGCGAAGCCGCGTGCCCTCGGCGGCCATCAGGGCGAAGGTGACGGTGATCGCCACCTGGGCGTCGATCCTGAGCTCCCCGGCGTGCGCGACGAGCTCCCCGAGCGTGGGCGGCACCACGCCGCTGACGGAGTTCTCCAGCGGTACCACCGCCCGGCCGGACCGGCCGGAGAGCAGGGCCCCCACCGCCGCCGGGACAGTGGGGTAGGGGGCGGCCTGCCGGGCGGAGGGCGCGAGCCGCCGGACGGCGGATTCGGTGAACGTGCCCTCCGGGCCCAGATACGAGTACCTCATCGCGCCGCTGCCACCGCCACGCGCGTGCCCAGTTCACGGGCGAGCCGCTCACGGACGTCCGACAGGTCCTCGCAGTCGCCCCGCTCACGCTCGGCGATGTGGACGCGGTACAGCTCGTCCAGCTCGGCCTCGTCGACCTTCACGTCGAGCTGCTCGATGAGGTGGCGCAGCACGCTCCGCCCGGAGTGGCGCCCGATGAGCAGCGAGCGTTCACGGCCGAAACGCGCGGGTTCCACGTACTCGTAGGTGCTCGGGTCGCTGAGCATGCCCTGCTGGTGGATGCCGGCCGCGGTGCCGAATACGTACTTGCCGAAGAGGGGCTTGTTGCGGGGCTCCTCCAGCCGGATGATCTCGCGCAGCCGGTTGTACGCCGCGTACATCGGCTCCAGCCGGACACCGGTGGTCATCCCGAGCAGATCGGTCTTGTACGCGAGGACCGCGGCGACCTCCTCCAGCGAGGTGTTGCCGGCCCGCTCGCCGATGCCGCCGAGGGCGACCTGGACCTCGTCCGCACCGGCCGCGAGGCCGGCCAGTGTGTTGGCGGTGGCCAGGCCGAAGTCGTTGTGGCAGTGGGTGGAGACCACGATGGGCGGCGGCGCCCACCGGCGGATCTTGCCGATGAGGGTGCCGAACTCCTCGGGCGTGTGGCACCCGGTCGTGTCGGCCAGGATGATGCAGGTCGCGCCCGCGTCCACGGCCGCCTCGGTCAGCGCGCGCAGCAGGTCGTCGTCGCCGCGGCTGGCGTCCTCGATTCCGACGGCGATGTCGGTGACGCCCAGGGAGACGGCGAATTTCACCGTGTCCACGACCTCCCGCACCGCCGCGTGGTGAGTGATGCCGCGCTTGTGGGTCAGGTGGATCTGGCTGCCGGTGGCCACCATCTGCACCTGGTGGTTGGCGGTGCCGCCGGCCTCGACGGCGAGCTCGACGTCCCGGTGGGTGGTGCGGGAGAACGTGGCGAACTTGGTGCCGGACAGATGCCGCGCGATCAGCCGGGTCGCCTCGAAGTCGCTGGGCGAGGAGGCGGGAAAGCCGGCCTCGATGGTGTCCACGCCCAAACCGGCGATCAGCTGGGCCAGTTCGAGCTTCTGCTCCGGGTTCATCGCATTGCCCGGCGCCTGTTCGCCGTCGCGGAGCGTGGTGTCGAAAACGGTTATACGACGGGGTGTTGCGTGCTCGTTCACTTCTCCCCCAAGGGCCTGGGATGCGCTCGGATTCCTCAGCCGAACGGTCACCGATCCTTGGGAACCGGCGGCTTGGCGTCATCCACCGATGGAGGAGCACCGGGCGTGGCACCGCACACTCCGCATGACATCCGCCCCTTTGGTGCAGCGGGATTCCACCAAAGGACGTGGTCCGCACATCGCCTCCTCCCCAGGCCGATGCCCGCCCTCGGAAGGCGAAGGGGCGGACTTCGGGCAGGTATGCGGCCAGGGCCGGACACGGCTACTCAGCGCGTGAGCGTTGCGTGAGCGGACGGCGCGGTACACGGTGTGCTGTCCATTCGTGCCCTCACGCTGGGCAGCGCGGGTCCCGCCGCACCCGACATCCTGTGCCCGCTCCGGTCGGGTGCCGCCTGCGCTGATCGGCGCAGGACGAACCGCCGTCGGTCAGGCGTACGCGAGTCGTCCTCGCCGTGAACGGCTAACATCGCCCGTCGACCCGTCAGCTGCCGACCGGATGAGGTGAGGACATGGGGGCACCCAGGATCGCCGTCGCCGTGGTGACGATGGGCAACCGGCCCGAAGAGGTCGACGCCCTGCTGGAGTCCGTGGCCAAGCAGGATGTGCCGCCCGAGCGGATCGTCATCGTCGGCAACGGCTGCCCGCTGCCCGACTTCGCCCGGCGGCTGTCGCTGCCCGGCGAGGTCACCGCCGTCGAGCTCGACGAGAACGTCGGCTGCCCCGGCGGGCGCAACGTGGCCCTGGCGCGGCTGCGGGAGTTCGGCGACATCGACGTCGTGGTGGACCTGGACGACGACGGTCTGCTCGTCGACCCCGATGTGCTGCGCCGGGTACGCGACCTCTACGCCGCCGACGAGCGGCTCGGCATCGTCGGCTTCCGTATCGTCGACGAGCTCGGTGAGACGCAGCAGCGGCACGTGCCGCGGATCGGCAACGCGGAGCCGGGCCGGGGTGGTTACGTCACCGGCTTCCTCGGCGGCGGGCACGCACTGCGCATGGCGATGCTCGACGAGATCGGCGACTGGCCCGCCGAGTTCTTCTTCGCGCACGAGGAGACCGACCTCGCGTGGCGCGCGGTGGACGCCGGGTGGCGGATCCTGTACGCGCCGGAGCTGCTGCTGCGGCATCCGAAGACCTCGCCCGCCCGGCACGCCATCTACTACCGGGTGAACGCCCGCAACCGGGTCTGGCTGGCCCGTCGCCGGCTTCCGCTCCCGCTCGTCCCGGTCCATCTGGGTGTGTGGGTGCTGCTCACCCTGGCCCGGAACCGGTCGGGCGCCGGGCTGCGTGCGTGGTGCGGCGGATTCGTGGAAGGCGTACGGGAGCCGGCGGGGGAGCGGCGGCCCATGCGGTGGCGGACGGTGTGGCGGCTCACCCGGCTGGGGCGGCCGCCCGTCATCTGACGTGCCGGAGAGAGTGAGAGGCCCCGGCCGTTCACCTCCGCCGACCGGGACCCGGACCCGGCCGCGGCGGCGACACTCCCCCGAGTTGCGCGTCCAGACGCGCGTACCGCCGGGGCCAGATCCGATGTAGTGATCACATCAGGCTTTGCCAACCGATCGCTAACATGTGGCCCACGGTTCGCCGTTGCGTCGTCCGCCGATTGGCCTGAAGCCGCCGAACCGGATTCCGGGAGGGCCGGGACGGCAGCCGATCCCGGTGGAGCAGATCAAGGTCGAGGTGGCGGGAATCCGCCGCCCGGGGGTGGAAACGCGTCAAGGCGGGGGGCACGGGGGTATGCGGTTCGGGCTGCTGGGGCCGCCGGCGCTGATCTACGACGTCCGGGGCGGCGGACGTGGTGAAGCCCGGGTCGTCGCGAGCCCCAAGTCCCGTGTCCTGCTGGCCGCGTTGCTCCTCGACGCCGGGCGGGTCGTCTCCGTCGACGTACTCAAGGACGCCCTGTGGGGCGGGGCACCGCCCGTTTCCGCCCAGGCCTCGCTGCACAATCACATCGCCCGGGTGCGGCGGCTGCTCGACGATCCCGAGCGGTTGCGCACCGTGCCGTCCGGGTACGTACTGCGGCTCGAGGAGGGTGAGCTCGACGTCCACGTCTTCGACGCCCACCTCACCGCGGCGCGTACCGCGCACACCGGCCGGGACTGGGAGCGGGTCGTGCGCGAGTGCGAGGCCGCGCTCGAGTTGTGGCGGGGCGCGCCGCTGGCCGGAGTGCCGTCCGAGGTGGGCGGGTACGCCTTCGCGCAGCGGCTGTGCGAGGCCCGGCTGCTGCTTCTGGAGTGGCGCTACGACGCCGAGTTGGCACTGGGTGGACCACGGGTGCACGAACTGGTGCCGGAGCTCGTCGCGTTGACCGGGGAGTATCCGCTTCGGGAGGTGTTCCACCGGCATCTGATGCTCGCCCTGTACCGCACCGGCCGGCAGGCCGAGGCCCTGGCCGTCCACCGCGACCTGCGCACCCGCCTCGTCGGCCAGCTCGGCGTCGAGCCCGGGCCGGGGGTGCGGGAGGCGCATGTGGAAGTGCTGCGGGGAGCTGTGGGGGAGGGCGGTGCGGCGCAGCCGTGTGAACCGGGACCTTCGCCCGCCCAACTGCCTCCACCGCCGCTTCACTTCGTCGGACGCACCGCCGTGCGCGCTTCCCTGTGCCGCGTTCTCACGGCACCCGATCCGCACCCCACCGTCGTCATCAGCGGTATGGCCGGTGTCGGCAAGAGCGCGCTCGCGCTGCATGTCGCCCATCGGCTGGCGAAACGTTTCCCTGACGGGCAGCTCCACCTCGACCTGCACGGCGCCACCCCGGGCATGACCCCCCTCGCCCCCGGTCAGGCGCTCACCGCCCTGCTGCGCGACCTCGGCACCGAACCCTGCCGCATCCCGGAACAGGTGGATGCGGCCTCCGCGTTGCTGCGCTCGCTGCTCGCGCCGACCCGGACGCTGCTGGTGCTGGACGACGCCGCGAGCGCCGCACAGGTACGGCCGCTGCTGCCGGGTGGCCCCGGATGCGGGGTGATCGTCACCAGCCGTTCGCCGCTGACCGCCCTCGACGGCGCGGCCCGGTTCCCGCTCGTCCCGCTGTCGGACGAGGAAAGCGCCGAGCTTTTGCGCGCCGCCTCGGGCCGCGACGGGCTGGACGGCACGGACGCCGCCCGCCTCCTCGTCCAACTCACCGGCCGTCTCCCGCTGGCCCTGCGCGTCGTCGCCGCGCGGCTCGCCGCCCGCCGGGCCCTGACCCCCGACGTCCTCGCCGGGCAACTGGCCGCCGCCGACGGACGGTTGCACCACCTGGACTACGACGACCTGAGCGTTCGGCGCTCCCTGGCCGTCGCCTACGACGCGCTCTCCGCCTCCGAGCGCGAGGCCGACCGGGACGCGGCCCGCACCCTGCGCCGCATCGGCGCGCTCGACCTGCCCGCGTACGGCGCCCCTCTGCTCGCCCGCCTCACCGGTATCGGCGAACCCCGCACCGAGGCCGCTCTGGACCGCCTCCTCGACGTGGCCCTGCTGGAGGAGACCACGTACGGCCACTGGGCACCGCACGACCTGGTGCGCGACTTCGCCCGCGAACTGACCGGAGAACGGGACACCGACGACACCGCCGACACGGCACTGCACTGGTACGCCGCCGTCGCCGAGCGCGTCCTCGTCGCCATCGTCGAGCCCGGCCCCGACCAGGACGACCGCCGTCGCCCCACCGCGAGCCGGCCGGGCGGCCACGCCGCCCACCTCGGCACCGTCGCCCCCTTCGCCGCCCCCGAGGAGGCCTTCGCCTGGGGTGACAGGGAGCTGGAGAACGTCGTCACCCTGGTCCAGCGGTACGCGGACGACCCCTGCGCGCGGCGGGCGGGCCTGGTCTGCACGCTCGTCCGGCTGATCGCCCCCTACGCGCATAGACGAGGCCGCGTCGCCGAGATGGAGGTGCTCGGGCAGGCCGGCCTCCGTGTGGCGCGACGGCTCGGTGACGCTGCGGCGGAGGCGTACGCGCTGGTCGACCTCGCCGGACTGCACTTCCTCACCGGTCGGCGAAACGAGGCCCTCGCCCTCAACGACCTCGCGCTCGCCATCTGGCGCCGGCTGGACCACCCCTCCCGGATCCGCCGCTGCCTCAACAACCGGGGCCTGCTGCTGGGCGGGCTCGGCCGGCGCGTCGAGGCGGGCGAGGCGCTGACGCGGAGCCTGGAGTACGCACGCCGGCTGAACGACCCGTACGGCGAGGCCGTCACCCACAGCCACCTCGGCAACCTCATCGAGCACACCGATCCGCGGGCCGCGATCGAGCGGCACCGGCGTTCGCTCGCCCTCGGGGACGAGATCGGCGCCGTCATCGTGCGGCACGGCGCGCACTGCAACATCGGGTACGCGCATCTGCGGCTCGGGGAACCGGCCGCCGCGCTCCCGCACTTCGAGGAGAGCCTGCGCCTCCTCGGCGGCCACGGCGACTGGCACGGCGAGTCCCGGACCCGGCTCGGCCTGGTTCGCGCTCTGCGGCTGCTGGGCCGCAGCCGCCGGGCCGCCCGCGAGTGCGCCGAGCTGCTCCGACGGGCCGAGGCCCGCGCCGACCACTACACCGGCGCTCTCGCCCGCCACCAGCACGGACTGCTGCTGCGCGAGCGCGGGCACCTCGGCCAGGCACGCGAGGAGTGGTGCTCGGCTCTCGCGGCGCTGGAGGGGACGGACGAACGGGCGGTGGTCACCGAACTGCGGGAGCTGCTGGCTTCCCTCGTCTGATCCCTCTGATCCCTCGTCTGATCACTTGGCGTCCGCGTAGCACTCCACCACCGCCGTGGTGAACGGGAACCTGACCGGCGTCTCACCGAAGGTCAGCCGCCCGGCCAGGGCCGCCGCCTCGCGGATCGCCGCGACGACCGCCTCCGTCTCCTCCTCGGGGCAGTGCACGATCACCTCGTCGTGCTGGAAGAAGACCAGTTCGGCCGCCATGCCCGCGCAGCTCTTGCGCAGCGCGGCGAGCAGCAGCAGCGCCCAGTCGGCGGCGCTGCCCTGGACGACGAAGTTGCGGGCGAAGCGACCGCGGGCGCGGGCGTTGGTGGAGGCGTAACCGGGCACCCACGCGGCGCCGGTGCCGGGCTGGCCGCCGTCCTCGGGGGCGACGGAGTCGGAGGGGATGCCGGCTTCCTCGGTCGCGTCGTCCGTCCCCCGGGCCGCGGGCGGGCAGGTCCGGCCGAGCCAGGTCCGCACGAGCCGGCCCTCCTCACCGGCCCGGGCCGCATCGTCGACGTAGGCGACCGCTTGGGGGAAGCGGCGTCTGAGTGCGGCGAGGTTCTTCAGGCCGTCGCCGGAGGTCTGGCCGTAGACCGCGCCGAGCACGGCGAGTTTGGCCTGGGCGCGGTCACCGGAGAAGGCGCGGTCGGAGACGGACTGGTACAGGTCGCTCTCCCGGCCGGCCACCTCCATCAGGCCCGGGTCGCGGGAGATCGCCGCGAGGACGCGCGGTTCCATCTGGTCGGCGTCGGCGACGACGAGCCGCCAGCCGGGGTCGGCGACCACCGCCCGCCGGATCACCTTGGGGATCTGGAGGCCGCCCCCGCCGTTGGTGACCCAGCGCCCCGTCACCGTGCCACCCGCGAGGAACTCGGGTCGGAAGCGGCCCTCGCGGACCCAGTCCTGGAGCCAGGACCAGCCGTGGGCGACCCAGATGCGGTACAGCTTCTTGTACTCGATCAAGGGCTTCACGGCAGGGTGGTCGACCGACTCGAGCTCCCAGCGGCGGGTCGAGGAGACCTTGACACCGGCCTGGGCAAAGGCCTTGACCACGTCGGCGGGCAGGTCGGGCCGGACCCGTCTGCCGAACGCGGCGGACACCTCGTCGGCCAGCTCGGCCAGCCGGCGTGGCTCACCGCCGCCCGCGTACCGCTCGCCCAGCAGGTCGTGCAGCAGCGCGCGGTGCACCTCGGCGCTCCAGGGCAGCCCGGAGCGGTTCATCTCGGCGGCCACCAGCATGCCCGCCGACTCGGCGGCCGTCAGCAGCCGCATGCGGTCGGGGTGCTCGGCGCTCTCGTGCCGCCGCTGCTGCTCGGCGTAGACCGCGAGGAGGTCCGGCAGGGACAGGTGGAGACCCTGGGGTTCGAACAGGGAGGACTGGGAGCCGGGCTCGGCGGACCGCTGCAGCGGATCGGGTGGTACGGGGCCGCCGCGCAGCCGGGCCAGGGCGGCCGCGGCCGAGCGTGGTTCCCCGTACCGCCCCTCGTGGCCGAGGAGGAGGGTCTCGGCGGCCTCGATGTCGTAGCACCGCTCGGCTCGCACCCCCGCGGCGAGCAGGCGCGGGTAGACCTCGGCGGTGGACCGCCACACCCAGCGTGAGACGCCGGGACGGCTCCGGACGGCCTCGGCGGGATCCGCCTCCCGCCGCACCGGGCCGGAGGGCAGCCCGTCCGGGCCGAGGGGGGCGATGTCCACGCCGCCGTCCTCGGCCGGAGCGAGCGCCCACCGGTCGGCCATGCCGCGAGTGTGCCAGGGGGGTCTGACAACGCCCTGCCGGCGCAGGCCCCGTCAGGACTCCTCCAGCACCTGCTTCTGCGCCTGCACGATCTTCTCCAGCACCGCCGCGACGTACCGCTCGGTCCGCTCCTTGTCGACGCCGAGGCCGCTGAGGACGCCCTCGCCGTTCTCGTGCTCCAGCAGGGCGAGGAGGATGTGTTCGGTGCCGATGTAGTTGTGGCCCAGGCGCAGGGCCTCGCGGAAGGTGAGCTCCAGGACCTTCTTGGCGGCCTGGCCGTACGGCACCAGCTCCGGGACCTCGTCGACGGCGGGCGGGAGAGCCGCCGTCGCCGCCTCGCGCACCGCGTCGAGGGAGACGCCCTGATCGACGATCGCCTTCGCGGCGAGGCCCTCGGGCTCCGCCAGCAGTCCGAGGACGAGGTGCTCGGGCACGCCCTCAGCGTTGCGCGCGGCCTTGGACTCGTTGTGGGCGGTCATGACCACGTTCCGCGCGCGCACGGTGTAGCGGCTGAAGCCCTGGCTGGGATCGAGGTCGGCCGACTCCTTCGGCACGAACCGCTTCTGAGCGGCCTGCCGGGTGACGCCCATGCTCTTGCCGATGTCGGTCCAGGACGCGCCGGACCGACGGGCCTGGTCGACGAAGTGGCCGATCAGGTGGTCGGCCACGTCGCCCAGGTGGTCGGCGGCGATCACCGCGTCCTGGAGCTGGTCCAGCGGTTCCTCGTGCACCTTCTTGATGGCCGCGATCAGGTCGTCGAGGCGGACGGATGACGTGGTGTCGGGGTTCGTCATGTGTCAACCGTAGGTTGCGCCCCCCCTCGGTGTCAACCTTGGGTTGACACCTGCCGGGGGTGCCGGCCCTTCCCCGACGGCGTGGCACCATCGGCCCGTGAGTACGTCCAGCACCGTCGACCGCGCCTTCGCGGCGGCCCTCTACGCGACCGGCGAGACGGCCCTCGACACCGGCGCGTCCCTGCTCGCCTCCGACCCGGCGGCGGACGCCGAACTCGCCCTGCGCGGAGAGGAGTTCGTGGAGGCGGCCTGGCGTCGCGGCTGGCAGCCGGCGGACGTCGTACGGATCGTCCGGCGCGAGCTGGACGACGTGCACGTGCTCCTCGCCGCAGCGCTGATACGCGCACAGGCACCCGCCGACGGCCCCCGGGGCCGCCGCTGGAACGCGCAGCTCGCGGACCTTCCCGCCGACGCCCCGCCCCGCACCGACCGCTTCTCGCACGCCACGGCCGTGCTGGAGCTGTACCGCCTGCTGCTGCGGCTGCCGACGCTGGAGGCGCTCGACGAGGCCACCGGGGAGGCGCGCACCGAGTCCCGCATGCTCACCCGCATCCGCGCGCTGCTCGCCAAGGCGGAGGCGACCGGCTTCCCGCAGGAGGCCGAGGCGCTCAGTGCCAAGGCACAGGAGCTGATGGCCCGGCACAGTGTCGACGAGGCGCTGCTCGCGGCGCGGGCGCCCTCGCCGGACACGCCCGGGGCCTGCCGGATCGGCGTCGAGCCGCCGTACGAGCAGGCCAAGGCGGTGCTGCTGGACGCCGTCGCCCGTGCCAACCACTGCCGGACGGTGTGGAACGAGCCCCTCGGCTTCTCGACCGTCGTCGGCTTCGAAACCGACCTGGAGGCGGTCGAACTCCTCTACACCTCACTCCTCGTGCAGGCCACAGCCGCGATGACCAAGGCGGAGACCGCGCTGGGGGCGCCCCCTGCCCGAGCGCAGCCGAGAGCTCGGGGGAGGGCGGGCGGCCGCAAGCGCACCAAGACGTTCCGGCAGTCCTTCCTCGCGGCCTATGCCCACCGCATCGGCACCCGCCTGACAGCGGCCGCGGAGACCGAGGTGACCGACGACCTGCTCCCGGTCCTCGCCTCCCGCGAGGTGGCGGTCACCGGGCGGCTGGACCGGATGTTCCCGCAGACGACCACGACCCGGCTGCGCGGGGCGAGCGACGCGGCGGGCTGGACGGAGGGCGCGCAGGCGGCGGACCGGGCCCAGGTCCGGCACCGGCCGCCGCTGCGCTGATCCCCTCCGCGCCGATCTCCCGTCAGTCGCCCGAGGTCTCGAAGCCGCTCACCGAGGCCTCCGTTCCATCCGTCCGGGCGACCTCGCCGTACGTCCACTCCAGCTCGTGCGCCGTCCTGGTGTCGCCGGGCAGCGTGAAGGACGCCTTGTGCACGTCGAGGCTCTCCGCGGAGCCCGCCTCGCCCCGGACGTAGGTGATCGTGAAGGACGTGGTGCCGCCCTTCACGAGGGTCAGCGACTGTGCCTTCGCGCCCTCGTCGGGGGAGACGGACGTCGTGCCGCCCTCGAACCACAGGTCCACGCCGGGGAAGCCCTTCAGCGTGCACTGAGCGTCCTTGTTGGTGAGCGTGACGGTGACGGTGCCGGTGTCGCCGGCGGCCGGGGCGGCACCGGCGCCCACCTCCACGCCCATGTCGCCGATCGCGCAGGCCGAGTCGCTCGGCCGGTCCGCGTTCTTGACGTCGTCGCCACCGGCCTTGTCGTCGCTGCAGCCGGTCAGCAGGACCGTCGCGGCGAGGGCGGCGGCCAGGGTGAGGGGGTAGGTGCGCATGGGGTCCTCTGGGCGTGTCGAGCGAAAGCGGCTTCGGGCCCCTGGATCATCACGCACGCGCCTGCCGCAGGGGCACGCACCCCCTACGATTCCCCCGAACGCCGGACGAGCGGACACCGCGCACGCCCCACCCGTTTTCCTTTGCGTGGCTCCGCGACGGAGCCGTCTGTGAAACCCCGGCCCGCCGCGGTCGGCTGAGCGGTCCGGACCGCTCCATCAGTCCTCCGGCCGAAGCCTCTGCCGAGCCGCCTCAAGCCGCTCGTCATAGTCGGAAGCGAACAGCTCAGGAAGCGTCTTGTCGAGCGTTCCGGCGATCCTGTGAATCGGCGCCCAGACCGCCGGATCGTCGACGACCTCGCTGAGATCCGTCATCTGGAGCTTCTCCAGCCAGTGCGACAGCACCAGCGCCTCGTCACTCGTGAGCTCGATCGTGACCTGGCTCCCACTCATGCACACCCCTACGGCTCGGCCTGCCTCGACCACACGAACCTATGCCCTCGGCCTTGAGCCGGTGCTGCCTGGCCGGTTTCCCGGCACGCTGCCGGTTGCCCCGGACACCGGACGCCGGGCGGTCACGCGTCCCCGGTGGCCGCCCGGCACCAGGCGGAAGCGCGCCCCGCCGGGCTCGGCGAGCGACTGGCCGCCGGGCCACCGCCCGGACCGTGTCGCCCCGCCGACCGCCAGGCCCCGCCAATCCTCCTCCAACACCGGACGGGCCGCAGTGCCCGCAGGCGGTCGCGGCCCGTCCGTATGAGGTCAGGTGTCAGCCGAGGCTCGCCGTCGGCAGGCCAGTGGGGAGTTTGCCGCCCTCCGCCTTCGTGTACGTCTCCGCGCCGAGGCCGCCCTCCCAGGTGACCTTCAGGCTGCTCCCGTTCACGGAGCCGACCGTGCCGGACGCCCGGTCCTTGGAACCGTCCGTGCACTTCAGGCGGATCATCCGCATCCCGGACTCCTCACCCGCCGTGCCGCTGCACACGCTCCCGCCGGTGGCGAACAGCGCGGCCTGCTTGCCGGTGATCACCAGCGCCACGGCCTTGCCCCCGGTCGTCGCGAGCCAGCTGCCCTCCAGCTCGCCGGCCGGCCCACCGGAGCCGGTGTCGCCCGAGCCGCCGACCGGTCCGGCGGACGCCGACAGGGACGGGGCCGGGCTGGAGGCCGAGTCGCCGCCCGAGTCGTCGCCGCTGCTGCACGCGGTCAGCGCGAGCGCGCCCGCCAGCCCGGCGACGGCCGCCGCGACACGCACGGCGCCGGAGCGGCGCGAGAAGATCACCGATGACACTGCAAGCCCCCAAGCTGTAGCCGGCCGGCCGGCCGGTTCTGACGGCACCGGCCGGCCTCCTGGCCGGAACGATCGCAGCAAGCTACCAGGGCACGTCAAGAGCTTTCGGGAACGCCTCCTACCAGGACGACTTGCGCACGCCGGGCAGATACCCCGCGTGCGCCTGCTCCCTCAGACTCACCCGGGACAGCCCGAACGCCCGGAAGTAGCCGCGCGGCCGGCCGTCCACCTGGTCGCGGTTGCGCACGCGCGTGGCACTCGCGTCGCGCGGCTGCCTGCGCAACTCCGCCTGCGCGGCGAGCCGGTCGGCCTCCGTCGACGAGGGCCGCCGGATGATCTCCTTGAGTTCGGCCCGCCGGGCGGCGTAACGCGCGACGATCTCCTGCCGCCGGTCGTTCTTCGCGATCTTGCTCTTCTTGGCCATCAGACCCTCACTCCCCGGGCGCGGATCCGGGCGACGGCCGCCTCGACCCCGATCGTGTCGACGGTTTTGATCCCCCTGGCGCTCAGCCGGAGCCGGACGTAACGGCCCTCGCTCGGCAGCCAGTAGCGCTTGGACTGGATGTTGGGGTCGAACCGGCGCGACGTGCGCCGGTGGGAGTGCGAGATGCGGTTGCCGAAGCCGGGCCGGGTGCCGGTCAGCATGCAGTGCGCGGACATGGTGGTGACGTACCTCTCTGGCCAAGTGATGGAAATGGATTTCATTTTCAGTATCATAGCGGCATGGCACGCAACGAACTCCGGCCGGTCATCAAGCTCCGGTCCACCGCCGGGACCGGCTTCACCTACGTGACCCGCAAGAATCGCCGCAACGACCCGGACCGACTGACCCTGCGCAAGTTCGATCCCGTCGCCGGCCGCCACGTCGACTTCCGAGAGGAGCGCTGACCATGCGCCAGGGAATCCACCCGGAGTACGGTCCCGTCGTCTTCCGCGACCGTGCCGCGAACTACGCCTTCCTCACCCGCTCGACCATGACGAGCGAGAAGACGATCGAGTGGGAGGACGGCCGGACCTACCCGGTCGTGGACGTCGAGATCTCCGACGTCAGCCACCCCTTCTACACCGGCACGGCCCGCGTCCTGGACACCGCCGGCCGCGTGGAGCGCTTCGAGCGCCGGTACGGAAAGAAGGGCTGACCCGGTGCCCGAGCTTCCCGTCGTGATCGTCGGCGGGCTGCACGCCGACGCCCGCAGGGCGGCCGTCGCGCGGCTGCTCGCCGACGTGCCCGGCAGTGTGGTCCTCCACCACGACCTGTCGACGGCCGCCGCGGGCACGGTCGTACGGACCGTCAGGGACGCCTCCGGACTCCTCGACGCGGGGGAGGCGCCGCTCGTCAACGACTGCGCGTGCTGCGCCCTGCGCGAGGACCTGGTGCCGGAGCTGGAGCGGCTGCGGGACGCCGGAGCCACCCGGCTCGCGGTCGTCGAGCTGTGGGACTCCGTCGAGCCCAAGGCCATGGCCGAGGTCGTCACGGCCGGCGGGCTCACCGTCAGCGGCGTGATCACCGCCGTCGACCCGGCCCTGGTCCTGCCGTACCTCGGCAACGGCGACGACCTGGCCGACGGTGGTCTCGCCGCCGCCGCGACCGACCAGCGCACGGTCGCCGACACCTTCGCACGCCAACTGGAGTACGCCCCCGTCCTCGCGGTCGCCGATTCCCCGGAGGCCGACGACGAGGACCGCGAGCTGCTCGCGCAACTGCATCCGACGGCCCGCCAGGCCCCGATCGGGCAAGAGGCACCCGCGGGCCCCTCCGACGACGGTCTGACGGTGCCGACCCCACGCCGGCGCCCGCTCTCGTCCCTGGCCCAGGCCGCCCTGGCCGGCTTCGACGTCGAGGCGGCCGCCGCCGCCCAGCACCCGGCCTGCGCCCTGCTGCCCGCCGAGGCCGACGCGCACGGCGTCTCCACCCTGGTCTGGAGCCGGCGCCGCCCGTTCCATCCGGAGCGGCTCTACGCCGCACTGGAGGACCTGACCTGCGCGGCCGCCCGCAGCCGCGGCCGGTTCTGGCTCGCCGACAAGCCCGACACGCTGTTCCACTGGGACGCGGCGGGCGGGGCCCTGTGCGTGGAGAGCGCGGGCCCGTGGCTGGCCTCCCTGCCGGACGCGGCCTGGGAGATGGTCCCGCCGGTGCGCCGCGCCGCCGCCGCACTGGACTGGCACCCCGAGCACGGTGACCGCGGCCAGCACCTCGTCTTCACCTCGCCCGGCCTCGACCGGGACGGCCTGGAGCGGCTGCTGGAGTCCTGCCTGCTCACCGATGCCGAGTACGCCGCCGGGCGCGATGCCTGGCAGCGACTGCCGCACGCCTTCGACACCCTCCTGGAGGTCTGACCCATGCCGCGCAAGCCCGACCGCAAACCCGTCAAGGACCGGCCCAATCCCCTGGATCAGGCCGGGATCACCTACATCGACTACAAGGACACCGAGCTGCTGCGGAAGTTCATCTCCGACCGCGGCAAGATCCGCAGCCGCCGCGTCACCCGGGTGTCGTCCCAGCAGCAGCGGCAACTGGCCAAGGCCATCAAGAACGCACGCGAGATGGCCCTGCTGCCCTACACCACCCGCTGAGCCCGCCCGGCCCCGGTGAGGCACCCCACGCCTGACGGCCGGGGGGTCTCCTGTGCATGCATGCGTCCGGCCGGACGCCGCGTCGGCTGTCGGTCTGCGCGGGGGTCCGCGTCGGCTGTCGGTCTATGCCGGGGTCCGCGTCGGCCGTGGCGACCGGCGAGTGCGCGCCGGGGTCCCGGTCAGCCGGGCCGGTAGCGCGGCTCGGCGCTGTCGGCGAGGCCCACGACGGTCAGCTCGCGGGCGGTGCCGGGCACGCTGAGGGTGTCGCCGGGTTCGGCCAGCAACCGGTCGCAGCTGTCAGTCATGGGCGAGCACCCTGCCGCCCCGCCGCCCCCCTGAGACCGTCCGGCCCAGGTGAGGTTCCCCACGCTTGACGGCTGGGGGGTCTCCGGGCCATGCGGCGACGGGGCCGGACATGGACGCCGGCCGGTCGGCGACGGAGCGTGTGGCGGGTGGCCGGACCGGGAGCTCGGCCGGTCGGAGCGGCCTCACGGAGGTCGTCCGCCGGGGTGAGCCGGGAGGCGTGCCGCGTGGTCGGGCGGGGACGGGAGCCGGGTGCGTGTCCGGCGGTGTGCTGAGCACCGCACCCGACGCGCAGAGGACCCCGCCCTCCTGCGACTGGCCCATTTCTCCCCGTCTTCGCAGGCCGCGGCCGTCTTCCGGATGCGGTTCGGCCGACCGAACGGCTCTTTCCGGGCCCGCGCCCCAGCTCCCGCTTCTCCGGTGGGGGACCCCGCGCGGCCCCGCGTCCGGCCGCCGAGCGGATGCTCCGCCTCCACGGGACCTCCGCCGAACCCACCGACTCCGTCGCGGGCCTTCGGGAACGAGAGGCGGGGTCGAGCCGTCAAACAGTCAAGGACTTCGGTAAAGCGGTCGTCAAAGCTGTAACCGCAGGACCACCCCACGTGCACGTGCATCTGCCCATGCACCTGCACGTGAACAGGGCTATGATCCGGGTCAGTTGACCACTGCATCAATGGCCACACCAGCCAGTGCACCATCGGGGAGCGACCTGTGGACCATGACGTGTACAACGGTATGGCGGCCGCCGGGCTGCACGGTGTGGCCTGGCAGAAGAGCCGGCACAGCAACTCGCAGGGGTCGTGCGTGGAGTTCGCCCGGCTGCCGGGCGGGGAGGTGGCTGTCCGCAACTCCCGCTTTCCCGACGGTCCCGCACTGGTCTACACCCGTGCGGAGATCGAGGCGATGCTCCTGGGTGTGAAGGACGGCGAGTTCGACCACCTGGTGGGATGACCGCCCTGACTCCGGCGGGGCGGACTCGATGGCCACTGCGCAGTGACGCGCGTAGAACCGCGGCGCGATGAAGCGCCGCGGTTTCTCATTCCCCGTTCGACCGTGAATCGGCCCGGGGCAGCCGGAACAGCGCCCAGACCAGCTTGCCGTCGAGCGCGCCCGCCAGCGGGTGCCAGCCCCAGCTGTCGCTGAAGGAGTCGACGAGGAACAGTCCGCGGCCCGACTCGGCCGAGAAGTCGTCGGTCTCCCGGGCGACCGGGCTGTCGTGACTGGGGTCACGCACCGCGCACACCAGCCGCTCGGCCCAGCGCATCAGGTGCAGCCGCACGGGAGGTTCCCGCCCGTTGAGACACGCGTTGTTCGCCGGCAGGCCGTGCCGCAGGGCGTTGGTGACGAGTTCCGAGACCACCAGGCAGACGTCGTCGAACCGGTCGCCCATGTCCCACTGGTCGAGGGTTCTGCGGGTGAACCGCCGCGCCTCGCGCACCGCTTCGTAGCGGGCGGGCAGAGCGCAGGAGGCGGCGTCCGACACGGCCGCGGGGTCCAGTGGTGGAAGGCCCTGCCGTAACGGCTCGAGCATGGTCGATCCATTCGTCCCCATGCGAGGCACTCCCGGGAATTCGCGGTCGGTGCGATGCGGCGGTGGTGCGGCACCATGGTTTCGGATGCGTACAGCAGATGCAAGGGCAGATGCACGTGCACGTGACCGGAATGCGACGTCCCGTACCGCTTGTTGGTCAATTTTTCCGTCATCTCCGCGTCTCTCTTTGGCCGTTCGCTTGCCTTCTTCTCGCTCCGCGCGCGAGCGTCGACCGACTTGATTCCGTTTCCGTAACCGGACGAGTACTGCTCGGAGTGTTTTAGTGGCAGACTGCGGCCGTTGAAGACGTTGGGGAGGCTGGCGAACGTGAGCGCGGGAGAGCCGGGATCGGTGGTGCGGCGCATGCTGCTCGGATCACAACTCAGGCGACTGCGTGAGGCTCGGGGCATCACGCGCGAGGCGGCGGGCTACTCGATCCGCGCCTCCGAGTCGAAGATCAGCCGGATGGAGTTGGGCCGGGTGAGCTTCAAGACCAGAGACGTCGAGGACCTGCTGACCCTGTACGGCATCACGGACGAGCAGGAGCGCGCCTCCCTGCTGTCCCTGGCGAAAGAGGCCAACGTCGCGGGGTGGTGGCACAGTTACTCGGACGTGCTGCCCAGCTGGTTCCCGACCTACGTCGGCCTGGAGGGCGCCGCGTCGTCGATCCGGGCCTACGAGGTGCAGTTCGTGCACGGACTGCTGCAGACCGAGGCGTACGCCCACGCGGTGGTCCGGCGGGGCATGCAGGGGGCGAGCGAGGCCGACGTCGAGCGCCGCGTGGCGCTGCGTCTGGAGCGCCAGAAGCACCTCGTGGACGAGCGCGCGCCCGACTTCCACATCATCCTGGACGAGGCCGCCCTGCGCCGCCCGTACGGCGACCGCGAGGTGATGCGCGGCCAGCTCCAGCACCTCATCGACATCTCCGAGCGGCCCAACGTACGGCTCCAGGTGGTGCCGTTCAGCCTCGGTGGCCACTCCGGCGAAAGTGGCGCGTTCACGATCCTCAGCTTCCCGGAGTCGGACCTGTCGGACGTCGTCTACCTGGAGCAGCTCACCAGCGCGCTGTACCTGGACAAGGCCGAGGACGTCGCCCAGTACGAGAAGGCCCTCAAGGAGCTCCAGAGCGAGAGCCCGGGACCCTCGGAGAGCCGGGACCTCCTGCGAGGGCTCCTCCAGCTCTCCTGAAGGGCCCCTCCTGTCCCGAAGGACCCCGCCAACTCGCCTCAAACGCAAGTACGATGACGTGTGATCAGATCGTGAGGCGCGATCAGGGGTCTGCTTAGGGATCGAGGGATCACATTGTCGTCGTCCTGCTTCACCGGCCTTGCACAGCAGTACATCGACGGTGAGTGGCGCCCGGGTACCGGTTCCTGGGACATCATCGACTTCAACCCGTACGACGACGAGAAGCTCGCGTCGATCACGATAGCCACGGCCGACGAGGTCGATCAGGCGTACCGGGCCGCCGCCCGTGCCCAGAAGCAGTGGGCCGCGACCAACCCCTACGCCCGCCGGGCGGTCTTCGAGAAGGCGCTGCGCCTGATCGAGGAGCGCGAGGCCGAGATCTCCGAGGCCATCATCGCCGAGCTCGGGGGAACCCGCCTGAAGGCCGCCTTCGAGCTGCACCTCGCCAAGGAGTTCCTGCGCGAGGCGGTCCATCTGGCGCTGGCCCCCGAGGGCCGGATCATCCCCTCGCCGGTGGACGGCAAGGAGAACCGCGTCTACCGCGTGCCGGTCGGTGTCGTGGGCGTGATCAGCCCCTTCAACTTCCCGTTCCTGCTGTCGATCAAGTCCGTCGCTCCGGCGCTCGCGCTCGGCAACGCCGTGGTGCTCAAGCCGCACCAGAACACGCCCATCGTCGGGGGCTCCCTGGTCGCGAAGCTCTTCGAGGACGCGGGGCTGCCCGGCGGTCTGCTGAACGTCGTCATCACCGACATCGCGGAGATCGGCGACGCGTTCATCGAGCACCCGGTCCCCAAGGTCATCTCCTTCACCGGCTCCGACCAGGTCGGCCGGCACGTGGCGACGGTCTGCGCCCGGCTGTTCAAGCGCTCGGTCCTCGAACTGGGCGGCAACAGCGCGCTGGTGGTCCTCGACGACGCCGATGTCGACTACGCGGTCGACGCGGCCGTCTTCAGCCGGTACGTCCATCAGGGCCAGGTGTGCATGGCCGCCAACCGGATCCTCGTGGACCGTGCGGTCGCGGACGAGTTCACCGAGAAGTTCGTCGCCAAGGTGAGGACCCTCAAGGCGGGCGACCCGCGCGACCCGGAGACCGTCATCGGCCCGGTCATCAACTCCTCGCAGGCCGACGCCGTCTCCGGTGTGGTCGAGCAGGCCCTCGCCGAGGGTGCCACGGCCCTGGTGCGCGGCGGGCGGACCGACAACCTCGTCGAGCCGTCCGTGCTGACCGGAGTCCCGGCCGACTCGGCGCTGCTCAGGCAGGAGGTCTTCGGGCCGGTCGCGTTCCTCGTCCCGTTCGACGGCGAGGAGGAGGCCGTACGTCTCGTCAACGACACCCCGTACGGGCTGAGTGGCGCCGTGCACACCGGGAACATCGAGCGCGGGGTCGCCTTCGCCAAGCGGATCGACACGGGCATGTTCCACGTGAACGACGGCACGGTCCACGACGAGCCGATCGTCCCGTTCGGCGGCGAGAAGCACTCGGGCATCGGCCGGCTCAACGGCGACACGATGCTGGATTCCTTCACCACGACCAAGTGGATCTCGGTGCAGCACGGCCGCAGCGGGTTCCCCTTCTAGAGCCTTCCGGCGCCCGGTCCCTTGCGGACAGAACCTGACCGCAAGGGTCCGTAGCGTGGTCGGTGTCAGGGGGAGGCCCCCGGGCCTGTTGAAAGGCGGCGGTCATGGTCACTCACGTTCCGGCTGAGGCACACGGCGACGAGCGCGGGGCGCTGCTCTCCTTCATCGAGGAGCAGCGCGGCGGTATCCGGCGGGCGGTGCTGGGGCTGACCGACGAGCAGGCCGCGAGCACTCCCAGTGCCAGCGAGCTGTCCCTCGCCGGGCTGGTCAAACACGTCGCCGAGGTCGAGCAGATGTGGATCTCCCTGGCCAAGGGCGAGCCGCCGGCCGTCGTGCGGGACCAGAGCAACTGGCACGAGTGCTTCCGGCTGGTCGAGGGCGAGACCGTCGCGTCGCAACTGGCCTACTGGGAGAAGGTCGCCGCCGAGACGGAGGCGTACATCCACTCGGTCCCGAGCCTCGACGACACGTTCGCGCTGCCGGCCCAGCCCTGGTTCCCGCCGGACGGCCGGGTCTCCCATCGCTGGCTGTGTCTCCACCTCATCCGCGAGACGGCCCGGCACGCCGGTCACGCCGACATCGTCCGCGAGTCCCTGGACGGCAGGACCGCTTTTGAGCTGGTGGCCGAGGAGCAGCAGGCGATGGCCGGGTCATAAACTTGGCCGCATGTCAGCGATCCGTCTCCTCGTGCTCGGCGCGGTTCGTATGCACGGGCGGGCCCACGGCTACCAGGTGCGCAACGACCTGGAGTACTGGGGCGCGCACGAGTGGTCCAGCGCCAAGCCCGGCTCGATCTACCACGCCCTGAAGCAGATGGCGAAGCAGGGGCTGCTGCACGCGCACGAGATCGCCCCTTCCACGGCCGGCGGCCCGCCGCGCACGGAGTACGAGATCACCGGGCCGGGCACCGAGGAGTACTTCCGGCTGCTGCGGGACGCGTTGGTCACCTACGACCAGCGCGGGGACGTGAAGACGGCCGCCGTCGGCTTCGTCGTCGACCTGCCGCGGGCCGAGGCGGTCGCGCTGCTGAAGGAGCGGACCCTCAGGATCGAGCAGTGGCGGGCCTCCGTCCTGGAGCACTACGTGCCCGACGGGGGTCCCGAGCAGCTCGGGCACATCGGCGAGATCATGAACATGTGGGTCCACACGGCCGACTCGGAGGCCGAGTGGACCCGCGGTCTCGTCGAGCGCATCGAGGGCGGCGCCTACACCTTCGCCGACGAGGGCGATCCGTTCGTCGGGGTCCTGGCCCCGGGCGAGGAGAACCCGTACGCGACGGGGGAGCCGCATCCCGGGGACGCCCACTGATACGACGAATAGCTCGGACGGGGTTGCCTCCGAGCGTGTGGTCAAGGCGTCGACGACCGGATGCGGTCGGCGATCGCCGGCCGGCCGGGCACGGTCGTCGAGTGGAACCCGATGTCCCACACCGCCACGGCCGTACGGGACTGTTCGGCGTGCCCGGCACGGAGCCCGGGCACGCGTGGAGGCGGTCGTCTGGCCCCCGGCCCTGCTCGCGGTGTTCTTCCCGCCGGCCGTACGCCGGTTCGGCCGCCTGAGCCGCTGAAGCCCGCGGACACCCCCTAGTGGTGGAAGCTGGTCGCCGCACCCTTGTCCTCGGTCAGCGGGCGCGGCTGCCGGCGCAGGTCGGGCAGGAGTCGCTCCAGGTCCTGCGCGAGCAGCTCCGCGAGGTCGGCCGAGAAGCCGTTGCGGCACACCACCCGCAGCACGGACAGGTCCTCCCGGTTCTCCGGGAAGGTGTACGCGGGCACCAGCCAGCCGCTCTCGCGCAGCCGCCGGGAGACGTCGAAGACGTCGTACGCCGTGACGTCCGGCGCCGTCGTGAAGGCGAACACCGGCAACTGGTCGCCCCGGGTGAGCAGCCGGAAGTCGCCGAGCGCCTCGACTCGTCGGGCCAGCTCCGTGGCCACGTCCCGCGCGGCCTGCTGGACGGCCCGGTAGCCCTGCCTGCCCAGCCGCAGGAACGTGTAGTACTGGGCCACGACCTGCGCGCCCGGCCGGGAGAAGTTGAGCGCGAACGTCGGCATGTCGCCGCCCAGGTAGTTCACCCGGAACACCAGCTCCTCCGGCAGGGCCTCCGCGTCCCGCCACAGCGCCCAGCCGACGCCCGGGTAGACCAGCCCGTACTTGTGCCCCGAGGTGTTGATCGACGCCACCCTCGGCAGCCGGAAGTCCCACACCAGGTCCTCGTCGAGGAACGGCGCGACCATGGCGCCTGATGCCCCGTCGACATGTACGGGGATGTCGAGCCCGGTGCGCTCCTGCACAGCGTCCAGCGCCGCGCAGAGCTCGGCGATCGGCTCGTAGGAGCCGTCGAAGGTGGAGCCCAGGATCCCGACGACCCCGATGGTGTTCTCGTCGCAGAGCTCGGCGGCGGCCTGCGGGTCCAGGTGGAAGCGCTCGCCCTCCATGGGCACCAGCCGGGCCTCGACCTCCCAGAAGTTGCAGAACTTCTCCCAGCACACCTGCACGTTCACGCCCATCACCAGGTTGGGCCGGGCCCCGGGGTAGCGGTCGGCGTTGCGCGTGGTCCAGCGCCGCTTGAGCGCCATCCCGGCGAGCATGCACGCCTCGCTCGACCCGGTCGTCGAGCATCCCACGGCACTCGCCGGGTCGGGCGCGTGCCACAGGTCGGCGAGCATCGCCACGCAGCGCCGCTCCAGTTCGGCGGTGCGCGGGTACTCGTCCTTGTCGATCATGTTCTTGTCCCGGCACTCCGCCATCAGCACTCCCGCCTCCGGCTCCATCCAGGTGGTGACGAAGGTGGCGAGGTTCAGCCGCGCGTTGCCGTCGAGCATCAGCTCGTCGCGCACCAGCTGGTGGGCGGTCGCCGGGGCCATGGGCTGGTCCGGAAGCCGGTGCGTGGGCGGGGCCTCGGCCATGTCGCCGAGCGGGTTGGCGGGGCCGTAGAAGGGGTTGACGGACAGGCGGCGGTCGCCGGGCCGGGGGGAGCCTTCGGTGAACGGCATGAATGCCTCCAGGAGTTGAAGGGGGAAGGGGGGAGGAGAGGGCTTCAGCGGACGGAGGTGCCGTCGTCGCGCAGCTGCATCTGCGGCCGGCCCGTCACCAGCAGCCAGGCCGGCAGTGAGGCGATGCAGAGCACGGCGATGATCCCCGGCGAGTCGACCAGGACCGCGGCGACGAACAGGCTCACCCAGCCCTGCCGGGTGATGGCCAGCAGCACTCCGAGCACGGCGGCGGAGACCCCGATCGAAGGGTGCACCGCGGACACCAGGGCGTGGGCGCCCAGACCGAGGGCGGTGCCGACGAACACCGCCGGGAAGATGCGCCCGCCCCGGAAGCCGCAGGACGCCGCGACCAGCAGCGCGGCCAGCTTCACGACCGTCAGCAGGGCGTACTCCCCGGCCGACCGGCTGCCCGGGTCCCGCGCGAGCTCGGCGATCTCGTCCAGTCCCTTGAACAGGGTCAGATGACCGCCCAGGGCCGCGAGGGCGCCCAGCACGAGGCCGCCCGCCGGGAGCATCAGCATCGGGTGGCGCAGCCGGCGGAAGACCGCGTGTACGTACGGGAAGGCCCGCACGATGGCCATGCCGAGCAGGGCGCCCACCGAGGCGACCAGGATCGCGGACAGCAGGTCGCCCCAGCCGGGCCGGCCGAAGGAGGGCAGGTCCAGGTCGAAGCTCGGATGGTCGATGAGGGTGGCGGTGAGGGCACCGGCCGTGCCGGCGGTCAGCGGCGCGAAGACGTTGTCCCACAGCAGCCCGCGGGTCTCCCGCACGGCCAGCGCCTCTGAGATCACCAGGGCCGCCGCGACCGGCGTGCCGAACAGGGCGCCGATCGTCGCCGCCTCGGCGAGCGCCGGCCAGACCCGGCCCGGCGCCCGCGGCACGAGCCGGGCGCCCAGCCAGGCCGCCAGGGCGACGTTCACGGTGATGAGGGGATTCTCCGGGCCGAGGCTGGGCCCGCCGGCCAGCATCAGCGCGGTCACCAGCAGCAGTCCCGGCAGCACCACGGGCGGCAGCACAGGGGCGTCCAGTCCGACGGTCGCCGGATCCGGACCGGCGTGCCCCGGCGCCTTCCACACCACCAGCCCGACCGCGACCCCCGTGGCGAAGAGCATGACGAACATCCACGCCACGGAGTAGCGGCCGATGCCCAGCGCGTCCGGCAGCGGCCCCCAGAGCACGTGCTGGAGTTCCCCCGCGGCGACCTCCACCCCCACCAGGACCAGGCTCGACAGGATCCCCACGGCCAGAGCGGGCAGGATCGTCGGCACCAGGGCGCGGGCGGGAGTCGCGGGGGTGACGGAGGGCGCCTGCTGCGCGGGATCCTGGACCACGCGCACACCCTAAACGGCATAAAGGGGACAAACGGGGAACACGCTTGCACCTCACGTGGCGTGAGGCCCGACCGTGGAGCACGGAAGAAGAAGGGAGCGGAAGTGAGCTACTCCGTGGGACAGGTCGCGGGCTTCGCCGGCGTCACGGTGCGCACACTGCACCACTACGACGACATCGGCCTGCTTCTCCCGAGCGAGCGCAGCCGTGCGGGTCACCGGCGCTACAACGACGCCGACCTCGACCGGCTGCAGCAGATCCTGTTCTACCGGGAGCTCGGCTTCCCGCTCGACGAGGTCGCCGCCCTGCTGGACGACCCGGACGCGGATCCGCGCGCGCACCTGCGCCGGCAGCACGAGCTGCTGACCGCCCGGATCGAGAAGCTGCGCAAGATGGCGGCGGCCGTGGAGCACGCCATGGAGGCACGCAAAGTGGGACTCAACCTCACGCCCGAGGAGAAGTTCGAGGTCTTCGGGGGCAAGGACCCGGAGCAGTACGCAGACGAGGTGGAGGAGCGCTGGGGCGACACGGACGAGTACGCCGAGTCGCAGCGCCGCACCGCGAGCTACACCAAGGAGGACTGGAAGCGCATCCAGGCCGAGGCCGCCGACTGGGGTGAGCGTTACGGCGCCCTGATGTCGGCGGACGAGCCGCCCACCGGCGAGGCGGCCATGGCCCTGGCGGAGGAGCACCGGCAGCACATCTGCACGTGGTTCTACGAGTGCTCCCACGAACTCCACCGCTGCCTCGGCGAGATGTACGTCTCGGACGAGCGCTTCAAGGCGTTCTACGACGCGCTGCGCCCGGGCCTCGCCGAGCACCTGAAGGACGCGATCGCCGCGAACGCCGCGCGGCACACCTCCTGATCCCCGGCCCGGGGGTGTCTCACTCCCGGGTCAGGACCACCGCCGTGCCGTACGCGCACACCTCAGTGCCCACGTCCGCCGCCTCCGTCACGTCGAAGCGGAAGGCGAGCACGCCGTTGGCGCCCCGCGCGCGTGCCTGTTCGACGAGCCGCTCCATGGCCTGGTTGCGGGTCTGTACGAGCGTCTTGGTGAGCCCGCGCAGTTCGCCGCCGACCATCGACTTCAACCCGGCGCCGATCTGGCTCCCCAGGTGCCGGGAGCGCACGGTCAGGCCGAAGACCTCGCCGATCACCTCGCGCACGTGGTAGCCGGGAATGTCGTTCGTGGTGACGACGAGGACGTCGGGCTCCGGGCCCTGTCCGCCGCCGTATTCATCGATGCCCATGGTGCACAGCTTTGCCCGGGACCACGCACAGTGCATCCTGAGTACGCCCATGGAACCTGGGCCATGACGGCTGCGTTGATACTTTGAGGCAGCCAGTCCCACCCGTACCCCCACAGCAGCAGGAGCCACAACCCGTGACCACGCTTGCGCTCGGCCCCGAGTGGCTCAGCCCGGACTACCTGATCTCGACGTTCAGCCTGCCCGGCATCCTGCTCATCGTCTTCGCCGAATCCGGACTCTTCGCCTTCCTGCCCGGCGACTCCCTGCTGTTCACAGCCGGCCTCTTCGTGGCCGAGGGCACCTACATCACCCAGCCGCTGTGGCTGGTCTGCACGCTGATCGTGCTCGCCGCCGTCATCGGCGACCAAGTGGGCTACATGATCGGCAAGTTCCTGGGCCCGAAGCTCTTCAACCGTCCCAACTCCAAGCTCTTCAAGCAGGAGAACCTGGACAAGGCCCACGAGTTCATGGAGAAGTACGGCCCCAAGGCGATCGTCCTGGCCCGCTTCGTGCCCATCGTGCGCACCTTCGCGCCCATCGTGGCCGGCGCCGGCCGCATGCAGTACCGCACGTTCCTCACGTACAACGTCATCGGCGGCATCGCCTGGGGCACCGGTGTCACCCTCGCGGGTTACTGGCTCGGCCAGATCGCCTTCATCAAGAAGAACGTCGAGTCGATCCTCATCCTGATCGTCGTGCTCTCCGTCGTGCCGATCATCATCGAGTACCTGCGGGACCGCTCGAAGAAGAAGCGCGAGGCGGCCCAGGCGCCCGCGGGGCGGCAGCAGCCCCCCGTGATGGACGACGCCACGACCCAGCTCCGCCGCATCACCCCGCAGGACCAGCCGTCCCACCACCAGCCGCAGCAGCCGTACGGCCACCAGAACGGCTACGACGACCAGCAGTACTACAGCCAGTACCCGCAGGCCCCGGGCTACGGCCACCAGCAGCAGGGCGGCGGCCACCAGCAGCAGGGCGGCGGCCACCAGTAGCCGTACAACAACGGCTACTGAACCGCTTCACCTCCCACGGCCCACGGCCGCCGACGGCTAGAAACCCCTGGTCCGCTTGGCGGCCCGCCGCTTCTCCGCGGACCCGATGCGCAGGAACATCCGGGAGATCTCCGACCCGAGGTTCACCCCGATGGCGATGGCCATGGCGAGCGCCACCGCCTTCGACAGCGACACCAGCCCTTCGTCGATCTCGTTCTGGGCGATCGCCAGCAGCCCGAAGTACGTCGCCGAACCCGGCAGCAGGGGCCCGATCGCCGCCGTCGTGTAAGGCAGGGCGGAGGCGAACTGGTACCGGGACAGCAACTGCCCGAACAGCCCCACCAGCCCCGCGGCCGCCGCCGTGGACGCCACCGGCGAGATGCCCCCCACGTAGTGCATGGCGCCGTACACGACCCACGCGACACCGCCGTTCAGCGTCACCCACACCACGGTGGATCGTTCCTGCTGGAGCAGCACCGCGAACGCCAGGGACAGCAGCATCGACGCCCCGATCATCATCACCGGGTCGTCGGAGGCCCCGAGCGCCTGGTCGGGGTTGAGCCGCGCTCCCAGCTGCACGCCGAAGTACAGGATCAGCAGCACACCCGCGACGATGCCCACGAAGAAGTACAGGACCTCCAGCAGCCGCGCGGACGCGGTGATGTAGAAGCCCGTCAGCCCGTCCTGCACACCCGCAACCAGCGCCCGCCCGGGCAGCAGCGCGAACAGCCCACCGGTGATGACCGCGGACGCCTTCACGTCCACGTGGCCCAGCGTCAGCGCGACCCCGATCGCGGCCGGCGGCATCGCGGCCACCGTGAACTGGTAGAACTCCGGCAGCCCCCGCCCCGCGCACAACCACGCGAGCCGGTCACCGAGCATCGCGCCCAGCGCCGCCGCGACGAACACGATCAGGTCACCGCCCACGAGCACCGAGGCCGCACCGGCCAGCAGCCCGCTCGCACCGGTGAGCGCCCAGCCGGGGTACGGGTGCCGGTTGCGGCGGATCTCCGCCAGCCGCCGGTAGGCCTCCTCCAGGGAGACCGCGGTCTCGTGGTCGCTGAGATCGTCCACCAGCTGGTACACGGCCGCCAGCCGCGTGTAGTCGGTGCCCCGGCGGCGCACGGTCCGGGACGCCGTGATCGGGTCGTCGACGAGGGACGGCTGGTACGAGATCGCCAGCAGCGTGAAGGTGACGTTGGGCTCGCAGCGGTCCAGGCCGTACGACCGGCAGACGGCGAACATCGCCGCCTCCACGTCCTCGGCGCCCTCACCGCCCGCCAGCAGCAACTCGCCGATACGCAACGTCAGGTCGAGCACGCGCGGCACCGCGGGCCCGCTCTCGTCGCTGCCGCGCTGGATCGCCTCCGGTGCCGGCCGCTCCGCCACCGGCATGCGCAGCATGGTGCGCATCCGGTCCTGCCAGGGCACGTCCTTGGTCAGACTGACCACGGGGATCCCGCTCGGCGGGGTGAAAGCCGTCGGGGGGTGCTTCGCGCTGTAGGTGCTCGGCGGGGTGAACGCCGACCCCTCCTGCTCCACCGAGGGCACCGCCTGGACGTCCAGCCCCTGCGGCAGGGCGAACTCGGACGTCGCCTCGGACTCCGTACCGGCCGCTCTGTGCAGGGCCAGACCCTCGGGGATCGCGAACTCCGACGTCGTCGACATGTCACCGTCGACGCCGGTCCCGGCCGGAGCCAGAAACGCGCTCCGCACCTCGTCCGACCTCGGCTTGCGGTCCTCCGCGTCCGTCACTGCCTGGCGCTCCCTGTACGACACGGGAGGCTCGTACCCCCCACAGGCTCAGTATGCGCACAGACGGAGGAACGGGCCGCACGCGCAGGCGTGCGGCCCGTGAGCATCAGGAGCAGGGGGTCAGTGACCGCCGCTCTCCTTGAAACGCTTGTAGGAACGCTCGATCTCGATCTCGGCGTCCGTACGGCCCACCCAGTTGGCGCCCTCGACCGACTTGCCGGGCTCCAGGTCCTTGTAGACCTCGAAGAAGTGCTGGATCTCCAGACGGTCGAACTCCGACACGTGGTGAATGTCCCGCAGGTGCTCCACGCGCGGGTCGTGCGCGGGCACGCACAGCAGCTTGTCGTCGCCACCGGCCTCGTCCGTCATCCGGAACATGCCGATCGCCCGGCACTGGATGAGGCAGCCCGGGAAGGTCGGCTCGTCCAGGATGACCAGCGCGTCCAGCGGGTCGCCGTCCTCGCCGAGCGTGTTCTCGACGAAGCCGTAGTCGGCCGGGTAGCTGGTCGAGGTGAAGAGGCGACGGTCCAGGCGGATCCGACCGGTCTCGTGGTCCACCTCGTACTTGTTGCGCGAACCCTTCGGAATCTCGATCGTGACGTCGAACTCCACCGGTGGCTCCTCCATGATCAACACATAGTTCTGGTGGTTAAGTGTCCCTCACGCAGGTGTGTGATCGCGAAAGGGGCTGGTGGTCGTGCCAGAGCTGAGGCCTTGGCGGGCCGCGAGACCGCATGTGGTGCGGCTCGCGGACGCCGTACGACCGGGCCTGGCCCGGGCCGCAGCGGCCACGAAACCACACCTCGCACGGCTCGCGCGAGCCGGGAAACCGCAGGTCGCGCAGGTCACGCGGCCGAAGTCCTGGCAGTACACCGCGGGCGCCGCCACCGCCGGGCTCGCACTGGCCGCCGGTGCCGTGACCGCCGCCGGTCCCTGGGACTCCTCGGGTCAGCGTACGGCCGAGCGGGACCGGGCAGTGGCCCTGGGCCGCACGGGTGGCACAGATCACGGCAGCGCCCCCGGCACGCCCGGCCGGCCCCGGCCCGCCCCCAGCGCCGGACCGGTGCTCACCGGCCTCGGAGGCGTCAGCACCGTGAAGTCCGCCCCGGACGGCAAGGCTCTCGCCGGTGCCCTCACGCCCCTGCTGGAGGACCCGGCCCTCGGGCCTCGGCCCGCCGCCTCGGTCATCGACGTGACCACCGGCAGGCGCCTGTACGGCAAGACCCCGGACACCGGGCTCACCCCCGCCTCCACCACGAAGATCGCCACAGCCGTCGCCGCGCTGTCCGCCTTGGGCCCCGACCACCGCCTCACCACCCGCGCAGCGCTGGAACCCGACACGAAGGAAGTCGTCCTGGTCGGCGGCGGCGACCCCACGCTCACCGCCCGCGAGAAGGCCGGCGGCTCGGCGAGTCTGCGCACCCTGGCCACCGAAACGGCCACCGCCCTCGCCGACCGGGGCGTCCGCGAGGTCACCCTGTCCTACGACACGACCCTCTACGCGGGCGACGAAACCCACCCGATCGGGGTCGACGGCAACCTCGCCCCCGTCACCCCCCTGATGGCCGACGAGGGCCGCACGAACGACTCGACCAGCGGCCCGGCCGAACGCGTGCAGGACCCGGCGGCGGACGCGGCCCGCCGGTTCGGGGGCTTCCTGAAGGCTCACGGCGTCAAGACCACGGCCCCCGGCCCGTCCAAGGCCACGACCCGCGCCGAAACCCTCGCCGCGGTCTCCTCGCCCCCGCTCTCCGCCCTCGTCGAACGCATGCTGACCAACAGCGACAACGACATCGCCGAGGCCCTCGCCCGCCAGACGGCGATCGCCACGGGCGACCGGGCCGACTTCGCCGGCGTCGGCAAGGCCGTCAGCTCCCGGCTGCGTGAGCTCGGCCTCCCCCTCAAAGGCGCCGCCTTCAAGGACGGCAGCGGCCTCAACCGCGCCGACCGGCTGACCCCCGGCCTCCTCACCGCGCTGCTCGCCAAGGCGGCCGACCCCGCCCACCCCGAACTCCGCCCGGCCCTCACCGGCCTCCCCGTCGCCGGCTTCACCGGCACCCTGACCAGCCGCTACACGGACGGCGCGGCCGGCGTCGTGCGCGCCAAGACCGGCACCCTCTCGGGCGTCCACGCCCTCGCGGGCACCCTCGTCGACGAGGACGGCCGCCTGCTGGCCTTCGCGTTCATGGCCGCGGACACGGACCCCGGCCGGCCGGCGGCGACCCAGCAGGCCCTGGACCGAGTGGCCAGCGCCCTGGCGGCGTGCGGCTGCAGGTGACGGCCACCGGCGCCGGGCACCGGAAGACGGACCGGCGTCACCCGGCCCCCGCCGCCCTGCCCCAGCGCGCGGCCCTCACGTACGGTTGACGCATGACGAGCATCGGTGGTGCTTCAACCGGCATGGTCGACTGGAACCTCGCGGTCGCGACCGCGACCCGGCTCGTACGGCCGGGCCCCGAGGTCAGTCGCGACGAGGCCCGGGCCGTCGTCGCGGAATTGCGCCGGCATGCCAAGGCCTCGGAGGAACACGTCCGCGGATTCACCCGGCTGGGCACCGAGGAGGGGCACGACACCCCCGTCCTCGTCGTCGACCGGGCAGGCTGGATCCGGGCCAACGTCGCCGGGTTCCGGGAAATCCTCAGGCCCCTGCTCGACAAGATGCAGGAACGGCGCGGCGACACCCCCGGCGGCTCCGTCATGAGCGCCGTCGGCGGCAAGGTCACCGGCGTCGAACTCGGCATGCTGCTGTCCTTCCTGGCCTCCCGCGTCCTCGGCCAGTACGAGACCTTCGCCCCGGCCACCCGCGAACTCCCCTCCGGCGAGAACGGCGGCGGCCGGCTTCTGCTCGTCGCCCCGAACATCGTGCACGTGGAGCGCGAACTCGACGTCGACCCGCACGACTTCAGGCTCTGGGTGTGCCTGCACGAGGAGACGCACCGCACCCAGTTCACCGCCGTGCCCTGGCTGCGGGACCACCTTGAGGGTGAAATCCAGTCGTTCCTCACGGAGACCGACGTCGACCCCATGACCGTCCTGGAACGCGTCCGGGAGGCGGCCCAGACCCTCGCCGGGGGCCGCCCCGAGGCCGAGGAGGACGACGGCGGCCGCTCCCTCGTCGAGATCGTCCAGACCCCCGCCCAGCGCGAGATCCTCGGCCGCCTCACGGCCGTGATGTCCCTGCTGGAGGGCCACGCCGACTTCGTGATGGACGGCGTCGGCCCGTCCGTCGTGCCGTCCGTGGGCGAAATCCGCGAGAAGTTCCAGCAGCGCCGCGCCAAGGGCGCCTCCCGCCTGGACCTGGCCCTGCGTAAGCTGCTCGGCCTGGACGCCAAACTCCGCCAGTACCGGGACGGCGAACGCTTCGTGCGGGCCGTCGTCGACGAGGTCGGCATGGACGGCTTCAACCGCGTGTGGACCTCGCCCAACACCCTCCCCACCAAGTCGGAGATCGCCAAACCGGCGGACTGGGTCGCGCGGGTGCATCGCAGGGCCGAGTAGTGAACATCGCGGAAGGCCGTGAAAGGAAACCGGCCGACGGCAGACGAACGCCCCTTCAATCACCCGTCCGAGGGACCGTGAGGCACGGGTAGGCGTGCAATGCTCGGGGAACGGCCCGGTTCTGTCACCATCTACACACTCTGCGTGACCGGCACGCGGGCTCACCCCCCGAAAACTTCATGAAGGGAACCGGACATGGGTCCCCATCCTGCGGTCGCGGCGATACGCCTGGCGGTCCGCCGCGTCCTCCACGACCTCCTCACCGAACACCACCGCGGCCCCGCCGCGGTCCCGCACGCCTCCCCGCCGGAGCATCCCCCGAGCTCTCGGCCGCTCGTGCTCGTGGCATGCTCCGGCGGCGCCGACTCGATGGCCCTCGCCTCCGCCCTCGCCTTCGAGTCCCCCAAGCTCGGCGTCAGGGCCGGCGGCGTCACCGTCGACCACGGACTCCAGCCCGGCTCCGACGCCCGCGCCGCTGAGGTCGTCCAGCGCCTGCGCGAACTCGGCCTCGACCCGGTCGACTCCGTCGCCGTCACCGTCGGCCGCGCCGGCGGACCGGAAGCCGCCGCCCGCGACGCCCGCTACGCCGCGCTCGACACCGCCGCCGAACGCCACGGCGCCGCCGCGGTCCTGCTCGGCCACACCCGCGACGACCAGGCTGAAACCGTCCTGCTCGGCCTCGCCCGGGGCTCCGGCATCCGCTCCCTGTCCGGCATGGCCGCGGTCTCGGGGGCCGGCGGCCGCTACCGCCGCCCCTTCCTGGAACTCGACCGGCAGACCGCCCGCAAGGCCTGCATGGTCCAGTCCCTGCCCGTCTGGGACGACCCCCACAACGCCGACCCGGCCTACACCCGCTCCCGGCTGCGCCACGAGGGCCTGCCCGCCCTGGAGAAGGCCCTCGGCAAAGGCGTCGTCGAAGCCCTCGCCCGTACGGCCCGGCTCTCCCGCGACGACGCCGACGCCCTCGACTCCTGGGCCGGCCAGGCCGAGGCCACCGTCCGCGACGACGCCGGGCTCCTGGAGTGCGCCAAGCTCTACGCCCTGCCGCCCGCCGTACGCCGCCGCATCCTGCGCCGGGCCGCCATCGCGGCCGGTGCGCCCGCCGGGTCGCTGTTCGCCCGCCACATCGAGGAAGTCGACCGGCTGATCACCGGCTGGCGCGGTCAGGGAGCCATCAACCTCCCCGGCAAGGTCGTGGCACAGCGGCAGGGTGGCAGACTGGTGATTCGGCAAGGCTGAACCACGACCCCTCCCCGCAGTCGCCAGGAGGGGCCGCTCGGCCGGTGGGACGACCGAAAGTGATGCGGGTGGACGCGAAAGACATGGGTGCCGACCTCGAGAAGGTGCTCATCACCAAGGAAGAGATCGACGCCAAGCTGGCCGAGCTGGCAGCGAAGATCGACGCGGAGTACGCGGGCAAGGACCTTCTGATCGTCGGAGTCCTCAAGGGCGCGGTGATGGTCATGGCCGACCTCGCGCGGGCGCTGTCCACCCCCGTCACCATGGACTGGATGGCCGTATCCTCGTACGGGGCGGGCACCCAGTCCTCCGGTGTGGTGCGGATCCTCAAGGACCTCGACACCGACATCAAGGGCAAGCACGTCCTGATCGTCGAGGACATCATCGACTCCGGCCTGACCCTGTCCTGGCTGCTCTCCAACCTCGGCTCGCGCGAGCCCGCCTCCCTCAAGGTGTGCACGCTGCTGCGCAAGCCCGAGGCCGCGAAGGTGGCCATCGACGTGGAATGGGTCGGTTTCGACATCCCCAACGAATTCGTCGTGGGCTACGGCCTCGACTACGCCGAGAAGTACCGCAACCTCCCGTTCGTCGGTACGCTCGCGCCCCACGTGTACGGCGGCTGAAACCCCGGCCGGTGTGCCCGTGAGGGTGATCGGGAACCCCAGCGGACTTCCCGCCGTTGGAGCAGGCGTAGGCGGATCGCCAGCCGTCCCACGCGGCTTCAGGTGACAATGCTGGGGTACCGTCCGAAGAACAGTCTTTATCAAACTCACGATGGCAGGAGGGACGGGGCGGCACCGCTCCGTATGGATGGACGTGAAGCGATACTTCCGTGGGCCGGTCATGTGGATCGTGCTGGCCGTCCTTGCCGTGGTCGTGTTGATGCAGGTCGTCGGCTCGTCCGGCGGCTACAAGACGGTGGACACCGGCCAGGTCGTCCAGGCGATCAACCAGAACAAGGTCGAGTCGGCCAAGCTGACCACCGGTGACGAGTCGATCATCAAGGTCACGCTCAAGGACGGCGTCAAGGTCGAGGACAGCTCGAAGATCCAGGCGAGCTACATCGGCAACCAAGGCGTGGACCTCGCCAACACGCTGCAGAACAAGTACCAGGACAAGCAGATCCCGGACGGCTACACGGTCTCGCCGTCCAAGCAGAACCCGTTCGTCGGCATCCTGCTCTCCCTGCTGCCCTTCGTGCTGATCGTGGTCGTGTTCCTGTTCCTGATGAATCAGATGCAGGGCGGCGGCTCCCGGGTCATGAACTTCGGGAAGTCCAAGGCGAAGCTCATCACCAAGGACACCCCCAAGACCACCTTCTCCGACGTCGCCGGATCCGACGAGGCCGTCGAGGAGCTCCACGAGATCAAGGAGTTCCTCCAGGAGCCGGCCAAGTTCCAGGCCGTCGGTGCCAAGATCCCCAAGGGCGTCCTGCTCTACGGGCCTCCCGGCACCGGCAAGACCCTGCTCGCGCGTGCCGTCGCGGGTGAGGCGGGCGTCCCCTTCTACTCGATCTCCGGTTCCGACTTCGTCGAGATGTTCGTCGGTGTCGGTGCCTCCCGAGTCCGGGACCTGTTCGAGCAGGCCAAGGCGAACGCCCCGGCGATCGTCTTCGTCGACGAGATCGACGCGGTCGGCCGCCACCGCGGCGCCGGCCTCGGCGGCGGTCACGACGAGCGCGAGCAGACCCTGAACCAGCTCCTCGTCGAGATGGACGGCTTCGACGTCAAGGGCGGCGTGATCCTCATCGCCGCCACGAACCGGCCCGACATCCTCGACCCTGCGCTGCTGCGCCCCGGCCGCTTCGACCGGCAGATCGCCGTCGACCGCCCGGACATGCAGGGCCGTCTGGAGATCCTCAAGGTCCACCAGAAGGGCAAGCCGGTCGCGCCCGACGTCGACCTGTCGGCCGTCGCCCGCCGTACGCCCGGTATGACGGGTGCCGATCTGGCCAACGTGCTGAACGAGGCCGCCCTGCTGACGGCCCGCAGCGACCAGAAGCTGATCGACAACCACATGCTGGACGAGGCGATCGACCGTGTGGTCGCGGGCCCGCAGAAGCGGACCCGGATCATGTCGGACAAGGAGAAGAAGATCACCGCGTACCACGAGGGCGGACACGCCCTGGTCGCGGCGGCCTCGCCGAACTCCGACCCCGTCCACAAGATCACGATTCTGTCGAGGGGCCGTGCCCTCGGCTACACGATGGTGCTGCCGGACGAGGACAAGTACTCGACCACGCGCAACGAGATGCTGGACCAGCTCGCCTACATGCTGGGCGGTCGCGCGGCCGAGGAGCTCGTCTTCCACGACCCCACCACGGGTGCCGCGAACGACATCGAGAAGGCCACCGGCCTGGCCCGCGCGATGGTCACGCAGTACGGCATGACCGAGCGTCTCGGCGCGATCAAGTTCGGCGGCGACAACACCGAGCCCTTCCTCGGCCGTGAGATGTCTCACCAGCGCGACTACTCGGAAGAGGTCGCCGCGCTCGTGGACGAAGAGGTCAAGAAGCTCATCGAGACCGCGCACAACGAGGCCTGGGAGATCCTGGTCGAGAACCGCGACGTCCTCGACAACCTCGTGCTGCAGCTGCTGGAGAAGGAGACGCTGGGCAAGGAGCAGATCGCCGAGATCTTCGCCCCCATCGTCAAGCGCCCGCCCAGGCCCGCCTGGACCGGCTCCTCCCGCCGCACGCCGTCCACCCGCCCGCCGGTCCTCTCCCCCAAGGAGCTGGCCCTGACGAACGGGGCGAACGGCGCGTCGCCGGCCATCTCCACCGCGAAGAGCACCGCGGCGGAGCCCGCCCCGGCGCCCGAGCTGACCCCGGAGGACCGCCCCGAGAGCTGACCGGGCTCCCCCGGCGGCCCACGCCCCCGGAATGGATGCCGCGCCCCCCAGGTTTTAGCCTGGGGGGCGCGGCTTTTCGCCATTTCCGCAGGCCGCCCCGTGAAGGACACAGGAACGAGGCACCAGATGACCGACCCCGTGACGCTGGACGGCGACGGCCGGATCGGCGAGTTCGACGAGAAGCGCGCCGAGAACGCCGTACGCGAACTCCTGATCGCGGTCGGCGAGGATCCGGACCGCGAGGGCCTCCGGGAGACGCCGGCGCGGGTGGCGCGGGCGTACAGGGAGATATTCGCGGGGTTGTGGCAGCAGCCGGAGGACGTGTTGACCACGACGTTCGACCTCGGGCATGACGAGATGGTGCTCGTGAAGGACATCGAAGTCCTGAGCTCCTGCGAGCATCACCTCGTGCCGTTCGTCGGCGTGGCGCACGTGGGTTACATTCCGTCCGTCGAAGGCAAGATCACAGGCCTGTCGAAGCTGGCTCGCCTCGTGGACGTCTATGCCCGGCGCCCACAGGTGCAGGAGCGACTCACCACGCAGATCGCCGACTCCCTGATGCAGATCCTGGAGCCGCGGGGCGTGATCGTCGTCGTCGAGTGCGAGCACATGTGCATGTCGATGCGCGGGGTCCGCAAACCGGGTGCGAAAACGATCACTTCGGCGGTCCGAGGTCAGCTTCGTGATCCGGCGACCCGTAATGAGGCCATGAGCCTGATCATGGCGCGCTGACGGTCTGTGTCAGACCGTCGGCGCCACCCCTGTGCCGTCGTTCTCGTCGTCCTCCGGGAGCTTGCACACGCGCTCCAGGAAGATCGCTGCCGCTATGACGCCGATGCCCGCGAGGACGGAGAGGCCGGCGTAGACGGCCTGGTCGCGGCGGGCGGGGATGTCGAGGGACTCCAGGAGGAAGGCGCCGGTGCCGCCGTACATGCCGGAGACGAGGGCGGCGACCAGGGCACTGGCCTGGCCGAAGACGACCGCGCGGGCCGCCATGAGGGGGTCGACGCCCTTGGCCTCGGGGCGGCGCTCGCGCTGGGCCTTGAGACGGGCGCGGATCGAGAGCGCCGTGGCCAGCAGGACCACGGCGATCACCGCCAGGACGACGGGGGCGGCCAGGGGGACGCTGGGGAGCGTTCCGACCGAGTTCCACAGGCGGGCGCCCGCCCAGGACAGGACTGCGGCCACGACGAAGACGCCGGCCAGTACCCGGATACGCAGCTCTCTCACGGTGTCCCTTCGGTTCCCCCGGCTTTCGGCCCGGTTCGCGGCCGTCTCGACCTTAACGGCTACTCGGGCAGCCGGAGTTCCAGGTCCGCGCGGGGCGTCACGCCGTCGCGGGTGACGGCGTCCAGCAGCCCGGCGACGGGGCCGTGGCCGGGCAGCCGCGCCTCGGGGTCCAGGTCGTGCCAGGGGGCCAGGACGAAGGCGCGTTCGTGGGCGCGGGGGTGGGGGAGGGTGAGGCTCGGGTCGTCGGAGACGACATCGGCGTAGGAGACGATGTCGACGTCGAGGGTGCGGGGGCCCCAGTGCTCGTCCCGGACGCGGTGGAAGGCCTCCTCGACCGCGTGCGCGCGCTCCAGGAGCGAGGACGGCGGGAGGGTCGTCTTGAGGACGACGACGGCGTTGAAGTAGGCGGGCTGGCTGCCGGGGTCCACGCCCCAGGGCTCGGTCTCGTAGACCGGGGAGACGCCCTTGACGCGGACGCCGGGCGTGTCCTCCAGGGCGTCGATGGCCCCTTGGAGGGTCTCCAGGCGGTTGCCGAGGTTGGAGCCGAGGGCGACCACGGCCCGTTTGGGGTTGGACAGGGTCGTATCGGCGGCGTCGACCTTCTCGACGACGGAGGCGGGCACCGGCTGTACGGTCGGGTCGGTCGGACCCTTGATGAAGGGCGCGGTCATACTCGGCTCCGGGTGATGGTGACGGTCACGTCGTCGAAGGGGACGGTGATCGGGGCGTCCGGCTTGTGGACGCAGACCTCGACCTCCTGCACCACCTCGTGCTTCAGACAGACCTGGGCGATGCGCTCGGCGAGGGTCTCGACGAGGTCGACGGGCTCGCCCTGCACGGCGGCCACGACCTCCTCCGCCACGATGCCGTAGTGCACGGTCTTCGCCAGGTCGTCGTCGGCCGCGGCCGGACGGGTGTCCAGGACGAGGACGAGGTCCACGATGAAGGTCTGGCCCTCCTCGCGTTCCTTCGGGAACACCCCGTGGTGCCCGCGGGCCTTCAGGCCGCGCAGCGCGACACGATCCACGCGAATCACTCCTGCAATCGTCGGTCAGGGCCGGGCGGTGCCGTGTGCGGTCGGCACACCGGCCTCGGTCGAATCTACCCGCGAGCACGGACGGGGCCGGGCCACGGGTGGGGGCTGCGGCCGGGTCCGGCAGGATTCATCCGGCGTTTCCCCGGGGGAACCCGTCGGCTCACAAACTGGTAGCCGCCCCTACCCGTGGGTGCTCGATTCCAACCCCTACCGGGCGCGTACCCACTCAGGCGGGGGTGTCGTCCTGCTCGTCCTCGTCGGTTTCGGCGAGGACGGGGGATGCGTGGTGCGACCAGAGTTTCCACCCCTGGGGCGTGCGCCGGAACACGTTGGTGGCGACCACGAGCTGCCCGACGAGAGGGCCGAGCTCCTCGTCGGCGCCCTCGGGGGCGGGGCCGCCGCTGAGGATGTTCTCGGTGCAGTTCACCAGGGCGGTGTCGCCGGTGACCGAGACGTGCACGTCGGTCAGGAAGAACTGGATGTAGTCGGTGTTCGCCATGATCAGCGCGTACGACCGGAGGACCTCGCCGCGGCCGGTCAGCACGGGCCAGCCGGGGTGTACGCAGGAGACCACGCCGGTGTCGGCCGGGTCGTGGTAGGTCTCGTCGACGCCCAGGTCGGAGGGGGTCAGCCAGAGCGACGCGAGTTCTTCGAAGTCGCCCTGTTCCAGTGCCTCGTAGAAGGCGGTGTTGGCGGCCTCGACCTGCTCGACGTCGGTGTGCGGGGCGCTCACCGGGCGCCTACTGCGCCGGTGCCCGTTGCGCGCGCCCCGCTGATGGCGCGAGCGACCCGGACTGCGTCCGCCGTGGCGCGCACCTCGTGGACGCGGACCGCCCACGCGCCGGCGTGCGCCGCGAGGGCGGAGACGGCGGCGGTGGCCGCGTCGCGTTCGCGTGCGGGGGGTGGCGGGCCGTCGGGGGCGGCGAGGACCCGGCCGAGGAAGCGTTTGCGGGAGGCGGCGACGAGCAGCGGGTGGCCGAGGGCGAGGACCCGGTCGAGGCCTGCGAGGAGGGCGAGGTCGTGCTCAGCGTCCTTGGAGAAGCCGAGGCCGGGGTCGACGATGACGCGGTCCGGGGTGATGCCGCCGGCCAGGACGGCCTCGACCCGCGCGTGCAGTTCGTCGACGACTTCGGTGACGACGTCGGCGTACTCGCCCCGGACGTTGCCGCCCTGGAGGAAGCCGCGCCAGTGCATGACGACGAAGGGGGCGCCGGCGTCGGCGACGGCCGGGATCATGCGGGGGTCGGCGAGGCCGCCGCTGACGTCGTTGACGAGGGCGGCACCGGCCGTGAGGGCCCGTTCGGCGACGGAGGCGCGCATGGTGTCGACGGAGACCGTGACCCCCTCGGAGGCCAGGCCGCGGACGACGGGGATGACGCGGCGCAGTTCCTCGGCCTCGTCGACCCGGGTGGCTCCGGGACGGGTGGACTCGCCGCCGACGTCGACCAGGTCCGCGCCCCCGGTGACCAGGTCGAGGCCGCGTTTGACGGCGGCCGTGGTGTCGAAGAAGCGGCCGCCGTCGGAGAAGGAGTCGGGGGTGACGTTCACGACTCCCATGACCGCGCAGCGGTCCCATTCGGGTAGGCCCGCCACGCGCCCGCGTCCGCTCTGGTTGCTCATATGTTCAGCGTAGGCCCCGGCGGGGGTCGTCAGGCGCTGCGGCCCGGGCGAACGGCCTGCGGCGAGGGACGGGTCACGCCGCCCGGACGTCGCGTTCCGCCGGGGTGGCGTGGGCGCACGGACGGTGGACGGCGGGGCGCCGGCGGCGCAGGAAGCGCGGCAGGGGCAGGGCGAGGTTGACGAAGCCTTCCGCCTGCATGGCGGCGAAACCGATGCGGGGCAGGTCGGCGGAGGCGCGGTAGACGACGAAGCGCGGCTCCCAGCGCGGCTGGAACTTGGCGTTGAACTTGTACAGGGACTCGATCTGGAACCAGCGGGAGAGGAAGACCAGTAGCCCGCGCCAGGCACGCAGCACCGGTCCGGCTCCGATCTTCTCGCCGCGGGCCAGTGCCGCGCGGAACATGGCGAAGTTGAGCGAGACGCGCGCGATGCCGAGCTTGGGGGCGGCCTGGAGGGAGGCCACGATGAGCAGTTCGTTCATGCCGGGGTCGGCCGAGCGGTCGCGGCGCATCAGGTCCAGGGAGGCGCCGTCGGTGCCCCACGGCACGAAGTGCAGGATCGCCTTCAGGTCGCCGTAGGGGCCGGGGTGCTCGTCCTGCTTGTGGGCGGTGGCGATGAGGCAGTCGCCGTCGGCGGGGTCTCCGACGCGGCCGAGCGCCATGGAGAAGCCGCGTTCGGTGTCGGTGCCGCGCCAGTCGTCAGCGGCCCGGCGGATGCGGTCCAGTTCGGCCTCGCCGAGGTCACGGACACGTCGTACCCGGGTTTCGTAACCGGCACGCTCGATGCGCTTGACCATCTGGCGCACGTTGCGCATCGCGCGGCCGGCGAGGGAGAAATCCGCGACGTCCACCACCGCCTCGTCGCCCAGTTCCAGGGCGTCGAGCCCGGTCTCGCGGGTCCACACCTCGCCGCCGGTCTCGGAGCAGCCCATGACGGCGGGGGTCCAGGAGTGGGCCTTGGCCTCGTCCATGAAGCGTTCGATGGCGCCGGGCCAGGCCTCGACGTCGCCGATCGGGTCGCCGCTGGCGAGCATCACGCCGGAGACGACGCGGTAGGTGACCGCGGCCTTGCCGCTGGGGGAGAAGACGACGGCTTTGTCACGGCGCAGGGCGAAGTGGCCGAGGGAGTCGCGGCGGCCGTGCTTGTCCAGCAGGGCGCGCAGCCGGGCCTCGTCCTCCTCGGTGAGCTGTGCGGCCGGGTGTTCGGGGCGGAAGGCAAGGTAGATGGTGGTGACGGCGGTGAGCAGGCCGAGGGCGCCGAGGGAGAAGGCGACGGTCCAGGAGGTGGTGCCCCGGTAGTCGACCGGGCCCTCGAAGCCGAACAGGCCGTAGATGACGTGGGTGATGCGGTCGGCGAGGCTCGGGTCGCCGACGATGCGCTCGCCGTGGACGCTGACGATGAGCAGGCCGAGCAGCAGCGAACCGGCGCTCATGAGGACGAAGTTGGCCAGCGCCCGCCAGCGGCTGCGCGGGTCGGGCAGGGCGTTGAACTGGTCGCGGTGGCGCAGCAGGGGTGCCAGCAGTGCCAGGGAGATCAGCACGCCCACCAGCGAGTGCCGGTAGGTGAACTGCGCGACGGCACCGGCGGGCAGGAGCGCCACCGCGGCCCGCCAGGCCCGGCGCTTGCCGCGCTTGAGGCCGTGGGCGAGCAGCAGCAGCAGCACGCCGGTGCTGAGGGAGAGGGCGGCCGCGAACGGGCCGAGCGCGCCGGGCAGGACCTCGGCGATGGCGTGCATCCGGCTGTGCCGGAAGCGGGGGAAGACGCCGGCGGCGATGTCCAGGACGCCCACCAGGGCGCAGGCTCTGCCGACGAGGAGGGGGACCGCCTCGGGGCGTGGTCCGCTCAGTATCCGGTGCACCCGGCCCGGACGAGCCGTGCCGCTGCCGCGACTCGGAACCTCACCCGACATTTCCGCATCTGTCCTGACAGACATCGCATCCTGTAGTTCTGCGAGAGACCTTGAATCCGGTGCCGTTTCGGTCATCCGGCGACATTGCGTCCTCTAGGACGGTGTCTCGGGGGGAGAGGTTCACTCCTCACGTCAAAGCCGTTTCAAAGGCCAAGGAAAGTCCGGGACAAGCTCGTGCGAAGGTGTCGGCGCGGGTCGGGTCCGGGCGGAGAGCGTGCGCAGGTGACCGACCCATGGGTCTGACGAGCAACAAGGTGCTGACGCTGGCGGTTCTGTCCGCGGTGCTGCTGTTCGCCGGCACGGTCTGGCTGTGGCCACGGCTGGCCCGGCGGAGCTGGCGCGCGGTGGGCGGGCGTGTCGGGCTGCTGCTGGGCACCCAGGTGGCGCTGTTCGCCGCGGCGGGCCTCGCCGCCAACCAGGCCTTCGGGTTCTACGCGAGCTGGGCGGACCTGTTCGGGCAGGAGAAGGACCAGGGTGTGGTCGTCGACCACATGCCGGGCGGTGGCCCGCTGGAGGTGGTCGCATCGCGCCGGGTGCCCGGGGCGGGCGGGGCGCTGCCCCAGGCCGGCGGCCGGGTCCAGCAGGTCGACATCGTGGGCCGTACGACCCGCATCGCCACGCCCGCGTACGTCTATCTGCCGCCGGAGTACTACCAGCCGCGGTACCGCACCCACAGGTTCCCGACGGCCGTCGTGCTGACGGGTTACCCGGGAACGGCGTCGGCGCTGGTGGAGAAGCTGCACTATCCGCGTACGGCTCTGGAACTGGCCCGGGCGGGACGGGCGGAGCCGATGATCCTCGTGATGCTGCGGCCCACGGTGGCGCCGCCCCGGGACACGGAGTGCGTCGACGTCCCGGGCGGACCGCAGACGGAGTCGTTCTTCGCGAAGGATCTCCCCGACGCGTTGCGCACCCACTACAGGGTGGCCGAAAAGCCGGGCGGTATGGGCATCATCGGCAACTCCACCGGCGGCTACTGCGCGTTGAAGATCGCCCTGCATCATCCCGATGTGTACGCCGCCGGGGCGGGCTTGTCCGCGTACTACAAGGCGCCGATCGACGCCACGACAGGCGATCTCTTCCAGGGCGACAAGGGGCTGCGCAATCGCGCCGATCTGTGGTGGTACCTCGCGCACATGCCCGCTCCCGATACGTCCCTGCTGGTCAGCAGCAGTAAGCGGGGAGAGACCAACTACAAGGACACGTTGAGGTTCATCGAACGGGTGGAGGGCAACGGACGGACGCGCATCTCGTCGATCATCCTGGAAAGCGGTGGGCACAACTTCAACACCTGGCGGCGCGAGATTCCGGCGGCGCTGGAGTGGATGAGCGGGCGGCTGGGCGGCCGCTGAAATGATCTTGGGAATTGCCCGAGCGGCCGATTCCACTTCTCCGCGAGTTCTGATGCTCTGTGAACGTTTCGGTGTGGCTTTGTTTTTGCGGGGTGGGTCACCATGATTCGCCTACGCGCGGTAAGTTTCTGGCCATGCCACGTGGACGTCACCGCCATTCCCCGCCCCTGCACAGGCTGCTGCCCCCGTCGGCGATCGCAGGCGTCTCCCTCGTCTGCGCCCTGGGGCCCTGGGTGTTCACGGAACCGATGGTGCTCCGTGCTCTGGCCGCTGCCGCCGCGGCGACGGCGGTCATCGGCGCGGTCGTGCTGCGCCGTTGGGACACCCAGGCGGGCAAGCGCGTCGCCGACCTCACGCGCGCGCGTGCGAGCGACGAGTGGCGCTTCGAGGAGCGGGTCGCCGAACTGGAGGCCGACCTCGAGGAGTCGCGCGAGCTGCGCGGCAAGCTGGAGCAGCGGCTGCGGGCCAAGCGCACGGAGCTGGCCGGGCTGCGCAACGAGCACGCGGCGCTGCTGCGCCGGTACGCCACGGCGGAGACCGAGCGCGCGAGCGTCCTGGAGGAACGCCGGGTGCTCGAGATAGAGGCGACGGTTCCGGCACGGGCCGCGCTGCCGGCGGGGACGGCGGACGCGGCGCCGGGGCCGGAGGAGGCGCCGGCCGCTCGCGCCGCCGAGGAGGAGCCCGCGGTTCCCGCCGTCTTCTCGCCCGAGGGTTCCCGGCTGTTCCTGCGGGCCGCGGCCGCGCTGGCCCGGTTCGACGGTGAGACGGCCCCGGCCCCGGACCCGGACGGCGGCGGTGACGGCGACGGCGTGCCGAGGGGCGAGGACGCGGAGCCCGCGCAGGAGCCGAAGCAGGAGCGGGCGGAGCAGCGGGAGCAGGCGCGGGAGGACGAGACGCAGGGGCGGTCCGAGACGGCCGCCGACGGGCACGAGCGCGCGACCGCCAAGACGCCCGCGCCTCGCGCCGAGATGCCCGCGCCCGGCGCCGAGATGCCCGCGCCGGGCGGCGAGGCCTCCGTCCCGGGCGGCGAGACCTCCGTCCCGGGCGGTGAGGCCGGTCGGCTTCCGGAGTCCGCGCGGGCCGAGCAGACCGCCCGGGCCGAGCAGACCGGAGGCCGGCTCTCCGGGCACTACACCGTGCCGACCGCCGTGGCCGTCCCGCCGCAGCCGCCGGTACGGCGTCCGCTGACCGAGGGCGGATTCGACTTCTTCGGCACCAAAGCGGGCACCTCGCGCGCGGCCCTGGAGGCCGTGCAGAACGAGGACCTCGCCGATGTCGTCGGCCAGGAGGCGCTCGCCCTGCACAAGGCGGAGACCGAGGCCCGGTACAAGCCGGCCGACGAGGAGTCGCGCGGCATCGGCCAGGTCATCGACCTGACGGCGCACGACGAGACGGAGCAGATCGACCTGCAGGGACTGCGCAGCGCGGTGTCCTGACGCTCGTCGCGACGGAGGGCCCCTCGGCTACGGCCGGGGGGCCCTCGGCGTGCGGAGATCAGGCCATCCAGCGGTCCGGCCGCGCGCCCCGGCGCCCCGTCCGGGACCGCTCCGCCTGCGCCGCCAGCAACGCGCGTGCCTCACCGGCCTCCCGCAGCCGGGCCCGTACCGTCTTGTTCGCGCCCGTGTCCACACACACGTCGGCGACGCCCCGGGCCCGCTCCCACGGCCCCTGCGTCATCCGCACGCTCTGCACCTTGGCGTGCGGCACCAGCGCCAGGCTCCGCCGCAGCAGCCCGGACCGGGCCGCGAACACCGCGTCCGTGACGGCCAGTCCGTAACCGCGCCACCACAGGGGCACGCACCAGCGGGCGCTGCGCGGCGCGGGCGACAGGGCCGCGGCGTCCGGCACGCTCACCCCGGGCAGCACGCGCCCGACCACGTTCTCGGCGATCTCGCGCGGAGCCACCGGCACCAGCACCGAGTTGGACGAGCCCGCCACGTCCAGTTCCACGCGCACCCAGCCGCGCCGCCGCCACAGCAGCGGTTCCACGATCCGCACGGTCTGCACGCGCCCCGGCGGCACCGTCTCGTGGGCCCGGTCCAGCAGCCCGTGGTCGATGCGCAGCCCGTCGGGCGACTCGCCCACCGTCCAGTCGTACTCGGCGACGAACCGCCCGACGCTGCTCGCGCCCGCCGCGCCCAGCAGCGGCAGGGCGACCGCGAGGACCGTCCACAGGCTGTGGGTGAGCAGCCACAGCACCGGCGGGACGACGAGCGCCGCGGCCAGCGACACCCAGGTCGCCCCCGTGAGCACCAGCGACAGGGCGAGCACGCCGGGCGGCACGCGCAGCAGCTGCCGGGACGGGGCCTCCCCGACCTCGTGCGCGGTCTCGGGGGCGAAACCGGCCGCCCGGGCGAGCAGTTCGGCCCGCAGCGACCGGGCCTCATCGGCGCCGAGGAAGGCCAGTTCGTCCTTCTTGTCGGTGCCTATGACGTCGAGTTTGAGCTTGGAGACGCCCGCGACCCGGGCCAGCAGCGGCTGGGTGATGTCGATGGCCTGGATCCGCTCCAGCCGGATGTGGGCGGTGCGCCGGAAGACGAGTCCGGTACGGATGCGCAGTTCGGTCTCGGTCACCGCGAAGTGCGTGAACCACCAGGAGCAGAAGCCGTAGAGGGCGGCGGCCGGGACGAGCACGGCGAGGCCGATCAGCAGGGTGGTCGTCGTCAGCCGGGTCAGATGGCGCTGTGCCCCGTCGGGGTCGTGCACGGCCCAGCCGATGAGCACGGCCACCGGTGCCCAGGCGCGGCGCAGCGGTGTGACGGGGTGCAGCCGCCGTTCGGTGACCTCGACGGCGGCCGGTGAGGTCTCGGCGGCCCCGGACGCCGTCACAGCCCCGCCGATCGGGCCTCGCCCAGCTCCGTGAGCCGGTCGCGCAGCCGTTCCGCCTCGGCCGGGTCCAGGCCGGGGATGGTCGCGTCGGTGGCCGCGGCGGCCGTGTGCAACTGCACGCTGGCCAGCCCGAAGTGCCGTTCGACGGGCCCGGAGGTGACCTCGACCAGCTGCATCCGCCCGTAGGGCACGACCGTCTCCTCGCGCCACAGCACGCCACGGCTGATCAGCAGGTCGTCGGCCCGCTCGGCGTACCGCCAGGAACGCCAGTTGCGCTCGATCATCACCCAGCCCCAGGCCATCAGTGCCAGCGGCGGCAGCGCGAAGGCGGCCCAGGCGGGCCCGGCCAGCAGCCCCGGCAGCAACCCGGCGGCCAGGGCGATCAGCCCGAGCCACACCACCAGCAGCAGCCGGCGCATCCTCAGCAGGCCGGGCGGCAGCGCGATCCACACCGGCTCGCCCCCGGCCGTCTCGATCGTGCCCCGCGGCCCGTCCGGCCCCGCCTCGTGCGGACTCCCCGTATCCATGGGGCCAGCGTACGTAGGAGAGACTGTGTCCATGACTCCTACGACGGAGACCATGGTCGGAATCGGCGGCGCCGCGGAGAGCACCGACATGGTGCTCAACATCGGGCCGCAGCACCCGTCCACCCATGGCGTGCTGCGGCTGAAGCTCGTCCTGGACGGCGAGCGCATCAGGCACGCGGAGCCGGTGATCGGCTATATGCACCGCGGCGCGGAGAAGCTGTTCGAGGCGCGCGACTACCGCCAGATCATCATGCTCGCCAACCGCCACGACTGGCTGTCGGCGTTCTCCAACGAGCTGGGCGTGGTCCTCGCCGTGGAGCGGATGCTCGGCATGGAGGTCCCCGAGCGCGCGGTGTGGCTGCGCACGCTGCTCGCCGAGCTGAACCGGGTGCTCAACCACCTGATGTTCCTCGGCTCGTACCCGCTGGAACTGGGCGGCATCACCCCGATCTTCTACGCCTTCCGGGAGCGCGAGGAACTCCAGCACGTCATGGAGGAGGTCTCCGGCGGGCGGATGCACTACATGTTCAACCGGGTGGGCGGCCTCAAGGAGGACCTGCCGGCCGGGTGGACCACGCGCGCGCGTGCCTCCGTCGCCGATGTGCGCTCGCGGATGGACCGCTTCGACGACCTGGTGCTCGGCAACGAGATCTTCCGGGGCCGCACCCGGGGCGTCGGCACCCTCACCGCCGAGGCCGTGCACGCGTACGGGGTGAGCGGGCCGATCGGGCGCGCCTCGGGCGTCGACTTCGACCTGCGCCGGGACGAGCCGTACCTCGCCTACGGCGAGCTCCAGGACACCCTGAAGGTGGTCACCCGGCAGGAGGGCGACTGCCTGGCCCGCTTCGAGTGCCTCCTGGAGCAGACGCACAACGCGCTGGACCTGGCCGACGCCTGCCTGGACCGGCTCGCCGAGCTGGCGCCCGGGCCGGTCAACCAGCGGCTCCCGAAGGTCCTGAAGGCGCCCGAGGGCCACACGTACGCGTGGACCGAGAACCCCCTCGGCATCAACGGCTACTACCTCGTCAGCAAGGGCGAGAAGACCCCGTACCGGCTGAAGCTTCGCTCGGCGTCGTACAACAACATCCAGGCGCTGACGGAGCTGCTGCCGGGGACGCTGGTGGCGGACATGGTGGCGATCCTGGGGTCGATGTTCTTCGTGGTCGGGGACATCGACAAGTAGGGCTCATTCCCGCAACGGGTCCGGGATCGCGACCGGCTGTACCAGCCAGCCGAAGTCGCCCAGCCCGCCCGCGGCGGTGAGCTCGGCGGCCTCTCCGGCGCTCGCGAGGGCGCGCACGTACGCGGCGGGGTCGGTGGAGGCCAGCGTGAGCGGGGGGCGGGCGCCGGTCACGCCCAGGGCGCGCAGCGCCTCGTGCTGGGGAAGCACCCGCCCGCCGGGCAGGGCGCACGCGTCCAGGGCGACATGGGCGGTGAGGTCGCAGGAGCCGTCCGGCACCGGTGTGGTCTCGCGGCCCCCGCGGAAGCCGGTGAGCGTCCCGAACGGCGGCCGGGTGCCCGTCGTGTGCGCGTAGTCCACGGCGACGGCGAGTCCCCGGCCGACCGTCGCGACCGCCGCGGCCCAGGCCTCGTCGCGGGGCAGGCCGATCTCGGCCCGCAGCCCCTCCTCGCCGGGCAGCGGCCACCACCGCTCCAGCCACCGCGCCGCCGGCCCGTCCACCGGCTCGCCGAGCCGCTCGGTCCCGTCCTCCCGGACCAGCACCAGCCGTGCGACGCCCGCGGCGTCCACCTCGGCGACCTCCACGGGGACGTTGTCCAGCCACTCGTTGGCGAACAGCAGCCCGGACGTCCCCCGCGGGGGCTCGGCCAGCCACTCGATCCGGTGATCCAGCCCCGCGGGCCGCTCGGCGATCTCGACGGCGTACGCGCGCGTGCGGGCCGCCACATCGGCGGGGAGCGCGGCGAGCACACCGCCGGCCAGCTCGCCCCGCCCGGCCGCCATGTCGACGAAATCCAGCACCGCGGGCCGCCCCAGGGCCTCGTCGACCCGGCACAGCAGCCGCGCCACGGCCCCGGCGAACAGCGCCGACGCATGCACGGATGTCCGGAAATGTCCGGCCGGCCCTTCCGTGCGCCGATAGAAGCCCCCCGGCGCGTACAAGGCGTCCTGCGCCGCCGCACGCCACCCGCGCCACTGGTCCCCGGTTCCCGCTGTCACCGGCCCAGGCTATGCGCACGCAACGTACGCAACTCCACCTTGCGGAGTATGCGCGGCGGGTACGGATCGGCCCTCCGGTTGACCCCTGCACCTATCCCGCTTCCCTACGCTGGGTTACGTGCAGCGCCTCTACGACTTCCTCCGCAGGCACCCGACGTGGGTCGACGGCACCTGGGCCGTCGTCCTCCTCGGGATGTCGCTGGTGGGCGGTGTGGCGGGCGGTTACGGATCTCCGGCCGCCGCCGTTCCGCTCACCCTGCTGCTGTGCCTGGTGATCGCGCTGCGCCGGCGGATGCCGGAGAAGATGCTGGTGCTCGCGGCCGCGGCCGGGGTGGCCCAGCTGATCACCGACGTGGAGATCGGCCCCGCCGACTTCGCCATGCTGGTGATCGTCTACACGGTCGCCGCGGAGGGCGCGCGCTGGGCCTCCCGCTTCGCGCTGGGCGCCGGCCTGTGCGCGGCCCCCCTGGCCCAGGTGCGCTGGCCGAACGACGAGACCTCCGTCTTCGGCAACATCGTCCTGACGGTCTTCATGACCGTGCCGTTCGCCCTCGCCTGGGTGCTGGGCGACTCCATCCGCACCCGCCGCGCCTACTTCGCGCAGCTGGAGGAGCGGGCCGCCCGCCTGGAGAAGGAGCGCGAGGCGCAGTCCAAGGTCGCCGTCGCCGCCGAACGCGCTCGCATCGCCCGCGAGTTGCACGACGTCGTCGCGCACAACGTCTCGGTGATGGTGGTCCAGGCCGACGGGGCCGCCTACGTCCTGGACGCCGCGCCCGACCAGGCCAAGAAGGCGCTGGAGACCATCTCCTCCACCGGCCGCCAGGCCCTCGCCGAGATGCGCCGCCTGCTGGGCGTGCTGCGCACCGGTGAGCACCAGGAGGCCGGCGAGTACGTGCCGCAGCCCGATGTGCGGCAGATCGAGGACCTCGTCGAGCAGTGCCGCGGGTCCGGACTGCCCGTCGACTTCAAGGTCGAGGGCACGCCCCGCCCGCTGCCCAGCGGCGTCGAGCTCACCGCCTACCGCATCGTGCAGGAGGCGCTCACCAACACCCGCAAGCACGGCGGCGCCAACGCGGGCGCGAGCGTGCGCCTGGTCTACTTCGACGACGGCCTCGGCCTCCTCGTCGAGGACGACGGCAAGGGCGCCCCGCACGAGCTGTACGAGGAGGGCGGTTTCGACGGCCAGGGCCACGGCCTGATCGGCATGCGCGAGCGGGTCGGTATGGTCGGCGGCACCCTGGACGCGGGCCCGCGCCCGGGCGGAGGATTCCGCATCAGTGCCCTGCTGCCGCTCAAACCCGCGCACTGACACCGGCACGCCCCTTGCTGACACCTGTCACGACCCCTACGGAAGAGGCCTGATGACGATCCGCGTGATGCTCGTCGACGACCAGGTGCTGCTGCGCACCGGGTTCCGGATGGTGCTCGCCGCCCAGCCGGACATGGAGGTCGTCGCGGAGGCGGGCGACGGGGTCGAGGCCCTGCAGGAACTGCGCACGGCCGAGGTCGACGTGGTGCTGATGGACGTCCGCATGCCGAAGCTCGACGGGGTGGAGACGACCCGGCGGATCTGCGCGGACACCGACCCGCCGAAGGTGCTCATCCTGACCACCTTCGACCTCGACGAGTACGCCTTCTCCGGGCTGAAGGCGGGCGCCTCCGGCTTCATGCTCAAGGACGTGCCGCCGGCCGAGCTGCTGGCCGCGATCAGGGCCGTGCACAGTGGTGACGCGGTCGTCGCACCCTCGACCACCCGGCGGCTCCTGGACCGCTTCGCGCCCATGCTGCCGGGCACCAAGCAGCCCCAGCACAAGGAGCTGGAGCGGCTCACCGAACGCGAGCGCGAGGTCATGATGCTGGTCGCGCAGGGCCTGTCCAACGGTGAGATCGCGGCGCGGCTGGTGCTGTCGGAGGCGACCGTGAAGACGCACGTGGGCCGCATCCTGACCAAGCTGGGCCTCAGGGACCGGGTGCAGGTCGTGGTGCTGGCCTACGAGACGGGGCTGGTGCGGGCCGGCGGGCACGGCTGACCCGCACGCGCGGGCCCGCTACCTGAGGATCCCCTCCAGGAACTCGCTGCCGAGCCGGGCCACCACCGTCACGTCCAGCTGGTGCAGGACGTAGCGGCCGCGACGGCGGGTCGTGATCAGACCCGCCTTCTTCAGCACGGCCAGATGCCGGGATATCTCCGGCGCCGTCATGCCGTGCACCTGCGCCAGCTCGCTGGTGGTGTGCGCACTGCGGGCCAGATGACGGCACATGCGCATCCGGACGGGGTGGGACAGCGCCGTCATCCGCATCGCCAGTTGTTCGAGCGTCTGCGGTGCGGTGAGCTCCGGCGAGCCGACCGGGTAGTGCAGCACCGGCTGCCAGCCGTGCCGGTGCAGGACCATCAGATGGGGCCATCCCAGGCTGGTCGGGACGAGCAGCAGGCGGCCGCCACCCGTGGCCGTACGGCCGTCGCCCAGCTTGTCGACCGTGATCCGACCTGCCTCCTCGTCGAGCGTGATCGCCGGGGAGACCGCGGCCAGCGCCTCGGCCAGGCCCTTGCGCCGCAGCAGGTCCGTCTTGTGCCGGGCGTCCGCCGCGAGCTGGTGGCGCAGGCGGGACCAGGCCTCCGCGAAGAACGCCTCGTCGCAGTCCCGGAGGAACTGCCGCAGCCACGCCCGGATCCTGGGCGGGTCGGCCAGCAGCCGCTCGCTGAAGCGCATCTGCCGCGGTCCGCGCGCGGCGGCCAGATCCAGCACCCGGCGGCGCGTCCCGGGGTCGGACAGTGCCGTCGGCCCGCATCCGCCGTAGCCGAGGGCACAGGTGAACTCCAGCGCCGCGTCCACGAACTGCTCGTCGGACAGCTTGTCGAGCTGGTCCAGTTCCTCGGCGAGGGTGGCACCCGGGAACGCCCCGCGGTCGGGCAGGCCCGCCCAGGGCAGGAACAGGTCCGAGAACGTCGTCCGCCACAGGAAGTCCGCCTCGCACATCCGGTCGGCCAGATGCGGATCGAGCCGGGCCGTCACGCCCGTCACCCAGCCCTGCAGACCCGGGTGGTGCGCCGGCTCGGACAGCGCGTGCAGCGCCATGCCGAGCTCGGCCAGGGGCGACGGCACGACGGCGACCTTCCCCCACGCCCCCGGCTCCGCTCGAACAGAGGGCGCCCCCATCGGCCCCAGCCCCGCGATGTCGATGTGCACGCTCATGACCTCATGGTGCACCCCGCCACCGGCAACGCCCCCGCCGATTGACGGGCCACGTCAATCGACGCGACGCGGCCGCCGCCGCGGGCCCACGGTGGGACCACCGGGGCAGCCGCGGAGCCTTCGGACCTCCATCACCCCGTCCCGCGGAGGCGATCCACCATGAGCATCACGCAGCAGCACCTCCTCGACGCCTACCGCGCCCGCTCCCTCGGCGAGCCAGCCCCGCCCGCGCCCGGCGCCCACGACCGGAAGGTGGTGCGGGAGTGGCGCGACGGACGGCGCTTGCGCGCGGTCCTGGCGGGCCGCCCGGCCCGCCACCGGTTCCGGGACGCCCAGAGGCGGTGGCGGCGGCGCGCTACCCGACCTGCTCCGGCAGCCGGGCCACGAACTCGGCCACCGCCGCCTTCACGTCCTCGGCGGTCCACTGCAGTCCTTCGGCCCGCACATGCACCTCCGTGCGGGCCAGCCCGGGACCGCCCCGGTCCCAGCCGCTGCCGAACAGCATGACCCCCGTCTCCTCGGCCGTGCGGACCGCAGCCTCCCCGAGGACGTCCGGCTCGTAGGGCAGCCAGACCTGGAAGTCATGGGTGTGCGGTACCTCCGGGTGCACGCGCGCCCACGGCACCCCGGCCGCCGCGAACCCCTCACGCAGGGCGGCCGCCACCACGCGCGCGTGGGCCACGTACTCCGGCAGCCGGGGCAGCTGCCGCTCCAGCCCGACCAGCGCCGACAGCACCGTGGGGAACTGCTGGAAGACCAGCCCGCCGTACCGGTGCCGCCAGGTCTTCGCCTCCGCGACGAGCTCCGCGGGGCCGGCGAGCGCCGCGCCGCCGTACCCCTCCAGGGACTTGTAGAACGACACGTAGACGCTGTCGGCCAGGCCCGCGATCTCCTCCAGGGGGCGGCCGAAGTGGACGGTGGACTCCCACAGGCGGGCCCCGTCGAAGTGCACCACGGCGTCCCGTTCCCGCGCGGCCTCGACGACCGCGGTGAGCTCCTCCCACGTGGGCAGCAGGAAACCGGCGTCCCTGAGCGGGAGTTCCAGCATCAGTGCCCCGAAGGGCTCCTCGAAGTCGCGTACCTCCGCGGCGGTCGGCAGCCGCGGCTCGCTCGTCAGCCGCACCGGGCGCAGACCGCCGACCTCGCGGAACGCGTTCCGCTCGTGTACCTCGGGATGGCTGAGCGCGTGCAGGGCGACCGTCGGGTTCCCGGTGCGGCCGGCCCAGCAGCGCAGGGCCACCTGCTGCGCCATCGTGCCCGTCGGGAAGAACGCGGCGGCCTCGGTGCCGAGCAGCCCGGCGACCTTCGTCTCCAGCGCCTCGACGACACCGTCGCCGTACAGGTCGGACAGCTCGTCCAGGTCGTGGACGCCCGCCGCCTCCTCCAGCACCGCCAGACGTTCCCGGAGGGTGAGGTGGAAGCCGAAGCGCACGAACACGCGCCGTGCCGCGCGGTGGGCGGCCAGCCGCCGCTTCCGCAGTCGTGCCCCCCGGCCCTCCTCCGCCGGCTGTCCGTCCTGTTCCGTTGCTGTATCAGTCATGACCGGATCCTCCCTGGCACGCGCGTCGCCGGGCATCCGCATTTCCGTACGCCGTCCCGGGAACGCCGCACGGGCGTGCACAGCCTGTGGACGACCGGACGCCCCTCGAACCGATCGCGTTAACATGACGAGAAATCGTCCGGTACCCGGAGCGGACTGGAACGGGAAGGCCGCCGTCGAGTGAACACAACCCCACAGCCAGACCCCAAGGACCGCCCCGCGCGGCTCACCGTCGGCGTCGTCGGCGCCGGCCGCGTCGGCCCCGCCCTGGCGGCGTCCCTGCAACTCGCCGGACACCGCCCGGTCGCCGTCTCGGCGGTCTCGGAGACCTCCCGGCGCCGGGCCGCGCAGCTGTTGCCCGACGTGCCGGTGATGCCGCCCGCCGAGGTCCTGGAGCGGGCCGACCTGGTGCTGCTGACCGTTCCCGACGACGCCCTGCCCGAGCTGGTCACCGGTCTCGCCGACACCGGGTCCGTGCGGCCCGGGCAGCTGCTCGTCCACACCTCCGGCCGGTACGGTGCGCGGGTGCTCGACCCCGCCCTGCGCGCGGGCGCCCTGCCGCTGGCCCTGCACCCCGCGATGACCTTCACCGGCACACCCGTGGATGTCCAGCGGCTGGCCGGCTGCTCCTTCGGCGTCACCGCCCCCGAGGAGCTGCGCCTGGCCGCCGAGGCCCTGGTCATCGAGATGGGCGGCGAACCGGAGTGGATCGCCGAGGAGAACCGGCCGCTCTACCACGCGGCGCTCGCCCTGGGCGCCAACCACCTGGTCACGCTGGTCGCGCAGTCCATGGAGCTGCTGAGCGCGGCCGGGGTGTCGGCCCCCGACCGGATGCTCGGCCCGCTGCTCGGCGCGGCCCTGGACAACGCCCTGCGCTCCGGCGACGCGGCCCTGACCGGCCCGGTCGCGCGCGGGGACGCGGGCACGGTCGCCGCGCACGTCACGGAGTTGCGCCGGCACGCCCCGCAGACCGTCGCCGGCTATCTGGCGATGGCCCGCGCGACCGCCGACCGGGCCCTCGCCCACGGCCTGCTGAAGCCGGAACTCGCCGAGGACCTCCTCGGGGTACTCGCCCACGGGACCGACGGCACCGAAGGGGACGCCCGATGACCACCACCCTGCTGCGCACCGCGAAGGAACTGCGCGCACGCACGCGTGCGGGCCGCCGCGCCGTGGTGATGACCATGGGCGCCCTGCACGAGGGCCACGCCACGCTGATCCGCACCGCGCGCGGCATCGCCGGGCCGGACGGCGAGGTCGTCGTCACCGTCTTCGTCAACCCGCTGCAGTTCGGCCGGGGCGAGGACCTCGACCGCTACCCGCGCACCCTGGACGCCGACATCAAGCTCGCCGAACAGTCGGGCGCCGACGTGGTGTTCGCCCCCGCCGTGGACGAGGTGTACCCCGGGGGCGAGCCCCAGGTCCGCATCACCGCGGGTCCCATGGGCGAGCGCCTGGAGGGCTCCTCCCGCCCCGGCCACTTCGACGGCATGCTCACCGTCGTCGCCAAGCTGCTGCACCTCACCCGCCCCGACGTCGCCCTGTACGGCCAGAAGGACGCCCAGCAGCTCGCCCTGATCCGCCGCATGGTGCGGGACCTGAACTTCGGCGTGGAGATCGTCGGTGTGCCCACCGTCCGCGAGGAGGACGGCCTGGCGCTGTCCAGCCGCAATCGCTACCTCTCGGCGGCGGAGCGGCGCACCGCCCTCGCCCTGTCCGGGGCTCTGTTCGCGGGCCAGGACCGGCATGCCGCGCAAGAGGCGCTGCGCGCCCGGGCCCGCGAAGTGCCCGCCACACGCGCGCGGGCGGAGGCGCTCAGCGCCATGGGGGAGTCCCGCGCGGCGGCCGACGCGCACGCCGTGGCGACGGCCGTCCCGGGCGGCCCGGCGGCCGTGCGCGCGGCCGCACGCCAGGTCCTCGACGAGGCCGCCCGCCTCGATCCGCCGCTCGACCTGGACTACCTCGCCCTGGTCGACCCCTCGGACTTCACCGAGATCGGGGACGACTTCACCGGCGACGCCGTCCTCGCCGTCGCCGCCCGGGTCGGCACGACCCGGCTGATCGACAACATCCCCCTCACCTTCGCAAGCTTCGGAGCCGCCTCGTGACCACCACAGGCATACGACTGCACGCGCCCGCCCCCGGGTGGTCCATCGCCGCGGACGTGGTCGTCGTCGGCTCCGGCGTCGCCGGCCTGACCGCCGCCCTGCGCTGCGAGGCCGCGGGCCTGCGGACGGTCGTCGTCACCAAGGCCCGTCTCGACGACGGCTCCACCCGCTGGGCCCAGGGCGGCATCGCCGCGGCCCTCGGCGACGGCGACACCCCCGAGCAGCACCTCGACGACACCCTGGTCGCGGGTGCCGGCCTGTGCGACGAGGACGCCGTCCGCCTGCTGGTCACCGAGGGCCCTGACGCCGTGCGCCGCCTCATCGAGACCGGTGCCCGGTTCGACGAGTCCACCGAGGGCGGCCTGGAACTCACCCGCGAGGGCGGCCACCACCGCCGCCGCATCGCCCACGCCGGCGGCGACGCCACCGGCGCCGAGATCTCCCGCGCCCTGGTCGAGGCCGTCCGCGCGCGGGGCATGCGCACCGTCGAGAACGCGCTCGTCCTGGACCTCCTCACGGACGCCGAGGGCCGCACCGCCGGCGTAACCCTGCACGTCATGGGAGAGGGCCAGCACGACGGCGTCGGGGCCGTCCACGCCCCCGCGGTGGTCCTCGCGACCGGTGGCATGGGACAGGTCTTCTCGGCGACCACCAACCCGTCGGTGTCGACGGGCGACGGCGTGGCGCTCGCGCTGCGGGCGGGCGCGGAGGTCAGCGACCTGGAGTTCGTACAGTTCCACCCGACCGTGCTGTTCCTCGGCCCGGACGCGGAGGGCCAGCAGCCCCTGGTCTCCGAGGCGGTGCGCGGCGAGGGCGCCCACCTGATCGACGCCGACGGCGTGCGCTTCATGGTCGGCCAGCACGAACTCGCCGAACTCGCCCCCCGCGACATCGTCGCCAAGGGCATCATGCGCCGCATGCAGGAGCAGGACGCCGAGCACATGTTCCTCGACGCCCGTCACTTCGGCGCCGAGATGTGGGAACACCGCTTCCCGACGATCCTCGCCGCCTGTCGCGCGCACGGCATCGACCCGGTCACCACCCCCGTCCCGGTCGCCCCGGCCGCCCACTACGCCTCCGGCGGCGTCCGCACCGACTCCCACGGCCGCACCACCGTCCCCGGCCTGTACGCGTGCGGTGAGGTCGCCTGCACCGGTGTGCACGGTGCCAACCGCCTGGCGTCCAACTCCCTGCTCGAAGGCCTCGTCTACGCCGAGCGCATCGCGGCCGACATCGCGGCGAACGGCCTGCACGCGCGCGTGCCCGAGCCGGTCCCGCATCCGGAGATCCCCGAGCACCCCCTGCAGACCCCGGAGGCCCGTTTCGCGATCCAGCGGATCATGACGAGCGGGGCGGGCGTCCTGCGCTCGGCAGGATCACTCGGCAAGGCCGCCGACCAGCTCCAGCGACTGCACACCGACGCCCGGGAAGCCCTCGCCGAGAACGGCAAGACGGCCGAGGCCGGCGTCGACACCTGGGAGGCCACCAACCTCCTGTGCGTGGCCCGCGTCCTGGTCGCCGCCGCCCTGCTGCGCGAGGAGACCCGGGGCTGCCACTGGCGCGAGGACCGCCCCGAGCGCGACGACACCACCTGGCGCCGCCACATCGTCGTGCGGCTCAACCCGGACCGCACGCTGGCCGTGCACACCACGGACACCACACACTTCCCCACAACCCTCCCCACCCAGGCCCCCCAGGAGCAGTGACCGACGTGAGCACTCCCGACCTTCCCCTCGCCTCCCCCGGAGGCTGCTCAGACGGCTGCGCCTGCGGCGCGGACGACGAGGCATACCTGGAGTGCGGCCTGGACCCCGCACTCGCGCAGCTCCTGGCCGACGCCGGCCTCGACCCCGTCGAGGTCGAGGACATCGCCAACGTGGCCGTCCAGGAGGACCTGGCCCACGGCGTGGACGTGACGACGGTGGCGACCATCCCCGAGGACGCGGTGGCCACGGCCGACTTCACCGCCCGCGAGGCGGGCACGGTGGCCGGCCTGCGCGTCGCCGAGGCGGTCATCTCGGTGGTCTGCGAGGAGGAGCTGGAGATCGAACGCCACGCCGAGGACGGCGACCGCGTCGAAGCGGGCCAGAAGCTCCTCTCCGTCACCACCCGCACCCGTGACCTCCTCACGGCCGAGCGCAGCGCGCTGAACATCCTGTGCCGCCTGTCGGGCATCGCGACGGCCACGCGCGCGTGGGCGGAGGTCCTGGACGGCACGAAGGCCAAGGTCCGCGACACCCGCAAGACCACCCCGGGCCTGCGCTCCCTGGAGAAGTACGCGGTCCGCTGCGGCGGCGGCGTCAACCACCGCATGTCCCTCTCGGACGCGGCCCTGGTCAAGGACAACCACGTGGTCGCCGCGGGCGGTGTCGCCCAGGCGTTCCAGGCGGTCCGCGAACGCTTCCCGGACGTCCCCATCGAGGTCGAGGTCGACACCCTGCACCAGCTCCGCGAGGTCCTGGACGCCGGGGCCGACCTGATCCTGCTGGACAACTTCACGCCGGCCGAGTGCGCGGAGGCCGTCGCGATCGTCCAGGGCCGCGCCCTCCTGGAGGCCTCGGGCCGCCTGACCCTCGGCAACGCCAAGGCGTACGCGGACACCGGCGTCGACTACCTCGCCGTCGGCGCCCTCACCCACTCCTCGCCGATCCTGGACATCGGCCTGGACCTGCGGTCGGCGGAGTAGGGCGGGTAGGGGTCATGCTGCTCACGATCGACGTCGGAAACACCCACACCGTCCTCGGCCTGTTCGACGGCGACGAGATCGTCGAACACTGGCGCATCTCCACGGACGCCCGCCGCACCGCCGACGAACTGGCGGTCCTCCTCCAGGGCCTGATGGGCATGCACCCGCTCCTCGGCGACGAGCTGGGCGACGGCATCGACGGCATCGCCATCTGCGCGACCGTGCCCTCGGTCCTGCACGAGCTCCGCGAGGTGACACGGCGCTACTACGGCGACGTGCCCGCCATCCTGGTCGAGCCGGGCGTCAAGACGGGCGTCCCGATCCTCATGGACAACCCCAAGGAGGTCGGCGCCGACCGCATCATCAACGCGGTCGCGGCGGTCGAGCTCTACGGCGGCCCCGCCATCGTCGTCGACTTCGGTACGGCGACGACGTTCGACGCGGTCAGCGCGCGGGGGGAGTACGTCGGCGGGGTCATCTCGCCGGGCATCGAGATCTCCGTGGAGGCCCTGGGCGTCCGCGGCGCCCAGCTCCGCAAGATCGAGGTGGCCCGGCCCCGCAGCGTCATCGGCAAGAACACGGTCGAGGCGATGCAGTCGGGCGTCATCTACGGTTTCGCCGGCCAGGTCGACGGGGTGGTCAACCGCATGGCCCGCGAGCTGTCGGAGGAGCCCGACGACGTCACCGTCATCGCGACGGGCGGTCTCGCGCCGCTGGTCCTGGGTGAGTCGTCGGTGATCGACGAGCACGAGCCGTGGCTGACGCTGATCGGGCTGAGGCTGGTGTACGAGCGGAACGTCTCGCGGATGTGAGCCGCCGCGGGCCGGGGGCGTCCCGCCCCCGTCGCGGGCGTGGTGCCCACCGTGGGACGCCACGCCCGCGGCAGGGCCGGGAGGACGGCGAAGCCCCGCCCGCCCGTGACATGCGGCCGGGACTCCCGCCGCACGGGACGCCGCGGGGCCCGCTCCGGGGACGACGTACCGTCGGGGAGGCCCTAGGCGGGACGGGTGGTCCCCCACGCCACACCCGCCCCTTATGTCGAATTTGTCTGATTAGCGCGTATCGTCGCCGCATGCCCACGCCATACGGATCCCGCGGCGGCATGGCGTTCGGCGTGGAGGAGCTGCGTGTGCTCCGCCGCGCTCTCGCCCTCGCCCTCCACCCCACCCCCGCCTCGGCCGACGACGTCCAGGACTGTCTCCGCCTCGCAGAGTCGCTCGACGAGGCGATGCGGGAGGGGGCCAGGCTGCGCGCCTTCCTCGTGGCCGACCTGGGCCGCTACCGCGCCGCCCTCCCCGGCACCGCCGCCGGTTACCTCGCACTCCTGGACGAGGCACTGGGCGCCGGCTACCGACCCCTCCCCGACGACCTCGCCGCCCTGGGCGCCCTGCGCGGCAACCCCACCGCGGCGGCCCTGCTGGACCGCTGCGCGGCCACCCCCGTCGGCGCCGCCACCGGCCCCGCAGCCGCTGTTCCCGGCTCCCGCAACCGCCTCCTGGCCCTCCCGGGAGGCCGCCGCGCCCCCGCTGGCGCCGCCGGGAACGGCCCGGAAAAGCAGCCGGAGAAGAAACCCGCTCGCAAGCCGGCCGCCCCCAAGCCCGCCCCGGCCCCGTCCCCCGCGCCCGGCACCCCGAAGCCCTCCCGCCCCATCCCCACCCCTGGCGAGGTCTTCCCGCGCCGCAAGCCGACACCGCCACCCCCGGCGAACCCCCAGCAGCTCGCCGCGGGCTGACGTGGCTACCCTGGGTCCATGGACTACGTCTCCGCGCTCCTGCCCCCGGCCGTCATGGCCGTCTTCTTCATCGGCGTGATCCGGGTGATCGTGAAGACACAGGGTGGCGCCAACAAAGCCAAGGAGGACGCGGCCGTGGATGCCGCCCTCGCACGCGTGGAGGACGCCCGCCGGCCCACCGCCACGCCGCCGAAGGCCGAAGCCTGACCTCATCCTTTGAGGGCGTACGACTCGGCGAGCCCGCACCCCGCGGCGCCCGCACTTCGGGTCGTGCGCCCTTTTTGTTCCCGTTCGCCGGTGAAGCGCACGTCCGCCACGCCATTGCCGGGATCTCCCACTATTGTTCTGAGCTGTGCCTCGCCCATTGGGAGAACTCGAAGACGCGGTCATGTCGCGGGTGTGGAAGTGGAACCGCCCGGTGACCGTTCGAGAAGTCCTGGAAGATCTTCAGAAGGAGCGGTCCATCGCGTACACCACCGTGATGACCGTTTTGGACAATCTCCATCAGAAGGGCTGGGTGCGCCGCGAGGCGGAAGGCCGCGCCTATCGATATGAGGCGGTCTCCACCCGCGCCGCCTACGCGGCCGCCCTGATGAACGACGCCTGGTCCCAGAGCGACAACCCCGCCGCCGCTCTCGTCGCCTTCTTCGGCATGATGAGCGAGGAACAGCGGCGGTCCCTCAGTGATGCCGTCCGCATCGTCCAAGGCCCGGAAACCCTGGAACCGACCGAACCGTCGGAATCCGCGGAACCCGAACACGCGGAACCCCGGGAAGGCCCCCCGGAGAACCCCGCCTCCGCTCGGGGCCACGGCGGGCGATAGCGTCCCGTCATGTCCGCGAAGAGCCCCGAAGCCACCGCAAAAGCCATCACCGTCCGACGGGCCCGCACCAGCGATGTCCCGGCCGTGCGCCGCCTCCTCGACGCCTACGTCCGCGGCGGCATCCTGCTCGACAAAGCAACGGTGACGCTTTACGAGGACATCCAGGAGTTCTGGGTCGCGGAACGGGACGACAACGCCGAGGTCGTGGGCTGCGGCGCGCTGCACGTGATGTGGGAAGACCTCGCGGAAGTCCGCACTCTCGCCGTGAAGCCGGGCCTGAAGGGCGCGGGTGTCGGGCACCGGGTGCTGGAGAAGTTGCTGCAGACCGCCCGCTGGCTCGGTGTTCGTCGCGTTTTCTGTCTGACCTTCGAAGTCGACTTCTTCGGCAAGCACGGCTTCGTGGAGATCGGTGAGACGCCCGTCGACACGGATGTCTACGCGGAGCTGCTGCGTTCCTATGACGAGGGCGTCGCGGAGTTCCTCGGACTCGAACGAGTGAAACCGAACACCTTGGGCAACAGCCGGATGCTTCTGCATCTGTGATCGTCGGCCGCAAGACACTCGCAAGAGGACCGCTCGGTTCGTCCAGGCATATTCGCTGCGCCCGACCCTGCCCAGGTGCCCTATGTCCGAAACGCGCACGTTTCCGGACCGAGCCCGGGCTGCCGGTCTCTGCCGGGGGTTTGTGTTTTTCCGGCAAAAGCGGTTTGCTTTCCGACGTACTGCAGTACTGCATATAACAGGGGACGGCGATACGGCGGACGCCGGCTCACCCCCGGCCCTGAAGATATCGATGAAAGGAAATCCGGTGGCACAGAAGGTTCAGGTCCTTCTTGTCGACGACCTCGACGGTGGCGAGGCGGACGAGACCGTGACGTTCGCGCTGGACGGCAAGACGTACGAGATCGATCTCACCACCGCCAATGCGGACAAGCTCCGTGGCCTTCTCGAGCCTTACGTGAAGGGCGGTCGTCGTACCGGAGGCCGTGCTTCGGGCGGGCGTGGAAAGGTGCGCGCCGCTGCGAGCGGCAGCCAGGACACCGCGGCGATCCGCGCCTGGGCGAAGGAGAACGGCTACGAGGTCAACGACCGCGGCCGCGTTCCCGCGACCATCCGCGAGGCTTACGAGAAGGCCAACGGCTGAAAAGCGGCACTACCGACCCTGCGCACGCAGGGCCGGCGGCTGGGCGTACGCATGCCGCAGCCGGACCCGGTGGCACTGGGTCGCCACCGTGTTCACCAGCCGCACGAGATCGGGGGCGTCCCCGGCGCACCCCGGCGCCGACAGCGTCGGCAGCGAGGCCTCGACCTCGCATCCCGGCTCGGGGGGCCGCAGCCAGACGGCGGCCCCCTGGGAGCCGCCCCGTCCCGGGGGACCGGGCGGCGGCAGCGCGTCCCTGAGGGGTGTGTCCGCGCCGGGGGGCGAGGGGGTCCGCGTCCCGCAGGGCGCGACGGCGTTCGGCCCGCAGGGTGCCGGCGCCGCCCTCTGCTCGTCGGGCACCGGAGGCGACGGCGCCCCGATGAGGCCGCCCGCACCGATCGGCACCAGGTCCAGCGGCAGGGATCCCCAGTCGAGCCACTCCAGCAGCCCGGGAATCTCCTCCGCGCTGCCCGCGGCCACCAGGAGCAGCATCCGGTCGCCGTGAACGGCGACGGGGAAGCCCGCCGTCGAGCGCCGCAGTGCCGCGTGCCCCGCCTCCGCCGGCACGTCCAGGACGTCGTACCGCACCCCCACCACCAGCCGCGGCGGTTCGCCGGGCACCGTCGGCCACCCCAGTTCGTTCTCGTACCACCGCCGGACCTGACCGCTCGCGCCGGCCGGGTCGAGCGGCCGGCGGGGAAGCGGGACGACGGGGGCGGAGGATGTGATCACGGGCGGAGGAGCGCCGAACATGCCAAGCGCAACAGCCGGATGGACGTGCGGGTTACGCTGGGTGGCGTCACGCGCGCACAGGGTGTCGAAAAGGGGGCGTGCCGCGGGTGCGGGGAGACGCAAGGTTGTTCGCCCGTAGCGGAGGGAACGGGGGCACTCGGCATGGTCTTCCGGTCCGTGCGGGTAAGACATCCCTAGTGGGAGGGGGCGACACGCAGGAAAGGACGTCTCACGTTCGCCATCGGCGTACTGGCGAGTGGGGTATCTGTCTGGCCTGCGGGAACATCGTCTCGCACCATCGGGTTGGAGCAGATGTCGGCGTTCGGGGTCAGGAGGCAGTGTTGGTTCTCGGTCCGGTGTCGGCAGTTGGAATGAGCGGTCCCCGCTTGCGGGACTAAGCTGCGGAAGGACAGGGAGGGGAAGTTCCCCCCACTGCCTGACCGCTCTGAGGAGCGATTAACGATGTTCGAGAGGTTCACCGACCGCGCGCGGCGGGTTGTCGTCCTGGCTCAGGAAGAAGCCCGGATGCTCAACCACAACTACATCGGCACTGAGCACATCCTCCTGGGCCTGATCCACGAGGGTGAAGGTGTCGCCGCCAAGGCCCTTGAGAGCCTCGGGATTTCGCTCGAGGCGGTCCGCCAGCAGGTGGAGGAGATCATCGGCCAGGGCCAGCAGGCCCCGTCCGGCCACATCCCCTTCACCCCCCGTGCCAAGAAGGTCCTGGAGCTGTCGCTCCGCGAGGCCCTTCAGCTGGGCCACAACTACATCGGCACGGAGCACATCCTGCTCGGCCTGATCCGCGAGGGCGAGGGCGTCGCCGCCCAGGTCCTCGTCAAGCTGGGCGCCGATCTGAACCGCGTGCGGCAGCAGGTCATCCAGCTGCTCTCCGGTTACCAGGGCAAGGAGACCGCCACCGCCGGCGGTCCTGCCGAGGGCACGCCCTCCACGTCCCTGGTCCTCGACCAGTTCGGCCGGAACCTCACCCAGGCCGCTCGTGAGTCCAAGCTCGACCCGGTCATCGGGCGCGAGAAGGAGATCGAGCGGGTCATGCAGGTGCTGTCCCGCCGTACCAAGAACAACCCGGTGCTGATCGGTGAGCCCGGCGTCGGCAAGACCGCCGTCGTCGAGGGCCTCGCCCAGGCCATCGTCAAGGGCGAGGTGCCCGAGACCCTCAAGGACAAGCACCTCTACACACTGGACCTCGGCGCGCTGGTCGCCGGCTCCCGCTACCGCGGTGACTTCGAGGAGCGCCTGAAGAAGGTCCTCAAGGAGATCCGCACCCGCGGCGACATCATCCTGTTCATCGACGAGCTCCACACGCTGGTCGGTGCGGGTGCCGCCGAGGGCGCCATCGACGCGGCTTCCATCCTGAAGCCGATGCTGGCCCGCGGTGAGCTCCAGACCATCGGCGCGACCACGCTCGACGAGTACCGCAAGCACCTGGAGAAGGACGCGGCCCTCGAGCGCCGCTTCCAGCCCATCCAGGTCGCGGAGCCGTCCCTGCCGCACACGATCGAGATCCTCAAGGGTCTCCGTGACCGGTACGAGGCCCACCACCGCGTCTCCATCACCGACGAGGCGCTGGTCCAGGCCGCCACCCTGGCCGACCGGTACATCTCGGACCGCTTCCTGCCGGACAAGGCGATCGACCTGATCGACGAGGCCGGCTCCAGGATGCGCATCCGCCGGATGACCGCGCCGCCGGACCTGCGTGAGTTCGACGAGAAGATCGCCGGCGTCCGCCGCGACAAGGAGTCCGCGATCGACTCGCAGGACTTCGAGAAGGCCGCCTCCCTGCGCGACAAGGAGAAGCAGCTCCTGGCCGCCAAGGCCAAGCGGGAGAAGGAGTGGAAGGCCGGCGACATGGACGTCGTCGCCGAGGTCGACGGCGAGTTGATCGCCGAGGTCCTCGCGACCGCCACCGGCATCCCGGTCTTCAAGCTGACCGAGGAGGAGTCCTCCCGCCTGCTGCGTATGGAGGAGGAGCTCCACAAGCGCGTCATCGGCCAGAACGACGCCGTCAAGGCGCTGTCGAAGGCGATTCGCCGTACGCGTGCCGGTCTGAAGGACCCGAAGCGTCCCGGTGGCTCGTTCATCTTCGCCGGCCCGTCCGGTGTCGGTAAGACCGAGCTGTCCAAGGCGCTCGCCGAGTTCCTCTTCGGCGACGAGGACGCGCTGATCTCCCTCGACATGTCGGAGTTCAGCGAGAAGCACACGGTCTCGCGTCTCTTCGGTTCGCCCCCCGGCTACGTGGGCTACGAAGAGGGCGGCCAGCTGACCGAGAAGGTCCGCCGCAAGCCGTTCTCCGTCGTGCTCTTCGACGAGGTCGAGAAGGCCCACCCGGACATCTTCAACTCGCTGCTGCAGATCCTGGAGGACGGCCGCCTGACCGACTCCCAGGGCCGGGTCGTGGACTTCAAGAACACGGTCATCATCATGACGACCAACCTCGGCACCCGGGACATCTCCAAGGGCTTCAACCTGGGCTTCGCGGCCCAGGGCGACACCAAGTCCAACTACGAGCGCATGAAGAACAAGGTCTCGGACGAGCTCAAGCAGCACTTCCGGCCCGAGTTCCTCAACCGCGTCGACGACGTGGTCGTCTTCCCGCAGCTCAGCCAGGACGACATCCTCAAGATCGTCGACCTGATGATCGACAAGGTCGACGAGCGCCTGAAGGACCGGGACATGGGCATCGAGCTCTCCCCGTCCGCCAAGGAGCTGCTGTCCAAGAAGGGTTACGACCCGGTGCTGGGTGCGCGTCCGCTGCGTCGCACCATCCAGCGCGAGATCGAGGACTCGCTGTCGGAGAAGATCCTCTTCGGCGAGCTGCGCCCCGGTCACATCGTGGTCGTGGACACGGAGGGCGAGGGCGAGACCAAGACCTTCACCTTCCGAGGCGAGGAGAAGGCGGCTCTTCCGGACGTCCCGCCGATCGAGCAGGCGGCGGGTGGCTCGGGTCCGAACCTGAGCAAGGACGCGTGACCCTGCGGGGACGCTCCTGACACCACGTGGGGCCACTGCCTTCGGGCGGTGGCCCCACGTCGTGCTTCGCCCGGCCCGTCCGTCGGCCGCCCCTGTGCTCCGGCTCTCGCCTCAGCCCGGGTCCAGGGTGAGGTCCGCGTCCGGGAAGAGCGGCTGGAAGCCGGACACCGGGAAGAAGTGTCCGGGCCGGTTCCCCAGGATCACCGAGTGCAACCCGGGCAGCCGGGACGCCAGCGCGGCGAGATGCTCGGTGCCGTCCATCGAGGGGATCCGCAGCACCTCGACCCCCGGCAGCTCGGGCATGCAGCCGATGGAGGCCGGCAGGTCCCGGATGATCGAAGCGTTCAGATACAGGCAGGTGAGTCGGGGAAGGGCGGCGACCTCCCGCCAGTCGGCCGCCGTCAGTTCCGTGGTCAGCGGTCCGAGTCTGAGCGTGTGCAGTGTCCTCCAGTGGCCCAGCCCCCGCAGCCCGGTCGTGTCGGTGCTGTGCCGGCCCAGGGAGAGAAAGCCCAGTGGGGCCTCGGCCGGCAGGGTGTCGGTGAGGGTGGCACCTGGCAGTTCCTGGGCCATGGCGAGCAGTGTCAGTGACGGCAGGGACCGCAGTCCCGTCAGGTCGGCGACGCGGTTGAGGACGAGTTCGGTGAGCGGCAGCGGCCGCAGCCGCTCCAGGCCCGTTGCGTCCGGACACTCGAGAACCGTCAGCCGGTTCAGCGCGGTGAAGCGCCGCAGGGCGCCCAGTTCCGTCAGGCGCCGGTTCCGGATGATGCCGAGCGTGGTCACGGTCCCGGGCTCCGGTACGGCGGCCACGACGTCCTCGGCGCTGTGCGGGCCCTCGAAGGCCAGATCGGGCCAGGGACGCATCCGGGCGAGGGCCGTCAGCTGGGCGGGCGACTCGCAGGTGAGGAAGAGGTCCGAGCGGTCGAGGTGGTCCAGTACCTCGACGGCGTACTGCTCGGCGCCGAACCGGTGCCAGGTGCCCGCCAGCTGCCGCCGGACGTCGTGGTCCGGGTGGTCCCGGAAGCGGCGCAGCACGGCGAGGGCTCCGTCGGGTTCCTCCGATGCCAGGACCGAGGCGGTGATCGTGACTCCCCGTGCCTCCTGGTCCGTCAGGCTCTCCGGTCCCGGCAGCAGCTCCAGCACCAGCGGACCGGCCTCCGCCAGCTCCCTCGCGGCCGCGGTCGTGCGTGGCGGGATCAGCGCGGCGGCCCGCTCCTCCACCCCTGTGCGCACCGCGGGGTCCAGCGCGGTCGCGTGCTCCAGGCAGGCCAGCGCCAGCAGCGTGAGCCGGGGCGTGTTCCTGGCCAGCAGTTCCCCCAGCAGAAAGACCCGTTCGGTGGGCCGGGCGTGGGCCACGGCCATGCGGATGACGTCCTCCCACTGGGTGTCGTCGGCATGCCTGGTGAGGACGTCGAGGTGGCCCTCTTCGACGGCGTACCGGGCGCCCAGGTAGTCCTGGAAGGTGCGGTGAACGAAGTCCACGACGTTCTCGGCCGGACGGCGCAGCACGCCACTGCGCAGCAGCAGGATCCGCAGGATGTGTGACGCGTCCCCCTTCCCTGTCCCCGGCGCCAGCGTGGGCAGCGCGCTCTCCACGATCCTCTCGGCGCGCTTCAGGGTCATTTCGGTCCGGCCGCTCAGCACCAGGGCGTAGGCCAGGCGCTGGAGAAGTTCGAGCTGGGCGGCTTCGCCCAGCTCCGGTCCCTCGGCCGTGTTCATGCCGCGCTCCCGGTCGCGACGGGCAAGCAGCATGGTGAGGGCGGCGTCGTACAGCTCCTTGCGCCCGGCGGGCAGGTAGCCGCGGCGCTCGCGGTGAAGGGCGCAGATCAGGCCGCACATCAGCGGATTGGTGGCGAGACGGGCCAGGTCCCGCTTGGTGCGCAGAGAGTCCAGCAGCCGCTGCTCGTACTCCGGGGCGCGCGCCGCCCGGTGCCAGCGGTGGACGAAGGTGGCGACCTCCCCCCGGCCCATCGGTGCCAGCGACAGCTCCCGGAACCCCTCCTGGGACAGCCACTCGGCGCGTACGGCGGTGGGCCGGGTGGTCAGCAGCCAGCGGTTGCCGGGGAAGGCGTGGATGAGGGCCCGCAGCCAGTCACGGGTGCCGTGGCGGTCGCCTGCCGGGATCTCGTCCAGACCGTCGACGAGGACCAGCGCCCGGCCCGCGGTCAGCACGCGTTCCGTCCAGCCGTCCGGCGGGGACAGCGGGCAGCCGACGGCGCTCAGGAAAGCGGCCGGTGCGGGCAGCGGGCCGGTGCGGATCAGGGTGCGCAGCGGGAGGACGTAGGGGATGTGCGTGCCCTCGCGTGCCGCGGTCACCGCCAGCCACTGCACCAGTGTCGTCTTCCCGGAGCCCGCGTCGCCGCGCAGCAGCACCCTGGAGTCCTTGTCCAGCGTCTCGTCGGCGGGCATCCGCCCGGTGCGGGCCGGCGGATCCTCGCCGGGCGCGGCCGCCCGCTCGGGTTCCCGCTCGGCGGTCGCCTCCAGCGTCAGATAGGCGACCTCCAGCGGCCAGCGGTCCGGGGAGTCCCGCAGGTCGATGCCGTAGATGGTGATGTGGTTGTGGCGCTCGGCGACGAACGGCAGGTAGCGGCGTTCGAAGGCGCGGTCGCGGGCGTCCGGGCGGGGCGTGCGGGTGATCAGTTCGTCGACCTTGGCGATCAGTTCCGCCTGGGCCCGGGTCTGCTCGACGAGGGAACGGGCGACGAAGGTGGAGCGGCGGGTGAAGAACTCCAGGATGTTCAGGCACGCCCACTCGGTCGCGTGGTCGAGGAAATGGCAGGAGTCCGCACACAGGCCGTCGGGCGCCGGGGCCGCGTGGTGCAGTTTCCTGGCCAGCTCACGGTGACCCAGGCGGACCGCCTGGACGTCGTCCATGTCGAGGTCGCCGAGGGAGAGCAGTCTGCGGGCCAACGTGTCGGTGACGGCGATCTGCTCGCCGGGCGGGAAGGGCGGCTCGCCGGGGGAGTCCACCGCCCGCGTCACGACCTGCGCGGCGAGTTTCCGGACATCCCGTTCGTCCAGGGTGCGTTGCTCGCCCCGGAAGGACACGAGAGCGGACAGGCGTACGGGCCTCTCGACCAGGCCCGCTCCCGGTCCGTCCGGGTGGAAGAGTTTCTTCAGCAGCGGGGCGACCAGTGAGGACGCCAGCTTGCCGCCGAGTACCGTCGGATCCAACCGCCTCACCCCCGTGATCGCGCGAACGGGGGTGAGACTACCCGCAGTTGACCAGGCCGGTCAGGAAAGCTGCCCGCCGTAGTCCGGCAGCTTGTACGTCTTCTCGGCGTGGCCGCCGGACAGGTCGGTGTCGCTGTTGCCGATGTTCGCGATGATCGTGTAGCCCTTGCGTTCGATGTCGACGCGCTGGGCTGTCTTGTAGTCGGCGACGTTCTTGAACAGGTCGATGAAGTTGCGGACGTAGAGCCCCGAGACCTGGTAGCCGGTCTGCTTCAGGTTGTGCTGGGTGAACGAGGCGATGATGTCCGGGCGGGCGGTCACGAAGAACAGGGCGACCCCGCGCTCCTGCGCGTATCTGGCGGCCTCCAGGACCGGTTTGTTGGCGGGCTGGGGGTAGCTGAAGCCGAAGTCGGTCTCCAGCGCCGTGTTGTCGATGTCGAAGACGATCGCCTGCTTCTCGCCGGGCTTCGTGGCCGCGATCCGCTGCTTCAGATAGGGCAGCGCCTGGTCCATCACGGCCCGGCAGTCCTTCTGCCAGGTGCCGTAGTCGACGTCGGCGGCCGCGGCCGTGGCGGCGGCCGTGGAAGCGCGGGTGGCGGTCGTGGCGTCGGCCGGTGCGGCCATTGCCACGAGGGCTGCCGCCGAGGCGGCGGTCACTGATGCACGGCGCAACCAGGGGCGTCGGATCTGCATGTCGTGGGGGTCCTCTCACGTCCGTGACGCTGCCAACATGTCGTGTGCATGCTCGTGCTCGAGGGTGGCGCGAGGGGAACCGTAGGGTTACCGGACGGTAGGTGCCTAGAGGCGTGCGCCACATTTCCGTACGGGCCGGAGAGGGCGCCCGGTGACATGCCGCACAGGCGATATGTCCGGTACTAGCCGGAATAGTGGATAACGAGCCGGGACAAAAGGGATTCTTGCCTCAGAGTGAGGGCAGAAATGCGGCTGGTGCCCTGATTCATGCCGAATGACTGCTGTGTCAAGAGACGTAGAACACTGAACCACATTACTAATTAGCGTCGTAGATCACGCTTTTGGGCGTTTGTCGGACTTCGGGTTACCAAGGGATGGCCATGCGGCGGGCGTCAGTGCGCCGGGTGGTTTTCTCCGTCCCCTTCCACACGAGGTTTCGATGTCCCAGCGCGTCACGTCCCGTTCTTCCCGTACGTCCCAGCTCCGCACCCGTGCGACCGTGCTGGCCGCCGGCCTTGGTGTCTCGGTCGCACTGGGAGCCGGGGTCGCGTCCGCCGCCGACACCACGGCCGCGTCCGGTGCCGCCACCGCCGTCCAGGCGCAGGCCGCCGCCCAGGCCAAGGCCGCCAAGGCCGAGGCCGTGAAGGCCGAGAAGGCCGCTGCCGCGAAGAAGGCGGTCGCGAAGAAGGCGGCCGCGAAGAAGGCCGCCGCCAAGAAGGCCAAGCCCTCCTGGGTCGACCCGGTGAAGAAGTACACGCTGTCCGCGAGCTTCGCCCAGAACGGCGGCATGTGGCAGTCCACCCACAGCGGTCAGGACTTCGCCGTGCCGAGCGGCACCCAGGTCGTCGCCACCCACGGCGGCACCGTGGTCAAGGCCGGTGGCAACGGCGCCGGCGACGGCCCCGCCTACGGCAACGCCGTCGTGATCAAGCACGGCAACGGCACGTACTCCCAGTACGCCCACCTGTCGAAGGTCACCGTGCGGATCGGCCAGATCGTCAAGACCGGTCAGGAGATCGCCAAGTCCGGCAACACCGGCAACTCCAGCGGTCCCCACCTGCACTTCGAGATCCGTACGACCCCGAACTACGGCTCGGCGGTCGACCCGGTGAAGTTCCTGCGCGCCAAGGGCGTGAAGGTCTGACCGGCCCCGGGTCGCCCAGGCCCTAGGAGCCCCCGGCTCCCCGGTGGGCCTGGGTCACCAGATCCGTGGCGACCTCGAGGACGGCTTTGTTCTTCTCCTCGGGGTCGCCTTCCATGTCCTGCATCAGGAACATCCCGGCGTGCAGTGTGAAGAGCGCGCTGACGCAGCGGACCTGGTCGGCCATGTCCGCGTCCGGGTCGATGATGATGTCGCGCAGGCTGCGGATGCGCTCCTTGAAGGAGTCGCCGATGCGCAGTTCCCGTACCGTCGCCTGGTTCTCGTGCATGAAGCGGAACAGCGGGGCCGCCTGGGCGAGCGTGTCGGCGTAGCGGCGGACGATCTCCTGCTTGGTCGCGAGGGTGTGCGGCTGCTGCCGGCCCCACTCGATCAAGTCCTCGATCGGCTGCGTGAGGTCCTCGAAGATGCTGACGAGGATCTCTTCCTTCGTCTTGAAGTGGTAGTAGAGCGCCGCCTTGGTGACGTCCAGGTGCTCGGCGATCTCGCGCAGGGACGTCTTCTCGTAGCCCTGCTCCGCGAAGAGTTCGAGGGCTACGTCCTGGATGCGCCGACGGGTGTCCCCGCGGCGCCGCTGCTTGGTGCCGTCCATGGTGCCGCCCATCCTCCTACGCCGCCCGCTTTCCCTAAAACTTACTTGACGCCCGGCTAGTTCCACGGCTAGCTTCCGAGTGTAGTCACTAGCCGGTCGGCAAGTAAGTGGCAGTGGTGAGTAGCGGTGGCTGGGGGAGTGGGAGCGATGGCGGACACGACGGACGCACCGGCGGCCGATGCCGGGATGAAACAGCCGAAGAGCGTGCGGGTGGTCCTGCTCGCGCTGATGATCGCGATGATGCTCGCGATGCTCGACAACATGATCATCGGTACGGCGATGCCGACGATCGTCGGTGAGCTGGGCGGGCTCGAACACCTCTCCTGGGTCGTCACCGCCTACACCCTCGCCACCGCGGCCTCCACCCCGCTGTGGGGCAAGCTCGGCGACATGTACGGCCGCAAGGGCACGTTCCTGTCGTCCATCGTCCTGTTCCTGGTCGGCTCCGCGCTCAGCGGCATGGCCCAGGACATGGGCCAGCTGATCGGCTTCCGCGCCGTGCAGGGCCTCGGCGCGGGCGGTCTGATGGTCGGCGTCATGGCGATCATCGGTGACCTGATCCCGCCCCGGGAGCGCGGCAAGTACCAGGGCATGATGGCCGGCGTCATGGCGCTGGCGATGATCGGCGGTCCGCTGGTCGGCGGCACCATCACCGACAACTGGGGCTGGCGCTGGGCCTTCTACATCAACCTCCCCCTCGGCGCGGTCGCGCTGGTCGCCGTCAGTGCCGTGCTGCACCTGCCGAAGAAGCGTTCCAAGGCGCGGATCGACTATCTGGGCGCCGGGCTGCTGACCGTCGGCATCACCGCGATCGTGCTCGTCACGACGTGGGGCGGGACGGAGTACGCCTGGAGCTCCGTGCGGATCATGGAACTGATCGGCATCGGGGTCGCCGCGCTCGTCGGGTTCGTGTTCTGGCAGACCAAGGCGGCCGAGCCGGTGGTACCGCTGCACATCTTCCGCAGCCTGAACTTCACGTTGATGTCGATCATCGGCTTCATCACCGGCTTCGTGATGTTCGGCGCCACGCTCTTCCTGCCGCTGTACCAGCAGTCCGTGCAGGGAGCCTCCGCGACGAACTCCGGGCTGCTGCTCCTGCCGATGCTCGGTGCGATGCTCGTGACCTCGATGATCGCCGGGCGGGTGACCACGAACACCGGCAGGTACAAGGTCTTCCCGATCGCCGGCAGCGCGCTGATGATCGTCGGCCTCTACCTGCTGTCCACCATGGGCACCGGGACCTCCCGGCTGACCTCCGGTGTCTTCATGGCCGTGGTCGGGCTCGGCATGGGCTGCCTGATGCAGATCACCATGCTGGTCGCGCAGAACAGCGTGGAGATGAAGGACATGGGCGTGGCGTCCTCGTCGACCACCCTGTTCCGTACGCTCGGCTCCTCCTTCGGCGTCGCGATCATGGGCGCCCTGTTCAACCACCGCGTCCAGGACGTCATGACCGAGCGGGCCGGTGCGCTGGGGTCCAAGGTGACCGAGCAGTCGGCGCAGCTCGACGCGAAGAGCCTGGAGAAGCTCCCGGTGCTGGTCCGGGAGGCGTACCAGCACGCGGTGTCCGCAGGTACGCACTCGGCGTTCCTGCTCGGGGCCGTGGTGGCGGTGGTCGCACTCGCGGCGGCCGTGTTCGTCAAGGAGGTGCCGCTCAAGGGAGCGGGACCGAAGGAGGACGGCACGCCGGACGCCCCGGCGGTGCAGTCGCCCATGGCCGAGGCCGTCTGACCGGCACCGCACGAGGCCCCCGGAAGCCGCCGTGTCCGCCCGAGGGCCTTCGTCCTGCCCGGCCGCGAGCCCGGGGGCGTTGTCAGACACCCGTGCCACCATCGGTCGTATGGACAAGACGCGCCAGGTCCGGCTCGCCAAGGACGCCATGGACCGAGACTGGGCAGACCCCGGGCTCGACCTGGGCACCGTGGCCGCGCACGCCGGGTACTCGCGCTATCACTTCATCCGCGCCTTCAAGGAGGCGTACGGCGAGACCCCCGGCCAGTACCTGACGCACCGCCGCATGGAGCGGGCCGAGGACCTGCTGCGCACGGCGAACCTGTCGGTGACGGAGATCTGCCACCTGGTCGGCTACAGCGGCGTCGGCACGTTCTCGGCGCGCTTCAAGGCCTGGACCGGTCTGACGCCCAGCGAATACCGGACCAAGCACGTGGGCCGGGGAGCCGCCCTCATACCCGGCTGCTACGCCATGCTCTGGGCCGGCGGCTTCCGCCCCGCGCCCGGCGCCGGCAGGCGGCGCAATTCCGGAGAAGCGTGCTGACACCCCCGCTGCATACCGTGGCAGGGCAGGCACAACCGGCCGCGAAGCCAGAGCAGGAGCACGCCATGATCAAAGGTCTCGCCATCTCGACCGTCTGGGTCCTCGACCAGGACCGGGCCAAGGAGTTCTACACGGAGAAACTGGGCCTGGAGGTCCGTACGGACATGACCATGGGCGAGGGCGGCATGCGCTGGCTCACGGTCGGCTCGCCGAACCAGCCCGAGGTCGAGCTGACGCTGATGGTGCCCGGCGGGCCCGCGATGGACCCCGAGTCCGCCGAGATGCTCCGCAAGCTGGTGACGAAGGGCGCGCTCGGCGCGGGCGTGCTGACCACCGACGACATCCACGGCGACTACAAGAAGCTCAAGGACCGGGGCGTGGAGTTCCTCCAGGAGCCGCAGGAGCGCCCCTACGGTACGGAGGCGCTGTTCCGGGACGACTCCGGCAACTGGTTCTCCTTCACCCAGCCCCGCGAGGGCGGCCTCGACATGGACCAGGACTGGACCTGCTGAACGAGCGGGCGGTCTACGACCCCGGCAGCATCGGGTAGCTCCCGGTGTTCGTCGGCGCGTGCTCCGGCAGCCACAGCACGGCGACCGCGCCCTCGGCCGGAAGATGTTCCGGTGTCCCCGGGGTGCGGACGTTGCGGAAGGTCAGCCGGGCGCCCAGCACCCGGGCCTGCCCGGCCGCGATGGTCAGGCCGAGTCCGTGGCCGTGCCCGGCGCGGTCCTTGCTGCCGGTGCGGAAGCGGCTCGGCCCTTCGGCGAGCAGGTCCTCGGGAAAGCCAGGGCCGTGGTCGCGCACGCGGATGACCCGGCCCTCGACGCTGACCTCGATGGGCGGCTTGCCGTGCCGGGCCGCGTTGGCCAGCAGATTGAACAGCACGCGCTCCAGGCGGCGCGGGTCGGTGGTGACCTCCGACTCGTGCACGATCCGCACCTCGATGGCCGGATCCTTGGCCGCCACCCGCCGGGCGACGAACTCCCCGAGCATGATGTCCTGCAGCTCCGCCCGCTCGGAGGCCCCGTCGAGGCGGGCCACCTCCAGCACGTCCTCGACCAGCGTGCGCATGGCCTTCGCCCGGTCCAGCACCAGCTCGGTCGGGCGTCCGGGCGGCAGCAGCTCGGCGGCGGTCAGCAGCCCGGTCACCGGGGTGCGCAGCTCGTGCGCGATGTCGGCGGTGACCCGCCGCTCGGCCTCGATGCGCTGCCGTAGCGCGTCCGCCATGGCGTCCACCGCGCTCGCCAGATCGTCCGTCTCGTCCCGGACGACTCCGCCCATGGCGTCCCGCACACGCACGTCCGTCTCGCCGCCCGCCACCTGGTTGGCCGCGACGGCCGCCTTGCGCAGCCGCCGTGAGAGATGCCCGCCGATGAGCACCCCGAGGGCGCTCCCGCCGAGGACGACGGCGATGGACCCGATCAGCAGGGCCTGGTCAAGGTCCTGGAGGATGTCCGAGCTGCGGTCGGTGAAGCCCGAGTGCAGGGACATCACCTGCCCGTTCTTCAGCGGCACGGCGGCCCATATGTCGGGCACGTCGCCCGGCCGGTCGGCCACGTAGGTCGCCCGCCGGCCGGCCTCGACCCGGTCCCGCAGCGCCTGCGGAAGGTTCGGGTCGTTGATCTTGGTGTTGGGGAAGTTCATCCGCCCCGACAGCTCGAAGTTGCGCTGGGCGATCATGATCCGCTCGTCGGCGAGGTCGCGCGCGTTGTCCAGCATCGAGACCCGGGCGGCGTTGTGCACGACCAGGCTCAGTGCGATCGCCACCAGCGCCCCGACCAGTGCGATGGCCGCGCTCAGCTTCCATCTGAGACCGGTGCGGATGCCCGCACGCTCCAAGACCGCGGCGACCAGGCGCCGGAACTGCCCCCTCATACCCCTGCTCAGGCCTTCAACTTGTAGCCGAAGCCGCGGACCGTCTCGATCCGGTCCTGGCCGATCTTCTGCCGCAACCGCTGCACGTGCACGTCGACCACCCGGGTGTCCCCGCCCCAGCCGTAGTCCCAGACGCGTTCCAGCAGCTTGTCGCGGGAGAGCACCGTGCCCGGCGCGGAGGAGAACTCCAGCAGCAGCCGCATCTCGGTCGGGGTCAGCGCCACCGGATGACCGGCGCGGCGCACCTCCATGCCCTCGGTGTCGACCTCCAGGTCCCCGAAGGCCAGCATCCCGCCGCTCGCCGGGGCGGTCGCCTCCTCACCCCGGCCACCGCCCGCGTGCCCGAAGCGGCGCAGCACCGCGCGGATCCGGGCGACCAGCACGGCCCCGTCGAACGGCTTGGTCACGTAGTCGTCCGCGCCCGCCTCCAGGCCCAGCACGACGTCGATGGAGTCGGCCCGCGCCGACAGCATGATCACCGGCACGGTCGACGCGTCCCGGATGCGGCGGCACAGGCTGACCCCGTCGAGGCCGGGCACCATGACGTCCAGCAGCGCGATGTCGGGGCGGTCCGCGCGGAAGGCCTCCAGGCCCGACAGCCCGTCGGGCATGGCGGTGACCACGAAGCCGTCCCGTTCCAGGGCGAGCTGCGTGGCCTCGCGGATGACGTCGTCGTCCTCGACGAACAAGACGTGGGTCTGATCTGCCATCCCGGTGCTCTCAGTCCTTCGTGGTCCGTGGGGGTGCGTTCTCTCTGCTGGGACGCACGGTCCGTGCGATGCGTTCACCGAGTGATCGGTCCGAGCGGCCCGATCGGTTCACGCGGCCTTCCGCCCACGTCAGCTCGTGGGCGCCGGCGTCGGGCTGTCGCCGACGACCTTCCCGTAATCGTTGTGTGTGCGGAACTTCTCCGTGAAGCGGCCGGCGGTCCATCTGTACGTGATCACGTTCTCCCCGGAGGGGCTCGACACCGGGTCGCCCTTCTCGTACACCTGCTTGGTCACCACCAGGTCGCCGCGGTCGATCTCCGCGTAGACGGGAGGCTCCTCGGCCTTGAACACATTCTCGTACGAGCCGTCCTGCTCGCGATACACGTAACTGCCCACACCCACCGCGTCACCGCAGGTCAGCACATTGACGACGACGTCGTCCGCGGAGCCGCCGGTCAGGTTGCCGTAGGAGACGTCGACCGGGTACTCGTCGGCGACGCACGGCTTCAGCTCGCGCTTCACCCCGGGCGCGACCTTCGGGTCGTCCTTGACGAGTTTGATCGCGTTCACGGTGTCGGGCGTCTTCGACGGAGCCGCGGACTCGCTGGCGGCGGCACCCGCCACCGAGTCCGCGTGCGCCGGGCCCTCGTCTCGGGCACCGGTCCCACCGGCACCGCACCCGGACACCAAAAGGGCGAGGGCGGCGGGCACGGCCAATGCCGCGCCCACCGCCTGGATACCGCCCCGGGTCCGCGCGGAACCCTCGCCGGTCAGGCCGCGCACCGCTCCCGCTCCTCACGCTCCAGCGCGCGTGCGTCCAGATCGCGGGACTCCAGCTCCTCGCGGAGCCGGGCGAGCGCCCGGTGCAGCGTGCTCTTGACCGTTCCGGCCGACATGCCGAGGGCGGCGGCCGTCTCCTCCGTGGACATCTGCTCCCAGTGTCGCAGCACCACGACACTGCGCTGCTTCGGGGCGAGCACCTTCAGGATGTCCATCAGCAGGGCGCGGTCCGCGTGCTGCTCGGTGGCGTCGTCGACCGAGGCGTCCGGGAGCTGCTCGGTCGGGACCTCCTCCAGCTTCCGCGCCCGCCACCACTCCGTACGGGTGTTGATCATGACCCGGCGCAGGTAGGCGTCGGCCAGCCGCTTGTCCTCGATGGTCTCCCAGCGGCCGTACGTCCGTACCAGCGCCGTCTGCAGCAGGTCCTGTGCATCCGTCGGGTCCGGGACCAGGCGGCGGGCACTGCGCAGCAGCGCGTCCTGCCGGGTGCGGACGTACTCCTCGAACTCGAGCACCTCGCCCTGCGCCATGGTGAACCGCCTCCCGTTTCCCCGTGCGGGCCGGCTCCCCGCCGGCCCGTGTACTGCCTGTGTCTTCCGTCGCCCCGTGTCTTCCGGGAACGCAACTGAAGGTACGGAGGGGTTGTCACGGAGCTGTCCGAAGCAGCCTGCGGCCAGCGCTCGGCTGTCCGTCGGTTGTGTAACGGAAGTCGGAACGGGGTAAAGGGGTGGGGGTGTTGAGGGCGGTTCGGGGTGTTTTGTCCACCCTGAGTTCTGTGACGGTCGGCGATCCGCGGCTGTGATCTGTCTGTGCGTCAGGTCAGCGGCAGCCGGTACGAACCGCCCTCCAGCGGCTCCACCAGACCGTCGGCGACGAGACCGTCCAGCGCACGGGCCCGCTGCACCGGCTCGTGCCACACCCGGTCCAGGGCCGCCTGCGGAACGGCCCCGTGCGCCTCCCGCAGCACGGCGAGCAGCCGCCCGCGCACCTGCCGGTCGGTGCCCGCGTAGGTCTGCCCGCGGCGCGGCGGACCGTCGTGCTCCGGCTTGCCCGCCAGCCGCCACGCGCACTGCGCGGCGATCGGGCAGCGGTGGCACGACTCGCTCTTCGCCGTGCACACCAGCGCGCCCAGCTCCATGGAGGCGGCGGCCCAGCGGGCGGCGGTCGGCTCGTCCTCGGGCAGCAGCGCGCGGGCCAGCTTGCGCTCGGCGGCGGTGGTGGCGTTCGGCGGGTACTGCACGCCGGTGACCGCGCGGGCCAGGACCCGGCGCACGTTGGTGTCCAGCACCGGGTGCCGCTGCCCGTACGCGAAGGAGGCGACGGCGGCGGCCGTGTACTCGCCGATGCCGGGAAGCGCCAGCAACTGCGCGTGGTCGGCCGGTACGTCACCGCCGTGCCGTTCCGTTATGGCGACGGCGGCGCCGTGCAGCCGCAGCGCGCGGCGCGGGTAACCGAGCCGGCCCCAGGCGCGGACGGCCTCGCCGGGCGCCTCCTTGGCCAGGTCGGCGGGGCGCGGCCAGCGCGCCAGCCACTGCTCGTAGACGGGCAGGACGCGGCTCACCGGCGTCTGCTGCAGCATGAACTCGCTGACCATCACTCCCCACGCCCCGGCCTCGGGGCGCCGCCACGGCAGGTCACGGGCGTTGTCGCCGAACCAGTCGATGACGGGGGAGTGCAGGTTCTCTCCGAGGGGCGGGCCGGAGGGGGTGGAGGCGGCGGCGGGGGCGGCGGGGCGCGGGAGCTTCGTGGGAGCAGTCATGGCCCTTCGATGGTGCCACGCAGAGGTGCCGAATCGGGCACTCCGCCACCCCACCGAGGCGGTGACCCGACGATCGGGAGGCTCCTGTTCGAGCGGCTGACCGTGGAGGGACGCTGCTTCGGCCTCCTTGGTCCTCCCCGACTGGCCCTCCCGCCGGAGTCCGTTCAGCCGGGCTCCGCCATGAACTGCCGGGCGAGACCCATCACTTCAGCGTGCCGCGATGCCGGGCGGACGATCCGGCGAAGGTGCCGGCCGGGGGCGCGCGGGCGTCTCGGGCCGGCGGTGCGCCGTGCGGCCCGGCTCGTCGGCGCACGGGCGTCTCGTGCGAGGGAGACTGGCGCCGCACGAGCGCCGGAGAGCAGTTCGACCGTTGTCCACGTCGCGTGCGATGTCTTCGAAGGTCATCGTCACGGACGGTAGGCGACGGGGCTGAATCGTCGCACTCTGTGATCATCTCCTCCCGTACCTGACGAAAGGCAAGGGTGGGGACGCGATTTCCGGAATGATGATCCGGAAAAGTTGTGGCTCCGAGCGGCGGGTGGGACAGGCGAACGCGCCGATCTCTCGTAAGGTTTGCGCCGTGGGATCTCTGCGCAATCCGGTCGGGCCGCTTCCCTCCTCCATCTACTGGCGTCGGAGGGTCGTACTGGTGTCTGTGGTCGCCCTGTTGGCGCTGCTGACCGCCTGGATCGTGACCATGGGCGGCGGGGGCGGCAAGGATGGCGACAACGGCGCCGACGGCAAGAATCCCGCGCCTTCCATCACGCCCGGCCCGTCGAGTTCGGGACCGGCCATCAGCCAAGCCCCCGGCGGACGCGAGGAGTCGAGCGGCGGCGGGTCCGGCGGCTCCTCGTCCGGGTCCGGCGGCGGTTCGGGTGACGGCTCGGGCAACGGGGCGGGAGACGGTTCCGGCTCCGGCGACGGTTCCGGCTCGGCCGGGTCCGAGGGATCCGGCGGCTCCGGCGGCTCGGGAAGCGGCACCACCGCGGGCGGCGTCGCCGAGGGCGACACACTGCCGGCCGGTTCCACCCTGCCCAACTGCACCGCGAGCGCGGTCAAGTTCAGCCTGCGCAGCCGGCACAACACCTACGACCCCGAGCAGACGCCCACCTTCATGCTGACCGCGCGGAACATCTCCGGCAGCGACTGCAAGATCGATCTCGGGCCGAAGAACGCGGTGTTCACGATCGCTCCGGCCAGCAGCGACGACGACTACTGGTCCTCCAAGGACTGCCCCAAGGCCGCCGCGCACCAGCTGTACCGGGTCGCCGCCGGCAGCGGCATCACCTACACCGTGAAGTGGGACCGCAAGCCGAGCGCCCCCGAGTGCGCCACGCCTGCGGCGGGTTCGGCCAAGGCGGGCACGTACCTGGTGGAGGCGAAGGCCCCGGGCTTCGCGAAGGTGCAGACGTCGTTCGTGCTCTCCGCCGACTAGACGCGGAGAAGCCGGAGGGCGGTACCTCTTGCCGGGTACCGCCCTCAGCCGTTCCAGCCGGGTCCGCCGTCCGCGTCAGACGTACCGTTCCAGGATCGACGACTCAGCCAGCCGCGACAGCCCCTCGCGGACGCTGCGCGCCCGGGCCTCGCCCACGCCGTCCACCGCCTGCAGATCGTCGACGCTCGCGGCGAGCAGCTTCTGCAGCCCGCCGAAGTGCTCGACGAGGCGGTCGATGATCGCGCCGGGGAGCCGGGGCACCTTGGCGAGGAGGCGGAAGCCGCGCGGGGACACCGCCGAGTCCAGCGTCTCGGGCGCGCCGGTGTAGCCCAACGCCCGTGCCACCGTGGACATCTCGAGCAGCTCGGCGTGGGTGAGGGCGTCGAGTTCGGCGAGGGCCTCGTCGACCGTGCGGGAGCGCTTGGCCGTGGGTTCGGGGACGTAGTCCCGCACGACCAGCTCGCGCTCGGGCTCCACGCCCGCGATCAGCTCGTCGAGCTGGAGGGCCAGCAGCCGGCCGTCCGTGCCCAGCTCCACCACGTACTCGGCGATCTCCGTGGCGATGCGGCGCACCATCTCCAGGCGCTGGGCGACCGCCGAGACGTCCCGGACGGTCACCAGGTCCTCGATCTCCAGGGCCGACAGGGTGCCCGCGACCTCGTCGAGGCGCAGCTTGTAGCGCTCCAGGGTGGCGAGCGCCTGGTTGGCGCGGGACAGGATCGCCGCCGAGTCCTCCAGGACACGGCGCTGGCCGTCGACGTACAGGGCGATCAGCCGCATCGACTGCGAGACCGAGACGACCGGGAAGCCGACCTGCTTGCTGACGCGGTCCGCGGTGCGGTGCCGGGTGCCGGTCTCCTCCGTCGGGATCGTCGGGTCCGGGACCAGCTGCACGCCCGCGCGCAGGATCTTCGACAGGTCCGAGGACAGCACGATGCCGCCGTCCAGCTTGCACAGCTCGCGCAGACGGGTCGCGGTGAACTCGACGTCCAGCACGAAGCCGCCGCTGCACAGCGCCTCGACCGTCTTGTCGGAGCCGAGCACGATGAGCCCGCCGGTGTTGCCGCGGAGCACGCGCTCCAGGCCGTCACGCAGGGGGGTGCCGGGTGCCACGGCGCTCAGGGAGGCGCGCATCAGGCCATCGGTACCGGCGCTCCCGCCGGATTTTCCGGGAGCAGATGCCCGGTCGTTGGCTGCCACTGCACTCCTCCGGTCGCAGGTTCTGGGCGCCCCCGTGTCGCGCGCTCGGTTCGCACGGACGGGCGAGACCAGGGCAAAGTCTACCGGCGCCCCTCCTACTCCTGTGGGGCCTCTCTGCGACGGGACCGGGGAAGGACCCGCAGAGCGTCCCCTATGTCCGCGACTTCCAGGACCTTCATGCCCGCCGGGACCTTGCCCGGGTCGCCCGGGACCAGCGCGTGTGTGAAGCCCAGACGGTGGGCTTCGGCCAGCCTGCGCTGCACTCCGGTGACCCGTCTCACCTCGCCCGCGAGGCCCACTTCGCCGATCGCGACGAGATTCTTCGGGAGAGGTGTGTCACTCGCCGCGCTCGCCAGGGCGAGCGCCACGGCCAGGTCCGCGGCGGGCTCCGAGAGCTTCACACCGCCCACCGTCGCCGAGTAGATGTCCCTTTTGCCCAAGGCGCTGATCCGCCCGCGCTGTTCCAGCACCGCGAGCATCATCGAGACGCGGGAGGTCTCCAGGCCCGAGGTGGTGCGGCGCGGGGAGGGGATCTGCGAGTCCACCGTCAGCGCCTGGACCTCGGCGACCAGGGGGCGGCGGCCCTCCAGCGTGACGGTCAGGCAGGTGCCCGGGACGGGTTCGGCCCGGCGGGTCAGGAAGAGGCCGCTCGGGTCGGCGAGGCCCGTGATGCCCTCGTCGTGCAGCTCGAAGCAGCCGACCTCGTCGGTGGTGCCGTAGCGGTTCTTGACGCCGCGCACGAGACGCAGGCGGGCGTGCCGGTCGCCCTCGAAGGACAGGACGACGTCCACGAGGTGCTCCAGCAGGCGCGGGCCCGCGATCGCGCCGTCCTTGGTGACATGGCCCACCAGCAGGGTGGACATGCCACGTTCCTTGGAGGCCCGGATGAGCGCGCCCGCGACCTCCCGCACCTGGGCCATCCCGCCGGGCGCGCCGTCGATCTCGGGGGAGGCCACCGTCTGCACCGAGTCCATGATCAGCAGCGACGGCTTCACCGCGTCCAAGTGGCCCAGCACGGCCGCCAGATCCGTCTCGGCCGCCAGGTACAGGTGGTCGTCGATGGCGCCGATGCGGTCGGCGCGCAGCCGGACCTGGCTCGCCGACTCCTCACCCGTGACGTACAGCGTGCGGTGCTCGTCGCTCGCGGACTTGGCCGCCACGTCGAGCAGGAGCGTCGACTTGCCGACGCCCGGTTCGCCCGCGACCAGCACCACCGCGCCGGGCACCAGTCCGCCGCCGAGCACGCGGTCCAGCTCCGGCACGCCGGTGGGGCGAGCGGTGGCCTGACGGCCGTCCACCTGGCCGATGGGCAGGGCGGAGGTGGTGACCCGGCCCGGTGCCGTCGTACGCACCGCGGGCGCGCCGTACTCCTCGACCGTCCCCCAGGCCTGGCACTCGGGGCAGCGGCCGAGCCACTTCGCCGTCTGCCAGCCGCATTCGGTGCAGCGGTAGGACGGTCGGTCCTTGGTGGTCTTCGTACGGGCAGCCATGGACGAAACCGTAGCCGCCGCCACTGACATCGCGGGACGGGCCGACGGCGGCCGGCTGCGCGCCAGGGGTCCGCCACACCGCGCCAGCCGTGGAGCCACCGGTTCATGTCCCCGATTGAGGGATCGTTTCACCCGTACGGATTAAATGTGCTCAAGCTGGCGGAAGGCGCCACTCCCGGCCCCCTACGGTCGCCGAATGACGAGCAGTACTCCGGAGATCTCGACCCGCACGGCCGGCGCGCACCGGGCGCACCGGGAAGCGCGCGACCGCGGGGCTGCGCGCACACTGGCGCAGCGTCCGCCGGCACGTTACGAGCCCTACCTGGACGGCCTGTTCACCTACTGCCTGTCCGTGCTGTGCGACCACGAGGCCGCGACCGCCGCCCTGGGCGAGGTCCTCGCGCTCGCCGAGCGCCGCGGCCGGCACGTCCCGGAGGCACCCGCGGACCGCAGGGCCTGGCTGTACGCGCTGGCCCGCTGGGCGTGCCTGCGCAAGCTGGCCGAGGCCAAGCAGAAACGTCAGAGCGGCCACGCCGTGGGCCGCACCGGGCGGCAGCGCCCCGACCGCCCGGCCGCCCCGGCCCCTTGCGAGGAGGTCCAGGAGCGGCGCCGTCGCGAATTGGCCCTGCTCGCCTGGCCGGAGGCCGCCGGCACCACCCCGGAGCAGCGGGAGGCGCTCGAACTGGCCGTGCGCCATCACCTCGCCGCCCGGGAGGTCGCCGCCGTCCTCGGCATGGCCCCGGACGCCGCCCGTGACCTGCTGGCCTCCGCCGCCTGCGAGGTGGAACGCACGCGTGCGGCCCTCGCCGTGGTCGAGACCGGGGCCTGTCCGAGCGTGGCGCACTTCGCCGGCGACGACCGGCTCGTGCTCGGCACGGCCCTGCGCCGCGAACTCGTCCGGCACGTCGACGACTGTCCGCGCTGCCGCCGCACCGCCGAGCGCGCCATCCCCGGCCGCTGGCCCGGCACCAGCGTCACGCCCGCCGAACTGCCCGTCCTGCCGGCGCCCCGGGCGGCCCTGCACATGGCCATGGCGCACCATCCCCGGAGCGTCACGCCCCGCTTCGACCGGCGCGGCTTCCCGATGGACCCCAAGGACCACGCCGCCCGCAGGGACCGCCTGCGCGCGCGTGCCATCACCACGACCGTGATCGCCACCGTCGTCGCCGCCCCCGTGCTCGCCCTGTGGGCGGCCTACCGGGGCACCCCGGTCGGCGAGGGGCACGACGGCCGCTCGGCCTCCGCGCGTGAGGCGGACGACCCGTTCGGACTGGACGGCGAGATGGCGGGCGGCGGTTACGAGAACACCGGCAACGCGAGCACCCGGCCCGGTCCCCGGTTCGGCGAGGACGGCAAGGCCGACGTCTCCGTGGAGGTCATCGGCGTCGCGGGAGCCGGCCGCACGACCGCCCTGGAGGTCACGGCGGACAACAGCGGCGACACCACCCTCGTCACTCTGACCGCCACCGGCCCCGCCCCGGTCCGCTGGTCCGCCTCCACGGGAGCCCCGTGGCTCTACCTCAGCCAGTCGTCGGGAACGCTCAGACCCGGCGAATCGGTGACGATCAAGGTGTACGTCGACCATCTGCGAGAGCCCGCCGGCCCCTGGCAGGCGCGGGTGGCGGTCGCACCGGGGGGCGCCGTCGTCCGCATCGAGGGCTACGGCACCGCGCCCGGCCCCTCCGGCCCCGGTCCGGACCCCCGGCCCAGCGGTCCGAGCGACCCGGGTCCGACCCGGCCCGACCCGACGCCCACGACCTCCGCCCCGGACCCGGACCCGACGCCGACCACGCCGCCCCCGTCGCCCGACCCGGACCCCACGCCCACGGACGCGGGCCCGACCGATCCGACCGGCTCGACGCCACCGCCCTCGGACAGCGGCGACCCGAGTCCGGCCACGTCGTAGCCGAGCCTCAGGTGACCGGATCCGCGGGATGCGGGGCCGGCAACGGCAGCTGGGAGGCCAGTCGCTCCTCGCATCCAGCCGGTCGTAGCCGGCCTTGCCCGTCAGCTCGATCAGCGGCGACCCGAGTCCGGCCACGTCGTAGCCGAGCCTCAGGTGACCGGATCCGCGGGATGCGGGGTCGGCAACGGCAGCTGGGAGGTCAGTCGCTCCTCGCACAGCTCGACCAGCCGGTCGTAGCCGGTCTTGCCCGTCAGCTCGATCAGCGGCGACCCGAGTCCGGCCACGTCGTAGCCGAGCCTCAGGTGACCGGATCCGCGGGATGCGGGGCCAGCAACGGCAGCTGGGAGGCCAGTCGCTCCTCGCACAGCTCGACCAGCCGGTCGTAGCCGGCCTTGCCCATCAGCTCGATCAGCTCCGGGCGGTAGGAGACGTAGACGGGATCGCCCGCGCCGTGCGCCGAGGTCGCCGAGGTGCACCACCAGTGCAGGTCGTGGCCGCCCGGTCCCCAGCCCCGGCGGTCGTACTCGCCGATCGACACCTGCAGGACGCGGGTGTCGTCGGGCCGGTCGATCCACTCGTACGTCCGGCGCACCGGCAGCTGCCAGCACACGTCCGGCTTGGTCTCCAGCGGCTCGCGGCCCTCCTTCAGGGCGAGGATGTGCAGCGAGCAGCCCATGCCGCCCGGGAAGCCGGGCCGGTTCTGGAAGATGCACGAGCCCTGGAAGGGCCGCGTCTGCCGCTCGCCGTCCTCGTCCTCGGAGACCCAGCCGCCCCGTGTGCCCTCGGCGTGGTGCTGCCAGATGTCCGGCGTGAGCCTGGCCACATGCCCGGCGACACGCTTCTCGTCGTCCTCGTCGGAGAAGTGCGCACCCAGCGTGCAGCACCCGTCGTCCGCGCGGCCCGCCTGGATGCCCTGGCAGCCGCTGCCGAAGATGCAGTTCCAGCGCGAGGTCAGCCATGTCAGATCGCAGCGGAAGACCTGCTCGTCGTCCGACGGATCAGGGAACTCCACCCACGCGCGAGCGAAGTCGAGCCCCTTCTCGTCGGGGACGAGGCCCGGTGATTTGTCGCGCTTCGCCTTTTTCGTCTTTGGCACGAGTCCAGGGTACGGGCCTTGTACCCCCGCCGAGGACGGCGGACGGCCCCGCGGGCAGTAGCGTGCCGTCCATGAGACTCGGTGTCCTCGACGTGGGATCGAACACGGTGCATCTGCTCGTGGTGGACGCGCATCCCGGCGCGTGCCCGTTGCCCGCGCACTCGCACAAGGCGGAACTGCGCCTCGCCCAGCTCCTCGAAGAGGACGGCGCGATCGGCCCGCACGGCGTCGACCGGCTGGTCTCGGTCATCCACGAGGCGCTCCAGGCCGCCGAGGACAAGGGCGTCGAGGAGATGCTCCCCTTCGCCACCTCCGCCGTACGCGAGGCCGGCAACGCCGACGACGTCCTCGCACGGGTGCGCACCGAGACCGGCGTCGAGCTCCAGGTCCTCACCGGCGAGGAGGAGGCCCGCCTCACCTTCCTCGCCGCCCGCCGCTGGTTCGGCTGGTCGGCCGGAAAGCTGCTGGTCCTGGACATCGGCGGCGGCTCCCTGGAGATCGCCTACGGCATGGACGAGGAGCCCGACGCGGCCGCCTCGCTGCCGCTGGGCGCCGGCCGCCTCACCGCCGGCTGGCTGCCCGGCGATCCGCCCGCCCCGGACGACGTCCGCGCCCTGCGCCGCCACGTGCGCACCGAGATCGCCCGCACGGTCGGCGAGTTCAGCCGCTTCGGCGCCCCCGACCACGTCGTCGCCACGTCCAAGACCTTCAAGCAGCTGGCCCGCATCGCCGGCGCGGCCCGCTCCGCCGAGGGCCTCTACGTCCAGCGCGAGCTCAAGCGGGAGTCCCTGGAGGGCTGGGTTCCGCGCCTGGCCGCCATGACGGAGCGGGAGCGCGCGGAGCTGCCCGGCGTGTCGGAGGGCAGGGCCGGCCAGCTCCTGGCGGGCGCACTGGTGGCCGAGGCCGCGATGGACCTCTTCGGCGTGGAGCGCGTCGACATATGCCCCTGGGCGCTGCGGGAGGGCGTGATCCTGCGTCGCCTGGATCACATGGAGTCCGTGTAGGGGGCCCAGCCGCTATGGCAAACACCACAACGGCGAAGAGGACCCCCACCTCACCCCGACCACACCCCGTAATCTGTCCTGCATGGCAGAGCCAGCCGTGAAGATCCCGGACGCGAAGGTCGCCCTGTCGACGGCCTCGGTCTACCCGGAGTCGACGGCCACGGCCTTCGAGATCGCCGCGCGCCTCGGTTACGACGGAGTCGAGGTCATGGTCTGGACCGACCCGGTCAGCCAGGACATCGAGGCCTTGCGCAGACTCAGCGACTACCACCGCATCCCGATCCTGGCCGTGCACGCCCCCTGTCTGCTCATCACGCAGCGCGTCTGGTCCACCGACCCCTGGACCAAGCTCCAGCGGGCCCGCGCGGCCGCCGAGAAGCTCGACGCGAGCACGGTCGTCGTCCACCCCCCGTTCCGCTGGCAGCGCCAGTACGCCCGGGACTTCGTCACCGGCATCTGGCGCATGGCGAACGAGACGGACGTACGGTTCGCCGTCGAGAACATGTACCCCTGGCGCTACCGCGACCGCGAGATGCTCGCGTACGCCCCCGACTGGGACGTGACGAAGGACGACTACCGGCACTTCACGATCGACCTCAGCCACACCGCGACGGCCCGCTCCGACGCGCTGGACATGGTCGGCCGCATGGGGGACCGCCTCGGCCACGTCCACCTCGCCGACGGCCGGGGCTCCGCCAAGGACGAGCACCTGGTGCCCGGCCGCGGCACCCAGCCCTGCGCCGAGGTGCTGGAGCGGCTCGCCCTGACCGGGTTCGACGGGCACGTCGTCATCGAGGTCAACACCCGGCGCGCCATGTCGAGCGCGGAGCGCGAGGCCGACCTGGCGGAGGCCCTGGCCTTCACCCGCCTGCACCTGGCCTCGGCCGTGAAGGTGCCGCGGAGATGACCGGCCCGCCCCCGGCCGACGGCGGGTCCGGCACCGCCGCCCGCCGCCGCGGCCGCCCCCCGCGCACCGAGTCGGCCGGCACCCGCGAGCGCATCCTGACCGCCGCCCGCGACGAGTTCTCCGAGCGCGGTTACGAGAAGACGTCCGTCCGCGCCATCGCCAAGTCCGCCGGCGTCGACTCGGCCTTGGTGCACCACTACTTCGGCACCAAGGAGCAGGTCTTCGAGGCGGCGGTCACCCAGTCCTTCGGGCCGGCCCTCCAGGCACCCAAGGCCATCGAGGAGGGCCCGCTCGACGGGGTGGGGGAGCGCCTGACCCGCTTCTTCTTCGGCGTCTGGGAGAACCCGGCGACCCGCGCGCCCCTGCTCGCCATCGTCCGCTCCGCCCTCACCAACGACACGGCGGCGGCAGTCTTCCGGCGGATCGTCGCCACCCAGGTGCTGCGCCGCATCGCCGTACGGCTGGAGTTGCCGGACGCCGAGCTGCGGGCCGAGCTGGCGGCCGCCCAGCTCGTGGGGACCGCCATCCTGCGGTACGTCATCAAGGTCGAGCCGCTGGCCTCGGCGGACCCGGAGCAGGTCATCGCGCGGCTGGCCCCGGTCGTCCAGGGGCATCTGACCGATCCGTGAGACCCGCCGGGTGCCGTCGTCCGAGACGGTCATCCCGCATTCCGGACACTCCGTCCCGCCCCCTGGATGACGGGCGTACGCTCGGTAGCAGTCAGAAATCTCCGAATCCTCTGACGCCGTCTGTCGAAGGAGCGAGCGACGATGCCCGAGCTGAGGTCCCGCACAGTCACCCACGGCCGCAACATGGCGGGCGCCCGCGCCCTGATGCGCGCCTCCGGTGTACCGGGTGCGGACATCGGCCGCAAGCCGATCATCGCGGTCGCCAACAGCTTCACGGAGTTCGTGCCGGGGCACACGCACCTGGCGCCGGTCGGCCGGATCGTCAGTGAGGCGGTCGTCGCGGCCGGCGGGATCCCGCGCGAGTTCAACACGATCGCCGTCGACGACGGCATCGCCATGGGCCACGGCGGCATGCTCTACTCCCTGCCCTCCCGGGACCTGATCGCGGACAGCGTGGAGTACATGGTCGAGGCACACTGCGCCGACGCCCTGATCTGCATCTCCAACTGCGACAAGATCACCCCGGGCATGCTGAACGCCGCGCTGCGGCTGAACATCCCCACGGTCTTCGTCTCCGGCGGGCCCATGGAGTCCGGCCGCGCCACGCTCGTCGACGGCACGGTCCGCACGCTCGACCTGGTCGACGCGATCTCCGACGCCGTGAACGACAAGATCTCGGACGAGGACATCCTCCGCATCGAGGAGAACGCCTGTCCGACCTGTGGCTCCTGTTCCGGCATGTTCACCGCCAACTCGATGAACTGCCTGACGGAGGCCATCGGCCTGTCCCTCCCGGGCAACGGCTCGGTCCTCGCCACGCACACCGCCCGCAAGCAGCTGTACGTCGACGCGGCGAACACGGTCATGGACATCACCCGCCGCTACTACGAGCAGGACGACGAGACGGTCCTGCCCCGCAGCGTGGCGTCCTTCGCGGCCTTCGAGAACGCCATGGCCCTCGACATCGCCATGGGCGGCTCCACCAACACGATCCTGCACCTGCTGGCCGCCGCCCAGGAGGCGGGCGTCCCCTTCGGCCTCACGGAGATCAACGAGGTCTCCCGCCGCGTGCCCTGCCTCGCCAAGGTCGCCCCGAACGTCGCCAAGGACCGCACGTACTACATGGAGGACGTGCACCGCGCCGGCGGCATCCCCGCCCTGCTCGGCGAGCTGCACCGGGCCGGCCTGCTCAACGAGGACGTCCACTCCGTGCACAGCCCGTCCCTCGCCGACTGGCTCAAGACCTGGGACGTGCGCGGTGGTTCCCCCTCCGCGAAGGCCGTCGAACTGTGGCACGCGGCCCCCGGCTGCGTCCGCTCCGCCGAGGCCTTCTCCCAGTCCGAGCGCTGGGAGGCCCTGGACGAGGACGCCGAGGGCGGCTGCATCCGCTCCGCGGAGCACGCCTACTCCAAGGACGGCGGCCTCGCGGTCCTCAAGGGCAACCTGGCCGTGGACGGCTGCGTCGTGAAGACGGCCGGTGTCGACGAGTCCATCTGGACCTTCGAGGGGCCAGCGGTCGTCTGCGAGTCGCAGGAGGAGGCCGTCCAGAAGATCCTCACCCAGCAGGTCAAGGACGGCGACGTCGTCGTCATCCGCTACGAGGGCCCCAAGGGCGGCCCCGGTATGCAGGAGATGCTCTACCCGACCTCGTACCTGAAGGGCCGCGGCCTCGGGAAGACCTGCGCGCTGGTCACGGACGGCCGTTTCTCCGGCGGCACCTCCGGCCTCTCCATCGGCCACGCCTCGCCCGAGGCGGCCGCGGGCGGCACCATCGCCCTCGTCGAGGACGGCGACCGCATCCGCATCGACATCCCGAACCGTTCCATCGAGCTGCTGGTGGACGACGCCGAGCTGGCCCGCCGTGAGCAGGCGCTGAACGGCGTGTACGCCCCGAAGAACCGCGAGCGCAAGGTCTCGGCGGCGCTGCGGGCCTACGCGGCGATGGCGACCAGCGCGGACAAGGGCGCCGTGCGGGACGTTTCGAAGCTGGGGTGACCCCTTCTCACGCCGAGGGCCATCTCCCGCGCTGCCGGGGGCGGCCCTCGCGCATGCCCGCCGGTCACCAGGCCGCCGGATCGCGCCCGTTCACGGCGAAGACGGTCCCGTCCGGCGCACTGCCGTAGACCCGGGCGCCCACGATCACGGGCTCGGGCAGGGCGGCCGGGATCCGGTCCGACCGGTCGCCCAGCCGGGGAGACGTCTGCCCGGCGACCCTCCCGCGCCGCGCGTCGACGGCGAGCAGCCGCCCGTCCGACGCGGTCACGTACACGTGCCGGTCATCGGCGACCGGGGTGGACCCCCGCATCGTGCCCGTCTCCAGATTCCACAGCTGCTCACGCGCCTCGAGATCGACGGCCACCAACGATCCCCCGGTCCCCATCAGATAGGCCAGGTTCCCGCGCACGGCGCCATGGGCCTGCTGGAGGGGGACGGCGAGGGGCACCCGTCGGGTCTCACCCGTACGTGGGGTGTAGCGGACCACGGCACGCGCGTCGCCGTGCACCGCGTCGACCGACAGGAGAAACACCGATCCGCCCGTCGCGCCGAAGGGCTTCAGCGTCCCGTCGAGCCGGGCGTCCGACCGCACGTCGCCCGTCCGCGGATCCACCACGCTGAGCCGGGTGCTCTTCCCGTCCCCCGACGCGCTGGCGGCGTACGCCAGCGGGTCACCGGCGAACGCGGCGAGGTAGGGCACCTCATGGCCGGGGATCCGGTGACTCCACCGCGGGTCACCGGAGGCACCGTCCACGCCGGTGACCTTCCCGCCGGCATCGGTGACCAGGAGCATGCCGCCGGCGTACACCGCACTGCCGGCCTCGGACATGTCCCGATGCCAGCGCGCCTTGCCCGAGGCCGGATCGAGCGCCTCCAGGCGACGCCCCTGGTCCGTCGAGGGCTGTACGAGTCCACCCGCCAGCACCGGCGGTTCCCTCCGGGGCCCCTTGCCGACGGGGTGCCGCCACAGCAGGTGCCCGTCGGACGGATCCAGGGCGAAGACCAGTCCGGACGTGGCGCAGAGCAGCCGTCCGGCCCCGTGGGAGCACAGGGGTGCGCTGTCCCCGGCCGCCGGAGTCGTCTGCCACCCGCTGAACGCGGCGGACGTGGTCCGCGGGGAGGCGGGCTGTGGTGAGCCGCCGACGCCGTCGAGCAGTGGGAGTGAGGCCAGAGCACCCACTACGGCCAGGCCGAACGCCCCGGCTCCCAGGACCACCCGCCTGCCGAACCGCCGTCCCCTGCCACGACCGGCTTCCACCTCACGACCGGCCTCCACGGCGCGCACGGGTTTTTCGGCGGGCGGCCAGGAACCTTCGGTGTCCCCGGTCCGCTGAGCCGGTATGAACGTCTGTGTGTCGTACGAAGCCGCGACGGATCGCAGCTCCCGCATCAACTCGTCCGGCGTCGGCCGCTTCTCCGGCTCCTTCGCGAGACACCGCAGTACCAGCGGCGCGATCTCGTCCGGCACGCCGGTCAGGTCGGGCTCGTCGTGCACCACCTGGTAGGCGACGATGTACGGGCTGTCGGAGTCGAACGGCCCCTGTCCCGTGGCCGCGTGCACCATCACCGACCCGAGCGCGAAGATGTCGGCGGCCGGCCCCACCTCGCGCGGGCGCCGGAACTGCTCGGGTGCCATGAAGGGCGGCGTCCCGATCAACCTTCCGGTCTCGGTGCGCAGTTCGCTGTCCAGCGGCCGGGAGATACCGAAGTCGATGACTTTCGGTCCGTCATCGGCGAGCAGGACGTTGCTCGGTTTCAGGTCCCGGTGGACGACCCCGGCACGATGGATGTCCCGTAGCGCCTCGGCCAGCCCCGCCATCAGGCGCCGCAATTGAGCCGGCTCCATGGGGCCGTTCCGCTTGACCTGTTCGGACAAGGTCGGCCCCGGGATGAACAGCGTGGCCATCCAGGGTCGCTCGCTGTCCGGGTCGGCGTCGACGACGGGTGCCGTGAAGGCGCCGCTCACCCTTCGCGCCGCCGCCACCTCCTGCCGGAAACGCCCCCTGAAGTCGGGGTCGTTGGCGAACTGGGCGTGCACGACCTTCACCGCGAGCTTCATCCCGGAGGTGCTCCGGGCCAGATGCACGACACCCATGCCGCCCGAGCCCAGGCAGGACTCCAGACGATAGTGACCGGCGTATTCGGGAAGTTCCGCTTCCGCGCCCGCTCCGGCGTTCCGCTGTGGCGCCATGGGACCCCCCCGTGCTGTTCGTCCGCGCGCGCGACGCACGGAGCCTAGTCGAAGACTCGTACGGGACAGAGGCGGCTTGCTAGCCTCCACGCACGAGTTGCGCACATGTGTTTCATGGTGTGATTCGGGGGAATCAACGGGACCCCATGGCAGTCATGGGGCTCAACGGGGGAGAATTTTCATGTCTGTCGACCATGTCGGGGAACTCGAAGGAAGAGCCGAGGGAGAGGCCGTCACCATGGCGGCGTCGGCCCTGCGCTCGTACGCCGTCGCCCCGGGCGTCCGCGTGAACGTCCGCAGCGGCCCCGGCACCGGCTACGCCATCGTCCGCGTCCTGCCCGAGGGAGCCAGGGTCACCATCTTCTGCCAGAGGCCCGGCACAACGGTTGCGGGTCCGTACGGCAGCTCGAACATCTGGGACAACATCGACGACGGCGAGTACGTCGCGGACGCCTATGTGAACACCGGCAGCGACGGCTACGTCCGCCCGCGCTGCTCCTGATCCGACGGCCACCACGCCGGGACTGCTCACGACCACGTCCCTGAAACGCAGATCCGTGATGCTCGCCGGGCTTACCGGAGCCCTCCTCATGGTGGGCGCGGCCACCGCGGAGGCCACCGCGGCCGTGCGCTACTACCCGGTCGCGCCGGGCGTCAGCCTCGCCGTCCGCACCGGCCCCGGCACCTCCTACGGCGTCCGCTACCTTCCGGTGGGCGCCCAGGTGCCGATCTACTGCCAGACCCCCGGGACCACCGTCACCGGCACGTACGGCACGTCGAACATCTGGGACGACATCAGCAACGGCGAGTTCGTCGCGGACGCTTACGTGAAGACGGGCAGCGACGGCTACATGGCCTCGCGTTGCGGCTGAGCCGCCCGGAGCCCGCGGCCCGGCAGGGAGGCATAATCGACCCGTGAGTGCAGCCGACACCACCCCAGCCACCCCCGCGGGCTCCAAGGCCGAGGGCCGCGGGCCCCGCCCCGAGCCCTTGCGTTTCTTCGGCACGACCTGGCTGGACCACGACAACGGCTACACCGCGCGCCGTACCGCCGTGGCCGTCGGCTCCCTCGCCGCCGCGGCCGTCTCCTGCCTCGTGCTCCGCCTCGCCTACCAGGGCCTCCAGATCGCCGCGATCGGCGGCTTCGTCACGGTCCTCATGGTCGCGATGTTCGCGATCTGCAGCGCGATGGCCTTCCGCCACACCTGGGACGGCTTCACCCGCCGCCACGACCCCGACCGCCAGGCATCCCTGCGCGGTCTGCTGACCGTGGGCTTCGTCGGCTCCCTCCTCGCCTACTTCTTCCGCTCCCTCATCGAGGCGCCCGGAGAGAAGCTCCACCGCGAGGAGTACGAAAAGGCCCGGGGGCAGTACGAGAAGCGCACGACCCGTCGCTCGGGCAACCCGAAGAACCGCCGCAGCGCATAACCCTTTGACGTACCGCAGCCGGCCCGCCTCCCGCGCAGCGCGCCCAGGGGCCCCGGCCGCCTAGTGTGCCGCCACGATGCGCTCGACCGCCGCCGTCACCAGTTCTTCGCGCTCCGCCTCGGTGAAGACGTCCGGCAGCGTGAGTTGCTCGACGATCAGCCAGTTCAGGGTCAGAATGAGCAGTTTGACGGCCATGGCGTCGCCGGGGAGCCCGGACGCCTCGTGGTAGGCGACGTTGGCCTCCACGTCGGCGCGGACCCGCTCGGTGAGGACCCTGCGCAGTTCGGGTCGGCGGGTGGCCTCGAGGCGCAGTTCGAGCAGGGCGAGATAGCCGGTGCGGAAGGCGGCGACGCGGCCGACCAGTTCCCGCATGAGTACGGCGTAGGTCTCCCGGTCGCGGCCGGCCGCCTGCTGGCGCGCGATCGTCGCGTCGTCGGGCTGGAGCCGCTCGTAGACACGGGCACCGGCCTGGGTGAGCAGGTCGTCCCGGCTGGCGAAGTAGTTGGACGCGGTCCCGGCCGGTACGGCGGCCTCGGCGTCCACCGCCCGGAACGTCAGACCCCGTGCGCCCTCTCTGGCCAGTACCTCGATCGCCCCGTCGACGAGCGCCGCGCGCCGTTGGTCGTTCCGTCGCACCATTGACACCACTCCAGTTGTAGTACTACCTTCAAACTACTTCAAGGAGAGTACTACGTATGGAGTTACCAGAGATGCGAAAGCTCGTGTACTACATCGCCGTCACACTCGACGGCCGTATCGCCGGCCCCGGCGGCGAGTACGACTTCTTCCCCACCGGTGACGAACAGCAGAGCGCCGCCTACCTCGCCTGGGCCAACGCCCTCTACCCCGAGACCGTGCCGACCGCCCACCGCGCCGCCGTCGGCCTCGCCGACGCACCCCGCCGGCATTTCGACACCGTCGTCATGGGCCTCGGCGCCTACCGCCCAGCCCTCGACCAGGGGATCACCAGCCCCTACGCGCACCTGCGCCAGTACGTGGTGTCCAGCACGCTCGACCCCGACGTCGACCCGGCCGTCACCGTCGTTCCGGGCGACCCGCTCGCTCTCGTCCGCGAGCTCAAGCGGGAGCAGGGCACCGGCTTGCACGTCTGGCTCTGCGGCGGTGGCAAGCTCGCCGGCGCCCTCCTGCCCGAGATCGACGAGCTGGTCGTCAAGCACTACCCGGTGGTCGCCGGCGCCGGGATACCGGCCTTCGACGGCGCTTTCGACCCCACCGTCTTCGATGTCGCCGAGCGCACCGCTTTCCCCAGCGGCGTCACCCTCACGCGCCTCGCCCGCCGCTAGAGGCAGGAATCCAGGCTCTCCCTCGAACGGACACCGAGGTGAGGTGGCCGACGGCGCTCTTCGTCCGGACGACACGGCCTGGTGCTGGTCGTCCGCCACGACACGTCCGGCCGGACGTGTCGATCGCCGAAACGGCCCGGCCCCCCAGCGGAGCCGAACCACCCGCGCCCAACCCCCGCCGATCTCACCGAAATCTCACCGCACCGCACTCCACCCCCGGCGACGATGGCGGTATGACCACACCTCCCTCCGCCGACCACCCCACCGGAGCCGACCTCACCACCGAACCCCCAGCCGGCCACCCCGCCCGAGCCGCCCGAGCCCACTCCTTCAACGCCGCCGCAGCCCAGTACGCGGCCAACCGCCCCTCCTACCCCCCGGCCCTCTTCGACGCGATAGAAGACCTGACCGGCCGCCCCCTCACCGGCGCCCGCGTCGCGGACATCGGTGCCGGCACCGGCATCGCCACCGCCCTCCTCCACGCGCGAGGCGCGAGCGTCGTCGCCGTGGAACCCGGCGACGGCATGGCGGCCCAGTTCCGCCGCACCCTGCCCGGCATCCCGATCATCCGCGGCACGGGAGACGACCTCCCCCTCGCCGACGCCTCCGTCGACCTCGTCACCTACGCCCAGGCCTGGCACTGGACCGACCCCGCCCGCGCCGTCCCGGAGGCCCTGCGCGTTCTGCGCCCCGGCGGCGCCCTCGCCCTGTGGTGGAACACCGACGCCCTCGACGTCCCCTGGATCGCCGAGGCCGCCGCCCGCACCGGCCGCCACTTCGGGATCGATGTCTTTGCCGAGAAGCGCAACGTCAACGCCCGCGCAGCCGACCCGACCGGCCTGCTCGACTTCACCCGCCGCACGGTCCGCTGGAGCCGTCACGTCCCGGTCGACACGCACCTCGCCAACATCGGCAGCCACTCCGTCTTCCTGGTGCACGCCCCCGAACACACCGCGGCGTTCCTGGCGGCGGAGCGCGAGCTCCTCCTGAGCGCCTTCCCGGACGGCTTCGTGGAGGAGGTCTACGAGGTCGTCCTCCTCCACGCGAAAACCCCGGCCTGAGGCGCACCCGACCGCCGCGGCCGCTTGACGCGTCCGACCCCCGGGAGCATTATTCATCACATGATGAATAATGCTCCCGGCTCGCCACGCCCGGGCCCGGACACGCGCCCGTACCCGGACACGCCGGCCGTCCACGCCGGGAACCTCACCGTCGTCCGCGGCCCCCGCACGGTCCTGCGCGACCTCGGCTTCACCGTCCCCCGGGGCCGGATCACCGGAGTCCTCGGCCCCTCCGGCTGCGGCAAGTCGACCCTGATGCGCGCCCTGGTCGGCACCCAGGCCAAGGTCACCGGCACCCTCGACGTCCTCGGCCACCCCGCCGGCCACCCCGCCCTGCGCACCCGCATCGGCTACGTCACCCAGGCCCCCTCCGTCTACGACGACCTGACCGTCCGCCAGAACCTCGACTACTTCGCCGCGATCCTCCACCCCGGCCGCACCTCCGCCGATCGCCGCGACGCCGACGTCACCCGCGCGATAGCCGACGTCGACCTCACCACCCACGCCGACGCCCTCGCCGGAAACCTCTCCGGCGGCCAGCGCAACCGCGTCTCCCTGGCCGTCGCACTCCTCGGCACCCCCGAACTCCTGGTCCTCGACGAACCGACCGTCGGACTCGACCCGGTCCTGCGCCGCGACCTGTGGAACCTCTTCCACGACATCGCGACCGACCGCGGCGCGACGATCCTCGTCTCCTCCCACGTCATGGACGAGGCCGAACGCTGCCACCGCCTCCTCCTCATGCGCGACGGCCAACTCCTCGCCGACGAAACCCCCGACGCCCTGCGGGCCCGCACCGGCGCCGCCACGGTCGAGGAGGCCTTCCTCCACCTGGTCGACGAGGCAGCAGCGGCGGACCGCACCAAGGAGACGACCCGATGACCACCACCGCCACCAGGCCGGCCACCCCACCGAAGGGCCTGAGCGCCTCCCGCACCGGCGCCACCGCCGCCCGGGTCCTGCGCCAGCTCACCCACGATCCCCGCACCATCGCGCTGCTGATCCTCATCCCCTGCCTGATGCTGTTCCTGCTGCGCTACGTCTTCGACGGCAGCCCTCGCACCTTCGACAGCATCGGCGCGTCCCTCCTCGGGATCTTCCCGCTGATCACGATGTTCCTGGTGACGTCCATCGCCACCCTGCGCGAACGCACCTCGGGCACCCTCGAACGCCTCCTCGCCATGCCCCTCGGCAAGGGCGACCTGATCGCCGGCTACGCCCTCGCCTTCGGCACCCTGGCGATCATCCAGTCCGCCCTGGCCACGGGCCTCGCGGTCTGGTTCCTCGGCCTCGACGTCACCGGCAGCCCCTGGCTCCTCCTCCTGGTGGCCCTCCTCGACGCCCTCCTCGGCACGGCCCTCGGCCTCTTCGTCTCGGCCTTCGCGGCCTCGGAATTCCAGGCGGTCCAGTTCATGCCGGCGGTGATCTTCCCCCAGCTCCTCCTGTGCGGCCTGTTCACCCCGCGCGACAACATGCACCCGGCCCTGGAGGCCCTCTCCGACGTCCTCCCCATGTCCTACGCCGTCGACGGCATGAACGAGGTCCTCCGCCACACGGACATGACCGCCACGTTCGTCCGCGACGTCCTGATCGTCGCGGGCTGCGCGCTTTTGGTCCTGACCCTGGGCGCCGCGACCCTCAGGCGCCGGACGGCGTAGATCACCAGGCGAGGACGCCCACATCCCGCCCACCGGACACGACCCGCACCCGGCACCCCCGAGTGCGAGGATGAACCGGACGACGCAACCCCCGGAGGGCACCGAAAGCCATGACCCAGAAAGTCGCAGTCCTCGGCACCGGCAAGATCGGCGAAGCCCTGCTCAGCGGAGTGATCCGGGCCGGCTGGACCCCGGCCGACCTCCTGGTCACCGCCCGCCGCCCGGAACGAGCCGAGGAACTCCGCACCCGCTACGGCGTCACCCCGGTCACCAACCCCGAAGCCGCCAAGACCGCCGACACCCTGATCCTCACGGTCAAACCGCAGGACATGGGCACGCTGCTCGACGAGCTCGCCCCCCACGTTCCCGCCGACCGTCTGGTCATCAGCGGCGCCGCCGGCATCCCCACGGCCTACTTCGAGGAACGCCTCGCCCCCGGCACCCCGGTCGTCCGCGTCATGACGAACACCCCCGCACTCGTCGACGAGGCGATGTCCGTCATCTCCGCCGGCACCCACGCCACCGCCGACCACCTCGCCCACACCGAGGAGATCTTCGGCGCCGTCGGCAAGACGCTCCGCGTCCCCGAGTCCCAGCAGGACGCCTGCACCGCCCTGTCCGGCTCCGGCCCGGCCTACTTCTTCTACCTGGTCGAAGCCATGACCGACGCCGGCATCCTCCTCGGTCTGCCCCGCGACAAGGCCCACGACCTGATCGTCCAGTCCGCCATCGGCGCCGCGACGATGCTCCGCGACAGCGGCGAACACCCGGTCAAGCTGCGCGAGAACGTCACGTCCCCCGCCGGCACGACGATCAACGCCATCCGCGAACTCGAGAACCACGGCGTACGGGCCGCCCTCATCGCCGCACTCGAAGCCGCCCGCGACCGCAGCCGCGCCCTGGCCTCCGGAAACAACAGCTGACCACCGGGGGGCGGGCCCGTTCTCGCCCCCCCGCGGCGACGTCATCTCACACCGCCGCCCCGGCCCCGGCACCGGCCGCCTCCGTAAGGGCGGGCAGCAGCCCGATCGCGCGATACGCGGCATCCACCGTCGGCCGGGCCATCCCCCGGGCCCGCTCCGCACCGTCCCGCAGCACCCCCTCCACATAACCGGGATCGGCGCACAACTCCTGGTGCCTGACCCGCAGGGGCCGGAGCACCTCGACCACGGCCTCCGCGGCATCCTTCTTCAGGGCCCCGTACGACGTGTACGCACCACTCAACGATTCGGGCTCCCCGCCCGTGCAGGCCGCGAGGATTTCCAGCAGGTTGGCGAGCCCCGGCCGGGCCTCCCGGTCGTACACGACCTCCCGCCCGCTGTCGGTCACGGCCCGCATCACCTTCTTGCGCACCACGTCCGGCTCGTCCAGCAAGTAGACGATGCCGGGCCCGACGTCATCGCTCTTGCCCATCTTCGACGCCGGATCCTGCAGATTCATCACCCGCGCCGCCACCGACGGCCGCGTGGCCTGCGGAACCACGAACGTATGCCCGTACCGCTGGTTGAACCGCACCGCCAGATCCCGCGTCAGCTCGACGTGCTGCACCTGGTCGTCCCCCACCGGCACCTCGTCGGCCCCGTACGCCAGGATGTCCGCCGCCATCAGCACGGGATACGTCAGCAGCGACAGCCGCACACTCCCGCCCCGCCGCTGCTCCCGCGCGGCCTTCTCCTTGTACTGGATCATCCGCCGCATCTCACCGTCGGTGGCCACGCATTCCAGTACGTACGACAGCCGGGCGTGCTCGTCCACATGGCTCTGCACGAACACCGTGCAGAGCTCCGGATCCAGTCCGGCCGCCAGCAGCAGCGTCGCCGACTGCCGGCTCAGCCTGCGCACCCGCGCGGGATCGTGGTCCACGGTCAGGGCGTGCAGATCGACGACGCAGAACAAGGCGTCGGCCTCGTGCTGATCGACCGCGGCCCACCGCCGCATGGCCCCCAGGTAGTTCCCCAGCGTCAGATGTCCCGTCGGCTTGACCCCGCTGAAGACCCGTGTCATCTCTCCTCCTCCTAGGTCGGGACCGCCGCCTTCGGGCGGCCGCCCCTCCGTAGTGCCGGAGGGAGAAACGAAAACGGCCGCCGAAGCGGCGGCCGTCGCGTGCATACGTGGGGACGGCCGCCGTCAGGCGGCCCACCACAGCTGGGTGCACGTACGCGTCGTCATGCGGCTCAGAGTACGCCCCCGGAGTGCCGTCCGCCCTTGAGTTGACACGCTCAGACCCCGTCCGTACTGTTCTCCGAGTTGCCCGACGTGAGCGCCGACCCCGGTCGGTCCCCGGGCAGCCAATCCGCAGGTACCAACCACTATTCGACGTGCAGTACGTCTGTCGTCGTTTCATTGGCGTGTGTATTTACGGAATGAGGAATCCACGTTCGAAAGGACGAGACCCCCGATTGGCTCGGGAGCCTGGGAATCCGCTAAAGTCTCACTCGTCGGAACGGCCCAACAGCCGCGAAGACAAACCCCGCCGACTGAGGATCGGGCCCGAAAGGATCTGATAGAGTCGGAACCGCCGGAAAGGGAAACGCGAAAGCGGAAACCTGGAAAGCACCGAGGAAATCGGGTCGAGAAAAGAT